>NZ_RQGH01000026.1 GCF_004769635.1 Leptospira jelokensis
AATCATTATTTTACAATCATAGTTTTATCATATTCCATATAACCGCACTAGATTCCCTAATCGCCAAAATGTGGGACGTATTCTGACTTTTGATCACACTTCCGTTCTTCGCTTATTTTGATCAGGCACGTTGCGAATGCTTCACTTGCAATGATTCTCGCAGTAAAAGGAGATCTACCTTGTGCTTCAGATGTATTTGCAATTTCCGTCATCACAAGATACGTGGCACATGCTGACTTTGAATCTTGGTATTTTTCTCCTCCTTTTGATTCTGCACGACTTTCACAATATTCTTTTTGATTCGAGCAACTTAAAGAAAATAACAACAGGAAGAGAAACAATCCTTTTATCAAATGAGGATCCTTATCAAAACTAAATTTAAAATTTCTTTTAATATACAAAGAGATAGATTCCAATTTCAAACCTTCTCCTTTCTGATAAAAAAGTTAGCAGTTCCAATATTGAAATTCACACCATATAAGCCGGGTAAATACTGGTTTTCTTCTCTTTCACATTCCTTTTTCTTTTTGAGATAGGTGGCGCAACCGACTAACACAATGTTGGAAGCGATCGCTTGTCCTAAATTTTTATCCTCTTTCAATATTGTAGGCGATAAAAGAAATAGTTGTTCACAGTATGATTTAAAATCCCTATCCAGATAGTATTTACACGCATCTTCCTTTTTACCAACCATACAGTTGGTTAGAACCACAATTAACACCAAACATAAACCAGTTCGAATCTGCTCCATCACTTTCCCCTAATACCCAAAATGTGGGATGTATTCCGATTTCTTTTCGCACTTCCGTTCTTCGATGGTTTTATAGAGGCAACCCACTAAATTTTGATCTGCCCAAAAACGATAAATGGATGAAGGACGTCCACGTTCTTCATTGATTCTTACCGAATTCTCTAAAACCACATAACCTAAGCAAAGCGATTCAGCATCACCCTCCAAGCTCCCACCTTTTCTTCTTACGCTTTCCATACAATAATCCTTTTGGTCTGTGCAATTGGCGAATGATAACAAAAACCAGAAAACTACGCCAAGAGACTTTGGGAGTAACGCAAGGATGGAGGTTTTCTTTTTAAAAACTGTATTTTCCAATCGGATCTTTCGCTTTCTCATATTAACGAACAAATATTCGAAAATTAGCATATGGATCGACTTCTTTTTCTATGAAATCTTCCGTGCCAACCGTTTTGAGCGGAATTCGACCGATTTTGGAACAGAAAGAACGGTATTTGGAAACTTTTTTTATTCGGATCTTTCGATGGAAGGAAGTTTAGAATTGAAAGGTCGGAGGTTTCTTGTCATGAAGCTTGTCTTCGACCCCGCGAAGCTTTCGTAAAAAGCTGAGACCTACATTACCACCCAATTTGCAAGTTTCGTTCGGTAAAAAAAATAG
Organism: Leptospira jelokensis; assembly: GCF_004769635.1. Classification (GTDB taxonomy): domain Bacteria; phylum Spirochaetota; class Leptospiria; order Leptospirales; family Leptospiraceae; genus Leptospira_A; species Leptospira_A jelokensis. Next base: position 1,410 of record NZ_RQGH01000026.1, read on the forward strand.
GCACCGTCTTTTTTCCTCTGTAACTGCACGCCAAATTGACCACGTTTAGAACGCACAAGAGAAACAAACACCATTGGCTCACTTCCCTCCCAACTCACTAAAGGAAAGATTTGTTTTCCTGTGGGATCATAAAAAGTCCATTGGGTTTCCGATGTTTCTTCCATTTCTTCTGTAAAGAAAGATTCCATTGCGACTTCCCCTTCCAAAACAGTAATACAGATGTTTTGTGAACCAATTGGATTCCTACCATAAACTTGCATGGGGTTTTGTTTGCAAAAACGGATTTGATTTCGAACATGGGAAGGAAATTCCAAACGGATTGTTTCTTCCGGTGTGACTAAAAAATTAGCAAACAATGGATAGGTGGAATAAATAATTCCACCGAACAACAGTAATAAAAATCGAACACTACGAAAGAAATCCATTAACTTTCCTTAGGGAACAAAACTTGTAAAAATTCATTCCCCTCCCTTTCAGTTAGGATGCGAATACTTGGCAAAATTGGTTTTAGATTTTGGTAACCCGTTGGGGAACAAAGGTAATACAAAATGGTTTCTATCTCATCAAAAGGTGAGGACCCAAATTTAAACGTGGAACACATTTCTTTCTGTTTGCCTTGTAAAACCAATGATTTGCTAGCTTCCAAATCAGCCCTTGGTTTTGCAAAAAAACTACCACTCATCCGAAAATAACGAGCAGATAACTCGTGTTCATTGGATTGTCTGTAATGGACTCCCATCAGATACAAAATATCAGATTTTTCCTGATCGGATCTTTCTTTCTCAGAATCTGCCAGTATTTTTTTTAAAAACTCTTTTCCTTGTTCGGTTCCTAATTTGAATTCAGAGATTCCCACAAACAAGGGAGTGAGGAACATATTTGGAGATTCTTCGTAAAGGGAAAGAATCACTTTGTATTGTTTGCGTTTTAAAAGTAAGATGGAGGCAAATTCATACAACTTAGGAAGATTTAACTGTTTCAAATGATCCGAAAGATCTTTTATGTTTTCCAAATTGGCCTTACTCGCCAACACATACGTGGAAGATAAATCGGATACAGAGATTGGTTTATAGATTTCAGCAAGTTGGTTCCAAATCCAAGTTCTATCTTTTGAAGGAATGTGAGAGGGGTAACGACTTCCCAAAAACAAGGCATCTAATAACTTGGAATGTTTTTTATATAAAAAAAACAAACGGGATACAACTGCCTTTTGTAATTTACCCGTTGGTTTTTGGCTGAGAGCCTTTTCGTATAAGGGGATGGCAAACAAAGTGTTTGTTTGTTCCATCTCATAGGCTTCTTCATAAAATCCACTTGCACTTACCTCCTGAAGTGTCCCAACCAGTGAAATGGCACCAACAAACATTAGTAAGTTTGTGAAATAGGAAAATTTATTTCTCAATGGAACCAATTAATACAAACCTTTCATTAAATCTTTATGGTCAGAAGCATTCGATTTATGATCTTCTGTGCACGGTCCCTCTGGTGGATAATCAGATAAATACAATTCCTGAGTACTCGGACAAGAGGGTGCAGCCTGTTTACCCGTTAAGGTACAAACCTTATACGGTTTGGCATAGACTGGCAAACTAAATTGGGTTTTAGGAAGGATACTTTTTTTATCAATCGTCGCAAGGATCTCTCCCCAAAGAGGAGCTGCGACCGCACCACCGAGTCCACTTGGTCCCATACCAAATTTTGGATTGTCATAGCCTACCCAAACGGCAAGGGAAAGGTCAGGCCTTGCACCGACAAACCAAGCATCTTTGTAATCATTGGTTGTGCCAGTTTTACCAATTAGATCCCCCGTATAACCACCGTTTCGTACGCCACTTGCCCTTCCACTATCACGAAGTAACGATACCATCACTTCCGCAGTATCGGGACGAATCACCTGTCGTTCTTCTGGTAATTTTAATTTGAATTCATCACTGGCACCAACTTCATAAAGAACAGTACCCTTCGCATTTTTGATCCTTTGGATGAGGTAGGGACGTTTGATTGTACCTTGGTTCACAAAACTAGTAAAAGCGGAAGCCATTTCCAGAGGAGAAATTTCAAGTGTTCCAAGTGCCAATGATAGATCACCACGGTATCGATTTTTTTTCTCTGCATCATTCGGGAAAAAAAACTTCGTAAAATACTTTTCAATGCCCGCACTCCCGAGCCGTTCTGCGACTTGCACTGCCGCTGTATTTTTGGATTTCACAAGGGCTGTGCGGAGAGAAATCTCACCATCAAAACTTCCTCCCAAATTTTCAGGAGCCCATTCTTTTCCTCCACCACCTCGGTAGTACAAAGGAGCATCTAGGATTTTCATGCCAGCGTGAATGGATCCACTGTCAATTGCCGATGCATATAACACTGCTTTGATGGAGCTTCCCGTTTGCCTACGCATCTGAGTTGCACGATTAAACTGGTTTTGTGAATTAAATTCATCTCCACCATGTAAGAATAACACCTGGCCTGTGTTTGGTTGGATACCAACAATGGCCGCTTGGACAATGCTTTGGTCTTTATCACCTTCCAATTGGTCTGGGTTCCAAACCAATTCATTTAATAGAGATACTTCCTCCAATCGTTGGCGGAATGCCAGATCAAGAGATGATTCTTGTTTCAAACGAACTCGTTTTTTTTGGATTTTTCCCGAACGTTTACTTTTTGCTAAATATTCCCTGACAATGGGACCAATCACTTCTTGGGCATTTCGATCCAAAGTGGTTTCCACTGTATATCCGCCACTTTCATAGATATTTTTTTCTCCTTCCAAAGAGGAAAGAACCGCACGAACATGTTCTGTTACATATGGTGCGATGTCATGACGGGAGCCAAACACAGTTTCATTTGGCGAACGTGTAGACAAATGATGATACAAACTGATAAATTTATCACGATCTAAATTTGGATAAATCCCACGGTTACGAAACATATTCAAAATCGCTCGAACACGAGTGTAAGAATCTTCTGGGTTTTTTAACGGCGAATACTTGTTAGGAGCAGAAGGCAAAGAAGCAAGTAACACCATCTCTTCTTTGGATAACTCCATTGGATTTTTTTGAAAATAAAACTTGATCCCTTCACCAAATCCAAATGCACCATGTCCCAAATACACATGATTCATATAGGTCTCAAGGATTTGTTCTTTGGTTAACACTGATTCGAGAGCAAATGCAAGTTGGGCCTCTCTCCATTTTCGATTCAGACTTTTCCGACGGTCATCTAAAATGATTCGAGCTAACTGTTGGGTGATTGTGGAAGCACCTTGTTTATAACTTAAATTGACGATGTTTTTAAAAAACGCCCGAAAGATGGCAGAATAGTCGATCCCACCATGGAAAAAAAACTTTTGATCTTCAATATTCAGTAAAATGGAGATCATATCCTCTGGATAGTCTTGCAAACGCAAGGTGGAAGTTCTCTTCTGAAAGATCTCACTCACCACTTGTCCATTCCGATCTAAAATCTTTGTTGGAATGTTTTTTGCCAGAGCCTCTAAGTATATTGGGACTTCCTTTTTAGTTGTTAACACTCCTGCTACAAAATAAGAAAAGCTAACAATGAATAAAAAAAGTAAAATGGATGTGATTGTAAATGTTACCTTAAGATACGAAAACCGTGACGGATTCCTTTTTGGGATCGGACTTCGTTTTGAAAATCCAAACGGATTCCGATTTGAATTTGAGAATTCTTTTTTTGGTTCTTTTTCCCAAACAACCTTTTTTTCAAAAAATGGTTTTACCTTTGTTTGAAAGGCTTTCTTTGGTTTTGTATCATTGGCTGAACCTGAAATCGTGGGAACTGGAATTTTAAAACTTTGGTAAGATTGTTTGGATTCTTCTTTTGCGCTTGGCATAACTTGCACAATCTCAAATCGATAGTCGATAAATTGTAAAACTACCTTTTCCGAACAGTGAGCGCACGTTAGCTGAAACTTCCCTTCCTTTGGAGTTGGCTCCGGCAAACGGGATGCTTTTTGGCAATGTGGACAAAGGTATTTTAGAGACGGTGCCGACATAGGTTCTCCCTATTCTTATCGGTCGTTTGTTAAAATTACAAAATCAGCGATTTTTGCAAAATCGGCCTCTTCTTCCTTTCCCTTGGGAAAACCTGAAAGGACAAGGACAGAATGGCCCATTTCCCGTAACCGAGACACCACTCCCCCATTCCGATCCGAGTGGAACCTTCCATTAAGGTGAAAGACTTTTTTGCCAGACCTGTGGATCTCTGCGGATATCGCCTCTGCCATCCCTTGGTCCCAAGTGGCTTGGCCAAGGATCATAAATTCTACATTGATTGTATGTTGTGAGTTATGTTCCGCACTTCCGAAAAGAGCAGATAACCTTTGTTTGTATTCAATAGTAAGGAATTTTTCCAAAGTGTACGCTTGTGGTAAAAATGACAGAGCAGACTTTGAAAAATCTCTGTATGCCAAAAGGCCTTTTTTTGAAATGGAATTCACATACCTTCTCGGGGGATTGGCAGCGACAACCGCACACCGGTTTTCCTTAGCGGTACTCACGAGTGGAAGGTAATCAGATTTAAAATTTTTCCAATGGACGATGGAAGATAAAAATTGAAATTCCGAAATGGATCCGATGAGGTATTCGTCGACCACCATTTGTTGGTCTTTTTCCAACATTTCAAGAGACAAACTAATGGGTGCTGCAGATAAAGCTTTCTGGAATAAAGTTTCGTAAAAACGGTGTAAGTCGTTGTTGTCATGTTCTTCCCCCAAAACAACAACATCAACTTTTGGTAATTCTTTTAGAATCTCTTCAATGGAAACAGTCTCTAATGTTTTAGAACGAACAATTCGTACGGTATTTGGACTTTCTTGTCCAAATACTCCGTAACCTACAAAGAGTGAAAATAAAAGAGAAAGTTTACAAAAGACTTTCAATGGCTGTTTTCAGTTCCTTACTCTCTGGTTTTGTTGCAGAAGGAAACCGGTTCACCACATTTCCATTTTTATCAATGAGGAACTTTTCAAAATTCCATTTTACATCACCTTTCTCTTTTGCATTTTCTGTGAGAAATTGGTAAACAGGGTCCTTATCATTTCCTAAAACTTTGACTTTTTTCATCAAATCAAAACTCACACCATAGTTGAGTTTGCAAAACTCTGCAATTTGTGCTTCCGAACCTGGTTCTTGCCCACCAAAATCATTGGAAGGAAACCCAATCACCTTTAACCCTTTGTCTTTATACTCTAAATGAAGTTTCTCTAATCCCTCATACTGTGGCGTATAACCACACTTAGATGCAACATTCACAACTAATACTGGATGGCCTTTATATTCGCCCAAAGAGACTTCCTTCCCTTGGATGGTTACTGATTTTAAATTATGAAATGACATTTTTTTCCCTCCAGCATTCAAACTAAACCCAAGAATTAGAAAAATAGCAAACAAAACTTTTCTTTGCACAGGAGCCCCCTCTTGGATGTTTAGACTATGCCATCATTGTTTTTTGCACTTCTTTCCGAAGCAAAACCTTGGATCCAAAAAACAAAGGTAACCCCTCTCTCCCATTCGGGCAAATTCCGCATTTACCAAAACGAATCGACATACATCATCATCTCGGGTCCCGGTAAAATCCCGATGGCACTTGCCGTTTCTGAGTTTGCCAGTTTACTTTCCAAAGAAACAAGAAACCAAATGAAAATCTGGAATTTAGGCATTGCTGGTGGAAACATGGCAAAAACAAATGTTGGTGATTTTTATTGGATCCATAAAATTAGAGACTTTGCCTCCCAAAAGGATTATTATCCCGAACGAATCCAATCCTCATCATTTAAAAAAGAAACGAATCTAACCACCTTTGACCGACCCGTAAGCAAAGTGCAAACAGACAATCGATTCCAAGTCATCCAAGAAAAAGAATTAGAGACCATCTCACTCGTTGATATGGAAGGTTCCGGATTTTTTGAGGCGGCTTCACTTTATTTTCCCTTAGAAAACATAGCCATCGGCAAACAGATTTCTGATTTTTTAGAAGGAAGGTTTTGCAAAGAAAACCAAGTGGAAGAAATGATGGGTTCTATTTTGGATCCACTGTTTGAGGAATGGAACACTCCCCTTCCTTGGATGGAAGAAGATGTAATGGAAACAAAGATTTGGCCTGATATTTCCCGTAGGCTTGCAAACCTTCGCCTAACGGAAACCATGAAACATGATTTAAAAAAATCATTACGTTTTTTCCACCTTCGCAATCCAAATGCACCAATTCCCCCTCCCGATATGGGTTTCCCACAAACCATCAAATCAAAATCGGATTTGAAACTATTCTTAGCTGGTTGGAAAGAAAAACTCCATGCTTAGGTCCTTTTCTCATATTTATATTGAAGAAGGGATTTGGGATCACTTTCGCACAAAAGAAATTCTAACAAAGTTTCCGAATGCAGTTAAAATTCCAATCCGCCATTACAAAGATCATTTCAATCGGAATGCACAAAATTTCAGGATCCAAAAACAATCTCCCAAACTCATATTGGCAGAAAAAAAAGATCAGTTTTTATACCGAGGTAGTGATTTTTCCCCTGATTTTTCGCATCCTCATTTTTATTACAATACATTAGCACTTAATTGTATTTATGATTGCGAATATTGTTACTTACAAGGTATGTTCCCATCGGCCAATCTTGTCCTCTTTGTCAATTGGGAAGATTTTTTCATAGAAACCAAAACCTTTTTAAATCAAAACGGTTCACTGTATCTCGCATTGTCGTATGACACGGATTTATTAGCCTTAGAATCTTTTTTCCCTGCGACATCAAAATGGATCCAATTTGCAAGTGAAGAACCCAATTTAAACCTAGAAATCCGAACCAAATCTACCAATTTCCCATCTATATCACACCTAACACCAATCCCCAATGTGATACTTGCCTGGACACTCAGCCCAGAAAAAGTAATCGAAACCATTGAACATGGCACCCCTTCCTTACATGCCAGGATCAAATCCATCCAAAAAGGAATCCAAGTGGGATGGACAGTTCGGATCTGCATCGATCCCATCTTACGAATTCCGGATTGGAAAACCCATTACCAGTCGTTAGCTGAAACATTAGGGAAAGAACTAAATTCAAATGGTTCGATTGAGTTCAGTGTGGGTGGATTCCGAATGAATGTTGATTTTCTGAAACAAATCATTTCGAAAAGAAAGGACTCTGCGATTTTATTTCATCCTTTTGAAAAAAAAGAAAAAATTGTTTCTTATTCAAAAGATGAGACAGAAGAAATTTTAGATGTGATGGTTACAGCCTTAGAAAAACAGTTTTCATCTTCTCAAATAAAACTCAGTTATTCTTAAATTTTCCTTTTCATTTCCCTCTCTCCCTCATAGGCTGATTAGCCTAACTATGAAGAAATGTTCCATTTTGCTCTCTCTCTTTTGCCTTTTGATTGCATTCAATTCTTGTGGAGAAGTCAGTCGAAACAAACCGATAGCAAAAAATGGAGTCATCGACTTATCAAATTGGGATTTTTTAAGAGATGGAAACATCAATCTCGATGGAGAATGGGAATTCTATTGGAAAGAAACCCTAAATGGCATCCAAATCGAAAAAGAACTCGGTAAAGAACCAAAATTCATCTACCAAGTGGTCCCATCGAATTGGCGAGGGGTCGATTGGTTTGGTGAAACCTTGGGTGGATTTGGTTATGCGACATATAAACTCAAAGTCATTTTCCCAAAAAATCCACCAACCCTTGCCTTTCACAACTTGGATCTTTCTTCTGCGTACCGATTGTACATCAACGGTAAATTGGTCATTGAACAAGGTAGTTTTGGAATCAACCCAAATTATTATGAACCTTCTTATAAATCTGTTTTAGTTGATTTAGAACCAGTGAGTGGTGAAACCGAAATCGTTTACGAAATCTCCAATTACCACTACTCAAAAGGTGGATTTTGGGAAAGTATGGAACTTGGCGAAAGACGTAAGTTATACGACAAAGTCAATCGCAGTTACCAAATCACTTCTTTCCTTGCAGGTAGTATTTTTTTATGGGCTTTGTACCACCTTGGTTTGTTTTTCATGCGAAGACAAGACAAAGCAAGTTTATTCATCGCATTATTCAGTTTACTCATTGTGATGCGTCTTTTGACAATTGGAGAGAGGAACATTTTAGACATCCTTCCTTTTCTACCAATGGATGCCCTCATTTGCATTGAGTTTGCTACCATTTATATTGCCACAATCGTTTTTGCTTATTTTTATCGATTGGTTTTTCCAAATACCGTTGGCAAAAAAACCATGTACGTTTTGTACATTTTAATCACACCGTTTTTAGTTTCTTTATTTTTGCCTGTTTCTATTTTCACGGCCCAAATCCATTTTTTCCAAATCTTTTTGATTTTAGTCTGTGTTCGGATCACAATTGCAATCATCATGGCATACCGATCTGACACCGTTGGTGCCGGTCTTTCATTAATTGGATTTAGTTTTGTTTTCGGAACTGTTGTCCATGATATCTTATACCAAAACAATGTCATCAACACGATGAACATCACTCCTTTTGGGTTTTTGGGATTCATTTTGTTCCAAGGATACATCCTTTCTTACGGATTCACAAGAGCCTATCTTTCCATCGAAAAATTAAAAGAAAGTTTGGAAATCTCAAACAAAGAACTAAATATTTTAAAAGATGGTTTGGAAGACATCGTAGTGGAACGGACCAAGGAATTGGAAATTTCAAAATCCAATATCGAAAGGCTAAACGAATTTGCAAAAACATTAAATACCTCATTAGAACTTGATAGCATATTAATCAAAGCATTTGATTACTTAAAGGAAGAGGTTTTTTGTGACTCCATGATTTTGTTGTTAGTGGATGAGGAAAATGGAAAACTCCATTATCATAAATCAGTTGTTTCGCAAAACTCAAAATTAGATTTAGAAAACAAATTCCGTGGTCTTAGTTTTCCATTAGATGTTAGCGCTGGATTGTTTTATCATGTCTATAAAAGGAACCGTCCTTTCCGATTTGCCAAAGTTTGGGAATCGAGACTAAACGAATCCAATCAAAAATTCATCCAACTCATTGGAAAACACCCAGGGATGATCATTCCACTCAGCTCACAAGGGAAAGTCATTGCCATGCTTGCAATCTTTAGTGAACAAAAAGGATCTAGTTTTTCTAAAGCACAATTACAACTGGTAGAAAATACTGCTGAAAACATTGCGACCGCTGTGACAAACTCCATTTTAGTTGAGGAAATGAACCGAGAGAAGTTCATTGCAGATAACGCTCGTTTGCAAATGGAAAATGCTAAAAATGAAGTTGTGAAACTTAATGAATTCACAAAAAAAATCAATTCGGAATCAAGTTTGTCTCAAATTATCGATGAGATGTTCGATTACATTCTCAAAAGTTTCGAAATTGAAGCAACCCTCGTACAACTCATTGATCCAAAAAAGAAAGAACTTTACACTTATAAAACATCAATTCCCACCTATGCTACAGAAGAACAGTTATCATTCGCAAAATCATTCCGTGTTCCATTAAACGAAAGAGGTGGGATCATTTATAAAACCTACCTGCGTAAAAAAGCATTATTTGTCCCAAGACCTCCAAAAAAATACGAATCAGAGTTAGACGAACAAATTTTTTCAAAACTAAGTTTATCTTCTTTCATTGCTGTTCCTCTTGTTGTCCAAAACGAAGTGATTGGTATCGCTTATTTTACCTCCTACCAAAAACCGATGGATGTGAACCGAGAAGTTTTACAAAGGATATCTGGATTTTGTGACCAAATTGCTGGAGCAATCCAAAATTCCCTATTACTACAACTCACCGAAGAAGAACGAAAAAAATCAGAAAAAGCGAAAGCAGAAATCCAGAAGATGAATGAGTTCGCTAAAACCATAAACTCACAAAATAATTTAGAAAACATATTGGCCGAAATTTTTGGATTCATTCGAAAAAACTATAAAATCGAAAACTGTGTTTTGTATTTTTTAGATAAAGAATTTAATGAACTTCGTTACCTCAATCACTCCGGTTTTGATTTATTAAATGATGAAAATGTTAACTTCTTTAAGTCCCTACGATTTCCATTAAAAGAAGAGAGTGGATTTGTGTATAAATGTTACCAACGTAAAAAACATTTTTACATGAAACATGTTCCCAAGTCTATGCCATATCCCATTGACAAACAAATCACCGATAGATCTGGCATGAAAGGATTTCTAATTTCACCTCTTGTCAATAATGATGAGGTGGTGGCGATGGCGATGTATGGAATCAATGATGAAACCATCCATCTTTCCAATGAGGAAGTGGATTCTATTGTGGGTGTCTCCGAACACATTGCGAGTGCGATCAACAATCACTTTTTACTGAAAAAAATTGAAGAAGAGAAACAAAGATCCGATTCCCTTTTACTCAACATCCTTCCTAAAAACGTAGCAGAAGAATTACAAAAAAAGGGAAGGGTAAATCCAGTTGAATTTGAAAATGTAACCTTACTGATGACTAGTTTCCCAGGTTTCTCTCAGATCACAGGCCAACTCACACCAGAAGAGTTAATTGAAGGACTGGATTTATATTTTTCCCGTTTTGATGAAATCATTAAAACCAAAGGAATGGAAAAGTTAAGGATGACAGGTGATATGTATTTGGCAGCTGGTGGTTTACCTGTTGGAAACTTTACCCATGCTGTGGATGCCTGCCTTGCCGCCTTACAAATCAAAAACGAAGTCAATCGTTTGATGGAAGATTTTAAAGACATCCCATTTCGACCCAATGGAATTACGATCGCCATCCACTCAGGTCCCGTGGTCGCCGGAGTCATCGGTAAATCAAAGTTTAATTACGATGTTTGGGGAAAAACTGTCACACAAACACAAGCGATCAGGCGAGGTGGTGTGGGAGTCTCCATCAATATCTCACAAGAAACGATGGAAAAGGTAAAACGGTTGTTCCATATCGATAACCAAAGGATGATTAACACTTACGAAGGGGAACAATTTCCCATTTATGAATTGTTAAGTTTAAAAACTGACTTGGCCGATCACTCAGGCATACTTCCCAATGAAAAGTTTGAAAGGTTATACACCCAACAAAAACGGGGAGCAAAAATTTTAATCAAATGATATATTCTTTGGTTTTCATAGGGATTTTCTTTTTAGGAATTCTTTATTGGGTTTCTCAGTTATACAAACAGAATGAAGAAAAAAATAATGAACTCACCTTACTAAAATCTGAAATCAAAATCTTAAACGAAACTTTAGAAAGTAAAGAGAAAGAACTCATTACCACTAAAACGATTTCAGAAGAGTTTTCTGACAAGTTGGTAGATTCTTATGGCCAACTTTCAGACTTGGATGGACTACTAAGGGAAATCAATTCCGCCACCGATCTCAAAGAAATCCTAAGGATATTAGGATACTACATTCGCGAAAAATTCAAAGTCCCACATTACTTGTTGTATGTTTATAAATCGGAAAAAGATGCACTCGAATTCTTTCATAGCAATTTTCCAAGTGAACTTTCAGAAACAGTCAAAGCGGAAATCATGGGAAGGGACATCCCTGTATCCGATGAATATGTTACCAAATATGCACATGCTTATGTAAGAAAACGAAAAAGAAGTTTTTATATCCAAGATTTTGAATCCTACAAAACAGAAGGAATTGAATTAGAAAATAAAAAATCTGCGAATTTAAAATCCCTTCTTATTGTCCCCTTATACCTAAGAAACAAATTCATCGGCACATTAGATTTATTGGACTATTCAGGGATTTTTGAATTAAACGAACAACAGTTAAACCAAATCAAAATCATTGCCGATTATATTGCGGGCACCATCGAAACCGGATACCTTTTGGATGAATTAAAAAATGTAAACATCACCATCAAAGAAGAAAAGGAGAACATTGAATCCAATCGATTGAAGTTAGAAAACCTTCATAAGTTTAATAGAAAAATCAATTCTTACTCCCAAATTGAAGATATCACAAGAGAAGTTTTCACTTACCTCAAAACGAACCATCGAGTGGAATTGGGATTTATTTTACTTGTTGATCCTAAATCAAACTCACTGGCTCCTTTGATGGAAGGTGCAGAGGTTTTTAACAAAGGATTGCTTGTCACAAATTTTTTAAGAACATTTAGGCCTAAACTAACACCGAGCATTGGGTCTTTGTACCGCACTTATACAAAACAAAAACCAATTTATTTAAAAAAATCATCCCGTTGGAAAGAACTCACTGCCATTGATACCTCAATTGTGGAAAGTTTCAAATTAGAACTTTTTGGTCAAATTCCTTTGGTTGTACAAGGCCAAACAATAGGAATCATTTGTGTCACACGATTGACAAGGGAACAAGAATGGACTTTTGATGAATTCCAAGAAATCATATCCTTTTGTGAACAAGTAGCAGGTGCCATTCATAACGCAAACCTACGTCGAGACTTAGAAAAAGAACGTGAAAAAACAATTCACTTCATCCGAAACATTTTACCTGGTGATTTAGCAGATGAACTCATCGAAAAAGGGGAAGTGGTTCCTATGGAATATGAATCCGTTAGTATTTTATTTACTGATTTTAAAAACTTCACCAAAGCCGCTGAATCATTATCTCCAGAAGATCTCATTGAACAATTGGATGGATGTTTCTCTCAATTTGATGACATTGCTTTAAGGCATAATTTTGAAAAATTAAAAACCATAGGTGATTCTTACATGGCTGCGGGTGGGATTCCACAAGGAAACTTTACTCATCCTGTTGATGCATGTTTATTCGCCATGGAAATCAAATCCTTTATGACTCAGATTCGCTCCTTCAAACAAATGTTAGGCCAAGATTTCTGGGAAATTCGAATCGGAATCCATACAGGACCCGTTGTTGCGGGGGTCGTAGGAAAATCAAAATTCGCTTATGATGTGTGGGGTGATGCTGTGAACACAGCAAGCCGTATGGAAAGTTCAGGTGATGCAGGTGAAATCAATTTATCCGAAACAACTTATGACAAAGTAAAACGATTTTTTGAATGTGAATACCGAGGTAAGGTAAAGGCAAAAAACAAAGGTGAGATGGGAATGTACTTTTTAAAACGATTACGTCCCGAGTTTTCAAGGGATCCTGAGGGTATGGTCCCAAACCAGATGTTTTTAGACTTATATAAAAATCTACAAATCGGTGCCAAAATCATTTACCGCCAAACTGGTTCATAATTCAATTCCCAGAGGAAGAACTAGAACTTGAGGAACTGGAACTAGACGAACTCCCCCCTCGACTGGAACTGGAACTCGAACTGGAAGAGCTTCGGCTTGTAGATGTTGTTGATCGAGAAGAAGCTACCGGGCATTTTTCATAACAGAGGATGTAAAGAGAAATGCAAGTTGTTGTTGTAGAGACTGGGTTATCCAATTGAGGCCCAAGTGCGACGGCACACAGAAATTGTTCTCGCATACAACGATCCATACACTCTAATCTTGTTTCAGAACCTTTGTTACTGCATTGGAAGAACAAAAATCCAAAACAAAGTACCAAAACTCGAAGTGACCAACGTTTCATACACTCAATATCGCATAGATCCCGTGATGTTTCAATAGAGGATTTCCGCAAATGTGGTAATCACCTAAGAAACATACTTGCTTCTTTCAAAGAAATCCTTCAAATTGAATCAAAAGATGGAAACTAGAACCATTCGTATCCTTTTTTTAGTATTTTATGTGATTTCACTTTTAGTTTGGATTGTGGAAGAAATTTACACACTGACCAAACCACCCGAATACTTTGATCGATTTAGGATCATCATTGCGACAATAGAATCTTTCATTGCAGTCTCATCTTTTTTAGTTGTTTTCATTTTATACAAAGAGGTCAAAAAAGAGGCCGTAGAAAACAAACAGGCAAAAAACCAAATCCATGATCTCAAACGAACCAATCGAATATTAAAGAATCCTGAAAAAGGATTTTGGGCAGAAGCAAAAGCACAAATGGTTGAATGGGAATTAACGGAAGCAGAAACTGAAATTGCCATCCTATTACTCAGAGGATTTTCTCAAAAACAGATTGCAGCTGTCAGGAAAAAAAGTTTACGCACCATCGAAAACCAAACTGCTTCGATTTATGAAAAATCGTCCATGCGAGGCAAACTCGAGTTCATTTCATTTTTTCTCACCCCACTCCTACCCGAGGAAGACTAAACAAAAAACCTTGACCAAACCCTCTTTTTTTGCTTATTTTATGTTTATTTTATGAAACGACGAAACCTGTTTTATTTCACCATAGCATTTACATTATGTAACATTTCCATTTGGTCACAATCCAACTTGGAAGAGCGGGACAAAGATAAACAATCTGGACTGATCCAAAAAAACCAAAAAAAACAGGAAGAAATCCTACAAAAATACAATGAATTTGTGGGTAAGGTGCAAAGTCGATTTCCTGGTTTAAAAATTGCCTCTTCACCCATTGACCTAAAATTCGCAGAAGGAATTTCGGATCATAATAACGCTCCAGGCGCCACAGATAAAAAATCAAAATCATTAACGGCAATTGCTTCTGAAAATTTTTATTTGCAACTGGAACCAACAACAAAACCTAACATGCGTTCGCAAGTAAAGGTTAAAAAAGGTGACAATTTAGAGGTGGTGATGGTCTTAAAACAAGATGTCACCGAAAAAAAAGAAGGTTCCCATTGGGTATTGGTTCGCACCAAATCAAAAAAGGAAGGTTATACCACACAAGACTTATTACAACCAACGAAACCCGCTGTCAAATCACGAAACACAGAAGGTTTTTCACTTGATTTGTCTTCCTTACCATCCAGAACCACAACGGATTCATCTAACATAAGTTACTCAGAAACAAATAAAGGAAAAGAGATGTGGGTGAGTGCCAGTTCATTAAACATGAGAGCAGAACCAGATGTGAACGGTTACGTCGTCGCAAGGTTACCAAAAGGAATTAAGGTATCCATCCAAAATTCTACTGCAAATGAAGAGACCATCGACGGAATCTCTTCTCTTTGGCACCAAGTATCATCGGCCTATGGAAATGGTTGGGTTTTTGGTGGTTATTTAAGTTCATCAGAAGTTGTTTCCTATGACGTATCACCAGGAGAAATTTCCTATCCACAAGAAAATCCCGACGAACTAAAAGTCGGCGAAAAACGATATGTTCGATCCACTAACCTACGCATGCGAGACGAACCAAACGAGTATGGTTCGGTTGTCATATCCATACCCGGTGATGAAAAAATAAAAATTTTGGACACCAAAAAGGAAGTCGAAACGATTTCAGGGGTTCGTTCCAAATGGATTTATGTCAATTGGAATGACGAATGGGAAGGTTGGGTCTTTGGTGGGTTTGTTTCCAAAGAAAGAGGACCTTTAGTAGATTCAGACGACATATCAAAGTACTTTCAAATTCCTATTGATAACGACCGTTACGTTTCATCTAATTTCGGAACCCGTGTTGATCCAGTCACTGGAAAGGTAGGTGCCTTCCATTCTGGGATTGATTTACCTGCTGCCGTTGGCACTCCAATAAAAGCAGTCAGCGATGGAAAAGTTTGGCGAACCATCACAACTAGCGGAGGTTATGGGGTATTAACAATTTTAAGTCACAAAAACAATATTTATACCTACTATGCTCATCAGAATGAACGCCAAGTAAAAGAGGGTGACACAGTGCGCTCTGGTGATATCATTGGTCAGGTAGGAAACACTGGTAAATCTACCGGTCCTCATTTACATTTTGAAGTTAGGAAAGGCCCAGACCAACAAGCATTGGATCCAGGAGCATATTTACCCAAATGAATTTTAAATCTACCATTCAAATCGCATTCGTATCCCTTCTTTTCTGGAATCCACTTTTTTCACAGGAGGCTCCACCTGCCATAACTGAAACACAAGTGACTTATGATATGGTGCAAATCCTTACCAAAGGGAATCTGAAAGAATTTGAAACTGCTGTAAACAATGGTGGAGATATCAACGCAACAGATGATTCAGGAAAGTCGCTTCTCATCATCTCGGTAGAAAAAAACCGACCCAAACAATTTGATCTTTTACTAAACCAAGGAGCTGATCTAAACAAAAGGGATTTATCAGGGAAAACATTACTTCACTACGTTGTCACATCTAAATTTACCAATCAAATCAAAACATTGGTGGAAAAGGGAGCTGATCTAAATGCTTATGATGCTGACGGAAACACTGCCTTACACATAGCAGTTTTAAGAGCCAATTTATCGGTCCAGAAAATCTTGATCGAAAGTAAAGCAGATGTTAACCTAAGGAACAATCCACGTAAGTCTCCACTTTATTTGGCATTTGAAAAAGGAAAAATTGATACGATCAATTACCTATTACAAAATGGTGCCAATATCAATTTGCAAGATTTAACGGGTCGAACTCCTATCTTTTCTGCAATCGAACTAAAAAATAGTAAATTATTAACACTTGCCTTAGATTCCAATGCAAATCCGAATCTTGAAGATACCAAATCCATTCGACCTATCGTGTATGCCATTGAAAAAGGTTTTACAGCAGGAGTTGAAATTTTATTAAACAGAGGCGCAGATGCCAATGTTTCCACACCTGAAGGCGAATCTTTATTGTTTTATTCAGTAGAAAAAAGGAATTTAACAGTAACCAACTTACTTTTGAAAAAAGGACTAAATGTTGATTCCAAAAATACAGCTGGAAAAACTTTATTTGAAATTGCTTTAACCAAAAATGATAGTAATCTTCTAAAACTGGTGTTAGATGCGGGTGCAAATCCAAATCAAACATTATCAACCAACAAAAATCCATTGGAAGATTCAATTGAATCTTCTAAGTGGGCAATTGCAGAACTTTTAATCCAAAAAAATGCCGATACACAAACTCCAAATTTAGCTGGTTATCTGCCGATCCACTTAGCATCTCGAAAACCAGGTTTAAAAATCGTGGATTTATTATTAAAAAAAGGAACTCCCGTTGACATTGAGAATGTTAAAACAAATGAAACTGCTTTGTCTTTAGCACTTGAAAACAAACAGATCCCTATCGCAAAATTATTGTTATCAAAAAAAGCCAATCCAAATCATAAATTAAAAGATGGTGTAAGTTTAATTTTCTCTATCATCGAACGAAAAGATGCTGAAGCATTTAAACTTTTAGTCGCGAACGGCGCCGATTTACAATCATTAAATGATGAAGAGGAAAACCTAATTACTACTGTTTGCAAATTAGACTTTGATAAAAAGGATCAAAAATTCATAGAAGAAACTATCAAACTATTGATTAGCAAGGGTGTAAACCCAAATGCAAAAAACAAACGTGGGTTAAGTGCCCTACACATCGCTTTGAATCGAAACAAAACGGAAACAATGTCACTTTTATTAACGATGGGGGCAGATCCGAACCTAACAGACAATAATGGATTATCCGTTTTACACAAAGCAGTTCAAAAATTCCTTACCGCAAAAGATCCAAACCAAATCGAATCCTTTAAGAAATTAGTACTATTCCTAGTTGAACGACGCTCCAATATCAACCAACAGGACAAATTAGGGAAAACTATACTTTCCGAACTAGCAATTCAATTCGATGCTGGTAAAAGTGACGCCATTTTAGAGCTGGCCAAAGTATTTGTACTCAATGGTGGAGACACTAAGTTAAAAGACAAAATCGGAAAATCGGCTCTAGATTATGCTCTGAACAAAAATATCTCTGAATTGATAGAAATTTATCGCGGTCTTTGATGTCCATTCCCAAAAAAGATAATCGTATCAACATATTCGACTTCGTTAATACAGTACCAACGAAGACATTCAAACGTGGTGAGATCATCGTACGCGAAGGTGATCCATCAAATGAAAAAATGTATTTTATATTAAGTGGAACTTTGTCTGTTGGAATGGGTGCTCCTGACCAAGGAAATTTCCATGAAGTGAGAAAACTTTCCACTGGTGAGTTTTTTGGTGAGATTGCTTTAATTTCCGCTCACCCTAGAGCGATGACCGTGTTTATCGAATCGGATCGCGCTCAACTAGGAATTTTGGACAAACAAAATTTAATCCGAATCGCAAATTCAAATCCTATGTTTGTTTATGCTCTGCTCCAAACTTATGTGGAACGATTGATTGAAGCAGAACAAAAGTTAAAAGATCTAACCGAGGTGAGTGATGGGACTTAAAGAATCTCTCGCAAAACTTAGTATGATCAATATCAAACGTGGAGAGGTCCTTTTTAAAGAAGGTGTACCCTCTAATGGTGCTATGTTTTTTTTGTTTGAAGGCCAACTCGATATTTACAAACAAATCGAAGGAAAACATACTAAGTTAAGAAGCATCCTTCCTGGTGAATTTTTTGGAGAGATGGCGATCATCAATAACAGTCCAAGAGCTGCATCCATTGTGGTAGTCTCAGAAACCGCAAAATTAGGAATCATCAACCGTACAACCTTTGTGCAAATGAGTCAGGAAAGTCCTGAATTTCTATTTTTATTATTAAAAAAAGTAATTGAACGATTGTATGAAACTGATGGAAAAATTAGAGCCATCAAACGAAAACAGGACGAAGATTCTGCTATTGCAAAAGTTACACCTAATGCCTCGCAGCCGGATTCCGATGGAAACGGAGAAGAATCTTCAGGCCAAGTTCCTTTAGAAACATTTACAAATGATGCCCAATCGATTGGGGAATGAATTATTTTAAAAACTTTTTCCTTTTGATTTTAAATAACTGTGGTGAAATGTGAGTTTCATGCACAAGCATACCTGATTCATCCAACAGTATTTGTTTCACAACTGTAGCAATTTGTTCGGGCAATAAATAGGAACTTGTATCAGAGTCAGGTTCTATATTTAAATCTTCGTAAAAATTAGTTTTTGTAATATCGGGAACCAAAAGATGTACTTTTACTAAATACTTTCGAAGTTCATCAAATAAAGATCTGGAAAAATGGTGTAACCCTGCTTTTAATGATCCATACACATTTCCCCAAGGGGAAACTAGATTTCCAGAAACCGAACCTATAAAAAATATGTGACCTTCATTTTGTTTTAAATACCGAGTGAATCCATTTGTGATTAAGATTGGTGCTGTTAAATTCACTTGGACCATTTCGATCATTTTCTCTGGTGATAACTCTTCGATAGGGCCAAATTGCGCGAAACCGGCATTGTTTACGATCACATGTAATCTGTCTCGATTGGGAAAACTATCGATTAATTTTTGGATTTGTTTTGGATTTGATAAGTCACATTCAATGAAATGAAAATTTTGATTTTGAAATTCTGATTGATTAGGATATCGACAAATGCCGTATACAATGTAACCTAACTCAAGTAAAACTTTGGATATTGCTAGCCCAATCCCTCTTGAGGCACCTGTTACCAATGCTACCTTTTCATTCATTTGAGACTTTCCATAAATTCCCATACCATTGCAGAACCATCGACAACCTTAGTCGTTCTGCCTTGGTTTATAAAAGGTAACATTGGTGTTTCTCCAGGCCAACTGTGCCCCAATCCATTCATTTGGATTAATTCTACTTTAGTATCTTCAAAACAATCTTCATAACGGTAAAAATCAATTACGATTTTGAAACCATTTTCGTCGTACTGTTTTGATTTATGTTTCACTGTATCTTGGCAAACATTCCATTCTTTCCAACGTTGTATGCTATCAGAAACTGAAATGACTTCTTTTCCGTCTTTCACATAACCACCACTAAATGGAACCAACGGATCTTCTGTTCCAGCCATAATTGCAACGGAAACAGGTTTGGTTTTAAAATTTAATTTGGATTTTAATTGCGAAACAGAAATCTGGGCTGCTACACTCATCACCCCTTTCCATAAATCTGGTTTTTCAATGGCCATACGTTGGGCCATAAATCCTCCATTTGAATGCCCTACTAGGTATACTTCTTTTGGATTTACCGAACCTTCCGCGATCATCCTTTTGACTATTGATTCTATAAACACTACATCATTGATTCCATCTTCATCGGCCGGAGAACTTCCTCTTCCGTCCGCCCAACTCCTTTTGTAACCATCTGGGTATAAAACAATAAACCCTTTTTGATCGGATAAATCATTTAACTTGGTTTGTTTGGACATGGTGACTCCGGTACCAAATCTACCATGAAGTGCCACTAACATCGGTATTGGTAAGCCATCCCATTTTTTAGGATAATGGACTAAATAAGTACGTTTATTACCAGAGAAAGTAAAATAATCAATTTTCTCATTAGGTGATACTCTATAAAAGTATCCCATACAAGAATTAAATCCAATCACAAATAGAAATAGAAAAATTCTCATTGGGGGATAAACTCCATATTGATTGTCTCTAATAATTGATCTTTAAAGATTTGATTTGGCCAATGAGTGATCATAAATACAAAAATTGGGATCCCTCTAAACTGATCCATTCCAACATAGTATACCTTTTCTTGTAAAATATCATCAGATTTTGAATAGCGAAATGTTACAGTGTGTTCTGTCCGAATGTGTGTTGGTATGATCCCACCAGAAAAAAATGTTAATAGAAAATGTAGTTTGTGGAAAAATTCAGAATTGTATTTCGGTTCTTTTTTTTGCAGGATGATTTCCAATTGAAAATTTGAGTTTTGATCAATTTTGTATCCATTCGCCATCAATCTATTTTGAATTAAGTCTTTTTCCTTTTCATACCGATAAAAACCTGTGAATACAAGTTTGAATGTATTTTGGGAATAAGTAGTCAAATTCCTTTCTTTGGTTTGCACTACACTAGGAATGGCTGCACATTGAAAACAAAACGTAATGAGTAAGAATCGCGTATTGACGAGTAGAATGTTTTTCAGATTAAATCTCATCTTTGATATCCACTAAATATTCATTCACTTTTTCCGTTAAAATGGTTTTCCATTCATCTCGATCATCAGCCCACATCAACAAAACGGAAACCCAACCAAAAATTCGATACGACTCAATCGGATATCTTTTTTCAGAAAGAATTTTCCCAGATTTTAATGTGCGAAATAAAATCCGATCATCATCATAATCAATATCAGGAATCACAAAAAAGGTACTCACTGCTAAAAACCGATTCAAAAGATAAACAGTAAATCGACCAGGTTCTCGTTCCGCCATGTAAGAAACTGGCTCTGAAGATTCTCCCATAAAAAATTTAAACTTCGGACTAGACTCTAAAATGATTTGTAAATGAAGGTCTGATTTGATTTGGGCATAATGTTGCACCGATTTAAATTTCTGAGAATTTTGTAATGCACTTAAGATATAAGTCACCCGCCTCCTATCCAATTCTTCGTCCCAACCAATCAATTCATAAGACAAGGTTTTGTTTTTGATTGGAAATCGTGTATCAGATACAATTCGTTCTGAAGAATAAAATACAGAACAATTTGAATGTAATAAACCAATCAGCAGGTAAATTAATACATAAATCCATTTTATTTGTTTCATTTTTTGTTTATTAATTTGAATTCCAAACTTTCAAATTCCCTACCATTGAATATGATTGTTATCTTATGGATACCAGGATAAAAAACTCGAGTGGTTATCGTTTTAAATGAATGCCTTTTAACAATTTTCACATTCTCATTCGAAGGGATCAATTTTTCTGAAATTTTAAACGTTTTATATCCATATGATTGATTCGCGAGTAAAAAACCAATTTTATATTCAATTCGGATCTTTTCCTCATTTTTAGATTTTTGTTGGAATTGAATTTCAAACTCTAATGAATCCCCAATTTTTACAACCTTTTGTTTTAAGACGAATCTTAATTGACTTGGTTTCCATTTTGTATCGTAGGAAAAAATCGTAAGTGCATTGTGATTTCCTTTTTTTAGCAAACCTCTTAAAGCATGTTTTAAATTTTTATCCAAAATTTCTGATTTACCAAATCGTTTTTTACAAAATTCCAAAACCAAATCAGGGTTTATTTTTGAAATATCATTGAGATGATTCGAAACACTCCGGCGGACCACTTCGTTTTCATCATCCCAAAGATTCTCCAATATTGGAAGGTGTATTTCTGGGTTACGTTTGATTTCAGGAATTCCTATTCCCCAAGGAAGTAACGGACGACCACCCTCACTTGCCAATCGCCTAACATAAGCTTCCTTATGTTTTGACCAAAGTTTCATTTGTTTCAAAGTACGATCAAAATGAGATTGGTAATAAAATCGAATCGCAAATTCAGCACTTGAGAATACGGTAGTTTTTTCTAATACTCGCATGGAGGTAACAAAATCATTTAAACCTGATTTTGTTACAATATCATTCACGAAGATATAAGGAAAATTAAAATTTTGAATACCATTTGATCGTAACAAATCAATCATATTAAGTAACTTCGGTTCCACTAGTGGAAGTGGTTCGTTCCAAAAAAACAGAAACACATCGGCAATTCGATTGATTCTTTCTTTTAGTTCAAATTGTTTCCAAGGAGATTCTAATACTTTTAATTGAAATGTTTTTGGTGTGATTTTTGCATCTACCTGGGATACGATTTCACTTAGATTTTTGATCCATTCATTTGAATAAATATTTTTTAGTGGTTCCATAAAATTTGAGAATCAATGGTTTGAGTCTAATCACGGATCAAATTTGTGCATGTTTTAACCATACAGAAAAACAAGCACCCGATGCCGATGGCTCTAATTCAATTTTACCACCCATTTGTAAAATCATCTTTTTACAGATGTCCAGTCCCAATCCCATTCCTTCTCCATTTGGTTTGGTCGTAAAAAATGGATCAAATATTTTATCTTTGATTGAATCTGGCACACCCACTCCAGAATCAATGATGGATACTTTGACCCATGAAGCTTCTGTTTGGATTTTAATTTCTAGTGTGCCCATATAGGACATCGCATGTAATCCATTATTGATTAGGTTAATCCATACTTGATTCAATTTGTCCCGATTTCCATAACAAAGTTTTTGTGGACCGTAGTTTTTAACAACCGTTACTTTATTTAAATTGTAATGATATAAAGATAAAATTGTCTCAATTTCGGCTTCCAAGTCGATCATTGAATCGTTAGCAGTATTTTCTTTTTCGGAGACAAGGTAATTTTTTAAAGCACGAATTACATGTGTGGCTTTTTCTGAGGCAACAGAAATAATCTGGTTACATCGATAGGCCGAATGGATACTAGACACTACTTGTAATATCTCTAAGGAACGTTCACTCTCTAAAATATATTTGATTTTGTCTGGGATGCGGAACAATCCTGTTTCGATCACCAATTGCAAATGTTCTCCATATAAATCCATTTTTTCATGATCAGAAAATTGAGAATGTAATTCCTTTTTCAAAGTTCTTTCCGATTTTCCTTCCATATAAGGTTGGTTAAGCAAACTCTCTGATAAAACCAATTGGTAACGTTTCATATCTTCTTCATTAAAGGTAAGTATTGTCGAGATGACCAATTGGAGTTTATTTTTTAGAAAATCATACAAAGAATAGTTGGAGGAAACGATGGCACCTAGTGGAGTATTCAATTCGTGAGCCATTCCCGCTGCCAATTGGCCAAGGACTGCTAATTTTTCAGATGCCAATAAACGATCTTGGGCTTCTGTAAGTTCTTTTAATGTATTTACCAAACTCTGGTTCAGAATCTGTAAACTTTCGTTCGATTGCCGTAATTCTTCCGTTCTCTCTTTTACTTGGGATTTTAAATTTTCTGAATATTGTTTATTTAATCTTCGCCATTGGACCAACCAAACAATTCCAACACCCGTAATTAAACTAAAAAATGAATAATAGATCCATTCATAATTTGTGGGAGGATTGGGATCATAAATAAATCCTTTTAAATTAATATTTTTTGGTAACATTCCAAGTTCAAAATAAATATCGTTTATGTGTTTCCATCTTCCAGGATTCATATATCCCATTTCTACGAGAACTGGTTGTACGAGTGGCATCATCTGTTGTGCTTCAAATAATAACCTTTCTTTGGAATACCTTTGGGAATATTTTTCGTAAATGATGTCTGCGATTTCTTCATGATGGCTCATCGCATACTGCCAACCTAATAATGTTGCTTCACGAAATGCCTTTACGCGATCTGGATATTTTTTTAGTTCTTCTTCGCTTGTGAAAAAGTTATCTCCATAAAAGTCAATTCCTGCTAAACGAGGTGAGTATGCCACCACAGGGAAACCTGCTTTTTTAAAATCGTAAGCTTGGGTAGTTGAGTAACCAGAATAAGCATCAACCCTACCTTCAATTAGATCTCGAGGATTAAATTTATGTTCTAACAGTTGCAAATCGGATTTATCTATCCCTTCTTTTTTGAGGTAAGCAACAATTTCCTCCATCCAAGGAGTTAACATCACTCTTTTACCAACTAAGTCGTGGATGCTTTGTACATTTGAAGATTTTTTAAAAAATAAAACAGAAGGAGAGTGTTGGAAAATGACTCCTAAAACGACTACTGGTTTTCCCATATGCCGCTGGAGTAACAATTCATTACTTCCAGCCCCGTATTGACCAGTTTTTGCTACAACTTTTTCATGAATCCCACGAACACCAACAGTACTTTCTATAATTTCAACATCAAGACCGACATCCTTGTAAAAACCTTTTTCATAGGCAGCATAATAACCTGCAAATTGGAATTGGTGTAACCATTTTAAATGAAGGGTGACCTTTTCAGTAGCGGATATGGATATAACTGGGAAACAAAATAGAAGTGTACATACGACATAGTTAAAAATTCTAAGAATGATCTTTGTTTCCATTCTGAGATTTTTATAAAGATTATTTCTCTTAAATCAATGAAATAACCATCCGTATTTTTGATTTTTACTTTTTTTCTTTGATTTTCGATTTGACTTTTTCGATCCAATCTAAATTCAACATGGTTTGTTTTTCAGCAAACTCTAAAGTAAAATTCCAATATTCATTGTCTGGGTGATTTTCCCACTCAGTTTTGAGTTCCTTCTGAAACTCTTTTAAACTTTTTAAATCAGCTTTTTGTTTTTGTATTTCACCTTCTAATTGTTCTACTAAAAGTTTTGGATTCATATGCCTTCCAAAAAATACTTTGAATAAAAGTTCGTTTCGTTTGTTGGAATGGATGGGTGAAGAATCCATCCATTTTCTAAATTCTTCTAATCCACTCCTTGTGACTTTAAATACTTTTTTTTTCTTACCGTTTGGATCTGTTTTTTCCCATTCACGGATCAATCCATCTTTCTCTAATTTGGCAAGGGTTGGATAAATTTGCCCAAAACTTTCGCTCCAAAAAAAACTAATCGTGGATTCGATGTATTTTCTGATTTCATACCCATTCATTTCACATTGGGCCAAAATCCCTAAGAGGGCATACTGTGTTTTACTTTCTCGTTTCATTTCTTCTGGTCTATATCTTTCAAAAAAAGTTGGTACGCTAACATTACTTCTGACGGTGATTCTACCTGAGGCCAGTGACCAATTTGGTCTGATAAAAAATAAACTTTCCGATTTGGATACTCATTTTGGAATCTTTTGGCCATATGAGTTCCAGAATTTGGATCAAATGGACCACAAATATAACAAAAAGGAATTTTAGTAGTTTTTAATGCATCGATCCATCGAGTTTGGTATTTCACCTTTTCAAATACCATTCTACCAATTAAATAAGTAATTTGTTTTCCATCATTGTAATTGAGGATAGTCCAATAATTTTCCAATAAATCTAAGTTGGGTTGTGTTTGGGGACCAAAAACACGAAACAAAGATGATTCCACAGCCTTCCTCGACATTTTGTTGCTAATCCATTTTCCCATCCAATTGGGAGATTGTGATAACAACCTTTGGATCAAACGCGGTTTGTACACATCCGTAAACAAACCACCATTCATAAAAGCGACTGATACAATTTCAAAATCTAAAGTTTTTTCGACAGCAATCAATTCTTGCACAACACTGACAGCCAAATCATGAGCCAAAATCCTCACTGATTGTAATTGGTTTACTTTTACAATTTCTTTTACGATATCTACATACTCTTCAAAAGAATATCGATGTTCTTTTGGTTTATCGGAAAATCCCATTCCTAAAAAGTCGAAATATATTACTTGGTAATGCTTAGATAAATCTTTTAATAACCAATTCCAATCATAACTATTAAACGGGTAACCGTGTAACAATAATAATGTTTCACCTTTTCCAATTTTATTATAAAAAATAGAATGATTTTTGAATTTTAAATATTGACCATTTTCTTTAAACTCAATTGAATTTTTAAAAAAACCTTCCATGTCATTTCCCCTTTGCACCCAGTTGTTTGATTGTTTCAATCCACTTTTCTAATTGTTTTTGTTTCTTAAATCGGATTTGATCTAAATAAGTGACTTTCACTTTCCCAACACCACAAAATTCTAATGTTCCATGTTTGAGTATTTGAACACCTGGACTACGATTGAACCATTTATAATACCAAGTGGGGGCATCCATCGTGATGATGATCCTAGCTGTTTTACCTCTTAAAAATTGTTTTGGAAAAGGAGAGTGTTTTTGATACGCAAAGGCAAAACCTGGCAAAAAAACGCGATCAATCCAAGCTTTTAATAATGCTGGCATACTTGCCCACCAACTAGGATACACAAACACAAGATGGTCTGCTTTTAGAATCAATGATTGACTAAGTAAGATATCAGGCTCTAACTCTTGTTTGACTGACTTATCATATCCAAAATTCAAATTATAATCAAACTGAAGGTCTTTCAATTTTAATAAATTCACCTCGAAACCTGAATCTTTCGCAGATTCCAAATAGGTTTCGGCAAGTTTTGCACAATAGGAATTAGGGTTCGGGTGCCCCAATACAATTAATATCGATTTGTTTTTGTTTTCCATAATTATATCTACCAGATATAATTATCAGCTATATCTATTAGATATATTTTGTCAAACTATTTTTGATTCATTTCACAGAACATTTGTCCCGAAAAATAGGACGATGTAATTGGTTGTCTTGGAATTTACTTTTCAGTTCGTTTTCAATTGGGAATTGTAGATGGTACACCAATTCACATTCAAAGGGAACTTGTTTTATGATATAGGATTTCGATACTTCTGTACTAATAAAAGGAGACAACCGAGTATCTCGAACTTCAAACAAATCGATAATTCTCATTTTTTTTTCAAATCGATCTTCCAATAGAATATTTTGGTTTCTGTCATAAACTCGGAATATGAGTGACCGAAACAAATCTCCGGTTGGAAAGGTATGACCCATTTTGGGATACTTTAAAGTTAGGTTTACAATCGATTCATTACCTATGGTTTGTGTTAAAGTAGAAACTTTCCAATCCTCCATCCAATCTATATCAAATACAGTTCCATTCAACCTATGGTCCGATTTGAGGTGGCAATTCACACATAAATTTGTTCCAGATAAACTTGGGATCATTGTTTCTGATTCCGAACCTGTACTTTGCATGATTACATTCGTATATTCTATTTTTGGATGATGTTTTTCAGGAAAGTTAAATTGGTGGCAATTTTTGCAGAGAGAATTATTAGAAAATGAAGTATCCCCTAAAACTGTATGGTCTTTGAAATCATTTCGTGTTTGTTTCCCATAAATTTGATTCCCTCGCACATGACAAACTGCACAATTCACACCTTCTGTCCAGATTCCTTTCAAGGTTTGATCATTGGAAAGGGTTTTAAAATCATGATTGGAACCAAATGAATGGAGTGGTGCATGGCAATTTAAACACCACTGTCTTGGTTCTTTTTGAAATGCTTCTAAAAAGATTGGATCTTTCCATGAGTTCGCATGGGCAGACTTTTGATGGTTTTGGTAAATGGATTTGTGACAACTTTCACAATCTTTTGAGGATTTCCATCGGTGGGATCCAATATCCAAAGGAAATTTTCCATTGGACATTGGTTTGAGTATTTCGGATTCGCTACAATTGTAAGAATTGCAAATCAAGAGACAAAGAAATGTAAAAGTCCTAAATCGATACAAATACTATTCTTGGTTTCCAAATGGATAGTTACAAAATTTGGATTTTGCTGCACTAAACTTAATGTCAACTTCTTCTGAAACTTCTAAATCACTTGGAGTGAATTTAACAATTAGACTATCACCAGTAGTAAAACACAAGTTATCCGGATAAGGGTACGTGTTACATTCCCTTGCACATCCTTCGACTTCATAATTCAAAAACAAGGTTTGTACTTTTGTTGCCTTATCATATTTCTGATAAAACTTCGTAATGATTTCATCTCCAAATCGACTTGAAACTTCTTGTGAATATTCACTATCACTCGCGCTAAATACAGAATTATTTTTGAATAACGCCAATACGACATTCACATTTTGAATTTCATAAATATATTGACCTGATTCTCGATCAAATTTACCGACTCCAAATCGAAGTGCTGCATTCATAGCAGATCTTTGGACATTAGATGCAGCAGAAATGATTTCATCAATGGTCTTAGGAATCGATTTTACATATTCCTTTAATGTTTCTGCTCCCTTAAATGCCTTTGGTATCCCAATGGATTCAAGGATTAACTCTTCGCCAGTTGGACTAGTCAAACGAAGTTTCACAGAGTCTTCAGTATTCGGAAGAATTTCCGATTGAGAAACTTCAAATGTATTTAATGCACTGTTAGTAGAAACAATTTCTAAATTTCCCGTTGTTTTATTCTTTTGGAATTTGACCCCATTTTCTTGTTTAGGATCAAGTCCATTGATTTGTAAGAGTCCTTCCCTTCCGATGACTTTGTATTCAGCAGTTTTTAGAATCGATTCCAATACTTTTTGTTTTGTATCCGGGACTTTAGCTAATTCTTTATATTCTTTTTGAATGGTTTGCCATGATTTTTCGACATTCATTAAATTGAAGATACGTTCTTTACGAGTTTCCTCAACTAACTCCTCTAAAACTTTTATCTGTTTATCTGAAAATGAAGTAGGGAAAACGAAAGATGATAAACTTCCACTAGTCTTTGCATCCACAATTGATTGTAAGGTGGATGAAATTTTATAATTTGTTAAGTCAAATTCCGGAAAGTTGGCATTCCCTTTAGTAGAGATCATTTTTTGTAGAACATAGAATGGAATTAATATTTCATTTCGATCCTGTTTTCCAAGTGATTTGGTGATTTCAAGCATATGATCAACAAATGAACTGTTTAAACCCTTTGCCGGATATTCTGAAGTAGGTTGTTTGAAAAACTGAATGCCTTCTACAATCGAATCAACTTGGTCTTTCTTGGCAATGTATACAGGTGAAAATGGTGCTGCCAAACTCATAGGAACATCCAGTCCAGCGTCTGCATTGTAATGGATTGTATTGAGTTTGATATAAAACTTTCCATCAGAACATTTGAATCGAGAATCACAATCACCAAATAAAAATGAAATGACCTTATCACTTTGATTTTTGGGCACTAATTTTAAAATTCCATTTACAACCCAATATTTGTCTTTTTCAAAGGTGCTCACACGTTCCAAAGTATCTAAGGAATGGTAAACGGAGACAGTGTTATTCGCAAATGGAATGACATAGAGTTTTTCGGGTAAAAGGATTTCTTCAGTTTTTTTGCTACAATTGATAGCGAATAACAAAGTGAAGGCCAAAGGGAAAAGAATTTTACGATTCATATCACCGAATTTTGTAGGTCGTAATCATAAAATCAATTAAAAAACATTCTCCTTACTGCTCTACACAATATAACAATAGGCCGCTAGTACAACCGAAAGAATTAAAGCCGAGAGCAGTAGATGTACTGCTACCAGTATCTCCTCCATATCCATTTGTACCCGTTACTGTCCAACCATCACAATTATTTCCATTATTTGTCCAATTTGGATTGATTCCTGTCCAAGCAGTCGAACTAGAGCCTGAAATAGGTAGCAAGAGGTTAAAGGTAAATAAAGAAACATTATTTGTTGTAGCAATTAAGTCAGTTCGGTTTTGTCTAAAATAACTTGCATTAGGTTTTAAAACCCAATCAATTTGACCGTCTCCCAAATTTGCCGTGACAGATGCCCTCCTTAGTGAATAGAAGCTGTCTCCTACCATTCCCTTACATACTTTACCAATGGGACAATTTGCATTTGTTTGGCATACATTGTCGACACCTGGTACTCCACCAAATGCACCAGTTAGTCCTACACTCGTCAGAAAAATAATTTTATCATTGTCTAATATCTCCGCTTGGACAAACTTTTCATTCAAAGGAAAGGAAGTATCATTCGAATTGGGTACAAATCGAATCAAAGTGGAATGAGTCCCATTAATTACCGTATCATTCACTGCAGTGATGACTGTGCTTTGGCTTTGATTCCAATTGGATTTCGAAAAAAATAAATTAGTTTGGGAAACGAAAGCAAAGGAAGGATTTCCAACGATGACTTGTATATTGACATCATCTTTGGGTTCTGTTCCTAAAAAAACTTGCAGTGTAAATGATGAACCATAACTCGTCGTACCACCAGCTTCCGATAATGTCAAAAAATTATCACTTAGATTGATACCACGATCACTAACAATTTGAATTCCTGGGTAACATGGATGTGTTTTTTGTCCGGTTGCCGTTATTAATAAGGAAGTTTCAATATATGCTTTTGAATTGATATCACAAGTATTGTTGAATGATTGATCGGAACATGAAATCAAAAACAGGATGAAAGGAAAAATGCTTAGCTGCTCTGCCAAATAAAGGAACGTTTTGTTTTTTTGTTCAATCATAGTCACAAACCAATTTAAAAGTCAGATTTTTGACTTTTGATTGGATGTAATTCATTTTTTGAACTTCATTACTAAACGCTAAATCATCTCCAATAATAATAAATCGTCATATGATCATATTGAGTTTCTAATAATTGTTAATTTTCAATATCGAAGGGCAACAAATGGAACATTAAAATGAAAGTTGTCTAATCGCTTTTTTGGGAAGCGCAAAGTAAACAAATCAAACTTAAAAAAATCATACACTAGAGTTGTGATAGTAAGTTTTTTTGCCTCATCTGTGATCTGACCCTCTCGACAGAAACTTTTCTCCAACGAGAGCAGCAGTGATCAATGCAACTGATTTTTCAGTAAACACGACAAAGGATACAGCCCATTCCAATGCATTTTTTTAATACTCCTAGAATACGATAAACTCATTCGGGAGAACAGATGATAACACCATCTGCATTTTTTACTTCTTACAAAAATGTTTTGAGATCTCTTGAATTTTTTGGTAATAAGAAGTGGGGCTAATTCCGCCGGAAATTGCCAGAAGTTTTGGTTTAGATTGTAACATAATTGATCAAATACTGATTCCTAAAATCTTCTTTGTTCCATCTGTCTCTTTTGAATAAGAAAATAGTTTTAAAATGGAAAATTTTTCATACCCATTGTCTTCCGTTTGGTATTCCCATAACCAACCCCATAAGCTACCTCGTTTGACAAATCCCCTTTCTAATTCAGTTTTCTCTTGGTAAATTGCACCTAATAATACATAGGTGGAATACTGATTGTCTGATTTTGTTTGGTTATGGTAATAACCAATCCCAGCCAAGGCTAGTTCCGTGATTTCGTCTGCTGATTTCGATTCGTAATAAATAAATGGGCCATACAATTTGGAAGTTTCCTCTTCGGAAACCGTTGTGCGAACCAATGGAAAAAAATTAATCGTTTTTTTATCACTTGTATTATCGTATCCTAACCAAAGTAGTGTGAGCCGTTCGATTTCTTTTGGTTTTTTCTGGAAACTAAACAAAAAATCCCATAAACTTCTGAATTGGTAATGGTTCGTGGAATTTTCAGACTCTACCAAATACAAAAAATTGTAATAATGACCTTCTTTTTTTGAATGGTAATAATTTAACATTGTGAAGGTTGTAAACTCTTCTTTGCTCCAAAAGTTGAAGGAGATTGGTAAAATTGAAAAACTAGAATCGGAGTAATAAAAAGGGAACAGAAACAAATGTGATAAAGTTTCTTTTGTAGCTGTTTGGTTTGTTTCGTTTTGATTTTTGGTGAAAGTGGATTTATAGGATTCAAATTCCCAATCGATGAACCAAAACAAATTCGTTCTGGAACTTGAGTCACTGACCCTTCGATAAAAAAATGGAGTAAACCAAATTGTGGTTATTGGATTTTGATCTTTAAAGAGATACCAGTCATACGAAATCCAAATAGGCCAAACCAAAAACTCTTTTCTTTCAAAATTGGGATTTGATACTCTTTTATAAATTGAAATGAATGTATACGCATTTTTTTGGAAACTTTTCTCCTTTTTCGTTTGATTGTAAACATAAAACGGCAACACCCGGTGCCCTGAGTCAATATCTGACTCATATACATTTACAAAAGGCCAAAAATAAGACCTTTCGACTCGGTGGTTCTCTTCGTATTCTTCTTTGATATAACCGTTGATTAAGTAAGATTGTATCTCAGAAGTTTTATCCTTTTGTTTTCCATAAAGGGGGAATATAATCTTATACTCTAAATCAGCCGAAACATAACTGAGCCAAATTGGGAAAAAAGGAGGCACTAAGACAACTTTATCTTCCGATGACTCATCCCATGTGAACCAAGCAAAGGGCAATAAACGTATATGTTTTTTCGTATCAGCTTTTTCATAAGAAAATATACCAAACAATAATTGGTACCCAGTGAATTGATCACTATTTTCTCGATTAAATTCTCTTTTTTTCTTTAACTCTGGTTTTGTGGATTGATTCAATTCTTGTGTTTTAAGAGAATTCCCCGTTAAAATCCTACTACGTTTTGAAATCCCTACCAAATTATAAAACAATCCAAAGTCGTAATCTAGGTAAACATTTCCATCATTGGTTGCAAGATTTACATTGGCATTATGAACTTTTGTGTACCATAATAAATTGATATGATAATCTTCTTCTGAATCCTTTATATTCAAATACAATGGGAAAACAAAATCTACTTCCCTTTTTGGGGAAACAAAACTCACAACAAAAGGGAAAAATACAAAAAGTCGTTTTTCCATTGATCTGTCTCTATAGTAATAGATTGGCCCAAACCAATAATTACGAGCTGTTTCACGGAAATTTTGGTAAAAGAGTAACAACGGTAAAAATAAATAATTTTCTTTTGAATAATAAAATAATGGAGTGAATGATAAATCCGTTAATCCACTTTTCTCATTTCGCTCAAAGTGGAATAAAGTAAGAAATCTTGTGTATTGATAAGTTGAATCACTAATTTTTTCTTTATGGTTATAATATACGAGTGGCAAAATAGGAAAACCAACACTGTTTCCTGTCTCAGTTTTGTTTTGAAAGAAAAAAGGAATTGTGACTAGATAAGAAGTATTTGGTCTGTTTCCCCAAAATACAAAGGGGAAAAATGATTTTTGAACTGAATCATTTTCCTTTGTGACATTCACATTGATGATCCGTTTGTATTCACGATTGTCAATTTTACTTTGGATGTGGTAGTAAAAGGGAAAAATTGTTTTGGATTTTGCGAGTGGATAATCGTAGTATCGATAGATTCCCAAAGCACGTACCGAATAATGGTCTTTCCAATCTTCCATATCATAAAAAATATTGCTCGCTTTGAACTTTGCACTGCGTTCGCTACCATAAATTTTGACTTCTTGTTCACTTTCTAAATCAGGCCAAGTTTTGGCATATGCCGGAGAAATGCTAACACATATTAAATAAAAGGTGATTGTCGGAATCAGTTTCGAATTCAATAACTTCATCCAACAATTCACTTTAATTTTCCTCATTTGTTTTCAATGGCAAACGAACTAACTTTTGGTTTTTATTAGGTAAGTATTCTATAAAATTCACAGATTTAGGATTTTGATTCCCTTTGTTGTATTGGAAATCCATCTGAGAGACCAATATAGGTTTGTTAGATGGAAATACTTGGCCGATTTGTTTTTTGCCTTCTCTATCATATAAAGGAATGACAGACTTTGAAATAGATCGATATGGCAAATACGTTGTAATTTTTGTGACACGACCCAGATCATCATACGAATAGTCGTTATACGCAAGTACAACCTCTTCTTGGCTGATTGAAATTCCTTCCATGATGTCTTCTGTAAATTCATAGGTCCCTTTTCCTAGGCCTAAAATGAATGCAGTTCCTGTTGAAGCTACATAAAAAACACCAAACGCAGCAAATGAGGCAACACTTGCTGATGTATAAACGGGAACATACACCGGAGAATTATCGGCCGCACGTCGAATGTCATACGTCATGTTATAATGGTGCCATACACGAAAACTTCTGGAAGTGGAGTTTGCATAATAAACTGGATAGTGAAGGTATTCTTCTGGTTTTAATTTTAAAGAGTGGTCGTCTACCAAAATTGTAATAGAACGTAAGATACGATTTTTTTCTTTATCTTTTAGAATAGTATGATATACCTTACCCTTTGTATCAGGCCGATTTTTGATTTCTGAAAATACGGGAAAGAGATACGAATTTGTTTCGAAAGTATTGGCATAAACAGGTGGAGCAACAACAAGGTGCAAATTGTCTTTTGGAATGATTACCTCTTTCGTAAAACAGAAATTGATAAAGATCAAAATGAAGCATATCAGGAAATATTTTGTAACGGCTTTCATAGGTCGTTAGGAATTGTATTCATTTGTCCCTAACGAAACAATCCATTTTTCTTTCGAGAGGAAGAATTTGATACAGTAAACCAATTGACATGAATGGAATGAGTGGTTTTCCTTCAAATCACCCCCTAAATTCTTTATCATTTTTATGCGCATCTTACTTGCTCCGATGGAGGGGCTTCTAGACTACAGACTTCGTGATACTCTTACAGGCGTTGGAGGGTACGACGAATGTGTGAGTGAATTCATTCGAGTGAATGATACCTTACTTCCTGCTCATCGAATCTATCGTTTTGTGCCTGAACTACACCAAAACTGCAGAACATTAGCTGGAATACCTGTCAAAATACAGTTGTTAGGTTCCGACATCAATTGTATGGCTGAAAATGCAAGTATGGTAGCATCTCTTGGTGCCTATGGCATTGATTTGAATTTTGGATGCCCAGCACCAACAGTGAATCGTAATCGTGGAGGTGCTGCACTTCTAAAAGAACCAGAGCTTATGTTTTCGATTGTAAAGGCTGTTAGGAGAGCTGTTCCTGCCCATATCCCTGTCACTGCTAAAATGCGATTAGGATTTGATTCCACAGAACAAGCGCTTGTTTGTGCCAAAGCATTGGAAGATGGTGGAGCCGAAGAAATAGTGGTTCATGCCAGAACGAAAACCGACGGATACAAACCACCTGCCTACTGGGAATGGATCCATAAAATCATTGAAACAGTAAACGTTCCAGTTGTCGCGAATGGGGAAATTTGGAGTGTAACGGATGCCATCCGGTGTATGGAAATTTCTGGATCTAATGACATCATGATTGGACGAGGTGCTGTCGCAAATCCTTCTCTTGCCCTGATGATCCGAAAAAAACAAAAGGATCCACTTCCTTGGCTCGAAACCAAAGGAATTTTACAAAAATATTGGGATAGGTTGGAATTGGATATGGATGTCACGAGTCGCGCAGGTCGCATTAAACAATGGTTACATTATCTATCCAAACAATATGTGGAAGCGGAAAGAGACTTTGAAATTGTAAAAAGATTCAAACGAACAGAAGACTTTGAAAGTTATTGGAAGTAAAAAGAAATTTCCCATAAAATTTTCTGCTTGTTTTCATTTTAAAATTTGAAATGCCAATCCAATAGGGTATCCACTTGTCTTCTAAAACTCAAATTTCAGTTTTTGTTATCGATGACCACCCAATTTTACGAAAGGGACTGCAGGCGGAAATTGAATCGGATTCTGGATTTAAATTTGTTGGCTCCAGTGATTCTATTCAAGATGGTTTGAACCGAATGAAATTTAAAACAGTGGATGTTCTGATTATGGATATTTCACTTAAAGATGAAAATGGAATTAACGAATTAAAAAATATAAAACAAAAATTCCCACTCCTCAAAATCATTTTTTTTACAATGCATCGCGATTGGGATTATTTACAAAAAGCAGCCAATTCTGGAGCGGATGGTTACGTCCTGAAAACGGAAACAACGGTCAATATTCTAGGCACAATTAAAAGTGTATTCCAAGGTAATAAAATTTTTCCACAGGAAGTCGGCACTTTACAAAATAAAATCGCAACCAACGATGTATTGATTCAAAAATTAAATGGTTTATCGAAACGAGAATTAGATATTTTACATCATTTGAAATCTGGAAAACTAAATAGAGAAATTGCTGATGAACTCCAGATCAGTATTCGTACTGTCGAATCACACCGATCCGCAATCATGCAAAAATTTGAGATCCACTCAACGATCGAATTTGCAAAAATTCTGCACCAATTGCAATTATCAAAATTAATCTAAAATATTTTGAGTTTTCTCCGTATGAATACGGAGAAAAGTTTACCAAGCTACGTAAGAACCGAAGTAGTATATTTTGTAAATGTTAGCTACACTCTTAAAGAGATTCGGAGACGAATCAATTGGGAGTTTATATGAAAACGGTAAAATTTACAATTTATCTGATGTTAGTGACACTTTCTTTTCAAAACTGTAATTCAGAAGAAAAAAATGATCAAACTTTATTAGCAGGACTTGTACTTGCAAGTCTTTCAAATTGTTTTTCTGTCCCAGAGCAAGCAGTTGTTAAAGATGGAAACTCGGCAACAACCACAACTTACAATTGTTCTGTGAGTGGAAAAGTGTATACTTGTGTTCCGAAAGATGGTGGTAATACAGTCACTCGAACTTATTTATCGGCTGAATTAGCGAAGCTGAGTGTTGTAGATCCACCTTCTTTTTCTAACCAACATGTTCAACGTGGATTACAGAAACGAGTGGAAGGTACAACTGAAACAAATTTTGTGTATAATGCTTCCAACCAATTGCAATCGGTATCATCACCGGCAGCTACTTATTCAAATTACGATGCAA
Organism: Leptospira jelokensis; assembly: GCF_004769635.1. Lineage (GTDB taxonomy): Bacteria > Spirochaetota > Leptospiria > Leptospirales > Leptospiraceae > Leptospira_A > Leptospira_A jelokensis. The sequence continues at coordinate 38,326 of NZ_RQGH01000026.1, forward strand.
ACGGATTTCCTAAGTCCAATTCCATCGGGAATACAATCACCTATACTTACGAATCAGGTAGGACCATTCCCAAAACGGTAGCAGATGGAGCCAATACATACACATATGATAATAGAGGTTGGGCAACACAAGTAAGCTTTGGATTTGGAAATCCAACAACAATTGAATACAGTGGTTCCCTCGGAATCTGCCAATAATTAAAGAAACTATTTGATTTAGTCATGGCACTTACTTCTGTTCAGTGAACGGAAGTAAGATTGTAAATCTAAGCCCACCAGAAGGTCTGTCAGTTAATAAAAGTTCACCTCCATGGGCTAAAACAATTTTTCTCACTATCGACAATCCTAAACCTGCACCAAAAGTTTTTTTGGATTCAATTTTTGAATCCAAAACTCTAAGTTTCATTTCATCACTCATACCTGGACCGTCATCTTCTATCATCAGATACAAGGTTGAATTTTCTGAATGTAAGGATAAAACGAATTCTGTAATATTTGACCCTAAGTCTAAGCTGTTTTTTGCAATGTTGATACAAAGCCTTCTAATTCGAAGTGAATCAATTTGAATTTTGAGATTCGATACAGAATTTGAATGTCGGAACTGAATTCTGCTATTGTTAAATAATAGAGAGAGATCGTCAACGATGCTTAGATAAAGTGTGTTAATATCCGTTAGCTTCAGGTCTAAAACAATATTTTTTTTAGAAAATTCCAGAATGTCAACGGAAAGGTTCGATAATACGTCAATTTCCTGTTTAGTTTGGTTTAACACCATCTCTTGAGCGCGAGAATGCACTTCCAATAACTCTAAACTTTTTCGGATCAACATCACATGATTTCCAATATCGTGCGCAATTTCTGAAGAAAGTTCACCGATCACTGCATACTTTTCAAGATCATGTCGATTCAAATTTTGGATGGATAAGACCAAAGCGTAAGCAATGGTTTTTGCCCAATCCAAATCGGATTCTCCCTTTGAAAACTGATTTCTGGGCAGATCTAAAACCATTTGCAAAATTCCATTCTGGTTGAAGGGAATCAAAATTCGATTCAATCGAACAATTGGTTCTTGAAATTGATGTAATTCGATCTGCACCAAATTTTTTAAATCTTCCAAAGTAAAATCGTTTGTTTGAAACCTTAAGCCAGAATCAATTGAATGTACTTTTCCTTTCCCCATTGATTGGTTTGTGATATAAAGATAAATGGATTCTCCATTTCCAATTTTAGATTTTAATATATCTAAAGCAGATTTTACGGCGTCAACATCGTCCCTAGATGACATGATTTTTTGAGTCGAAACCACCAACTGTTTCATTTGAATGGACAATTCTTCCGAAATAAGCAAAGAATTTGAATATCGTTTTGAAATGATGATAGAGTGAGAAAAAATTAAAAATATCTGGCTATAGGGAATTAAAAAAGGTCCATTCATAATTCCAAAAGTAACCAGTGTATCGTTACTATTAGCAACCATAATCGCCACATAACTGACAAACAGACCAACTGCATCTTTTTCTTTATCCAACACTGCCTTTAACAAAATGAAAAACCAAATGGGAACGACTGTAAGGTATATGTACAAAATGATATAGTTTAGAAAAAATGCATACACTGCATTCGGAGCGACCAAAGCCAATAAACACATAAAATAAAGAGGTGTATTAAAATATTTCCCAAATCGTTTCCAAAATAAACTTGGAATGATTCTATATAAAAAAGCATATAAAACTGGCGCTGTTAAAAATACGGAAAAATATTCGATCCGATTCAATAAATCCCAAGAAAGAGAATCAGAAAATAAATGCCCTAACCTTTCTCCCGTTGTCAATGCCCTAAATAAAATCATGAGACAATGGAGAGAAAACAAAAGAGGAGTGATATCTGTTCTACGAAAGTAAAAAAAGATGATGTTATAACATGCCATCAATGCGGCGGCAATACAAACAGCTATTGTAAAACCAATTTGCCTTTGTTTTTTCTGAAAAATGGTTTCTGCTTTTCCCAGTAAAATTGGATACCAATACCCACCCCAACGATTGTGAAAGTTGGAAACATAAAGTTTCAATTGATAGGTTTTGCTCGCAGGTAATAAAACAATTTGTGGTTTGTATTTAGGATGTACTTCGTTCTTTGTGATTCCAATCTTTCCCACTGATGTGAGAATTTGACCATTCACATAAAGTTGATAGGCGGTACCGATATCTGGAATAAAAATAGCAAGGTCTGATCGTAAACTTTTTAGCCGAATCTCTAGTTCATATGTGGCATATCCATAACTCTCGATAGTTTCGTTTCCAAACAACGTATCATTCCAAACCGATGGAGATTGTTTCCAGATAAAAGCTTCTGTTTCTTTATTTCGAATGGCTTCTGAACCAATCCATTGTTTCCAATAAAATTTCCATTCCCCTGCAAGTGGATAAATCATTTCGCTGTCAAAAGAAGCATCGCTTAGATCAAGTATACCTTCCTTAGCATCAAAACTGGTTTGATTTGACTTGGGAAGTTCACAGCCTATCAAAAAGGTGAGAAGAAATCCCATAATCAAGGACGGAATGATAATTTTCGATTTCAATCAGTGTTAGGTGTAGTTCTTAAAACTGACTGAGTCAATATTTTTTCACCTAAAATATTGATTTAGTTTTTACTTTTCAAATCCAAACAACTTTCTAATTTTATTCCTATGTTCGATTCTTTTACAAGTTCTGAAATCCTATCTGGAATGATCACCCCTGCCGTCCTTGTTTCCGCCTGTGCCAGTTTGATTTTTTCTACTGCGAATCGGCTTGGGCGAATTTTTGACCGAGTGAATCTTTTAAAATCAGAAGTAGAGTTATTGTTAGATGGAAAAAGAAATTATCAAAAAGAAAGATTGGTGTACATGCGCCATCAACTTTCTGTGCAAAAAAAGAGAGCTGTACTCATCCAACGTTCGATGGCATTTTTGTATTTAGCCACGTCCTTATTTATTATCTCAAGTTTAACTTTAGCATTTACACTTGCATTTGCAAAACAGCAAACTTGGTTTGCAACTATTGTCGCGATACTAGGTGGCGTGTGTTTATTCATTGCAAGTGCCTTACTATTTTATGAAAGCAGATACAACCTAACATTCATCAATCGACAAATTGAGTTCGTAGAATTTTTGGAACGAGAACTTCAAGAAAAATAAGAAAGGACAGTTACGGTTTCCAAAAGGAAGGTTTCGTTTTCCTTTTGGGTGCCTCCTCACCAAATGAATGCAAAGAAATCATGAATGCCAGACTTTCTCGTCCGCTGCAATCGTTTGCTTTGTGAAAGTGTTTTCACAACTTACGACGCTAGATCGACAGATTTAGTTCCAATGGCGCTTGGATTTTCTCTGACACTTCTCAGATCATCAAATGCAAATTTCCGGTCCTCACTTAGATCCGCACCAGGGATCCGTAGGGCTTGGTCTTCGGTGGCCACTTCAGCCAACCGAAGACGGGAGCGTTTAGCGGACCCCGGAGGAGCCCGCCCGGGTGCCCGAATGGCCAAACTATGAACTTTTGGGAAAGAAAATCTCGGGTTTTGGGAATGGGCGTGCCAAAAAAACAGGGGTATGGTATAGGGAACACATTGGGCGGCGGGTCTAGTTCCCCACCCTCAAATCGGGCGGGGAAAGTGTACCCACTTGCTCACCCCCTTCGACCCTCTTTTGTAACAAATCTGACAAAAAAAAACGATTTTCGGGGTACCTCGCATTTCTACAAAGGTAAGTAAAAACTTAGATTCGGAAATTCCTTCATGAGAGAAATCAAAACTGTCACGATTTTAGGTGCCAACGGAGCCATGGGTTCTGGAAGTGCGGGCGTCATTGCTGCCTTCGGTGGTGCTAAAGTCCATATGCTCGCTAGAGATGTTGAAAAAGCAAAACAGGGTATCGAAGCCGCTGTCGCATCCGTAAAAACGGATACCATTCGCGCAAGAATGATCCCTGGTTCCTACGATGCGGATCTGGAAAAAGCTGTCGCAGAGTCAGATTGGGTATTCGAACTCGTGGCGGAAAGTTACGAAGTCAAAGAACCGATCAATACTCGTATTGCAAAGGCTCGTCGTCCTGGAACCATTGTCTCCACTGTGTCTTCTGGACTTTCCATTGGTCGTTTGGCAAAAGCGTACGATGAAGATGGCCAAAAACACTACTACGGAACCCATTTTTTTAACCCTCCATATAAAATGATCCTTTGCGAGCTCGTCACCCACGCAGGGAATGATAAAAAAGTCACACAAGCGTTAGGCGAATACTTAGAAAAAGTTCTCGGTCGAGCTGTGGTGTATACAAACGATACTCCTGCTTTCGCTGGAAACCGCATTGGATTCCAGTTGATGAACGAAGTGGCTCATTTTGCAGAAAAGTATGCTGACAAAGGTGGCATCGCCCTTATGGACGAAATCATGTCTGGTTATACTGGACGTGCGATGGGACCACTCGCTACTGCTGACTTTGTGGGACTAGATGTTCACAAAGCGATCGTAGACAATATTTACGACAATACAAAAGACGAAGCACACGAAACATTCAAACTGCCTGGTTACTTCCAAAAATTAATCGATGCAGGCAAACTTGGTATGAAATCTGGTGGTGGTCTCACAAAAGTTGTGAAACACGCTGACGGAAAACGTGAGAAGTTTGTTTATAATATCAAAACTGGTGAGTACGATCCGTACCCAAAATTTGATATTCCTTTTATCAAAGAAGCGCGCCAAAAAATCAAAGACTCTGACTACAAGGGTGCTATGGACGTTGTGAAAAACGCATCCGGTTTTGAAGCTGAAATCGCTCGTTACTTCATTTCACGTTACATCAGTTATTCGCTCTCTCTCGTAGGAGAAGTTGTGGATACAAAAGAAAACACTGATGGTGCGATGGGATTTGGTTTTAACTGGGTTCCTGCTTCTGCATTTGTCGATTTCCTTGGTGGACCAAAGGAAACAATTAAGCTTATGGAAGCGTCTAAAATACCAGTTCCAAAACTTTTAAAAGATGCAAAAGAAGGCAAAAAGTTCTACGAACTTGGCGACAAACTTGATGCAAGGTCTCTCTTCAAAGGTTAATTAGGAGTATCATATGAGTGAAAAAGTATTCGTATTAGGCGGAGAACAAACCGACTTCCAAAGAAACTGGACCAAAGAAGGAAAAACCTTCATGTCCATGATGCGTGAAGTTTTAGATGATGCTCTTGAAAAAGTTGGCATTAGTTATGATGAAATCAAACGATTGAACAAAGAAAACCGCGTGGCTGTCTTTGTTGGAAACTTTGATGCTGAACAGTATGCAAACCAAGGACACTTGGGGGCATTTTTAACAGAAGTAAACCCTGCTCTTTTTGGTGTGCCTGGTGCTCGTTACGAAGCCGCTTGTGCTTCTGGTTCCGTTGCCCTTGATGCTGCCATCACACATATCCGTGCGGAAGATTACGATCTCGCGATCGTCCTTGGTGTGGAAGTGATGAAAACTGTTTCTTCTTCTGTGGGTGGTGACTTCCTTGGAACGGCTGCTTATTATGATAAAGAAGCGAAAGGAGTGCAATTTCCTTTCCCAAAACTTTTCGGAAAACTGGCAGATGTAATCTTAGAAAGATACGAACTCAAAGAAGAACGTTTTATGGATGCATTAGCTGAAATTTCTCGTATCAATTACGCAAACGCAAAACGAAACCCAAAAGCACAAACTCGTACATGGTTCATGAACAAAGAACATGCGATGGCTCGTGGTGGTGCAAACAACATGGCAGTGGGTGGAAGGCTTTGTATCACAGACTGTTCACAAGTAACAGACGGTGCTGCGGTGACGATCCTTGCTTCTAAAGACTACACAAAAGAATACGCTAAAAAAACTGGTCGTAAAATCGATGACATCCCTCGTGTTAAGGGTTGGGGCCACCGAGTGGCACCAATTACCTTTGAAGCAAAAAAACAAGAATCCGTTGGGGACAAATACATCCTTCCATGGACTCGCCAAACGGTAAAAGATGCTTACAAACGTGCTGACCTGGATGTAAAAAACATTGATGTGTTTGAAACACATGACTGTTTCACTTCTTCTGAGTATGCTGCGATTTCTGCATTTGGAATCTCAGAGCCAGGAAAAGAACACATTGCCATTGAAGAAGGAACGATTGACTTTGGTGGTAAAAAACCAATCAATCCATCCGGTGGTCTTATCGGTGTGGGTCACCCTGTGGGCGCATCTGGCGTTCGTATGATGCTCGACCTTTACAAACAAGTCACAAACACAGCGGGTGATTACCAAGTGAAAGGAGCAAAGAACGGTCTTATGCTCAACATTGGTGGATCTGCTACGACGAACTTCGTGTTCATCTTAGGAAAGTAAACCAGTGAGTTCGCTGAATACAGAAAAATGGAATCGGATTTTAGTCCGGTTCCTCCTTGCCTTTTCATTTTGGGAAGCGGTATCCATCCCCCTTCGTATGTTATTTTTTGCAAAGTTTTACTTTGATCCAACATTAAAAGAGATGTTTGTTCCCATAACAGATGTTTTTTGGTTAGGACCTGTGTTCAGCGATCTAACATTCACTCTTGCATTCGGTTTTTTGTATGCACTGATGAAGGAATCCCTACCACAAGGCCTTGTGGGTGGTTTTTTTGTGGGAATTTTAGTTTCCATCATTGGATTTGTATCCCCTATGCTTTGGACCATATCTTTAACCAATTTTTTTCCTTCTCAATTGGTTTGGGTTTGGGTTGCGTACTATTCTCTTTTTACAATATCCACTGCTGTGATTTATTCGGTAGGTTGGAACGAAGAAGGATAAAGAATCTCAAACAAAGTACTTAGCAACAACCTAACCTATCCACTTGTGAAGGCAAATGGATACGTAAGGTTTGTTCCCATCATATTTCGAAACGTCCATTAAAGCAAAGTTAAAACTGAAACCGGAAGGCAACTGAATCAAGTCTGTCGGCCACCTGATCTAGGTTCGAGATGGATTCTTCTATGGCAGCTACTGTCTGTTTTTGTTCGCTTGCAGCAGCTGATAATTCTTCCACTATCGATGAAGTATGGGTCAATTGATTTTGGATATTCTCCATATTCTTAAGAACACTTGATGATTTTTCTTCTGTACCTTCCGTTGAACCACTGATCTTTTCTGAACTTGCTTTGGTGACTTCCGAGTTACTCAGGATTTTTTCCATCTCTGTTTGAACGGTTTCAAATTCTCTTGAGCCAAGTTCCACCTCAGATAATCCTTCTTCGATATCAGAGACGGTTTGTAAGATCTTCGTTGTGAGTTCATTGATGAATACAGAAATCTCTTTGGCAGATTTCTTAGATTGTTCTGCGAGCAGACCAACCTCACCGGCAACAACTGCAAATCCTTTGCCAGCATCTCCAGCCCTTGCAGATTCGATAGATGCATTTAACGATAGTAAGTTGGTTTTTTCAGATATGGCCGCGATCGTTTCTGTAATTTTTCGGATGGCTTTTGTTTTTTCGCCTAAATCTTTTATGGACTCTGAAGTTTTAAAAATCTGATTTTTTGCTTTAAAAAATTGTGCCATCGCAGTATCCGATCGGTTTTTGCCCTGCATCGCAATTTGATGGGCAAGATTTGATTCCAATTTGACCGCTTTGGATTCAGATCGAATGCTTAAGATTAGATGGTTTAAAGCATCCATTTGGTGAAAGATAGATTCAGAACTCTCTCTTGTCACATTACTTGAATTAGAAAGTGAATGCATAGCAAGTGATAACTCATTGAAAGCAACATGGATGTGTTCAACGGCTTTTGTGAGGCCTTTGATTTGTGTTTTGACAATTTCAGCATTGCCGATGAGTTGCGAAATCATACCCCGAAACTCAAATTGCGTTTTTTTGATGAGTTGTAAAACTTCGGCGTAATCTCCTCCATTCTCCAACTCGACATCAAATTTTAAGTGTCCTTGGTATAAGTTTTTTAAATACTCGATCAGTTTTAAAAATGAGTGTCTGTTCTTTTTGATTTTCCAAAACCCCAAAAGAGAAGTGAGTGCAAAAAGAAGGAATCCCATTCCAAACACAAAGGTTTTGGAAACAAAATTGATTTCTACCATGCTAAAGGAAGAAAAAAGTACCAGAAGGAAGAAACTAACGAAGATTTGGATCAGATAAATGGATAATGAAGAAAGTCCGGATAACATTCCTGGTTTGGATGTTCCTTTCCATTTCCCAGAATTCATTTTTGCATAAAGGATTTCTGCGTTTTTGATTTGGCTTTTGGTTGCCTTTGTGCGAACCGACATATACCCGATGTGTTTTCCATCTTCGTAAATGGGAGAAACATTGGCATCCACCCAATAATAGTCCCCATTTTTGCATCGATTTTTAACGAGTCCAACCCATGAATTTTGAAGTTTCACTGTGTCCCAAAGGTCACGGAATGCTTCCTGTGGCATGTCAGGGTGCCTGATGAGATTGTGTGGTTGCCCGATCAGTTCGTCTTCAGTATATCCACTAATTTTTAAGAAGTCTTCGTTCACATATGTGATGATGCCTTTTAAATCTGTTTTCGAAGTGATTTTGGTTCCTTCTTGGAATTCTACTTCGTGGTTTGTGATGGGTAGGTTCTTACGCATACACTTTCAGTTCCATTTTTTGAGACATGGAGGAAAGTTTTTAGGTAAAGCCCGTAACAAGCAAGCAAAATAGAAGTACGCAAAAACGATTCTTGTGCATTGGCTTGACAATTTTTATTTTTTCATAAAATCACTTACGGATTCCTCGATACTTCATGTTTAAGACTATATTTTTACCTCTCACCATTCGTTTAGAAGCATTTACTCATTTAGTTCCTGTTCCATTTGCGATTTATATGGCTTCCATCACACAAGAATACAGTGCCAGCGAATGGCTGTTATTCCTCTTTATTTGTGTGACAAGTGGAAGCCTCATGGTTCTCGGGGGATGTTTTTGGCGTTACTTGGTCTTAAAAAAAATTTCAATCCAATTTGAAAGTCTGCAATCAGAAAAGAAAACTGATTCTTATACAATAGGTTCCAATCAAAAAGCAAAAGAACTAAAACTTTTTTTATACAGATACCCTTTTTATGAAGGATTCATCATCATATTACGTTGGTTTGTGGGAGTAGGTCTTATATTTTTTGTCACTCCTTTCTTCGATTTGTACAGGCCCACCTTGTGGACAACTTTCATTCTGTATATGATCATGATCCCACCAATTTCCTTTGTTGCTTATTATTTCATTTCCGAAAATGCATTCCGAAATTTATTCAAACTCCCATTAATTCGACCAATTGCAATTGAGCCAAATGAAATTCCAAAATTTGATTATTTCAAACGAATTCTCATTTCTTTTTTTGCACTTGCAGCTTTACCTGTTACAGTTTTAGGATACATGCTCATCTCCAGTGCCAACGGAAATTTGAATGTAGCAAACCCTTCCTTACAAGTGGTCATCATAGGCATTATTTTTATTTTCCCCTTGGTGTTTGTGGCTTATTTAGTGGCAAAGGCCGTAAGACAAGGCTTAAGTGAAACAAGTCACATCTTAGACGAACTTTCAAAAGGTAACTTTTCTGTTGTTTCCATGCCATCCTCTGGTGACGACTTTGGACAACAATCCTTTCACCTGAACCGAGTGATCCAACAACTCAATACCATGTATACTGAGATTTTTACTTTGAATGTTGGATTGGAGAGTAAAGTAAAGGAACGAACGTTAGAGTTGGAAAACTCTTTAGAAGAAGTAAAAAAACTAAAATTCCAACAAGATGGGGACTATTTTTTAACCCACCTACTACTCAAACCACTTGGGAAAAACCAAGTGAAAAGTGAGGTTGTATCCATTGATTTTTTCTTAAAACAAAAGAAGAAATTTGAGTTTAAAGGAAAAGAATATGAAATTGGTGGTGATCTAAACATCGCTCACAATGTAATTTTACAAGGGAAAAATTTTTCAGTTTTTGTGAACTCTGATGCAATGGGAAAATCCATGCAAGGGGCTGGTGGCGCACTTGTGTTAGGTGCCGTTTTTCAATCCATCATTGAGCGCACCAATTTATCATCAAACACTTACAACCAGTCACCGGAACGTTGGTTAAAGAATGCCTTCATCGAAATGCATAAGATCTTTGAAGGATTTGATGGAAGTATGCTTGTTTCTCTTGTGATTGGACTTATCGAAGAAGAAACAGGGTTTTTATACTTTATCAATGCTGAACATCCTTGGTTAATTTTATACAGGGACGAAAAGGCAAGTTTTTTGGAAAACGAACTGAGTTACCGAAAATTAGGAACCAAAGGATTAAACTCAGGAATCTTCATCAAAACATTTCGTTTGTACCCAGGAGATACCATCATCAGTGGTTCTGACGGTAGGGATGATATTTTGTTATTCAGCGAACAAAAAGAATCGGCTCAAAGGCAAATCAACCAAGACGAAAATTTAATCCTTTCTTATGTCGAACAAGGGAAAGGTGATTTGAATTCTATTTTTGAAGTTTTGACTCAAAACGGAGAAATCACGGATGATTTGTCTTTGATTCGAGTTTATTACAAGGGAAATGGAAACCAAAACTTTAACGAAACGGTTTCTAAATCCTACCAAACTGCAAAAAAACATGTAGAGTTGGGCAATATTGATGCTGCAATAGAATCCCTTCAAAAACAAATCCTAAGCCAACCGGTCACAAACAAACGATTTCATAAATTATTAGCAAAACTTCATTTCAAAAGAAAAGAATATTCGGAAGCGATTGAACATGCGCAAGTGTATTTAGAGAGCCATCCATATGACATTGGTTTTATGGAGTTAGGTTCTATTTTGCTACGAAAGGCCGGAAAAATCAATGAAGCCATTGAAATTGCAGAACGAATTCGACTTCGCGAACCGAAAGCTGTAAAAAATACCTTCCATTTGATTCGTTTGTATTTGGAAAAAGAAAACGCACAAAGGGCAAAAGAATTACTAGCAGAATGGGAAAACTTATATCCGGAAGAAAAAGAAAGAACAAAAAAATGGAAACAAATTCTGAGATTAAAATTTCCGAATCTCTTGATTTAATCTCCGTCTTATAGTATCGTTTTCGGTATCATTTCTCGTATGACGACCATGAACAGAAAATCTTTATTTTGGGATCTGACATTAAAACTAGAGGCTTTCACTCATACTGTACCTGTGCCCTTTGCCGTTTATTATGCCATCATCACCCAAAAGATGGAACCAAACCATTGGAAAATATTCATAGCTTTATGTCTCGTATTTGCCACAGGGATCGGACTTTTAGGAACTTTTATCAGACATTTGCTTTTAAAGTATCTATTTGCAAAAATAGAACGGATGAAACTTCCAAACACTGGCACATCTTCCCTTTCTAAAGAAGAACTGGCTTACGCAAAATCAGTAAAAATTTTACTTTTCCGGTATCCACTAGTTGAAGCTATCATTATCGTAATACGTTGGTTATCTGGTGTGATACCAATTAGTTTGTTATTTTTTTATTTGGTCGAGTACACACCTTCGGTTACAAGATCTGCCATATTCACATTTGTGATGATTGCTCCCATTTCATTTGTAACCTATTATTTTATCACAGAAAACTCCATTCGTAATTTATTTGATTTACCACAATTCCAAAATATCGAACTTCAAGAAAAGGATATTCCAAAGTTTAATTATTTCACAAGGATACTTGTCGCATTTTTTAGTTTGGCGGCACTTCCTTTTGTCATATTTTCATACATTTTATATTCTTTGGCCTCTGGTGAAATAGCCGTCGCTGACCCAATGATCCCTATCGTTACCGTTTCTTTTATCTTCATTGTTCCACTCGTTGTTTGTTCCTACGTTGTGGCAAAGTCAGTAAATGAAGGTTTAAACGAAACCAGTCGGTCTTTGGGCGAATTGGCGAAAGGGAATTTTAATGTGATCGTAAATCCCAGATCGAGTGATGACTTCGCCAAACAAGCATTTTACTTAAACTCGGTCATTGGAACCTTAAAAAATATGTACCAAGAAATTCGAGATTTAAACGAAGGATTGGAAGAAAAAGTCACGTTAAGAACAGATGAATTAAACCAGTCATTATTGGATTTAAGCAAATTGAAAGTGCAACAAGATGGAGATTATTTTCTAATTTACCAACTCTTAAACCCATTTGCCATCAAAGATATCAGTAGTAAGTATTTCCAAGTAGACCATTTTCTAAGACAAAAAAAGTCATTTGAATACAAAAACAGAAAGTATGAGATTGGTGGTGATATCAATATTTCTCATACCATTCATCTCAATGAGCAAAAGTATCTTTTATTTGTAAATGCGGATGCGATGGGAAAATCAATGCAGGGAGCAGGTGGGGCCTTGGTTTTTGGTTCGGTATTCCAATCCATCGTACAAAGGACCAAAACCGATACGAGGTTCCAAACCCTAAGCCCTGATGAATGGCTCAAATCCACTTTCCAAGAACTACAATTGATTTTTGAAACGTTTGATGGGACTATGTTGGTTTCCTTAAGTTTGGGACTCATTGCCGAAGCGACTGGTAAACTTTTTTTCCTCAATGCCGAACATCCGATGATTGTTTTATTTCGAAATGGAAAAGCAAATTATTTGTTTCCGACCATTACCTACCGAAAATTGGGTACACTTGGCGCCAACTCTGCAAAAGAAGTCAATGAGTTCCAATTGCAACCCAAGGATGTTTTGCTCATCGGGTCTGATGGAAAGGACGATCTACTTTCAAAAAATCCAGAAGGAGAATGGGAAGTTTTATCTGAGGATGAAAATTTCCTAGAAATTGTGGAAAGTACAGGAGCCAATTTAGAAGACATGATCCGAGAAATCGATTCCACTGGCCAAGTGATCGACGATATTTCCATCATCCGTATTTCGTATAAAACAGAATGAACGGAAGATAAATTGATTCAATTCTCTACCTCTTTCTTTTCGTCGGACTTCTAATTTATTTCCCAAGTATTGGGCAAAAACCGTCCAATACATGGAACTAGGAATGAACCAAACCAAACTCAAAACTCCCGTCAAAATGGGATATGGACTTGCTGAAACAGGTATAACAGCTGTTCAACTTTTCACTCAAATTTATCTTTTAAAATACTACACAGAAATTGTTGGCCTAAACTCCAGTTTAGCAGGCATTGCACTGTCTATATCAGTGATTTGGGATGCCATCAGTGACCCTCTTATGGGTAGGATTTCCGACCATACCCATTCTCGATTTGGTAGGAGGAGGCCCTATATTTTAATTGGAGGAATCCTTTTAGCGATTTCTGTGCTTTTACTTTTTTCTCCACCTCAGATTGCTTCTCAAATTGGGAAATTTTCTTATTTGCTAAGTGTGTATCTTTTAGTGAACACAGCGATGACAATCATCTCCGTACCTCATATTGCTCTTGGTGGGGAACTCAGTTTTGAACGAAACGAGAGGACTTCTGTATTTGGATGGCGTTTGTTCTTTAGTAATATTGGAATGCTTATAGGAATGATTGTTCCCGCAGCAATCTTACAATCGCTAGGTGATGAAAGTTCAAAACAAAATATCATCACTTCACGGACTACAGCAGGTGAAATTGTTTCCCTTGTGATTTTGGTTTCCTCTCTCATCACTTTTTGGGTCACAAAGGGAAAAGATACAATCCAATCGGATAAAACCAAACAACTTCCTTTTTTCCAGTCATTTGGATCTGTTTTAAAAAATAGGATGTTTCTCATTTTATTATTTGCTTTTGTGATCGCGACCATTGGTAGAACATTTAATTCTGCGATCGCATTGTACTATTATGAATACCGTTTGGGTTTAAAAGAATCACAAGTTGTCATCAATATCTTATTACCTTTTTTTTTAGTGCTGATGGTATCCATTGGGTTTTGGGTTTGGATTTCAAAAAAAATTGGAAAAAAAATTCCGGCCTTTTTTGGTGTCTTTGGACTTGGACTTCTTACCGTCATCGTTTATCCTTTGTTCCCATATGGAGAACTTAGACCTCCCCTCATTGCGGCATTTTTCGGAGGAATCTTTGCAGGTTCCATTTTAATTATGGATTCCATCCTAACCGATGTGGTTGATTATGATGAGTTCAAAACAGGAGAAAAACGAGAAGGTCTCTATTTTGGAATTTGGAAAATGGGTGTTAAGTTCTCTCAAGCTTTTGGGATTGCCATCACTGGATTTTTACTCGATATCATTGGATTCCAAAATGGCCTCACAACCCAATCACCAGAAGTTGGATTCAGACTTGCCATGATCTTTGGCCCAGGTGTTGGATTTTTCTTTATCTTGGGTTCCCTACTCTTTTTATTTTTTCCCTTATCTGATTCCAAACACATCCAAGTGCAAAGGATATTAACAAAAAGAACCTTGAAAAACATGAAACGGTAATTACAATATGAAACCTATGAGAGAAAATAAAAAGGTTCAGTTTTTTGCATTTCTTAGCATTTACTTCATTGTACCTTTTTCTGCCTGTTTTTTCACTTTAATTTTTGCCAATTATACAAGTACCGCTTTTTTACCTGAAAAATTTTTGGCCTTGTTTGAGGCAACACGCACCACAAATGATTTCACCTTATTCGCGTTAACATGGGCACCATTCCCCATCATCACTTCCATTTTATTATTTTATAGTATGCCAGTTGCCAATTACATTTTCAAAAAAGAAAAATGTAACATCATTTCAGAAGAAAGGGCAAGATACCGTATCGTCCATTCCCCGATGATCATCAGTTTGTTTGGGTTTATCGGTTGGGAACTTTCTACATTTTTATCAGTTCTTAGGATTGATACTTTGTATCCAGATGCCCCTCCGCAAAGTATCCTGACAGTCACCATTTTATTTGCTTTCTGGGGTCTTTTTGCTTTTGCCTTTTCTTATTCCACTACTAATTTTTTAAACAAAACATTAATCATTCCGAATGTGTTCCCAACAGGAGGACTCGGCAAATATGCAAAGGGAAAACAATTTTCTATCGTCACAAAACAAATTATTTTTTGGACAGCCTCCACATTATTCCCAATCATCCTTCTGATTTTTGGTCTTTTACAAAGGACAAACCAAAACCTATTCCAATTACACACTCTCCTCCATACGGATGTTCTGTTTGAAGTGATTGCCATCATGTTGTTTTTTTCCTTTTTATTCTCTGTTACCTTTGCGATCAGTTTGCAACACCCATTAAACCAAATCGAATCGGCAACAGAACTCATCAAAGAACAAAAGTTTGATACCAGAGTCACCATATTTAGTTCGGATGAACTAGGGTTACTTGGTGACGCTGTGAATGAAATGGCAGAAGGACTTGCCGAAAGAGAAAGAATCAAAGACACTTTTGGTCGCATTGTTGATCCAAGGATTAGAGATTACCTACTTTCCAACGAACATAGTCTAGGTGGAAAAGTTGTCGAAGCCACAATTCTTTTTTCTGATTTACGCGATTTCACAAAGTTATCAGAAAAACGAACACCCGAAGAAGTATTGTACATCCTCAACCGTTACTTCCAAGAAATGAGTAATGCCATTGAAGTCCATGGTGGGTTTATCAACAAATTCATTGGAGATGCGATTTTAGCAGTTTTTGGAACACCTATCCCGATGACCAATCATGCCGACAAAGCAGTACAAACAGCTCTTGAAATGCAAAAGAATTTAGATGAGTTGAACAAACAATTTTTAGCGGAAGGGCTCACGGAACTCAAAATGGGAATCGGAATCCATACGGGGAGTTTACTTGTTGGAAATATTGGATCAACCAACAGAATGGAATTTACGGTGATTGGTGATACTGTGAATACCGCATCACGAGTGGAGGGATTATGCAAAGGGTTACAAAAAAACCTTCTCATCACAGAAAACACCGCAAAATACTTACTCAAAAGCCAAAATTTCCGTTTGCAATTGGAAGGTGAATTTGAACTCAAAGGAAGGGAATCAAAAGAAAAGATTTTTTCTTATGCCGCCACTTGAAAAAGAATCTGGATTAAAGGCTTGAATCCTTTTTTCCAATCGGGCAAACTGGTCCTTATGAAATTGGCTTTTGGAATTTTCGCGATCAGTGTTTTCTTTGCATCGTGTAACGAAATCAAGTTGGTGAGTACCGAGGACATTTTAGACCTACTGAAAGACGATGGGTATTCGAATGCCAATTCACAATCCAATTCCTCCCAATCCTCATCGCAAAACCAATCTTCAGAAAATGGTAGTTCACAAAATCTGAACTACTATGGCCTAACTGATTCCCCTACAGGAACCAATACCTTTGGTTCCACGGGTTCCACGGTGGGCAATCCACTCGGTTACTAATCCAAATTTTAGATTATTTAATAAACTCGAAGAAATCATCGAGCAGTGGCCGAAAACAAGACCGAATCGTTACCTTCGCCACTTTCTCATTCTTAGGACCGTAATTCAGGATGATGTCATTGGGATCGCGGATAAAAGAAAAGATTTTATTGATCTGCATTTCAGCATGGCCATCCCGAACCTTCACCACATATTCAAATTCATGTTCGTTGGCGTCCACTTCCCCAATTCCATAAGGAACGTAACATTTGATGAGGCCAATCCCTCTGAGTTCCCCGGTTTCTTGGTTTTCAAATTCAATTTTGGATACTTCTGGATCCAGTTTGTATTCCAACCATTGTTTTGCTTTGAGAAAACTTCTCGTTTTTTGGTAGGTTTTATGGTCTCTCGCATCTTCTGTGGTGCGCATTTTGGAAGAAACAATCCAAAGTTTCAAACACATTGAGTTTTGGAACAAAAGGAAAAACAAAGATAAAGCCAATAATCGTTTCTGCATCATCTCTAAGCTTCTTTTCCCTCGTTCGGTTCGCAAAACAAATCTTCACATAAATGGAAAATTTTCTCCTTATTCGGCTGGACCGGAAATGGAATTACGTTTTTGGGCAATGGGGATGTGTTCTGGTTTGTTTTTTTGATCTTATGTCTCTTGGACTCGATTCTATCTCTCACTTTATTATTTTCGGAATTGGCCTCCCTCATTCTAGAGTGCCCAAATAAAAATTGGATTGAATTTGTGCGGGCATCACTTTCAATCTTGAACATGCCCGATTTTGATCGTATTGATCTTATGAATTATGCCATGTATGGAAATGATTTTGATCCCCAGTGGGATGAAATCCGCGCTTTTATTAAGTCCAACGCTTCTGCCCAAAAAGAATTGGAGGAAATCAAACGCACTGTTCCAAGCCCTCACGTTGGGAAACGCCGGATGCCCAATGCTCCCTCGAATGACCCAAGAGAAATGAGTGGAGAGAATCCCAGTGCCGAACCACGAAAACCAAACAGTGGTAATGTTACCAAATCCTGGTGGCAAAAGATTTTAGGAGATTGAAATGGAAAATACCGTAGACCAAGCCAAAAAAAACGTCGAGAACATCAAAAAGTTTGTCACTCCGTTTTTTAATTTGGCTGTGAACACAACGGTTTACGGATACCATAACATTGTCCCAACAGGCAAACTGATCCTCACTTGCAACCATCGCAGTGATATGGATCCGTTTGTCATTGGATCTGTGTTTCCAAGATTCATCTCTTGGATCGCTGCAGAATACACGACAAGGATTCCACTCTTTAAAGACTTTGTTGAAAAAACGGGAACCATCCCCATGGCCATTGATGGAAACATTTCTATGGCAAGTATCAAAAAGGTACAACAGGTTTTCAAGAATGGGGATGTACTTGGGATTTTTCCAGAAGGCCATGACTACATGGTGAAAAATGATTTTTCCGCACCACTTGCAAATTTCCATACTGGCTTTGCTGCCTTTAGTTTGCGTAACAAAGTCGATATCTTACCATCTGTCATCATCCCAGAAGAAGAAACCATTACCGACTATCCCATCCCACCACTTGTGCGTGCTTTTATGGGAATGCCCAAAGAAGTTTGTGATATCAAACGAAGAGTCGTATACAAAAAAATCAATGTGGTCTTTGGTGAAGTGATCAAGTATGAGGACTATGCCCACCTACCACTTGACAAGGGTATGGTGGCCGTTTCAGAAGAAACGAAACGGCGTATGGGTGAATTACAAAAAGTGGATTACATCAAAAAGTAATCATCAAACTACAAGTCAATGTGATCACATTCCCTTGGTGTTTGCTTAAATTTCTACTTCTCCCGAAAATACTTCTTTTGCAGGACCTGTCATCATCACAGAACCATTTTCTTTCCATTCAATGTGGAGTGTTCCCCCGCGTAAATCAATCCGTACAGATCGTCCGGTTTTTCCATTCAGGATAGAGGCCACTGTGACAGCACAAGCTCCCGTTCCGCAAGCCAAGGTTTCTCCCGTTCCACGTTCCCAGGTCCTTTGGTAAAGGTGGTCTTTTCCTTTGATGGATACAAATTCAACATTCACTCTTCTTGGGAATAATGGATGGTTTTCGATGAGTGGGCCAATTTCTCTGACAGGAAAATCATCTGCATCGTCCACATAGATCACACAATGTGGGTTTCCCATACTAACAGCGGTAAAGTGGTATTGTTTCCCTTGGACTTCAATCACTTGGTTGATCACAGGTTCGTCTCCAGACCAAACAATGGGAACGAGGTTTGGTTTTAGGATGGGTTCACCCATATCCACAGTCACCATTTCCACTTTTCCATTCGTACCTGTTTTTAAATCTAAGGTGAGAACTCCTTTTCCTGTTTCAATCGTAGGTTTTTGGTTTTTGGTAAGACCATGGTCATACACAAATTTTCCCACACAACGAACTCCATTCCCACACATTTCCGAGGAGCTCCCATCGGAGTTGTACATATCCATCTGGAATTCACCAGAGTTAGAATTACGAATGAAAATCACACCATCGCCACCGATTCCAAAATTGCGGTCGGATAATTTTTGGATTTGTTCTGGAGTGAGTCGGATATCGTTTTTTGTAGCATCAATGTATACGTAGTCGTTTCCGATCCCTTCCATTTTGGTGAAATTGATTTTCATCTGTCCCTCTCTTTTCACCCAATGATTTTTTGGTGACTCTCATTGGCAAGTCGTATCAAGGATTTTTAGTTTGACCCTTGTTCCCTTCGATTAGACTGACAGTATCGAACATGAAATCTTGTATCCTTTGCCAATCGACCGAGTCCAAATCCGTTTTTAATGAAAATGGGACCCCCATCTTGGAATGCCAAAATTGTGGTCATGTTTATTCGTCGTATGAACAAGAAGAACACTACGAAGGGTATTGGGACGGCGCCGAACAAACATATGATCTGGAATGGTGGGACAACGCACACAGAGCTGTGTATTCTGATTTTATAGGAACCTATCTAAAAGAACCAAAGGGGAATCTTTTGGATGTGGGTTGTGGGCTTGGTTTTTTTGTGAAAGCGGTCCTAACGGAAAAACCAGGTTGGACGGCTGTAGGTTATGAGATTTCCAAACAAGCAGTGAAGTTTGCCAATGAACAAAATGGAATGAAGACCGTGTATGCAGGCCTTGTCCAAGATTCCAAACTGCCAAAAGAAAGTTTTGATACCATTACCCTTTGGGATGTGATTGAACACATTCCAAAACCCCACTCCCTTCTCACCTACCTCCATAGTTTATTAAAACCAGGTGGCATATTGTTTTTACAAACTCCAAATTTTCCCATTCAGTTGGCAAAAGCAAACCTCAAGGTAAAACTAAAAGGAATGAAAGAAGGGGTTCATTATTTAGAAGCCAAAGACCATGTGAACAATTACAAAATGTCCACCTTGGCCGAACTTGGCAAACAATGCGGATTTACGAATCCACAATACAAAGTGCTAATGCCAATTTTATCAGTGTCTGGTAGCAAAAGTAAAATCGCCGTTTATGTAAAGTTAGCCTATTATTTCTTCACCAAACTTGTATTCACTCTCAGCTTCAAGACCGTCAATTGGAACAATACTTTATTTTTGACGCTCCAGAAGCCATGACCTAGCAAAGGTTAGTCCAGAGATAATATTGGAAGCCCGCCAAATATTCTTTGGATTGGCACCAGGAACTCGATTGTTTCCTTCTATGGATCCTTCAGATCCATGTATTTCATTTATCTCGTCTCCTTCTCCCCACATATCGGGGATATGGATGCACGAAATTCCATGAGAACTTGCTCCAATGATATCATCATCCCAATTGTCACCGAGTAAAATACAATCGTTGGGGTCTTCACCTGCTTTCTGGATCACATATTGGAAAAATTCTGTTGTTGGTTTTTCAAATCCAACTTCCTCTGAAGTGATGATTGTAAAACGAAAACCTTTTGGCAAAAACCCTTGGACTTTCAAGAGTTGGGTACGAAGTGTTTCATTGGTAGTGAGGTAAATTGGAAATTCATGAGAAAGGGAAATTAAGAGGGGAAACAAACTGTCTTTGTAACTTAATTTCTTTTTTTCTTCTGCATAAAAATGTAAGAAATGAAAAAAATACCTTTCTTCCATCCAAAGGATCTCTTGGATGTCTTCGGTTTGGAAACCGAAACGAATTTGGGAAGACAGTGAAACTTGAGAAGTATTCTTTAAAATCTCTGAGTTTTTTCCAAAGTCTTTCGATCGTAAATGTTCCCATACCAATTTAAAACATAACAAACGCAAACGATTCGAACTATGGTGTTTGAGTTGCGATTTTACTTGTTTTCTTGCCAATTCATACAATTCCAAAAAATTGTCACCTAACCCGCGCTCCCTCCAGTCAGTTGCACATTGTGTGATGGCATAATTGTAAGCTTTTTTGGAAGGCAAAAGGGTATTGTCCAAATCTAAAAATAAAGCCATATCGGAAAGTGAAACGAATCCAATTCCTTCTGTCAACGGTTTGGTTGAGAATTATGACTTGTCATCTACGGATAGGATGTTAGGATTTTCGTATGATTTCCTTATCATCCATCCTCTCTGCCTTATTTCTTCTATTAGGATCCATTTTAATGGGGCATGGGTATTTGACAGATGGTGATCCGATGTATGTCAAATCCCTTGGTTGGAATTTAAACATCATTTGGGGGAGTGTTGTATTTGGTGTAGGTGTTTTGTTTGCATTGGGGAATTGGTTCGCAAACCATATCCCCCAAAAAGAAAAAAATTAAACTGTCACTTTCTCTAGGACAAGGGAGAGAAATGGAACGAGTGATTCCAAAATTTCAGGTAATTCGTATTCCAAAATATCCCCTGCATATACAATGTCATTTTTTTCCATTGCTTGTGCAATATTGGAAAGTGTAACATTGAGTTCTCCAACCAAATCCGATAGTTTTTTATCTTCAAAGGACAAGGTTTGCCAATCAAGTTCTGTATGGCGCGTTTGGATGGAAACAAGAGCTGACATAAGACCTGTTAATCGACCCACTGCATCGTTTAAAATTTCTGACGCTAAGTGATCCTTTCCAGATTGGAAATTTTCATTCACCAACATAAAGTCTTTGATCACTTTATCTTTTTCATTCACAAAACGAGAAATGATTTCAATGAGTTCAGATTCATCAAGTCGCATCACCGCAAGTCTTGCGCTTAGGTCCATTAAAAATAATTTTACATCGCGAAGGTCCTCTAAAAAGGATTCAATCGCTTTTGTAGAATCGAGCACCAAGGCCCCGTTTTGTAATGAAGTTAAAATTTCTTCTACGTTTTTCCCTTTCCCCATTGGTTGGATAAGGTTCAAATTGAGGTTTAAAAGTTTGGTTGTAGTTCGAATCATAGAAATGATCCAAGGGATTCCTTCCTTTAAATCCTCTGCTTCTTTTTCTGTTAATGAATCACGGCCTACAAGTGTGGAACCTACTTTGTCTACGTAATTGTCTACTTCGACTAAACTGTCTTCAATGACATCAAGTTCTTCCCCAACATACAAATCCAATCGCTCTGTTTCATCGATTCCAAAAGAATCTAAATCGGAACGATTGAGTTCCTTTCCATTTACAGTGAAATGACGAAGGTATTTACCATTGGATTCGATCCATTTTTGGATTTGATCAAACACTTGACCTAGGTTTGTTTCCCCATCCAATTTAGTATCCAATTGTTGTTCATTGATAAAAATATCCATCATTCTCCACCGTTCCCTCTAAACATATTATTCTGTAAGTAATTTCCAACTGATTTGTTTTTGCCTACACCTTGTTCCATGTAGAGAAATCGTTGTTTCAATTTGGATTCAAAACTAATGAGATGAGACTCATGTTCTTTGATTTTTTTATTATTACCAGCTACACTTTCTTCTAAAAGTTTTACCTTACTTGTGACAATGCCCGAAGCGTATTGGTTATAAGGTTTTAAAATTTCAAGTAATTTGATTCCAACCCCTTCTTCCATCTTTGCATCGTTATTTGGATCAGATGCAAAAAGATCTCTCACTCCATCAGGGTTCTCAGACAAAACTGCAATGAGTTTTTCCTGGTCAATCTGCAATAGTCCATCTTGGATTTTTTCCCAATTGGAACCAACGGCACCTGTGGAAATTCCAATGTCTGTTAACACTCGAAATCCATTTTCTTTGGTTGCAGGGTAATAGGAATTGGCAGTTGTTTTTAAAGAAGCAATGAGCCTTAAGATGGAGTTTTCACCAGCCAAAAGTCCCGACTTAGACTTGTTATCCCAAAAATCTCTTGAGATATCAGTTGCCTTGGTATCATCACTTTCCTTTTTATCTGAAATTTTCCCATTTTTTTCCACCGAGGTGATTTCTTTGGAAAATTTCATCAGTTCATTATAGGCATCCACCCATTCTTTGATCAGTGCAGAACCTTTAGCATGGTCCACGTGGATTTTGAGTGTAACGGGTTCTTCTGTCACCTTATGGACATTAAATGAAATTCCTTCTAATACATCAGCAATGCCTTCATTTGTTTCACGTGTGATTTCAACACCATCAATTTTGATTTTGAGGTCTTTTGCTTCTTGTAATACTTTTAGAGGTTCTGCAGTGCCTGGAGCCTCTGGAGTGACTAGAGTCACAGATTTGATTTGGATTGGAGTGGTTGCTGCGTTAGAGAGAATGATACCAGTGAGGTTTTTGTCAGTCGCCAAATCTCCGGCTTGGAAAATGTATTTCGATTCCGTTTTTGTGATGGGAAGGAATTTGTTACGAACACTCCCTTCTTTTTCAAAACTCATTCCAAGTTCCATCACCGCGGGAGCCTCACCCACAACTTCTACTTCAAAAAAAGCTCGTTCTTTGATTTCTGTCACAGCAATCGGAATGGTATATGCAGTATCCGGTTTTAAAAAGATTCCCTCTTCGCTTTGCGTGAGTTTATCGGTTTCAAGTTCCGATTTTTTAAACTTAGAAGTATCCCAAGCTTTGGCTTTTGTTCCATCAAGTGAGAGGATTTGTTTTGTATCTTCTCCTTGGGCTTTGTTCTCTCCTACAAGGCCTGCCAATTTTAAAATTCCATTGGGATCCGAAAACTGAAGTTGGTTTTTTTTACCAGTTTTAACAGATGTTAACGTAATTATCGAAGAATCTTTATCAATTTTGATAATGGAGGCATCCATTAGGCTGCCCGCCATATTTTTAATGGCATTGGAAAGTTCCGAAAGCCCACCACCAGGAAACGTAACTGTTTCCTTGGATTTTCCTGAATAAACAGTAAAACTACCTTCTGGCAAACGAATGTCGGTATCAATTTCAACACCAGATAACTGGTGTTTACTTGCCATTTCTATGATTTCAAGTGCGCGGTTTCCGGATTTCGCGGCTCTGGAAGCCTCGCCAGTGATCACTCCTTCCACGGATGAGGAAACTGACTTTGTGGCAAAGGGGGCAGTGAACGAAACAAGGGCTCTCGTTTTCGTTTGGAGGTTGGTTGTGAGATTTTTCACTTCTCCCCAAATTTGAATCTGCATTTTGGCATATTCATTTTCGGTTTCCCAACGTTTGATGGGCCGTCGTTCCAATTCGACCAGTTTTTTAACGATATCGTTTGTGTTTTGCCCGGTCATCAAACCCGGCATGGTGTATGCTGGCATATCGTCCCAAATCCCTCTGAATCTAGTGTCGTCGAATTCTACAAAAGGATTAGGAATTTACAGAATTTTTTCCTTCCCAAATCCTAGAATTATGACTGCTAACCCTACAGAAAAAATAGAACTGGGGAACCAAAATATCTTTTTCGACCGCGAACTTTCTTGGGTCGACTTCAATTACCGCGTACTCGAAGAATCCTTTG
The DNA here is from genome assembly GCF_004769635.1 of Leptospira jelokensis. Classification (GTDB taxonomy): domain Bacteria; phylum Spirochaetota; class Leptospiria; order Leptospirales; family Leptospiraceae; genus Leptospira_A; species Leptospira_A jelokensis. Next base: position 62,473 of record NZ_RQGH01000026.1, read on the forward strand.
ATAAAGAAAATCCACTCTTAGAACGCCTTAAATTTTTATGCATCACTGAGTCCAATTTGGATGAGTTTTTTATGGTGCGTGTGGCGGGGCTTCTCAATTTAAAAAATGCTGGGATCGAAGAAAAAAGCCTAAATGGAAAACGAACTTCCGAAACCATCGCGGAACTTTATTCCAAAGTTGGGCAATTTGTCAAAAAACAATACGAATCCTTAGATGAAATCTTAATCGAACTGAAGGAAAACAAAATTGTCGTGGTGCAAGACCCAAGTGAACTGGCAGGGGATGACATCCAATTTGTAAAAAACTATTACAAAAGGGAAGTATCTTCCATTCTCACTCCACTTGCCATCGATCCGTCACACCCTTTCCCTCACATTCTGAACCGAACTCTCAATTTAGGCATCACCCTCTATTCTGATGATGACAAAAACAAAATCAAAGAACTGTTTGCGATTGTCCAGGTGCCAAGTGTTTTGCCTAGATTTTTGCAATTACCTCCCAACCAAGAATCAGATACCAGAAGGTATTTCCCACTAGAAGAGATCATCAAACTACACTTAGGTGACTTGTTCTACGGAATGAATGTAAAACAAATTCATACATTTAAAATTGTAAGAGATGCTGATATCTCTATCAATGAAGAACAAAACATTGGTGACCTTCTCACCACAATGAAAAACGAACTTAAAAATAGAATGTGGGGTGATGCAGTTCGGTTGGATGTCCATTCCGGAGCAGGCCATATCAAGGAACTATTAAGAGGGCTTTTGGAACTCGAAGAATACCAAGTCATGGAGATACCCACCTTACTTAGTTTAAACGACATGATGTTCTTCCAAGGACTAGAAAAAACAAGTCACTTAAAGTTTTCCTATCCAGTTCCAAAATCAGGATTTGCAGCAAAAAAAAGTGAATCTATTTTTTCAGAGATTCGCAAAAACGATCACCTCCTCCACCATCCTTACGAAAGTTTTAAATCCATCGAGGATATGCTAAAAATAGCAAGCCAGGACCCTAAAGTTCTTGCGATCAAAATGACATTATACAGAACCTCAGGGGATTCTCCCATTATACAATACTTAGGTGAAGCCGCTGAAAATGGAAAACAGGTAACGGTACTTGTCGAACTCAAAGCGAGGTTTGACGAAGAACGAAACATCCGGTGGGCCAAAAAATTAGAGGATAGCGGAGTACACGTTGTTTACGGTGTAGTAGGTCTCAAAATCCATTGTAAGATGTTACTGATTGTCCGAAGAGAAGAAGACAAACTCAATCGATATGTCCACCTTGGAACAGGAAACTACAATTCCACAACGGCAAGGTATTATACAGACATCAGTTTGTTTACAGCAAATCCAGAGATCACGGAAGATGTTGCCATCCTTTTCAACACCATCACAAGCTCGGGTAAGATGCCAAGGTTGTCTAAAATTTATGCGGCCCCAACTTTCTTAAAGGAAGAGTTTTTACGACTCATCCAAAGGGAAACGGAAAATGCCAAAGTGGGAAAACAAGCTCGAGTGATATTTAAAATGAATTCACTCGTTGATCCAGATGTGATCCTCAAACTTTATGAAGCATCCCAAGCGGGTGTAAAAATTGATTTAATCATCCGAGGGATTTGTTGTTTGCGCCCTGGAATTCCGGGGGTTTCGGATCGAATAAATGTTCGTTCGATTGTGGGCAGGTATTTGGAACATTCTAGGATTTATAGTTTTGAAAATGGTGGCAAACCAGAAGTATATTTGGCCTCTGCGGATTGTATGCCAAGGAACTTCCTTCGCCGCATTGAAGTGATGTTTCCCATTTTACAAGACAAACACAAAAAACGAATCGCAAAGATATTAGAACTCCTACTCCGAGACAATACCCAAGCACGTGTATTAGAATCAGATGGAAGTTATACAAGACTCACTCCTGGAGATGATGATCCAGCTGTGAATTCTCAAATTGATATGGTTGATATTTAAAGGAACCAAAATGGATTTTACAAAAACAAAAATAGAACTAGGGAAACTCATCGGAGAAAAAAAGATCATCCAAAAAAATGATGGTACGATGGATGAATCGTTATTTAATTCTTACGGTACAGATCGAACAAAAGTATACTCACCTAACTACCAAGTGTTGGTATTTCCGGAAAACACAGACGATGTTGCCAAAGTTGTTTCTTATGCTTACCAAAATGGGATTTCTATTGTTCCTTCGGGAGGTCGGACTGGATATGCGGGCGGAGCTGTTGCAAAAGATGAAGAAATTGTGATATCTCTCTCCAAAATGAACCAGGTATTAGATTTTGATCCCTTCCTTGGCACCTTACAGATCCAAGCTGGTATGATCACAAAAAACCTTCATAAAGAAGCGGAAGAAAGAGGATTTTATTTTCCCGTTGATTTTGCGGCAACGGGCTCCAGTCATATCGGAGGGAACATTGCAACCAATGCTGGTGGTGTACGTGTTGTACGATATGGTCTCATTCGTGATTGGGTATTAGGCCTTACTGTTGTAACAGGAAAAGGCGAAGTTTTTCGTTTCAATGGAGAAATCTTAAAAAATAATACAGGTTACGACCTCAAACATTTGTTTATTGGTTCTGAAGGAACACTTGGCATCATCACTGAAGCAGTTGTGAAACTGACAAAACCACCCAAAGACATTCGAGTGATATTTTTAGCAGTCCCCGAATACAAAAACATTTTAGAAATTTTCAAAGAAACACATAACTTTGATTTACCACTCTTAGCATTTGAATTTTTAACAGACTACTGTTTAGAAAAAGTAAAAGAACATTTAGGAGTACCCGATCCATTCCAATCACCTAGCAAGTATTATGTTTTGATGGAATTCGAAGTGAATGATGAAACCGACGAAGAAAAACTTTATTCGATTTTAGAATCCATCACCGAAAAAGAACTCATTGCCGATGGGTCCATTGCACAAAATTCCAGACAAAACGAAACCTTCTGGAAGTACCGAGAAGGGATCTCTGAGTCGTTGTCCCTTGCCTATACGGTCCATAAAAATGATATCTCTCTCCCACTCCGGAATATGGAGTCGTTTTTAGATGAAATGTCGGCCCTACTTTCGAACCAATACCAGGGATTTGCCATTGCCCTTTTTGGGCATATTGGGGACGGGAACCTCCACCTCAACATCGTAAAACCAAAAGAACTTTCCGATTCTGATTTCTTCAAACAATGCAAACAAGTGGATCCCGATATGTTCCAACTCATCCAAAAATACAAAGGATCCATTTCGGCAGAACACGGGATTGGACTTTTAAAAAAGGATTATTTGGGATTCTCGCGTTCGCAAGGGGAATTGGACACAATGCGGGCCATCAAAGCCGCTTTTGACCCCAAAGGGATCCTGAATCCAGGAAAAGTGCTCTAAACCAAGGCAGATTGCAAAATTCATATTTTTTTTGGTCGATCTGCTTAATTGATAAGCAAAGACCAAAAAAATGCTAGATTTTAATCAGAGACCGTCTAAACTGTAACTATGTTCAGAAAGATCACAAAAATATTGGGAGTCACACTCCTTACGTTCTCTCTGGGCAGTGCCTTCCTTTCGGAAGAAAACGTCCTGATCCGGACTCGGGGAGCCAAATCCTCACGAGTTTCGGGAAAATCACAAGTTTCAGGATCCCATTTGCTTTCTTCTAACAAAACCTCCTCGGAAGAAGGGACTGGCACAAAAGATTTAGAAGACATTGTTGCATGGAATGGCAGAGGCCTAACAGGAGTTTGGGGGCATATACTCACTTCTCGTTTCAAAGATTCTACTGAATGGAATTCTTCTCTCCTTTCCCACCAATACTTAAATCTACCTCCACCCGTATAACTCCTCTCTACCGCTTTAACCTGTGTCCCGTTAGGGGCACAGGATGTTTTTATATTCATTTCCTATAGAAATGTTTCTCATTTGCCAAAACTTTCCAGACTGTACCAGAGTGTTTTCTCTCTCTGGACAGTCTTTTTTTTAACAATCTTTTCGTCTGCTTTCTTAGAAACTGTACAAATTGTTGACTTTATTAGTAAATGCGAACAATCAAATCGATTTATCGATTGAGTACAAACCGAACTAGGAATTCGTGGACATTATGACGGGACACTGGTCAAACAAACTCATCGCTCTGCTGCTTGTGGCAACCGTAGGTTTCCCGTTTGATAGTACGTCTGATGCAGTTTCTGAATACTTTGAAGCTAATCTTCAGCAGATAAAGTCCTATTCCAAAACAGTTGAACTCGATGAAGCAACAGAAGATGTAACCATTGATATCCCTCAAATTACATCCATCGATGATCATGCAGCGCTAAGCCGTTCCAGGGCTGACTTTTTAGATTTTATTTCAGAATACAAAAACCAAGATCTCTCTGAAGATTTAATTGTATCCTACATCGACCTACTTTCGTACGGAATCAACATTCCAAACCTTCTCTCTTCTCTCTTACTGAACATTCCTCCTCCTTTCTGCTTCGTTTAAACCTTTTTCGCATTTGCGGACGAATCTGAGTACTTTCCCCTAACTTAAGTTAGGACACCCATATTCGCTTCACACAAAGAATATAAAACATTTGGTAACTTATGAACGTTTATTACAAAACAGGTATCTACTTATCACTTTTTTTGGTGACCTCCCTTTTATCGGAAGGGATGAAGGTCGCACAAGCAAGTGAAGCCCTTCGGAGGCAATTGACCGATGAAAATCCAAGGACATCCCTTGGTTCTAGTTTATACCCTGAAGATCAAAAATTTTCCAAGGAAATTGATTTAGAAACTGCAGAATCTCTTTTATGGAAGAACAACTTATTACTCATTGCCTCTCGGTTTCAAATCGATGTAAAAAAAGCTGGAATCTTACAAGCGGGTTTGTATGCAAATCCAAACATTGCCATTGACCAGAGTGTGTATGCGGAACCAACACAAAGGTATTTTGATACCACGCGTTCGGGTCAATCTGTTGTCCAAGTGCAACAAGTTTTTTTGTTAGGTGGGAAAATCGACAAACGAGTTAAGGTTGCTGAATTAAACGCAAAAATTTCAGAACAAGAGTTTTATGATTTAACAAGAGCCCTCATAACAAAACTAAGAAGGACATTTTATACAATTTACTTCTACAAAAAGGCAGTTGTCTTTTATGACCAAAGTATTGCATCCATCGAAAAAACTGTGGACTCATCCGAACTTGCTTACAAAAGAAGGGCACTGCTCCAAGCGGAACACCTTCGTCTAAAGGCCCTCCTCTTCTTTTTAAAAAAGGAAAGAGAAGACCTTGCCATTAAAGTTTATGAAAAAGAAGCAGAACTTAAAGTTTTGGTGAATGATGACCTCTATCGTGATGCACGAGTTGAATTTATCCCAAAAATCAATGAAAGGCAATTGGATGCCATCATTCCAAACACAGTCAAGCTGGAAGATTTGGTTGAGATCGCTCGTGAAAATCGTCCTGACTTAAAAAAAGCCTTACAAACACTTCGATACGAAGAAGCAAATTTAGAATTACAATATGCAAATGCAATTCCTGATTTATCCTTTGGTCCGGTTTATAACAGAGGTGGTACTGCCTTCCAAAATTATTGGGGAGTTACAGCACAACTCAGTGTTCCCCTTTTTGATAGGAACCAGGGGAACATCCAAGCGGCTGAAAAAGCAATTTTAGTTCGTAAACAAGAATTAAAAAACAATATCTTGGAAGTGGAAAATGAAGTGGCAGTTGCTTATCAATCTGCACGAATCAAAGACGCTTTGTACAAACGATTCATCGATGCATATATAAAAGATTATGGAAGTTTATCTTTAGATATGATCATGAGTTATGAAAAGAAATACATCACAATCTTAGAGTTTGCCGACTTCTTTGAAACCTATCGTTCCAGTGTAGTAGAGATGTTAAAACTCCAAACAGATCGTATGGAAGCCATTGAAAATGTAAACTATGCTGTGGGTAAAGGCATCTTTATCCCAAAATCTGAAAACCAAACTTCGCCAAGTACTGAGGAATAAAATGTTAATCACATTAAAATCATTAAATCAAAAAGCAAAAATCCTCCTGATTTCCGGAGTTGTTCTAATCGTTATCGCGATTTTATTTATGGTCTTTTCCAAATCTGCGAAACCAGCTCACAAACATCCTGAAAAAGCAGAAGTATTTGATGACGGACTACGGATTGTATTCAAACCGAATAGCCCTGGCCTTGAAATCGTAAAATCAACTGTGATAGGTGGTGGTGGTGAATTTGTGAGTTTGGAAGCTCCTGCACGACTGATTGCCTCCACTTCTCCTTCTGTGAGTAATGGAGCAAGGATCATACTCTTCGAATCGGCAGAGTTAAACGATCTTTATGTTGGTTATGTCCACGCCAAAAACAAACTCCATCGTTCCAATAAAAACTTAAGTCGTATCAAAGACATGTTTGTCCATCGTGTCGCAACAGAAAAAGACTTGGTGGAATCGGAAACAGATGCAGGCAATGATGCAGCAGAACTTGCTGAATTTGAAGGGAAACTCCGCGCCCAAGGATTAAATCCAAGTGAGCTGAGTACTGCTGGAAGTTTAAAAGCATGGATCATCACAGATGTTCCTGAATCACAAATTTCAACATTAAAAAAAGGTAAAAAAGTCAAAGTTGTTTTTGCATCATTCCCAGATGAAGAATTTGTCGGAACCGCAGAAGCCATCGGAGATAACGTAGACCCTCTCACAAGAACAGCTAAAATGCGTATTATCGTTGTTAACGAAAAATACCGTTTGAAACCAGGGATGTTTGGTGTCGTAAAATTTCCTGAACAAACTGGTGGAGATAGTGTTGTATTGCCATACACAGCAATCGTAACAGTCGAAGGGAAAAACTATGTATTCGTTGAAGAAAAACCACTTACATTCAAAAGACGAGAAGTTGTCCTTGGGATATCAACCAAAGAACGAGTGAATATCATTGAAGGTTTGGCTCCAGGAGAAAAAGTCGCAATCCAAGGTTCCATTCTTCTCAAAGGTTTAAGTTTTGGGTTTTAAAATGAAATATCAATTCTTCTTAATCATATTTCTTTTCTTCATTGGAACCAATTTGATTTCACAAACCTCTCCGTATCCAAAGGATAAAAATGGAAACGAAATCAAACCAGATTGGACACCATCGAATCCAAAGGATTCGGCATTCGGTGCAGATGAAACTCTTAACCCAAAAAGCCTGGATGAAAAACGATTACCGAAAACAACTAATTTTTGGGTTTACGGTGCTTCCATTGGTTCACCTGCCAGTATCAATTTCAATTTAGGTTATTATTGGAAAGATATCGTATTACGAGGATCAGGTGGTGTTTGGGGACCACAATGGAAAGGTGGCCAAATTGATTTGGGTTATACCTTTTGGAAAACACCTGTTATCTCTCATAGCATTTCAATTGTTGGTGGATATTTTGAAGTAAACCCTTTTGCTCCCGAGGTTGGTCGTGGAGGACAATCCTCTTATCCTACAGGTGTGAATATACCTGGTTATAACAGAAGGGATCCAACACAAGAAGACCTCCTGATTCGGTCTTATATCAATTCGATTGATTCCAATGTGGCAACCTATCTTGAGTATGAAAGCCGTGAAAGGCAAAAGGTACATCTCACCCAAAGGTACATTGGACTCACTTACGACTTTTTACTTGGTAATTTCTTCCTCCAGTTAGGTGGGGGAATTGGACAAGGTGACTACCGAAACCCACAATTATTATTACAGATGGGTTACCTCTTCAATACGAGGGAATATCATGATTAAAGATTTAATAGAAACAGCATTAAAAAATCGTGTCACCACGATCATTGCAGCCATCGTTGCAGTTTTATTTGGTATTTGGGCTTGGATCGACATACGAAAAGAAGCATATTCTGACATCTCAGACACTCAAGTACGACTCATTGCGAAATTTCCAGGCAAAGCTGCCGTAGAAGTAGAAGAAAGGGTTACTCTTCCCATTGAACGCGTATTAAATGCAATTCCAAAAGTCGCTGTCCGAAGGTCTAGAACTATCAATGGATTAGTGGTTTTCCAATTCGTATTTGAAGACGGAACTGACGATTATTTTGCTCGGATGCGCCTTATGGAAAGAGTGGCGGATGCCGATTTGCCAGAAGATGTCCATCCAGCTTTAGGCCCAATGAGTTCACCTGTCGGTGAAATTTACCGATATGTATTGGAATCAACTGAAAACCATACACCAATGGAATTACGAACCATCCAAGATTGGATTGTGATGCCTAAGATGTTACAAATCCCAGGCATTGCCGATGTAGTTACGTTTGGTGGTCTTCCGAAACAATACCATGTTGTTACATCTCCAGATAAACTCATTCGATACAAATTAACCATTGGCGATGTGATCAGAGCCATCCAAGAAAACAATTTAAATACAGGTGGAAACTTACTCCTACAAGGGGAACAAGGATTTCCAATTCGTTCGCTTGGTGCCATTCGCGATCCCAAACACATAGAAAATATTGTTGTGAAAACCGTGAATGGAGTTCCCGTTTTCATTCGTGATTTAGGTTCTGTTGAGATATCACATCCGATCCCTAGTGGTGTTTTAGGATATACCATTCAAAACGACGAAGAAGGACTTATCGAAGTCGATTCGTCTGTGCAAGGTTTGGTGGCCATGCGACGTTGGGGTGACTCAAATGAAATGGGAGAAAGGATTCGCGAAAAAGTAAAAGAAATCAACGAGAACTACCTTCCCAAAGGTGTCCAACTTCGAAACACTTATGACCGAACAGACTTAGTCAATTATACATTACGAACCATTGGTAAAACTTTGGTGGAAGGTGTTGTTGTTGTTAGTTTGGTTTTGATATTCTTTATCGGAAGTGTAAGAGCATCACTTGTCGTTGTGGCAACCATTCCCTTTGCCATGTTGTTTGCGTTTTTACTGATGAACATGACAGGTATCCCCGCCAGTTTACTTTCCCTTGGTGCAATCGACTTTGGAATCATTGTAGATGGGGCCGTCATCATGGTGGAAAATATCATGAGGCGTTACCGCGATGCAACGCCAGAAGAAAAATCTCATGGTATCCTTGCCTTTACGAGAGATGCCGCATCCGAAGTGGGAACAGAAATTCTATTTTCCATTTTAATCATCATCTTAGCATACCTTCCTATCTTTTCCTTTGAAAGGATAGAAGGACGATTATTCAAACCAATGGCATTTACGATCTCCTTTGCCATATTAGGTGCTTTAATTTTTGCGATGGCAGTGATCCCTGTGATCATGTCGATCATTTATAAACATTACTTTGAATCAAAGAACCCTGGTCCAATTGAATGGCACAATCCATTTTATGATTGGGTCGAAATACGTTACAAACGACTGATTGAGTTTATCGTCGACAGATCCAAAAAAGCAGTGCAATATACGTTTAGTGTCGTAACCATTTTTCTTGCTATCGGAATGTTTTCATTGGGAACAGAATTTTTACCTGAAATGGACGAAGGTGGATTTAACATCCGTATTTTTTTTCCAGTTGGGATTTCCTTACCCGAAGCAAGAAAGTTTATGCCAAAAATTCGACAGACGATATATAAAAATGAACAAGTCAGTGTTGTCATTTCACAACTAGGAAGGAACGATGATGGGACTGACCCACTTCCACCTAACCGATTAGAGGTTCTAATTGGACTAAAAGATTATAGTAAATGGAAAGAAAAGATTACAAAACAAGAACTTTTACTTCGCATGAAAAATGATTTGGAAGCGACACTACCAGGTGCAAGGATCAGTTTCTCTCAACCGATTATGGACAACTTATCAGAAGCGATCATGGGAACAATTGCTGACCTTGCCGTCTTTGTTTCTGGTAATGATTTAAAAATCATGCGAGGGATCGGAAACGAAGTTCTCAAAGAAATCAAAGAGATGAAAGGTGCAAGTGAGTACGGGATTGAACAAGAAGCAGAAAGTCCGCAACTTACGATTAATATCAACAGGGAAGCCGCAGCACGTTTTGGCATCAATGTGATTGATATCCAACAGATGATTGAAGCAGCAATTGGTATGCAAAGGATCAGCACTTTGTATGAAGGACCGTCGGATATCCCTCCCAAAACTCCTGCACGTTTTGGAATTGTGGTTCGGTTTTCGAAGGATTACAGAGCTTCCAAACAAGCGATTGAAAATATGCCAATTATCTCTCCAAAAGGAGAAAGGATCCCCTTATCTCAGTTAGCGGACATAGAGGTCATCGATGGACCCACAATGATCTTTCGTCAAGAAGGAAGAAGGGTTGTGACTGTTCGTACCAATATCCGTGGCCGTGACCAAGGTGGATTCGTGGCAGAACTCCAAAAGCGAGTGAAGAAAAAAATCAAACTACCTGATGGGTATGAAATTCGTTTTGGTGGGCAATACGAAAACTTATCCCGTGTCGGTAAAAAATTAGCGATTGTCATCCCAATCACAGTACTCATTATCTTTGGAGTATTGTACCTTTTATACCGTAACTTAAAGTATGTGTATGTAGCCCTTGCTTGCATTCCACTTTCATTACTCGGTGGAATATACGCACTACTCCTTCGTGGGTATTACTTTAATGTTTCTGGAGGAGTTGGTTTCATCTCTCTATTTGGAATTGCGACCATGGCAGGTGTCCTCTTCGTATCCAGAACCAACCACCTCCTTATAGAAGAACCAGATATTTCTACAAAAGCCGCAGTCAAAAAAGCAGCAGTGATCCAATTACGTCCCATGCTGATGACCATGTTACTTGCATTACTCGGTCTTATCCCTGCTACTTTAGGAACAGGAGTGGGTTCTGATGTGCAAAGACCTCTTGCTACCGTAATTGTAGGTGGCCTTTTTTCTGCGATGTGCCTCGTTCTAACGATACTACCTTCCTTGTATCTCGTTGTTGTTGGCGAAAGAAAACCAAACGCAAAGGAATTAGAAGAAATGAGCCATAAAAAACACATTCCGTTCATTGACTTTGTGAATGAGCTGAGCGATGAACCTCTAGAAGAAGAGGAAGAAGAAACGCTTAGCCAAAAGAAGAAAAAACCCTCTAAAAAAAGGAAAAAAACATAAGTATCATCCTTCTGGTGATTTAGAAATGAGAAATCATTTCTAAATCATAAACAGGTTCTTTTTTACACATTCATTTTGTCCTTTTTTTAAGAAGGACAAGTCTCCATTACTTGAGATTCATTTTTGAGATGATAGGATTGGTTTTTAATGGAATGGAATGGATGGGATGGATGGGATGGGATCGGTTCGATTCGATTCCATTTCCGGACTAATTTCAAATTCGCATGGATGCGGCCACAACAAACAGTCGTTCAACTCGAGTCCTTTTGTTTTGGTCTGTTTCGAAAACTGGGTCCATGGATTCTCTTTGGATCGCTTCCAATCGCAACAATCCTGGTTGCCACTGTAAAAAATCAAAGGTGACCGTGTATCCGTTTGTTAAAAATCCATTCCTGGTATAAGTTTGTGCCAAAACTTGTTTTGGATCATAAAACCGTTCGAATCGTAAACTCAATCGATAGGAATCTTCATAACGAAAACTTGTCCAAAATGTTCCATGATACCATTGGTGGTAAACTTTTGATTCACGACTGATGTAAATGGGCAAAACGGAATTTACCTCTTTCCACCATGGTTCATAAGACAAAGATTCTTTTGTTTTTTGTGCACCTACATCACCCGACAAGGCAAAGGCCAACCAATCGAATGCCTTCCACTCTAGGATTGTATTATTATAAAAACGAGTTTGTTTGCGTTCAAAATCTGGAGCTTCATTCCCAACAAATTGATTGGCAGTGATGGCAAAATTTGGAGTGAATTGGTATTTAAATTGGGTTCCAAGGGATTTGTCTTTGTTTTGGTCGGTTATATTTTGCCATCCATTCATCACGTGGAATTGAAATTGGAATTTATCTGTGAATTTCGTTGTAGTTCTCACACCTGAAGAATAATATGGTACGTAATCAAGTGCTAGTGCTCTCGTATAATTCCAATTATCCGAAGAAATCCAAGACTCGTGGCCTATATGCCCAAAATAGATCCCTGCATCTAACCATGTATTTTTCGTAATTTTAAATCCGACGTATGCTTCTTGGATATGCTTTACCGAGTTTTGATTTGAGCTAATGTCTTTATTGCTCTCTGATGCATAATTAGTATTAACTGATGTTCCAAATTGTAAAGCAAATCTACCTCGAATTTTTTCTTCCTGCCATTTCGCATCTACAAAACCTAAGTTGAGATTAAACTCATCATTACGAACCGCTTGCGTTGTATACGCACGTTCTTTTGCATTTGGATGATTTGCATTATGCGAATAATATGTATCTACAAAGGCACCAAATTTTAAACTATTTGGCATTACGATGGTATTTCCATTCGATTTATTTTCTTTGTTTTCGTTAGGTGGGTTTTGTGATTGAAACTGAGCCTCTTCTTTTCCTACTTGTTTGGGAAGTGAATCCTCATTTTCAATCGCATCTATAGTTTCATTGATAAAAAAGAAAAGGAATAGGAAAAAGATGGAAAAAATCAATACAGGTTTGATTCGAGTTATCATGAAAATCCGCTCCATAGGAGCGGAAATGAAATTTATTTTTTGAGTAATTCTTTGATCTCTTTTGGAAATCCTAACAATTCTTCAGGAACTTGGATTAATTTTTTACGATAGTTCTTTTTGTACTCTTTTTTGAACTTTGTATGACAAGACTTACAAGTTTCATCTGGTTTGCCTACGGCTAGTTTCGCATCGATGATTTCTTTCCATTCTGCTTTTTGGTCTTCGGGGGCCATGTCAGGCACTTTCTCGAGGATTTTATTGAGGTAATCAGCGTTATCCTTTTTGTCATACAACTTGGTCGCTGGCTTTGTGTACTCTTCCATAAAATCATGGAGATTCATTTCTTTCACAGACTTTGCTTTTTTTTCGGCATTTAGTACAAATCCGAAAGATACAAAGACCAATCCTAAGCTCAAAAGTATCTTTACTTTCATAGTCACCTTCTCGAGAAATCCTAATCTGAATTGGATTGAGAATCAAGTCTGTTTTTGCGCATAAGTCCAGAACCAAGTCCAAATTTTTTGACCGATTCCAAATTTACTCGTCCGGTGTATTCATCTTCATAGGTTTCCAATTCTTTGGTAAACTTAGCATCCAATCCCGCTAAACTTCGAGTTTCCGGAAAATATAAATATCCCTTGGCCCTTCGTGGAGTGAAAGGAAATTGTATTAAGGATAAATAGTGTTCCCAAGAATTTTTATCTCCAGGGATTGATTTTTCAAATGCACGAACACCTCGTTTTACATGTTTCACTTCATCTTCAAAGATATATAACATGATATCAGATGTTAGTTGGTCTCCAAAATACGAAAATACTTTTGCATACACCTGTGAATAATCCAAATTAGCACCTTCAAATGATAAAGACATCACTGCAGAGAAGGACTCCAAACTATTAAATTGTTTTAGTTGTTTCCAAAAAATATAATTTAATGGGAGATCACCAAATTGGATTCCAAAATCATTCATACGATTGATGTACATTTTTAAATGTATTTGTTCTTCTCCAATGGTTTTGATCCAGCCATTCCGAATGGATTTGGGTGCATCTGGAAATGCTAAGATGGCCCAAGCGAATAGTTCAATCGCCATCAATTCATGATTGGCAAAATGGTGCAGAGTTAACCCTCGATTTGATTCTAAATTCAAATGTTCAAGCCTGGGTATTTTTATTTTTCTATCGGAAAACTGTAGTTTTGGGTCTCTATTTGGTTTTTCAATACGAATACTATTGAATTCTACTTCTTCATCCCAATGTTTTGAGGGAGGTAACAACTTATCTTCCAAGTTGCTAGCAAGTAACAAATGTTTTGCGTATTCGCTGAGTTTCATTGTTTCTATATTAGGAAAATGGGTTTACAAAAATGTAAAATCATCCGTTGATATTTCCAAATTCAATGAACACTTCCAATTCGAAAAGTCCGAATTTTTATGAATCTGTTTACCAAGTGGTAAAAAAAATTCCGAAAGGCAAAGTCACTACCTATGGTCATATTGCTTTATTACTTGGAAATCCAAGGGCAGCGAGAGCAGTTGGGTATGCTCTCAACTCATTAAAAAAAAATAGGGAAACCGAAATCCCTTGGCAAAGGGTCATCAATCGACAAGGAAGGATTTCATTTAAAGGAGATGTTTTAAGAGCCAATTTACAAAAAAAAATCTTAGAATCGGAAGGTGTTTTCTTTGATTTAGGGGATAATCAATTGGATTTTGGCAAGTACGGATGGTTTCCATAAAATGAAAAAAGAATACCCTATCACACTGACAATTGCTGGTTCTGATTCTGGTGGGGGTGCAGGTGTCCAAGCGGATCTCAAAACCTTTTCCTCCCTTGCTACCTTTGGAACCACGGCGTTTACCTGCCTCACTGCACAAAATCCTGACGGAGTCACTGGAATCTATGAAATTTCTCCTGACTTTGTATCCAACCAACTCCAAACGGTTTCCAATTTTTTTCCGATCAAAGCAGCCAAAACAGGAATGTTGTATTCCAAAGACATTATCAAAGCAGTGAGTTCTTTCTTTTATGATAACCCTGAAATCCAATTGGTTCTTGATCCAGTGATGGTTGCTACCAGTGGTGCAAAACTTTTGCGTGATGATGCCATTCAATCACTGACCGAAGATCTGATTCCATTGGCAAAACTCATTACACCTAACTTAGATGAGGCGTCCCTTCTACTTGGCGAAACAATCAACCAATATGACCAATTGGTTCCGATGGCAAAAAAATTATTCCAAAAATACAATGTACCTGTTTTGTTAAAGGGTGGACACCTTCCTAATGCCAGTGTGGCAACAGATGTTCTCTTTGATGGAAAATCGATTTATGAATTTTCAAAACCTTACCTAAAGGAAAAACACACTCATGGTACAGGTTGTACGTATTCAGCAGCCATCACTTCCTTTTTGGCTCATGGAAAAAGTTTATCCGAGGCAGTAGGATCTGCAAAAGAATACCTCCATTTAAGTCTGGAAGATGATATCATTACAGGCCCAACCCACCATTTGAATCATTTTCCAGACCCAACTCACTAAACAATGATTAACGAATCGTAGAAAATTTGGAAGTATCTCTGAAAGTGTTTAATATTCAATATTCAATTCTTTGATTTTTTTATCTAATGTGTTTCGATTGATTCCCAAAAACTTCGCCACTCTTGTTTTGGTATAACGAAACTTTTTCATAGCATATTGGATGAGACGAGACTCAACTTCACTCACAACGATTTCCATCGCGCGCCCATCCAATCCATCAAGCTGGCCCGAAGTCAGACGTCCAGAACCTAAATCCAATGGTTCTGCACCATTCACTGTTTCCACATGATTTGGATGCGAAACTTCTACAGCATTTTCTGGGATTTCTTCCATATTGGACAAAATATCCGAAAAATCTTCTTCGTTTAAGATTTCGTCTTGGGCCAAGACAACTGCTCGTTCGATTACGTTTTCCAATTCCCGTACGTTTCCTGGCCAACGATACTTAAGCAATAATTTAGATGCCTCACGTGAAATCCCTTTGATGGATTTGTTATTATCTTTAGTATATTTTTCCAAAAAGTGATTCATTAAGAGTGGGATATCTTCTACTCGATCACGAAGCGGTGGTGTGTTGATTTTTACAACATTCAATCGATAAAACAAATCTGCTCTAAATTTCTTTTCAGCAACTAACTGCTCTAATTCGGCGTTTGTAGCAGCGATAATCCTTACATCCACTTTTTTTGCTTTGGTGGAACCAATTGCTTCAATCTCTCTCTCTTGCAACACTCGAAGTAATTTAGATTGTAAATTCAAATCCATTTCCCCGATTTCATCTAAGAATATGGTTCCCGTATCTGCGAGTTCGAACTTTCCTTTTTTATCTGTCACAGCACCAGTAAAAGAACCTTTTTTGTGACCAAATAATTCACTTTCCAAAAGGTTTTCAGGGATTGCGGCACAGTTGATTTTGATGAATGGATTTTCAGATCGAGAACTATTGTAATGGATTGCATTCGCAATCATTTCTTTTCCTGTTCCCGATTCTCCGGTAATGAGAACTGATGCTCTTGAATCAGCTACCAACTGAATTTTTTCAAACATCTTTTCCATACTTGCTGCTTTTCCAATCAAAGAACCAAATTTATATTTATTTTTAAGTTCTCTCTTTAGTTGGATATTCTCTCGAGAAATTTCTTTTTTAGCCTCTTCCACAAGGTTTTGGATTTTTATGGATTGAGATATGATGGAAGCAACAACCTGTAAAAAATCTAAAAATGATTTTAAATCAGTATGTTTGTTTTGAACAATGAATGCATTCACAACACCTAATGTTGTTTGTTCGCTTAAAATGGGAGCACAAAGTAAACTCACGTTATGTGGATCGTGTTTAAAATGAGACAAATACCCAACTCGATTTAAAAAGTCTGGATGGGTTGCAACGGATTCAATGATAATGGGTTCACCAGATTCAAACACTTTTCCGGTGATTCCCTCACCTGGCTGGTAAGTTCCTTTTTCGATTTCTTCCGGTGAAAGTCCAGAAGCAGCGACGATTCGTAACAAAGCTTCTTCTTTATTAAATAATACAATACTTCCTTTTTCCAAACGAAGTGATTTTTCCATCGTTACCATAATCGAATCAAATACTTCATTTTGGTCTAAGGTGGAACTGACCACTTTAGAAATTTCAATCAAAGTGGCTTGGATTTTTGTTCGTTGTTCTAGAGATCGAATGGTTTGTAAGTTTTTAAAAATTTGACCTGCTTGGTTGGCAAGAACACTCACAATTTCCAACATCTCTGGAGTGAATGCATTCAAACGATTTGAATCAAGAGAAATCACGCCGATGATATCATCCTCCACGATCATAGGAGCAACTAACTCTGATTTGATTTCTTCTTTTACTTGGATATAGTCAGGATCTTTTGAAACATCATTCACCAACTTTGCTTTCCCAGTAGAAGCGGCCATACCCGTAATCCCCTGTCCAATTTTGAGTTTGGTTTCTCGGAGCAACTGTTGGTTCATCCCCCTGGAAGTGACCGCGTCTAGTACACTTTGTTTTTCATCGATGAGCATAAGGGAGCCAGATTCGACCCCACAAATTTGGATGCAACGATCCAAAATCAGCTCCAGGAGACCGTCAGGGTCCTGGGTGGAATTCATAGCGGTCGCCACGTCATGGATGGATTGGATGGGATTGAATTTCTTCGTGCTCATAGGTTTTGCTCTTGGTCGTTACGGATTGCTGGAAAGGAACACAGAACCAATTTGCTTATTTTTTGATCACAATGTACCACAAGCAAACAAATAAATGAATTTTTCATCATTTCACTTGCCTTCCTTTCAGTTTCAGCAGAAAAAACAACATTTGCTTATAGATTAAGCATGAATCGTACCAGGTTTCTTGGTAGGGAGCGAAATTCTTGTAGCATACCAAAAAAGAAATCGGATACCCTGGCATGGGATGAACGAGGAATCGGAATTTGAACGAATCTGTTTGCTTTGCGCTGAACCTCGAGTTCCCAGTGGGATGACAAAACAAGGCCGCTTTTTTTGCCAAACATGCCAAAGAGAATGGATCCTAGAAAAACGCAAAATCCCCCGAGTTGGGAAAAACGTTCTCAACTCAGTCGAAAAAACCGAATTCCTCTTAGAAAACCTATCTTTATTCAATTCAAGCCTTGGACTCGAAGACTTGATGTTTCGATTCAGCGAACTCATTTCAGATCGACTCAAACGAGATAAAATTGCTATTTTCATCATAAATCTCGAATTAGGTGAGATCAAGTTAGCCAATTATTATTCCAAACAAAAACATTTAGAAAGGGCCATTAAACGTATTACAATCGATTACGATTTGAGTTATGGGATATTAATTGAAGCCATGGCAAAACGAGAGCCTTGTTTTTACAAATTTAGTGACCAATCACATCCATTTTATTCTTTTTATTCTAAATTGACTGGCACCAAATCACAGTTAGTCTTACCAATTTTATATGCAGACATTGCCGTAGGAATGATTACAATTGATTACGATGATGAAAACACATTAGATTATATCGAAGACGAAGAGATTTTAAAAATTGTTGTGGGTCAATTTGCCGTCTCTTTACGAAATTCTTTATTATTTTTTAAATCAAAAAATCAATCAAAACATTTCAAAAGTTTACACACTGCAGCCCTTACCTTAAGCCAACTTTATCTCAATAACCACAACGAGATGATAAGAATGATCCTTTTGACATTATCAGGAATCGTTGATTTATCAATTTCGTGTTTAGTCGAAATTCCACCAAATACATCTAAAGCAAAAGTTTTTAAAGTTTACCGTGATATCGATAATTATGAACTCAAAACACAAACAGACTCGATAGATACTGATGAAATCATTTCCTTGGCTGCGGGAAGGGAAATTATAACCGTTAACCCTTTCGAAAATCCTGTTTTAAGAAATATTGGGATCACTGGCAAAGAATCCATCATCGTTCCAGTCCAACTCGAAAACCAAACGACATGCATATTTATTTTATCTAAACAAGAATCTCGATTTCCACATGAAGAAATAGAAGCATTAAATGCATTTGTTTCCCTTGCAAGAATTACTATGGAAAACTCCAGTTTGTACCAAAACCTTTCCATCAAAGAACGATTGGAAAAAGAAATCGAAATTGCTAAAGAAATCCAAAGTAATTTATTACCACGAAATACACCGGAAGCAGAAGGGTTTTCCTTTGGTGGACTTATGGTACCTGCACGTGGAATTGGAGGTGACTATTATGACTTCATCTTATCACCTAACAGAAATGAATTATTTGTTTGCATTGGAGATGTAAGTGGAAAGGGAGTGGCTGCTGGGCTTGTCATGGCAACAGTTCGTACCATTCTGCATTCACTGGTTCGGGTCAAAGATTCTCCTTGGGAAATACTAAATGATATCAATAATTACTTATACAGTAGTTACAAAGAGGCCATTACACCTCGTTTTATGAGTATGATCCTTATCCGCTGGAATCTCATTTCAGGGGAAGTAGAAGTATCGGGGGCAGGCCATGGAAGTTTTTATCATTACCAGGAAAGTTCCAAAGTCTTACGTTCGATCGAAACTGGTGGTGTGATTTTAGGAATAAGCCCCGATATCTCTCATTTTAAAAATGAATCCAAATTACGATTTGGTGCGGGAGATACCATTTTACTTTTTACAGACGGGGTTACAGAGGCTTTAAACGCAAAAGAAACGCAATTTGGAGAGGTGAATTTAGAAAAAAGTTTTCTTACAAACATCCAATTAGAACCTAAAAAGATTTTGGAGAAAATTTATTCGGATTTAAAAGAATTTGTCAAAGAAAAGGAACAACACGATGATATCACAATGGTGGCAGTGAGAAAGGTATGATTCCAGAAATCCCCAATTCGATTTCCAAACATTTTGAATCCATGCTCCATCGAATGGGTAACCAACTGCCACTCCTTTGGAGAGACAATAAAACCAAGTTTTTATTGTCTTATTCAGGTGGGAAAGACTCGAGTATCCTCGTTTTGTTTTTGTTTTATCTAAAACAGAAATACAATATTGAATCCCCTAGTCTTTTTTATCTTTCTCATGGAATCCGAGAAATCACAAAAGAAGAATCGGATATGGAAACCTATATCAAAAACTTTGGTTTCCCACTTCATTTTGTAAAAAAAAAATCCCAAAACTTTCTCTCAAATTAAAACGAGGTCTTGAAGAGACAGGTAGACTCGTTCGTTACCACCAATTAAAAAAAATTAGCCAAAAATATCAATCCATCATCCTTACTGGGCACCATTGTAAAGATTATACAGAATCAATTTTCTTACACCTAACAAGGGGAGGTGGAAAAAAATCTTTTTATACACTCCCTCCATTTGATGGGGAACGATTTTTACCTTTGGTATTTTTGGAAGATTCGGAACTCAGAGAATTGTATCAGTTTGTAGAAACTGAAATGCGTATCTTTGAAGATGAATCCAATGCCGATCCCATTTACAAACGAAATCGAATCCGCCTCGAATTACTTCCCATTTTAGAAAAGGAAAAGTGGAACTTTTTCAAAACCTATTGGAATTTCCATGATAAGTCCCAACTCAATTTACAATTTGATGGACATAACAAAAACACAACAAGGCATCCTCCTCATCTTTTCCGGATTCCACACGAAACATGGGTGAGTTTGGGTTTACCAGCAAAAAAAGATCTGATCGATTTTCACCTCAAACTCTTAGGAATGTATCCACTTTATAAATCAGGGTTTGAAAATTTCCATTTACAATCTGAAGGAGAGAGGGCATTTTTAGAAAATAAAAACTGTTATTTATACAAATCAAAGTTTGGTGATCTCTTTATCATTGATAAAAAATCCCCTGCTTTCAAAAAAGCAATTTCCTACCGCGATGGAAACCACTTGGTCATTGAATGGAACCAAAACCGATTTAAACTGAGTGACCCAGATGAAAAGTACCACCTTGGGTCTTGGCACCATGGGCAAAAAATCCAAATCCGTTCGGGGAATAAGGAAATTTCCGAATGTATGAGGGAAAACGGAATTCCCTTTTTTCTAAGAACATTCATTCCTATCCTTTATTTTGAAAACGAACCCATTCAAATTTTATTTTCCCTCTTTTTCAAAAACGAAAAGAATTATCCGAAACGAATCTATTTGGAAAGATGATCTAGATGCATAAATATTCTAAAGAAATCCCCTTTCCTGAAACCAAATTCTTCACTTCTATCGCAAAGTTAGAAGAAAAAGAAGAATTGGATTCCGTTCCTTCGATTGCATTTATGGGAAGGTCCAACTCTGGAAAATCGAGTTTGCTCAATGCATTATCCAACCATAGAGGACTTGCAAAAGTTTCAAGAACTCCAGGCAAAACAAAACTCATCAATATCTTTAAAACGAAAGTTGGTTTTAATCTAATCGACTTACCAGGATTTGGTTATTCAAAAGCTTCTCATAAAGAACATAAAGAAATGATGAAACTTTTAGAAGGATTCCTCAACTCTTGGAAACAACTCAAAATTCTATTTATCTTATGTGATTCCCAAAGAGATTTTCCAGAAGAAGAATTGTCTACCATCGAAGTGGCAATGGAAAAAAAAATCAAACCTGTTGTGATTCGTACAAAAATTGACAAACTCAATCAAAGTGAATTGCATAAGGTGAGGTCCGAAATGGAAGGAGCTATGAATGAAATTGGAGTTCCCTTCCGAGTCTTTTATCTATCAGCAACAACCGGCCGAGGTGTGGGAGAATTAAAAGAATTTATTTTGGAAACACTTGGAGTTCAAACAAAAGTATCTAACGAAGAACCATAACGTGAATCCACTTGGTAGTTGATCATACCAAATAAATTAGAAGACATCATTTTACGAAAGTCAGTGAGTAAGGCAAAGGTTTCTTTTAATTGTTCTTTAATACGAAGTAATCGCACTTCTTCTTCTAATCGTTTTTTCTCAGACTCTAATTCTTTTTGGCGTTCTGTTGATTCGGTATCGGAAGTCTTTTTACTTTTTTCCGATTCTAATCGAGTTTCTAATTCTTTGATTTTGGTTTCTAAGTTTTTTTCGTAACTTCGTTTCTGGATTTCTTTTGGATTGTTCCTGTCTGATTTTTCTAAGGAAGGATTCTTTGTTCCTTTTTGATCTTCTTCTTTCTGTTGGAACAAGTCTTGAATGGACTTACCATCAGAATATGGCCGTAAACTTGGGTCCTCTGCCGATTTGGATTTTGGTTTGGTAACAGCTTCCGTTTCCCCACTCACTGCCACCATACGACCATCTCGTAACTCGTAGTTAATTTTTACATGGACTGATTGGACTTCTCGTCCTTTGAGGTAGGCTTCGTTTTTGAATTCTTGTGCATGGCCAAGTTCATGTGAGATCACATGTAAGGCGGATAAAGATTCAGGGGCACTTTCCAATCTTCCATGACCGACATAGTTCACCCTTCGATCCTTTTGCAGATCGACATTCATGCGACTGAATGTGGACTCGTCAATTCTCATGGAAACCTCACCACCTAATGGGTACTTCGGTTTGTCTTAAGAAAAGATTAGTACGAAATTGGAATTTTGAAAAGGAAAAACTCTCCCGTTTTGTTCGGGAGAGTGCGAAAAAACTAGGTTAAGGCCTATGGACCTTGTCTCACACAGCGGACATAATTCCTTTGTGTTTTGACAACAGAGCGCTCGACCCCGTAGGATTGGCGGTCAAAGGAAATCGCAAAAGCAGTTTCCCCCGGAAGATCATCTTGGTTGGACCAAGCTGTCCAGTAGTCCTCTTCTTGGGTGGAAGGGAAATACTGTAAGGTGGCCGCACGACCAGGAATCACCAACCTTTGGTATTCAAGCGGTGTTGGAACACGCCATGTCGCACCTAGGTAATTGCTATTTTGGCAAGCAGCAAACAACTCACTTGACCCAGCGATGGAGATCGAAGAAGTCCCTTGGATCACTTGTGGGTAAGAGATGGAGTTACATGCATGTGTTTGAGAATCACAGAATGCAACTTGGATGGCACCTGCGCGATTTACATCGTTTGGATTAAATAGGGAACCTTGTGGGGCCCCCAAACAATCGTTAAATCCTGCACGGTAAACTTGTCCATGGGTACATTTTTGCCAAACTAAATTAGCAACTGGGTCTGATATGGTTCCATTGCCATTGTCACGTAAACTTTGGTTTGCAATGAGGCCTGCAATCAGTTGGTTGGTTTCTTCTGGACTTAAACCGTAGACATCCTCTACAGGTTTCATTTCACAATTGATGAAAAAAGATAAGGCCAAAAGAGCAAAACAGGAATGAAGTATTTTCATAATCTTATGGCTCCCTTTAGAAAATATGGTTAAAGTTAACAAATAATTGCCTATCTTCTTTTGATTCTGCATAATCAAAGTAGATAACAGTTGCTTGGTTCCAAGGAATCCGTAATCCAATACCCCTAGAGTGTTTGTAGTTTTTTAGGTTTGCATCTTGTGTGCGATCCCAAACTCGTCCTACGTCATAAAAGGGAACCAATTGGAAATCAAAATGTTGCCCCCAAAATTCAGCTTCGGCAAACTTCCAACGAACTTCAAAGTTAGCGTACGCCATGGTTTGGCCCACAAATCGATCTTGTTTGTAACCCCGAATGGTTGTCCTACCACCGAGACCTGACTGGTTCACTTCCGTTCCCCACATATTTCGGTATTCGTAAAAAGGAGCATCCCCATTTGTTTGGACCATGGTCCCACGAGCCGCGAGAACAAATTTCTCTAAAATTTCAGGTGGTTTATTCGTAAACCATGTGACTGGACTCATAAAAATACGACCGGAGACTAGGTTTTTATTGAACTCGGAAGTCGAACCGATGGCTTTTGTTGAACGTTCGTGAGTGTATTCTAAAAACAAACCGCGGTTAGGGTCTGGCTCAAAATCACGAGTGTCAAAAACAATACCGGCACGAACCGTGTTCGTATAACCACCATTAATCCCACGAATCTTTCCGTCTTTGTCATCTCGGGTTAATTTTGTTTCCCCTTGTGGAGTTCCAAACGTCCGATCTTTATCCAAAAACCCTAGGACTCCATCTGCTGGCCCTAAGTAGGCGTTGTTGTATTTGCCATCAAATGTACGAATGATTTGTTTTGATAAACGAATCCCTGTTACCGCACGGAGGGTTCCTCCGAAGAAAGAGTATTCCCCTGAAGTACTAAAGTTAGGGTTTTCAATGTCATAACGGTTGTATTTGTTATCGCTAACGATTGGTGCTTCGCCGACTCCCGCATCCCCTGGCCTTCTGAAACTCAAGTTATCTTCATAATCGGCAAATGGTGCGTTCCTTCGGATTCTACCATTGGGATCATTCCTTTCCAAATAGGAAAGTGGTTGGAGTGTTCCTTCCCCGAAACCAAAGTACAAGGAATTTGGGTTCCTTTCATACACTAAATCAGCGCGTAACCGCCATTTGGTGTCAAAGATATAAGGTGCATCCAAACTCAGCTGGTGGTAAGGCGCTCGTTTTGTGGTATTAAAATACTGCGCAAATACCCGGACTCGGTACGGAGTGTATTCAAACATGGGAGAGGTTCGATTTCCATTATAGAAATACAAAACCCTTGCCCCAAAGCCTATCCCTACGTTTGGATCGGAGTTAATGAGAGGAAGCCCAGTGAAGTAACCACCCTCTTTTTTAATTTTAATATCACGTTCGCTTAATCTCCTTTTCTCAGAGATTTCGAACGGAAGGTCGGTTCGTGGTTGTCTTTCCTGAGCAGACAAACCCGATACCAGTGAAAAAAATAACAGAAGCAGTAAACTTCTTAAAATGGAATTGTACATTCTCTACCTATTCGCCAAAGAAACTGACTCATGTTGGGAAATTTGAAATATATGTCAAATAGATTCGGAAATTTATGTTATTTTCGCTTCGATTCTGTGTAAAATGAGGAGGACCTCATCTTGTTGGACCAAATCTCCCGATTGTTTCCGGATCTCTTCCACTCGGCATGGATAAGGAGCTTTGATCGCATTTTCCATTTTCATCGCTTCCAAAATTAACAACGTTTCCCCTACACTGTGTTCGCTTCCAACTGCCGTTGCAATTTGCACTACCTTCCCGGGCATGGGGCTTTTGATTTCGGGTGAGGTTTGTCCTGCAAGTTCATACGAGCGTTCTGCAAGTTTTACACTCCATGTTTCCCCATTCCAATGGAAAAATACTTCGTTTCTCACTTTCATAAATTTCAAAAGGGAACCGTCTTTCATTTGAACGGTTGTTAAATTTTGTTCGTTTGGTTTGAATCCATCCACCATAACATCTGTTCGGAATTGGAAGGTTTCACTTCCCAGGCGAACCTTGATGCGATCACCACTTAGATGAACTGAGACAGGGGTTTGTTTTGATTCGAATCTGTAATCCATTTTAATTTACCTTCGCCTTCCATGGGTTTTTCACTTCCACATGAGAGAAAAAAAGTCCTGCCAATGCGTATTTCATTTCTTCTTTGTTGTTTTCTTTTAAAAGTTCGGACTCTTTGTCGGCAATGAAATGAGTGGAAACCTGCCCTTTCGCAAACTCTTCAGTAGATACCAATTTCTGCAAAAATTGAAGATTGGTTTTGGGACCAAACACTATGGTTTCTGATAAACATTCAACGAGTCGCTGAATCGCCGTTAATCGGTCTTCTCCCCAAACGATGAGTTTGGCAATCATAGGATCATAATACATTGTGATTTCGGAACCTGTCACAACACCTGAGTCAATCCTTAAGTCCTCACGTGTGGGAAACGACAAATGATGGATTTTTCCAATGGAAGGTAAAAAACCTTCTTTGGGATCTTCTGCATAAATCCGCACTTCGATTGCATGTCCTTTTTGGGGAGGTGTTTGGAGGGAAGGAAGGGGTTCTCCTTGGCAAACACGAATTTGCCATTCCACTAAATCGAGTCCTGTTGTCATTTCTGTAACTGGATGTTCTACCTGTAACCGAGTGTTCATCTCTAAAAAATAGAACTCACCTGATTCACCTAATATGAATTCAACGGTGCCGGCTCCTTCGTATTGTACCGATTTACCAGCAAGAATGGCTGCTTCTGCCATTTTGGTTTTGAGTTGGGATGGGAAATTTGGTGCTGGCGTTTCTTCTACAACTTTTTGGTGCCTTCGTTGTAAGGAGCAGTCCCTTTCATGTAAGTGGATGATGTTTCCTTTTGTATCACCAAAGATTTGGAATTCGACATGCCTTGGGTTCACAATGTACTTTTCTAATAAAATGCGATCATCACCAAAAGAAGACATGGCTTCCCGTTTGGCTGATAAAATCCCCGCTTCCAATTCTTCAGGTGAATTGATACGGCGCATCCCTTTCCCACCACCACCTGCACTTGCTTTGGCCATGATTGGATATCCTATTTTTGCCGCTTCTGTTTTGAAAACAGACATCTCTTGGGATTCCCCTTCATATCCAGGGACAACTGGTACTCCGTTCTTTGCAACTAACACGCGTGAACCGATTTTATCTCCCATTGCTTCAATGGAATGAGGTTTTGGGCCAATGAACCGAATTCCATTTTGTTCTAATTTTTTGGCAAAGGTTGTGTTTTCCGATAAAAAACCATACCCTGGGTGAACTGCATCCGCACCCGTGGTTAGGCATGCTTCTATCACTTTATCTACATTTAAATAAGAAGAACGTGCATCAGTCCCACCTAATGGATAGGCTTCGTCAGCAGAGTGAACAAACAAACTGTTTGCATCGGGGTCTGAATAAACAGCAACAGTTTTGATTCCCATTCTTTTGGCTGTGCGAATGACTCTGACGGCAATTTCGCCTCGATTGGCGATAAGTATTTTTTGGATCGGCTTCATACGAGTAGGATCAAAACTAAAGAATGGCGAAAATAAATCAACAGAAACATAGGAAGTGAATTGACCATCGAAACGAGCCAACAATTCTTTTTTTATGGTGAAACAGATTTTCAAACCTAGTTTTTCAGATCGAATTTTTATTACCTATTTTGTTTTTGGATTCATCACACTTTTCCTCCATCGAATATTATTTTTTCTGGTTTATTCTTATCGTTTAGAAGATTTCCAATTTCTATTGATATTAAAAGCGTTCCTGATTGGGTTTCGATTTGATCTTACAACCATCTCAATGTTGTTAGCTGGTTTTTTTATTCTTTCCATGTTTCATTCTTTGTCTCGATTCCAATTTTACAAAAATCTTTGGGTAATCACACCTCTTTTGGTTTATCCATTTTGTGTTTTGCATCTGTTTGCAGATCTTTTGTACTTTGAAAATGCAAACAAACACATCGGATATGAAGCCATAGTATTTTTAGGAGACTTAGATGTTTTGGTATCTTCTGCCTTCGCGGAAGCACCACTTAAAATCCTTTCATTTATACTTTTTATAATGATTTATATCATAGGCATTCGGTATTGGTTTCGAAAACAAAAGATAGGGATACAAAGGGAGGAACCCATTCCAAAAAAATATACAATTCTAAAAAACAGTTTGTGGATTTTGTTTTTTTTCATCTCCTTTCGAGGTGGGCCACAAGAGTCACCACTCCGAGCCAGCGAAGCTATTATTTCCGATGATGCTCTCATCAACCAACTTGCCTTAAATGGAATTTACACAACCATTAACGACTTCAAAAGCCAATCCATTCCCAAACATTTAAAGATGAGTGAAGCGGAAATGATGGCAGTTGTCAAAGAAGAAATCCGATTTGAAGGTTCTGAATTCATAAATGACCCTGAATTCCCATTAGTCCGCAAACTAAGTCCAGTCCCAGGGAAAAAACCTACAAACGTTGTACTTGTGATCCAAGAATCTTGGACAGGAAAATTTGTTTGGCCGATGTCTGATGGAATATGGATGGGAAAGGAAATCACTCCATTTTACAATCGTTTGGCGAAAAAAGGACATAGTTTTCGGAAGTTTTATGCAAATGGAGGTAGGACTAGTAATGCATTACTTTCCGTGTTAACAAGCATCCCTGATCGGCCAGGCCTTACTGCCATCCGAACACCACAAATCCTCAGTCATTTTTCTGCGATTGGAAATCTATTTTCTGGATTTGGGTATGAAACAAGTTTTATCACAGGTGATGATTTGAAGTTTGATAGTTTAGAAACAATATTACCTCACTTTGGATTCAAAACATTGATAGGCAAAGAAGACTTTCGAAAATCTGGACTCTACCAGATTGGGGCATGGGGGTATGATGATGAACACCTCTATAGTAAAGCTTTGGAAGAAATGGATTTTTACCAGGAAAAACAAAAACCATTCCTTATGACAATCCTAACAATGACAACCCACTACCCTTACAAAGTCCCAGATCCCAAATATGAAATTTTTGATTCAAGTATAACGGATTATGATTATCTCAATACCTACCATTATTCCGATAGTGCCTTAGAAAAATTTATGAACGAGATGGAAAAAAAGAAATATTTTGATGAAACCATTTTTGTTTTTGTGGGAGACCATACCCACCATCGGTATTTGACTTTTTTTGAAGATCGTATGGTTCCTTTTTTAATTTATGCTCCAAAATATATCAAACCAAAGTTAGATGAAAGGATCGCATCACAACTCGATGTATTGCCAACCATTTTGGGTATTATCGGAAAAGAAACCTATTTCGCAGGGTTTGGTAAAAATCTATTTGCTCCGAATCTGAAATCTGGTAGTACTTACTTTGCCTATGGAAGTGCATGTGGTTGGATTGATGAAGAAAAGATTTTATACCAAAGTGTGGATGGAGACACACAATTTATTTTCCAAATGGTGCCTCCCTATGAAGAAGATCCAGTTTGCCGAACAGATCGTACAAAATGTACGGCACAAACCTTAAAAGCAAAAGCGTTTTTTAATTTGTCACTGGATCTAATGAATCGGAATTCTGTTTATCCATTGGAAGGACGACTACGGTACTCCAGGAAATGAATCCACATACTTCACTTTAAAATCTGGAAAACTTGTTACAATTTGGACTTTAAAATCGGGAAAGGATGTGACTTCCTGCCATTGACCACAATCCGATGGAAAACTAGTAACCTTTTTGACCTTTAGGTCTGGAAAACTATCAACGATCTGGACTTTAAAATCTGGAAAACTGGTAACGAACTGCACCTTTCCTGCCAATTTTTTTCCTTTGAATGTGCAATCAGAGCCAACTTCACCTGCCGAGAGACCCAAGGTCAAAATGACAGAGAGAACTAAAATCATTCCTTGTTTCATGTTTCCTCCAAAATTTAAGAAATAAATTCTCGATTTATTTTTAAGGATGTCAATCCTTTTGTTCATGAATTCAGAATCGGCCATTTTATTTACCCAATGTTTGCAAAATGATTTTACATCCCTTTTAGATAAGTATGATCCACTTCCGAATTCTTTGCATATTGGTTATGCAGAAGCGAATCGTTTGCTTGGTGAAATGGTAGAAGATGGCCCTGTGTTTTCCTTAATGGATTGGGCGTATGAAAAAAAACCTGAGGAATTAAAATTAATCCATATCAGAGATTGGCATGATCCCAAATCAAAATCACAAGAAGACCACCTCCTGCAGTTTGGAGAACATTGTTTGATGGACACTAAAGGTGCTGAGTTTGTTTTCCAAAACTGGATCGAAGAAAATCCAAACCGAGCAGAGATTGTAAACGCGTCAGGATTAAATGATTTTGTAGATACGAATTTAGAATCCATTTTAAAACCCTACAAAGGTAAATCCATTCGTGTAGGCATCACAGGTGTTTGGACAGAAGCAAAGGTAACCTTTTTATGTTATGACTTAAAAACAAGATACCCTGAATTTGAAATTGCAGTTTGTTCGGCACTCACCGCAAGTTCTTCCTTATCGATGCATTTTATTGCCCTTGACCAACTCAAACAAATCTTAGGAGTTAATGTATTTTCCTCCATTGGTGCCTTTACTGAATTTTTAACTGGAGACCAACCTAATCTCAAAAAACGTATTTCCACCAATGCCAGGATCGCAAGTGACAAATTAAATTTAGATCCAAAATACCCCATCACTGAACTCGACAAACAGATCTTACTTTATCTATTCAGAGATTGTAAAGAAGTAGAATGCAAAACCTTGGATGGTGGGTTTTCGGGAAATGTAGTGTTAAAAACCAAATCCATCGACCATTTGGGACATGTGCAGGTACCCTGTGTAGTGAAAATTGGAAATCGTGATCTCATTGCAAAAGAAAGGACCTCATTTGAAAGGATCCAAGAGGTATTGGGGAATAACGCACCTTCCATTGTTGATTTTTGTGAATTGGGTGACAGGGGTGCGATCAAGTACCGATACGCAGCTATGTTAGATGGGAATGTAAAAACCTTTCAAAAATTATATGGCACCATTTCGGATGGGACTGGCCTTGATCGTGTCATCGATACCGTGTTTGGTGAGCAATTAGGAAGGTTATTTGAAGCGGCTTCTTCTGAAAAACTCAATTTACTCGAGTATTACGACTTCCAACACAAATATGCAAAATCTGTACGTAATCGGGTCGAAACGATTCTTGGTGGCCCACAAAATGGACCTAACATTGAAATTTTTCCTGGCCACATCGTTCCAAATCCTTGCCTTTTTTATGAAACTGATTTACTAGCCTTAAAAGAATATAATGCAATAACACATAATACGTCTTATGTGCATGGGGATTTGAATGGTGCCAATATCATCATTGATGCCCAAGACAATGTGTGGATGATTGATTTTTTCCATACCCACCGAGGGCATATCATTCGTGATTTATTAAAATTGGAAAATGATATATTGTATATATTCTGTAAGATCGAAACAGAATTGGAATGGAAAGAAGCAATCCTTCTCACCGATTTTTTACACAACCAAGAGGATTTAGGAATTCCACTTTCCTTTGATCCTCCAAAAGAAATCACCAATGAAAAGTTAAAAAAAGCTTACCGTGTCATCGCAAAACTAAGATCCTATTACCCTAAATTGGTCAAACTAGACCGAGACCCTTACCAAATGCATGTGGGAGCCTTACGCTACGCCATGCATACACTATCGTTTGATGAATGTAACGAACTTCAAAAAAAATGGGCTTTGTATGCGGGTGCCAAACTCATTCTGAAAATCAAATCCTTCATCCAAAAATCCAAAGTACTACGCATTGATTATCTAAAACCTCTTCATGGAAACAATGGTGAACTTGTAAAACAAATTGGCCTTACCATTTTGCCAGGAAGGAAGGACAGAAACCGAGTGTTATCCGATGACTTGGAAACAATCAAAAAAGAAGGTATCTCAAATGTCCTTAGCCTCATCACCGAACAAGAGTATATCCAGTATGGCGTTACGGATTTAAAATCGGAACTTCCTTCAAATGGGATCAACCAAAAACAAGTTTCTATTTTAGACCAACGAGTGCCAAGCCATACACAAATGGAAGAAATTGTGGTTTGGATCGATTCTATCCTCACACAAAATCAAAAGGTTCTTGTCCATTGTGTTGGAGGGCTGGGCCGATCTGGGACTGTGGCTGCTGCTTATTTGATTTGGAAATATGGAATGAATGCGGAAACCGCTATCCAAAAAGTAAGGGAATCAAGAAGTGAACGTGCAGTAGAATCTCACGAACAAATTCGATTCCTAGAAACTTGGGAAAGGTCTTTCAAACATTAATTAGATTGTAGTTTTAATCTTTCTTTTTCCAACATTCCATCTAACTCAAGTTTCTTGGAATGCATCAATTGGTAAAGATGAGTTTGGAACTCTTCCCAAGAAGAAAACTCACTTGGGTTGTGAACACCAAGCGCCAAATACCCTACCACATTCCCTTTTTGGTATTCTTGGTAGGTAGCGACACCCGACTTCACAGCCACAAATACAGGAATTTTTTGGTCAAAAGCAATTTTCACCATTCCTTTTTTTAAAGGTTGGATTTCTTCACTATAGGTATTTTTGCCTTCGGGGTATACGATATAAGAAGTTGTTTTTAATCCCTCGATTAAATTTTTTACAGATACTGCTATGGACATCGCTTTTGAGTTATCAAATACTTGTGAACCCATCGCAGTCATCCACCAATAGGCAAACCATGCTTTTTTGATGACTTGATTCGCTAAAAAAGGTTTTCTTATCACATAACAATCGTAAGGGAAATCCATTTCGTTTACGTGATTTAAAAATATCATATGTCCTTTTTCAGGAACTTTGAATTCATTTAACACTAAGACTGTGGTTTTGGTAATTTTTTTAACGTCTTCTGCCCAAACCTTTGTGCCTTCTAAAAATTCCTTGATACGTTTCTCTTTGTTCCCGGTGATCGCTTGGAACACACCACGGATCAAAAAGGGACTGGCCTTTCCAAACACAAGTAAGGTGATTCGTAAATACACTTTCATTACCAAACGTCCGTAGTGAACACTTAGCCCGTGTAAGTTTTTTTCAATTAGGTTGTCAACAACTGGAATTTTCGCCATAGCAACAATTAGACAAAAGGGTCGTTTCTATGGATATAAAAAAGCCCAAGAAATTTCTTGGGCTCAATCATTCGGAAACAGTGTTAGATAATGTTTCTTATTGTTGCGGAGTTGTGGTTGTTCCTTGAGCAGGTTTTGGTGGAACATTTAGGGCTTTTTTACGTTCTTGGTCGTACTTCATGAACACCATATTATTGGAATCATATTCATACACTCGGCCTCTTACGTCTGCATGGTCCACTCGGTAGTCTTCTGGCACTCTAATATCAAACATTGCTTGGAGACGGTTGTCATATTTGATATAAGGATTTTTGGTGAAGTCATAGGTCACACCATCAATTTTCACTGGTTGGCCTTCCACGGTGGCACCAGATTCATCTTTCGATCCTTCTGATTTTGCGAGTGAATTGTTTAAATAGTAATTATCGTAAGGGTATTTTAATTTATAGATATTGATCGCATTGGCTTTGGAATCACGAGCCAAGTTGATCGCACCAAAATACAATTCAATACGATACTTTCTATGGTTCGGTTGGAGTTTTTGGTGTTTTTCCAAATTACGTTCCACTTTCAAAGCATTGGCTCTTGCTTCTTTGGCAAGACCTAAATGTTTGTAACCAAGTTCCATATTCTTTTCAATATCGTATTTATTGTAACTGTAATGCGCCTCTTTTGGGTCATACATACGCCTTTGGTATGGAGCTTCACGAGGAAGGTCCATCACGTCTTGGCGGAAATAAGATCCTTTTCCATATTCAATGGAGATATCAAGGAGAGCTTTGTCCATTGGATTGTTTGGATTTTTACGTTCCATTGCTACTTTCATCATCTCTTCCGCACGAAGGATATAGAGTTGAGAAAGTTCTTCTGTCATCTTTTCGATACCAAGTTGGCATTCGAGGAAACGTTGGTAGGCAGAAGAGAAATTACCTTCAAAATGGTATTGTAAACCTTCTTGGTAAATTCGTTTGGCTTCTAAGTATTTTTTCATACGGAAACCTTCTTTGCCTTCAGGAGCATTTAACTCCGTAGGTTTCCCTTCCGCATCTTCGCCACGAAAGTTTTTAATGATTGGCTCAAGCTCACGGAGGTACGTCAAAAGCTCGATACGTTTTTGGTAGGATTTACTAGAGACTGATTCTGCAAACATTGGTGCCTGCATCACGAGACTCATCATGAGAATAAGAAGGGATTGTTTCATTGCTCTGCCATTCATTCCGTTTCCGTACTTTCCTTCGTTAGAAGAATCTTACAAGTAATTTCAGGGTGTCCCCTGTGAGTATTATCGGAGATTTATGATATTGGATTGACAGATTGTATTTTAAAATTGAGCCTTTTCCTAGATTTTTCCTATGTCCCAAGCCGCTGCCCAGTCAAAAAAAGTATCTTTTCGTGCCAAAGAGTCTACAGCTTGCCCAATTTGTGATGAAAATCACCAAAAGGAGCAGATGTTCCAAGGTGGTGGACGGCTGATCGCTGGGAAACTAGCCCAGGACTTACGTCGTTTGTATGAAAAAAACAAAAAATTCGGCAGGGTAAGCCCTCTGGATTATGTCATGACTGTCTGTCCACGTTGCCTTTACTCCTCGTTTCCAAAAGATTGGAATGCTCTAAATCCGGCAGACAACGAAGCCATCCGTATGGCCACCGATGCTCGCAGAAGTTATATCGAAAAAATCCTTGGCCCACTCGATTTTACCCAGGACCGCCAAATTGTGTTAGGTGCTGCATCTTATCTACTTGGGATGGATTGTTACCAATTGCGTGGAGTGAGTGTGGCACCCACTCCTAAAAAAGCAGTTTGTGCCATTCGTGCGGCATGGTATTTCTCTGACCTCCATGAAGAGTTCCCTCATATTGGGTACGATAAAATCCGAGACCTACTCTACCAAAAAGCCGCCGTCATTTATGGATACACCTTAGAGCTCATGCAAAATGGGAACGAACCAGTGGACCAAGCGGCAGGGATGCTTGGCCCAGATACTGACAACAACTGGGGCTTTGATGGTGTTATTTATCTCAATGCCTTCTTAACGAAAAAATTCAAAGACCAAATGGCACCCAAACCAGAAGACCAAGTTTTGTTATTGTCCCGTGCCAAACGAACACTTGCTAGGTTGTATGGATCAGGGAAAGCCAGTAAAGGAAAACCAGGTCCAATTGTGGAAATGACACGTGAATTGTATGATGAATACAATGCCATTTTAGAAGCAATGGGAGGCGAGAAGTAAGGGTTTGCCCAATTACGCACTTCTTGTCGAATATGACGGCACCCATTTCAATGGGTGGCAAAAACAAAAAAACCTCCCCACTGTCCAAGGATCAATTGAATCAGCACTTGGCATCATCCTAAGAAAGAACCCCGCCTCACGCCTAACAGTTGCAGGAAGAACCGACACAGGGGTCCATGCTCTGGGAATGGTTTGCAATTTCAAAACAAGAGACCCTATTCCCAATTTTCACAAACTTCTCGTTTCTCTTAACTCTCTCACAGAAAGTGGTGTTTCCATAAAAAATGTAATCGAAGTTCCACCCGAATTTCACGCAAGGTTTAGTTGTACCGGAAGAGAATACATTTATAAATTATACTATAGTAAGTATGAAAGTAGTTTTGTCGAAGGGCGAGCGTTCTGGGTAAAATCCCATATCGACTGGGAAAAAGTCGAAAGGCAACTCCAAGTCCTTGTGGGTGAAAAAGATTTTCGTTCCTTCACAAAGGCAAAATCGATGTCTGGCAAAAGGGCGGTGCGAGAGATCTTTTCCATCCAATTAGAGAAAATCACTCCAGAATGGTACCAAATTCGGATCCGAGCGAATGGATTTATGCACAATATGGTGCGAATCACAGTCGGAACTTTACTAGACATCGGAAAGGGACGTTGGGAATCTAGATCCATAGACTCCATTTTGGAAGAAAAGAACCGAACGAAGGCAGGTGTCACCCTCCCTCCCGATGGGCTCTATTTTGTCCGCGCGTATTACGAAGATCATCCGGAAATTCATGAATTGTACAAAATCCCTCTTCCTTAGCATCCTTTTCGCACTCACTCTCTTTTCCGGTCTCCTTTCCGCACAAACCCTCGAAGAGTACAACAAACGCCGGTATGAAATCGGTGGTTGGGTGGGAGCTGCCAATCCCATGCCTGGAACTCCGAGTGCGCAGATCCTAGAGACCACTCTCGGCGGCGGGTTTTACGCTAGGATGCCTTGGCCTTGGATCTTTTACACGGAACTCGGTGGGTCTTATGCCGTATTTTTATCACGTTCCGAAAGGGCATTAACAGCCATGCCACTCTATGCGGCACTTGCCTACAAACTCCCGTTAGAGTTACCCATCCAATTTTTTGTGAAGGGAGGGGGTGGTTCTTCCTATGTGGTGGCAAGGCCTGCCGATACGGCACGTTGGAACCCAACCGCCTTTGGTGGGTTAGAAGCGAGTTTTATTGCTGGTCGTAGAATCCGAATTGGGGTACGATTGGATTATTATAAGATTTTTGAAACCCAAATGGATGTGCCAAACCAATACCGTTTCCCTCTTGCAAGTCCCTACGATGACCCAAGGTTACAAAATCCGGCAAATTACACATTACAGAACGTAGATTTTTTCTATTTTGGTCTAACAGTAGGAGTTTTGTTTTGAACCGTTTGCAATATTACTATTTCCTATTGTTACTCTCCTGCTTCTTTTTATTCCCGAACTGCAAAACAGATGTAGATTTGGGTAAAGAAACAAAATTCCCCGTCATCTCCACTCTCTTTAACAACCGTATGTTGTTACTCTTAAAAGGAACTTATGCAACAGACAATCCATTGGATTGGTCTGAGTTAAATAATGGAACTGGGGATTTGTACATTGATTCCCAAGGGGATGGTCTTGATCCCGTCATGACCCTAACCAACCTTCCGAAGGCTGCCGACCTACCGATTTTTTTGGACATTGGAGAAGTGAGGATCTCAAGTAAATTTGAGAAGGGATTTAATGACCTAACACAAATTCGTGATACGATTGATTCCAATAAGTTTTGGGATTTCATTGCCCCAAACAGACAAGTGTTTTGTACAAGAACTTATTCCTTAGATAATAATACCTGTCTGGAAAGTGATGGTATCTTAAAAGCGTATGACTTCTTTAATGGCATTGGAGCCCAATTCCCTTCCAATGATCCCTCTGCAGAAACCCTCAGTTGGGAAGAAGCTGCTGCCCTGGGTAAGGCATGGCTCGGAAGGGAATACTATTATTCTGGTATCTACTTTCGTTCTCTTGTGACTGGTTTTGCCTTAGATGCGGGGCTTCCTGTTACCCTTCGTTTTGACAACAGACCGAATATCTTTGGTCTCAATATTGTCCCAAGGAATAACTATGCACCAGGGACAACCACTGCAGAAAAAAGTGCGATTGTTCCCAAAATGTTTCCAAGTCTTTTTTCTCAAACCTTTGAACAAGCCGTACAATCTGATATGAGAATCCGAGAAGGTTTTGATCCTTATATCTTGGAAGTACGTATCAACTTAAAAGAAAATTTAATGTTACACTCATACACTTCCAGCCGTTCCACTACCGTGACGTATGTAGGTGTAAGTGATATCTTTTTTGATCACAAAGGAGAAGGTGATGCAGGTGGAAACATCCTCTCAAGAGCACGTGTGATTTATCCTGAAACAGCATCAAGCCTTACGATCTCCGGTGGTACCAATTCACTTTTACATTATTACGGAATCTTCCGATTTGAAGAAACTGAATTTATCAACGAATTGCCTGTTGCTGCGACACCTGCTAAACAAACTGCAAAAATCAAATACCTAAATCCTGGAACCTATAAAGTTGTGTGTTTAGGTGATGTGTCCAAAAGAGACGGATATCCTGACACAGTTGTAAGGGAAACTGCCTTTACCATTCCAGAATATCCGTTCCGACAGACATATAACGTTGATTTGGCCTGTCCTTAGGAAAAAAATAGTTTCATAGTTCAATTTTACTTTTTTTTACTAGGGTTTTCCTTGGTATAGGTTAAAGTACGAACCATATGAAAACGTTTTTATTTCAATTACGAAACATTCTCAGCAAAAACAAAAACTCCTCAGGGGAATTCCAATTCCCAATTCGATACAAACTGCTGTTAATCACTTCCATCGTACTTTTAGTTTCTGTTTCGGGAGTGATCTTTCTTGCATCATACTTTTTTCGTAAGGATAGCGAAGTCCGAGTCAAAGAAAACAATATCAAAATCAATGAAATCCTCTCTCTTAAAGTAAAATCAGACCTACATTCAATCAGGCAAGATGTTCACATCACAGCATCTGCCATTTTTAGAAATACACAATCTGCAAATGGAATTGCAAAAGAGTTATTTGAAGAAGACCAAAATTTTGTTTTTATTGGAGCTTATGATTCAAGTTTTAATGCAAAATTTGAATCCATCAACGAAAACTTTTTACAAAAATATGATTACCAAAAGCAAGAAGTTAAAAATATTTTAAAAAACATCCAACCGAAACTTAAAAAATCATTTAGCGGAACAACTGTTATTTGGAATATCAGCCCTTATTTTAGAAATCCAATCCTTTGCATTAGCTTCCCATTATCAGAAACGAAAGACACACACACAATTTTGGTCACGTTAGTCAAACTTGATAGTTTATTAGATGCCTTCCAAACATCAGGACCTGTTGAAACGTTTTTGGTAAGTGAAGATGGAAGTGTGTTAGCTCATCCTGATGCAAAAGTTGTACTGTCTGGGAATAACTTAAATGACTTACCAATCGTTGAACGTATGAAAAAGTCAACGGTAGACAATGGGCAATTCCGTTATGAAAATAAAGACGGTGAGTTTTACTTAGCTTCCTTTAAAAAATTAGGGATTGGAGGTGTTGGAGTCATCTCTCAAGTCCGAGAAACAAAAATTTTCGAAGAAGTGAATAATATCCAAAAACGGAATGTTTACCTTCTCATTGTGTTTTTATCTCTTTCGTTTATTGTTGTTTATATTTTTGCAAAATCCCTTTCTATACCCATTCTCAAATTGGTAGATGCTTCGGAAGAAATCAGGAGAGGCAATTACCATATCAATTTACACGCAACCACTCATGACGAAATTGGGACTCTAACAAAGTCCTTTGTGAGTATGGGACGAGGACTAGAAGAAAGGGAAAAATTAAAAGATTCCTTTGGTCGATTTGTCAACCAAGACATTGCCGAACTAGCGGCGAAGGGAAAACTTGCAATCGGTGGACATAAAAAATATTGTACCATCTTTTTTTCTGATATCAGAAGTT
Source organism: Leptospira jelokensis (assembly GCF_004769635.1). Lineage (GTDB taxonomy): Bacteria > Spirochaetota > Leptospiria > Leptospirales > Leptospiraceae > Leptospira_A > Leptospira_A jelokensis. The sequence continues at coordinate 100,775 of NZ_RQGH01000026.1, forward strand.
TCACTGCTATCTCAGAAAAATTACAACCAGAAGAAGTCGTTGAATTTCTCAATTCGTATATGTCAGAGATGGTAAAATGTGTACAAGAAACTGGTGGCACAGTGGATAAATTCATTGGGGATGCCATCATGGCCACATGGGGAGCCCTGCGAGACCACAAAGAGCATGCAAAAGCTGCTGTCGATGCAGCACTTCGTATGCGAGAAAAATTAATCGAATTCAATCAAGGTCGTGGAACAATAAAAAAACCTCTCATCAAAATCGGATGTGGGATTAACACTGGCTATGTGATTGCTGGCCAAATTGGAAGTTCTGACAAAATGGAATACACTGTGATTGGTGATTCCGTAAACTTGGCATCTCGAGTGGAATCACTGAACAAAGAAACACATACAGACATTCTCGTCACAGAAACTACTTACCAAGAAATCAAATCTGAATTTCATTTGCTCAGCATGGGAGAAATCGAATTTAAAGGAAAATCAAAAGCTCAAAAAGTTTACGCAGTATTAGGAAGGAAATCCGATCCCAAATCTCCCAAAAATCTCGCTGAATTACAATCCATGGTTGGCATCGAACCAACATCAAAAAAGGCAAAAAAATGAATTTTGACAAACGTGATTCATTTGTATTGATAGGCCTAACAAGCATTGCGATATTTTTTAGTGTTCTATTTTATTTGGACCTAAATCGAAAAATTGATATCGGAGATAGAGAAGTAGTAGGAACCATTTTCTTTAAAAACAATATCGTACAAAGAAAATTTGAAGATGAAGTGATTTGGGAAAAACTCGAAAACAATAGTCCTCTCATCAACAAAGATACAATCCGTTCCGAAGCATTTTCTGATGCCATCATTCGCCTTAAGGACGGAACAGAAATTAATATCGACGAAAACTCAATGTTTAACCTGGATTTGACGGGAGATGAACCCAATTTAGAATTTTCTGAAGGTTCGCTTGAGGTCAAAAAAAATGATTCGAATGCAAATCAAATCAAAATCACAAGTTCAGGGAATGAAATCAATGTTGATTCTGGTAATGTAAAAATTGAAAAAGCAAAAGACCAAGAGTTGAGTTTGTTTGTCGAAAAAGGGAAAACCACTGTCAAACAAAACGGAAAAACCGTTTCCGTCGACCAAGGTAAAAAAGCAGAATTCAAATCATCTGGAATTGAAATCAAAAAAATTCCTATTGTGCTCCTAACTCCTGCATCTCAAAAATTATTTTATACTGATCCCACGGAAGCCCTTGTAAACTTCACTTGGAAGGTAGAATCAGGATACGAATCACCAATTCTGGAAATTTCAAGGTCCCCTACTTTCCAAATGACTTTTTTTTCAGAACCGATTAACGGGAATCAAACAAACGTTAGCCTAAAAGAAGGTACATTTTACTGGCGAGTGAAAGTGAAAAACAAATCTGGAACGGAAACAAGTGAAACCAATAAATTGTTTGTTTCAAAACTGGAGCCCTTCCTTGCCGAATCACCAAATCCTGGGACAGTGATTCCTTTTGTACAAACCTATCCTCTCGTTACGATTTCATGGAGTAAGTTAACAACAGCCAATTCTTACCAACTTTTGCTATCTGATTCCAACCAGTTCCAAAATCCGATCAAAAGAATTGAAACATCTGCCAACCAAATCTCACTCGATGATCTAAAAGAAGGAACGTATTATTGGAAGGTGATTGCGAAATCGTCTTTTCCCGACACCAAGGACCGAGAAACCAAGGTATATTCCTTTGCCATCAAAAAAGGGAACCAAGTACCAGCTCCTAAATGGCAAAGACCGATGCCAGATTCAGAAATCAGTTTGGATGATATCAAACAAAACCAAGCCATTCTCATCTGGGAAGGTAATGCGGAAATCCATTCGTATACAGTTCTCATTGCCAAAGACACAAAATTCAACAATCCGATAGTGAATGTAGATACAACCACCAACTACCTTGTTCCCAATTGGAATGCCTTAGGCTTTGGAACATTCTTTGCAAAAATCATTGGGAAAACAAAAGAAGGAAAGGAAACGGAAAGTTCGCAGTCATTGAGTTTTACATTGATTGACAAAAAGAAAAAAATCGAAGTTGTCACAACGATTGAGGAACCGAAACCACAAACAAACCAAGATCCAAAACTGGAAAGTATGTCACCTAACGGAGCCATGATCCAAATGAAAGGAAAAACAAGTTTGGATTTCCAATGGAAAGTTTCAGGTGCTGTTCCCGATCGTTATGACATCGTCCTGTACCAACACCTTCCTGATAAAAAAATTGCGATTTATAAAGTGAGTACAAAAGATTCCTTTTACCACTTAAAAGACCTCAGTATTTTAGATGAAGGCAGTTTTTCTTGGGATTTGAGTGTGTATAAAAATGCCAACTTACTTCTTTCAAGGAAAGGTACATTTATCTTGGCACTTGACCAATTGAAGTCACTCAAACCAACGGACATAGAGTTTATCTCTCCCAAACGGTTGTATAAAGAAAAAAAATGAAACGGTCTATTTTTACAAAGTATTTCTTTTCCCTATTATGGTTCACAATCGTATCCGCTCTGTTTGCTGAAGAAGGTACGAAACTCATTGCATGGAAACCGATCAGTGATGCGAGTGGATACCAAATCCAAATCAAAGATAAAGTTGGGAAAATCATTTTAGATAAAAAAATTGATACTCCTTACCAATCCATTGAAGAATTACCATCGGGCATGTACATGGTACGCACGGCACCTTTAAATTTATTTAAAAAACCTGTGGTTTGGTCTGCTTGGAAAGATCTCGAAATCATCATTTCAGAACCTCCAAAAGTAGTGAAAGAAACGGAAACTCCAGTCATTCTCTCCAAACAAGAATCAAAATCAGAACCTACGATCAAGGAACTCACCATTGAAGGGGAACATTTTTTAGAAGCTACAAATGTAGACCTTTCCAAAAAAGGGGATAAACTTCCGATTGTTAGCAAGGAAGTGAAAACATCAGAACGAATTGATCTCAAAGTGGATACAACGGAAGCAAAAACTGGGCCTTATGATCTAACGGTCACCAATCCATACCAAAAACCCAAAGTAGTCAAAAACTTTGTGCAAGTAGAAGAACCTAAATCGAATGCACAAGATCCAAAACAAACTTCTAAAGAAAACCTAGAAGAAATCAAAAAAAATGAACGAGTCAAATCCAACGTAGAATCCTCTCGCCAAAATGAAGAAAAAAATGGTGATTCTACCAAATCCATTTCCGTCACCAAACCATCTGATTTAAATCAATCTCAAAAACAAATCACACCTCCTGTCACAACCAAACAGAAGGTAAACTTACCAAAAGGTAAATCGTTTCATGATTTCACTTATGAAGAGATGATGGTGTTCTTAGAGACTGATGTGGCAGTTAATTGTAAAAACACAAAAATTCCTGCTTTCACTTTAGGTGAGTGCCACAAAACGTATGTTATCCTAAACTTTGCAAGCGAAGACAACCAATCGGTTTTTGAATTTTATAAATTGGTAAGTGATAATGAATCCAATCGAATCAGTGCTTACCGATACTTTTCAAAAAATTGTAACCCAGTGTTCAAACCAGCTTTAGAACGAATGGAATTACAATGGAAAAATCGAACGAATTTAGATCCGGAAGAACGCCAATCCTTAGCCGTGGAATTGCCAAAATTTCGTGCTTGTACGAGATAAAATTCATTTCTTTTGCTTGTAAGGAATCCGTTTTTTAGTCCAATTAAGAGAATGAAACATCCGTTTTCCCTCTTCCTTGGCCTTCTGTTTGTATCTAGCCAGGTGATTTTTTCCGAACCATCTGTCCTAAATCAAAATGTGAAGGAAGTGACCACAAGGATCCAAGATTTGGCACTTTACCCTTCTCTTTCGAAAAAACGTCTTTATGGTGCTGTTGCAAAAGGTGGAGCGATTCGCTTTGATCTGAAGGCAAGTGAAGCATCTCCTCAATCGGTAGGAATTGGTATAGCAACGGATGGAAAATTAAAAGAATGGGTATTGACTGTGTATGCTGGGAATGGCCAAAACGAAAACCCAACCATCCTTCGCAAAGAAAAAATCGAAGCAGAAACTCAATGGGTGTTTGAGTTACTGGCACCACCTGATGAAATTACAATTGAAATCCAAAATACAAATTCAGAAACTCCCGTTGCCGTTGTAGAGATCGTTCATGGTTATTATTATGGGTATTCGATTGATAAAGAAAACAATGCGAAACCACAACCGCAAAGTCCAATCAAACCAAACCCAACGGAACCTGAAAAACTATCTCCGAACGATGTACAAAATCGAACGGAATTTTACCGGACACCCATCACGAAAGATTGATTTAGTTTTTTAAAGATATAATCCGTATACTCATCATAACAAGACGGTGACATATGCCCTGCATCACTAAACTCGTTGCAGGAATATTCTGGATCATCATTCATATTCCAAAAAGGAATCCCGTTTTGTGAATGGTATCTCTCCATACGAGGATACCAATCCTCATACACTGTCCCTTCTTTGTTCTCACCCACAGACACTTTCATCTTACGAATATGATCCATATAAGGTAGAGACAACCTCACCCAAATGACTGCCGAAGGTACATTTAGTTTTTTTGCCAATTGTAAGGATTGGTCTGTAAAACTGAGTATATGATCTGAAAATCGAAATGGTACAAGGTAGGAGTGGAAATCGCCATACGCTGATTTTTTTAAAAGTTCGGGAGGTAAAACCGCTTCATGAGTTCCCGGAGTCATCGCAGAACCTTTCCCTTTTTTTAAGTTTGCCATCAGATTGTTTCTGAGTGTACGATATGGGATCAACATATTGTTTCTGTTTTTAGCACGAGTGATGATCACTTCCAATTTAGGTCGGTATTGGTAGGCACGAAACATACGTTTTGCGATTAAGGTAGAAATTTCATCGGTAGAAAAGGATGAAAAATGTTTTAAAACAAACGAAACATTCAGTCCATTGGTTAATGTTTCATCTACCTTTAAAGTAGCACTCGAATTAAACATTTCAACTGAATGATCAAACAAAAAGAAATCAGGTTTGACATTGTCCTTTTCAAATTGTTCCATCCATTGTAGTACGTAATCAGGTTTTCCACCGGGTACTGAAAAATTAAACATCACCCAACCTGGGTATTTTTGATGGATGTAATCATTATCAAAGAGCAGTGCCCTAGAGTTCCCAAAATAAACAAGGACCTTGTCTCGATTTTTTTCTTTTAGGTAGTCTTTCAAATCTTCATACAATTCATTTTTTTGGATGTAATTGATATCAGACAATGATTTAGAAAAATACGTATGAACGTTTTCTAAAATGAGTAATTTATCGAGACAAAATGCTAAAAAGACAACTAGGAAAGGGACAAATAAAAAACGATTTCGAATTAAATCCACATTTTCCTCCTAAAACCGATAATAAATAAACTCACCACCATCTTGTGATAAGGTAGCTAGTAAAAAGATAGTGATCACACCGAGGACTGGTACAAGCCAAACATCGTGTTTACGAATTTTTTCCCATGATTCAGGAACGTATTGGATATGGTGGAAAAGTAATACTGCAAACGAAGTATAAAAAATTCGTTCTAAGTTTTCGATATGTAAGTAACGAAAAGAAGAACCATCTCCCAAAATGGAAGTGGCAGAGACTAACCATTCGTTTTGACTTCCAACTAAAAGTTGTTCTAAACTAAAGGAAAAATGAGTGAAAATTCCATGGAAATGGTCTACCATATTGGATGCGTTATTCGAACGGAACATAAGTCCTGAAATCGAAAACAAAACAAAAACTATCATTGCTTTGATAACCATTAAGAATTTATTTTTTTCGGGAGTGAGTTTTAGGCCTAGTTTCCCTTCCAAAAATCTTTCACCAGCTAAGATCACTCCCCAATAAAACCCCCAACAGATAAATGTATAATCTGCTCCGTGCCAAAATCCACCAAGTGTCATGATGATGATCAAATTTAAATAGGTTCTGAGTTCCCCTTTTTTTGAACCACCTAACGGAAAGTAAATGTAATCTCGTAACCAAAACGATAGTGTGATATGCCATCTCTTCCAGAGTTCCCTTCCCGAAGTTGAGAAAAATGGAGCCTTAAAATTTTCTGGAGTTTCAAAACCTAAAAATAGTGCCACTGACCTTGCCATATCTGTCAGACCAGAAAAATCGCTAAATACTTGGATCGAATAACAAATCCCTGCAATGAACAAAGAAAAGGAATCATACTCAGCAGGTGAATTAAAAACAGGTGAGATGGTTAGAGACATTGGATCTGCAACTAACACTTTTTTCACAAGGCCTGACATCAATAAATAGGAAGCCCGGTACATCTTTTCTTTGTTTGGTGTCAGTTTGTCCAAGTTTGGAAAAAAATCTGACATCCGCATGATTGGTCCCGCAATCAGTACAGGAAAAAATGCAACAAAGAGAAAATAGTCTTCTACCTTTACAGTGGGTAGGTTTGGATTTCTGTATGTATCAACGGCTGCTGCAATGACTTGGAAGGTATAAAAGCTAATCGCAAGCGGAAGCGCGATATGAATGAGGTTTGGAACTTGTGCAAAAAATGGATAACTTGTTACATCTGCAAGTACCCGACTAAAAAAATACACATACTTAAAAAAACCTAAGTTGATTAAGTTAAGTGAAACGGTAAGTCCAATCCAAAATTTCGTGGGCTCAGACTGGATTTTTCGGTAAAGGAAATAATTGATGCTGATGACAATTAGAAAATGTATGGTCAATGCCAACGAAAAGTAAGCATAAAAACTGATACCTGAAGCCAGAAGAAAGTATTTACGAAATTCTTTTGGGATTGCCCAATAGAGAAGGTAAACAACCGAAAAAAAGATTAAAAATGGTATTGAATTGAACAACATATCAAGGAAGGAATTGTCTCTCCCAGTAATCGCTTTCTTTGCTCGGTGTCAATCCTTCTTTCAAGTGGTTAAATTCAGTTTCATCCTCTTCCGTTTCCCGTTTTACCCATTCTGCATAAAATTCTTCTGAGGATTTGCGTTTGGCTCGGAGTTTTCTAGCAAAACTTAGAATTTCTTTATCGGATGTTACCACCAAACATTGCGAAGGTACTTCACAATAATTTAAGTAACCAATGATGAGTTCGTCCGCCTTTTTTTCATGGCTGTAATGGATGGAAAAACCTTCCCATTCTTCCGAATAACATTCGGAAAGTAACTCCTTCTTCCCATCAAAAAAGACTAAGATTTTGCGGTGGCCTAGGTCTGGAAAATGCCGTTTCAAATGGACAAGAAGTCCAAGCCTTGCATCTTGCAGGCGGTATTCGCCCAAACAAAAAGCCAGGTCTGGGAATTTATACATTAGATTCATCCCGTCGATCAGGATTCTCTCATTTACGGGCACAACCCTATTGAAACCACTTGCCAGATTCGATTAAACCAAAAAAACGTAAACATGGGGAAAAAAATAATCATCGTCGGTGCCTCGAGTGGGATCGGAAAAGCCATTGCTGAACAAGAATTGAACGCTGGGTCCTCGGTGGTCCTTTTAGCGAGACGGGAAAAGTCCCTGGAATCAATCGCAAAACTTGGCAACCAGACCAAAGAGAAACGCGCCTTTCCTTTGGTCTTTGATGTGACCAAATATGCAACTGCTGAAAAAACCTTTCAAAAAGCAGTCTCCCTTCTCGGAGGATTGGACGAAGTGTATTTTGCATCAGGTGTGATGCCTGAAATTTCCAAAGAAGAATACAACACAGCCAAAGATTTGGAAATGTTAAATGTCAACCTATTGGGTGCCGTTGCATTTCTAAACCCAGTAGCCACCTACTTTACCAAACAAAAATCGGGCAAAATTGTAGGTATCTCCTCCATTGCAGGGGAAAGGGGCAGGAAAGGAAATCCTGTTTATAATACTTCTAAAGCCGGTCTCAATACTTACTTGGAAGCACTACGCAATCGTTTATCAGAAGTAAATGTTCAAGTAACAACGATTAAACCTGGTTTTGTAAAAACAGATATGACAAAGGGTTTGGTTTTACCTGAAAAAGGATTATTAAAAGCAATCACGGCTGAGGAAGCCGCAAAAAAAATCCGAGCCATTGTAGCCAGTGGGAAAGACGAAGCTTTTGTCCCTGGGATTTGGGCACTTGTGGGTCTCATCATCCGAAACATTCCCAATTTTATTTTTAAAAAATTGAGTATCTAATATGGTCACAAAAAAATCAAAATCCATTCCTAATTTCAAAGTTCCTCAAAAAGAAAAAGTGGAAGCATGGGGCATGAGTTCTTTTTCCATGTCTCCTGTGTTTCGTCCCGAAACAGAAGAAGAAATCCAAGAACTTTTTGTGTGGGCAAACCAAACTGGCACCAAAGTCGCGTTACGTGGCGGTGGTTGTAGTTACGGTGATGCATCCACAAATAACGATGGGATCGTTTTGGACTTAACTCGTTTTAATAAGGTATTAGATTTTAATTTAAAAACCGGGGTGATGACTGTCCAGTCAGGTGCAAGGATCAAAGACCTATGGGAAACAGGGATTGAAAATGGTTTTTGGCCACCGGTTGTTTCTGGTACCATGATGCCTACACTTGGTGGTGCTCTTTCCATGAACATCCATGGAAAAAATAATTTTAAAGTGGGCACCATTGGGGAACACATTAAAGAATTCACTTTTTTAACTGCAAAGGGAGAAATTCTCACTTGTTCTCCTAAAAAAAATTCAGACCTATTTTATTCAGCGATCTCCGGCTTCGGAATGTTAGGTTGTTTTTTAACAGTCCAAATCAAAATGAAACCAATCTATTCTGGAAAAATGAAAATTGATCCTGTTTATGTTCGTAACTTCGATGAGTTATTTGAATACTTTGAAGAACATTACAAATCCGCAGATTATTTAGTGGGTTGGATTGATGCATTTGCTTCTGGAAAGTCTCTTGGTCGAGGTCAAATCCACAAAGCAACAAACCTTAAAGAAGGGGAAGATCCTGATTTTCCAGGTAATTGTTTATTAGAAAGGCAACACTTACCTTCACGATTGTTTTATGTGATCCCAAAAAAATGGATGTGGATCCTGATGCGGCCTTTCAGCTTCAATTTTGGAATGCGAATGATCAATTTGGCCAAATGCATTGCCAGTATTTTAGTAAACCATAAAGCATATTACCAAGGACATGCTGAGTATGCATTTTTATTGGACTATGTGCCAAATTGGAAATTTGTTTACAAACCTGGAGCGATGATCCAATACCAAGTGTTCATTCCAAAAGAAGGCGCAAAACAAGCATTCCGTGAAATATTCACAAAATGCCAAGAACGTGGGATTGTGAATTATTTATCTGTCTTCAAAAAACACAAACCAGATCCATTTTTACTCACACATGCGGTGGACGGATTTTCAATGGCAATGGACTTCCCTGTGACAAAAAGTAACCGCGAAAAATTATGGGCTTTGTGTTATGAGTTAGATGAAATTGTTTTGAAATACAAAGGAAGGTTTTACTTTGCCAAGGATTCAACTCTTCGCAAACGAGTGATGGAATCCTACTTTCCAAAAGAGAATCTAAAAAAGTTTTATAGTTTGAAGAAAAAGTATGATCCAAAAGGAATTTTACAAACGGATTTATACAAACGAGTGTTTTTAACATAAGTAACTTTTTAGAAAACGAAACAGATCCATTCAATAGGTGTTATCTTTTCCAAACAAAGGGGAAGGTAACATCTTTTTTAGTCATGCCTGACAAAGATAAATTCTTTTCTAAAAAGCCAAATCCACTTCCCAACCAAAAGAGATAAAATCACTCTTCAAGTTAGATATTCATCCTTCTGTATAAAAAATAAGCCGCATAGGTAAAAATCACAGGAGTCATCCACATACCAATCCAAATCGGCAGTGCACCATTTTCAGCCAATGTTTTTGCAATAGAATTTAGAATATAATACAATAATACAACAGCTATGGTAAGACCAAGGCTTGCGACACCTGCAGAACGTTTGGTGATGGCACCAGCAAGGGCACCAAGTGTCACAACGACAAACGACATGAGTGGCATGGCAAAAGCCAAGTGTTGTTGGACAATGACGTTTCGATACGGGATCCCTTTTGTTATCCTTGATTCGATTTCATCCGAAAGTTCAAAAAAATTCATCTCTTCTGGGTTACGTATCGGTTTGGAAAAATAAGCCAAATCCTCAGGGAAGTCATAAGTTTTTTCAGCGTATTTGGTCCTTGATACCAGTTCCAAATTTTCATTGAAACGAACTTCTTCTGCGTCATACAAAATCCAAGAATGTGGGTTTGGAATGAACTTTGCTTTTTGTGAAGTCACAGTATAAGTGGGATGACCATCACTTAATATTTCGATATAATTGAATCCACCTTTGATTGTGCTTTCTTTTTCATCGATCCAATACACGTAATAAAAACCTTTTTTGCCTTTGATGTGTAGTTGGTAGACAAAATCGATCAAACGATTCGAACCTTTTGCCATGATACTAAATTCGACTTGAGCTTTTTTATTGGCAGGGATCACAACCAGCTGACCAAAAAGCGTCATAACAAGCCAAATGATGATTCCAAAAAACAAAATTGGAGTGATGATACGAATGAATGATACTCCCGCAACCATCATGGCAACCAACTCTTTATTCACACTAAATTGTCCAATGACAAAACAAACGGAGAACATAAGTGCAGGTGCAACTACTTGGTCCACCATGGATGGTAAGGAATACAAGACATGTAAATACACATGAGATTGGCTCACTTTGGATGAAACCAGATACTTCATCACATCAGTGAATTTATAAATTACAATCATCGATGTTAACATGATGAGTGTGCCTAAAAATGTTTTAAAAAAATCAAAAAACAAATATCGATCGAGAGTTCGAAACGGAATAAACTCTCTTTTGAACCAGAGAAACGGTGTTAAAATAAGGTTCATTGTATTTCCAATAACAACATACTCATATCATCGGAAATCTGCTTTGCAGAATATGACATTGAGTCTTCATAAATAGCAGTTAAAAATTCATCACCTTTTTTGTCAGAATGATTTTTGATGGCAGAGAACAAATGTTCCTCCCCGTACATTTCACCCGATTCATCAAATACTTCTAAAATTCCATCGGAATACAATAAAATCCGGTCTCCTTTTGTGAGGGTGATTTCGTAATTCTTTAATTGTGGTTTCAAAAAACTAACAATCAGAGTCCCGAGACCTTCCAAAAATTTTGGACCGGTTTCATTTGTAATATGGATGATGGGAGGATGGCCAGCAATGGAATACTGTAACTGCTTTGATTCAAAATCAAAAAATAAAACACAAGCACTGATGTGATTATTGGGAACTAAAGATTGAAGATCGTCATGGATCGCTTTTAAACATTCAGAAGGTAACGATTTGTTCCCATGGATTTTGAAAGCAAGGACTGCCATTGCAGAAACCATAGCCGAAGCAATCCCGTGGCCAGAAACATCGGCAAAAAAAATCGCCATTTTTCCATCCTCACGTTCCAAGTAACTGATGGCGTCTCCTCCCACTTGGTCAAAAGAACGAAAAAAAGAATGGATTTTGACTGCCTTTATTTTTGGCCAATCGGTTGTCACCAAATTGGATTGGGTTTCATTGGCAAGTTCCAACTCACTTAACATTCGATCCTGGAATTTTTTTAATTGAGATTCGGATATCCTTAATTTCTCGACTGAACTCAATCGTATATTGAGTGTTAGGTAAGAAACTAAAGCAGGAGTGATGATGGCAGATAAATAAAGTGGTAAATCCACTTGGTGTTCTTTAGAATAAATCCCAACTAAAATTCCTGCAGAGGTGACGGTTCCCAAATACGAAACAAGTGAACGTCTGTCCACAAAACTGACTCCGATACAAGTTAAAACCAAAATCATCCCAACCAGATAACCGATGTAAAGTGAGTTCCAATACAATAGAATGAGAGAATGAGCACTCATTGTATAAAAGAAAACAAACATAATGGCTTGGATATTTTTCCGAACCCATTTGATAAAGTAGGTGGCAATAAAAAAACTGATCGTAATTGAAGCGTGGGCCACTCGAATCCACTTTGGGTCATAAAGACCTAGTTCGTCCACAGGAGCAAAGATCCCAAACCCAATGAATCCAGAAAACACAGCAAGGCAGATTCTTGAAATTTTTAGAACTTCATCGTCTAATTTAAAATCATCTTGCTTACTTTCTTTTTTCATACCAAATGAGTACTTCCGAATTTTGTTTTAAAATAATCTGGCAATGCAGAAGGTTTTTGCAAAGAAAAGTCAAACCAAACAAAAGAAGCATTTCCCGTTAACACACATTCATCGGCTTCATTCCACATAGAACAAATTACAGAAAATGCGCGAGAAGAAATCGAAGAAACTTCTAACGTGATTTCGAGTGTGGCGGGAAAAACTACTTGTTTGCGATAGTCCATATCCAAATGAGTTAACACAGGGCCAGCTTTCACTGGTTTAAGTGGAGAATCCCAAAGTCCTTCTTTGGTAAAATAATCCGCCCTTGCGGATTCAAAATAACGAACATAGGTTACATTATTGACATGACCAAAAGCATCCATCTCTCCCCAGACAACTTGTTGGATGAATTTATGTTTGTATTTTGTTGGTTTTGACATGGTACCTACCGAACTTCAAAAAAAGACAATGAAACCACTCTCTCTTCTTTGTCTTTGATTTCCAAACGATACTCTCCTTTTTTAGGTTCCCACAGGTATGGACCTTTTGCGTTTGCGAGAAACATATCGTTCAAATAATACGAATAGGAAACATCATAAGAACTAATTGTAAAGAGGATTTTTTGTCGGCCACTTGGGATATCCGGATCCACTGCAAAAATACTTCCACTCACAGGTGTCAAAATTCTAAATGATTTTGTTTTTTCTATCTCGTTTGGATTAGACGAAGATTTTTCCTCATTTGATTTGTTTTCTTCTGTCCATATTGCTTCCGACGGAGATTGTAATTTGGAACCCAATGATTCGTGTAATAGGTCCATCGTCTCTCGCCAAACAGGTGCGGCACCGGTGATCCCTGAAACATCTAACATCGGTGCACCTGTGGGATTGCCAACCCATACTCCTACTGTATAATGTTCTGAATAACCGATACACCAATTGTCACGCATATCTTGACTTGTACCTGTTTTAACAGAGGTATAATACGATGTTGATAAAAAATTATCCCAACCAAAACCAAGAGATCTTGCTTCTCGGTCAGAAAGGATATCGGAGATCATATAACTCACTTGGGGTGAAAATATTGGTTTTGCAATTCTAACATTAGACTCCTGTACCCAATTCACCGGAGAATACGTTCCACCGTTTGCAAATACACGGTACGCATTGGTAAGTTCTAATAAACTAATGTCAGCTGCACCCAAAGCAAGTGAAGGTCCATAGTATTCAGGATATTGTAATCCTTGGATTCCAAGGTCTTCCAATAATGAAACAAACTCATTCACATCTAAATATGACAAAGCACGAATTGCTGGAATATTAAGAGACGATGCCAAACTTTCTCTCACCGTAACATTCCCTTTGTAAGATTTATCATAATTGAGAGGCCTATAAATACCCTGGTACACGGAAATCCCGATGGGTGAATCGGATAAGATGGAATTTGGTGTTAATTTTTTCTTTTGAAAGTTTAAAGCATATACAAAAGGTTTCAGAGTAGAACCTACTTGTCGTTTGGTGCGAATTAAATCCAAATGCGAAACAGAACTTTCTTTTCCAATATTAGAAACATAAACCAAAACATTTCCTGTTTTGTTTTCTAAAACAATCACAGCTCCATCTTTAACATTTCGATTTTCTAAAGTTTTGATATTTCTAATTAAAATTTCTTCTACTTTCTTTTGGTAAAAAAAGGATAAAGTAGTTTCAATTTTGTCGGAACTTTTTTCCAAGGAAGGCATCCATCCTAAAATGGATTTCGCAAATTGAGGGACAAAAGATGGATACTGTACATAATCTGTGTTACGAAATAACGATTCCCTTACAAATCTTGAGACATCTTCACAATCAGAGTTACCACCATCTCTTTCCCATTTAAGGGCACACACGCGTTTGGCAATCGTTTCAATGGGACTTTGAGGAGATCGAATGAGTGCGGCAAGTAAGTAGGATTCGTTTGGTGTGAGTGCACTCACTGACTTTCGGAAAAGTCCATTTGCAGCAGCGGATATCCCTTTTAATTCTCCACGAAAATAAATCAAATTTACATAAGCGGTGAAAATTTCTTCCTTGGTCCAAAATGATTCCAGTTCCCTTGCCCGATTGATTTGTTTTATTTTTTGAAAGATCGACTTACGTTTGTTCGGACTTGGTTGCAACTCGGGGTCTAAAATCGTGGCTAGTTGCATGGAAATTGTAGATGCTCCGCGAAGGGAAGACCCTTTAAGACTTGTCCAAAACGATGCGATGATGGCGTTCCCATCCACACCATTGTGTTGGAAAAACCGTTTGTCTTCAGCGTGTAAAATCGAATCTACTAAATACTTTGGAAATTCTTGGTATTCAACCCAATCTTCAGATCGATAGTCTTTACGTATGCGCAAACGTTGGATGAGTTCTCCCTTCCGATCATAAAATCGAATGTCGGAAGGTTGGTAATTGGATTTTACTTCCGTATAAGTAGGGAAGGCAAATAACGTTGTTGTGAAAAAGAATAAATAAAAAATCGAAACAATAATAATGAATTTTTGAAAATTAAAAAAATTTAAATTAAGAAAAACATACGAAAGAGAAACATCAATCTTCCAATGTTTGATTTGTTTCATAACCTGTTTCAATGATGAGATGGCTTCCATACTCTCTGATTTTATAGGGAACATTTACCCAGATATTTTGCACAGTTTGATGTTCGGGGATTTGACATAGTATTAAATAAGGTTTTCCAGTGGATAAACAAAACTGATACAATTCTTCCAACATCGTTTGCATACGAGCTGGTGTTACTGACCAATAGGTATACGGTGGATCTAAATAAAAAATATAAGCAGTTTCGTCACCTATCTCCCATTTTAATACATGTTTTGTGGCATCTTTCCGAAATAATTGCACATTACGCAACCCACGAAACAAATTATGTAAATTCCGAAATCTAGTTTGATCGAGTTCATAAGTGAGCAGTCGTTTTACGGACAAACTGTACGCTTCGGCAGAGATCTGACCACTCCCTGCAAAATAGTCACAAAACAAAATCGAATCGAAACTCAGTCCCCAAGAGAGTAAACGAGAATCCATTAGAGAAAAAATGGCTTTTTTCACCAAACTGTTGGTAAAATTTAAATGACCAGAAACATCGGGAGGTGTCGGGATTTCTTTTCCTTTCCACTTCCCCTGTGAGATGCGCAAACCCTTCATTTATTTGGTTACCGTTTTCATTTCTTCTAATTGGGAGAGAATTTGTTTGGAGGGTGAATTGGATTCAATTTCCGAAAAAATCTTTTTTGCTTCCGAATCATTTTTTAAGTCCAAAAGGCCAAAACCATACAATAATAAGGCATCATTGTACTTAGGACTTTGTTTTCCCGATTTTTGGAATTCTTTTCCCCATTCAACAAGTAAGTCTGATTCTCCAAATACGAGAGCCCGTTCCATAAACAAATAGATAGCGTTCCAATAATGCACTGAGTAACGAAAGTTAGGTGAAACTTCTTTCCCTACTCGTAGTTTTAGATTTGACCAATTTTCTTCCGTGGAAACATACAGAAAAAAAATCCGAGGATCCTTTTCAGGTTCGCGTCCATTGAGATACTGGAGCGATTGTTTAGAAACAAGAGAATAGTTCCCTTTTTTAAATTCTGTATACAAGAGCGAAAATCCAGAGGATTCGCTCCAAAGTAATGTTGGGACGAATAAAAAACAAAAAAAAGATTGGGATAAGGTCAAATTATAGTTCGGTAATGTTGGATGATCCACACATCGGGCAAATTAACTCCCAAGAATCGAGGTATTCATCCTCACCTTCTGCTTCCCAACGATGGTCACAGTCTTCACAAGCATATGTTACGACGTCTTCGTTTAGGCTCTCTGCGTCGAATTCGTCATCATCTAAAAAGTCATCTTCCATACCCTTCTCACTAAATCACAAAGAAAAAGCCGTGTCAAGTGGGGAGGGCAAAAAAAAATGGGATCAAACGATGGCGATTTACTCTCGGTACGAACCACATAGAAAGAAGAAATCAAAGGCACCGCTATTTTTATTGGTTTTAGCGCTTGGCCTCTCCGCTTTAGGGTTTACCTATAGAAAAGAAATTTATTTTCTTTTTGCAAAAGACCAAAGCGTTCGAGCAGAAAAGACCAAAGAAAAAACGATTGAGCTTTGGAAATCGGGAAACCTCAAAGAGAAGGAAATCGAAGATTTCCAATCGATTGCGATCACCTATTCAGAAAAAGACCCAACGGATCCCGTTGCCTTCCACTTAATTGCCCGTAGCTTGTTTTGGAATTTGAACCGTCTTGGGATCCAATTTGACCATGATAGTTTGATTTTACATTTAGGATCACCTTTCCGAGAATTTATCGGAAGTTCCGTTTTGGCCGAATCCACTTTGGATTCCATTTTTTGGAACGCAAGGACAGCTGAATCCTATTCCTCCTCACCTTTTGCCGATTGGGAAAACAATTTAGTATTATTGTTTTTAGGGGAAACCCATCGCGGTGTCAAACGCCCACAAGTTTTGATTCAGGAGTATGGCAACATTGATAGATCCAAACTTTCATTGGAACTGCAATCAGTTTACATTTGGTTACTAACCTTCAATACGATGTTAGCTGGTGATGCCACTGGCCTGGATAAATTGATCACCATTACAAAAGATCCAAATTACAAATTAGGCATCCAATTTACACCCAGAGAAGAAAATTTTTTGCGGGGCCTTGGAAAGTATTACAAAAAGGATTATGTGGGAGCTTTGTCTCTATTGAGACAAGCCAAAACAACAAACCCCGATACGATCACAGAAACATCAATCATTACAGAAGCGACCATCTTTCATTTGCAAAACCTTTCTCAAAAAGGAATCGATCTTTTAGAAGAGTATTATACCACCACGGGGAAAAAAAATCCTGAGATCCCGAATTTGGTATCAAAGTTTATGAAAGAAAAACCAGGTCTTAAAACAAAATTGGATTTATCTTTGGACAAAAAAGAATGAAATCCAATCTTTCCATTTTTAAAAATTTAAATAACATCCTAATGAAGATTATGCCATTCAAATCGATACCATACCAAAGTAAAATTCAAACCTCCTTTTTATTTATGACAATCAGTTATGGAATGTTTGGTTGCGGACTGTTTTATAAAGGTGTCCCAAAACCGGGTGAGTTTTGTTATGTATTGGCTAAACCTCCAGAATGTTTGTATGTAGACTTCGAAAACAAAATCTTAAATTGGGAAGGCGTAGAATATCCATTAGATGAAAAACTTCGTATGGATTATTTCTTTCATAAAAACGAAGATTTGTATGAATTAACAGTTGCGACTGTCAATCGGGTCGAAATCAAAAACCTCTCTACATCTAACTTCAATCAGTTTTACATGAGAAAAAAAGATAAGTTCCAAGAAGTCCCAAAAGGAAGTTCTAAATATGAAACAAAACATTGAAGAAATCCAAAAGGAAATCATTGCGGAGTTTTCCGAACTCAGTGATTGGGAAGAGAAGTTTCAATATTTGATCGAGTTAGGTGAAGGATTACCATCGTTCCCAGATGAAAAACGAACAGATGAATATTTAGTACCAGGTTGCCAATCTAAAGTTTGGGTCGCACCAAAACTCACAGCAGGAAAATTAGAATTTGATGCTGACAGTGACACAGCACTTACCAAAGGTCTTATCGCGATTCTCATACGCGTATTTTCGGGACAAAGTCCAGAAGATATAGCAAATGCCTCCTTACGTTTTATTGAAGAAGTAGGTCTTTCAAAGTTTTTATCCATCTCCAGACGGAATGGACTCTTTTCTATGGTACAAAAACTAAAGGGTTATGCAGAAAAAGTATAATCTTTCACTTTTTTCCTTTGCAAACTGATTTTATCTGCTTAGAATTCTCTTTCGAATCATCTTTGGGAATTCTATGAAACAAATTCTAATCTTCATCTTTGTTCTTTTTACAATCCAATGTGGAAAAGATTTATCTCCCTTTGGTGGAGAAGTCACTGTACAAGTTTTACCAAAACGATTAAAACCTGAATGGCCAAATCCAAACTGGAAGATTGTCACTCCAGAATCTGTAGGTGTGTCTTCCACAAAACTCAAATTAGTTGAGGAGTATGCCTTCACACGTACCGGTGATGAGACAGACCGCAAAGGCAGAAGGACAGATGCACTTGTCATCTTACGGAATGGCAAACTCATTTATGAAAAATATGCACGTAATTTTAATGAAGAGAAAGTCCACCTAACATGGTCAGTTACCAAAAGTGTATTACAAACCATGTATGGAATCGCTGTCAAACAAGGGCTTATCAAATTAGATGACCCAGGGTATTATCATTACGAGCCACTCAGCCGAGATGAATCCCACAAAAAAATCACAATCCGTCATTTATTGAATATGTCCTCAGGACTTGCCGCAGAGGAAGGTTATGAAAGTGGTCCCTTAAAATCATCTGTCATCGCCATGTTGTATACAAGAGGAAGATCGGATATGGGCAATTTTTGTGCAAACCTACCTTTACGTGCAGAACCCGGCACGCAAGTGTACTACTCAAGTTGTGATACCAATATCCTTTCCGCAATTCTAAAAAAAGTGTATGGCAAAGAGGAATACGACAAACTCCCTTTCGAGAAAATCTTCCAACCATTAGGAATTTCGAATGTTACGTTTGAACGTGATGGATCGGGTACTTATGTAGGTTCTTCTTATCTCTATCTCACAGCAAGAGACCTTGCCAAAATAGGTTATTTGTATTTAAACGATGGAGTTTGGAATGGGGAACGTTTATTGCCAGAAGGATGGGTGAATTTCACTAGAACCCCTGCTCCTGGTTACAAAACCACTCCCTACTCAGAAGATTTATCCCAGGACAATTATACTGCCCATTGGTATGCAAACACAGGGGTACCCGATCGAGGGATCCATGAACCTTGGCCGGATGCACCGAAAGACACGTTCGCTGCTCTTGGGCATTGGGGGCAAATGATGTATGTGATTCCAAGCCTAGACCTCATCATTGTTCGGTTTGGTGATGATCGAGAAAAGGCCTTTATTAAAAATGATTTTTTAAAATTAATTAAGGAATCGGTAATTCGGTAATCTTATGAAACGTAAAATCTCAGTGACCTTATCCTTATTATTTTTACTACTTTTGTTTTGGGCACAGTGGAATTGGAAACACCTCTCCAGTTTTCCTTCCATCATCTCCAGTTTTTATTCCAAAGAGTATTGCAGTTGTTACTTTGTGATGGAGTTATCGGAAGAACAGTGCCATGATTTTGCAAGGCAATGGGTTCCCATTAGCGAATTCAAATTGGACAAAGAAAATACTTCTGTTACCGTAAAGGGGCTTGGTAAAACCAATACTGCAAAATTCCAATCAAAGGAATATGGTTGTACCCTTTTAAACGAGGGAACAAACTAATACTCTAACGATAGTATCGCATTCCCGGAAAAATAAAATTGATGCCAAAGATAAGACCTTTGGCTTTTACTTCTTCGGGGACAGGACCAAAATTTTGCCCGCGAATTGAATCCATACATGCTTGGTCAACAACCACCTGGCCTTGAGAAGAAACCAAACGAACATCCAAAACTTGTCCTTGTTCACTTAACATAAATAAAACTTTGGTTTCCCCTTCTTTGATCCCTTCCCTTGCCACAACACCCGCCATATCTCGGTATGCAAAGTTTCCTCCACCAGGTGGGGCAAAGGATTCCTCAATTCGTTTTAACATGTTTTTGAAATAATAATAACCTGCGAGTTGTTTGGTGGGAATCGTTAATGCTTTTGCTCCATCCCAACGGAACAAAAAGTCTTGTTGGAAACGATAATTAAAGGGAATTTTAGTCATCTGACCAGAACTTGCTGATTGGTTAGGACTTTCCTCTGCATTGGAATTGGATTTTGGATCTGCTTTAAAAATTCCAAATTCAAAAATATCATCTTCTTTCGTTTGTTCCGACTTGGGTTGTGCCTTACTTGGTGTGGAAGCAGAATTTCCCATCACAAATTCACGGAACTTGGTTAGGGTATGAAAACCTTGTTTTTCTGTAACACCACCACCGCCCGCCGAATCTTTGTTAGATAGAGCTTTGTATTCATCTTTTTTGTCTGGATTGATGAACTGTTGTTCGACGAGGACCTCGTAAATTTTTTCTTGTTCTTTGGGACCAAGGGTTTCGGTCGCTTGTTCCTCTGCCCACATCTTCCATAACATATTACGAGTGATGAGGTGAGCTAAAAAAAATGAGGCAATTAAAATGACAAAGGTGAAGGCGAAAAAAAGACGTTTTTCCCCTTCTTCTTTTTCGGGTAATCGGAAATCAAAAGAGAGTGGGGCCATTTTCACGATTTTCTCCCGTATTTCCAGTATACGGAAGTCCCAAATGTTCGTAAGCTTTTTTCGTAGCCACCCGGCCTTGAGGAGTGCGGTCAATGAGGCCCACGCGCACAAGGAATGGCTCGTAGGTGTCTTCTATGGTGCGTTCCTCTTCACCCAGCACAACCGCAATGGGTTTGATGCCCACAGGCCCCCCACCGTAACGCGAGATGAGGATGTCCAAAATTTGGCGGTCAACGGCATCGAGCCCCAAATGGTCCACGCCCATACGGTCAAATGCATACCGACAGGTTTTGAGACTAACAGAAGTTTCGTTTTTCACCTCCGCAAAGTCTCGCACACGTTTGAGTAAGTGGTTCGCAATCCTTGGGGTTTTACGGCTTCGTTTGCCAACTTCCATGGCAACCCCTTCCCCCAAATCCACACCTAAGAGTTTGGCAGATCGTTCGACGATGATTTGCATCTCTTCATCGGTGTAAAAATCAAGTTTGAGGTGGATGCCAAATCGGGACTTTAGAGGGTCACTCACAAGCCCCGACCTTGTGGTGGCCCCAACCAATGTGAAAGGTTGGAGTTGGATTTGCAGTGCGTTTGCTGTGACACCTTCCCCCACAACAAGATCCACAAAAAAGTTTTCCATAGCCGGGTATAAAAGTTCTTCCTGTTTTTTGATGAATCCGTGGATTTCATCGATAAAGAGGACTTCGTTGGTTTTGAGTAAGGTGAGAAACCTTACCAAATCGGCTCCCTTCGAAATCGCTGGAGCTGATGTGGGCGTAAACGCAACGGCTAGTTCGTTTGCAATGATATTGGCAAGAGTTGTTTTCCCAAGTCCAGGTGGGCCTGAGATGAGCACATGGTCAAGAGGGCTTTTTCGTTTGCGTGCCGCCTCCACATAGACCGAGAGATTGGCCAATACCTCTTTTTGTCCAATGAACTCAGACAATTTTGTGGGGCGAAGGTTTGGTTCTTCTTCGCCCGCTTGCATCCAATCTTCTCGTAAACTCACCTCAATTGGGTTTCTTCTCTGGAGTGATGGACGTCAAGATTTCATTTTTATTTCGGATGATTTTTAACTCAATGCGTTTGCCAATTTTGGAATTCACAATGATCCCAATGAGTTCATCAGGGGTTCGGACTGGTTTCCCTTCCACTTCTATGATGACATCCATCTCCTGCAAACCTGCTTTGTCTGCAGGAGAACCTTTCACGATTTGGTGGATGATGGCACCTTGTTTGCTTTTCAATCCAAATTGTGCCAAATCTCGTTCGGTGATGTGATCCACTTTTGCTCCAATCCAAGCCCGAGCCACTGATCCATTTACCTTTAACTCTTCCACCACTCTGCGAGCTTCGTTGATGGGAATGGCAAATCCAATTCCATCAGAACCACCGGATTGGCTCACGATCATTCGGTTGATCCCTATCACTTCCCCACGAATGTTGAGGAGTGGCCCTCCACTATTCCCTTGGTTGATGGCTGCATCGGTTTGGATGTAGGCAAGACCGGACCGGTCAAGCCCTCCCCTTTGGATGGCAGAGACAACTCCGACAGTAAAGGATTGTTCGAGCCCAAGGGGAGCTCCAATGGCAATGGCCCAGTTCCCAACTCTCACTTTACTCGAATCACCAATCAAACTGGGAACAAGGGTCCCTTTGGGTGCACTGATCTTTAACAAGGCAATATCGGCAATGGGATCCGAACCAATGAGTTTTGCACTGTATTCACTTTTGTTTTTCAACTTTACGGTAAACTTATCCATGTTTTCCACCACATGGTGGTTTGTCATGATGTAGCCATCGTCGTTTAAGACAATGCCAGAACCCAAACCAGATAACCTTTGTTGGCGAGATCCTTTTCTCTGGTTTTGGGGTGGTCCAAAAAAATATTCAAATGGATGTAACGGAACATTCACAGTCCCTTCTGTTGCAATCGAAACCACACTTGGGGAAACTTTATCAAACACTTCTTGGAACGCATCTTCCAGGGCGACAGCTTGGGTCTGCGCAGGGGATAACTTATCTCCACCATCAGCTTTCAATTGTAATGGGTTTTCTGATGAATTTCCGCATGTGAGGATGGGGGACAAAAAAGTCCCCAATAATAAAAAACTAAACGCAACGGCAATGTATCGTAAAGGATTCGTTTTTTTCTCAGTCATAGACAATGAACACTTTCTCCTATAGTATGAGACCCGAGAAACGGGGGGAAAGTTCCCATTTCTTGGAATCGTTTTTTTACAAAAAAACTTGAACAATTTGTAACTAGCAAAACAAGTCTTAGTATGGCAAGTAAGGTTTTGGTTCCCCTCTGTCCTGGATTTGAAGAAATGGAAGCGATCATCTTAATTGATGTCCTTCGCCGTGGCAAAGTAGAAGTTGTTTCTGCGAGCAAATCAAAAGAACCAATCATCGCTTCACGAAATACCATCCATTTGGCAGACAAAACTTTTTCTGAAGTGAACGCAAAAGATTTTGATGCCATAATTTTACCTGGTGGAATGAATGGCACAAAAAATCTCATGGCAGATGGTGAAATCCATTCTCTTCTAGATGCATTCCATACGTCTCAAAAACACATTGCTGCGATCTGTGCCGCTCCGGCTGTTTTACGAAAATTAAAAATCATTTCAAAAGAGGATCCTTACACGGCATTTCCTTCAACAGATGATTTGGCAAAAGGAGAAGGTGGAAAGTATACAGGGAAACGAATCGAATCGCATAACCATGTGCATACGAGTATTGGCCCGGGATCGGCCTTTGAATTTGCTTTGTATCTATTAGAATTATTCGAAGGGAAAACGGTGATGGAAACTGTGAAACAAGGACTACAACTCCCTCATTCCGATTGAGAATTCCTTTCATTGATGAGCGACTGCACTGCCATCGCTTCTGTTTCAAACACTTCTAAGTGGCTTTCCATCCCTGTCATTTTGAAAACTTTAGCAACTGATCCATGAACACTGCAAACTTTCAAATTTCCATGGTATTTTTTAAGTTTGTACATGGCAGTCACGAGGGTTCCAATCCCAGAGCTATCCATAAAGGGAACCTTTTCTAAATTCACCACGATTTCATATTGGTGTTTGCGCATTTTCTCATCTAAAATATCTTTCAATTCTTTTGCGTTGTACAAGTCGACTTCACCTTCAATGGTGATAACGACTACTTGATGAGATGACGTTTCGTGGATGACCATTTGATTTACGTTTGCACCTTAAATGGAAATGAAAAGGAAAAAAATTACATCCGAAAGACACCAAACGGTTTTCTTTCTTCTTTTCGACGACTTAAAATCGACAATGCCCTTCCTAATACATTCCTTGTATCGGCAGGATCAATGATTCCATCATCCCAAAGTCGTGCAGAGCTGTAAACGGCAGATGATTTTTTTTCATAATCTTCCAAGATTGGTTTTTTGAATGTGGTTTCTTCCTCAAGGAGAATTTTTTCCCCTGCGGCTTCCTTTTGGTCCTTTTTCACAGTCCACAATACATTGGCTGCTTG
This sequence comes from Leptospira jelokensis, assembly GCF_004769635.1. Lineage (GTDB taxonomy): Bacteria > Spirochaetota > Leptospiria > Leptospirales > Leptospiraceae > Leptospira_A > Leptospira_A jelokensis. The sequence continues at coordinate 124,810 of NZ_RQGH01000026.1, forward strand.
TTCCCCACCCATCACTGAAATCCGTGCATTGGGCCACATCCATAAAAATTCTGGAGCAAAGGCACGCCCACACATTCCATAATTCCCTGCTCCATACGATCCACCTGTAACAATTGTTAACTTAGGAACAGTAGTGGTAGAGACTGCGTTCACCATCTTGGCTCCATCACGTGCAATTCCATTGTTTTCGTATTTTTTCCCTACCATAAACCCTGTGATGTTTTGTAGGAAAAGTAGAGGGATCCTTCTTTGGTCACAAAGTTCGATGAAGTGTGATGCCTTGAGAGCCGACTCAGAAAATAGAACACCATGATTTGCGATGATCCCCACAGGGTATCCGTATATTTCGGCAAAACCAGTGACTATGGTAGTTGCATATAGCTTTTTAAATTCATGAAAACGTGACCCGTCCACTAGCCTTGCGATGATTTCTCTTGGATCATAAGATTTACGGGAGTCTCTTTCGATGATTCCATAAATTTCTTCGGCTGGGTACAAAGGTTCTTCTGTTTCTCTGGCAGAAGTATTTGTTTTGCCATTTAAATTTTTGACGATAGAACGAGTGATTTCCAAAGCATGGAAATCATCTTCAGCATAGTGATCAGTAACGCCTGATATACGGCAGTGGACATCAGCTCCACCCAATTCTTCACCCGTTACCACCTCTCCTGTTGCCGCTTTGACAAGGGGAGGACCACCTAAAAAGATTGTACCATTTCCCTTTACAATCACGGATTCGTCGGACATGGCAGGGATATAAGCACCGCCAGCCGTACAAGACCCCATAACAACCGCTATTTGAGAGATGCCCTTCGCACTCATCCTTGCTTGGTTAAAAAAGATCCTTCCAAAATGATCTTTGTCTGGAAACACTTCATCTTGCATCGGTAAAAATGCACCACCTGAATCCACTAAGTAGATACAAGGTAAAAAATTGTTTTCTGCAATTTCCTGGGCACGTATGTGTTTTTTGACAGTAAGTGGGTAATACGTTCCCCCTTTGACTGTTGCATCATTGGCAACAATCATACAGTCTATCCCTTCCACCTTTCCTATGCCTGTGATGATTCCAGCTGAAGGTACAGGGTCTGGGTATACTGCTTCTGCAGCAAGCCCGCAGATTTCCATAAATTCTGTGTTTGCATCAATGAGCTCTGCGATCCTTTCACGTGCAGTGAGTTTTCCTCTAGCTTTGTGTTTTTCCAAAGCTTTTTTTCCACCACCTAACTTCACTTGTTCGATTGTCTTACGAATTGGAACCAGGGTTTCCAAATATGTCGTCCGATTGGCTATAAAATCCGATGACAGGGGATTCACTTTAGAGATCAGTCGTTCCATATCATTCCTTGTTTTGTTTGTTAAAGTGGAAGGTTTTTGTTTTTTTATGAGAAAAACTATCTACAAAATAATGGAGTTTTTCGTAAACAACGGTAGGGCATTCTTCCATCGCCAAGTGTTTACAAGGTAAAAAAATCAAACTACTTGTACGAAGTGTTTCTTTCATGTACTCAGTTTGTTTTGGAGAGATACGGTAGTCCTCTTCCCCAATGTAAATTTGTCTGAGGCCAACAAAATTTTTTGCGCCTTCTTCAATCTCTCTTAACGCATGTGTAGAACGGTCGACATTCCGAACAAACTCCAAGGTATTTTTTCGATTTTTACCTTCGAATAACAAGTGATACATGGTTCTCTCCCATTCACTTGTGAAATGATGTGTTTTTTTCACCAAAAACCATTTATAAAAAAATGAAAGGATCGGTGGCCTAAACAAATAGGAAAACATCTCACCAATCAGTGGTAAACGTAAGAAATGTAAGGGAAAATAAAATCCAAATTTTGGTAAGTTCATAAACCCACCTAAAATCGACAGAGATTTAAATTGGTTTGCATGTTCTTTGCAAGCAAAACACAAAATCGGTAAGGCATAATCATAAGCGACAACGTGGACTTTTTTATCACCTACTACTTTTTCCAAAAACGGGGAAAGGTAATGAGCTTGAAGTCTATGAGACAAAGGACCATCAGGCCGACTACTGAAACCCATTCCCAAAAAATCTAATGCAATCACACGGTAATGAGTGGATAATAATTCTACCAGTTTACGATAGTTATAGGAAGTAGTTAAAAAACCAGGTAACAAAAGAATAATTTCATCACCCTTCCCTTCATCTAAATAAAAAAAACTAAGCCCATCAATTTCGACTGACTTTCCGGAATTGATATGTGCCTGTAAACTAGGTGTCATGTTTCACTCCGTAACCTTTCCATATAATTTTCGAAGGTAGAGGTCTTCAAATTCAAATAAATTCATACTACGACGAGCCATGATTTTTTTTGTATCAAACAAAAACTCTTCTAACCGATAACGGCCACCAGGTTTGATCCATGTAAATGCTGGCACATAACCTTGGATTCTGGATTCTACAACATTACTCGCGATATCAAAAACAGTCCCTGTGTTTGCCATCACACCAATCGCTAATTTGGTAAAGGGACCAATGATGGATCCAAATTTAATGGTCCCAGTATTAACGATAGATTCACCTATTTTTAGTTTAACGATTCCATAATTATTTTTAAGATCACTAGTAGTCGACAAAGCTCCTAAATTGACCCAATTGGAAACAAAGCTATGGCCCAAAAAACCTTCATGGTGTTTGTTGGTGAAATCTAAAATGATAGAATTTTCTACTTCACCGCCAATGCGACATTGGTTTCCAATCAGAGTTCCACCTGTGATGCGAGCATTGTCAATCTGGCTATTTTTTCCGATAAATAACGGGCCTTCCAAAAAGCTAAAGGAAGAAATTTTCACACCATCTTCCACAAGGATGGGACCATGTGTGGTATCAAAAACAACACCTGGATACACTGTCGCACCAGGATGGATGTATAAATGTTTGTCTTTTCCAACGATATGGAATCCAGATTGTTTTGCTTTGTACTTTTGACGGAACCGTTTCCATTCTTTTTCAACATTGAGAGTGTCTTCGATGATGGAAGTAACTGTTCCTAATAATTCCCAAGGCAAAAAGGAATCAGAACTATAAATGGAATCATAGGATTCTAGTGTTGCTGGAAACACATGAGGATAACGATTAAAAATTAAAGTTTCAAAATCAGGACTTGGGCCTTTGTAAAAGATTTTGGCACCAGGGTACTTCCTTTCCAACTTTTCAAGTAAGGACATACCTCCCAAGTTCCATTCAAAAAAAGAATGGAACCTTGAAAGTGGTTCTAAAGCAGAATTTCGTTTTGAATCATCTAATAGGAGATTCACAAATCACTCCACAGTAACCGATTTTGCTAAATTCCTAGGTTGGTCCACATTGCATCCCCTAAGAATTGCTATGTGGTATGATAATAACTGCAGTGGGATCACTGCCAGTAATGGCACAAGTGCATCTGCCGTTTTTGGAATTTCAAAGGTATAATCTGCCATTCCTTTGATTTCGGTATCACCTTCTGTAACGATTGCGATGACTTTTCCTTTTCTCGCTTTCACTTCCTGGATATTGGAGATCACTTTTTCGTAAGAGCCATCTTTTGTTGCGATGAATACAACAGGCATATCTTCATCAATGAGAGCAATTGGACCATGTTTCATTTCTGCAGCTGGGTATCCTTCCGCATGGATGTAAGAAATTTCTTTTAATTTCAAAGCACCTTCTAATGCGACTGGGAAGTTAAATCCTCGTCCCAAATAAAGGAAGTTAGATGCTCTATAAAAATGTTCAGAAATATTTCTGATTTCTTCATCTTTGGTTAGAATTTTGGCAACTTTGTCGGGGATAGAATCTAATTCTAATAATAATGTTTGGTAGTCAGAAAGAGAAATCGATCCTCTCTTTAATCCTAAATAAAGTGCCATCATTGTTAAAATTGTGACTTGGGAAGTGAATGCTTTTGTTGATGCAACTCCGATCTCAGGACCTGCATGCAAATAGGCACCCGCATGTGAAGCACGTGCAATGGAAGAACCAACCACATTACATACTCCAAAAATCAATGCTCCTTTGGACTTAGCAAGTTCGATGGCAGCAAGTGTATCTGCAGTTTCACCAGACTGAGAAACCGCAATGACAACATCACGTTCGGTCACGATGGGATTACGGTAACGAAATTCAGATGCATATTCCACTTCTGTGGGAATTCGCGCAAGGTCTTCAAACAAATACTCACCAATAAGTCCTGCGTGCCAAGAAGTCCCACATCCAACTAAAATCAATCGATCTGCATTCAAAAATCGATTGAGGTATTGATTGATCCCACTTAAGAACAAATGGTGTTCCCGTGATACCAATCGACCACGCATCGCATCGCGAACAGATTTGGGTTGTTCAAAAATTTCTTTTAACATAAAGTGTGGGTAACCACCTTTCTCTATGTCTTCCAAATCCAATTCTAGTTTTTGAATGAATGGAGTTTTGGTTACGTTTTCTAAATTTTTAACAACAAGACTTCCTTCTTTGATGATGGCCATCTCTTGGTCATTGAGGTAAGTGACATTATTCGTGTATTCAATGATAGGTGTCGCATCTGAAGCAACGAAGTATTCATCTTCACCAATTCCAATTACAAGTGGTGATCCTTTTCTTGCGGCAATCATACTTCTTTCATTGTCTTTTGAAAGTACGACGATCGCATATGCTCCAACCACTTCATTTAAAGCCAAACGTACGGCTTCATCAATTGAACAATTATTTTGCTTTTTAATTTCTTCGATTAAATGGACAAGGACTTCTGAGTCGGTATCAGACTTAAACTTATGGCCACTACTTTCTAATTCTTTTTTGATGGATCCATAATTTTCAATGATCCCATTGTGGATGATTGCGAGACTTCCATCAGAACTAGTATGTGGGTGCGCATTACGATCGTTTGGTTCACCGTGTGTTGCCCAACGAGTGTGCCCAATTCCAAGGCTAGCTTCTAATTTTCGATTGCCAATTTCTGTTTCTAAATCAGCAACCTTGCCCTTTTTTTTAACGATTTCCAATCCACCATTTAACAATGCTACTCCGGCACTATCATAACCACGGTATTCTAATCGTTTGAGTCCTTTGATGATGACGGGGAGAGCTTCTCTCTTACCTAAATATCCTACGATTCCACACATTGTTTTACCCTCTTTAAGGTAGATTCCAAATCAGTTTGGGACTTTGTTTCTGTAATGACACGAAAGATTGGTTCCGTATTCGAAGGGCGTATGTGGATCCAAGAATCAGATACATACATCCACAACCCATCTTTTTCGGAAATGAGTTTCGGAGAAAACTCAGATGTAAATTTTTCATATAAACTTTGTAACGACATACCTTTTGCCAAAGGAAACGATTGTTTGTCCATATATAGGTTTGGCAACTCATCCATCAGTTCATCAATGGACTTTCCAGTTTCTGCCATAACGTTTAGGATATGTGCAATCCCTGAGAGTGTATCCCGTCCAAAAGAAGGGATATTGGGATCAATCACCCCACCATTCCCTTCGCCACCAAACACTGACTTGGTTCTAATCATTTCTTCGACAACGTTTGCTTCACCGACTTTACTGCGGATCACTTCGCAACCAAATCGAGAAGCCACTTCTTCGTTTAAAAAACTAGTAGAAAGGTTAACCACAACCTTTGATTTTTTCTTGGAGTTTGTGAGTACGTTCAAAAGCGCCAAGGGAAGGGTATACTCTTCTGAAATGGCTCCCCGTTTGGGAGTGAATAAAACCAATCTGTCTGCGTCTGGGTCGAGTGCAAAACCAATACTTGCTTTTGATTTTTTAAAACTAGGTTCAACCGTCTTTAAAGCGGCAGCCGTTGGTTCGGGTGGCCTCGGAAAGGTTCCATCCGGATTACAATTGTGTGAGATTACCTTACAGCCTAACATCTGTAAAAACTTTGGAACTACGTATGATCCAGCTCCACCCACTGCATCCACAAAAACAGTAAACTTTTTCTTTTTGATTTTGTTTACATTCACTCGTTTTAAAACTGAAGACAAATGGAGGTCGATATAATCTTCTCCCGAATCGATATAACCTTTTGGAGATACAAGTTCTTTGGTAAAGGATCCTGACTGGAGGATGGATAGAAGTTTTTGGTTTTCTTCGGCAGAAAAGAAAAATCCTTTTTTGGAAATAAATTTAAATGCGTTCCACTCCATCGGATTGTGAGAAGCAGAAATCATAATCCCACCATTTGCTTTTGCCAAATTCACGACTGCCTTTGTTGTGGGAGTCGGAACAAGGCCCAATGTTAAAACGGAAGATCCAGAAGCTAACAAGGCAGAGGTGAGAAGCGATTCTAAATAAGGACCACTTGGTCTTGAGTCCCGACCAACCACAACCGTGCCACCGTTCATCATGGTTGCGAAGGATTTAGAGAAAGCAAGTGCCTCTTCCAATCCAAATCCTTGTGTGATTTTACCCCGAACACCGGAGATGGAAATCATAAGAGAGGACAGATCATACTCTTTAGTAAAATGCATACAATACGATCAAGGCTCTTGGATTCGCACTGTAAGTCTATCTTTTTGCTTTGTGCGAACTGTTTGTGAAAGGGAAATCAGTATAGAATGAAGGCAAACGGTTTGGGCGATGACAGGATTGAACTGCCGACCCGCTGCTTGTAAGGCAGCTGCTCTCCCAGCTGAGCTAATCGCCCGTTGTTATGACCAGTAAACTAGGTGTTCGAATTCTGTAAATGAGAAATAGAAATAAAAAAGGCCACTCGATGGTGGCCTCATTCCTAGGAGTTAAATGCGATTGTTAGGCGGCTTTTGCTTCAATGGAATTGATGCGAAGTGCCATACGGGATTTTTTACGATCTGCATTTTTTTTGTGGATGAGTTTTGTTTTTGCAGCTCGATCCAATTTAGAAGAAAGTTTTGAAAATACGGACAATGCTTCCGTTTTGTCGCCAGATTTGATGGCTTTGATGAGAAGGCGTGCGTAGGTACGTAATTCGCTACGGTCTTCTCCATTTCGCTCTTTTCTACGAGCAGTTCTACGGATGTCTTTTTTAGATGATTTTAAATTAGCCAAGGAATGTCCCCTATGAGGAATTTTTACTTATCTTTTGAGTACCACTCTGCCGGTCAAGGCGAAAGAGAAAAAAATGAGTACCAAATGGCATTCCTTGGACCTCCTCAGGTGGAGGGACTATGTTTTCTGCACTCATTTGGATTGATTCCGAACTCTACAAGATCTTGACCGAGCGCCACCTCGACATCGGCCTTGTGGTGAAAATGGCTATTTTGTCTCTCAAATTGGAAGGATTAGAAGTAGGACACTACCCGCAAGGGGAGCTCGGCCACTATGAACGATTGGAACTCTCACGGTATGATTTTTTTACCTTAAGCCTCATTTCTCGGGAGAAGGAAGTTGACCCGAACGTATTACTCTCATATGCTTTCACAGAAGCTTTATTGGAAATTTTGCGACTGTGACTCCTGAAAAATCAAAATACCATTACATTAAAATTGATTCGATCACAGACATCGATCCACAAAAACTTTCCATTTCCCAGATCCAACAACGTTATATTGATAAAGATAACAATCGTTACGCCTTACGTTTCAATAAAGAAATCCGAAGGATCGAAATATTAAAACTCATGGGGAACCATTTTGAGGTCCTGCCCCTCCATCCAGTTTCCCAGACAAAAGAAACGAAGACCACAACGGAACCAAATCCTGAAACCAAACCGACTGCTACGCCACCACCAATCATCTCAGAAGACCTGAGGGCCAATCCCATTTTAGGGAAATTGATTTCTACACCTGATCCGAAACTCACCGCGCCTGAAAAAGGAACCAAACCTTTGGAAATCTCCAAAGAAAAACTGACCCCATTGTCGGAAGAGAACCTGATGCGAGAAGATGTGGATTTGGATATCTTTGAAGGAGAGGAACCTCCCAAGGCAGAAGAAACCCTTTCCCATGAGGGCCTTCTGAACACACCTGACCCTCATAAACCAGAGGAAGAAGAAGACACTTCAACCATCACAGCAAATATGAGGCTTGAGGAAGGGACAGGGGAAAAAACAGCCCAACAACGCATCGACGATTTTTTAAAGATCATCGCAACCTATCGGGAGCGCATCACTGCCATCATTCGGAACCTACAATCCTCTCGGATTTTTGAACTCACAGGAGATCCTTCCGAAAACAAAAATATTGTGGGAAATTTTTCTAGAGAAATGGAAGCCACAGTTTTTGAAGCCATTGATAAAATGATCGATCTTCATAAAGAAATGACCTCTTACCCTCGTCCAATCACTTATTACATTTCCAAATCACCTGTGGAAAAACGAGAAGAGATGAAGTTAATTGAATCAGACAAAGAAAAATTGAATCATTTACATTTGTTTGAAATGCAAAGGCATACAGATGCTATCATCAAAGACCTCAAAAAGTTAAGTTTGCAGTTATTGAATATATTGAATCTCAAAAATGAAATCCAAGTGAAACAATTGCAATACGCCAACCAATTGATGTTTGTGGATGCAAAAAATGCCTCACTTTATTTTGCACAGGACTTAGATAAAACCATTTTGGAAATTGAACACTGGAAACAATCTAAATGAAAGAATTGTCGGAAGCAGAAACAAAAGCCATATTAGAAAAAATTCGATCGGAATACAAAGAACATGGGAAACTAAATCCCAAAGCATTTGACCAAACAGGGTTTGAGCAGCGTTACATCCAAGTATTAAAACTTCGTGGGAATATCACAAAATTCCTTACCGAAGAAGTGACTTTTTTGGAACAACTCAAATCAAAATTCCAAGAACTTGCTGCCAAAAAAGAAGCAGCAAAAGCCCAAACCTTAAATCGAATTATGGATGAGTCGATTGAAAAGTTAGCCAATTACAAAAAGGTTGACTTCCATCCTTTGGCAAAACTGGAAACTCGATACTTTTATGGTGCCATGTTGGATTTTACAGAAATGGAACTTCCGGTTCTGATTTATATCTTTAAGGGTACACCAGAATATTCCTATTTGCAAGATGCCGTACTACAAGTGGAACGGATTGGGCTCACCCGTCGTGGCCTTCCTTCCATGAAAATGCAAGAATTCATCAAAACTTTGTTAGATGCCAATGGGAATGCCATTGTGATTGAAAAGGCCTCTCAAAATCTATTAAAAGATGGATGTATTGCTCTTAAAAACATCATCGTCGCCGTACAGGATCTAACAGCAAAAAACAGGATCAACCCTGATATGATTGTCCAAGTGAACGAAAAGGAATACCCAAATTCCTTTAATGCTTATAATGGCAAAAAGTTTGGGGAAAGTTTGAATCGGATCACTGAACGCTGCAAACAAATCATACAAGATTTTCGAATGAATGCGTTGATGAATATCGAAGGTTAGTTCAAATATGGCTCCATGGACCCTATTTTACTTGGTGTCAGTGACACCATTGAATCTGAATTTGACCAAGAAGTTTATAAAAACCTTTCTCCTTTAGAAAAATACCATTCCTTACTTTTTACATCGGTAGATAAACTCTTTGGATTCCTCGGAACAACCAGAGAAACACTCAAACCCTACCTCACCGATTTTGTTTCCGTAGAAGCTCAGTCTCTTGGCAGAGAGGGGTATGGGTTTACAATCAAAGATGCAAACGATATGGGGTTTGGGGGCCTTGCCTGCCATACGGTTGATCTTGGTGGGGCTAGTGTGGGTGGTGCCATCCAAACGGCACATACCATCGTAAAAGCAAATCCCTACGCTGTGGTGCTTGTCGCTGCCGCGGACATTCCGAAATCTGTTTTCAAACAAGTTTCCGACCTCAAACGATTAACAGCTACCGTATGCCATAAAGATTGGGAGATGCCTTATGGAGCAACCCTCATCGGCCTCTATTCTTTGTTATGTGAACGAATGATGTTTGATACGGGTGTGACATGTGAAGACTTAGAAGAAATCACAAAACATTTCCGTTCCTTAGCTGAGACCAATCCTCGTGCCTTTCAATACCAAAAACCAATGGTGGAAAAACAGTTAAAAAAACCACTTTCTGGGGTTTATAGCACACCGATGATTGCCATTGTCACAGACCATGGATTTGCTACCCTGATCACTTCTGAGGCCATGAAACAAAAGTTAATTGAAAACAAAGTGATCAAATCTGATGCAAAACACATTTATGTGATTGGTTCGGGTCATAGTGCCCATGCAGAATACCTCATCCAAAAAAAGGATTTAAAAAGCCCTGCGGGACTTGCATGTGAACGAGCAGTAGCATCGAGTGGGATCAGTCGCTCTGAAATTGAATATGCCTGGATTTATGATTGTTTTACAGGGATGATCATCCATGAAGCCTCATTGTACTTCGGAGTTTCTCCAAAAGAAATGGCAGGTGCCCTTCGCAAAGGAAAAATCTCCAATGGCACCAAAGAAATTCCCATCAATTTGGGTGGAGGGATTTTGAATTACCAAGCGGCGATGGCCATCTCCGGGGCAACGGGACTTGTCGATATCGCAAGTCAATATGGGCTTGCCGTAAATCCGATCCCTAATGTTCTCAGTGAACCACCTAAGGTGAGTTTGCTTGGAGGTAACGGTGGGATTGATAGCATCAATTCTGTGATTCTATTTGCCAAAGACAAAACTGAAAAAACACCGAAAGCACCCATCGACATGAAACCTTTAGAAGTAAATGTTCCAAGTCCCAAGGAGAAGGAAAAAGCCACCATTCTCTCTGCCACAACAATCTACTTCAATCCAGGTGGTGAAAAAAAACCTCCTTACCTCATTGTTTGTTCAACCAAAGACAATGGTGAGATGGTTCTTACAAACCTCTATGACAAAGAAGGAAAAGAGATTGTATCAAAGGATGGTTTGGAACTTGGAAAAACCAAAGTCGAATTCCAAATGATGGAAGGAAAAATCCAAGCAGTGGTATTGGGATAAAACAAAAGGATTTAACAAGAAAAAGTCACCACCTAACTTGATGGTGGCGACTTGAGTTTCATTATGGCTCGGAGAAAAAACCAGATACCAAACAAAGTTTCATCGCCTGGCTTCTCACCTAAAACTGTTTTAAAAACCGTAAATTCCCGGATTGGAAATAACGGATGTCGTGGATCCCGTAACGCATCATTACCAAACGGTCAAGCCCAAGTCCAAAGGCAAATCCTGTCCATTGTTTGGAATCAAGACCAGCAGATTCTAAGACATTGGGGTGGACAAGCCCACAAGGAAGCAGTTCCAACCATCCTGATTGTTTGCAAACACTACAACCATCTCCACTACAAACCAAACAATTGATGTCCAATTCAAAACCAGGTTCGACAAAGGGAAAGTATCCAGGGCGGAGTCTTGTTTTGATTTCCTTTCGGAACACTCTTGATAAAAGTGTTTCCATGGTGTAAATCAAGTGGGCAACCGAAATGTTTTCACCGACTACCATCCCTTCTACTTGGTAAAAAGTATTTTCATGGGAAGCGTCCACTTCTTCGTAACGGAACACACGTCCTGGCGCAATGATACGGAAAGGTGGTTTTAATTTTCGGAGAGCTCTAACTTGGATGGCAGAAGTGTGGGTTCTAAGCAGATTGCCATCGACCGTATAAAACGTATCTTGCATATCCCGTGCAGGGTGGTCATCCGTAAAGTTTAAGGCACCAAAATTGTTTTCATCCGTTTCCACTTCTGGGCCATCCATCACAGAAAAACCCATGGATGTAAAAATATCCTCTATCTCATATTGGATTTGGGAAATGGGATGCAAACTGCCTCTTTCTTTTTTAGGAAGCGGACGAAGGGAATCAAAAAATTCTTTTCCCAATTGGTTTTCATAAAAACTTTCTTTGAGCGATACTCGTTTGGCCTCTACAATGCTTTCGAGTTTCGTTTGTGCTTCGTTTGCTTGTTTTCCAATTGTCTTTTTTTCTTCAACTGATAAGGAGGCTAGACCCTTAAGAACAGAAGTGAGTTTCCCTTTTTTTCCAAGGAACTGGTTTTTCTCGGCATCTAACTCTTGTTCAGTTGTAACAACATTTAAAACGGACTCAGCCTCTTTGACTAAGGATTCAATTTCTTGGGATAGACTCATACTGATTCTCTTGTTTCCATTAAGGATTTTAATTCAGAATAAATCCCACCAAAAGCACCATTTGACATGGCAAGTATGATGAGTTTATCTTTTTTGTATTTAGGTAATATCTTTTTTAATAGAGAAGGAATGTCTTTGGGAGAGACCACATAAAATGATTCTTTTTTGGTATTCGTTTTGATGTCCTTTACCAATTTTTTTACATTGAGGCGTAGTGTTTTACTGACTTTGTCCACTTGGTAAACTTCTGTGACTACACTCACATCACTGCCTTTAAAACATTTAGCAAAATCATCTTGGAATACATTTCGGTGCGAAGTCGCACTCCTTGGCTCAAAAAGAGAAATGATTTTGTAACCCGGGTAAGCTTCCTTATGGGCTTTGATTGTTTCTTGGATGGCAACTGGGTGGTGGGCAAAGTCTTCTACAAGTAAACTGTTTTCGGAAACATACAGGTTTTCTTGCCTACGTTTCACACCAGGGAAGGATTCCACAGCTTCCAAAATTTCTTTTCGTTTTTGTGGAGCAATTTCTAGACAGACACGCACCGCAACTTCCGCATTACGATAGTTATGTGATCCAATGAGCGAAGGTTTGATTTTTGCCTTTGTGCGAATCTCAGTTAAAATACCTTTTTCATATTTAAAAATGGAATTTTTATCACCCAATTCAAAAGATTCTACAGGTGCATGTTGGTAGTCTTTTGTGATATCACTTAAATTTTTGGAACCTTTCCAGTAAAACACCTTACCCCGACCAGGAACTAAGTTTAACAGCCGTTTGAACATCACTTTGATCGCATCTAAATTGGCAAAAATATCCGCGTGATCAAAATCAAGTGCATTCATCACTAGGTAAAATGGCCGATAATGTAAAAACTTGGAACTTTTATCAAAGAAAGCAGAATCATATTCATCACCTTCAATGACAAAATAATCCCCCTCTCCAATGGCAAAGCCAGGGAAGCCATCCTTACGAATCCCACCCACAAAAAGTCCAGGTTTTAAACCAATCGATTCTAAAATCCAATGGGTGAGAAATGTGGTGGTGGTTTTGCCATGCGTTCCTGAAATCACAATTGGTTTTTTCCCTTTTAGGAAAAAATGGCCAATGGCTTCTGCCATACTCATGTATTCAATGCCTGTGTTTAATACTTCTTCTACTTCTGGGTTTCCTCTTGAGATGGCGTTGCCGATGATGACAAGGTCTGCCCCTTTCACGTTTTCTTTGCGATAACCAGATTTAGGTGAAAGCCCCCACTCTACCAATTTATCGGACATCGGTGGGTATAAATTTTGATCTGAACCAGATACGTCATGACCTTGTTGTTTGAGCATATACGCCAAATTGCCCATGGCAATTCCACCAATTCCTACCAAAAAAATCTTCAAAAGAGTACCGTCCTAACTAGGTTATAAAAAAACAAAGGAATTGAAAGTAGAACCAAAAAGAATAAAACCACTTTCATCAGAAAAAACAAAAAGTCTAGGGAACTCCAAGCCCTTCGAATGGATAAATAAAAATACGATAAATGTAATGAATATAAGAACCCGACAGCTAACATAAATAAGGGGATTGGTGCTGGGAAAATCCAAAAGATAGAAGTTGCTGTAAATGCCAAAAAGGAAATGATAAAAACATGTGGTTCTGGACCATCCCAATCTTTTGTTCGGTCTCGCATTTGGTGGTACATCCGAAAACTGTCGACAAGCCTAACTACAAAGTAAAATCCGAGATAAAAAAAGAATACGGTGCCAACACCTTGGGTGTAAGTGAGTTTTGTTTCTTCTTCAACAAAGGAAACTTTAAAAATCAATATTTGGATGCAGTTCCCTAGAAATTTGGCAAGTGGTGCAAGTAATGCCAATTGTAAATGGCATAACCATAAATCACGCCCACCCAAGTCTGATTTTTGAAAGTAGGATTCAAATGCAGACATAGGAGAATAAAATAAATCACGGATGAGTCCCGTCCGTTGTACGATGGTTGAAACTTTTTGCACCTTATTGGATTTTCTGGTTGGGGCGCTCGTATCGGGAAGCACTTTTCACTTTCATGACCGCATTCACTAAATTTTGGAAGGATTCTTCTTTCATCCATGTGATGGATTCATCAAAATGCGAAGGAAATTGGCGAACAACAGGGCGCCATTTACTCTCTGGCGATTCCCAAACGGGGAAAAAAGACAATTTGATTTTTGTGCCATTGGAAATGTTCACTTCCAAAATGGCCTCAGGGTTCACGTTTTCAGGAAGGGATGGAAACTGAGGTGCCCCTGCTTCATCAGGATAAAACTCAACCTTAAGCCCTTTCGCTACATTCTCCCATTGGTTTCCTACATCAGGTGGCAAAACAATTCGTTCCCCAGTTGTCCGACTCCAATTGTTGACATATACATTGTATTGGTTTTTTTTCGCTCGGTTTTCCACCTGCACGAGATTTCCTTGTCCCGAAAATTTTAGTTCTTCTATGAATCCTTCCGAAACAGAAATGTATGCCTTCTCCCGGAAATTGGTAACCGGTGTCCTAAATTTTTCAATGATGTATTGGTAAGGAGCGATGATCTCATTTTGAATTGCAACCGCGACTCTACCATCATCGGCACCAATTTTTTTTCCAAATAACAATTGTTTCTCGGAATCAAATTGTATTTCCTTTCCATTTTCTTTAGAAACAGTTAAAGAGGGAGAAAATTCATTTAAACAATATGTTTTTTTGATTTCGTCTGTTGCAGATTCAATGAGTTTTGTTTTGAGTACACTAATTTCAGAAAAACTATTTTTGACATTATAGTTTCCTTCGTACACCAAAACGTTTCCATTTTTTTCGGATGTGACTGTGAACAAAGCTGGAGCATTCCATCCTCTGGAAAGTTTTCGGAACACCATAGAGGAATCTGCAAAACTAGGAACCAAATTCCCACACCATTCTGGTTTAGGTGGGTTGTAACGAATCGCGTTCCAATCTTCTTTCCAATAATTGGTTTCCGAAATATTTTCTGGATGGTCCTCCATCAAATAGAAAAGCAGGAACAAACCCAAAAAAGCAATGATTACTAAAGTTAATTTTTGTTTCATACTTCTAACAAAGAATGTTTACGTCTGGCATACACAAAGTAAGAACCAACAGCTAAAATAAATCCAGGAAACAAAAAGACACCAATTGCCCAAGCAACTAACTTTTGGTTGTCGGACAATGTAATGGTATCCACTTCGTCTTTTTTCAACGGAATTTCTGCCACAATACTATCCTGGAAAAGTCCAGTGATGGATACCGTAGAGAATTGAGAGTTCATTACGTACGGAATGAACTGATCGGTAATCCAACTTGTTCCCGTATGTAAAATGATTTTTCCAGATTTTTCACCAGTGAGAGACATCGGTGATAAGACAGTGGACAGGATTTTACTTTCCTTTTTTTCGTTTGTATCCAACTTTCCATTTTTGTTTAGGTCTTGGTAGGCATCAAAACCTGATTCGAGTAAGGCCTCTGATTTCCAAACAAATGGTGTTGGAGCATTGGGTTCCGTCTCCAAATAACCGCTGTAAGGGAAAAGTATTCCCATATCCTTCTTTTGTAATAGGTCCGTCAGCCGATTGTCTGGGAATCGTTTTGCGACGATGAATCCAGGTTTTTCATCTCTTTCGATGAGTGGAGAAGCATTAAATTTTAAACCGGCAGATCGTAACAACCAACCAAAGTCCTCACTCCCTTTTGGTTCCATCGTGATAAGAACTTTCCCATTTTTTTCCAAAACATATTTGTTTAATTCTTCTCTTGCTTCCTTGGAAAAAGGAACTGTTGGCCCAAGGATCACAAGCATATCAGCATCTTCCGGTAATTTGGAAGGCCAACCTTGCGCAAATCCAAGTTCTGCCACTTTAAAGTTTAAAAACTGTAAGGAAGAGACAAACCGATTTACCTGTTCATTGGGAAGTGCCCGAAATGCCATTCCATACCGTTCGCCATTGGCAACAGTGAAATACACTTTTTTCTGATCTGTGGTGACATTGAGTAAAGCTGCAACTAACTTACGTTCTAAGTCCTCCAAATCTTTTGGTTCTTTGGCGATCACCCTTTCTTCTGCAAATGGAGTTGTGGAAGAGAGTAACGACTGTTTTTTAGAACGAACAAAAATCGTTCCATTCGAAACTTGTCCAAACTCTTTTAATAAATCAATTTCTACATCCGCATTGATGAACTGAACCGTAATGTGTGAATTTTCGGATTTGATTTGGTCGAGTAAAATTTCAATATCTGGTCGTACTCGAGTTAATGCAAAAGCTGCTAATTTGTCTCCATTGGCAGGTCCATCTGCTTCGAGAGGTCTTGGGTAAAAAGCAGTAATGGTAACATCTTGGGAAATGGGTTTGATTAAGTTTCTTGAAATTTGTGATAATGAAAATTTCCCTTGGCTACTCAAATCAAAGTTATAGTTTCGTTTGATCGCAAAATAATTTACCGCTACAAGGATCGGTAATACAAATAAAAACCCAAGCACTGCATTTTGTAACAAAGAACTTTTGGATTTTGCCAAATTACTTTGTGCTTCCAAAGAAGACTTACCAATCTCAAGTAAAATGATTTGTAACAAAAATACCAAAGAAAATAGAACCACACATAAAAGTAAAAATTCTCTGATTTTGGGAATGGCGCTCACTTCCTCGTTAAAACCTGCAACAGGTTTTAAATCTAAAAAGTCACGAAGGACTGAAAGTAAAAATGCGGTGATTCCAAAAATTGCAGCAATATAACGATTTTGGTCTTCTTTTCGGATTCCTTTGGAAAAAGCCCGGACAATTGTATCCGATGCTAAAAACAAAAACACAACACCCAAAAAAAGGATTTTTCTTTTGGGATCCCCCACCATTCCATCAAACAAGAAATAGGCGAAAAGGGAAACTAAACTAACAAATGGTAAAACTCTATCAGCAGATAATAACATGATTTAACCTCTCCATCTCCTGGATTCCAAGACCTTAACAGTTAAGTATAAAAATAGGAAAGTTCCACTTAAGAAAAAAACAATTCCTGTTAACGGTAACACACCTTTTGCAAAGGCAGCAAAGTGTGAAAAAATATGTAAATGGAATAATACTTTTCTCGTAGTTGCTTGGAAAAGATGAGAAAAATAACCAACCACCCAAAGTGTCAAAATGATAAGCACCGATATAAGGAGTGATATCATTTGGTTTTTTCCAAGACTGGAACCAAACATACCTATGGTGAAGGTAAAAACCCCAAGTAAAAAAACTCCAATGCTCCCAGAAGCAACCATATAAAATGGAGCTTTCCAGAATGTATACAATAGAAGTGGAAAAAGTCCGTTGATAAACACAGTGATGATACCACAAACTGTCACACCAAACATAAATTTGCCGAAAACGATTTCCAAATCTGTAATTGGTGAAGTGAACAGAAGCTCCAGTGTTCCTTTATTTTTTTCTTCCACAATGGAACCCATAGAAATGATCACCATAGCAATGAGAATGGTTGTCATAAACGAGATAAAGGTGATGTAGGTTGCGATTTCATAATTGGCAGTGCCATTAAAATTGAGGATCATCACAAACAGTGCATTTAAAAATGCTGTCCCACCAAGCACAAGTGGCCCCATATATGTCCCAAAAAATAATCGTAATTCTTTTTTATAGATCCAAACAGCCGATTGCCAGTTCATATTTTCTCCATAAAAATCTGTTCGAGTGACACTTCTTGTTTTTTTAATGATTCAATTTGAATCCCTGAAGACAAAGCCTTTGAAAATAAGGATTCTTTGAATTGTTTCGGATTTGATGTTCTAACTAAAAATTGTTCTTCTTCTTTATTTGTTCCCAGTTCGGTAACCGTATCATTTCCAGAAAGAACTGTTTTCATAAATTGGTTCAATTCCTCTTTTGGTTTGCCAGAAAGTCCAACTTCCCAACCTGCAAGTCGGTTCATCTCCTCTTCCAAACGTGACAAAGTGAGTTCTTGTTTCAAACTTCCCTTGTGGATGAATAAAAATTTATCACAGGTTTTATAAATCTCAGTGAGGATATGGCTTGAGATGAGAACCGTATGATTTCCCGCCAAACTTCGGATAAGGCTTCTGATTTCGACAATTTGTTTTGGATCAAGTCCAGAGATGGGTTCGTCCATAATCACAATTTCAGGATCACCCAAAATGGCCTGCGCAATTCCCACACGTTTGCGATACCCAAGGGATAAGGTTCCTATGAGTTTATCTTTCACATGAGTGAGATTTGTTTTTTCAATCACCTTATCCATTTCTGAATTTAGTTTAGAGGCTTCAATTTTTTTGATACGACCCACAAATTGAAGGTATTCGGATATTGTCATATCCTCATAAAGTGGAGGTGTTTCTGGTAAGTATCCGATCTTTTGTTTTGCTTCCAATGGAAAATCAAAGATCGACTTTCCATCGATGGAAGCATCACCCGCACTTGGGATCAAATACCCAGTGAGGATGCGAATGGTGGTGGTTTTTCCCGCCCCATTTAGGCCAAGCAGGCCCACGATCTCACCTTTTTCTAATTTAAAATTGAGCCCTGAGATGGCTCGTTTTTCGCCGTAAAATTTGGATAAATTGCTGACTTGTATCATAACTTTGGTTTAGTTTTCGTATACCTGCACCTATGAATGAATTTCTAGAAAAAATCAAAAGCTTTTTCAAGGATGAAGAGAGCTTTTTTGATGCAAAGCAACTTCTCAGCCAAAATTGGCACAATTTTGTCCCCCAATACTTTGACAAAATCCTAGAAACACGTTCGAATGCGGTGTATGTATTAGACAAGGACGGAAATTACACCTATGTCAATGCAAAAGCTGTGGAAATGGCAGGGAAATCCGCAGAAGAAATGTTAGGGCAGAACATTTGGAATTTATTTCCAGTTTTGAAATCCATCGAATTTGGAACCCAATTATCAGAAGCCATCAAAGAAAAAAAAACCTTTCGATCCGAAGAAACCTACTTTGAAACTTTGGGTTGGTATGATATGCAAGTGTTCCCACAAGAAAACTTTACCATCATCATTGCAACCGAAGTGACAAATCAAAAAAATGCAAAAGATGAATTTAGCCAAATCATCACCAAAAACAAAACCATTTTGAATGCGCTTCCTGATTCTTTGTATGGCATCCACAGAAATGGACAAACCATCAATCACAAAGAATTCCCTCATTTTACTGGTTGGGACTGCAAAAATAAAGACACTAACCTTCGTTATTCAGACATAAAAGAAATTTTCCCTGAAAATAAATTAGAGGAAGTTCATGCAATCCTAAGACAAGTGATCGATTTGGGAGTGAGTAAATCTGTAGAATATTCCATCCACGATTCAGATGGGGAAAAATATTTTGAAGCAAGGTTTACAAAAGCAGGTGATGAGGATGCACTTGCAATCATTCGGAATATCACAGAACGAAAAAAAGCAGAAGCCCTAAAAAATGAATTCATCAGTTTGGTGAGCCATGAACTCCGAACCCCACTCACATCGATTAAAGGATCCATTGATTTATTGCTTGCTGGTGTTGCCGGTGAAGTTTCCAACCAAACCAAATCTTTACTCAATATTTGCCGAAAGAATACCCAAAGGTTAGTTCGCTTTGTGACTGACCTACTTGATATCGAAGCATTGGATTCAGGGAACATTAACTTTAAGTTCAGAACCTACCAACTGAAGGAAATCCTACAGACTTCCGTGGATGGAATGCGAACCTTTGCTGAACAATACCATGTGCTTTTAAATTTTGATTCCAATTTCCCACAAACAAGTGTTTATGTAGATGAAGATCGTTTGAACCACTGCATTACAAATTTGATTTCCAATGCAGTGAAGTACACTCCGAAGTTTTCGGAAGTATCCATCTCTGTCCAAACCGATGAAACCAAAACAAAAATTCTGATTAGAGACAATGGGCCAGGAATTGATCCCAATTTTGCACCAAGGCTTTTTCACAGGTTTGCACAAGGAGCACCTCCCAAGGACAAACTTGTAGGAGGATCGGGGCTTGGTCTTTCGATCACAAAAGGTTTTGTGGAAGCGATGAATGGTAAAATTTACTTTTTTTCTGATGATACTGGCACTGTTTTTACCATTGAATTGCCCATAAACAAACCCGGGCAAATTCCAATTGGGATGAACCAATGACGGCACCTACTTTAAAACATGTGTTAATTGTGGAAGATGAAGAAGACATCGTTGAAATCTTAAGGATTGCTCTAGCATTTAACTCAAGTTATGAGGTCAGTTTTGCAAAAACTGGTCCAGAGGGATTACAAAAGGCAATCATCCTACAACCCGATTTGATCCTTTTGGACGTTCTGATGCCAGGTATGAATGGGATGGAACTCATTGAAGAGTTAAAAATTTTTCCAGAAACCAAGGAAATTCCTGTGGCATTTATCACATCACGCGTGTTAAAGAATGAAATCTTGGAATACCAAAAAAGAGGGGGCATTGGTGTCATTGAAAAACCCTTTGCCCCTCTTGAAATCTCTGAAAAAATCCAAACCCTATGGGAAGATTTTCACAATCGATAAAATTTCGTGTTTTATTTCTCTTGGAATCCGGCCAAAATTTCATCTTGGCGGCCCATTAGTTTGACAGATAACCTGGGTCCCACCTCACACACGATACGCGAGGCAACATAATTCCCCCATCGTGCCGCTTTTTGTGCGGAATAACCTTGGGTCAGTCCATACAGTACTCCAGCAGCGAAGGCATCCCCAGCACCAGTTGTATCAATTGGTTTTACGGGGAATCCAGGAACAAGAGTAATTTTGCCATTTTCGGCAACATAGGCTCCCTCTTTCCCAGCTGTCATAAAGACCAAAGGACAGAGTTTGGATACAAATTGTACTGCTTCTTCTGGTGTTTTTGCTCCACTTAAAGCAAGTCCTTCTTCTGTATTACAAAAAACTACATCAACGTATTCTTTTGTTAGGTGGATGAATTCGTCTCTGGAACGATTCACACAAAACGGATCACTATAAGTAAAGGATACTTTAATTTTGTTTTCTTTCGCAAGTTTCATGGTAAGTTCACTTGCTTTTTTAGTGGAGTCACCATCCCACAAATACCCTTCCACATAAACAAACTTACTTTTTTTTAAGTTTTCAACATCGATATCATTTGGTCCAAGAGATGTAGAGATTGCAAGATTCGTGAGCATCGTACGTTCTGCATCGGGTGTGGTGAGTACGACACAAGTTCCTGTATGACCAGCTTTGTCAGGAGTTGTTTCAAATAATACACCAGCATCTTCCATATCTTTTTTATAAAACTCACCATAGGTGTCGTGAGTGACTTTGCCCGTGTAACAACAGGTTCCACCAGAATTGGCAATGGCGATCATCGTGTTTGCGGCACTCCCGCCAGACCTAAGTTCCTTTTTTTCATCATGAAGGTCGGCAAGAATTTGACCTTGTCTCGATTCGTCAACTAGGGTCATCACACCTTTGGTGATATTTTGTTTTTCTAAAAATTTGGGATCAATGAAGGCAATGATATCTACCAGGGCGTTCCCTACGCCAAATACGTCGTAATGTCTCATGATACCAATGCTTTTTTCCTTTAGGGAATTGACACTCAATTTTCCTATTCCAGTTTGACAAGGTACCGAGAAAAAACGACTTCATGGTTTCCCAATTCAAATTCTTTTTCCTTATTGGTTTCTTGTTCGGACCAAATCTCCTCTTTTCACAAGTGACCCCACAAAAAGAACCAGAAGCTGTTGAAATCAAAGCGAATGTTGAATCCTCGACTAAAAATACAAATTTTAGCAAAAACCCAACAGGTTTCCAAAAAGAAATCAATTTGGATCAATCAAACACTCGCTATACGAGCCTTCCTGATGTACTCAGCAGAGAAGCGGGTGTCAGAGTGCGCCAATTTGGTGGACTCGGTTCTTATTCCACACTTTCCCTTCGAGGAACAAACCCCAATCAATCCAAAATTTATTGGAATGGAGTCCCTATAAATAATTCGTTAGGTGGTGAGATCAATTTAGCTGATTTACCATTTGATAATTTAGAAAAAATTGAGATTTACAAATCAGGGACACCAGCAGGTTTTTCGGGATCTGCCATTGGTGGTAGCATCAATTTAGTTTCCAAAACCAAAATTGATCATCCTATCACTCGTGTGAATTTAATGGGAGGAAGTTTTAAAACGGCAAAAGCTACCGTTACCCATATGGACCAGTTTTCAAGTGGTTCTTATTTTCTCCAGGCTCTGCAAGAAACTTCAGACCAAAATTTCACCTATCTCAATAACAAAGGAACTGTATTATTTAATACGTATGATGATACGATAGATGAAAGGAGGAATGCACAGTTTCGTAAAACTGGATTTACAGGGAATCTTTCCCTTGTTTTAGACAAAACAAAAATCAATTTATTAAATGATTACATCCATCGCAAACAAGGTTTACCTGGTCCTGGTAACAGGCAAACCACATCTGTAGGCAGAGTGTTTAGTAAACTGTCTTCAGCCATCACCACAGAAACCAATGAATTTTTATTTACCAACTTAACCTTAGAAACCAAAACCTATGGGAATTTTGCAAAGGATGATTTATTTGATCCAAAATCGGAGTTCAGTTTTGGAACACCCAATGCCTATACAAAAACTAACCAGTATGGCTTTCAATTATCACCCACATTGTACTTGTTAGAGTATTACCAAGTCCTTAGAGCTTCGGTCCAAACGGAACAAGAATTTTTCACACGCTACGAAAAACGGGCCAATCATGAAACCGAAAGGAAAGAACCAAAAAAAAGGAGGGATACTCAAAGTTTTACATTCCAAGACGAAATACGCCTTTTTTCCAATCGATTGTTCCTTGTCCCTCAAATACGATTTGAACGTTACACGGACCGATTTGGAAAAGATGAAACAAGTATACGAAACCAATTACTCGATCCTCTGACAGATGTTTTTTACGTAAGACAAAATTTCACCAATCCAAGTTTTGGATTAAAAATCGTATGGGTCAAAAAAGAAAATTTAGAATTTGGATCTTTGGCCAATATCAGTAAAGATTTTCGAATTCCAAGTTTTTTGGAGTTATTTGGAGAAAGAGGTAGCATTGTTGGGAATACGACATTAAAACCAGAACAAAGTAGAAATGGAGACATCGGTTTTTATTTTAATACAAAACCAAATTCCAATTGGAAAATCCAATCCGATATCTCTTATTTCCAGAAACGTATTTATGACATGATTTTATTTTTGCCAAATTCCCAATTCACTTTAAGGCCTGAAAATGTTGACCAAGCTTTGATCAGAGGAGTGGAAACAAACCAAAATTTAATTTGGAATCAAGGTGTAAAATTTAACTTCAATTACACCTACCAAGATGCAAGGAATTACTCCGAATCACCAGCGTTAAACGGCAAATTCCTTCCCCTCCGTTCCAAAAGCCAAGGAAGTGCCTTACTTGCCTTTTTTAACGAATCATCTGAAATTGGAATTGAATACCAATACATTGGAGCCAATTTCCGTGACCGAACCAATGAATATTTGGGATATTTGCCTGCTCGCCAATTCTGGAACCTCTACATCCAATACTCGCCATACAAAAATAAAGAAACGGGAAATGAATTGATTTTAGGTTTCGAAGTCCGTAACCTAACAGACAAACGAGTGGAAGATTTGGTGGGATACCCTTTACCAGGTAGAAGTTATTATCTAACAGGGAGTTATCGATTCTAATGGAAAAAAATCTAGCAAACAGACTCCTTCATCTTGCATTCGAAAATGGAATGACCAAATATAAAAGTCCTCATCATACGATTTTATTTTTAATTCTCTTGGTTTTCCAATGTAGCCAATTGGAAATTGAAAAACCTAGTTTGTTCCAATTTTTATTTTTATCAGCCTCACCTACTTCTGTGGGTGTAGTCACTTCTGACTTTGCCAGCGGAGGAAGGTTTAAAACCTTTGAACCCAATTCATTCACAACATTCCCGACATCCATACCCATCCATTCTGATGCTGTTGGTCGTTATTCCAATGACCGAGTTTTTATTGTCAATCGTCTCAATCGGGATTCCATCCAAGTTTTAAATCCACAACTGGGTTTTTTCACCGAACAAGAGTTTAGTGTCGGACAAGGGAAAAATCCACAAGACATCGCAGTCTGGAATGATAAATACTTTATCAGTTTGTACAATGCGGATGAACTAACTATTCATAGTCGGACGTCTGGTGCAAAAGTTGGATCTGTGTCATTTGTTTCCCTTAAAGAAACATTTTCCACTTCAGGAATTCCAGACTCATCTGTAGAAGCATCTTATATGGCACAAGATGGTTCAAGTTTGTTTGTTTTATTACAAAGGCTTGATCGAAACGATGTTTCGGGGTATTTGCCACCTAACTCTGATTCCTACTTGGTAGAAGTAGATATGGATTTGAACCAAATCAGAGCTGTCTATACCTTGCCTTATCGTAACCCAAGTAGTAAAATCCAAAAGGTAATATTGTTTGGAGAACCACATTTGGTATTTTCATGTGTGGGGAGAGTTGGATTTATTTCTCAAATTGATGCTGGCATCATTGCTTTTCGATTGAGCACTAGACAATTTCATCCGGAACGGTTGTATGCAGAACAGGTAGCAGGTGGAGACATCTTATCCTTTCAGATTAAAAATGAAGAATTTGGATATGCATCTGTACTTGATGCAGGATTCAACAAAACCATCCAAGTGTTTCGCCCTCGCACCGGTGAAAAATTAGGAACCTTATTACAAATTCCAGGAAATATAGGAATCAGTTTATCGGGACTATTACTTACAAACGAAGGGAAATTACTTGTAGGTTCTACCGATTTTTCAAGGCCAGGAATTTATGTTTTTGATACAAGTATTGGAAACGTTTTGTTAAATCCAATTCCTAGTTCTGTAGAACTAACTCCTTTTGATATCTTCCAGTTGCAAAATCTTCCCTAATTTTCAAAATGGAAAAAGACAGGGGAATCTAATTTATGTTAACGCTTAAAAAACATCCACAAGGCCCACTAGCCAAACAAGTTTTACTTCTCGTATTAGATGGTGTTGGTTACACAGAAAAAGGATTTGAAAACGGCAATGCTGTAGCAAAAGCCAATATGCCTATTCTAAAAGGTTTATGGAAAAACCATCCCACTGTTTTATTAAAAGCACATGGAACTGCCGTTGGGATGCCAAGTGACGAAGACATGGGTAACTCTGAGGTCGGTCATAATGTTTTGGGTTCTGGTCGAATTTTTGACCAAGGTGCAAAACTGGTTTCTCAATCCATCGAAAACGGCTCTTTATTCCAAGGACCAATCTGGAAAAAATTGGTTTCTAATTGTTTATCCAACCAATCCACTTTTCATTTACTTGGACTTTTTTCTGATGGAAATGTCCATAGTCATATCGATCATCTAAAAGCCCTCATCGACAATGCCATCAAAGAAAATATCAAAAAAATCAGATTACACATCTTACTTGATGGACGTGATGTTCCCGAAAAATCAGCGTTAGACTATCTAATTCCTTTCGAAACGTATTTGGATTCTCATAGAAAAGCAGGCATTGATATTTTCATCGCATCTGGCGGTGGTAGAATGGAATTAACTATGGATCGTTATGATGCCGATTGGTCCATGGTTGAAAGAGGTTGGAACCACCATGTGGAAGGGGAAGGTAGGATTTTTCATTCCGCAAAAGAAGCGATTGAAACATTTAGAAAAGAAAACCCATCTGTCATTGACCAATACTTACCTGGGTTTGTGATTGGAGACCAAACTGGAAATCCTGTCGGTAAAGTATTAGATAATGACTCTGTTGTGTTTTTTAACTTCAGAGGGGATCGTGCCATTGAAATCTCAAGAGCATTCACAGAAGAAAACCTAACAACATTTAATCGCAATCGTTTCCCAAAAATTGAATTTGCAGGAATGATGCAATACGATGGAGATCTTTTTATCCCCAAACAATACTTAGTTGCTCCTCCTGCCATCGATCGGACAATGGGTGAATACTTCGCCAATGAAGGGATTGCCCAATACGCGCTTTCCGAAACCCAAAAGTTTGGACATGTTACCTTTTTTTGGAATGGAAACAGATCTGGATATTTCAATCAAACGATTGAAACCTATGAAGAAGTAAAGTCAGACATCATTCCCTTCGATCAAAAACCAGAAATGAAGGCAAAAGAAATCACTGACAACTTGGTATTAGCTTTAACATCACACAAATATCCATTCCTTCGAGTCAATTATGCTAACGGAGATATGGTGGGGCATACCGGGAATATGGATGCTACTGTTAAGGGCTTGGAATATTTGGATCTTTGTTTGGATCGGATCAAAAAAATCTGTGACGAAACAAATACCGTTCTTTGTATCACTGCTGATCATGGTAATGCCGACGAAATGTACCAATTGGATAAAAAGGGAAATGCACAAACGGCAAAAGATGGAAAACCGGTTCCCAAAACAAGTCACACACTCAATCCCGTACAATTTGTACTCTATGATCCGAAAAGAAAAATCCAGCTGAATTCTAAGCTAGAGGGCATTGGACTTGCAAATGTGGCGGCCACAATGATGGATTTATTAGGTTTTGAAGCTCCAGAAGGATACCATCCAAGTCTAATCAATAGAAATTAATTGTTACGAATTGTATGATGTATCGGATCTTGATTTTCCTTCTGTTCAGTTTGTTTTTTGCCAACTGTTCAGAAGATGAAATTGGTTCCTTTTCAGAAGAAACCAAAGAAAAAATCCGAAAAAAAATCAAACAAGAAGGTTTCCAAGGTGTTGTCCTCATCTCTCAGGATGATACCGTTTTATTTAGGGAAACCATTTACTCTGGAAAACAGAAAAAACGTTCCCAACTTTACAAAAAACACAATTTCCCTCTGGGGGAGTCGTCCAAACTTTTTACAACATTTCTCATTCACAAACTTGTGGAAAAGAAACAATTATCTCTTACGGATCCTGTCAAAAACCATATCAAATGGTTTCCTCATTCCAAAACCACCATCGAACATTTGTTAAGGCATACTTCAGGTTTACCAAAAATCATTGAATTTTTGCCAAATTTTGATTCTGAAAAATCCAATTACAAACGAGAGGATATCAAAAAATCCTTCATAGAATCCAATCTAAAACCAAATTTTTCACCGGGAGAATATTGGAAGTACAGCCGATTGGATTATTTGTTTTTGGCCTATACCATTGAAGCTGTGACTTCCAAACCCTATTCCACGGTTGTGAACGAAGAAATATTCCAACCACTTGGGATGAAACATTCTTCCGTTGATGCAAATGAAATTTTACTCGGAAACAGTGGAATTTTAAGTACACCCGAAGACTTATTACTTTTCGTAGAATCCATTCGCAAAACAAAACAAATTTCAACAGACTCAAAAAATTCCATTCTCAAAAAATCTGTGTTAACCGATGCGATCGCCGAAGATCCAATTTCTTTTGGAGAAGGAGTTTATGTTGGTGATTATTTTTATTGGACCTATGGTAAAAAAAAGGGAATTTCTAATTTTCTTTACCATGATTTAAAAAGTAGAATTTTTATCTCGGTTGTAAGTCCCTATGGAGTGAGTAAAGGTGATCTTTCTTCTATAAAATCTACACTTACCGAAATCATTTTCAGTGCTAAAAAACTGAATCTAAAAAAGAAAACAGGTTCCCCAAACGAAATCTACATTGAAGACCTTATGAAAGAAGAAAAGGTTCCTTCTTTAGGGATCGCCGTATTTAAAAATTATACATTGAGTTGGAAAAAAATGTATGGGACAAAATCACAACAAACTCTGTTTCGAGCAGGTTCTTTATCCAAAACAATGACAGCAACGGCTACCTTACGATTGGTAGAGACTGGTCAACTTGACTTATACTCTAATTGGATTGGAAAACTCAAACAGTACAAAGTGTCCGTACCCAAAGGTAAAAAAAGAAGTTTGGTGAATTTGGATTTGTTATTATCTCATACCAGTGGGCTCACAGAAAAAGGGAATTGGGATGATCCAATCAACTCTGGAAAAAAACATCTAAAAGATTTAAAAGATACAAATACTTCCAAAGGGAATGGATTAAAATTATACTACAAACCAGGAACGAAATCACGATACTCCGGTGGAGGGTATAGCATCGTCCAAGAAATCCTTACAGAACGTACGGGAAAACCATTCCCCACTCTAATGGAAGAAACTGTTTTCCAACCACTACAAATGAAACGAAGTACATTCCGGCAGAATTTAAAAGAAACAAATGATCGTTGTGATGGTTATGATGAACTAGGAAATCTTTTACCTGAAAAAATTTTCGTAACACCTGAACTTTCCTCAGGAGGGCTTTGGACAACACCAGAAGAAGTGGGCATTGTGTTCAATGAGGTGGCCAAAGCAAAACAAGGACGTTCTGAATTTTTAAGTAAAGAATCAGCCGAATACCTACTCTCACCAAAGATGAGTGCGGCCAGTTTAACGGTGCATGCACTGGTGGCCCACGGTTTCTTTTTGAACCGCACCGGGAAAACGGAGTATTTTTTCCACGGGGGGCATACAAAGGGACATAAGTCGCTCGCCATCTTCAATGCCGAAAAAGGGTATGGGGTGGTCATTATGACCAATTCGGAAAATGGATCCAAACTGATTTGGCGGATTTTACGAAACATTTCCGTTGATGAAAAATGGGATAAGTTTGTGAATTAAACTATTGACCAATTCAAAAAACTAGCTATTCTCTAAGCGATTCGATGGAATATACGGAATCTAAATCTAACGGGATTGTCGTCCTGAAACTTTTCGGCAACTTAGACATGTTAAATGCCGGCATTTTAAAGGAAAGGATCAAAGAATCTGCGTCCCAATCCGAACATCGATTTATTTTCGACTTGGAAGGTGTGAGTTTTATCGACTCCTCTGGATTTGGGCTCATCATGTCTCTTAATGACAAACTAACAGAATTAGGTGGAGGATTACGAATTGTAAACGTATCCAAAACGATTCGTCAAATCTTTCGAATTTCAAAAATTTCTTCTGTCATCCAAATCTTTGAATCCACAGAAGAAGCCATTCAATCTTTCAATCCTTAATTTCAAATTTAAAACTTAGTACACATCATTTTACCTAAACTAGGTAACAGATGTCGTGACCATTTTTTTCCAAAAGTTTTTGAGTTTCAAAAGTTTCGGATTTTCTGGCGCCATCTCTTGTAAGGCAAGTAATACCTCTTTTGATCGTTCAATGTCCCGACGGTGCATTAAAATCTCTGCAAGTAACAATAAATTGTTAAAATTTTTCGGATCTCTGTATCTCAGTCTTTCTGCATAATCGGTTGCTAAAACAGAATCACGTTTTTGTTTATGGGCATAGGCAATGTAAAATAAAAAATCGGTATCACCGGGATTTAATTGTAAATACCGATTCGCGAGTACAATGGCTTTCTCATAGTCTTTTGATTTCATGTATAGTTTTGATAATTCTCTCAAACAATATAAATCATCTGGTTCTGATTCCAATGCAAGTTCCAATGCATAGATGGCATTGTTCCATTCTCCATCTCGGTAGGATTGAATTCCTTCACCCAACATTTTATAATATACATTATTTTTGGTAGATTCTTTGGCAGCGTATGCAACTTCTTCTAAAAATGAAATCCGCATCAAACTCAAATCGTCTGTGAGCTCACCAAATAACATAAGCACACGACAGATCTCAGCCAAATCACCACCTCCTTCCGTCACGTGCCGCAGGAAAACAGTTTCATCATCATTGATTTTTCGATTTCCACCCGAATGGCCCACAAACAAATCATCACGGCCATCTGATCCTAAAATCAAAACATCACCGGGTCTTAGCGGATAAATTTGGATGACCACCTCATCTCCACTCATCTCTGTAAATCCAATCTTTCGTAGGGAATGTTCGTTTTCTAAGAAACTTGCAACACCATCTCGATACAATACAATCCAAGGGTGTTCCGCATTGATGTAATACAAAGTTCCGGTTTCTTCGTCCACCAAACCCAAGATAGCCGATAATAACATATGTCCGTCAAAACTGATAAACACATTGTGAACTTCTTGGAAACATTCCTTTAACCAACGTTCGGGGTGACGGTCTTGCATGTACCTAAGTTTTTGCGTACGGGTGATGATAGATTTAAACACTGTACCCATCACCAATGCTCCCCCTGCCCCTTGGATGGATTTTCCCATGGCATCAGCGTTTAAAAAAACAGTATATTTTTTCCCCATCAAATAAATCGAATCGGAGACAGATAAATCTCCACCAATCTCCGATTGTTTGTTACGAAACTTAAATTGTTTCATTTGCCTTTCAAAAATTTTAACAGAAACGGTTTCTGATTTCGCAAAGGATCCTTTGAGAGGTCTTATCAAAAGGGATGTCAAAAAGTAATCACCATCTTGTTTCTCTTGCATTTTCTGCATTTCAGATAGTGTCTCATTTAATTCCCTAGTTCGTTGGTTCACCATCTCTTCCAAATGATTTTGGTGTTCTGCCAATTCTTCTTTCATTTCGACAAACACCCTTCCCATTTGTCCAATTTCATCACTACGATGTGTAGGAAGAGTTTCAGGTTTCCATTGGTCTAAATCCACCATGGCCGAAGTTAAAAGTTTGATTGCTTCCACCATATCTCGAGAAAATAAAAAGGAAATCAAAAAGATAACACCACATAACACTAACGAAGCGACCACAAAAAATGACCAAATTTTCCATGTTTTTGATTCCACTTCGTTTTCATCAATCATCACATGGAATACTAATTGTTTGATGGATTGGGAAGTTCCAAGATAAGGAATTTTGACTAAATAATATGGTTTATCTTGAAAATGAAATCGTTGTTCTTCGAGCAGTAAATTTGGATTTTCATTCATCACCATACGAACCATATCAGAACCAATGGTTTTCACTTTTCCTTCCTGGAAGATTGCCAAATGGATTCGATTGTCTTTGGAAATCGTTTTCGTAAAATTATCATCCACTACTTGGCCGATGAGAAGTGTCCCTCTTCCAAAAAGGGGAGCCGCTAATCGAAAGCCAAGTCCACTGTGCCCATCTTCTAAAGCAGCTGTTGCTTGCCCATTTAATGCATTTTGGATGATCGGTTGGTTTTTTTTATCATCGCCAAAGTCTTTTGGCCTGTGGACACGAAACACCACCTTTCCTTGGTTATCACCTAATTCAAAGATAGAAAGCCCATATCGTTTTAAAATCTCTTGTAAATACGGTAGTTCCTTTTGTAAAACTTGGCGGTCCCGAAGGCCTTTGTCTAATATTTCCCTGGTCCTTGCGTTAAAGGTAATTTCTTCTAATAATAATCTTAATTTTTCTTCTTTGAACTCTAATTCCCTTTGGAAATTCCGAGATAAGTCTTCTGCACGTTGGGTTTGTGGGATGTTTTTTACCGATTGTAAAAGATAGGCAAAACTGGTTGTGAGTGCAATCACAAGAAGAATTTGACTCACACTCAATATTAATAAGAATTTGTAACGTATGCTCATAGAAAACTACGTGCATCTTCGCAAATTTACGTTACAATCAAATGACATTCCTTTGAAGGAAATGTATCATATGGAATTTTTCTAATGAAACCAAATGCCACCTTATTTTTTCTGATTTTATTGGTTTTGGTTTTTTATTATACAATCGAAGCACTATTACACAAACGAACGTTAAAGAATTTTAAACATCGAATCCATGTGAATGGCACTCGAGGGAAATCCAGTGTCACTAGATTGATCCGAGCAGGATTATCTTCTGCTGGGTATTCCGTGTTTGCAAAAACAACAGGGACTTTAGCACGAATGATTTTTCCAGATGGTTCGGAAACTTCGATTTCACGTTTTGGAAAACCGTCTATCCTCGAACAAATCAAAATCTTACGAAAGGCAAAAGACGTTAAAGCCGATATCGTTGTTTTGGAATGTATGGCCCTAGAACCCAGATACCAATGGGCAAGTGAAGGACAAATTTTGTTTTCTGATATTGGAGTGATCACAAACATCCGAGAAGACCATTTGGAAGTAATGGGACCAGAACTCATCGATGTCGCTAGGACATTGTTATCTGCTACTCCAATCAAAGGAACACTTGTTGTTGGTCCAAATGAATTCCCAAATGAAATTTTACATGTTTGTAATGACAGAAATACAAAACCCGTATTCATAGAAGAAAAAGAAATCAACACAATCACCGATGAAGAAATACTAAAATTTCCGTATTGGGAACACAAAGAAAATGTCTGCTTAGCTCTCAAAGTTTGTGAACTATTGGGAGCCGACCGTAAAACTGCCTTGGAAGCAATGTGGAAAGTCACACCTGATCCAGGAGCACTTACCGTTTTACCCATCCATTTTTTTGGGAAGGAATTCATCTATGTGAATGCGATGGCTGCCAATGATCCAAGTAGTACAAAACTGATTTGGAATTCCATTACCAAACGATATGTTTCATTCCAGAAACGTTTCATATTATTTCACACGAGGGAAGACCGACCAGAGCGCACCAAACAACTGACAAAAGAGTTTGCCAACTGGGAAGGTTATGATGCAGTGATTCTCATTGGCTCTTCGACATCTCTAGCGTTCCAATACTTAAAAACATATTCACAAGTGGATGTGCCCATTTATGTTTGGGAACACATGAATTTGGATGTGATCTTTGAATCATTACTTTCCATCTTACCCAAACAAGCATTAGTGTTCGGTATTGGAAATATTGTAGGACTGGGAATGGATTTGTCTTTATATCTAAAAAATAGGTCAGAACAAACGTATGAATGATATTCTTCCACTATCCATTGGACTTAGTTTGGTGATCAGTTTGGTATTCTCCGAACTTTTTGGAATTTTAGGGACTGGGCTTGTTGTACCAGGATATTTGGCATTATCACTCAACCATCCTAAAAATATTGCCCTTACATTTCTCATTGCTTTTTTATCTTTTATCTGTGTGGAGATCCTTTCACATTTCCTAATGATTTTTGGAAAAAGAAAAATCGTCTTTATCTTGTTATTTGGTTATTTTTTTGGATATTTACTCAATTATCAAATATTGCCAGAAATTGAACTATCGTATCTTTCAGAAGTACGAGGGATTGGATTTATCATACCTGGTCTGATTGCGGTTTGGTATGAACGACAAGGTGTTTTGGAAACAACATCTGTCCTAATCCTCGCAGCCGTTTTTGTCAAAATCCTTTTGATTTTTTTATTGGGAAATGAGTTAGAAACCCTATGATGACAAAAATTTATTGGTCACCTTGGAAACATTCGCGAATTGCTTTGTTTTTACTCGCCGTACTTGGTGTATTGGGTTTACTCCTCATCGAATCCTGTAAGGTAAAAAAAGAACAATCATACTTCAAAAAAAAATTACATGCTGCAAAACTTGCAGAACGTGGATTTCAAATCTTAAAACCAGAATTATTAAAACACAAAAAACCTGATTATAAAGAATTTGATCCTTCCAACTCAGGACTTATCGGCGAATTTTTAACTCCTGTAACAAGCAATAGTGGCTCTTTGCCTGCTAAACAAACATCGATTAATCCTAATTTTGCCGCCGTTATGGTCCAATTTTTAAAGAAGGCAAAGGTTGAAGAAGGAGATACAGTTGCAGTAGCCATTTCTGGTTCCTTTCCAGCATTAAACATTTGTTTGTTTGCCGCAATCGATACATTAAAATTAAAACCAATCATTATCTCAAGTGCATCTGCCTCACAATTTGGTGCCAATCATCCACAGATGTTGTGGTTGGATATGGAAAAAGAATTGGAATCTTCCGGCATTTTTTCTTTTCGCTCCAGTTACGCATCTCTTGGTGGAATCCAAGACAAAGCAGCAGGAACATCAAAAGAAGGCAAAGAACTTTTGTTACGTGCCTTAAAGCGAAACAATGTCAAACTATTGGATCCAATCCACTTTGAAGACTCAATTGAAAAACGAATGAAGTATTATGATGAATTATCCCAAGGAAAACCGATCAAACTTTTTATCAACGTGGGAGGAGGGACAACAATCCTTGGAACAAGTCTTGGCAAACAGGTTTTCAAAAATGGACTGATCACCAATCTTCCCGAAGAAGTTCATATTCCAAATTCGGTCATCAAATCCTTTTTAGAACGAGAAACACCCGTGATCAATTTCATCCAAATTGAATCCCTGGCAAAACGTTATGGACTTCCCTTATCACCGAAAAAAATTCCGAAACCTGGAGAAGGAAAGGTTTTTTATTCAGAAGAATACAACCCCATCCTTTATCTTTCTGTTTTCCTTTTTTTACTCATCGGATTGTATGGTGTTACGAGGCTTGGTTGGGGTGAAAATGAAGAAGACCGCTACCTACCCAAAACCTTACGTTCCAGGTAACTCCAAATGGCAAAAATCATTGTATTAGCGATTTTACTGTTTTTATTACTCCGCTTTGTGAGTCGCATTTTAATCCTTCCGGCAAAAATTGCGGAAGAACTTGGTAAAAATCCGAGAGAAGATCTACGAAACCAACCTTACAGTCCCAAATCCAAAGAAAAAGACATCTCGGATCGGGGAAAAATTATCGAATGAACCTGAATTTCGAAAGAGGAATTTCCTAGGTTTGGACGAAACTTTAAGTAAGATGGAACAGAATTCGTCCAAGAAGTTTCTTTTATTGCCTTCCCTTGCTCACTTTTTACAGAATTCTCTGAAACAAATTCTTTTCGTATTACTTTTGTTATTTTTCATTCAATGTGGTGTTCCCAAGGGGGAATTTGGTTGGACCACAACGAAAATGGAAGAGATGGACATCTTAGAAAAACACATCCAAACCATCACCGATTATAAAATGATGCGTGATGACCTTATCTTTTCTCCAAGTGATACCATTCATTATGTATACCAATTTTCTAGAAATCCAGGCCTCGAAACTGATTTCCACATTTCACTCAATCGGTATGAATTGGACTTTGTAGAAATTGATATCAAAAAGAAACGTGTGGAGCCAGACACCCTTGCCATTCGAGATGAATTTTCCCTTTTACGCACTGGAGAATATTTGATTAAAATTGTATACGAAGGTGATACGGTGGATGAAGTGAAGTTTCGAGTTTTACCAGACGAAGGATATACACAAGAAAATTTAGAACAAGAATTAGCTGGTGATCAAACTGATGAAATCATCAAATACTCTCGTTAATCGGAGGTTGGATATCACCGGTTTCTAATATACGTTTGATCCTTTCCAATTCTTTTAAGGCAACACGCACCTCTGTTTCCCCGCCTTCTTTGATCACAAATTCATAATACTCTTGTGCTCTTTTAAAATCTCTATTTTCTTCTGCAAGCACACCCAATCGAAATAAGATTTTGATTAGAGGGATTTTGTTTCGTTTTGTTTCCAAAACACGGATCACCGCTTCTTGGTCTTCAATCTTTAAATCCATCAATCGATATTGGGACAATACATCATCAAGTGTGGTCACCATCAGGTCTTTTTTGAGAGTTTGTTTTTTCTCAATTAACTCCATTCTTTCTTTTTCAGCTAAGATAAGTTTCTCATCAATTTTTTTCCATTGCATGAGTGCGATGTTCAACTTGTTTTGTTCTAATTCATACTTCTTTAGTTTTTTATCTTTTTTACTAAGATAAAAATATGCAATGGATTCCATTTCAGGAACACCAGTATCTTCCACAAGAGCTGGATTCCAATCTTTACTGTTTTTATCCAACCAATACTCTAAGAAATTAGACCCTCTTTCTGGATCTCCAATTTTCTGATTAAAAAACACTCCAATTTCATAAGAAACTCGTGTTTTTTCAGGTGTATCTGCACTCAAACGAAAAAATGTTTCATAATAATTTCCGGCCAAAATATTTCGTTTTAAATCGGCATTAATCGTTGCTAAACGTAAATTTGCTTTGATGATTTTGTCTTTTTCTTCGTCCGTTGGATTTGGATTTTTTAAATACTCGTTTAATGCTTTTTCGTAAAAATCGGCAGCCTTTTCCTTTTTCCCATCTTGTCTGTATTGTTCGGCAATATCATTCAGAACATTTGGATTTTCATTCCAAATCCGATAAGCCCGCTCCAATATCAGTTCATAAGCAAAAAAATCAGTATTTCGTTTGTAATCAAAAAGTACATAAATTCCCTTTCCTGCCGTACCAAGTTTATTTACAATTTTTAATCTTTCTTTGTTATCATCTTCGAGTTTTTTAACAACATTGGCAAATGCATACAAATCATTTGATTCAATTTGTCTTCTTTTATTTAGATAAACCAAATACCTTTTGTTATAAGAATCTTCATAATCTGTTTTTGCTTTTTTTCTAACACCATCTAACCTAAGTACTTCGTCGTTCCATTGGTTTGCTTGCAGTTTCAAATCGGATAGTTTTTTCCCTTCTCGTATCCAATTACTTTCCTTGATATGGATGTCATCTTTTACTTTTTTATAGTTTTGTTCAGCTTGGATCCACTCTTTGTACAACCTCTCGTGTTCCTTGGCTGCGCTCTCATCATATCCAAGTACATCTTCTTTTTGCCACTCTCCGTTTCGATACCCTTCTTCTGTCATTTCTAAAGGATGGTAACGAAACGCGGCCAAATAATGCCGAAGTGCTGGGGCAAACTTTTCTGATTCAACATAGAGTTTAGCAAGTTTGGTATGAAGGTAATATAAAAGTGGGGAATCACGGACAATAAAGGTCTCTGTATGTTTGTGAGTGCTTTGCCAGAGTAATAAACGGATGTCATTCATCTCTGTTCGAGAATTGTAAACATTACCCTTTTCGCGGTCTTCCCAAATCCTTTTTTCTTCTATGAATTGGCTATAATAACGTTTGAGTAGTCCTTCCGCCTCACGGATCTTAGTTTCTAAATTTTTAGGACCAGTTTCACTGCCAGGATCCACCGGAAGATCGGCACCAGGAACCACTGGCACATCAGGAGCATTCGGATCCACAGGTTTTGGTTCATCACGCAGGGCAATTCCAGAATCTTCGTCAATGGTGATCCGTTTTTCAGTATCAAGGGATTTGACTTCGTCCATAGAAATCACTTGTAAGGGAGAAAGGTACAAACCCGAAAGTGGATTCCTACGGTCTTCCTCACCTGCATAGAGGGCCACCTGTACCAAACCAAACAGGAAAATAATGGTGAACTTGGATTTATGTTTTTTAGAGACCAGATTGACCAAGTTCTGTGACAACAAATTCCATTCCTTCCTACTCTGAATTATCGGCGAAATTTCAAAATTCCCAATACAAAAGGTGTTGTATTCTTAGGACAAATGGCGTTCACTAAAATTCAATCCTAAACGCATTCGGCAAAACACCATGTCCAAAAATATAGTCGAAAGGTATCTTGTTCTAAAAAATAAATACAGA
Source organism: Leptospira jelokensis (assembly GCF_004769635.1). GTDB lineage: Bacteria > Spirochaetota > Leptospiria > Leptospirales > Leptospiraceae > Leptospira_A > Leptospira_A jelokensis. Next base: position 162,259 of record NZ_RQGH01000026.1, read on the forward strand.
AATTATGATACCAAGTATGCCCTGAAACGTATGCAAGCCTTTCGTTTGGCAACTCAAGAACTATCCAGAAAAGGTTATGAAGTAGCCCTCGAACTTTTGGGTTCCATCAATTTTGGAATTGTAGATCCCACTTCTGACGTAGATTGCATTTTATTATTAGAATGTGACCTTCACAAAGACCAAGGTACTTGTCCTTCTCACTGCAATAATTTAACTTTTGTTAAAACAGAAATCTCTAAGTATGTAACGAAACGATTGGCACCTGAATCATTTAACATTGATTATTTAGATGCAATCAATCTCAAATATGTAGAAGAAAAAATTCGAACCGAGTCTGTTTTGGGAGACGAAACTCTTTATTGTTTATTGTTTTATCGAAACATCGGAAGGCCTGTCAATCGCCCACTTTTCATTCCATTTTGTGACCAATTAGAAGAAAATCACGATTTTGTAAAAGAGATCATCCCCTGGGCTTCGGAGGCATTGGAAGGGTACTTAAACACCAACCAACATAGAATGTCTTTTAATAAATACAATGAACGGATCAGGGCAAGGGGTTTAAGTTTGCCAGAAGGCCTCCAACAAGAATTGCAGGCATATATGGAAGGTAAGTCATAAAGGAAAAATCCTAGTAGAAACAACTAACTTTATTGCTTAAAAAATTAGCATTTATTTCTCATTTTTTGATTGAATGCCTCAAGAGATTGAATTGGGTATTTTGATCCTTAGCATAAAATTTCTGTTTGCTGTTGGGTTAGCTCTTCCCATTCAGATTTGGATTTACTTTTGTGTTGCGAATATTCTCCTTTACTAGTTTTCGAAACTATGTAGACTATCGCCATGTTGGATACAGTTTCGTCGCCAAAAGGGAGTTTGTTTCCTTACCTTCTGACCAACTTTGTATTATTCATTTTTGTTTCCATAGCATTTACTTTTTATACTGCAAGCGAACGAAAGATTGATGCTGCTGAAGAAAACAGGCACCGTTCCCTTCAAATTGCAAATGAACTCCGCCAATCTTCAGACCAACTTACCAATTTGGTGCGATTGTATTCCATCCAAAAGGAAACTAAGTACAAACTCTACTTTGAAAGGATTTTAGAAATTCGAAATGGATTGAGAGCAAGGCCCAAAAATTATGATTATGCTTATTGGGATTTGGTGATTGCCGATGAACTGCCTCCACCTTCTGAAGATGGAGAAAAAATCAGCATCTATGATGCAATGAAACAAGCTGAATTTTTAGAATCCGATTATCATTTGTTATCCTTATCAAAAGAAAAATCGGATGACCTAACCAAAATTGAATTCGAGTCGATGGCTATGATCGAAAAGGAATTAAAAACTGGGAAAACCAATCCAAAGGCAATCCAAATTTTATTCGATGACCATTACCTCAAATGCAAAGCAGAGATTATGAAACCAATCAATGATTTGTACCACCAATTGGACGATAGAACGACCAAAGCAATTTTAGATGCCAAAGAAAAAGTATTTTTCCTGCGTAGCATTCTTATTTTTGCAGGAATCATTTTTGGATTTAGTTTGTATTTAACTCATCGATCACTGATCTCCATAATGGGTGGAAGTGTAGATGAAGTGTTTCGTCGGATTTCTCTATTAGGAGAAGGAAAATTCACGGGAGAAATTCATCCCACAAAAGATTCAACATCCATTCTGAGTAGTTTGAACACCACACAAAAAAGATTACAAGAATTATACGAAGAAAAGGAAATGGCGAGTCGAGCAAAATCCGAATTTTTGGCTTCCATGAGCCATGAAATTAGAACACCTTTAAACGGTGTGATTGGCATCACTCAGATTCTTTTTAAAACCAATTTAGATGAAGAACAAAAATCATACATAAAAACAATCGCAGATGCTGGTAAGGCACTCTTAAATATCTTAAATGATATATTAGATTTTTCTAAAATTGATGCGGGAAAACTAACAATTGAAACCCTTCCATTCCAATTACAAAATTTAGTAAAAGAAATATTTGATCTTTTTCACATTGAAGCGAGTACTAAAAATTTAGAGTTTACGTATACCATACATTCTGATGTGCCAGAGGAGATTCTCTCCGATCCAGGACGTATCCGCCAAATTTTATTCAATTTAATAGGAAATGCGATTAAATTTACAGAAACTGGATTTGTGAGTTTGAACATTTGCATAAAAGACAATTCCCTTTTATTTGAAATCAAGGATTCGGGGATTGGTATCTCCGCAAACAAACTCCCATCCTTATTCCAAAAATTTTCTCAGGTTGATACTTCCACCTCACGTAAGTATGGTGGAACAGGACTTGGTTTGGCAATTTCAGAACGATTGGTAAAACTACTTGGTGGAACCATTGGTGTCGAAAGTGTAGAGGGAGTGGGAAGTACATTTTGGTGCCTATTACCTTTCTCCATGCCCGAAACACAAAATAACAAAATCCATCAAAACTTGGATAAAAATCCGAATCTTACTCCCGAGTCTCCTAACCAAAACAGTCCAAACCAGGAAGGGATGTTTTCGGAAACCAAACCAAAAGAAGTCACCGACTCAATACCATTCGCGAACCAAAAATTTCTTGTCGTGGAAGATAATGTTTTAAACCAAAAGGTGATTGGTGGTTTGCTTAAAAAACAACACATCTCCTTTGATTTAGCAGAAAATGGAAAAGAGGCGTTAGAGTTGTTCCAAAAAAATCAATATGATTTGATTTTAATGGATTGTGAAATGCCAGTCATGGATGGGTTTGAAGCAACACTCAAAATCAGAGAATTGGAAATGTCCAAACAGAAAAAATCCATTATCATTGCAGTCACAGCTCATGTATTAAACGAACATAGAGAAAGGTGTTCGGAAGTGGGAATGGATGGATTTATCAGCAAACCATTTTACATCGAAGACTTATTCGATACATATAAAAAAATCTTAAAAAATCAAAGTTAACACAATTCACATTTCCGACACCAATACATCAATTAGATTTTATCTCTTTCGATTGGTTACGTGCTCCATTTTACCATCGCCATATGATTGCAAAACATTCGAGACAATCACTTGGTATCCTTCATACCATTTGTTGTAATTCGATTTAGCAGATTTATGATCTGAAAAAACTTTTAAGGCATCCAAACCTTTTTCAGTTTCGAAGTAATACACAACGGCGAGTATTCCTTTTTCCTCGTTTGCCCATTGGTCCCTTCCTAAATATTCAGGATGGTTAGTTACAAAAGTTTCAATAGAGTGATCTAAAGTTTCAAATTCCTGATCGGTAAATTTTTGTTTGAAAATGAACGTTGCAGAAATCATAATTTAAACAAAGATAATTCTTTGTTCAATTCGACAATCAGAGAATTTAATTCAGCCGATGATTTGGCTGTTTTTTCAGACATCATTGATAATTTTGCAGTGTCATTTGCCAAATGGTGGACCGATGTTCCCATCTCTTCATTGACTTTTTTTTGTTCTTCTGTTGCAAACGAAACAGATGAGGACCTGTTCACTATGTTTTCCGATTGTTTTCTAATTTCTTCCACTTCAGTGATTTGTTCTAAATTGGCTTGGTTCACTTTATCAATGTTATTGATAATCTCGATGACACTTTCCGATAAGTAACGAAATGTTTCACTCGCAGATTTTACAGAATCAACGGACATGTGTGTGGATATGGAAACTCGTTTGATGAGATCTGAAATTGTTTTAGTGGAGGAAGCGGTTCTTTCAGCTAATTTTCCTACTTCAGAAGCAACAACTGCAAATCCTCTCCCTGCATCACCCGCACGTGCCGCCTCAATGGATGCATTTAACGCAAGTAAGTTGACTTGTTCCGATATGTCTTTGATGATCTCTAAAATTTTTCCAATCTCAACTGCATTTTTGTCCACCTCTTCAATGGATTGGATTGCACTGGTGATGGATTTTCCACTTTTGATCACTTCGGTTTCTACCGAATCTGCCTTCGCCTTAGCATGAAGTGAAATTTCTTTTACGCTGGATGAAATCGTAAATAAATGTTCAATGGATTCATTGGTTGCTGCCGTTAATTTTTTTTGTTCCAAGGCATCCGTATAAATTCCATTGATCGAAGAACCATTTTCTTCTAATGCGGCGGCCACCTCTTCTAAAGAAGCTGCTTGTACCTGTGAATGTTCTGCAGACTCACTTGATAAACCTTCCAATGTTTTGGCTTCCATTTGGATTTTGGAAGAATGGTTGGTGATGGAAGTCAAAAGGCGATTGAGTTTCGTTTTTGCTTCTTCTAAATAAAGAGAGATCACACCAATTTCATTTCGAGTTTCATTGATTTTTACATCTGATCGCAAATCTCCTTCGGCAAAAGATTTCAAAATATTGGATACATCTCGAATGGTGGCCGATGTATTGCCTGTCAATTTCCACAGGACAATAAATAAAACGGAAATCATCACCAAAATGAAAAAACTAAGACCAATACAAATCAATTGCAATTGATTGGCATCAACGAAGTTACGAAATTGTGAATAGATATAAAAAGAAAACAAAAAGTATTCAATCACAAAGGTTGAAAAAATTGGAAATAGTAAATTGGCAAACAAACTGAGGGGTTTGAGTTTCAATTCATTGTATACATCATACATTTTTTTCTCAACATAGATGTAAAAAAAAGAAGAAATTGCCATCGCAAGTAAAACACCTAAAAATGAAAAAAACAAAACTTCCCCGTAGGATTTTACCAAACCATAATGGTAAGCAAGGAACATCGTGAGAATAGGTCCGCCTACATTGGTAGAGAGGATATTCAGTGCACCATTTTTAGAAAGGTTACGAATGAGTTGGAGTTCTTTTTCGGTATGAATGATCCCTTCGGGGCGGTTCATTTGTTTTTTAAACTCTTTGTGTTGGAAGAAAAATACAACTGTGTGTAACCCAATGATAGGAGGTGCTAAATAGAGTAAAATTCTCAAAATGGATTCAAAATTTGCCAATCCAAAGATCAGTAACATCCCTAAAAAAAATAGAAACGGATCCAAATTAGTGATGAGGGTATATGCTAAAAAAAATCCTTTTGGTTTTCGTTTGGAAACATGATCTTTTGGTTTCATAAGCAAGGGATTCTAAAAGCATTCCTTTTCTGTTGTCAAATGAATTTAATCATTTGATTCGAATTCCCTAATCTGATGAAAGGATTCGATACAAAGAACAACTTGTACCAAACCACTGTACAATCTGTTCATAGGTTGGACAATTGTTTGTCTCTCTTGGTGGTAAAAATACCCGATTGGATTGTTTGGGAATTGCTTTGGAGTGTGAAAAAGAAAAAAAGTTACGATTTTACGGATACAAATTTGGTTTTGATTTTACATTTTCCAAGTGACGGATGTCTTTTCCAGTATTGAGGCGTACAAGTTCTTCTGCCACATTCACCGCATAGTCACCTAATCTTTCTAAGGCGAGAATGATCCGGTAAACATCTGCAAATTCCTGTTTTTCCATATCAGGAACGGCTCTATACTTTTGGAAGGCTTGGTCACAAAGGTCGTTCAGTTCATCTTCTAAGGAATTTACGCTCCCCATAAACCGTTCTTTTTCTTCCACTAGGGATTCAATTGCCATACCAGCAAGGGTTGTGACTCGTGATAAAATCAACGTCATCGGTTCTTCATTTTTAAAAAGACCTTTACGAATGGTTTTATGACGGAAGACATCAGCACAGTTCACCACTTGGTCTCCCATTCGTTCCATATTCCTTGTGATCCGAATGGCTGAAAGTGCAAAACGCAACGGGTCTTTTTTCAAAACGATATCATTGTCCACATCTCCCATGCCTAATATGTTTCGGTTACTCACCGCTTCTAATATTGCATTTTGGGAAAGGTTATCATTTTCTTTTTCTAAATCATCGATGAGATCATCACGTTCGACAATTTTGAGTGCTTGTTCATAATCATCTGCTTCCAGTGCTTCACTGAGGAGGATCACTTGCTCCAAAACGAGTTCCGCCATGGAGTATAAATTTTTTCGTAAGTAATAAAATTTTGAGATGATCATTTTACTTTTTATCTATGTACCAAATCATCAAAAATGGAAAACACATTTGGTGGGACGAGATTCGCTTCCATCAATTGAATCAATGTTTTATCCATTCTGATTCGGTTTACCAAGGTTATACGGTTGCTAACTCCGTCATCTCTTCTACTGTGAGGATTTTTTCAATATCAATGAGGATGATAAAACGGTTATCTTTTTTACCAACACCTGTGATGTAACGAGAAGAAATCCCTTTGACCGACGGTGGAGGTGGGTCCACTTGGTTGGCAGGAAAATGTACCACATGTGACACTTTGTCCACAATGACTCCAATCGATTTGCCAGACACATTGATGACAATCGCACGATCAGAAGTCTCCGAAACATTTTTAATATTCAATCGTTTGGCAAGATCAATCATCCTAACAACTTTGCCACGGATGTCCATGATGCCCGCAAAATAACTTTTGGATTGTGGAACACGGATTAGGTTTGTGATTTTTACAATTTCTTCAACAATTGTGATGGGGATGGCATACTCTTCATCGCCCAAATTGAATATGATGTACTGTTCATGGATGAATTGGTTTGCTTGGGATGTTTCTTTTGCCATATCAATTTCTACTACTTACGTCTAAAAATAGACGTAACCATTGTAGAAAAAATATGAACCGAAACTGAGAAATGACAACACTTTTGTCATGAGGACGGAGCGTTTTCTCACAAGAAAATCAAGTAGGCCTGCGACCATCCCTAAGACCCCCAAACTGAGACCTAATACGACATAATCATAGTATACATAGTAGACCAAACAGCCAAATCCGACTCCGAGGCAGATATCTTGTAAATCACCCCAGACCCTTCGTTTGAAACGTGTCCAGAGCGATCCTCGCGCCTCTCTTGCCTCTCTCCTTTCCCTTCTCCAACGTTGGAACCTTGTCTCACGGACAATCCCAAAGATGGAATCATACCGTGTGGATGGGAAAAGTGCCGACTCCATTGGACCACGAGCACTTCGTTTTTTTTCTGAAACATCTGGTTGGAAGGGAGGGTAAATTTCATACGCTCCTCCCAAGGTAGCCAACATGTCTTTGTCAGGGAGGGAACTGAAATATTCGCGAAAAGGCCATATCTTACGAAAGACCGGATAGGCACGCCCAGAAGTGATGTCCTTCTCGGATTGTACGGTTCCGTTTTTCACGGTGGCGCCGTACATACGACCTTTCTCTTCTTTGATTTCGACAGATAAACGAACGAGTCGTTCGTGAAAATTAAACTCAGCCTCCAGGACATCCCCGAGAGGTGTTTCCATGGTAAATGCTCGGATGAAACCGGGTGTGCGGGGTTTCTGTTTCCTCCAGACTTGTTTCATAACAAATCTATCGGAGGAAACATTAAGTCACTGAAGAAAGATTATTTCTTCTTTTTGTGTCTGTTGGCTCTGCGTTTTTTCTTACGTTTGTGGGTTGCGATTTTTCTGCGCTTTCTCTTTTTTCCGGAAGGCATTCCTTCCTCCTTATATCAAGCCTGTTCTGTCAAATTTCTAGTCGAGGTACTTTTGTAAAACTTTATTTTTCCGCATATTGGATAACATCGCTTTGATCTCACCCACACCCTCTCTTGAAGTCACTAGGAGTACATCTGGTTCTTCCACAACGATGAGATCCTTCACACCGAGAAAGGCGATGAGCTCTTTCTGAACCGATGAAATATTCCCGGACGCTTTGTGGTAATGCACTTCTTTCCCTTGGTGGTGGTTCTTCTCTTTATCACCAGGCAAAATTCGTTCGAGTGACATCCAAGACCCCACATCATCCCAATTGAAGGTGGCTTCCACCATCCTGATGCGATTGGATTTTTCCATGATGGCAGTATCGATCGCTTCGGAAGGCAACATTTGGAATGCAGTTTTCAAATCGCCAAAATTCTTAAAAGGAAATCCATTTTTGAGAGGTCCCAAAATATGAGGGGCATGCCGTTCGAGTTCAGAAAGAATGGTTTCGGTTCGGAAAAGGAAAATCCCTGGGTTCCAATAAAAATTCTTTTTTTTGATGTATTTGAGTGCGGTTTTGAAATCAGGTTTTTCAAAGAAGGCTTTAACCGTATAACCAACATCAGTTGGTTTTCCAGTGCTGATATAACCATACCCCACTTCTGGTCGGTTTGGTTTGACGCCAAGTAAAACCATTCCATTGGCCGTTTCGTAAAGGGCCTGTTCGATGGTTTTTGTGAATTCTCTTATGGGATCAATGAAGGCATCGGCAGATAAAACAATGAGATTGGGGTTTCCGTATTTTTTTTGGAAGTAGAGGGCTGAAAGGGCGATGATGGGGGCTGTATTTTTCCCTTCCGGTTCGATGATGAAATTTCCCGATGGGAATTTTGGATCTTTTTTTAGGATTTCCGCTTTTAGAGTGGCATTGGTTCCAATGTAAATCCGATCCAGGGTTGTGATCGTGAGGGCCCTATCGATCGTCTCTTTTAAGAGGGTTTTGTTGGAATATACTTTTTGGAGCTGTTTAGGGGAATTGGTGCGGGAACGAGGCCAAAACCTCTCCCCCTTTCCTCCCGCCATAATCAGAACCACTGGTGATTCTTTTGGTAATTTTGCCATAGGGTTTGGAACCAGAATTTAGAAAGGGAAAGAGAGGAAAACTAGAAAAGAGTTATGCCCCACCTGCTTCTTTCGGTGTTTCCTCACTGTGGAGTTTGATCGGTTTTGCAGGGATGATGGTAGAAATGGCGTGTTTGTAGACCAAATTCTGTTTGTTTTCGTTTTCTAAAATGATGGTGAAATTGTCAAAACTGACAACCTTTCCTTTTAAAGGCACTCCATTTAACAAGTAGATGGTGAGATCAATTTTCTCCTTTCTTGCTGTGTTTAGAAGTTGGTCTTGGATGTTATTTTTTGCCGACATTGGAAATCCCGAGTGTTCTCTCTATCTTTGTTCTATATTTGTATACAGTTGGACAGCGGCATCATAAGAAATGGGCGAAAGGAATGATTCTTTTTTGAACCAAGTAATTTGCCTCTTCGCATAATTTCTGTGACTTTGCGCCAGCTGTTCAATGAATGTATTACTGTCTATCATTCCATTTAGGAATGCAAGCGCAAAATTGTAACCTAAGGTGCGGAGTCCAGGACAGTCTGGTCCATACTTGGAAACCACAAGTTTCGTTTCTTCTAACATTGCACTTGCGATCTCTTCCACACGTCCGTTGATTCGTTTGTAAAGAATTTCTCTAGGCCAATCCATCCAATGGCCGATGAGTTTCACGGTTGGATGGTCTGCCAAATACCCACCTACCGTTTCTTTGGAAACATCTGACCACAAAACTCCTGTGAGTACAACCTCCAAAGCCCGTTTGATCCGGTATCCATCTTTTTCGGAAAGGGTTTCCATTGCTTTCGGATCTTCCTTTTGCAAGAGTTCCCTTGCTCGTTCTAAAGAAAGTTGGGATACGTAGACTTTTGTTTCATTGGGTACATTTGGTACGGGATACATACCGAGTAAAAATGCTCTCAGGTAAAACCCAGTCCCTCCAATGAGGAAGGGAATTTTTCCGCGACTTTGGATGTCTCTGATTGCCTCCCTGGCCAAAAGGGAAAATTGGTTGGCATTGATGCTTTCATCAGCGTTTAAAAAACCGACGAGCCAATGTCGTATGGTGGAAGATTCTTGGGGAGTGGGTGCCGTAGTGCCTACCGGAAGGTCCCGGTAGACTTGGCGCGAGTCAAAAGAAACAATTTCAAATCGTTTAGGGTCGAGTGCTTGCGAAAGAGAGGTTTTTCCAGAACCGGTAGGTCCACCAAGGATGGGAAGGATCACTCCTCTTCCTCGGCAACGACCTCCTCTTCTTCGGCCTCTTCTAATTCTTCCGTTTCTTCTAAGAGTTCATCATCTTCAATGACTGGTTCTTCCTCTTCTTCCACTTCGTATTCCGAACTGCGAATGGCAGCCATTCGGGATTTGATCGCTGGTTTTGCCAACTGGTCAGCTCCACATTTGGGGCATTTTTTTTCGGGTTTGTTCAAATCATAAAACTTCGTTCCACAGGAATAACAGCTGAATTTCTTTCCGAGTGGGTTGTTCGGATCGATTTTCACGGCAGGAGCTTTGGCCCCGGGGGCTTGTTTCTCCTTCGCGGTTTGGGCTGTTTTCTGCGCCGGCACGGCTTTCGCCTTGGTAGCTGGGGCTTTTGACCCGGCTACTGACTTTTTGTTGTCTTCCTTCGGGGAAGAGGACTTGGAGTCCTTACTCGACTTTTCTTTGGCTACCACCTTCTTTTTGGGTGGGGCCTGCTTCTTTGCTGCTTTTTTTGCGACCATAAACGTACTTTTGACAGTTTTGGGAATCCCCTCTCTGGGACAACCTTTTTGAAATTGGACGGTTTTCTCCTGGATGAAAATTAATGAAAAGTTTTTTTTTTCCTATGACCCAATTAAGTGTCAATGTCAATAAGATCGCCACTCTCCGCAATTCACGAGGGGGTTCTCTCCCCCATCTCCTGAAATTATCAGAACTCATTTTGGATTCAGGTGCTCACGGGATCACTGTTCACCCTCGTTCTGACGAAAGGCATATCACCAAACAAGATGTATTCGAGTTACAGGAGTTTTTACAAGGATACAATCAAAAAATTACTAAATTAGGATTTTCTAAAAAAGAATACAATATCGAAGGCGAACCAAGTGAACGCTTTTGTGAGCTTGTACTGAAAGCAAAACCCGACCAAGCCACACTCGTTCCTGTCAAACCTGGGGAAATCACTTCTGACCATGGATTTGATTTTGGAAATCCTATGACTTTCAAAACCTTACAACCGATTGTCAAAACCTTACGAGAGGAAGGGATCCGAGTTTCTTTGTTTATGGAAACGGATTTTCGGTATTACGACCAAGTGGTTGCCCTCGGTGCCGAACGGATTGAACTCTACACAGGGCCCTTTGCCCATGCATACGATCTGTCCAAAACGGAAGGAATGAAAATTTTTGACTCCTACCAAAAAGCAGCCATCGAAGCAAACAAACTCGGATTAGCTGTGAATGCGGGCCACGACTTGGATACAAATAACTTGTTAGTATTTTCCCATTTGCCTTTTTTAAAAGAAGTATCCATTGGCCATAGATTGATCTCACAAAGCCTTGTGGATGGATTGGAAAAAACAGTGAAAGACTATCTCAGAGTTCTTTCGCAAGGGAGCGGATCTTAACATACTGAGGGTCTTGTTCGATGAGGAGCTTTGCTGCTCGTTGCAGGGCTTCTGCCATCATCGCTTCTGCCTTTCCCTTACGTTTGGTGACTTGCACTTCCGATAAAAATTGTTTTAAGGCTTCTTTTGCTTGCCCTTCATTTCCAGAATTCGAAGCCAATTTTACTTTTTTCCAAGCTTCTGTGATGGGTGTTTGGGAACGGTTTGGACCGGTTCCAAACGAAACACCAGTCTGAGAACCCACAGCGACATTGGCAGTGACCGCACTGGCAGTGGCTCCCACCATTTCTTTCCCAGAGTCACCTCGGTGGTATCCAGAGGTGTCCCAAATTTTGGTAAAGGGGTCTGTTTTCATTTGGTCAGCAAGTAACCGTTCTTTGTAAGAGACATTGGCGTTTCTCACTTCTTTTAAGAGTGCAATTTGTTCGTTTGATTCTAAAGTCTGAAAACAATTCACAAAAGAACCTCGTTTTAAGGATTCCTTTGTGAACACCCCTCGGCTGATTAAAAATTGAAATTTTGGGTAGAGTAGGGTTTTGCCTTCGCGGCAGCCAATTTCCAATTCTGAGAGGGTAGAGAGGACTTCCCCATCATAAGAATGGGATTTGAGATCGGAAAGGTTACCGGATTTTTCTGCGGAGATTCGCATCATATTTTTGTAAAGTGTGTCATTTGGACTTTTGTCCAAAGCCTTTCGAAAGCCTGTGTAACTTTCGTTGTAATTCCCCCTTTGGAATTCGAGAAGGCCCCACATATAACAAAGATAGCCATCATCTGTATCTTTTGTTCGACAAACATACCTTAGACGAGACATGGCATCTTCTTTCGCCGATGGATTTTCCCAAACATCGAGCAAAACCTCTTCTAAAAAAAGAAGGGTCTCCAAGCTGTATGGATTGCGATTGGGATTCTTACCAGGTTCCGAGGAACAAAACCCAAAAGTAAGGGTGAAAATCAGGACAACGAATGCGCGCATGCCACCGTCTATGATATACGTGTGTCCTAGTTTTGTCCCAATTTTTTTTGTGTTGCCTACACCGGAAATTCGGAAATTCTTAGGATAATCTATCCACTTTACGAGAGATCCCTTGAAACGATTTGTTTATCTACTATCCTTTTTCACCATTCTCAGTTTTGCCCTGCCGGTAGGGTTCATTTCCTGTGAACCAGAAGCAAAAAAAGCTCAAAAAACCGAAACGAAATTTGATTACAAAGACTTTGAAACTGTCATTCGGACAGTTGACAAACTCTACATCGACAAACACATCAATGTCAATCGTGCGTATACCGATGCTGCTAGTTTTGCTTTTTTAAGTTTACCTCACCCTCTTTATATTTACCCAGAAAGTTATTTCAAAGAAAGGGAAAAGTACGATGATAAGGAAGACCTTTGGCCGGGTTCCACGTTTAAGATCTCTCCTTCTGATAAATTTGTGATTTTTGATCCTGATTATGTTCAGGTGGAAAAAATCCAGAAAGAAAAACGCAAAAAAAACGAAAACAGAAAACTCTCTGATGCAGAACTCAAAAAACTCATTGAAAAAGAAAAATTAAAAAAATCGGTGATCTCTGCTCGATGGGAAGAAATCAATTTCTCACGAAAAGATTTTGACCGAGTGATTGCTTACATCAATGACAACTTAGATAAATACAAAACTCCAGTTCTCAAAGGGCTTGTGGAACTAGATGGTGAACTTCCAGAAGAAGAGGAAGACGAAAAGAAAGAATTTCGCATGGAACAAGTGTTTGTTGCTGCGGCCAATGGTTATTTAAATTCGTTAGACCCTCACTCCAATGTATTTTTGGAAGAAGTATGGGAAGAGTCCATGTCCAAAATCAGTGATGGTTCCTTTGAAGGGATTGGTGCCATTCTTTCTGGTGGAGGGAGCCGAGAAGTCATCGTAGAAAATCCATTGGAAGGTAGTCCCGCTCTAAGGGCAGGGATTCGCAGTGGAGACAGCATCGTTGCCGTTGATGGAAAACTCATCAAAAATTTATCTTTAGACAAAGTGGTTAAAAAAATCAAAGGTCCAAAGTCCACCAAAGTTGTGTTAACCATTTCAAGAAAGGGAAACACGGGAAAATTTGATATCGAAGTGGTTCGTGATAAAATCACAATCAAAAACGTTACCTACCATCTCGTAAAAGAAAATCCACAAGTTGCTTACATCAAACTCACGGGATTTGTCAAACCAGGGCCTGGAGAGGCGCCGATCGACACCCAAATTGCCGAAGCATTGGCGGAAATGGAACGGACCGCAAAAGAGAGCGGAAAGCCACTGAAGGCAGTGATTCTCGACCTAAGAGGGAACTCTGGTGGGTTTTTGGATTTAGCTGTGGATATTGCTGATATGTTCATCGAAAAAGGAATGATTGTTTCCACAAAAACTCCTGGTAGAAGTGATGATGAAAAGTATGCCAAAATTAAGGATATCACAAAACTTCCGTTAGCAATACTGATGAATTCGAAATCCGCTTCTGCATCCGAAATTGTTGCCAGTGCCATCCAACACCATGGAAGAGGGATTTTACTCGGAGAACGTACGTTTGGAAAAGCAACGGTCCAAACCTTAAAACATTTGGACAACAATCCAAATTACTTATTAAAAATCACAAATGCAAGGTATTACTCACCTTCCGGGAAAACCATCCAAGTGGTGGGAGTGTCTCCAGACATCGAAGTTTCGGAAGAAGCAGACGGATCCTTTCCGTTCCGTTACCGTGAAGAAGATATGTGGAACCACTTACCTCTCATCCCACACGAAGGTGTTGTGAAATCAAAATTTAACATCAATGCAATCAAAGAATATGCGAAGAAAAATGGTAAGGCTGATCTTTATTTAAAAGAACATTCGAATGATGCCATCAAACCTGATTACATGTTGATTCGTAGTTTGGATTACATCGAAGGAATGTTAAATTCAAAATAAGGATTTAACTTCGAAGTTAGAGTGTTAAATAAATTAGATTGGATACAATGTGACTCGAATTAAATCAGATTTTCTGATCATTGGTAGCGGCGTGAGTGGTCTGTTTACGGCTTTAAAATTAGCGCCGCTCGGATCCGTTGTTGTGGTCACAAAAAAAGCTGACTATGAATCCAATACCAATTATGCACAAGGTGGGATTGCATCTGTTTTTGATGATAAAGATAAATTTGAAGAACACATCAAAGATACTTTAGAATCAGGTGCAGGTTTATGTGACCTGGAAGCCGTCCGAGTATTGGTAGAAGAAGGTCCAACAAGGGTAAAAGAACTTTTAGATTTAGGTGTTCCGTTCACAAGAAACCAAACGGGGGAATTGGATTTAGCTCGCGAAGGTGGCCATAGCAAAAACCGCATCATCCATTCCCTCGACAGGACGGGAAGTGCAGTGGAACAATCCCTTCTCAACCATGTACATGCCAACGAGAACATTCGGATTTTGGAAAACCATGCCTGTGTTGACCTCATCACCAAACACCATTTAAAGGACAAAGAAAACCTTCCTTTACGATGTTACGGTGCCTACATCGTTGATACAGAAACTGGTGAAGTATTCCCTGTCCTTGCCAAAAAAACAATTTTGGCAACAGGTGGTGCTGGACAAGTGTATCTCCATACAACCAATCCAAACATAGCCACTGGGGATGGAGTCGCCAGTGCCTACCGCGCTGGTGCCATTGTGAAAAACATGGAATTTTACCAGTTCCACCCTACTTCACTTTTCCATGAACAAGGTAATAGTTTTTTAATTTCAGAAGCAGTCCGAGGTCATGGTGGAATCCTTCGCGAAATTGGTGGAAGGCCTTTTATGAAGGACTATCATACATTAGGTGAACTTGCACCAAGAGATATTGTAGCCCGTGCGATTGACGACACGATGAAAAAAAGAGGAGAACCACATGTTTTACTCGATATCACACATCGTCCCGCAAACGATATCATCAGCCATTTTCCATCCATTTATGAAAGGTGTAAAAAACTAGGAATTGATATCACTACCGATCCAATCCCTGTGGTTCCAGCTGCTCATTATATGTGTGGTGGGGTTGCCACTGATCTTTTAGGTCGAACCAATATTGCCGACTTATATGCATGTGGTGAAACTACTTGTACGGGAGTACATGGTGGCAATCGATTGGCATCCAATAGTTTACTAGAATGTTTGGTTTTTTCACATCGCATAGCAGAAGACATACGATCACAAGGCAAACTAAGTTATTCGAGTGAAACCGATTTGATACCAGATTGGAACAAAGAAGGAACTACGAATACCGAAGAATGGGTTCTCATTTCCCATGATTTAATCGAAATCAAAACGATTATGAGTAATTATGTGGGAATTGTCAGATCGGATATGCGACTCGAAAGGGCCCTTCGCCGTTTGAAATTGATTTCACAAGAAGTGAAGGACTATTACAATAGAACAACGGTATCTCTTGGTTTATTAGAACTTCGCAATTTAGTGAAAGTGGCGGAACTCATTGTCCGATCAGCACTGCTCCGAAAAGAAAGCCGGGGGCTCCATTACAGTACCGACTATCCAGAAGATAGAACTCCCTCTAGACAAGACACAATTCTTTCTCACAAATTATAATCCAAATCCTGCGCCAGGGACCCTAGCGGAAATCCTTTCTCGAAAGAGAAAGATTGTAGCGGAGGGCCCGGTCCATTGTAAAGAAAAATGTATTTTTAAGAGGAATGGGAGGCGCCCCACTAACACAATCCATGCGAAAGGATCATTAACCGCGCACACCTAATATTGTGTAAACGATACCGAAAACCACTGGCAAAATTGAATAACTGAAAACGTGGATGTAGTATCCTTTTTTTTCGCCCCATTTTTGTTTCATTGGTTCCAATTTCCAAAAAAAACTCGGTTTGTAAAGCCGCAAGACAAAGGTTGTGATCCCATAAATGATAAAAAAGATCCCAAGTCCAACTGTAACTATGTTCATAATTCTCCCTTAAGGTTTCAATTTAAGAAAAAGGGTGAACTTTCCAAGAAAAAAAATTTTTGAAATGCAAATCCCATTGTAAAAAGTTAACAAACATTCGTTTATCCCACCTCGTATAGCCAATAACACGTAAAAGGTTAGGTGGTTTATGATAAAATTCAAACTTTCGACAGAAGACAAACGATTCCATTTGTATTTCCCGTATTCGGAATCATTCGTAAAAATGATTAAGTCCATACCCAAATGGAATTATCATCCAGAAAAAAAAACTTGGTCTTTCCCGAATGAACCAAACACCATAAAACGAGTATTAGCTGATTTTTCCAATGAAGACATACGGATTGTTTTCAAAGAAATTCCAAAACAATGTGGTTTGTTGGAAGATTTTTTTAAAGGGGCTCGGGAACGAAATTTTAGTTTTTGCACAACAAAAACCTATTACTCACACTTACGCCTTCTCCTTACTTTTACAGGAAAATTACCAAACAATATCAAATCAAAAGACATCGAAAACTTTTTGGATTACCAAGTGAAAGAAAAATCTGTGAAATCAGCAACCGTTCGAAGTGCGAGGCAAGCCTTTAGTTTTTATTTCAAAGTTGTACGAAAACAAATCTTAAATTTAAATTTTCCAAAAATGAGTGGGGAACAAAAACTTCCCGAAGTATTAACCGCAGAAGAAACGAGGTCCATCTTCAATGCTTTACCAAATATAAAACACAAAATGTTACTTTTATTAAGTTACTCCGCAGGATTACGTGTTGGAGAGGTCATCCATCTAAAAACAAAAGACATTGATTTGGAAAGGAATATGATTCGAGTCACACAAGGAAAAGGCAAAAAAGATCGGTATACCATTCTTGCTTCTTCTCTGATAAACGAATTAAAAGAATACTTAAAAATCAGAGAATACAATTTACTGCTTAAATATAGTTTTAACGAAATGCGATCGATTGAATGGTTATTCCCTGGTATGGAAAAAAGACCTCTACACATTCGCACTGCAGAAACTATTTTTAACCAAGCAGTTGCAAAAGCAAAAATCAAAAAGAAAGTTACGTTCCATAGTTTACGGCATGCCTTCGCCACACATTTATTAGAACTGGGAACAGATTTGAGAATGATCCAAACTCTACTCGGACACGCAAGTGTCCGTACCACTCAAATTTATACAAAAGTGGCAAGAAGCCGTTTGGAAAATATCAAAAGCCCTCTCGACCAAATCCAAAAAAAAGATCCGAAATCGAACACCTAACCTAAGTATCACCTCCTAACAAAAAACAAATCTCAAACAAACATTGGGTAACCCAGGTTTACGATTTTTTTAAACATTCCCTCGCATCCGAATTCTGTATTCGTTTTCAAGTTGCAAGGAACAAAATCATAATAGATTACTGGTAGAAAGGGACAATGATGTTATCACGTTTCATTCAAAAAGAGAAATGGTTCATCGTCTAAGTTTCCGTTTGAAGGATTTGAGAATCAAAGATGGAAAAAAATCAATTAAAACAAAATGATCTGAAGAACAAACACGCATTCGATACTTTTTATTCCTCTATTACGCAAACCGAAATGGAAATCGTAACAAAATTAAAAGAAATCCTAAATTCATTCCCTGGCTTGGAAGAAAGAATTTCCTATTCCGTTTTGTACTATTTCCAAAATAGTCGCGTTTGTTTTATTTGGCCAGCATCCATCAAACCTGGTCCTAAGTCAGGGGTACAATTTGGTTTTTGTAATGGCTATCTATTGGAAGATCCAAAACAAATCTTAGAAAAAGGGAATCGCAAACAAGTGTATTGCCTTACGTTTCATTCCCCAAAGGAAATCAAATCATCCATCCTCATTCCTCTTTTAAAAAATGCATTGGACGTTGACCAAACAATTTATAAACAAAAAAAAACCAAAGGAGGTGTTTCCAATTGATTGGAACAGTTTCATCAGATTTCATTGGGTCTGGCAAGTCAGGAGCCCTTGTTAAGGACCTTTTGAAGGAGAGCCTCCATCGGAAGGTAAATATTTTTTTATCGTTTTAACGACTTGGGTCGATTTTTCTGAGGCATGGGAAATGATAAAATAGGATCGATATACATTTGCGATTTTGGTTCCTAATTCCAAAATTTTAATATGGTTGGCACTCTCCAAAACCCATTTTAATTTCCCTTCCAAAGTATAGGCAAGGGAATCGATCAAAAGGACTAAAAAATCCTCTTCTATTGTACCTTCTTCTTTTTGCAAAATTGAAAATAGTTTTATTTTTGAATCATTTTTGAGTTCCCTTTCTTCTTTTTCACTCAGTACTTCTATTTGCATATTGCGATATCCATTGATGAGAAGGAAAAAACGTTCTCTATCTTCACTTGAGAATAAAACCAATTGTTCGATGATGGGATTCAGTTGTTTTTTTAAAAAATCACCTATGTCACTGTTAGTTGATGAAATTAAATCAAATGGATGATCCAATTCATGTGCCATCTCTGCCGTAACATTTCCGATGGTTGCCAATTTTTCAGAAGTTAACAATTTACTTTGTGCGTCTTTTAACTCACGTAATTTTAATTCTAAAATTTTATTTGTCGAATGAAGGTTATCATTCGATACTTTTAGTTCTTCTGTCCGATTGAAAACCTCTCGTTTTAGATTCTCAGCATACTTTACATTCCATCGGTACTTCTGAAAAACCCAAATAACTAACAAAAATCCAATTACCGATACAAAAATCGATACGAGTAAACCATAATCTGGCTTTGGATTTGGATTGTATAAAAATCCTGTTAAATTTAGATTTTTTGGTAACATCCCAAAGTCAGAATACACATCCGCAATATGTTTCCATCTTCCTTCATACATGTAACCTATCTCTACAAGATTTGGTTGGACCAGTGATTCCATCTCATCAGCTTCAAATAACAGTTGCTCCTTAGTAATATTTTTAGAGTACTTTTGGTAGATGAGATCAACAATTTCAGATTTATTTTTCATCGCATAACTCCAACCACGTAGGCTTGCTTCCCTAAATCGTTTTACACGATTGGGATTGGTCTGGATTTCGATCTGGCTTGTGAAAAGATTATCTCCGTAAAAATCAATACCAGCAGTCCTTGGAGAAAATACGACAACTGGAAAACCTAATTTTTTGAATTCGTAAGTTTGTGTTGTCGAATAACCGTCTAAGGCGGCAACTTTTCCTTCTACTAAATCTAAAAAACGAAAGCTATGTGGAATTGCTTTGAAATGATTCGAATCAAATTTTTCTTTTTTTAAAAATGCAAGAATTTCATAAACATGTGGAGACAACATAATCTTTTTTCCAAGTAAATCTTGGATACTTTGATTTTCATGGATTCGTTTGGTAAATAATACCGTGGGTGAATGTTGGAAGATGACCGCAATGACAACAATTGGATTTCCAGCATGCCATTGTAACAATACTTCGTTTGTACCAACGCCATAACGTGCTTCCTTTTCGGAAACATATTGGTGTAATCCTTCTATACCATGTTTACTTTCATGAATGGTTACATCCAAACCAACTTCTTTATAAAATCCCTTTTCTAGTGCAGTATAGTATCCTGCGAATTGGAATTGATGGATCCATTTTAAATGTAAATCGACATGATCTCTGGATCGAATTGGTTGGGAATATAGAATCAATCCAAAACAAAATAGGAAACATAATAACTGTTTCTGGCGCGGCAACATTCGTAGTTCTCACTCAATTTTCGCTTTGTTAGTCGAAAGTGACTAAGGCATATCGATTGGAAAAAATTTGGCAACCGCTAATTTCGAATTTTCTAGAATTTTAAAATTTTTATTACTATCATTTTCCTTTTCTACGGATGATCCACTCCGCAAATAAAAAATTGAGAAACCAACCAGCTCCCATCATCAAATCTCTTGGGACACCTGAAGGTTCTCCACCAACGATCACAAACCAAGGTAAATGTGTGAAGACTTGAGTGCCAGCACCCATTCCGATCGCATACCCTCGGATCATCCAATGGCTATGGAATTGGAATTTGCGACGTAAGGCAAAACCAAATCCCACAGCCAAACAGAACAACATCCAAAACCCAACGACCAATCGAATTCCGAATAACCAGTCTCCAACAGTTGGGACTTTGGGATATGCCAATGTGAGCCATATTCCTGTAATTGCAGATGTTAGTCCGAAAAAAACAAGTATCCTACCGGAAACACGGTGCCATTTGGGATATTTGTTTCGAAATCCAGGAGCAAATTGAAAAACACCTAAGGTACTATAAATGAGAACCGAAACGATATGAAAAAGGACGGGAATAGGATCATTAAAAAATCTTTGGTTTTCAACCGTATAACCAGACCCAGTTATCAGTTGGAAAATGCGTATGAGCCCTGCGAGACTAGGAACAAAACTTAGGAATAATAAAGAACCGATAATCCATTTATCTTTCTTTGTAGTGGAATTCGTTGCCATCAGAATTCAATAGAGAAATTTATTTCAGAAAGAGCAAGAAGGAAATCGAAATCTTAGAGCAAATAAATCCATATCAATTCGAAAATTAAAACTTACGTTTGCGAATACTTAAGTTTTATTCTCAAGACGTCACAAAAGAATTTGCAATGGTAGAAATCGTTTTTGCCACACTACTGATTGTCACACTGACTCGGTTTAAATCTTCCGAACTTTGTGCAAGCTCCTGCGCATTTCCTGATAACGAATTCACGCTCACAACCATATCCTCAGAAGTCCTTTTTTGTTCCTGACAAGATGTTTCAATTGATTCGGCTAGTGATTGGAGTTCTATTAGTTCATTTGATACATTGGTTAAACTATTGGATTGGGATGAAATTTCACTTTTTAACTTGGTAACACCCATTTGGATTCGATTGGATTGTCCAACAATTTCATTTAGTACATTCACCGTTTCATTCACATGGTCAATTCCTGCATTCACTGCCGTATCAGATTTTGTAATTAAGACCATTATATTTTTCACAGATGTTCTCGTTTTGTCGGCTAGTTTGGATATTTCCTCCGCCACAACGGCAAATCCCTTTCCTGCGTCACCAGCCCTTGCCGCTTCAATACTCGCATTTAAAGCAAGTAAATTGGTTTGTTCCGATATATCGGTAATCAATCCCACAATCCCTGAAATCTCTTTGGTTGCCACTCGAATCTCTTCCATTGATTGGTCTGTACTTCGGATGGATCCATTTCCTTTCTCAGCTAACTGTGTTGATGTGACGGATTCAATTGATAACTGTGATAATTCTTTTTCAATATTGACGATGGAATATTCAATATTGCGAATCTCTTCTGCAATTTTAGATATGTTTTTGGTTTCATCCGTAATGGAGCCAAACATAACTTCAAAAGAAGAAGATAATTCTTCCAAAGAAGCGGCAGATTCTTCTGTAGTTGATGCGAGTCCTGCGGCATTGTCGGATACAGAAGAGGCATCATGTTTCAATTGTTCTGAACTTTTTTCAACTTGGTTAACAGAATGTTTGAGTTGTACGATGATATCGTGCAATTGACTTAGGAAACGATTGATAGAGCCTGAAATTTCACCAATTTCATTTTCGCCAAAGGAAGGTAGTTTTTTTGTTAAATCTGCATTGCCACTCGATAGTTCTTCAATTTTGACTAATATGGTTCTTAAAGGTAGGTTGATACTTTTGAAAATGATCCATATCAATGCGATTGATAAACTCAATGCGATCATTACAATGATAAAGTTCATCATTCGTTGCCATCTTTGTTCTGAAACCCTATCTTGGAGTATGTTTTCTAGAATCAGAATTGATTCATTTTGAATGTCGGAACCAAGGGATGTACCTTTATGAATGATGGAAAATAATTCATCAGCTGACTCTGGTTTAATGGTTTCATTCAAAAATACTTTTTTTAGTTCTTCCACATAGGATTTACACTTGGTTTTAACTTGTGTGATGTTATCTTTGATTTTAGATTGGTATTTCAATGCACTTTCTAAAGATTTCGTATTTGAATTCTCTATATTGAGGCAAATTGTTTCAATTCCATGAATCGATAAAATCGCTTTTGTATTGCTCGTATCTAAAAATTGTTTTTTGTTTCTATTTTCACCTAAATATTCATCCCGTATCACTTCCTTAAGCACTGCTACATGTTTCCATAACTCTGGGACTTGGAATAAAATAATATCCATTTGGTAATACGATTCAAGTTCTGGATCTAAAATCAGATGAGAAAAATCACCGATTTTGATTGCGAGGGATTGGGTATGATGGATAAACTGATGCGCAGAATTTGTATCAAAACTCTTCACTTTTACATCCTGATTCCAATCCTTTACTTGATTGATCTCTTCCGTCATGATGCCTGACGTAAGGATGAGCTTTGTTCCTTCCGACACAAGGGGAACCAATTCATCGGTAGATTCATTTCCAATTTTTAGTTTCGTAAGCCCAACCTTCAAAACAGAGTAAACTGGCTTAAGAATTTGGATTCCTTTTAACTCCTTTGATGTGAATTCGATATCTGCATTTTGCATCCGAAGGAAAAGAAAAAGTAAAATGAGTAAAAATAAAAGGATGGGAATTGGAAGTAAAATGATCCTGAAACGAATCGAGACATTTGAAAAATAGGCATTCATACAGTTTTCACTTCCTTCATGGAAAACTATGTAGTGTTTCGAAACTTTTAAATTAGAAAATAAAAAAATAAAAATTTGCCAAAATAATAGAATAAAGCCGGCCAAACGACCAACTCATAGATGAAAATAGGAAAAGTACTAAAATACCTATACGATCACCTAACTTACGCTAACTAAATATGACAATTTTAGTTCAGTCTCTCGATTCAATTTCCAATATTTTGGGGATTTGGAGGAAAATCATTCCAAAGAATTACATGGGTTTTTGCCAACCCATAAGTTGGAAATAAATTTCCATACAGAACCTATCTCCTTTTCATTACATGTGACAACAAAAGTCTTAAGTACCTTAACACTTGTTCCAAATTTCCCAATGAATTCGAGTTCTTTTTGAAAATTGGTTCGGGCGCCGCAAAGCATCCATGGATGGATGCGAGCGGGAGCTTTGGCCAGGGAGGGCCAAGCGAACGCAAGGCGCCCAAACTAATTTTCAAAACGTTTATTCGTTGAAGGGGAAATTTAACAAGTGGTTGGATGACGGGATTTCGCCTTACACGGTTCTCCCTTCCGGGTCGAACTCGTTCCAGGCCGTCTTTTGCGAGCCCTCGCACTTCCATGTGCTCGGTCGTTCTCGTTTAACGCCGATTAGGCAAGGTGTCTAACCAAATTGGCTACTCGAACTCTTTCGCAAAATCGTTCGAATCCCAATCCAATTGATTCCTAAGTACCTCAACACTTATCCCAATTTCCCGAATGAAGTTCGAATCTTTTTCCGAGAAAGCCAAGGGGCGCCGCAAAGCATCCACGGATGGATGCGAGCGGGAGCTTTGGCCATGGATGGCCAAGCGAACGCAAGGCGCCCCTTGGCTTTCTCGGAAAAACTATTTCGTTGAAGTGGGAAATTGATAAGTGGGTGGATGACGGGATTCGAACCCGCGACGACCGGTACCACAAACCGGGGCTCTACCGCTGAACTACATCCACCGTTTCTAGAACAATCATCGACCCGAGAGGGATTCGAACCCCCGACCAACTGCTTAGAAGGCAGTTGCTCTATCCAGCTGAGCTACCGGGTCAGATAGAACCAACTGATTCGGGATGACAGGATTTGAACCTGCGACCCTCTGTACCCAAAACAGATGCGCTACCACTGCGCTACATCCCGAGAAAGTCCTTGAAACACCAGTGTTTTTGGAAGAAGGACTGTGTCAACAAAAGGGAGATTTATTTCTTTAGGTTCTTGAGCCTTTCGAGTAGGACGGGGTGGTTAGGATTCTTTTGTAAGGCTTTGCGGTAGGCCTTCCATGCTTCCTCTGGTTTCCCATTGGTTTGCAAAAAGTACCCAAAGCTATCCAAATAGGCAGGATTATTCGGATCCAGCTCCAATGCTTTTTTTAAAGAACGAATGGCTTCTGCTCTTTCTTCAGCGGTTAACTTTTTTTTGAGAGCAAGTAGATACCCAAGTGAATTCAAACTGTTTTTATAATCAGGATTTGCTTTGAGGATCCTACGGTGGATCGAAATCGCATCTTCCAACCGGTGTGTGTATTCATAAACGTGGGCAAGAAAGGAAAGCAGTTTGGCATCATCCACTGCAATTTGCAATCGCTCTTTGATGATGGATTCTGCTAAATCCCATTCTTTTTGTTCTACTAACGAGAACACTTTTAAACGGTACACATTGTCTAACTCAATGAAACCAGGGTATTCACTTAAGATACGATCCAAAACTTGGATTGTTTTTTTGAAATTTTTGGTTTGGAAACAACATAAGGCAAAATTGTACAAGAGGATGGGATCTTCTGGATTTTGTAACAAAGCCTGGTCCAGAAGGTTTAATGCCATGGCATAATTGCCTTTGTTCATATAAGAAAGGTAATCATTATCATTCGCCATAGGTTTTATCTAGATTGTAATTCCTTTAGTCGACATTTCTCTGTTAGGTCCAATTGGATGGGTGTCACAGGGATTTTACCTTGGTAGTAAGCCTCAAAGTCAGTTCCCGTTTCTTCATCATGCCCGAGTAAACTTCCGTTTAACTGAAATTCGCTGACACCTTCTATGATTTGTTTTTTTTCATATTTTTCTGAATAACGGCGGCGCCCAAGCCTTGTGAATACAAGTTCGCTAATGGAACCCGTTCCACACACTTCCGGTGGCACATTTAGGTTCCAAATCTCCCCCGATTGGATTTGTGATTGGTATTTTTCTAAAAAATCTAACACAAGTTTGGCTTCCTTTTCGTACCCGTCCTCTGGATCGATGCGACCAGAACTGACAGCAAGCGAAGGGATTCCATGTAAGGCACCATGTTTGGCGGCCCCAACAGTTCCCGAATAATGGACATCATACCCCATATTGACACCTCTGTTAATCCCAGAGATCACAAAGTCAATTTTGGGAAAAATCTCAGCATACAATCCAATGTTCACACAATCCACAGGGAATCCATCTGCAATGTAATGGTTGTCATTGATTCGTTCCACTCGCATGCCTTGGAAAACAGTGAGGGCCATGGAGGTAACAGAACGTTCTTTCAAAGGTGCTATGAGATAGGTATTGTACGATTTGCCAAGGACACGTTCCAAGGCTTTGATTCCGGCGGAAGAAATCCCGTCGTCATTTGTGATGAGTAAATTCAATTAAAAACCGCCTGATACCGATTGCAGGACACTGGTTGCCGTGTACAAGTTCATTAAAAAAGGAAACAAAATCGTAAGTCCCAAGGCATAAAAAGAAAACCGGATCGAATCACGATTCCGGAGCTCATAAATGGATTTGAGCCCACGTGCAATGACTAAGCCATACAAAATAATGAATGTGAGTAATAAAAAAAATCCAGAACCAACTCCCGATAAACCAATTGCATGGAATACAATACAAACAGGAGCAAAGACAAGAAAAAGGATTGTTGAATGCCTTGCAAACATCACAAGGAACAAAAGTTTTTGTGACCTACCTTTTTTTTGTACGTAATAGTCAGCAACTAACGAATAAAAAAAAGGGAAAAATCGAAACAGTATCAAATTGGCAATGAATCCAAAAAACAAAAAGGACAAAGTGGATATGGTATATGGTGCTGATAGAATGCTCATCCCAACTGACAACGACAAGGCGGAAAGAATCGAAAACATCCAACTCGAAACGGGGCTCATCGCAAATGGAATCTCTTTTACTTCTTCGGAATAACGGAGTGGGTCAAGAAACACCAACTCCAAAGTATCTACCAAATCGAAGAAAAAATCTCTCATAACATCAATTTCCCAAGTGCAGTCGGCAAAATCACAAGCACTTGTGCTTGCATGAGAGAACGAATTTTTGCTGTTTGCGAACCTTCCCCTAAAAACTTCACACCGAGGGAACGGATCATCCTTTCAAAGGGAGAATACTCTTGTTCAAATAAAGGGATAAGGCCTTCGTATTGGCAAAGTTCCGAAAGTTTTTTATGAGCTTCCCTTCTACCGCCAATGTCATCCACAAGTTTGTTACGAAATGCATCTTCACCAGAGTAAATTTTTCCTTCGGCCAATTCTTCGATGGATTTTACGGTTTTGTTCCTTCCCTTAGCGACATCTTCCACAAACTTGCGATAGGTGTCTTGGAGTTGTTTTCCAATCATATCGTCTTCTTCGTTTGTCGAATCACGAAACGGTGAATACATATCTTTGTATTTACCGGCTTTGTAAGTGCGAACCCCCACTCCGTAACGGTCGAGTAACCCCTTCACATTCGGTGCAAAGGAAATGACCCCAATGGACCCTGTGATGGTACCGTTTTCCGCAAAGATATAATCAGAGGCAGCGGCAATGTAATACCCACCGGAAGCGGCGACGTCTTTCATACTCACTACGATCTTTTTCGACTTTCGTAAATGGAGCAGTTCGTTAAAGATTTCTTGGGATGCAGCCACAGTGCCACCAGGGGAATTGATCTCAATGAGGATCCCTTTGACATTTGTGTCCTCATCCAGTTCACGTAATTGGCGTAATACGGTATCGGCACCGGTAGAATCGAAAGTAGATTCCCCGGAATGGATTTCCCCAACAATGGGTATCACAACAGCTCCAATTTCACTGGCTTGGAAAAGACTCCCACCAGTCCCACTCGAAAAACGGGCAAGGCTTGATCCAGATACCAAGATGGCAATTCCGAGAATTGTGGCAATTGTGGAGAACAAAAAGGAGAGGAAGAGAAGGAATTGGTTTCTTTCCATAAACTCCCACTAAGAAAACCTTGCAAAAACCACAGTCAACTTTAATAATTCTTTACTTTTTTTTAGAAAAAGTTTATTTTCAGTGTACGGGTTAGCCGAAAATTAGACAGGTAGTCATAGGATTTATGTCCAGGCACCGCCGAGACATAAGGCCATTACCAAGGAAGGTAGGACATGGATGTTCGTCTCAATCGTCTCCTCAACTCAGCCGAAAAATTAATCCAGGACAAAAAGGACACCAAAGATGTCTCTGGGAAAACAGGAACCACTTTGCAAAAAGCGGAGGAAAAATCCGACTTTGTGGTGAGCCTTCCTGTTCAATACCACAATATCCAATCTCGGCTCACAGAATTACAAAAACAACTTTCCAAAGAACAATCTCGTATTGGTCTTTTGGAAGATACCACTCAAGAAGAAAACAAACTCAAAGAACTTTTGTTTGAGGGAGAACCACTCTTTCCTGAGTTAGGTGAAGGAAATGTTTCCAAACCAGAAATCTTAGAAACAAGCAAAGGTACCATTGCAAACCTTCTTGCGGAACTGAAGAAAAAAGAAGTGGAAGGGGAAAATATTTTTTCTCTTGGTATGATGCTTAGCCCAGAAGAATTTAAAGGAAAAATCGGATCAGTTTCTACTGCTTCCATGAAACCAATTTCTGAAACCATGGTCAAACGTCTCCTCGGCAGTTAATTGGAATTAAAACGAAGCCTCAATACTTTTGATTCCATTTCCGTTCTTTTCTCCTCCATGGTGGGGTCGGGGATTTTTTTCACTTCAGGTTATTTAATCAAAGAAACTGGTAACCTCTGGATCGTCCTCTTTTGTTGGATCATCGGTGGCCTCCTTGCTTTATCTGGTTCCATCACATACGCATATGCCGCTCGCCTCCTTCCCTTTGCAGGGGGAGACTACGTGTACCTCAAAGTAGCTTACTCACCAGCGATTGCCTTTATGAGTGGTTGGTCCTCCCTACTCACCAATTTTTCTGCCTGTGTTTCTGTACTTGCCTTAGCCTTCGGAAAGTATGTACAAATTTTATTTCCAGAACTCCCTTACTTTGAATCACCCACCTACACTCTCTTTGGCCTCGATTTACAGGTGAGCTCCACTACCCTCATTGGAATTTTACCCATTCTCTTTTTTAGTGTTTTGAATTATTTTGGAATCAAATCGGCTGTCCGAGTGCAAAATGTTTTTGCTGTGTTAAAAATCACTGGATTACTTTTGTTTTTGGCACTTGGTTTTTCGATTGGTTCCACACATTGGGGTTATTTATTCGAATCACCATTTCCGAATGTACTTGAATTGTCATTTTATTCCAAAGTTCTGATTGGAATCGTACCAGTTTCTTTTTCCTATCTTGGTTGGAATATGATCACCTACATTGCAGAAGAAGTAAAACAACCAGAAAAAACAATTGTTCGATCGGCGATCACAGCGTGTTTTCTTGTGGCTGGGCTTTATTTTGTGATCAATTTGTTATTTGTAATCTCCGCTCCCATCGAAGAGTTGGCAGGACAAGATGGGATTGGTGCGATCGCCTTTCAGAAGTTATTTGGTTCAAATTATTCCATATTAACGACTAGTTTTATTGCTTGGGTGATTCTTGGATCTATGTCTGCCATTCTTATCGGCGGGAGTAGGGTGTATTTTGCGATGGCAAGGGATGGAGTGTTTTTACCTAGTTTTTCAAAAGTCCATCCCAAATGGCATAGCCCATATGTTTCGATTTTTTTTCAGGCATTTGTGGCGATTCTCTTTTTGTTTGTAAAAGAAATTGAAGCCTTACTGTATATGATCACCTGTTCCATTCTCATTTTATCCTGTCTCACGGCAGCAACTCCATTCCGATTTGAAAAGATGGGAATGAAATCAGATTATAAAATTCCATTGTATCCGTTACCAATCTTTTTATATATCTTTGCCAATATTGCTGTCATGGTGATTTTATTCATCGAAAAACCAATCACGGCAAGTTGGGGACTCATGATCACACTCATTGCATTGCCAGTGTACTATCTATTTCGATTGGATAAAAAGATGATCAAAACAAAAGGGTAACAATCAATACGAACCAAACGTATGACTTACCTAGTTCTCACATAACCCGCATTATCCAAAATGAATCGTATATGAAACAAATAAAAATCACCATAGTTCTAATTTCAAATTTTGTATCTTGTATGACGATGCAATTGAATTATAAACTATACCCAAAAACAATACAAGAATCCTATACAATCAATTCAATCAATCACGTAGAGGAGGTAGACAAAAATACACTAAAATTTAATTTCCCAAATCAAAAATCAAATGTTGAGTATGCAAATTGTTTATTCATTTCCTATAGAAGTTTTACTTACTGCAATCCAAATGAAAAAAATCCAAACCAACATCTGCAATTGATCCATGACAATGACTTCAAAATATCCAACAAAAAAGGATTTATTTATTTTGATAAAGACTATGCTTTCATCCATTCAAACCTAAAAAACAATTTTTATGACGACAGCAATGGGCAATTCGGATTCCCTAAATCAATTGAAATTTCGGATGATGGTGAATCTCGGTATATAACATACAATAAACCGAGAGCAGATTTAAATGATGTTTGCTACTATGAAGTATTGAATCCCAAAACCAACAGGTTTGAATTCAAAGCAGATTGTAAAAATGTTAAATTCAAACTTCATCCGATGCAAAAAGTTAAAATCAAACCATTTATCTACTTAAATCAAATATCCGATCATGGATATTATAAAGTAACCTATTTGTTACCGACTGACAATCATTCCGTTTGGATTCTTTTGCGTCCTATTGATGGCAAATACATCGAATACCCAAGTATTTTATGGTATTTGGCTTATCCACCGGCGATCCTCTTCGATGTTATCACGTTTCCGATTCAAATTTTTGTGGTTCCATTTGGAAAAACCGCACTTGGCTAAGAAAATTTCGAATTCTAAATCATCTTATTAAGCGATTGACATAAATGTTTTGCCGATGATTGGCATCACATCATCTTTTGCGAGTACCCAAACCACATCCCCACCTTTTACCTGTGTGTTACCCGAAGGGATCAAAAATTGTTCCCCCCTTGCAATGAGTAAGATATGTGATTGTTCTGGTAGTTTGATTTCAAACAAAGCTTTATCAACAACGCTTGAGTTATATGGAACTATTAACTCTTGTAAGGTCATTCCAGGAAACTCTATGTTATCAAAGTCTGTTGGGCGATAAATTTTTCTGTCAGGGTCTTTCTTTAAAATTCCTAACCACTGTGCCACTCTTGGAATGAGAGACCCTTGGATGAGAAGAGAAACTAAGACAACAAAAAATACAATGTGAAAGAGTAAATCTCCCCAAACAAGTCCCTGGGCAATGGGGAACGTAGCAAGGATGATCGGAGATGCACCTCTTAGGCCCACCCAAGAGATAAATAATTTTTCTTTAATGGGTAAATTGACCTTCAATAGAGAAATGAAAACAGCAAGAGGCCTTGCAAATAAAATCAATAACACCCCAATGAGTAACCCTGGCACCCAAATGTCTGCCATCCTTGATGGATACACAAGAAGTCCAAAACATAAGAACATTCCAATTTGTAAGATCCAAACATATCCATTCAAAAAACGAAAGATTGATTTTTTGTGAATGAATTTGTTTCGACCGACTATGATCCCCGCAATGTAGACTGCCAAAAATCCATTCCCTTGGAATACAGTAGTGACAGCATAAATAAATGGAACCGATGCCGTGATAAAAACTAAATAAAGACCGTCATACCCGAGTTTGACGGAGTTCATTAGATACAAGATGAGAATTCCCATACTGTATCCCATCATCATTCCCACAAGGACTTGCATAACAAAAAAACGAAAAAATTGGAACCCACTAAAACTTGCATCTGCAGTGATGAGGTTCATAAAAATAGTGGTGAGGAGAACTCCTACAGCATCATTGGACCCGGATTCAAACTCGATGATTTTTTTTAAGTGTACGGGAAGGTCAGAGGAACCTGTTTTAAAGATATTAAATACAGAAGCGGCATCTGTCGCACTCACGATGGAACCTAGTAAAAACGATTCCATAAACCCAAGTACAGGAAATAAAAGATGGATGAGGACTCCTAAAATGAGTGCGGTGAGTACGGTCCCGACAATGGAAAGGCGTATTCCTACTGATAAAAAGTTTTTTAAACTATCCCACTCACTTTCAAGACCACCCAAAAACAAAATATAAATCAAAGCAAAAATTCCGATGGACTGGGCTAAACCATAGTCACTAAAATCAATCCCACCAGGACCATCAGAACCAGCTAACATACCAAAGGTTAAAAAAATAAGTAAGATTGGGAAACCAAATCGGAAAAAAAGTTTACTCGATAAAATAGAAAATATGATGAGTGTGGAGATTACGAGTGCTTGTAAGGTAAAACTATCAATCATGTATAGACCTTAGACGAATCCAAACCTCTTATCGTTTGGAAGCAAGGATTTCGAGTGCTTTTGCTTTTAGGATGGGGTGTACTCTAAAGTCATCAGGATCAAGCGGTGCTTGAGAGGATTCACCAATGGATTGCCCTTCGTTGGATTGGTTTGCAGAATTTGGATTTTTCCATTTGTCACGCCCTAACCAAACAGAAAGTGCGTAGACCATACGTTGGTAAATTTCATCTACCTTGTCTTGCCTTCCGGCTTTTTTGTAGTATCCAAACGCGAGCATGGGCAGTTTACGATCATACATAAAATGATCACCCAATCGGATGAGCCCATCTTTGTAGTCAGTCTTAAGAAAGAGCTCACGGGCTTTGCGAATATCACCTGCATTGAAAGCAGTGTTCCCTTCGCGGATGAGTTGTACCCTTTCTTTGGAGTCCATACAAAGAGTATCGAACGATTTTCCGAAATTGACAACTGAAAATTGTCTAAAAGAATGAATTAACCAGGAGAGAAATCTATGTTGGAAGTAGGAAAAAAAGCCCCCAATTTTAAAAGTGCGAACCAAAACGGTGAGACCGTCAAACTCGCAGACCTAACCGGAAAAAATGGAATCGTTGTGTACTTTTACCCACGAGACATGACACCAGGCTGTACGACAGAAGCTTGCGACTTTCGAGACAATTTTTCTCGCCTGAAAAAATTAGGATACAATGTGGTAGGAATCTCCAAAGACAATCCTAAGTCCCATACTAAGTTTATTGAAAAACAAGAACTCAATTTTGACCTGATCTCCGATGAATCCGGTGAGATTTGTGAAGCATACGGAGTATGGCGAGAGAAGGTATTTATGGGACGAAAAGGGATGGGAATTGTTCGATCCACCTTCCTACTCGATAGTTCCCTCAAAATAAAAAAAATCTATGACAGCGTGAAGGTAAAAGGGCACGTTGAAGAAATCATCAAAGACATTCAGGAAATCCAAGGGAAATGAAAATCGAAATCTCTCCACTCCAAATCCAAATCGGTAACGCAAAATCGGGTAATTTTTATAAACTCATTCCTATTTTCCAAGAAGATGTAAAAGAAGAACTTGGAAAAAAATTCCCCACTCAAATCGAAACCAAAGTGTTTTCTGGTGAACTTGGAAAGGAATTCCGAGACGAATCAGAACATACCATCTATCTTGGTTTAGGTGAAAAAGAAAAATTAAGTTTCAGAAAACTCATTTCTCATTTTTTTAAGTATGGCGAAAAAATTCTAAACTATGACGGAATGGGATTAGAAATCCATATCCCAAAAACTCTTTCCAAAAAGTTTTCGGCAGACCGTATTGCTTACCAAATCGCCAATACATTGTTTATCGGCAGCTACCCTGTTTCTGTTTTACAAACAAAGAAAAAAGACAAAGAGAAAAAGAAAGTGGGTGCTGTTTATATCAAATTTGAAGACAAAACCGTTCTCTCACTTGCAGAATCGGGACTATCAAAAAGTAAGGTCGTCGCAAAACACGTAAATGGTGCCCGCCACATTGCCCACCTTCCAGCCAACTATTTCACACCGAACGACTTTGTATCCAGAGCAAAGGAAATTGCAAAAGAATACAAACTCTCTGTTAAAGTATGGGATGAGGCCCAATTGAAAAAAGAAGGTTTAGGTGGAATCCTTGCAGTCTCGAGAGGTTCAGAACTCGAAGGGAAAATGGTGGTTTTGGAATACAAACCGGCAAAAGCCAAAAAGAAATTTGCGATCGTTGGAAAGGGACTTACCTTTGACACAGGTGGAATTTCATTGAAACCACCTGGCGAAATGCACGAGATGAAGTATGATATGTGTGGGGCTGCTGCCACCATACACGCGATTGGTGCCATTGCCGCACTTGAGATTCCGATCCATATCATTGCAGCCATTGGTGTTGCAGAAAATATGCCTGACGGAAAGGCAATCAAACCTGGTGACGTGTACACTGCATACAATGGAACCACTGTGGAAGTACAAAACACGGATGCCGAAGGTAGACTCGTGTTAGGTGATGTTCTTTCCTATGTTTCCAAAAACTACAAACCAGATTATATGGTAGATTTGGCAACTCTCACGGGTGCTGTGATCATTGCCCTTGGCCATGAGGCGGCAGCCATCCTCACGAATTCAGACCCATTACGAGAAGCCCTCTTGAAAGCTTCGGAGGCCTCAGATGACCGAGTTTGGGAACTCCCTCTGTGGGAAGAATATGGCGAAGACCTAAAGTCAGACATTGCCGATCTCAAAAATATCACAGGTGGTGGAAAAGGTGCAGGCACGATCTCTGCTGGAATTTTTCTCTCCAAGTTTGTAGACGAGTCGATCCAATGGGCCCACATCGACATTGCAGGTGCCGCTTGGCGCAAAAAGAAATCAGGGACTCAATTCCATGGCCCAACAGGTTACGGCGTACGGTTGTTAGTTGACCTTGCAAAGGAACTAGCAGGGAAGTAAATACACCACCAAAGTTCCATTATTTGGCAAATAGAGAATTCGAATTGTTTTGAATTCTCTATTGAATTTTCTCACATCCTTCCAAAGACCCTCCTTTCGCATTCGAGACTCACCCAACCCAATCCAACCAAGAAGACTGTTTTTTTGTTTGAATGAAATGATTTTATGTCACCTGATCGATGTTCGCTCATAACCAATCTCCATCTAACATCGTTTAGCATAACACAAACAAGGGTTCAATCTGCACGCAAAATCGATGTTTTTTTTGCCTAGGAAAAACTTAAGAATGATTCTAGTTCTTAAAATCTTTGATCAGTACTTCTCCCAAAACTCACCTCACATTTATTTTGTGGTTTTTCCCTCTTAAAGACCAAAAGGATTGCCTATTTCTTTGGCATATCTTTACTGTTATAATCCCAAGTATGCATAGTGACGTTATGAACCATGACCGAATAACAAAGGATACACAAAGTGAATCCACATCACCCAAAGCTTCTTTCTTTGTTTTCGATGATTCGTTATATTTAAAAAATGTTTCTGGTTCCTATTTCTTAAATGAAGGGATTCAGTTTGAATCTCAAATTGGCAAAAACATTATGGAAATGCACCCAGAGTTTTCCAACCGATGGGGCCAATCACTAACGAAAGTGAAAACAGACAACCAACCAGATGAAGCCGAAATTTTATTCAATCGGCAAAAGTTCAGAGCCCAAATCGCACCCATTCCCATCGACAACCAAAACTACTTTTTATTGAGTTTGATTCAAGTGGAAGACGGTATCGTTTCTTCTCCCAATTTGGAAATGGAAGAACAAAATGTCATCCATTATGAAGAATCTTTACACCGCGAAATCATCAGTATCTTTGATTGGCGCCAAGAAATCGAGGGAAAGAATATTTCTCGTGAATGGATGGAAACTGCCCTACCCAATTTGAATACATCTCTTATGCAAGGTTCTGGTTTAGGTGCCCTTGTGACCACGGTAGGAGCGATGGTACGGAAAGCAAAACGTGAAGGGGACCAAGTCATCATCCCGTCCATGATTTTCGATATGTTGGAAGAAAATTTTAATAGCACGAAAAAGCTAGTCAAAACATTGGCTGAAGCCCAATTAATTTTTGAGAACACATCCAAACAAACTGAATCCATCGACCTTTCACAACTTCATACGATCATCTTGGAAGAAGTGGCAGAACTTGTGGAGATGTTACAGATCAAATTCCAACAAGTTCAAATTTCAAATGCAAAAATGGGACAAAACCATTTTGTCAGTATCGATACTAAAAATTTCAAACGAGTGATGCGAGAACTTCTCATCAATGCAATGAAGTATGGCTCTGACCATTGTGTCATCTACGTCTTACTTTTAAGTGCTGGTGACCATCTAATTGTGAAAATACTAAATCCACCTTTTGACAGTTCCATCCATTCCATTGATTTTGCAAAATCACAAGAAACCATTTTGTTCCAACCATTTTACCGACATAATAAATACGTAGATGAACGTTATGCAAAAGAAGAATTTGGGTTGGGACTCGGGCTTCCCATCATTAAAAAAATGGTTGAGGATATGAACGGAAAAGTGTATTTTAACCTACTTAAGTCCAATTTGTATTCTAAATCCAGCGAAGAAATCTCCGTTTCTTTAGAATTCCCGATGAGTACAAAACGTACCTAAAAACAAACAAGCTAATTTAATATCACAACAGATCTATATGAGGCTTACCAATGAATACAAGTGAATTTGATTCACTCACCGATGATCAAGACGATTTTGAAAACGAGGAAGATACACTCGAAAATCGATTTTTGATTTTTTCCCTTGCGGACAGAAGTTACGGGATCGAGATCAAATACATCACTGAAATTGTTGGCATGCAAAATATCACGGAAGTCCCCGACATGCCCACGTTTATCAAGGGAGTGATCAATCTCAGGGGAAAGGTAATTGCCTTAATTGATGTAAGGGACAGGTTCCGAATGGAAAATGTTGGGTATGACGACAAAACTTGTATCATCATCCTCAATTTTAAAAACCAACTCGTTGGTCTCATTGTAGACACAGTGAAGGAAGTCATTCGGATCAATGCACAAAATATCGAAGAAGCACCCAAATTTGGCGATTCGGATAACAATCGTTTTGTCCAATCCATCGCCAAAATCAATGAAGATGTAAAAGTTTTACTCAACATTGAAAATCTCTTAAAAGACGAAGACAAACTTGCGTTAGAAAACGCACTCATCGCTAAAAATCAATAAAGGAAGAAAAAGATGAAATATCTAAATAACATGAAAGTGAAATCAAAACTGATTTTAGGATTTACGATACTAGTGATTCTTATCGGAAGCAACACACTTCTTGGAATCAACAGCATCGATGAACTAAACCAAAGTTTGAATAATCTCGTGAATGTTCATGCTGAAAAACGAAGACTAGCAAACAAAATTAATATTAAGTTTTTATGGATGATTCGAGAAGAAAAAAATTTAATATTAGCAGCCACAGCTGCTGATACGGAGAAAAGATTAACCAACCGTATCAAATACCGAAATGAATTTTTAGAAGGAGTCAAAGAATTAGAAGTTCTCTTGAACTCAAAAGAAGAAAAAGAAAAATTTGAAATTTTTCGAACGAACGAAGTTGAATTTGAAAAACAATATGAGATCACAAAATCCTTTGCCTTAAACAAAAAAACTAGCGAAGCACAATTGAACTCTTCTACTTTAGGCAGGGCCGCGGCAAATGCAATTGATAAAATTTTATTAGAAATTGTGGATGACGCAACTCTGAAGATGGGAGAGGCAGTGAAGGAGGCAAATGCAACCTATAAATCCATTTTGTTTTTCCTATTATCCCTATTTGCCGGCTCAGTTTTGATAGCTGTATTAGTTGCTACATGGATCATCTATGGAGTTTCAAAATCACTCAATGCAGCCATGGAAATTGTGGGTATGGTGACTGTCGCTTCTGAACAAGTTTCCTCTACGGCATTCGCACTGAGCCAAGGTGCCAGTGAACAGGCGGCTTCTGTTGAAGAAACAACAGCCTCCATCGAAGAAATGTCGGCTTCTGTCACACAAAATGCAGAGTCAGCCTTAGAAACCAATACCATCGCAGGCAAATCGGCTAGTGAGGCTGTTGTTGGCCAAGAATCCGTTTTAAAAACACTAGAAGCGATGAAAAATATCTCTTCTAGAATTAAAATCATTGAAGAAATTGCTTACCAAACCAACTTACTTGCGCTAAATGCTGCCATTGAAGCGGCTCGCGCTGGCAAACATGGAAAAGGATTTGCTGTCGTTGCCGATGAAGTTCGAAAACTAGCGGAAAGAAGCCAGGTGGCCGCACAGGAAATCAACCAACTGTCAACTAACAGTGTTTCCCTTGCTGAAGAAGCAGGAAGGATCATCGAACAAATTGTACCAAGTATCAATCGAACAGCTGAACTTGTATCAGGCATCGCCGTTTCGTCAAAAGAACAATCTGCTGGTATCTCACAAATTTCAATGGCGATGACCCAAATGGACCAAACCACACAAGTGTCTGCATCCGCCTCAGAAGAGTTAGCTGCCACTTCAAATGAACTAAAAGAACAAGCCACACATTTGATGGAAATCATGGAATCACTCGTGAAGTTAAATGCAAAACAAATTTCTAGTACCAAAAAAATGAAAACGGCAGAATTAAAGACCATTGCAAGTGAATTTGGTAAAAATTCAAACGTTGGATTTGGAAATTCCAATGGAGGGAAAACAAAACCATCTCAAAGTTTTAAACAAGATGCCGATCTAACAGAAAAATTCTAATGAATAGAGAAGAGCTATTACTCGGCTTCATCCAAGAAGGTTTTGAATTGATAGAGGATTGTGAAAATGCAATCCTTTCTATCGAAGAAATTCAAAATTCTCATGGTAATTTTGATGAAGCTCTGATGAACAATTTATTCCGTTCGGTTCATACCTTCAAAGGTTCATCAGGCCTACTCAAACTAGAAACACTGGTAAAGTTAACGCATGAAGCCGAAACTTTGATGGATTTGTTACGAAACCAGAAACTCCTTCCTTCCGAAGAATTAACACAAGTTTTAATTGATACATTTGATCGGATGAGAGTATTACTTTCCACGGTTGAAACCTTAAAAGCAAATCCGGAAATGGATTCTCCTACAGAAATCCAAATCCAAGCCTTACAAACAGAAATCAAAAAACTCCAACAAAATCCAGAGGAAAAAACACCAGAAACACTTCCTAAACAAGATAAAAAAGTTTATGAAATCTTTGGTGAAGAAAGAGAACCAACTGTCGTAGAGAAAGATTCAAAATCGAAAGCCTATGAAATTTTTGGTGAAACAAAAACGGAAGGAACACCAAAAAAACAAAAATTTGAAATTTTTGAAGAGACCAACAAACAAGAGATTGCAGAAGTAAAACCAAATACAACGCAAGTAGAACGGATTGTTGAGCAAAACAAACCTGTCATATCAAACATCCGTAAAGAGATAAAAGTCGCTAATGATAAGTTAGATTCTCTCTTGGATTTGGTGGGAGAACTAGTCATTGCAGAATCAAATGTCACACAACATCCAACCATCAAATCCATTCGAAATGAAAGTTTAAATTCCGCCCTTACTCGATTTCATAAAATTCTTTTAGACTTACAAGAAGTTGCGTTTTCAACCCGCATGATTCCTATTTCGGGAGTTTTCCAAAAGATGTCTCGTCTTGTTCGTGACCTTCAAAAACAATCTGGCAAAAAAGTACTTTTGCATATCAAAGGAGAAGATACTGAGATTGATAAGTCCATCGTTGATCTAATTGCAGACCCTATTGTACATATTTTACGTAACTCCATTGATCACGGATTAGAAACACCTGAAGAACGGATACAAATCGGAAAATCCGATACAGGAAATATTTCGTTAAGTGCCAGACAATCTGTGAACGAAGTATGGGTAATGATCCGTGATGATGGAAGAGGTCTTGACCGTAACAAAATTTTTGCAAAGGCAAAACAAAACGGTTTAATTTCTGGAGATCCATCTTCCTTTGCCGACCAAGAAGTATTTAATCTGATATTCCTACCAGGACTCTCAACTGCAAAAGAAGTTTCGGATATATCAGGACGTGGTGTTGGTATGGACATTGTCCGTCAAAACATTGTTAAATTAGGTGGAAAAATCGAAATCCATAGCGAGTTTGGAAAAGGAACCACATTCATCCTTCGCATTCCATTATCATTAGGAATTATGGAAGGAACTGTTGTACGAGTTGGTCAAAAGTTTTTCACAATCCAAACCATCGAATTACGGGAATTTGTGAGTCTACGTGATAAAAAAGAAATCGAACTCGACGAAGGCCAAAAAGTTTTAGACATTCGTGGCACGTTTATCCCCATTTTTAATATCAACCAAATCCTAAATCATAAAGAACAGATCTTATATGACAATCAAGATCCTCTCATGATTATTCTTGAATATGAACGTAAACTCATTGGAATCCGAGTCGATGAAATCATTGGCAACCAAAATGTTGTGATCAAACCACTAATGGGCATTATGGAAAATGCACAAGGTGTGAATGGCTTTACCATTTTAGGAAATGGAAATGTGAGTTTGATCTTAGATGTAAAATCTATCTTTAGCAAACTGGAATTTGTTGGCGTTTCATGATCAAACTTTTGGTTGTCGACGATCAAAATATTGTACGGAATGTACTTTCCGATACATTCAAGGAAGATCCTACAATCAAAGTTGTTGGCACGGCCGCCAATGCAAATGAAGCTCAAAAACTTGTCGAATCGCTAAAACCAGATGTCATCAGTTTGGATGTGGTGATGCCAGGAATGAGTGGGATCGAATTTTTAAATTGGTTGATGCCAAAGTATCCTACACCCGTTATCATGCTTAGCACATTCACACAATCCGGAGCTGATGCAACTCTTGCTGCCCTTGCAAATGGAGCTGTCGATTTTGTACAAAAACCTGATGGGAGTGAATCTGATTTTTTGCGGATGTTAGACGAGCTAACAACAAAAATCAAAAAGTATGGCACGGAAGTTAAACTCCAAAAACAATCATTATTTGCGAAAACATCTAAACTAACTTTTAAAGAAGATAAAAATACAAAAATTAAACTAATTGCAATAGGTGCCTCAACAGGTGGAACCCAAGCAATTGATTACCTTCTCGGTCGGCTCCCCGCAAACTTACCCCCAATTGTCATTGTCCAACATATGCCTGAATATTTTACAAGTTTATTTGCAATGCGTTTGAAAACCACTAGTGGTCTGAATGTTATCGAAGCCTCTCATGGGGATATTTTGGAAAATGGTGGAGTTTACCTTGCGCCAGGAGACAAACACCTTCTTGTTAGGCGACTTGCTGGAAAAATGTACATCGAACTAGAAAATTTTGAGAAAGTATCTGGCCATAGACCATCCGTTGATGTGATGTTTGATTCCATTGCAAAAGGAAAAATGGGTCCTCATTGTATAGCGATCATTTTAACCGGAATGGGTCGGGACGGGGCATCA
This sequence comes from Leptospira jelokensis, assembly GCF_004769635.1. Taxonomy (GTDB): domain Bacteria; phylum Spirochaetota; class Leptospiria; order Leptospirales; family Leptospiraceae; genus Leptospira_A; species Leptospira_A jelokensis. The sequence goes on from NZ_RQGH01000026.1 coordinate 202,698, forward strand.
GGAATCAAAAACATTCGCACTGCCAATGGTATCACCATAGGTCAAGATGAAAAATCTTCCATCGTGTATGGAATGCCAAAAGAAGCCTTCCAGTTAGGTGGTATTCTTCACCAAGTTACGTTAGTTGATATTCCACAAAAAATCATACATTGTTTAGAAAATTAAAAGGAGTCAAAAATGGCTAAAAAAATATTATTATGTGACGATGCCCCGACAGCACTCAAGTTAATGGAATTAATCCTTTCAAGCGAAGGATATGAAATTTACAAAGCAGAAAATGCGGAACAGGCAATGTTATCATTAGATTCTAACGGACCTTTTGATGGATGTGTTTTTGATATCAATATGCCTGGGAAAAATGGGATCGAATTATCAAAAGAATACTTAGCCCATCCAAAAGGCCAAGGTGGAAAAATTTTAATCGTTTCAACAGAATCAAGTGATCATCTTAGACAAGCAGGAAAGGATGCAGGTGTAAAAGCATGGATCGTCAAACCCTTTGAAGATGAAGATTTAATTGAAGTTTTAAAAAAGATCATTGGTTGAAATTAAAGATAGAAGTTTTCTTTAACATTCGTTCTTTCACTTTTGTTTCAAAATGTTTTTCTTGGATTAAAATTTCACTGATCGCTTGTGGTTGTAACTTAGTGATAAACACATCAAAGGAATCTGTGTGAAAGGAAAGTTTTCGATACAACTCTCCTCCTGTATCACGGCTTGCGATCGGTATTTTTTCATAGGTTAGAAAATCTGTTACAAATTGAATGTTTTTAGTTCCAGCTTGGAAATTAGGCAGAAGTGGAGATTGGGTTCCTCCAAAAATTTTGGCCTTCAATTGGTATCTTGGAATATTTTGTTTCACGAAATAGGAAATCAAATGTTCCATTGAATTCTCACCATATCGTAAACTTTTTTGTTCCTCTTTAAAATCGGATACTTTGGGTAAAAGGATATGATTGATTGCAGAAAATTTTGTTTGTTCGTGGAACAAACAAACAGAGACACAAGATCCCAAAATAGTCCTAATTTCATGATAACCGTTTGAAAAAAACGTTTCTCCAATATTGAGGTAAACAACTGGTTTCAGATTTGACTTTATGTTGTTAGGAAATGTACTCATCATGATTGCAGAAGAAATCAATCTAAAATAGATTGATTTCTTTCACTCAAGAATAATCGACAATTGCATATGAAAAGCATTTCTTTTGTTTCAGACGAGCGAAATCAAAAAGAAAACCCCTGTTTTCCTAAATGATCAATCAAAAGGAAAAGAGGATAGAGTCTATTTCTTCGATGCCACCATTTCATTCACTTTGTACATCAGTAAAATCGTGCAGACGATTGCGGTCGCAACTACATAACCTAACACCTCATAACGTTCCAAATACCCACTTGGTGTTTGGATCACAATGAGCCCAGCAACGGATGCTGCAATCCCACCTGAGATTTGTTGGATAGAAGAACTGATCGCCATAAAAGCACCACGATCATGGAGTTCGGGGACGGCTGAATTGATGGCATTGGCAGAAATCATACGCGCAGCAATGAAGACAAACAAAAGTGAATTGAGAACAAGGACGATGGGAAGCGGAGTGGTTTTAAGTCGTGTAAAGTATAAAATAATCACTGCCGCAGTAGTAGAAGCAATAAAAAACATATTGTATTTTCCAATTGAGTCACTCAATCTTCCCATAACAGGACCACCTAACATAGACACTATCCCTGTCACCATATAAATGAATGGCAAATCTTCCAATTTCATTCCTAAGTTATGCACGGAAAATGCGGAACCAAATGGCATGAGCATAAAACCACCAGTTGCCATCAGTGTCGTTGCGATGAAGGCTGGAAGGTATCTTGGCATGGTCAATGTGGTGACCAAATGGTGGAATGCGTGTGTGTCTGTTTTTTTGTCTAAATGAGACGTCACGGGTTTTAGAAATAGAACAATAAAAAACCCAACTACGCCACTCACACCGGCAATCATAAGAAAGGGAGATTGCCAACCCCAAATATTCGAAATATAAATTCCGATGGGAAGGCCAAAAACTTGGCTTGCGGCAAAGGCCGTCATGATAAACCCCATCACCCTTCCTCTGACTTGTAACGGGAAAAGATCGGCAACGATGGCAAACGATATGGAAGACAAAACTCCCGCAAACATACCCGTCAAAATTCTCACAAATAGTAAAAATTCATAATGAACGGCAATGCCACATAAAAAGGTAGCGATGACAAATCCAATATAAAAGAAAAGCAGCAATCGTTTGCGATCAAACCGATCAGCAAACCCTGCCGCCAGAAGTCCAGATATCCCAGCGCTGAAGGCATATGCCGAAACCACATATCCAAATTTTTCCGTTGGGATTTGTAATTCACTCATCACAAGAACACCTAACGGTGACAAAATCATAAAATCCAAAACAACGGTGAATTGCAAAAAGGCGAGAAGCCCAACAACAAAGATGTGGTAACGTGTGAATTGAAATTCCATTCGAATTCCAAATTCCAATTGGTTGGATTTTTTGTCGTATCTTTAACGTGGAATAGGGTTCAGGATTTTAGAGGCAGTGTGAGTTGACGAATCGAGAATAGGATCAAATGGAAATGATTGGATGGAAACGAAACTAAAAAACGCAAGGAAATTTGGTGCCCAATATCCACTCCCAGATTGAATCGATGTTAATTTAAAAAAGCGGGACCATCTTCGATCCCGCTTTTTTTAGTTAAGCGAATCCGTTGCGCTTTAGTAAAATTCTTCAGCACTATTGAGTGATCCATGTCCATTATGGCCACCCACGACAATGATCCGATTGGGATCAGGGGCTATCGCTGAAAGTCCATACCTCGCAGAATTCATAGGGTATTCAGGGATCCATTGTTCGAGCAGAGGGTCGTATTTTTCCACTTGCGCCATCGCTCCACTATTGTATCCTCCAATGGCGTAGATCCTTCCACGTAATTTTACAACTTCAAACAAACCACGTGCCGTATTCATAGGTTTATGCAATGACCAAGAATCCGAACCTGGGTTATAGGATTCCACTGTTGACTCATATGAAGAAACGTTTCTTCCTCCAAAAACATACATTTTATTGTCATGGAAAAGACAGGAAGTTTCTGTTCTAGCTGAAGTCATAGTTCTTTTGTAAGTCCATTTATCCGTAGAAGGGTCATATTCTTCAACGGTGTTGAGAATTGTGCTCCCATTGTTACCACCTACCGCATACATTTTCCCATTATTGACACACAAAGAATGATACTGTCTAGGAGTGTCCATTGGTGTGCCTTGGGTGATATTACCTGTCTCTGGATCATAAATCTCTACCTCTGCCCGAGTGGTGCCACCTCGACTACCTCCTACAAGGTAAATCTTATTCCCCAGGATTGCTGCCTTATGACCAAATTTTGCATTGGGAAGACTGCCTTGGTTCGACCAAGAGTTACTGACTAAATCCAATGTTTCGATTCCAGAAATAGGTGTACCATTGATATTGCCGCCAAACACATAATACTTGTTATTGTAAACTGCGGATGCAAAGTAGTAACGAGAAGAATTCATTAACACCTTTAAATGAGTAGTTGTATCATTGGCAGGGTCGTAATAAGCAACGACGTTGCTTATTCCACCTAATCCATAAAATCTACCATTTGAGTAACCACCAACTCCTCGAGTCAGATAAGCGTTTTGAGGCAAGGATGACTTGACTGTCCATGAATTTGTATCTGGTGAATACTCTTCAATTACCAAAGCACTTGCACTTTCATGGCTACCCATCACAAAAATTTTATCTCCCACTAAAGCGGTCACTACAAAAGTACGATTGGTAGGCATATTTGTTTTTTGGTTGAAAGCCAAAGTAGTTGGATCAAATTCTAAAACGTTATTAAAGTATCCATTTATGGTCGAGGATCCTCCGAAAAAATACATTTTATCATTGTAGATTTGGATAGAATAATAGTATCTTATCGGAGAATTCGTAAGTAATCGATTCCATTGATTGGAAGCTGCATCATAAACATCAACAATTCCTACACTAAAAAGGTAAATTTTTCCATTATAAGCTATGCTTGAATGGTAACTTGGAGAGATTAACATGTTCGCTCCAGTTGTCCAAGTATCTGAAGTTGTATCATAAATAAAAACTGAATTAGTTTCTCTTGTTGAGTATCCATATACTGGAGGTGGATCATAGTATTCAAAACAATGCCAAAGGAGTTGATTGACACAATAAGGTGCAGCGTCATATAACATTGTGTAAAAGTACTCTCTTCCACCTAACACATAGATTTTATTTCCGATGACTGCAGAAGAAGCAGCATACCGCGGCGCCGGCATATTCTTTAATTTATTCCACTGTGCCGTTACCGTATTGTAAGAATAGGCGTTTCCATCGGTTAAATTCCCATACACATTATTACCAAACAAATAGATCTTATCACCAATGGTCTGTGACGTTGCATCAAAAAACGATCTCGGCAAATTACTTAATGTTGCCCAAATGTTTTTCAGTGGTTCGGGTGGTGGAGTGAGGGGTGCAACCGAGTTCGCTTCCGTCCCGGTGTTATTGGAAGGATTATCGATAGGTGGTGTGTTCTCATTTACATACTGGATCTCACCAGGTTTGAGTAGCCCAAGTAGTGCTAGGGTTTGCGTATCTTTTAATTCCTTTTCTAAGGCAGGGTTCCCTGTAAGACCTGACACAACGCCGCACTGGAAAAAACCAGCCGCCATTATGATAAGATACGCTAAAGTGAGAATTGGAAATTTTCGTTTTTGTTTGGTAGCATCCATTCGCATTCCTTCCATTTTTTTGCTTGGAGCAAGTAACACAAAAATGCCTTATTTTTGCAATGGTTTTGGAAGTTGTGGACGGTGGCTCAGAACGTTAAAAACGGTAAAATCGCGTTTTCAGAACGTTAAAAACGTTTTTTTGAAAAAAAATTTTTAAATCGGGAACCAAATGGAAAATTTCCCACCTAATTTTGGAGAGAGCCTAGAACCTCTCGTAATTTGATCACTTGGGGGTGTTCTGGGGCAAGGGCCGCCAAACGGGTGAAAATCTTTTTTGCCCGTTCCAAATTCCCAACCAACCGGTAACATTCCACCAAATTGATGAGATTTCGGATGTGTTTGGGATCCCTTGCACGCAATCTTTCCCCAAGTTCAATCGCCTTTTTGATGTTCTTCGATTTCCGATAGGCAAAACTCAGTTGCAATAGGATCTCGTTGTCCGTAACAAAAAATGGAAAAATGGATTCAAGCGCATCCACTGCGACATCAAACTTTTTAAGTAACAAGGAGATACGTGATTTTTCTCGAATCAAATTGATCCGAACATCATCCTGTAAGGATTCATTTTCCAATAAGGTTTCAATGGTTTGGAACGCTTCTTCCGCTTTTCCTAAATCCAAAAGAGATTTGATCTTTGTATATAAATAATCATCGGAATTTAGATGAGTTAGGGTTTCTTTTGATACTCGTTTGAAAGACCCAAGCCATTCTAACCTAAGTAACGTTAAATCATCAGAAAAAGTACCTACATCCAATAAATTCTCAACAATTGAGTTTAAATCACCTTTTGATTTTTTTACCACTTCCAAAAATTTTGTTTCGTCTTCATTGATGAGGCGGTTTCCATCTACACTCTCTTCCAATACCAAATCATCTCGTCCGTCAGAACCAATAAACAAAACATCACCTGTTTCCAAAGGAAAAATCCGAATGCGAACATCCCCTTCCATACCTTTGGTTCCAATTTTACGTAACTCTAATTCCTCTTCAATAAAGGAAGCGACCCCATCGCGATACAAAACGGTCCAAGGGTGTTCCGCATTTAGGTAGTACAACACTCCCGTATCTTCTTCCACAAGACCTAACACAACTGATACGAGCATAGAACCATCAAATGATTCAAAAATCGTTTGCAATTCATAAAAACATTCTTTGATCCATCGCTCAGGAGATTTGTTTTGGTTCTCCAAAATCATTTGTGTTCGTTTGATAAACGATAGAAATACTACGCCAAGGACAAGTGCGCCACCTGCACCCTGGATGGATTTACCCATGGCATCTCCGTTGATAAAAACTAAATAGGATTTTCCGTTCAAAGTAATGGTATCACTGATGATGATATCACCACCGATTTCTCTTTTTTTACCTCGAAACTCAAATTCCTTTTTTTGTTTTACGTACGCTTGTAATAAAACTTGGGTTGATGTAACTTTTGTTTGGCTAAGAGGATCAAGCAGAAGGGAAGTTAAAAAATAATCACCATCTTGTTGGATTTTTAACTCTTGGACTTTAGTTAATGTATTTTGTAATTCATTTGTTCTTTCTTCTACCTTTCTTTCCAAACTCAAATTCAGAGATTCCACTTGGCGATGCACTCGCAAAAATCGATTCGCAAGCACTACGGCAATGCCTAAAACAAATACCAAATAACCATAACGTAACAAGTTCAGATTTTGAATCGGAAGCAACCCGGATGCCCCCATTACATCCCAAGTTCCTGTTCCCAAAAGAAACAAAGCACCCATTAGGAGTCGTTTTGCATCTTTGTTTTTTGCTCTCACGGCTGAGATGATAAGATACAACAAAATCACACCAAATACCAAAACAGAAACTTGCCAAACTCGAAGCAGTAGAACAGAGATAGCACGATTGACAAAAATTTGTGAGATTGCTAATAAAACACTGAACACAAAGTAAACTTTGGATACAATGCTGATTTTGGAACGAAAGAATAAATCAGTGAACAACAATAACCAACTTGGTGTAAGGAAAACAACAAAATATTCGATCTTCGTTTGCGTGAAAGGTTCTAAACCGAGTGAATACACTCCCTGAGTGCGAAAGACCATATAAATTGCCAAAAAAACTGAGAACAACGCATAATACAAGTTATACGTTTCTTGCCTACGTTTCCAATAAAATAGACCATGGTAGACCCCAACAAAAAAATATAAAAACAATAACATATAGGTTAGTGTTTCATCTTCAATTTCAGAATGTTTTGATGCTAAGTGGATATTTGCAGGAAAATCATTAAAAAAATCGTACACATTTAACTCTTCTCCCTCTTCTGCCGCGATTAGAATTCTAATTTGGTTTTGGCCTACATTCAAACCACTTCGTTTCAATCGAACAATGATATGACGCCGATAGCCACTGGTTTCAATCGAATCCTCTTTGATATTCCCACCAGAAGTCACAAGTGTTTGGTTTATGTAAATGGCAAAGTAGTTGGAGATGTAAGGGATATGAAGGCTAAAGGCATCATCTTCCACCTTTTGGAAGTCAGTTGGTGACAATAAAAATGATTTTGCCATTGTCAGTTTTCGTAGTTTTCCCTTTTCCCACTCAAATTGTTTGAGGACAGTTGACAAAGGAAGGGATTCTAATGGTTTCCATTTTTTCCCATCAGGGTTCTCGGAAATTTCAAAACCTTTTGTAACATACCAATTTTTATTTAAATCAATTGGCAATGAAAAGATTGGATCGACAAGAGAGATAAAAAAACAAATGGTAAACAGGATTTTGTTCATATCGGGTGTAAGTGAAACTCTAAATTCGTATTAAATGTAACTTCAAACAAATCCTTTTTTTCAGACACGGACCAAATTTCTAAATTAGGATCTTCATTCTTTTGGTAATACAACCTACAATTCACTTTCCCTTTTTCTACCACTGCATCCAAACGATCAATGATTGATTTTTCAGAACGATCCAATCCATCTCCAATTCGCAAAAAGGAAGCTAATTTCCTAACAAGGAGTTGGTCTTCAGGCCTTAGTGCCTTAAACTCTTCGTGTTTCCCTTTGGGTCCACCCTTTCTGTGGTAACGAGCAAGGAGTGCAATGATTTCAATTTCTGCATTGGAAAAACCAACCATGGCTTCTGAGTTACGGATGATATAATAACTATGTTTGTGGTAGTTATGATGGGAAATACAAAGGCCTACTTGATGTAGATAACATGCGGTTTCCAAATAATCTCTTTCTAAATTTCCAAGTCCATGTAAATCTTTTAAATCATCAAACAATTGCAAGGTGAGTTTAGTCACAGTTTCCGCATGTTTTTTCCCTTGAGGGTAAAGGTTTGCTACTGTTTTAATCGCCTTGTCACGAATGTTATCAAGCCTTGGTAGTGATGTGTCAGTATGCCGATACCATGATTCGATGGTGTCGTATACAATCCCTTCTCTTAGGGCAAAATCACTCACTGTCAATGCCGGTGCTTTGATCCTTTGTAAAACTTCATCCAAAACCAAAATCCCACCCACAATGATATCCCCCCTTTTGGCATCTAACCCCGGGATTTTTAATCGTTTTTTGAGGCTTTCCGCATCTAATACCTGTTTGCGGATTTCTTTAAAGGAATCGATGGGAATCTCTGTTCCATTCAATCGTTCCCGTTTTTCTCCTTTTTTTTCAAGCACCATCGAAGTGACCGAAGTGATGGTTCCGGAACTTCCCACAACCATAAAGGGTTTTAATTTTTCGATTTGAGGCAAAAAGGCAGATAAAACAGATTCAATATGAATCCTACATTTTTGCAAATCGGTGGGCGAAATTGGATCTTTTTTTAAGTATTTTTCTGTCAAACGAATCGCACCTAACTTCATGCTGGTGGAAAAAAGGATTTCACCTTTTTCTCCAATGAGAAGTTCCGTACTCCCTCCTCCAATATCAATGAGAAGGATACGTTTGTCAAATACGGGTAAGCCTTGTAAGATTCCCAAATAAATGAGACGTGCTTCTTCGTTTCCAGAAATGACTTGGATTTGAATTCCCGTTTCCTTTTCTGCTTCGTCAAGAAAGACTTGGCGATTTTCTGCTTCTCTAAGGGCGCTTGTGGCAACCGCTCGTATTTCGGCATTGTAACTGTCTGCGAGGGTTTTGAATCGTTTCAAACATGCAAGTCCCCTTTCCATTGCATCTTCCCTGATGACCGCATAATCACTGCTACCACTTCCTAATCGAACGGACTCCTTTTCTTTGGTCAGGTATTCGAGTGTACCGTCCGGTCTTAGTTTTACGACGACAATGTGGAAGGAATTGGTGCCCAAATCAATGGCAGCAAGGATCTTTTCCGTGCGAAATGCCTGGTTTGGTTTTCGTAAGATGTGTGAGAAAGGAAGCATTTTGTATCTAACTAGCCTATCGAAAATTTTTACGGTTGAAAGCAAAAACCAGCCGAAAATTATGGGGAACGGGTAGAATTGTAAAGTTTTGGTGGAAACCCACCGTAAATTCCCCCTTTCGTACTTCTTTCACCAGGATCTGATATGATATTTGATAATCTTTATGGACTTTTCTCGAACGATATGGGAATCGATTTGGGAACCGCGAACACCCTCGTGCATGTGAAAGGACAAGGGATCGTCCTATCAGAACCTTCAGTCGTGGCAGTCCAAGCCTCGACGGGCCGAGTCCTTGCTGTGGGACAAGAAGCAAAACGAATGCTCGGTAGAACACCTGGTGACATTGTTGCCATCCGCCCTATGAAAGACGGGGTTATCGCCGACTTTGAAACCGTGGAAAAGATGATCCGTTACTTCATCGCAAAAGTCCACAACCGCACTACATTTGTAAAACCTCGCATCGTCATCGGAGTTCCTTCTGGGATCACCGAAGTCGAAAGACGTGCTGTTCGTGAGTCCGCAGAACAAGCCGGTGCTCGCGAAATCTTCCTCATTGAAGAAGCACTCGCTGCTGCCATCGGTGCCAACATCCCCATCCATGAACCAGCAGGGAACATGATTGTAGATATCGGCGGGGGAACCACAGAAATTGCTGTGATCTCTCTTGGTGGTATGGTGATCGCTGAGTCCATCCGAACTGGTGGTGACGAATTTGATGAAGCGATTGTCAAATACCTCCGTAACCAATACAACCTAGTCGTCGGGGAAAGAACTGCTGAGGACATCAAACTCACCATCGGAAATGCATTCGCCGACAAACGTGTCGACACAATGGAAGTGAAAGGACGTGATGCGATCTCTGGTCTGCCACGCACCCTCGAACTAGATTCCAACGAAATCCGAAAAGCCCTGAAAGAACCAACAGACGAAATCCTAGACGGAATCAAATCCGTATTGGAAAGAACTCCTCCAGAACTGGCAGCCGACATCGTAGAACGAGGGATCGTTCTGACTGGTGGTGGTTGCCTCCTCCGTGGCCTCGAACACTACCTCACCAAAGAAACTGGTGTTCCGGTCTTTCGTGCGGAAAACCCACTCACTTGCGTGGTACTTGGAACAGGACGTTACTTGGATGAGTTGAAGTACATTAAGCCGGGGATTCGGTAGAGAGCCTTTCGCCTTTCGCCTTTCGCCTTTCGATACGGCCTTCGGCCTACTCAAGGCTCGGATTTGATGGTCGGATTTGTTTCGGTCATTCATATTCAAAATTGTTTCGATCGTTTCGGTCGTTGAGTAGCGAAGCGTATCGAAACGCCGAAACGATCCCTCTTTTTTTTTCAAACAGACATTTTACATAGATTTAACTGGGCCAAAAGATTACTTCCTTACCATACTTAGGCGAGGAGAGCATGGCTTAGTTTTGTATGGGATACATGTACATTTTAGTTTGTTCGGATGGATCGTATTATACAGGTAGTACGAAGTATTTAAATCGAAGACTTGACCAACACCAAATGGGTGAGGGCGCTAATTACACAAAGAAACGATTGCCTGTAAAATTAATTTACTTTGAAGCTTATTCTCGAATTGACCATGCGTTTTATCGAGAGAAACAAATACAAGGATGGTCTCGGAAGAAAAAGGAATCACTAATGAGCCAGGATTTCCAAGAGCTTAAACTCCAAGCAAAAAAAATATGGAAAACCAAACTAAGTCGTATCACATTTCATTCGTAAAACAGTTTTTTGGGCGCACATTTCCGGCTCTCCCTAAGGCGAGGGCACTCAGTCGATCCGGGGCGCGGGGCTTTGATTTCATTTAAGAATATTTTGCGATTCTATCTTTTGGCCGATCCATCCCAATGTATGAAAAGGGTGTTTTGTTAAGAAATTCACTTAAAGCAAATGGAGATGAGTCTTCGGTGTTATCCCCATCTGCTAAAATAAACTCTGTCATCTTGATCATATCACTCATAGATCCTAATATTCGCCGATTTAATGTAGATGTGATCAAAATCTCTTTTGTTAAGGGCACTAACAAATTGTTGACTACTGTTTCAAGCCCTTCATTGGTTACCTGATTTTTCCATGCTTCGATCATTCGATCCATGAATTCTCCATCCGTTTTGATTCCTACTCCTCTGAAGATAACGGAAAACAATGATTCAGCATGTGTAGCTAAATAATATTTATGTCTATTTGCTGTGAATTGATTCACATACCATTCGTTCGAAAGATTGGATTCTGCAATTGGTTTTAATTGTTTCCATTTAAATTTATCTTGGACCTTTTTTGTAAACCGAATGATCATAATTACTTGAGTAAAACTAAATTGAAAACAAAGGGAAAGTAATATTCAGGGGATTTTTGGAAAAATTAGTTTGCACTCATCCATGGATTGAAGGAAACCTTCAGTCAAGTTCTCTAAAGAACCGAAACTCATTCTTTGACTCCTTTGCGAAACTGAGTTACATTCCAACGATTTCTGAATTGATTGAAGTGGAAAAATGTTAAGGGCGTGGACTTTCCTTCGTTAACATCAATCTCTATGCTTCCACCAAAGCAGAAAAAGTGAAAATCTGGACAAAGGGCAAAACTCTTATCGAAATTTGTAAAAAAGCCCATTTGGTTTATACAAGTTACTCAATAGGAAAGCAGATCCATTGCCTGGAATATTTTATCCTTTTCACCAATCAAATCCCTGTTAGATTTAAATTCTTTTTTCATCTTCGAGATGAATTATATCAAACAGGGGATTTGGTAGGTCACATGAATTTTAGTTTAAGTTTTTCCTTTTTTTATCATGGCAACAAGTTGATCGAATGCGGTTCCCCAACCTTCATGAAATCCCATTTCTTCATGTTTCTTTTTCTGATTTTCGTCCGTATGGATTGCGATCGCAGTATACTTCGTACCTTTTTCCGTTTTTTCTAAGTTTACGACCGCTGTAAAAAAACCAAAAGGATCATTGGGATCCGCAAGGGAAGGTCGATAACCTGGTTGTAGTGCGCTTGTCCATGTTAGTCTTTTGTTGGGAACCACTTCCAAATAACAGCCGATACCTGGAACTTTCATTCCTTCTGGTGACTCCATAACGGTTCTAAAGATTCCTCCAGGCCTTAGATCGATTTCGCATTCAATTGTCTTCCAAGGTAAGGGACAAAACCACTGCATCAACTGTTCTGGCTTAGTCCATGCATCCCAAACCAGTTCCACAGGAACGTCTACAGTTCTTTCTAATACCAAATCGATATTAGGATTTATTTTCAAAAGCGAATCATTCATTTTTTTTTATCCTTCATTTTATATAAAAAACTATCCAATTGATCTAATCGTTTTTCCCACATAGACCTTTGTTTATCTAGCCAGGTCTCTGCAATTTTTAATGTATTTGGTTCTAATTCGAAGGTTCGAACTCTACCGAACTTATAAGATTTTACAAGTCTTGCTTTCTCAAGTAACGAGAGATGTTGCATAAAAGAAGGAAGTGCCATCTCAAAAGATGCGTACATCTCGCTTACAGTTGCTGGTCCCGTACTCAGTTTTTCCAAAACCGCCCGTCTTGTCGGGTCCGCTAGATTTTGAAACACAAGGTTTAATGATTCCGAATACTTAGTCACTTACCTAAGTATTGAAAACTTTAAATTGATGTCCAGATTTTTTTTTGAAACTTCTGTGACAGGAAATTGGAAGTAAAAAAGAATTCTTGGTTTTGAATCAAGTCGCATGGAAGCCGAATGGATTTCTATGGTCCAACCAACTCATCACATGGAATAGGGAATCTGTCTTGGATATTGGGCTTCACCTCTGGAGTTTGAGGCTAGGACTTTGGAAAAAGCAAAGGACTTTCCTCAGTGGTTGGATGGAAAAGATTTATCGCATTGTCAAAACAAAACAAACTCTTTTGTTTACATCCGAATCCAACACCGCACAACTACCAGAAACCAATTCCCATCACCAACAGCACAAGGCCAATCACGAGTGCGAAGAACCCATCAGTAATGTATTCTTCTATGTTATCCCACATAAACTTTGGCTCTTTCTCTGAAATCCGAACCATTCGAACAGGAACGGAGTCCCCTAAACGATAGGGTGGCAGATTCCAATACAAATTACTGGGAAATCGATATTCTTTGCCTGCATCCTCTACCAAAATTTCTAAAGAAAGCAAAGGCACTTGGTAACGATCTTTCCCCCGTGGAACAAAGGATACAACTCTGCCTGTAAGAGGTAAGCCAAAAATACGAAATCGAATCCACTTGCGAATTGTGTTCATTGCTAGGAGTAATAAGAAAACGGCTAGCGTAACAAAGATACGTGCAATCCAAAATTTTGGCTCTTCCATTCTATCCTACTTAGACGAAATTTTAGTCGCCTTTTTTTAGACTCCATCAGATCCTTCGGTTTACGAAAGCGCTCGGAATATGTTTTTGTTTTCAAACGCATGTGCAACATATACCAGATTACAACGGCTCTCAGGATATATATGCAATGAGCGAACTATTTCAAATTTTTTGGCATCATGTTAGAAAATAGTGTCGCCTTTATGCCGAATTGCCTCATACTTCGATAAACTCAAGGCAACTGAATCACTATCTATCACGAATATCGGGATTCAGCTTTGAATTTGCAGATTGGATCGTGTAGAAAAAACAAAGGATTTTCCTGAGTGTTAACTAAATTTTGTAAGAAGGCTTCTATGAAAATGAATACTCTGCATTATATCGCATTATCAATATTAGTTGTTTCTGTAACAAGCATCAATTCAAATGAACAATTTACACCAAACCAAGCAAATTGGAAAACACTCCTATCTAAGCCCTTAGCCGCTGGCAACACAGGGCATGATCCAGATAGTGTGAAATGGATAACAAAAGCCCAATGGGATGCAGCAAAGTGGGATGGTAAAACAATTTATGATCCAACAAAAATGAATAAAACTCAATTTTTCACAGCACTTTGTCCAAGCGTAGATCGTGTTCGTGGCATTAGAGAAGTTTTTTACAAAACAAATCCATTCAAAGATAATAAAAATCCCTCAAAAGCAGAATTAGACGAGTGGCACAGAATTGCAATCAATCATATTCGTGCGTTAGTTGGTTATACAACAGAAGACAGACAAATTCAAAAAGACCACTGTATGTTCAAACGGGCTCTTTGGGGAGACGAAAGAAAATTCACAACTATGTGGGATGCAAAATACCCAGGAACTAACGGATCGGCGGCGGGTCCTTGTCAAGGTTCGTCCAATGCTCATTGTGGAGCAAGTTTCATTCCTAGTGCAGAAGACCAAGCTCCTTATTTTAGTGGGACAGAGTTAGTTTGTAAGGCGACGGCTGGATCAGAAGGAGTTTTTAGTGGACCAAAATCCAACATTCCTTGGTCAATCAAATGGTCTCGTGCTTTTTGTAATACTTTAGCTGCCGAAGGGTTTTGGGGCGGTCATATTGGACCTTGGTTTCATCGCGAAAAATTTGGATTTAGTTTTTGGGACATCGATATTAATAATAACAATAGTTCTGCAGTTCTACGTGCAAAATGGACTGGCAAGCTCATGCCTAGTTTGTATCCGAAACCTTAAAACAAAATGTGAAATTTATATTCATGTTAGTAAAAAGACTAAAACGGAAAGCCAAGTCGTTATAATATTTAAATAAACAAAATTCGTCATATGTTGGATATCAAAGAAATCTTAATTAGTATTTCAATCGCTCTCGATTATGCCAACGGTAGGAAACCAGAATTTACCTTAAAACTAGCCTTAGTTTCAGTATTTTTGGCAAAATTGACAAACTGTAACCAAAGGGAGATTCATTTTGTATATCTAGCGTCTTTGTTTAAATCTATTGGTTGCACCTCTTACTCTTCAGAAGAAGCCGAGATTTTCTCTGGTGATGATATCAGTTTTAAATCTTTATTTTCAACAGTAGATTCCATGAATCACGTACAAGCATTAATTCAGATCAATCAATTACGTGCTGAATCACGATGGGATGATTTGAAAATGAAGTTACGATTGATTTTGGACGGAAACAAAATTTATAAAAATATTATAGAAGCTCATTGTGATTCAGCTAAAATGTTGATCCAAGAGATTCAATTAGATCCTGAAATCAGTGCCATCATCAATGATAGTTATGAAAGATATGATGGGAAAGGAACACCGAACCAAAAGAAAGCCAATGAGATACACTTTCTCTCGCGAATTCTCTCTCTTTCATATTACTTCGTTAGCCTTTCAGAAATTATGGATTCCAAAACAATTCGCAAACGTTTGGTTAAAAGCAAAGCATCAATGTTTGATCCAAATTTAGTTGATTCTTTGCTTCAATTCTTAGATGAACTTTTGATTATGATCCAATCAGATTCAATCCATGATGACGCTTTATTTGTTTCCCCAAATATTTATGTAAGTCATTTGCAGTCCGTCGCTAAGATGATTTCCTATTTACCTGATTTTAAATCTAAATACACTTCTTTGCATTCCAAAAAAGTTTCGGAATTGGCAGTTTACTTAGCCAAAAAGTTAAAGCTGAGTGAAGTTGAACAGAACAAAGTGTACATTTCTGCATTATTGATGAATATCGGAATGGTTTGTATACCCAGCGGAATTTTAGAGAAAAAAGGAAATTTAAATCGCTCAGAAAGAGAAAGAATTGAAACACATACATTTTTCACTGATCAAATATTAAGGAAGAGCAAATTACTCACTCCCTATATCGAATACTGCATTTCTCATCATGAAAATTCAAAAGGTACTGGTTACCATAGAAGGGTAAAGGAATTAAGTATCGCTCAATCAATTCTAATTTATGCCGATAAAGTGGTTGCTCTTGCCTCAGAAAGGTCTTATAGAAATGCATTTTCGAATGAAGATATACTTTCAATCGTAAAAAACGAAGTACGAGAAGGTTATCTCGATAAAAACATCTTTCCCTTTGTAGAAGAATATCTTGGTTTCAAAAAGAAAAAAATCGTAAGGAAGGAAAACAAATATTCATTAACGGAAAGAGAAATTCAAGTGTTAGAACTCCTTGCTGATGGAAATACGAATAAACAAATCGGATTGATTTTGAAATTATCTGCGAGAACCGTTCAACACCATACCATTCATATCTATGAAAAGATGGGTGTCAAAACGAGATCGGCCGCAGTCATGATTGGATACAAAGAAAAAATTTTACAGATATAGGCCATTTGGCCCTTGTGATATAGATTCCTTTCTGGTATTTTTTAGTAAAACTTTCAAAATGAGGCATTTATGAAATTTTTACTGACTTTTCTTTTATTATTCACTTTTTGCAGTTCACCGGCAAAAGAAAATCTAACAACATACAAATCAATTACGATCGGAACATCTAAAACAATCGTTTTTGTTCATGGCATGTATATGACACCTAAATCATGGGAAACTTGGATTACTTTTTTTAAGCTGAAAGGATTCAAAGTTTATGCTCCTGCTTATCCACTTCATGACCTCGATCCAGAAATACTTAGAAAAAAATACCCAAATCCAGAACTATCAAAACTTACATTTGCCCAAGTCAAAGAGCATTATAAACAATTTATCCTAAGTTTAGATGAAAAACCAATTTTAATTGGCCATTCAATGGGTGGGCTTGTCGTTCAATCATTGTTAAATGAAAGGATTGGATCTTCTGCAATCGCACTAAGTCCTGCTCCTCCGAAAGGAGTCGTTTCAAAATTGACAGCAATCAAACATGGAATTTCTTTTGTTGCCTCGTCATGGCCTGTGATCAATCCTTTTGTTTCTGATGATTCCCTTATTTTTTTAGACGAAGAACATTTCATTGAAAAATTTGCAAATGGATTGGAATACATAGAAGCAAAAAATTCTTATCAACAATTTGTTGTACCAGAATCACGAAGGCTTCCTCGTTCCATCTTAACGGAACAAGGTGAAATAAATTTTGACAAAGAACGAGGACCTTTACTTCTCATCGCAGCCGACGAAGATCACATTATTCCAAACACACTTGTGCAAGATAACCACAAAGCTTACTCAGGATCTGCTGGGCTTACAGATTATATTGAATACAAAGGGAAAGGCCACCTTCTCCACAGGCAAAAAGGATGGGAAAACATTGCAAATGATTGTTTCACTTGGATCGAGGCAAATCGCTAACTGAAACCTAATTTTTTTTGATAAAATGGATTCATTTGCAAAAAATGTTGACACTGCAAACATACGTGTTTACTCTGTCAACATACACAATTTGGGAGGAACTTGATGACTGTTTTTGCATTACTTATCATTACCTTTGGCCTACTCACGCTGATGGCACACCTAGGCATCTCCACTCTCTCGAATTTACAACTGAGAGGGAGGATCGCCACTGCCATCATGTTTGCCTTCGCGGGCATAATGCATTTTGTAAAACCAGATATCTTTCTAAAAATGATGCCTGTGTGGTTACCATGGCCTTATGAACTGATCCTGATTTCCGGTGCAGCTGAAATCTTTGGAGGAATTGGATTGTTGTTTCCTTCAATCTCACGTATCGCAGCGTGGGGTCTCATTATTCTGTTACTGGCTGTGTTTCCAGCAAATGTAAACGTAGCAATCCACAACATCCAACTCGGTGGATATATGAGTCACTCTCTCTACCAATGGCTACGCCTACCGTTTCAATTCGTTCTCATCTTCTGGATTTATTATTTTTCAATTCGCAAACAAAAGTCTACTTGATTACCGAATGAGTATATTTTGGATCCACCCATCATTTGTTTTACAATATGAGAAGCGCAATCTTCAATATGGCACACATTCTCACCATGCGGTTCAAATTTTATTTTCACCTAACGAGTCATTCAAAATTACATCAAATCATATTTTTGAAATTCATAAACAGCTGATTGTAATTCCCCATAATTCCATTCATAAGTTTTCAATTAAAAATCCTTATTTAAGCATCTATTTGGATCCGAAATCAATAGTGGCGAATAAAATCCTAAATTATGCTGCGGCTAGGATTGATTTCAATCTCAAACTCTCAAAATTTTTAAAGTTTTATAAAGATATTTCTTCAAAACAAATTTCACCTAAAAATATACCGAAACGACTCGAAGAAGTATTACTAGATTTACTTAACGAATCAAATTCACAAAATTGTTTTGGCACAAATAAAAATATTATGGATGAGAGAGTTTCCATTTGTTTGGATTTAATCGAAAGATATTCATACCAGGGTGAACCGATCAAACCTTCTCAATTGGCAAAATCATGCAATCTGTCTATGTTTCGATTGGTACATTTATTTTCTGAAAATGTTGGGATTCCCATACGGACTTATGCTCTGTGGTGTAAAATGAGAAACGCCATCTCATTTTTGATGTCAAAAGAATCAATGCTTGATTCAAGTTATCTGGCTTACTTTTCCGACCAGTCTCATTTCAGTCGGTCATTCAAAAGAATGTTTGGAATCAATCCTTCCGAAATCTTTCAAGATCCTTCCAAATTTGAAACTTTTTTTATTCTATAATTTGATTGTATAGCAAGATCATTCAAGAAAGAAATCATTTTTTACAATATGCTAAAGGAATGAAAAGATTTCCAACAGTAGAGAAACATTTTTCTCTTATTTATTCCATTTTGATGTTAAGTTCTATTCTCATCATTGTCAATTTGCCAAATGATTATATATCATTAACGATCATGGGAATTTTATTCATATACGGAGTTTTAATTCGACAGTTTGAAATTATGTATCCCTATGATCCTCTTTGGGTGAATGGAGGGGATGATTCATTAGATCGGTTCTATTATTTTATCAATTATTCGATTAAGATTGGTGCTCTTTATTTATTGCATTTGATTTCAGATTTTCTACCTCGATTTAACATTTTTCCGAACCAAATTCCCATTATCTTTCAAGTTTTATTAATTTTACTTATCATTGATTTTTTTGTATATTGGGTACATCGACTAAGTCATGTTTATCCAATTTTATGGGATTTACATTCCATTCACCATAGTTCAAATCGTCTTTATTTTTTAAATGGGGAAAAACGACATGCCCTTCACCAATTATTGGAAGGCATGCCTGGATTGACCCTCGTTTATTTTATGGGAGCTGATGTATCCCTCATATCGAAAGCATTCGGAATTCTTGCTATCAATATGTTCTTCCAACATACAAATTGGAATTATAACTCTAGTTTTTGGAAACGAATGATTTGTACAGCAGAGGTTCATCGGTGGCACCATAGACAAGACTACAAAGATGCCCAAGTAAATTATGGAGCTTGGTTACGAATTTGGGACCAAATCTTTAAGTCTTCCTTTGATGCACCCGATTCCCGTGAAGCGCTTGGAGGTGTTGGAATTGCAGAAGAACCCCATTACCCAAAAACTTATTCGGGGCAATTTTTCCGAGGTCTAAAAAAAATCATTTAAATTCGAATCACCTTTAGGTACCTTAGATTTGGAAGAAAATGCAATTCCCATTTATCGATTTAGAATCTAGCGAAAAACGATGGTTACAAATTTTTGAAATTAAATTATAAATGTATGCTTTTGATTAGAGGATAAATTTGATATTAGCCAATATTTTATTGTTTGGTGGTCTGCTTGCAGTTTTGTATGCAGCCGGTGAACTTGTATCAAAGCGCAGCTCTGAATCAAGGCTGATTGTGTATCTACTCCTATCGATAGCTTTGATGTTGGTCCATGCAGCTCTCTTGTTACTTGATGATGTTAGTTACAGAATTCCGCAAATTCTCGGTTGGTACCTACCTGGAATGTTGTTTATTGGTCCAGTGCTTTTGCGCTACGTTCAAATGAGAATGCATCTGACCAATGATACTTGGAAATGGAAAATACATCTAACACCTTCATTCGTTTCAATCATTGGTCTCCTTCTAGTTTTCAATATTGGAACGCATGAAAAAATTGCTTTGATTTCGAATCTAAAAAAGGGTGTGTTGCCAAATCCATACGATTGGTTCACAGCCATAACCAGTTTACATCCAATCGGTTATGCGATCTACGGAATATTGTTTTTAATCAGAACATCGCAAGAAAGGAGATTCCAGAGCGAAGTATTGATACGGATACTGTTTTTCCTAATGTTTACTTTGGGTGTGATCTCTTTACTTTTGTTCATTGGGTTTATTCTTCATAATGCAATTCTAGTATCATTTGGTGCGGTGCTTTGTATATTGTTTCTGTTAGCGTTATATCTTTTTGTAAGGCGGTTTCCTGGATTCTTTGAAGATCTGCAAATTGTCATAAATAAGGGGAAATACAAAAATACTCAATTAAAAGGGAAAGATTTTGATTCCATCAAACAACAATTGGAAACACTTATGAAAGGAGAACATTTGTATCGAGATGATGGGCTGACTCTGGCGGCTTTGGCTAACAAGTTACAATTGAGCAAACACCAGTTGTCAGAATATTTTAACGTTCAGTTGAACGAAAATTTTTCGCGTTATATCAATCACCACCGCATTGAAGCAGCGTGTGATCTACTTTTACAATATCCTGAAAAAACTGTTCTCAGTATTGCTTACGAGGTAGGATTTAATTCTAAAAGCGTATTCAATACGACATTCTTACGAGAAAAAGGGCTCTCACCATCTGCTTTTCGGACGCAAAATAGAATATTTAGTCATGATCATTAGAAGAATCTCTATCGCCTGAGGCATCCATATGGACCTGTTTTGCAAACATCATAAATAAATCTCCATTCCATCTGGATCGAAACATATTTTAAGTTCGGATTGATCAATCAGGTCGCTCACCAATGGAAACCATGATATGTTTTTATATAAAACAGGAGAGAACAATTATGGATATTGTGTTGAATTCTTTGTCACGTTGGATCATTTTTTTTGCGGTGATTTTACTTGGTATTTCTGCTGGTGCGAGCCTTGCAGAGGAAGTTTTGCTTGTGCCATTCTGGGAGAGCATGAGTCCTACCGATTTTTACAAATGGTATGAGGAACATGAGTCAAAACTCGTGGCGTTTTACGGTCCGTTACAAATTTGGAGTGCAGTGATTGTTTTATTTGCATTTGTACTACTTATCGTTAAGCGAGAAAGTAATCCTTGGATGATGTTGGTTGCAACAATTTGTTCCTTGGCTGTACTCGGTACATTTTTTATTTATTTCAAAAATGCAAATACAGCGTTCCTTGCGGGAGTAATGGACGCCGAACAATTAAAGATTGCCATAAAAACGTGGGGTCAATGGCAATGGATTCGCATCGCCCTTCAAATGGGAGCATTTTGTGCTACTATTTATGCACTTTCAAACAATCCTAAATAAGATTCAAACTCAATGATAGTAAATCGATTGAATTTTGTTCGGAAAGTTCGTGTACATCAATAAAAAATGGAATCCAAATGAATGATGATGATGGAATTTCGGTGTATGGATAAACACTTATTCCAAAGACCAGCTTTCAACGATCCTTTTCCAAAAGTTGAAGAATATTATAATCGTAGTCTTCAACTTCAAAATTTTGGAGCAGAGATTAAGTTTGTTACTGATAATTTGCTTACAGTAACTGTTTCTCATCCCAACGAATTACACAAAGGAGGAATGGGTGTAGAATCAGTGAATGGAGCAGTGATATCTTATCTTTTCGATTTGGCTTTAGGACTCACTGCGTATCTCATTCGAGATCCCAAAATACAAACATCAGTGACTGCGAGTTTAAAAATTAGATTTAAAAAACCATTGATCACAAAAGGAATCATTGTGTATGCAAAAGTCAATCAGACTAAAAAAAATCTAATTGATTCAGATGTTTGGGTATTTGAGCAAAACAACCAAATAGCAGCATCGGCCAACGGCATCTTGATGACGAAAACTGAAACAAAAAGTTAAGCTGCACTTTGCGATATTTAACACTTGAGTGAATTTTATTTAAAGATGATATCCCTAAGCCCCGTTCCTATTTGACTGAACTAACCTTATTTAAATGACTAGTAACTATCCTATAGTTTCTAATTATTTTCAATTGGTATCAGTGAAAAACCAATTATTGATTGATCATTCCGACTTTGTATGTTATCAGATTCTAATTTGTTTTTTTAAACTTTGTTAGGGAAACTTCCATGAATCGCAAAAAACAAAAGCCAGAATCGACTTCCCAAAACAATAAATTTCCAAACTTTGATTTTCAAAATATATTTCGATCTCTTCCAGAACTCTACATGCTTTTGGATTTAGATTTTTGCATCATCGATATCAGCGATGCATATGCAAAAGCGACTCTAATCGAAAGAGAAAACGTCATCGGCAAAAATCTTTTTGAAGTCTTTCCTGACAATCCAGATGATAAAACGGCGGATGGGGTTAAACAACTTCGTTTTTCCCTCACACAAGTTATCAACTTCAAACAAACTAGTACAATGGCATTACAAAAATATGATATCACAAAACCAGATGGAAGCGGATTTGAAGTTCGATATTGGAGTCCTAGAAATTCTCCTGTTTTAGATTCCAATGGTGATTTAGTATGTATTGTTCACACAGCAGAAGATGTTACGGAATTCGTTAATTTAAAACAACAACGAGTAAAACAATCGGAACTAACCGATGAAATGGCAGATCGCATTTCAAAAATGGAATCGGAAGTAATTACTCGTGCAAAAGAAGTAATTGAAAAAAATGAAGCTCTACTGAATAGCGAACAAAATCTATCCATCACACTCAGTTCTATCGGAGATGCTGTTCTAACAACCGATAAGCATGGAATCATCAATCGTTTGAATCCGGTAGCTGAATTATTAACAGGTTGGACTGAAAGAGAAGCGATCGGTAAAAACGTAAGCGAAGTTCTGCAGTTGGTTTTCGCTCTGTCTGGATTACCCAAAAGTATTCCCATTTTCGAAGTCATTTCTCACGGAACTGTCAAAGGAAATAGCCAAGATGGAATTTTAATCCACCGCTATGGAAGAAAAATAAATATTTCTGATACTTGCTCACCCATTCGTGATAAAAACGGAAAGATCATTGGATCAATATTAGTTTTTCGTGATATAACGGAAGAATTTGCCGCAAAAACATTTTTGGAAAAAGCAAAAGAAGACGCAGAACTTGCCAACAAAGCAAAAGATTCTTTCCTCGCGACCATGAGCCATGAAATCCGGACGCCACTAAGTGGCCTAATCGGTATGTTAGAGTTACTTTACCAAACTTCGCTCAGTGATGACCAAAAAAATTTAGTGAACAATGCTCTAGTTTCAGGTAACAGCTTAATTCGTATTCTCAGCGATATTCTTGATTTTTCCAAAATAGAAGAAGGTAAATTGGAGTTGTCACTACAACCAACATCGATCAGTCGACTACTTTCCGAAGTTGTAACAACCTATTTACAAATTGCGAGTTCAAAAGGATTAACTTTGAGTTATTCTGTGGATGAAAAAATTGCAAAGGCACATATCATGGATCCCCTACGTTTGTCCCAGATTATTAATAATTTTGTTAGCAATGCAATTAAATTTACATCCAAGGG
This sequence comes from Leptospira jelokensis, assembly GCF_004769635.1. Taxonomy (GTDB): domain Bacteria; phylum Spirochaetota; class Leptospiria; order Leptospirales; family Leptospiraceae; genus Leptospira_A; species Leptospira_A jelokensis. The sequence goes on from NZ_RQGH01000026.1 coordinate 226,333, forward strand.
AAGCATTAACATTTCTGCTAAATTTATTAATAATATTGATACACTACAACAAATCCAGTTTTCCGTCACCGATACAGGGATAGGTCTGAGCAAAAGTGATCGTTCAAAATTATTCCAGTCTTATACACAAGCCACAGCTGACACAGCTAGATTATATGGTGGCACTGGCCTTGGGCTAGCAATTTGTATGAGGTTGTCCGATCTGATGGACGGGAATATTACGATTGATAGTACACCAGGCGTTGGTTCCACGTTTAACTTTACCTTGTCACTTCCCACGGCAAAAATGGATACGCAGAATGAAACTTCGAAAGAAAACATCCTTAATAGAATTGAACCAATACTTTTTTCCAAATCCTTTACTCCACGCATTTTAGCTGTAGATGACAATTCTGTGAATTTGGAAATCATATTACGTCAATTGAAAGTTTTTGGTCTACATGTTGATGTAGCTGATGATGGGGAAAAAGCATTGCAGTTGTGGTTAAAAAATAATTACCATCTTATAATAACAGACTGCCATATGCCGATTAAAGATGGTTATATGTTAACCCAAGAGATCCGAAATATCGAAAAAAATAATTATGCGAAACGGATCCCTATTATTGGTTACACTGCAAATGCATTGTTGGAAGAGAGGGAATATTGTTTGTCCATTGGGATGGATGAGCTTTTGATCAAACCTGCTCGATTGGCAAATCTAAGAGAAACTCTTGTCAAATGGTTACCAGAAAAACCTTTAAACGAATGATCGATACGTTAAGACAGAAATTTCTCTAAAATTTAAATATCACCGTTTTGACTTAAAAGATTAAAAAGTTCCTGCACGGAATTTTGTATGGTATCCACATCGATTAAAACTTTTTGAGTAGGTTTGTAAGTAACTGTCTGCTTCCAATAAATCTTACTGGATTTTATATCCTTACAAATAGCATCATAGTTGATAACATTGATTTCGTTTTTTCCATAGCCTTTCCTTTCATAACTCAGATTTTCGATCGAGATCCTACGATCAATTTTTGTTTGACCTGAATTAGATTCGTCAACTTCAAAGAGTTGAAACCCTTTGGAAATCAAAGTTGATTCCATAGAGGAAAGAAATAAGGAACTAAATTCAGTTTCATGATTTAATTTCATGATCTGAAGAGAGTAATTTGGTGCATCCTTGGTATAAAAATGTTCCAATCCATTCTTCCCATCAAATGATGAATGTTAAATGAAATTCGAACAATTCTCGATTAGCTGGCAATATTTGTCCTGACAATGATGACAATCCCCCCCCTATCTTCGGTCAATTTGAACATCTGACTTTCCTTTGAGTCTAATGTCTCAAATGGAAGCCCACACCAGGATCACGAAAAAAATTGAATCATTTTTTATTGCAATTTAATTCGATCCATTTAGAGATGAACCCTCTAGGAGAGATTTTTTGAAAATCAAACAACTTCTACCAGTCACATACTTACTCTTAAATTATAAAGGCCGAATTGATAGAAAGGTATATTGGATTGCCTCATTATTTATGTGGTCCAATTTTTATGTATTCTACCAAACTTTAGATTATTTCCTAGGAGAAAGTGCAACTTGGATCATTTACCCACTTATGCTTTGGGGAATCCTTGCCGTTTCAGCAAAACGATTCCATGATATAGGAAAATCCGGAAATACTATCTTACTTACGTTGGTTCCCATTATTGGGCCGTTAGTCGTAATCTACTTTTTAGCATTCAAAAAGGGTGATCCAAAGGACAACCAGTATGGAAGCGTTCCAGGATCAGAGATTGATTACTATAAAAACGATGATGGGACAACAATCCCCCATCTAAAATCAAAAGAAATGATCATCAATGATGTGACCAGGCTTAATCCAGTGATCGTGTCGGAAGTCATTCGGCCTGAGTCAGTGGAAGAACTGATTGGTTTTGTCAAAAATTCTTCAGGACCAATCTCCGTAGGCGGGGGACGATTTAGTATGGGAGGGCAAACGGCAAGCCCAAGTTCTACCCATATTGATATGAGAAAACTCAATCAAGTTTTGGAATACAATCCATCAGAAAAACGAATCAAAGTCCAAGCAGGAATTCGTTGGTGTGATATCCAACATTATATTGATAAAGATGACCTTTCTGTCAAAATCATGCAAACCTATGCAAACTTCACCGTTGGGGGAGCTCTCAGTGTCAATTGCCATGGTCGTTATATGGGACTTGGACCTGTTGTATTGTCAGTTCGATCCATTGATGTTGTGTTAGCTGATGGTAACCTTGTCAGGGCAAGTCGGACTGAAAATTCAGATATATTCGCAGGAATGATTGGCGGTTATAACTCTGTTGGTATCATAACAGCCGTTGAGTTTGATTTGGATGACAATGTCAAAGTCAAACAAGTCAGCAAAAAAATGAAAAAAAACCAATACTTCCAGTTTTTTAAGTATAGCATTCGAGAAGATAAAAAAGTAATTTTCCACAATGCTGATATTTACCCACCTAAATACGAAAACATACGATCTGTTAGCTGGGAATTTACCCTAGACAAACCAACGGTAAAATCTAGATTTATGCCCTTACAAGCATCGTATCCAATACACCGGTATTTTTTCTGGGACTTTACAGAATCACCATTTGGAAAATGGAGGCGTGAATACATTGTTGATCCCCTTCTCTTTTTGGCCAAAAAGGTACACTGGCGGAATTACGAAGCAGGTTATGATGTTTTAGAATTGGAACCATCAGCACGTGAAAAATCAACCTATGTATTACAGGAATACTTTGTTCCCATTGAAAAATTTAATGTTTTTTCGGATCGATTGTGTGATATTTTAAAACGCCATCAAGTCAATATGGTAAACATTTCGGTTCGTCATGCGAAAGCTGATGAAGAAACATATTTATCATGGGCACCTAAGGAATGTTTTGCGTTTGTCTTGTACTACAAACAAAAAGTGAATGAAACAGATAAGTTAAAAGTAGCGGTATGGACTAGAGAACTGATGAATGCCAGTATCGATGCGGGAGGAACTTATTACCTACCATACCAAACTCATGCATCTAGTGAAATGTTTCAGAGAGCCTATCCAAAATATAAAGAAATATTTGCTCTCAAAGAGAAACTTGATCCCAAATTCAGGTTCAGGAATATTTTTTGGGATACGTACTACAAAGAAAAACCAAATCCTGAGATACCAAATTCTGAATTCCATCGAGTTTTTTCTGATGTTAAGTGGAGTGATGCCCTTTATCGATTCTTACAAGTGATCTTCAATCTATATCCAGAAGAAAAGTTTTTCCAGTTAATTTATGATATCACAAAACAATTCAAAACCGATAAGGATATTTATTTGCAAATAGTGGATAAACTGAGTTCAGTAAAACCCTTTCATGCTGATTTGACCTATGCCTTACCTGCTCTATTCAAACAGAAAAAGGAATTGTCATCGCAGATATTGGAACTTTTGGGAAATCAAACAACAATTAATGGTTATTTGGAAATTGGGACTACAGGTAGGTATGTATCGACATTAAAAAAGAAACTAAAGATGAATCAAAAAATTTATCTCATCAATTCAGTTAGTCCGAAATACACACCAGCTGATATTTTAGAAAGAGGTGGAATCAAAAAAATAGGAAAATTTATCCCACTCAATGATTATGATCCGATTAACGAAAGTATTCCCTCAGAAAGTTTAGACCTTGTCACTTGTTTGATTGGACTACACCATATTAAATTGGATAAATTGGATTCATTCATCCAATCGATCCACCGTGTCCTACGCGTAGGTGGCAAATTTATCTTAAGAGATCATGATGTAAAAGATCTTGAGATGTTTCGATTTGTATCTCTTATCCATACAGTATTCAACGCTGGCTTAAAGGAAACTTGGGAATTTGAATCTGCTGAATTTAAAAAATTCCGATCGATTGATGAATGGGTGGAGATCCTAAAAAAGTTTCATTTCGAAGCAGGGCAAGCTAGGTTACTCCAGAAGGATGACCCATCTGATAATGTTTTAATGATTTTTACAAAGGTATCAAAATGAGTCGATTGATCTTCACAACTATCATTTCTTTTTCGCTTAGCATTGGCATTTGGACATCCAAACAATCTAAAACGGAATACATAGAAAAAGTTCCAACGGAATGGATGCTAAGTGATTCAAATATTTTTACTCCCAAGGAACATATCCGTCCAGGAGACCAAACCTTTTTAACCTTTCCTGAATGGTATTTAGTCCATAGTCCAAACGAACAAGCTACATATTTTAAAAACAAAACATCCAGTACCTTTCCATATTGGGAACATGTATTGCAACTTTGGAAATCATATATGATTGTTTCGGATCAAATTTTAGAAACCTATGAATTCAATTATGGTTACCATCTGATGATCGTTGTATTAACAGTGAGTACAACAGTGGAATACGGTGCAAAACAAATTTACGAGACTATGATTGGAAGGGTCACATCACTCAGTGAAGACAAAGCAATAACGGAAGAAGATCAATTCAACGCTAAGTATACGCAATCATACGTAGATTTTATCTTTCAAACTCCATGGTATGAATACAACTTTTTTCAAGAATTAAAAACTCTATGGTTAGATGTTCCCCTATTCGGAGATCATATGCTTCGCAAATGGGAAAGGCGGTATTATCTAACTACAGATATATTCGTAAAAGCTGTTTATGGATTTTTGATCAAAAAAGCAACCAAAGCAACCTTTGAAGATCCCATTTTAGGAACAGCGATTGTTTTGAATGAAGCCATTGAGACCAATGACAAAATCCAAATCTTGGAAGACAATGACACTCATCACTTGGTGTATTTGATCCCTCGTTACGCAGACTTTCACCCTACGTTGGAATCGATCTTAATCGGAAAGACGGTTGGCCTAAAGGAAATTGCAGGGAATACATCAGCCACCTTAGTGACTGTTTTGGTTAAAAACGGAGAATCTTTACCCAAAATTCCAGATTCCAATACTTTGTTCCGACAAGACATCCTGACTAGACCTGGTGAAAACAGATATGCTCTTGTTACAAAAGTAGAAAACTTAAAATCAATGTTGGAAATTTTAAAAGAATCAAACATTGAAATAGAACACATTTACGATTTTTAAATTGATTTTTCTTACTTAGGATATTATGAAACAGATAAAAAATCTCACACTCTTCAGTTTTTTTGTGATCTTGTCTATCTTTGTATTTTATGCAAGTTTACGTTTCTTCCGAGAAACGGATTCTCCAGAAGAGATAGCTCCAAAAACTGGTAGGTTTGTTCAAAGTAATGATGTAAAAATTTACATACAGGAATTAGGTGATCCAAAAAATCCAGCGGTTGTACTCATTCATGGTATGGGCTCATGGAGTGAACTGTGGAAAGAAACGATGGTTGAATTATCAGAAAACGGATATTATGCGATCGCCATTGATTTGCCTCCCTTTGGCTTTTCGGAAAGACCAGCGCCAAAAGAATTAAATTCCAAACAACAAGCGAAACGAATCGTGACAATCCTGGATGCTATCGGAATTCAAAATTTCCATTTAGTTGGGCATTCTTTTGGTGGAGGTGCTACACTTCATACGGCTCTCACAATTCCAAACCGAATCCTTTCTTTACAACTCGTTGACATTGCAGTTAACTTAGATGTAAAAAAAGAACCAACAGTATCCGAACCATCGTTTATGGAAAAACTTTGGAATCTTTCCTACCTACGAAATCGCCTCTTGGAAGTGACGGCAACAAACCCTCATCTTACAAAATTTTTGTTTAGTCAATTTGTCCATTCTCCCGATTGTATCACAGAAGAAAAAGTGAAGGTCATCCAGATGCCAATGCGACTGAAAGGAACCACTGCTTTTTTAGGTGATTGGCTCGGTGAATTTATCTTTCACTCCAATGATGAACTTGCCAGAGATTTTCAGACATCAGAAAATCAACTCCAAATGCCCATTGTCATCGTCTGGGGGGAATTAGATACGGTCACACCGATTTCCGATGCAAACAAGATCCAATCAAAACTCAAAAATTCTCGTTTGCATTTGATAGCTGGAGTGGGCCACATCCCCCAATTGGAATCACCAAAAGATTTTCATAAAGTACTCATAGACAATTTGAAATCTGTAGATGGGAATCAGAACTAAGGAATGAACCTGAAATAAAAAAACAGAAATGATGAGAGCAGAAATTTCCGACTCAAGTCCCACAAAAGGTTTGGTAATTGCCATCACCACCTTGTGGGACCTCTTCACCATAATCATAACCTAACTCACGTATGTATGGATTCTGACTTCTTTTGATGAGCGTTTCCGCAACACTCATTTGTCCTTGGCGAACATTTGCGAGTGCGATTTCAACCATGTGATTCCTTGGAATGAAACTTGGATTAGATTTTTGCATGAGAGAAATCGCATCCTCTTCTCGGATCCCTTGTTTTTTTTTCTCTTCCTGCCAATCCTTCACCCAGTCCTTCCAGCGACTATCCTGATAGATCGTCTCCTTTGGCGTATAAACTCCTTCTAATACAAGGAATGTATTTGTGAAATCAGCCTCCCTGTCTTGCATCCACTGGTAAAGATTTCTTAGTAATGGCAAATCCTTTTCTGTTAAATTAGGAAACCCTATTTTTTCACCTAACATCCGTATATAACTTTCTTGGAACCACATTTCCAATTCGTTTAACTTCGCTTTTGCAAGTTCAATCGCCTTCTCCTCATTTGGATCAATGAGCGGAAGAAGTGAATTGGTTAAACATGCAAGATTCCATTGTGCAATTCCCATCTGGTTGGCAAATGCGTAACGAGCATTGGCATCAATCGAACTAAATACACGTTTTCCAAAATAACCATTCATAAAAGCACAGGGGCCGTAATCAATGGTTTCTCCTGCTAAACTCATGTTGTCTGTATTCATTACACCATGGATGAATCCCACCCTCATCCAATGGGTAACAAGCGTTACTTGCCTTTTCATCACAAATTCTAAAAATGAAAGTGCTGGATTTTCAGCAGACATAAGTTCAGGAGCATGCCGGTTTACCGTATAACGAAACAAAGCCTCTAACTCGTCCAAGGATAAGGCCTGGTATGCATATTCAAAAGTTCCCACTCGAATGTGACTTGAGGCAACACGAGTTAGGACTGCACCTTCTTGGACTTCTTCTCGTAACACGGGCTCACCCGTTTTCACCACAGCCAAACTCCGAGTCGTTGGAATTTGTAATCCAGCCATCGCCTCACTCATGATGTATTCTCGTACCATGGCACTGATGGTCGCACGGCCATCACCATTCCTTGAATACTTTGTCCTTCCAGATCCTTTCCATTGGAAATCGAACCATTCTCCTTTTCGATTTTGAAACTCTCCCATTACAATCGTTCTACCATCACCTAACATTGTAAAGTGTCCGAACTGATGGCCTGCATAGGCTTGTGCAAAAGGCCTAATCCCATCGGGTAAACTCGAACCAGAAAAAAACTTTGCAGTCGTTTCCTCTTGTTTGTTCCAATCGGAAAACTGAAACTCGTCCGCTAACCCTTCGTTCCAAAAAATGACCTTGGGATCTGCTACAGGAGTGGGATTTGTAAATTGATAAAATGACTCTGGTAACGAAGTATAAGTAATCTCAGAGATAGGAGTTCTTGGAAAAGAAAGTGAAGGCATACATTTTAGACCGCCTTTCATGTTCGTTGTAAAATCAAATTTGTCAACCCTCTCGAATGCCAGAAACGCCAATGAAATTCTTTTTTTGTGGGGCGCACATTTCCGGCTTTCCGCTCCAATCTTTGCATACGCAAAGGATTTCCGCTACAATCCGGGGCGCTGGAGGACCTAGCATTTCGATACGGCCTTCGGCCTACTCAATGCTCCAGATTATTGGTTTTGGTTATCATTTAGTGTTTGGGTAATCCTGTAAAAGGCGATTTTACGTATTTGATTTTGGATAATTTAAGTTTACAATTTATTGATAAGTGGAGAGAATTCTATTTGGGTTTTTTATTCGTCTTATGCGCTTTCGGAAATTATTTACTTTTACTTCACACTTTTTAATGATCCTTTTTTTTTCTAATTGTGAACAATTAGAAAGGAATAATGTATGCGACCCAAATTCAGAATCATTTAAAGAAATTCAAATTTCAAAATTTATAACCAAAGATAGTACTCCTACATGTGGTAAAGATTACATTTCGACGATTATCCCTTATTCTATCTCAGGTTCTATTTCAGGATTAACAAGTACAGGTCTAAAACTTTCTTTGAATGGAGCCATCACTTTGTCAGTCGATATCGGAAGTTCATATTTTTCATTTTCAAACATATTAAATACAGAATCAGCATATTCGGTAAGTGTCTCCAATCAGCCTGTAGGATTAATTTGCAATGCATCAAATAGTGAGGGAATTGTCAAAAAATCAGATGTTAATTCTATATCTATCAATTGTGAACCAACTTGTAATCCTTGTTTTCTTTTTTTAACGAATTCTGGATATCCGCCTAACCCAGGAAGTGCAAAAAACTTTGATTCATTTTGTAATACTGATGGAAATTATCCAGGAACAGGAATTTATAAAGCAATGGTTGTGGATGGAGTGAGTAGAATCGCATCAATTAGCCCAAACGTAGGTGATGGACAAATTGACTGGATCTTTGCACCGAATCGAACATATAGTCAAACAGAAGGAGAAATTGGTACTACGAATTCGACGGGTTTATTTACAACGACTCTGTTGCGTAGGTTCTCACCAAATTCAAAATATTGGACAGGTTTGAATTCGAACTGGACAACTAATTCTGGCAATACTTGCGATTTATGGAGAGATAATTCTGGTTCTTTTTCGGGAATTATGGGCCAAGGAAATTCAACTTCAATTGCTGATATCACTGCTGGTTGGACTCCAGATCCGTGTAACTTAAGTAACCAACAATTAATCTGCGTTGAACAATAACATTGCTCTCTTTTCAAATTTGAAAAATTGAAATTGAGTTATGTTTTTGTTTCCAAATCACCCCATCAACGATGTAGTGATGGAAGGTAAGTGACATTGTGAATATCACAGACATCGGTATCAGTTGTGTTTTAAAGAACTCAGAGATTGTCATACCCAGTTCAGGAAGGAGGTAATAAAAAGGCATTGCGAGGAGAATCGTAAATCCAAAATAGAGAATTGTATACCCACTTCCCCACTGCGAAATCCAAGTTAAAACTTTGGCCTTTGGATCTAGACCAGCTCGAAATCGACTGCGGTTATAAACCCAAACATAGACGATGTATTGGACATTATGCCAAACGTTGACGAGTAACCAGCCAGAACACAACTCATCGATCAAAATATAACCGACAAAAAAAATAAAAAAATGGGATGCCATAAAGAAACTATGCCCTTTTGCAAAGTCTCCCCGCCTAATTGAAGCAAGTCGAGTCAATGCCCAATACAGCCAAAGCATAACTGTGATCACACCTGCGATACCAACTACCAATTTAGGAACCTGTGGAAGCCAGAATTCTTGGAAAAGAAATTCATCGGGTCTTTGGGAACACCGGTGGAGAAAACCCCAAATTGGTATAGACCAAAGAGTGACTTCAGATAATAATTCCGAATCCCAACTAAGACCTCCCGCTTTACGCCTGTAAGTTTGCGTGATCCCCCAACTTTGCCGCACTGTGTGGTAAAATTGACCAACGAAATAAAGAAACAAAAGTCCTGTCAGTCCCCAGTTGGCTCCTACTCCCAAAAGAATCAAAAACACGATTGGTGGCAGAGTCCAAACCAAAACCCAAAACCTTTTTCGATCATCCGAATGAAAGAACAACCGAGTGTATGTTGACCAAAGATGTTCGTACCCAAAAAGCCAACTATGTAGGGTTAACATTGGGATAAAGAGCAATGGCCAAAACACAGTGACCCCTGCCATCACACTGGCAAGCAAAGAGATCCCAAAGATAAAGGCAAAATCGAACCGGGTCAATTTAGGAGAAACCAAATCCATTAGGAATCTGAACAACAATCCTCTAATGGATTTAGGTCACAACACCTGGAGGAAGTTTTGATCTAGGAGGTTCTGTACAAACATTTTTTTCCCCATCAGATTTACACTCTTGGTGTTTTTGGCATTCATCGGAGGATTTACACTCTTCACCGGCCTTCTTTTTATTCGGATCATTGGGAAGGTAGGCTTCACTTTTCATTTTTGCTTCTGGTCCCGCGTAAGCCACACTGGTCACCAAAGCCAAACAAATGAGTAATATGAATTTGATCTTGTGTTGGTTCATCAAAATTCCCCTCGATCGATCCTTGTCCATTCCTGTGGGTTTTGACCCCATACAGTTGAGCCATGCCGATCTGCTTTTCGAGTTTAATCTAAAAGTGAAAGTTTGGCAATCCATTTCAAGAGGTAACCCTTCCTCTTCCTTCCTGTTAAAAGCTATACGTTACTTGGGATACGGAAATGAGAGAATCCATTTGTGACAAATGCGATTGGAAAAGACAAAAACGATAGTAGAAGATGATCCAATCATTCAAAATGATGAGGAAAAAAAAGAAGAGGAAGAAGAAAATAGCCTAACAGGCGATAACCTGTCAGGCTTGTTTTAGAGTGATTTACTCACCAAAACTTTTTGAAAATTCGAAAGAAAGGTTTAGTGCAGTGAAATCAAACTTTTGTGTTTGAGCACCATTCCAAAGCGCATATTTCAATGAATTTTCTGCACTTGTAGCGGATCCAATCGAAAGTGGATTACTCGACCTTACTAACATTTTCTCTTTGGAATAACCCCATTTTGTGGCAAACCATGAAGAAAATCGGAAAACAAAATCAAGAGTTTGTTTGGTTCCTGTGTAAGTCACATCGGCACTTTCAAAGAGTCCACCAGCCGCACTACCTCCATTTCCAAAGACAGCAAAAACAGTAGGTCGAGATTCAGTTCCTTTTAACATATAGAACTGTTGCCCTAAATGGATTTCAAACCAACGAAGTGGTTTAATTTCCAAGTGAAGTCCAGGGACAAATCCTTTTGCTGCCATTTCTGTGTCTCTTGGCGAATATGAATAAATGAAACTAGTGAAACCACCTGCTGAAGCTAAACTTTGAGTGAAGATACTTGTTTTTGTCAACTGGTCAACAGTTGTATGACGCAAACTAGCACCTACGTTGAAGTTAGGTGTTAAGGGATGAAAGTATGCAAATCCCAAACTCCTTTGTTTTTCTTGAAATTCCGTTCTGTATACATCATCACCAGGTTTCTTTTTATCGTTCACAAGTGTTCTATCTTCGTAGAGAAAACGAAATTTGTCTTGGTAACGATACTCAAGTTCTCTTCCAGAAGAAGTTGCATCAAATTTTGGAATTTGTTGAGAATAAGCATACAAGTCAAACCCAGATATCGGCGTATTTCGAATTGCATAGGCCGAAACGTCTTCGTTTCTTGCATAATCTTTTTCTGGAATGTAAAGAGTTCCGAAACCAGAATTGAGTCTTAAATAAACTCGGTGTTTGTCAGGTTGTCTTACTTCTGGTAATTCATGTGTTGAGTCAAAATCTTTGGCAAAAAGACTACCAAAGGAAAGAAACAACATTACCAAACTGAGGATAATTTTGTTATGGGACACGAATCATTCCCCCCAAACAATCACACATTCGCGATAAAAAAGGAATGGTAAAATCGTTAAAGACTCACGATCCACAACAGCGATTTTTTTGATGCCTGCGTGTTGTGCTCCTTCTTCAATTGAGTTTCCAGCACCAAAATAGAAAAGGTTTACAATGTATCCGGATAAACTGCAAGACTTACCAGACTTTTCTACTTTTGCAGATGTCACCATATTCCCTGTGGCATCCCCATTTAAGTGTTGGGTTGTTTTTGTGAAAAAGTAACCAGGAATCGGTGTGGTCACACAATTTGTAAAGAGTGTTAAACTAAAAATGGATAGTAAAAGGTATTTCATGATCATTCTCCAGATACAATGGTACAGTAGTTACGGAATACACCAGTTAAGACAGAAAGGGTAGAATGGTCGATTGTTGCAATTTTACTAATTCCATTTTTGTTTGCAACCGAACCTGCACCCGCATCCCCAACACTAAAGAGATAAAAGATTGTCCACATACATCCTTTTCCTTCTTTTGAAACCTTCACATTGTTTTCAGCGTTGAACGTTCCAGCAAATTTAGTGGAAGTAAAGATACCACCATGGGTTGGTCCAATCGCACAATTTGCGAATAAAAACACAGATAAAATTGAGATAAAAGCTAATTTCATTTTCATAATGGGCTCCGATTACGATCCTTTCACAATGGTACAAACTCGGTGGTAAACATGACCCGCTAGGATTCCGAGTTGTTCGTAGTCTACATAAGCTACTTTTGTAATGTTTCCAGCTTTCTTTGCAGATTCGATGGAAGAATCGCCAAACGCAAAAAGGTAAAGAATGGAATGGCTACAACCTTTCCCTTCGGAAGTGCCTTCAGCATTGAGTCCAAGAGGACCTGGAACATAATTTTTGTGGAAGAAAAATCCACCTTTTGATGCCACATAAGGCGAAGCATACTCTCGAGTAGGGTTTGTATTCGCTCCCGGTGCATATAAGTATACATATAAATTGTTCCCTGAACAATTCAATGTAAGTAATAGTAATGTGAGTGAGATGGCAAAGAAAATGCTCTTTTTCACATGATTCTCCTAGTGATCTTTGATTTTTGACAGTTGTATTTTTTGATTCTAATTGTGTCAATCCACTCCCGTACATAAGAAGAAAATCATACAATGGAATGCCAATTTTGTAGTGGAAAGCCTGTTAAGTGGACCCTAGACCACTTTTCCCCAGTTTGTCGGAGCCTAACAGATGTCTGCTAATTCTCTCTTTATTGCAAAATTATGCATTTTTTTAAAATAATTCGAAATTTTTCATTTTCTTTTGGGGCGCACATTTCCGGCTTTCCGCTCCAATCTTTGCTTACGCAAAGGATTTCCGCTGCAATCCGGGGCGCGGTGAAAATGAGTTTTCACTCTCACTCAAAAGAAAAAAGTTAGACATCTTATGAAATTTCCGATTTGGCTCAGTTTTCTTAGCATTCTCTTTCTTTTTTGTTCAAGCCTGCCAAAAAATCCAAACTTAAGTCGCAATGGATGTGACCTCCGCTTCCAACTCACCACCTCACAAACAGGTGGCGAGACGATCCCCCAGCTAACATTTGAAGACAAACGAATTAAGGTCAGTAAAATCGTTTATCATGATTTATCAACGATATCCGAAGATTGGATGCGTGCAAAAAAAAATGGTAGGTTTGGATTCATTGATTTGGAGGAAAATGAAGTTTCGGATTTCGATTTTTACTTTGTTGGTGATTTCCATGATGGTTATGCCGTATTTCGATCGGGAAGTAACTTTCGGGACCCAAGAGGTTTTGTGAATAAATCAGGAGACCTGTTAGGTGGACAGTATTTCAACATGGTTTATAATTTTGAGAACGGTTTTGCCGTAGTTGAAAATAAAAAAAAATACGGCATTATGGATCGTAGTGGCAAAATTGTGATTCCCATTCAATATGATTTTATTTCCGGAATTCATAATGGTTGGGCCATCTTCAAACGAGAAGAACACCAAGGACTTATCAACGCGAAAGGCCAAGAAAAAAAGTTTATCCATGACAAATATGACCTTCGCGGGTATTTTTATGAAGGCACCATTGTCTTCAAACACTTTAAAAAAATGGGTATCATGGATTCTAACTTCAATATCATCATACCAGCCATCTATGATTATCTTGCTAATTTTAAAGAAGGATTGGCTCGATTCAAACTAGGAAACAAATGGGGTTATTTAGACCAAAAAGGAAACATAGCCATCGATGCAAAGTTTGATTCTGAATATGACTTTCAAGAAGGGTATGCAAGTGTAACCATTGGTGGTAAAGACGGAATCATCAAACCTAACGGTGAGTATTTGATCGAACCTAAATTTTCTCATGTTTCTTACTTTAATGAAGGACTGGCAGTTGTGGAAGATGGAGGAAAACGAGGTTTCGTCAATACCAACGCAGAGTGGGTAGTCCCTCCTATTTTTGACCAACTTGGCCCATTAAAAGACGGAGTATTTACCTTCGCTATCAAAGAAAAATGGGGGTTTGCCAACCTCAGAGGATGCAAAAACAAATGAGACAACGGTATTGGGTATTCCTTCTTCTCCTCTACACTTCTTTCTTATTCGCAAGCCCTACTAAAAAAGTAGAACTTAAGGCATTAGGTCTTTCTATTGAAACTCCAAATACTTGGGAAGAAGTCACTGACGAAGAGTTTCGTGAAAGTAAAAACCAAATCCACTTTGAATCAAAAACGTTTACAAAATTGTTACACGAAAGTAAAGTACTTCCTTTATTTTCTATCCGAAAGGGTGATCCAGAAGTGGATGAGTATTTAACCATCATCAACATCAAAGCACTCACAACTGATTTAGAGTTTAATAATATACCTTACGATCTTATGACCTATTTGTCTCGAATTTCCAGTGCATTGAAAAAATTTGATTACCTTATAGAACCAAAAGCAGTTAGGATTAATGGAAATTTAGCAGGGTTTGCTCTTTTTTCTCATACCATTATGGACGAAGCACAAAACGAAACCAAAGTCGTATCAGCAATTTGGGTATTTCCAAGAAAAGGGTATTTTTACATGATTGGATCGGGTATGATTGAAGAAAATTTTGAACCAGTGTTTGAGGAAGTAAAACAAATTGTGAACACATTTAAAATCACAAATACTAAATAATTTAGGTGGATCCAATGACAGTTTTTTCTCCCCAAACCATCATCGCAGTCGTTACAACAACAGTCCTCTTTTTTCTCTCCCTCATCCATATCTATTGGGGATTTGGAGGATTGTGGCCCGGTACCACCAAACAAGATTTAATCGATAAAGTGTTTGGCAAAGGGAATCAATTTCCTTCTCCTTTTAGTTGTTTTTTTGTAGCTACCGGATCCGCGGTCTATCTTCTTAAAAGATTAGAAGTTAACCATCCAAAGATTCTGAATGGTAACTTCTAATCGGTTCTAAGACAAGAAATTGTTTAGTTTTTTCTCATACAGTAGGTTAACGCTACGTTTTTAGGACGAGTTTCGTTTCCAGTTCTTGGAGTTCCGTTGATCCCATCAGATACTGAATTTCCGGTAGTTCTTGTAACACCAGTTCCGGCTGCATTTGCTCCTCCAACACCTCCTGCTAAATTATCAAGATATGAGATTGTGTGAAGATGTCCCTGGAAAGTATCGATCTGAAAATTTCCGATAGCTCGAGGACCGCTAGGGTCTTGATTAGCTGGTCCCGTACCAATGTCATCTCTCCCTCTTACAAATACACCTCGTAAGTCAGGTGTTCCATTGGTTCCATCAGCAGGAGCCCAACCTTCAGGGCAATCATTCAAATAAAAAGCCATTACGGCTCCTTCTGGAGCTGCGATCAAAAAGTTTTGATTGATGCGAGCAGAACTGATGACTTCCCCTGGAGCAAACAGGTTCAATGCTGCCGCTGCGGCAACCAAACTTGTTGTAAAAAAACCTAAAGTGATCCCAACACCTTTAAAAAATCCACTTTTCAAATATTCTTTAATATTACCTTTCATATCATTTTTTCCTCTTAAATTTTCTTAAATTTTTTCAATTGAATATGCATGTAGAATCAAAAGTCCCTACATCATACAGACACGACACTCCATATCCCTTCACCAAAATGTTGTAGGTTGAAGTGAAGCCACCCAAACTCACTGAGATCGTTCCCGTTCGGTCTGTTGGGTAATACAATGCAGTAAATTTTCCGTAGTCCGAAAATGGATCACCAAAGGTTCCAATCACGCCGTCGGAAGCAAATGTGGGATGAACGAAAATGAAGTTGTTAAACGAATCATACCCGACTGCATCAAATGCTGTTGTGGAACTTGCCGTGACCTCAAATGGATTTGGCAGTTCTGCCGAATTGTATAAAATCAACATGCGTACCATTATACCAGGATAGACATTGATCGGCATTGATAGATTTAGGTTACCATAACTTGCTTGGATATAGGAACCACCGATCACTTGGGCCGTATAACGAGCGCTCAACCAATTTGGTCTAGAAGTAACCCCTTTGCCACCGGCAAATGTCATTGTTTCGGCAGGTACGGGATAGTATGTTGCAGATGAATTCCCTTTTACTTGCACCGTCAAGTCTCTGGAAAAACCTGCTGTCATCCTTGTGATCGTTGTTTGAAATCGAATTGGTGTCACCGCATCTCGTACATCACCGTTAATCGTATCGAATGCCGTCGGTGCTGTTGCCGGACGGGTCACCCGCGCATTTAACGAATCATACACTTCGATGTAGTATTCCAATCCTTGTGCAACGATATCTGTTGCTGGAATTTTTGCCTGGTAGAATTGATTGGTTCCATCATTTTCATCGGGTAACATCACGATGCTTTTGAAAATCGAACCACTGCCTTGTGTCCGGTAATAAAACCTTGCTGTGACAATGGCCGATGCATCCCAATCCGTAATTGTGGTTCTAACAGTTGCCGGAAGTCCTTCGATCAATCTACCTGGGAAAAACGTTGCACCACCAATTGTTGGTGGATTGTTTCCCAAAACTAAATTTTGAGCTGTTAAAATGTAATTAGAGAAATGGTAGATCGATGTTGTCACACAATGGTTCACCAAATCAACATCTCCACCATAACTGATGTATTTGTTTGTTTTGGGATCATAGTGTTGTATCTGTAAAGAATCTTCCCGTTTCCCTTTCAGAAATTCAGGTCTACCATCATAACAAATTTTCATTTGTACTGGTTTATTGAATTGTAAATGTTCCGGACCAAATTTATAAGCAGCTTGGATAGGAACAACTGACCCACTTGGCTCGGGTAAGGAAGTTTCCGAATACGTGATCACCGTTTCTTCGTCTAACGCACCTAAAGGTATCGTTAAACTCATATTTGGTGCTTGGATCACTGCCCCTGTTTCAGGTTTGACTGAAACTGAGTTGGAAGCAAAAAATGAACCAAACACAAACATCTTGTCTAAATTAGTTATCCCACTTTCACTTTTGCACGTTAACATGTGACAAAACGAAAAAGCAAAGATAACAAATATTACTTTGCGCATATTTTTTACCTTTTGTTTTCAAATCGATTACCATACTCATAGGTTCGCACCGATGGCATAATAATGTCGCCAAATGTGAGAAACCGAATTTACTTGGTCAAGTTTTTTTTCCATCTAACATAAATTTTATTATTTTTGAACCTGATTCATTAAACAACGATTGTCCGTTAATGCAACAGAACTGCAATGGCATCGAATGATTTATGAAATTCCCTAACACAACTAATCAATATTAGTTGAATCGAAAAATCAATTCCTATCATATGTTTGTTCCAAAGGAAATTGTTCCAACTGATTCCGAACCAAAGAAGGTTGTCAGATAAAACATTTCCAAAATGAAATGTGATGTTCATTGTAAAAAATAGAGCTTCCATGATTTGAATTCTGGAAATTAAATCTCGATAGAACCTTCTCTTTTTCTGGGAAATAAAACCAAACGTTTCAAAATGTACTTCCAAGTTTCCCATCAAATGGTAAAAATTGCGAATGCGAAAGGTAGTTTTTGGCATCAACGCAAGCGCCGATGGTTTTTATGGCCACACGGGAATGGTTGTGGATGATGTTTTACACCAATACTTCACAGATCTATTAAGAACGACGGATCAGATTTTATATGGACGGATCACGTACGAATTAATGGTTCCTTTTTGGCCTGATGTTGCAAAAAACAAATCCATGTCAAAGGTTAGCAACGAGTTTGCGGAAGTATTCACTGGATTAGAAAAAATTCTATTTTCTCATAGCATTACAAAAGTTGAGGATCCCAATACCACAATCGCCAAACTTCCTTTATTCGAAACTGTTTCTAAGTTAAAAAAACAAGTTGGGAAAGATATTTGTATTGGAAGTTTGAGTGTCGCAGCACAATTATCTGAAGTTGGTTTGATCGATGAATACCATTTTGTGGTCCATCCAGTCATTGTTGGGAATGGTCCTAAATTATTTGATAACCTACCCCTCAAACAATCTCTTTTTTTAGACCTAATCGATACACAAACATTACCCGCTGGCCAAATCGCACTCCATTACCGAACAAGGAGGTAACCACAATGCAACCAACTGAAGAACACAATCAAAAATTAGCAAAGATGACTTTTGCTTCGGTTTATCCATTGTATGTCACGAAAGTGGAACGAAAAGGAAGGACGAAGCAGGAATTAGACCAAGTGATCACTTGGCTCACTTCTTTTGATCAGAAAAAAATTGCAGAAATGATCAAAAATAATGTATCATTTGAGAATTTTTTCGCCAAAGCAAAATTAAACGAAAATTCAAATTTAATCAAAGGATTGATTTGTGGGTATCGGGTAGAAGAAATCGAAAACCCTATCACACAAAAAGTGCGTTATCTGGACAAACTTGTTGATGAACTTGCAAAAGGTAAGCCGCTAGACAAAATATTTAGAAAACCAAAACCATAAAAGGAAATTTCCATTGAAACGATTCACCCACCTTCTCTCCATCCTTTTGTTTTTCATCTTGCCATCCACGGTGTTTGCTACACCAAAAACATTAAACGACTACGAACCAATTTTACGAAATGCACTCACCAAGTTTGAAACGGTTTTTAAATCATCACCGAAAAAACACGAATTGGTCGAACAGAAAGTAGTTTTTATGATGAACCAAGCACTGAAAGGTGAGGTTACATTTTTAATCGACTTAAATGCAAACCAAGATTTATCAGCAATGGGTTTTGTTGATTTCTATAACGAAAACAAAAAACCAGCAATCGTCGTCGGAACTTTTTTTTTAGACCAATTTGATAAAAATCCTACCATCTTTTACTCTGCATTGGTCCATGAGTTCACCCACGCTTATGACTTTTTTAATAGCCAAAGATATTTTCTCTATTATAAAAACAATCGAATCGTAAAAGCATTATTTGAAGCAGATGCGTATGCCGTTGAATCATTATTCATTCAGAATTATTTGGTTCCTCAAAAAATCAAATTAACAAAATTTGAAACTTTTTTATTGGATGATTTAGAGAAAAGCAGTTTGTCCAAGATTATTTTGATCAATCAAACATTGAGTTTACCCCTCCTACATACATTTTTGGAAATCAGAGACTCTAAAGAAACAATTGAAGCAAAAGTAGAATCATTAAATGTAATTGGTGAAAACTTATTATCCAAATTCGACACCATTCAGACACTCAAAGATTTCGAAAACAAAATGGAAATCATCTCCATTTATTTTACCTATTCAATTTTATTAGATCAATTGGTATATGATATTGAACAAAAAGAAAAGGAAGAGACCATTGATCCCGAAACCTTTTCCCTCTCCAAATACCCTAACGTTTCCCAAACTCGGAAACAAATTTCCGAGAAAGTGAATCAATACCAAAAAGAATTTGAAGACTATATCATAAAAGAAAACAAAAGGATACGAACTGAAATCTAATGCTTTGTTTTTTTGGTATTAAAAAAAGGATGATTTTTAAGTCAGAAAAGATTTAGGTTAATTATTGTCATATCTTTATAAAAAAGTCAAATTCCATTGACGATAGGTAAGGTTCACTGTTCCCATAGAAGTAAGTTCGCCCGTTGTTTGGTTGATGCTGAATTGAAACATATTTGTCCCATTATTTTCTGCTACGTAGGCATACCTACCCGTCGGATCGATTACCATAAATCGTAAACTACTAGGAAATAAAACACTCAATGTAAAGTTGAATGAGAGCCTCCCTGTGTTCGGATCAATCATATAACAAGAAATAGATCCTTCATTGATATTGATTGTGTAATAAAATCGACCATTTGGATGAATGGCAGATCCATTGATACCCATAGAATGTGTTTCCGATTCCACAAAATTCATATTTCCGGTGACAGAATCAAAACTCAAAACGGTAATGGCAGGAAATGAACCCACATACAAATAGTTTCCATTTGGATGAGTGGCAACATTCCCTGAAAAATCATTTGCAAACGTAGGACTTGTTGCCGCTTGCGTGAGGGTTCCATCAGAAGGATTGATCCGATAAGAAACAAGTTCTGTAAAACTAGAACTCAGAAAAAAAATAAAATTTCCATCACGTGAGATTTGAATTTGAGAATGACCAATGCCAGTAGAATATGAATTGATAAAACTGAGAGTTCCATCTGCATTGATGGCGAAAGCACGAATGGACTGAGTCCCTTCCGAAGCAAGGTACACATACTTTCCATCGGGAGTCACAACTAAATTTCTTGGGTTTGTACCGGCAGGAGAAGTAAATGTGGCATTCGGGGTTAATGCTCCCGTTGTTTGGTTGATGGTGAATTGCGATATTGTAGCATTACCAAAATTTCCAGTGAATAAAAATTTACCTGCTGGGTCCGTCACAATCCCATTTGGATCACTGCCAGCTCCTGCTCCAATCGTGCCCGTAGGAGATAAAATCCCTGTGCTCGCATTTTGTGTCAATTGACCGACCAAATTATCTAGATTGAATGTGGTATAGACGTATCCTGAATACACAGTGATGTTACTGTCGGCGGTGGCTCGCCCATCGCTTGCAGTCGCTCGGATAGTCACTTTACCATTTCCAATGCCTGAAACAAGACCGTTTGAGTCTACACTCGCAACCGATGGATCACTGCTTGACCATTGGAAACTAGAACCAAGGTTCTGACCGAAGGCAAAGTAATTTCCTTCCAATTGGAGGGATTCTCCTTTCCGAATTCCCGCCCAAGTCCGATTGAGTTCAATGTACGGAATCTGGTTCAAAAGGTATGCCATTAAGAAAAACGATTCTCGTGAATCTTTACCTTTTTCGAAACATAAAATTTGTTGGACGATTGGATTGAGAAGACAAGCGTTTAGATTGAAACCAAACAAAATGAATAAAAAATAATTTTTTATAAAATACTTAGTATGCATATTTAAAAAAGTCGTTACCAGCAAACATACATATTACGATCTTGAAATGTCATTCCTAATTCATAGTCTTGGTAAAAAAATACCATTACCCTAACATTCAATTGGTGTTTTGGAGTTGCAAAATTCGCATCCCGATGTCAGAATCAAACTCAGTTTCCCTGATTCTGTCAAAACTGAGTCAGGAATCAATCCATAGATACCACTTAGTTATATGAACCAAGAATCATTCCTCACCCTATTAAAAGAAAGATTTGATAAACATCCCAACCGACACGAAGGCATTCAGTGGGAAAAAGTTGCAGACAAACTTAGGAAACATCCAGAGAAACTAAAAACACTTCTCAAGATGGAAGAATCTGGAGGTGAACCAGACCTCGTCCAATACGATAAAAAGAAGAATGCGTTCACCTTCTATGATTGTTCTATAGAAACTCCAAGTGGCAGAAGGAGTTTCTGTTATGACAAGGAAGCACTTAATTCCAGAAAGGAACACAAACCAAAAAACAGTGCGATTGATTTTGCAAAGTCAATGGGAAGTAAAATTTTAAACGAAGAGGAATATCGTTATTTACAAACCTTAGGAGAATTTGACAAAAAAACTTCAAGTTGGATTGAAACACCGCCTTCCATACGAAAATTAGGTGGTGCACTTTTCTGTGACTATCGCTATGGAACCGTTTTTGTGTATCACAATGGAGCAGAATCGTATTATGCAGTACGAGGATTTCGAACTTCAGTTACGATTGAGTAAGGTTACCTTTTGAAAAAATTTTATAAATAGAATTTAGTAATTCCGAAAGTATGATTGGTTTTTTTACACAATCATCCATTCCATTTGCTAAATATTCTTGGATTTGAGAATCCATATTGTTTGCAGTGAGTGCAATGATGGGGATGTTTTGGTAATCGTCTTTCCTTTGGCGGATCCTTTTGGTTGTTTCTAAACCATCCAATTCAGGCATCTGGATGTCCATTAAAATCAAATCATACTTAACACTTTCATTGGAAAGCGAACGATCTAAAAGTTGGATTGTCTCCTTACCATTGGAAGCAATCGTAACATTTACTTTTTCTTTTTCGAGAACCTTTCGAACAAACTTTTGATTGAGAAGGTTATCTTCAGCAACTAACACATTTATATTTTTCAAATTAAAAGTTTCAAGAGATTCAATGCGATTTGCGATTTGTTCTGGAATTTCGACCTGGTGAAAAGGAATGGTAAATTTAAAAGTGGATCCAATATTTAAGATACTTTCCACTTTAATATCACCTCCCATCAAGTTGACGAGTTGTTTGGAAATATACAATCCCAGGCCAGCACCTTCAAATCGTTTGGTGCGAGCATCCTCAAGTTGGACAAACCGATCAAATAATCGTTTGATATTTTCTTCTGAAATTCCAATCCCTGTGTCATGAACACAAAACTCGATAAAATTTCGGGAAGGGTCTAATTTGACTGCCAAAGTGATGATTCCACTAGGTGTAAACTTTAATGAGTTACTGATCAAATTATTTAATACTTGCCGCAATCGATTCTCATCTACCAGTATGTGTAAGTTTTTATCTTCGATGGTAAAATCTAAATTGAGTTTGAGGTTTTTGTCGATTACATCTGATTGAAACAATAACTGGATATCACGGCATAGTTTATAAACATTTGTCTCAGTGGGTACAATTTCCAATTTATGATTTTCCAACTTCGAAACATCTAAAATATCATTGATGATCGTAAGTAGAGATAGTACAGATTTTTTCGCATTGTCTAAGTAATCTTTTTGTTCACTGTCGACATTTGTTTCTTCGAGTAATGTCAACATACCCAGGACTCCATTCATCGGGGTTCGGATTTCATGGCTCATATTTGCTAAAAATTCTGATTTAACTCGGTTTGCTTTTTCCAATTCAAAGGTTCTTTTTTCTACTATGTCTTGAATGCTTTTTTCTTTTCCAAGAATGATGAGCATTAAGATTCCAAGTAAACCAGTCAAAAAAGAAGAGATAATTAATATAAAACGAGATGCATTGGTTAAATTTTTTTCAAAATATTCTTTGGTAGCTACAATTTTGAATGTTATGATGTGGCTTCCAATTTGAGTTTTGTGAATATGCGAAAATTCAGAAAACAGTTTTTCATGCGAAGTATTACAATTGCGAATATATACATCTTTCGATTCTGTATTCTCACCATCCATGATTTGTACACATAAATTGTTTTGATCATTCCCAATTAAAGACTTATTGATAATAGAAGTTATTTTGATGACTGCTGTTGCGAACCCAAACTCTCCATCAATCCTTTTAATCGGATAAAAAACCAAAAAACCAACATTATCAGAACTATCTTGCACTAAATTGACTTTGCCAGTAATTTCTAAATCTTTGGTCTGCATTGAATTGACAAGAGCAAGTTTGCGAACTGGATTGGAAAATACATCATAACCTACTACAGACTCGTTGCCAATCAAAGGGTAAATATAACGAATGAATACATATTGAGATTCAATTGGCGATTTTTTAGAAAGGTTTTCTTCTCTTGTGTTGATCCCGATTGAACTTGGATAATCAGTTTTTAATTGGGATTCGTAGTAACTTCGTTTCGAATGAGGAATGGAAACATTCCATGATAAAGCGGAAACACTTTCGGTTTCTTCCAAAATGGATTTGGCATAGGAATCAAAATCTTTTTTTGTTAAATTCCTTTGTAAGGAAAGAAACGAGCCTAATGATTTTACAACTCTCAAATTTTCGAAGATTCGATTTTCAATTTCCGATGCGATGATTTGTCCGTCAGATTTGATTCGATAACGAATGAATTCTTTTTCCCAATCACGAGTCACAAAAAAAATAGTGAGAGTCAGAAGAAATGTTCCCATGGTAGCGGAAGTGAAAAGTAAAAGCCGCATACCTGTTTCTTCTTTCAAAAACCATTTATAAGTTAAAATCACAATTGGAGTAAAGATGATAATCCCAATGGAATCACCTAACCACCATGTAAACCAAGTTTGGAATAAAAAATCCTGGTAAATGATTCCAAAAAGATAAAGTGACAAACTTCCAATCATGGATGAAAATATTGCGGAAGTAGGACCTGCCAAAAGAAAAAAGGACAATAAATCTCTAACTGAAAAAATATTTAATTTTGAATCAGAAAATCTTTTTAGTATGTACCCACCAAACAGTGCAGAAAAGGAATTTCCGAATGAGATCAGAAGATTTTGTGGATTATGAGTAAATGTTTTAAACCAACCGAACTCCGGATCAGAAAAGGATGTATTTGTTAGGTAAGCTGCTAAAAATAAAGCGAACCAAATTCTGTTTCCAAAGATTAAAATAAAACCGAGGGCAAACCCAGCCGGAGGCCATACAGGAGTACTGTATCCATCGATCGAAGAAAGATACAAACTGAATTTTCCAGAGGTGAAATATACTACAAAAACTAATAGAAAGACACCTATATTCCGAAAAAAATAATTCATCTTTTCCTCTATAGAGTGCATACTCTATTAAAGACGAGTAAAAAATAAAGAATCTAAAACAAATCGGTTTCGTGAATTGAATTTTTGTTCCATTTGCCAATTGGGGACATATTTGAAAGGCAGAGGTTTTACAATGATCTTAAATTTTTAGAAAAACCTCTGCAATGAATACAGAATTCACTACAGAGGTTATATCCACTACTGATTCGTTGTGGTTAGTCCAAATTGGTACCAATTGATTTTTCGTGTAAAATGCATCACCAATGCCAAAATGGCAAATAAGGTTACAGATCCGAGTAATAATGCCTGGTCTTCTGATGCCAAAATGACATACAAAAAGGAATATAAAGTGAGATAATACAACGCCGTAATGATTCCTTTTCGTTTGTGATTGAGTACATGCATTGCATAATATCCAATCAGAGAAGTGACTGCCAATGAGGAAATTATGTACGCAGATAGATAACCAATGTGTTCTGAAAGTGATAAATTCAAAACATAAAAAATAACCATCGCACAACCAATTAAAATGTATTGAATCGGATGCAATATGATTCCACCGAATACTTCCATCAGAAAGAATAAGGTAAAACTTGTGACAAGAAACAATAGTCCGTACTTCACAGAACGTTCTAATTTTAGATAGTGATCCACTGGAATGAGTAAACTCACACCAAAAGCAGAATTATAAATTGAGTTTACGATCGAATCATCTAACGAGTGGACCACTTGAGGGTAGGATCTTGAAAAATAGGATGTTTCCCAAACGGAACGAAACCCAGTCTCATGGATTTCTCGATCGACTGGCAAAAGATTTCCATTAAAGGATGGATCTTTCCAATTTGAATCCATCGTAACTTTTGTTTTTTTACCGATGGGAATAATGGAAAATGATTCAGAACCTTTGAGTGTAATATCCATAACAAAATTCATTGTTCCTTGGTTTTCTTCAAGTTTGATGGGAAGGCTCATACCCGTGGTAAAAAAATTAGATTTGGTTCCAGGTGAAAAATTCTTTTCCTTCCCATTCCAGTTGAGTTTCAAATCACCACCTAATCCTTTTAAGTCGGATACGGAAACCATTACCCTCGCATCTTCCCAATAAATGTAAGTTGTATCCATAGGAAAATCTGAGACCAAAATGTTTGAGAATTTTCCATTTAGATGAATTTTATTTGTGTAAAGGGGAATATGATAGATACCACGTTTCCTTTCTTCTGTTAACATTTTTGCTTCATAATTGAGTTCTTCTGGTAAGAAATAAGCATAATCCGTGATGTAGTCCCATTTCTCTTTTGTTTGGGAAGTTCCGGATTTGGGAATTCTTATGTTATACGGAATCACAACTATGGGACCGAGTAATGTTTGGCTTTGGCTCCATTTTGCTCCCACTTCAGAAACTGCTTCCATTCGGGACAAACTTCGTTCCTCAATGAGTGACCCAACCATGGAAAGGGGAATCAAAAATAAAATAATCATCACACCTAAAATCAAAAGGCGAATGTTTACGGAAGATATTAATTTGTTCATACAAAACTCCTACCAATCTACTGTAGAAGATTTTGGTGAGAGAATTATGATCGCAATGTGAGGATTGTGTGAGGGTTAAAAATTTTGGAATTGAATGCTGACTTCCACCCCCTTCGGATCTAAATTACGAATCGTAAATTCGGCTTGGTGAAGGTCCAAAATTTCTTTTACGATACTCAAACCGAGCCCCGAACTCTTTCTTTTATCACTGGGCCGAGGAAGAGAAAAAAACTTTTCTGTCACTTTTGCCAAAGCAAAGTTTGGAATCGACTGTCCTTCATCCGAAACAATCAATTTTGTATGGGATTGGCCGATCAATTCCAATTGAATTGTGATTTGGTCTTTGGGATTTGCAAATTCAATTGCATTTCGTAAGATATTTTCAATTGCCATTTTCAGATAGGATTCATTTCCTTTGATCTGAAAAACATCATTTGGAAAATTTTTTTTAACCCGTAAATTTTTCCTCTCCAACTCAATCTCAAATCGGTGGATCACTCCCTCTAAAAATGGAACCAAATTGATTTGATCATCTAACTCAATGGATTTTTTCCCTTCTAACGAAGATAATTCGAGTAATTGGTCAATTAAACTTTGAATACGTTTTGCTTCCGCTTCCATCGTTTTAGAAAGTCTATGAATTTCATTTGGGTGCGACTCAATTAATTCAACAGAGGCTAAGATGGATGACAATGGACTTTTGATTTCATGAGTGAGTGTCTGCA
This sequence comes from Leptospira jelokensis, assembly GCF_004769635.1. Classification (GTDB taxonomy): domain Bacteria; phylum Spirochaetota; class Leptospiria; order Leptospirales; family Leptospiraceae; genus Leptospira_A; species Leptospira_A jelokensis. The sequence goes on from NZ_RQGH01000026.1 coordinate 253,057, forward strand.
CATAGGACTCTACATACTTTTTTCCTTCCAGTTCCGAAACAAGTTGGTCCACTTCTTTTCCTAAATCGTTAAGTTCTTTAATTCCCAATTTCGGGAATGGTTTTTTTTCCTGATTTCGTAAGGAGATAACATATTGTGATAATCTTATGATGGGACGAAAACTAATATAAGCAAGGATGGTAAAGACAATTGCGATTGAAGAAGCAACTAACAAGGAAATGCGCCAAAATTTATTTTTGGCCTCTTCAATAAAAGGAATCACTCCAATTTTTGGTTTGATCACTGTGAGAACACCAATGATCTCATTTTGATAATGAATAGGAGAGGCAATGAATAAAGCACCTTCCTTTTCAGAATCAAACATTTTACTTGAACGAACTCCGTATTTACCTTTGAGTGTAAGATACACATCATTGTATTTAGAATAGTCAAGTCCTTCTCGAAAATCTTCAGAGTCAAAAATTACAATTCCTTTTGAATCGGTAACATAGATCTGAATGTCAGCATTGGTTTTTAATAAAGAATAAATTTTGGCTTCAAATGAACGTTTTCGAACATTCTGAAATGGCTTTTGGAACAAACGTTTTACAAGTGATGGTAATTGAAACCGTTCGTTTGGATTTTTTTTGATTTCTTCTTCAACGATGGCTGATAACACATGTGTCGTATCATTCAACGATTCTTCAATCGTTTCCATGTATCTTGGTCGTATGGATTCTTCTGTTTTATCAATTAAATAATAAAAACCAATACAAAGGATAAAAAAAAACTGATAATGATTCGTAACCAAAGGTTCATATTGTTTCCTTTAAACCGTATCCTTGCCCTCGTCTTGTTTCGATGGGATCAAAATTCGAATCAAATTCTTTAAACCTTGCTCGAATATTCTTGATTACAGTATCAACGGCTCGATCAAAACTATCTTCGGGTTCTGTCCAAACATTGTCCATAATTTCTTCACGAGTGAAAATACGACCAGGCCATTTAAAAAACAATTCCATCGTTTTGTATTCGTAAGGTGATAAATTCAAAGTTTTTCCATTAAAATAAATCAGTTTTTTTTCTAAGGAAATTCTGATTTTTGAATTTGAATTTTGTTCGATCTCCAAAGGGTTTTGTGTCCTTCGTAAAATGGCGCGTATCCTTGCCAAAAGTTCCCTTGGGCTAAAGGGTTTGACAATATAATCGTCTGCTCCGATCTCCAGGCCTAACACTTTGTCGATTTCGGAATTTCGCGCTGTCAAAAAAATCACTGGTGTCGCAAACCTTTTCCGTATCAACTTTAAAACATCAAATCCACTTTGATCGGGAAGGCCTATGTCTAGAAGAATGAGTGAGAAATCCTCAGCTAACATTTGCAAGCCCTGAATTCCAGTTTGGGCAATGGATAACGAAAATCCTTCTGCTTCTAATGCAATTTGGATTGTTTCTTGGATCCCTGGTTCATCTTCAATGAGTAAAATTTTGATCATACAGATGGAGAGTTTGATCTCATAAAATAGAATCCGAACAAAATTCAGTGAATAAAAGTTGAAAAGAAAAGCAATCAGATAAAAACAAAAAATGTCAGGAAATTGACTGAGTCAGAAATTTGATGACAATGATCATGATTTGTCTATCACCTCCCGAAACAAAAACCTACGGATAACCAGACGGATTAATTGAATTCTGTTCTTTTAATGAATCCAAGAATTACAAGTTGACTCTTTTCTATTCCATGGTATCACCATCGCCATGAAAAAATTTACAATCATTTGGATACTCTTCTTTTTACCCTACTTGGTTTTTGCAAACGCAGATAAAAAATCGAAGGAGATGTGTGAATGTCTCAAAAAAGCCAAGTCATCCCAATCGGAAACAGACAAAAAAGAATGTTTGAATTTACGAGAAAAACATGTGAAAGCCTTAAAAAAAGGCTCAAAACAACATGAAGGTTATTTAAAGTCTCTTAACCAATGTGAACAAGAGTTAGCTGGTGTCCCACAAGTAGACCCAAATTTAACAACAGAAGAAAAAACGAAAGTTGTTTGTGATTGTATGAAGAATGCAACCAAACAAAACCGTATGGGTTGCTTTAAATTACAAAGTGATTATGCCAAAACAATCTCCGACTCGGAAGAGAAAAAGGCATTTAACCTCAATTCTCAAACCTGCGGAGAATGAATTTTATAAAATTGGATTAGATTTATTTTTGTCTAATCCACAAAATCAATTTTTTACTTGGAACGTATAAAAGTCCAATGAGCAGAAAAATTGGGATCAACCAAACTAGAAAGTAGGTAAACTCTAAAAATAGATTGGTGATCCCAACAAGAGCATTTCGGTATTCTGGCACTATGATTTTGTCACTTGGCGTTGGAACACTAAAACTCACATTAACAGTTGCCCATTTCACACGATCATTGATTTTCCAAATCTGAAGTTCTGATTGGTCCAATCCATCTTCGCTTGTCGAGATAGATTCCTCAATCGCTTCCCAATTTTTGGAATTACTTGTGATTTGATTATTTGCAGATAACCTTCGTTTGACTCGTATTTTTTCACGTGTTGTTTTGATCCTTTCCCAAACCATGCCTTCCGTGTGGTCAATCGTGGTAATGTTTTCGCTCAATAATGTTCCATAGGTATCTAATTCTAACAAAGCTTCGTATAATTTTTCTGATTTAATCCGAATTTTAACATTCATATATGGGGAATCAGAATTTACGGCGGAACTAGTTTCGATAAATCCATATTTGGTGATGAAAGATAACAGATCCTTTCTTGTTTTGACCAAGTCTAAAGTCTGGTAACCCAAATCAATTTGGAATTCGAGAAGTCGGTCTTGGTTGTTTTGGATGGGTAAAAACACTGGGCCAATGGAATTCTCCTTTGATTGGAGGATTGGTTCTGCTGCTTCTTCTATTGCAGGTGCGCTTGGCATATCCTTTTTTTCATAAGAAGAAGGACTCATCTTTCGTTCCTCAGACGTGTAGAAATCGGATCCTTCAGATGAACCTTTACCACAATTCGCAAACAATAAGATGGACGTAAGAACTAATAATAATCTAATTTTTTTCATCACAAAACCTTAAGGAAATCTTTCTAATCATTACTAACAACCGGAGGGAGTTTCTTTCTCAATAAAAAATAGAACGACAAAAGAATGTTCTTCTTTGCACAATTGATTCTATGTGGGTATATTTGATTTGTTTAGTGTTTCACATTCTATCGGCTATGATTTGGGTGGGAGGAATGATTTTTTATGTGATTGTCGTAATGCCAGTCATTCGTAATCCTAGTTTGAAAGATCAAAAACTAACCTTACTACAGTTAACTGCCTTACAATTCAGAAGTATTTCCTATATCCTTTTTTTTCTTTTGATCACTTCAGGATTTGGAATGTTATTCACAAAAGGATATTTGTTAGATGGACAGCTCAGATTATTCTTTTCATCTAATATTGGATATATGTTTATATTGAAGATAGGATTCTTTTTAATATTATTCTTATCTTCACTTTACCACGATTTTGTTTCAGGTCCAAAAACATTTGTATACGCAGAAAGAGACACCGTTCAATATGAACGGTATCGAAAACGATCTGGTTTTTTTGGTAGGTTCAATTTATTGCTCTCATTAGGCATCACTATCTTTGGAATATTGGTCTCAAGGGGTATATCGATTTTTTAGAAAGTAAACTTGGGTTTTCGATCACATAGCACCCACTCTACCTGCATCAAAGAACCAATTTGATATATGGTTTGTAATTCATATCTTCTTGTAAGATGTGATTTGTTAACCATAATCTCAAAAATGCGATCAAATCACTAAAAAATACGTTCAATTCATCATCATTTGTTAGGAGTGATTTGGATGTTAAACGGTTTTTCAGTTCCAAAATTTTATCGGTAAATCGATCGTGTTGTTTTTTATGTGCTTCTAAATCCGGGTATTGGTTTAACTCCATTACACGTTCCTCGATCAAAAAGTGACTTAGGGTATAATCTTCTAATTCAGAAACAGCTTCTACCAAAGATTTGGTTTTCGTAGTAAGATGGCCTTTGTTTTCTACATAAATGGTTTCAATCTGGTTGATCAATCGAAACAATTTTTTGTGTTGTGAGTCAATCTCTGAAATATTGGTTTCATATTTTACATCCCAATTTGCGATCATAACTACCTCTTACTTTCCATTTTTTATGAAGCCGAACAAACACAAGGCCTTCTCAAGAAAAGACTCATACTGGCTATGGATCAGCACTTGATAAATATCAATGAAAAATCGATAATCGTGCTTGATTGAGACAATTAAAATAAAACCAAATCCCTGAATTCAGAATTCAAATCCAAAAAATGTTAGCGTAATCGATTACCAACAGGAATGGATTCCCAATGTCACCAAACGATCCACTTCAAACTTTTGCTTTCATCTTTACTTTACTTTTCTTTTTTTAAAGGACAACATTCGGATTTTGTAAAAATTCATTGAATGGATCATAGAAAATATTTTACAACGGAATATATGATCTCTTCTCAAACTCATCCATCTTTAATCATTCGCAATGCACAACTCAAAGACGCAAACCAAATCATTCCTCTCATCTATTCGTCTGGACCACTTGCATGGAATTTTGTTTTCCAAGAAGGAAACAAAACACCCTTTGATTTTTTAAACCAAACGTATGCTCATAGAGGGAATACAATTTCCTATACAAATCATTTTGTCGCCGAAAAAAATGGAACTGTTGTTGGATCCATATTGGCTTACACGCAACCGAGTTTTTTAGCACTGACAGCCGGGACAGCCTTACAAATCTTAAGTGTATATAAGTGGAAGGCACCAAAAGTGATGGCGCGTGGATTAAAAACTGAGACCATCATCCAACCTCCAAAACCCAAACGATTGTACTTAGGGCATATTGCTGTTTCCGAATCTCACAGAAAACAAGGGATCGCCAAACAACTTATAGAACATATGATCCAGTTGCATCAGGAATACAAAACAATTGCTTTAGATGTATCTGCAGAAAATCCAGCGGCGATTGCCCTCTACCAAAAACTTGGTTTTGTCATAAAGGAAACAAGGCATCCGATTGGTTGGGAAGGAACCATTCCATCACACCATTATATGGAAAAATCCATCTGATCATAATATTAAATAGCAAACTTTAACAAAGAAGATAGGGACGTTTGAATCAAGGTTGGCAATCATCAAAACGATGGCCCATTAACAAACCAAATCATGCGCCAGCGACAGAAGTGGAAATCCTTTCCCGAAGGGAAAGATTGGAACGTATGGCGCGGTCGATTCTGAAATGAAGGATCCTATTCCATGGGATGCGAGGCGCCCTTATGATTTCCAAAATTATACAGAGATTTATCTAGAATCTACACAATTAGCATATTAGAATCAATTTTTCCATTTGACAATCGATTTTCGATATCGTATTTTGATTTTGAATGAGAATAAATGAATTTTTCTCAAGTTTTATAAAAATTCATATTTTACACCATTGTCTAAAGGAAGATATTTATGGTGTTTGGATGATCGAAGAGTTAAAAGAACATGGTTATAACATTAGCCCTGGATCATTGTATCCACTGCTCAGAAATCTAGAAGAAAAAGGACTCATTCGATCCCGCATAGAACAAACGGGAAAAGTAAAACGAAAATTCTATCGCATCACACCCAAAGGAAAAAAAGAACTTATTTCCGCTAAAATCAAACTTAAGGAGTTAATTGGTGAAATACTTAAATAAACTATTGTTAGTTGAAAGAAGTGGAGCATTATCAATTGATCAATATTTAAAAGATAAAAGGAGTAAAAGATGAAAATTTTCCAAGTTTTTATAACCGCAATGAAACTCGGCTGTACCTCGTTTGGTGGACCCATTGCACACTTAAGTTATTTTCACGATGAGTATGTTACAAAAAAAAGATGGATTAGCGCACATGCCTACGCTGATTTAGTAGCCCTTTGCCAATTTTTACCAGGTCCTGCAAGTAGCCAGGTTGGAATGGCTATCGGACTATCAAGAGCAGGAATTTTAGGAGCAATTGTTTCTTGGATTGGGTTCACCCTACCTTCCGCTTTGATATTAATATTATTTGGACTTGGACTTTCCCAAATTGAGGTAGCAAACCATAAACACTGGTTACATGGATTAAAGGTTGTCGCAGTGGCAGTAGTGGCACAAGCAATATTAGGAATGGGCAAAAAACTTTGTCCCGATAAGGAGAGGTTAACAATTGCGATTATAACAAGCGTAATACTCTTATTTTTTAGCTCAGCAATCTTACAAATCTCATTATTAGTTATTTCTGGTTTTATTGGTGTATATTTCTTAAAATCCAAAGAAGACTTCCCTCACGATTCCATTCATAAAGGTAAAAAATCAATTGGTTTTATTTTTTTAGCACTTTTTCTTATTTTTTTGTTTGTTTTACCTTTGCTACGAACGATTGTTAAAGTAACAGAAGTGCAATATTTTGATAGCTTTTATCGGGCGGGAGCGCTTGTTTTTGGTGGAGGCCATGTTGTTTTGCCTTTATTACAAGCAGAAGTTGTTCCAACGGGTTGGGTAAGTAACGATCTATTTATGGCTGGTTACGGATTGTCCAACGCAATTCCTGGTCCTCTCTTTGCATTTAGTAGTTTTTTAGGTGCTGTTTCGATTGTTTCGCCAAATGGCTGGGCAGGAGCTATCCTATGTTTGGTGGCTGCTTTTTTACCTTCGTTTTTACTTATAGTGGGTGCCCTACCTTTTTGGGAGAGTCTAAGAAAAAACCAAACCATCAGAAAAGCAATGTTAGGAATCAATGCATCGGTTGTGGGAATTTTACTAGCGGCATTTTATAATCCAGTTTGGACGAGTGCAGTATTTTCTCCGAAAGACTTTGCAATCGTAATCGTTGGATTTTTACTATTGGAATTTTGGAAAGTGCCTTCCTGGTTAGTGGTCATCGCTACAGTTGCCATTAGTTTTGTGATTTACTTATGATTTTTTAGAATAGGAAGAAAAGGAAAATATTTACAATTTGAATTTCTCATTGTCTCCTTAGATGACATGGAAAAATCTTTCCGTATGAAAGATTTTTTCTTAAGGAACAATGAGTATCACCTTTGGGCCACTAATCTTTTATTCCAATCGATCAATTCCTTACCGAATGATGATTATAAAAAAGATATGGGTTTATTCTTTAAATCCATTCATGGCACTCTCAATCATTTGTTAGTTGTGGAGAAAGTTTGGTATTCAAGACTTATTGGAGAAACTTACATCCCAAATTCATTGGGGGAAGAATTAGAATCCAACAAAGAATTGTTACAAGAAAAATTGATCCAAAGCATTGTGATTTGGAACGAATGGATAAAGAATTTTGATTCCTCACGTTGGCAAGATACATTTCGTTACAAAACCATGAGAGGATTTGAAGCAGAACTATTATATTGTGATGTGGTCCAACACAATATGAATCATAGGACTCACCATCGAGGTCAAATCACAGCCGCTATCACCGCCTTAGGTGGAACTTCACCAGAAATAGACTATGTATATTATTTACAATCTATAGGAAAATAACATGTGGAACCCTTCCAAAAAAATAAGAACAATATCCAATAAAATTTTATTGGTCATTTTTACTTTAACTTCGATCTTCCATGTCTTAGCTTTGTTACAAATTGTACCATACAAATACCTTTGGGGAGGAAGGTTGCAGTCACTCGAGGAAATGTATGTCATGGAATCCATTTCCCTGCTTGCAAATCTCTTTTTTGTTTACTGCAGTTACATTTATTTACAATATTTGAACAAGGGTTTGGTGCCCATTTGGATCCGATTGGTTTTCGGATTTATCGCTGCGATATTTTTTCTGAATACATTAGGGAATTTAATTGCAGTTACAGATTTAGAAACTTTACTGGCAACACCTGTCACTGCATTTCTATCAGTGGTTAGTTTCACTTTGGTACCAAAATATGAAAATCAGACAAGCGAACTTTAAAGACCTTTCTAAACTGGTAGAACTTTTCGATTTATACCGACAATTTTACGGTCAAAATAGCGATCTAGAAGGGGCTAACCAATTTTTGTTAGAACGAATGGAACATGGTCAATCGATAATTTTTATCGCTGAGGATCCCGAAACACAAGCTTTTGCTGGCTTTACACAATTGTATCCGGTATTTTCATCAATTTCAATGCAACGCTCCTACTTACTCAATGATTTGTATGTTAAACAAAATTACCGCAAACAAGGGATCGCCAAACAACTGATCAATGAAGCAAAATCCTTTACCAAAACGTTTGGTGGAAAAGGATTAGAACTTTCTACTTCAATGCACAACAAAGAGGCGCGTTCTTTGTACGGAAAGGAAGGTTTTGCAGAAGAAACTGAATTTTTGACTTATTTTTGGAAATCAAATTAACAGAAGCTACGAAGGCAAATTATCGTGTACATCCCAAAACAATTTCTAATGGAAAACGATTCCTTTTTCCAATTTGTAAAAGAAAATTCATTTGGAGTATTAGTTTCCGAAATAAAGGGAACTCTATCGGCAACTCATTTACCATTGTTAGTTTCCTCCGATCAGAAGTACCTGATTGGGCATTTTGCAAAACCAAATCCACAAAAAAATTCAAAAAACAAAGAAGTGCTTTGTATCTTTTCTGGACCACATTGTTATATCTCACCATCCTGGTACGAAACCAATCATTCTGTACCTACCTGGAATTATACTGCCGTTCATATCAGAGGTATCTTAACATACATGGAAGATCCTATTGAAATCCAAAAAAGTTTGGAACTACTCGTGAAAACATTTGAAACAGATACTTCAAGTTACCAATGGAACGAAGTAGATCCAAATTATTTGAAAGGATTGCTAAACGGAATCGTTCCTTTCAAAATTGAAATCACACACTGGGAAGGAAAAGAGAAACTGAGCCAAAACAATTCTATTGAAAGAAGGAAACTTGTGATTCAGAATCTAGAAAGAATGCCAGGCGAAAACGAAAAAGCGATTGCCAATTTAATGAAAAAATCCTTAGATCAGAATTCATAAGGATTGGAACATCTCACTTTCAACGAAATCGAAAGTTTGATTACAGTGAATTACATTGAAATTAGAATTAAATGTCAGAGTCACACCTGAAATTGCCTCAAGTCCTGATCATCTATTGCAGTTTGTCTCCAAACAAAACAAAATTCCAAAACAAGATATCAAACATATTGAATGTACGGCGAGATCCATTGATGCCAGGCAAAAAAATATAGTATTCCAATTACGTTTGGATGTGTATGTTAATGAAGAATTTGTTCCAACAAATTTCTCTCTTCCAAATTTCGCAAATGTTAGTTTAGAAGAACCAATCCTCATCATCGGTGCCGGGCCAGCTGGTTTATTTGCCGCCTTACGAGTCTTAGAACTTGGAAAAAAACCCATCATCATCGAAAGGGGAAAAAATGTTAAAGATAGAGTGGCAGATTTAAGAGGTATCAATGTCCACCATATCGTAAACGAAGATTCAAATTACTGTTTTGGAGAAGGTGGTGCAGGAACCTATTCCGATGGAAAACTTTATACAAGATCAAAAAAAAGGGGAAATATTAGAAAGGTATTAGAATACCTTGTAGCCTTCGGAGCAACCAAACAAATATTAGTCGATGCACACCCCCACATTGGTACGAACAAATTACCTAGAATCATTCAAAATATCAGAGAATGTATCTTATCTGCAGGTGGAGAGGTTCATTTCAATACACGAGTCACTGATCTAATCCTAAATGGAAAATCCATTAAAGGTGTCCAAACCTCTAACGGACAAAAATGGATGGCAAATCATGTTATCATTGCAACGGGTCATTCTGGTAGAGAGATCTTTCATTTACTACATGAAAAGGGGATTGAAATCCATACAAAACCTCTTGCCATTGGTGTTCGAGTGGAACACCCACAAAGTTTAATTGATTCCATTCAATACCATTGTGAAACAAAAAATCCATTATTACCTGCATCGGAATATTCACTGGTGAAACAAATCAATGGTAGAGGTGTGTATAGCTTTTGTATGTGTCCAGGAGGTGTCATTGCACCTTGCGCTACAAAACCGGGAGAAGTTGTTACCAATGGTTGGTCAAGCGCAGAACGTTCCAGACCAACTGCGAATTCCGGAATTGTCGTAGAACTGAGATTAGATGATTTTAAAACATTTGAATCTTCAGGAGTATTCTCAGCCTTACAATACCAATCTTCAATCGAACAAAAAGCATTTTTAGTTAATGGTGGCACACAAAAAGCTCCTGCCCAAAGAATGGTAGACTTCACAAAAAATATAGTATCATCAGACCTTCCGAAAACTTCCTATACACCCGGCCTGGTATCAGTATCCTTATCCGAAGTTTTACCTCCACTCATTGTAGAAGCATTACAAAAAGGATTTAAAGAATTTGATTCTTCAATGAAAGGATACTTCACCAATGAAGCCATTTTACATGCTCCTGAAACCAGAACATCTTCTCCCATTCAAATTCCAAGAAATCCTGAGACCTTAGAACATATCTCAATCAAAGGATTATACCCTTGTGGCGAAGGCGCAGGTTATGCAGGCGGAATTGTATCTGCTGCCATCGATGGGATGAAATGTGCAGAGGCAGCACTTACAGGTAGCTTCACCAAGTAAGATGAGATCATTTGGGAAGTTTATCCCAACCTTTTTCTTATGGAGCATCGTTTTTTATTTTTTATCTGAACGTGCCATCTTTCGTTACCATCATATGGGTGCGGGCGTTGATATTGGACTCTTTGAAAATCTTTTTTATCAGCTAAACCATACAGGAAATGCCATCACATCACTTGGTTTAGATGGCAATGCCCACCATTATTTCGCTGACCATATCAATTGGTATATTTATCCAATTGCTCTACTCTATCATTTTTTTCCTGGGGTTGAGTTTTTACTCATTTTACAAGCATTACTATTAAGTATCCCGATCTTAATTATACCATTTTTTGAATATAAAAAATCATATCTATATGCCTATCCATTGTTATATGCCTTGTATTTACCAATCTATTGGATTCAAGTCTTTGATTTCCATCCCGAGGTAATTTGGATTCCCTTATTTTTTTTGTTTTTTTTATTCTGGAGGAACCAATCCAAATTTTGGTTATTGTTTTTTTGCCTTAGCCTTCTGACCAAAGAGGAAACAAGTTTGGTTTGGCTTTTTTTTTCAATATTGATTTGGAACTCGCATCCGAAAGAGAGTAAACTCATAGGAATCATTTCTTTTCTTTATTTTATACTTTCTCTTTATTTACTCAATCATTTTTACCACAAACCTACTCCTTATCAACTGGCACATTTAGAACGTTATGAAGACCCACTTACAGCGATTAAAAGCCTACATTTGTTTCCCTATTTATTTTTATTTTTGACCTTACCATTTTTGTTTCTACCCTTCTTCCATCGTATGGCTTGGTGTTTACTACCTTATGCCTTGTATTCACTATTTTCCAAATTCGAAGTAAACAAAAGTCCTTTTACCCATCATAGTTTTTTGCCCATTCCCATTCTTTTCATCTGTATGACTGAAACGATAGAAACCATTTTTTCCAAACGAAAACAAATTCTAATTTTTTCTTCTCTTTTGGTTTCCGCGATTATGTTTGGATTATTTGGCCCTTTAACAAAAACATATTCCTATCGGAAAGACTTTATGAACCGGCAAGTAACACCTGAAGATGTTTCTGAGTTACGCCAACTCCTTCCAGGGGAGTCTATAGTTTCCAATGTGCCGCAATACCTTTCCAATCGAAACGAAATCCAGTTGTTTCTACCTAACAAAAACTATACGGCCAAATTTTTTGTTTTCTACCAAGGAAAAAACTTTGGTATCCCAGATGATGTTCCTTCTGGGTATTCGCTCTTTTCAAAAAGAGAAAACCACATTCTCATCTTCCAACGAAAGAAAATTGATTGATTGATTCATTAAATTCTGAACGATCAAACCGTGAGAATGAAACAATTTTTACCCCTTTTCGGCATTTTGTTCCTGTTACAATGTGCAACTGATCTTCGGCAAGTCCCTCCTCCAACAATCAATGGAAATACCGATCGAATCAAATCCAAGTTAAACCTTGTCATTGGGAAGTTTGAAATTTTATCCGCAGATCGTGGAGTATATACAGATGCTTGGAGGAAATCATTTAAAGGTCACTTACAATCAGCCGCTTTATTTTCCAATGTTCTGACTGAGCTAGAACCAAATTCCTTAAAAGAATTTTATACCATCGATATTGAAATGAAAACCAATTATGACGATAAATACAATTGGTGGATTTCATGGCCTGCCCTTTGGCCATTCACAGCAATTTGGCCCATCCAATACCGAATAGGTGAATACAGTGTGGAGTTTCAATACAAACTCTTTTTAAATCAGAATTTGGTAAAAGAGGAGACTATTGTCAAAAAGGGAAATGCCCTCGAATACCTATATGGTTTTTACCAAGTGCGGAAATTCCAACGAATGGTTGAAGAAACAAACTTAGAAGCAGTAAATTCATGTATCAAAAGTATAGAAGAATCATTGTAATCATTATTTTTTCGCAAGTGGTAAGTTGTGTAAGCATTCCTTTCCAACCTGCTAACAATACTGATGAGTGTTTGGCATATTATTTCCAAACGAAACGCCAAGTAACAGAAATTTTTGATGAAAACGTTTTAACATTGGGATTGGTGGTAAGTTTATCAATACTCAATACAGCGATTTCGCCAATTTTTGTTTATCCACTTCTCACAACACCTTTCATTCAATTTAGAAACAAAATGCGAGCGGATGACGTTCTAAATCAATGGAAAACAGAAAAATGTGGAATGAAAAAAGGAAATCAAATCGAAACGGAACCTGGAAATTTAGGACTTTAATTGTTTAAAAACTTCATGGTGTCACCAAGAAGTAAACCAATTTGTAGTCTCAATTGAATCAAATCATATCGATTTTGGATTTCGTTTCGCATTACATCTCTTAAACGTCTATCTACCGTCTGCAATTCGATAATAGATGCCGAACCTGTTTTGTATGCCTTTTCCATGATTTGATAGTTTTCTTCAGCAATCCTTTTGCTTTCTCTGGAAATTTCATACAATTCCACAAGGTTATTGTGTTGTTGGATGAGTTCATACAAAAACAAACCTGTATTTTCACGTAAAAATTGAGATTCTGATTTTGCTAACTTAACTTCAATTTTTGATTTTTCAAATTCGTTTTTGTCCAACCAACGATTGAATAATGGAAATCGAAAACCAAAATTTCCTCCAACATTAAAATCAGAATCAGATGACCTAGCATAAAGACTATAATCATTTCGACTATAGTCATACAATTGCTGAGAGTTTGTCCATGTCCCACTAAGTCCCGAATAAGATTCCCTTGCATTTTGATTATAAACATTTACAAAAAAATTGGGAACCCATAAATCGTTAAATCTAACTTGTTTTTGAACTTCTAAAATTTTTACTTTATTCAATGTTAAAACGATATCAAAATTTAACTCCGATAAGTTTTTTTCGTATTCTTTTAAAGTTTCTTCTAGAGGCAAAATTTTATATTCACGTTCTGGAATTTGTTTTAAAGTCACATCTTTTAATAAAAACTTTCTTCGAAAGATCGATTGGCTTTTTTGTTGGTCTAATCTTGATTTAATTGCATTGTATTTATAAAAGAAGTAATCCACTTTTGAGTTTTGAGTCACTAAGTAGGATTCAATACCTTGTTTGTAAAGCTTTTGAACTGTCTGGAACTGTTTGTCTGCATCTGATTCATTGGAAAAATCATAATCGTAAAATGCCAACAGTTTTAATGTTTCAGCATATTGAAAGGCTTGGTCAAAAAGTTCCTTTTGGTACAAAGCTCTGTATTCCAAAAGTAAACGTTCATACTCTAATTCTAAAATCAGATTGGTGAAGATCGTATTACCTTGTTCCCCAAAATTCCAATTCAGATTGAGAGTAGTATTCCAACCTTTACGATTGTAACCATCTCCACGAAGTGATTCAAAAAATGGAGTATGGTCTAAATTGACAGAGGGCAAATAACGTAAATTTTTAGAGTCTATATCAACTTTTTTACGTTGGATTTCTAGTTCTTTTAATTTTAGTTCGTATGATTTTTCACCAACTAACTTTGGTAAATCTGTAAAATAAACAACTTCCCCTGCCAATAGAATGTTTGACAAAAAAAGTAATACAAGAACAGAGAAAAATTTCCTAAAGTGAGTCACTAAATCAATTATCGGATTGCTTCTTGTTTAGAATGAAGTAATTGATAAATTCCACCCTTGGAAAGTAACTCCTTGTGACTTCCTTTTGAGTCCAATTTACCTCTTTCCAAAACAAAAATTTGATCATAATGTCGGATTGTATCCAATCGGTGTGCAACTGTAATCACGGTCGCTTCGGCAAAAACAGTGTTTAAATGTGACAGAATTCTTAATTCTGTCTCCTTATCAAGTGAGGCAGTTGGCTCATCCAAAAGTAAAACATTAGGCCGTTGTAAAAACAATCGGGCAATGGAAATTCTCTGTTTTTGACCACCTGAGAAACTAAACCCTCTGTCTGCTAATTCCGTATCATAACCCAATGGTAATTTTACAATATCGTCATGAATACAAGCGAGTTTTGCCGCCTCAACAACTTCACTCAATGTGGCCTCCGGTTTTGTGATGGATATATTTTCCCTCACCGTTCCTGCAATCAGTGGATTTTCTTGGAAACAAACTCCAATTTTTGTTCTTAAACTGGGCAACCAAATCTCGTTTAAAGATATTTCATCAACGAATATCTCACCTTGTTTAGGGTTATAGAGTCCTAACAAAAGTTTAATGATTGTTGATTTGCCACTACCACTTCTGCCGACAAATGCAACTTTTTTTCCAGCTTGAATTTTTAATGATAAATTTCGAATTCCTGACTCTGGTTTTTGGTTATCATATGCAAAATTGATATTTCTAAATTCGATATCACCTTTGACTTCTGGTAAATCAACTTTGAACAAATTATCTTTATCAGATATTTCGCTATCTAATGACTCAAAACTCCTCAATCGATTCCATGCTAAATTTGCTTTTTGAAATTTCAAAAAATCATCATATAAAGAAATCAAAGGTGTCCTGATATAAGTGATCAATCCTACGATTGCATACAAAGTTCCCAAAGTAAGTAAATCATTTAATATCAATAAGCTCCCCACAAGCAAAACGGCTACAATTGTGATTTGTCTAAAGAAATCTGTATTGGTTGATAATAGATTTGAATAAAATAATTTTTTACTTTCTGAATTCAATTGAGAAGTCAGTCGTTTTTCAAAATCCCATCTATGAGAATAGGTGGCTCCCAAGTTTTTGATGGTTTCAAATCCATTTACAGATTCTATAAAGTAACTTAAGGTTTCCGATCGTTTTAAAGATTCCTTTTTGGTTTCCTCAATAATTTTTGGAGATAAAAATCTAAGTACCAAAAACTCAGGTATGATCAGAAGTATAATGATGAAAAGTAATATGGGTGATAAAAACAAAAAGATGATGAATACAAAAGAACTAAAAATCAAATCAAAAATCTTCATCGCACCTTGATCTGAAAAAAATAAAATTACTGATTCAATCTCTTCCCATCGATTTAAGATCTCTCCTTTTTTATTTCTCTCAAAAAATGATATTGGTAAAGATATCAATTTCACTAAAAAACGAATCGCTATCGTTTGGTTCACACGATTACTTGTAAAAAAAATTACATTCGATCGGAAGTATCCTAAAAAGGACTGTGATACACTGAGTAAAACAATTGCAAAAATCACTGGTAGAAAAAATTCTCGATTCTCCTGTAACAAAACTGCATCAATGAGATACAAATTCACTAATGGAATGAATACTTCTAATCCCTTTAATAAAAAACTCGCAAGGATTCCTGCTTTCAAGTATTGGATCGCTGGTAAAAAATATTCTCCTATGCCAGCAAAAAAACGATTTTTCCATTCAAAGGAAGCCTTTGGTAAAACTTTAGGAACAAAATAAATTAATATCTTAGATGATTCTTTTTCCCATTCTTCACGTAGTAAAATAGTTTCACCATTTTCAGGATCGAGTATTGTTACATACTTTTTACCAATTTGTTTGACAATGATGAACCGGGTATTTTCAAAAAAGTTAATGGTAGGTATTGAAGCAATTTCTGATTCGTGATCCCTCCAATTTACAAAATAACAAGTTCCCTTTTCTTCTCCGAAACATTGTTTCCAATGGTATGG
This sequence comes from Leptospira jelokensis, assembly GCF_004769635.1. Classification (GTDB taxonomy): domain Bacteria; phylum Spirochaetota; class Leptospiria; order Leptospirales; family Leptospiraceae; genus Leptospira_A; species Leptospira_A jelokensis. The sequence continues at coordinate 269,345 of NZ_RQGH01000026.1, forward strand.
AAGGATATCGTGATCAAAATCAGGAAACAAGGGATCGGAATCATATTCCGCAAATGAATACCCCCAATACCGAAAAATCATTTTCCGACATACATCACCGGATTGCGACTTTCCTTCTTGGAATAAAAATGGAAACCGAATTTGATTTCTTAATGGAGGTGAAAATTTTAATTTTGGTAAAAAGTGAAACTGATCTTCTTCATAAATATTAGAAAATTCGAGATCACCATCATCTACTCTTTCCCCTAGATTTAATTTGCGTTCGTTCATAATGGAACGAATGGTTATGAGTAAACTTTCTGATTTTTTAAAAAAAGATTCTGCATGTTTTAAAGACAATTCATACACATAACTGTCTTCAATCGCCGTTACCGTTGCATTTCGAACTTTTTTTTCTAATACTCCCATCTCTCCAAGCACTGAACCAGCTTCGACAAAGGAATGATAATCTTTTTGCCAAGTTGATTTAGTAACTTTAAACTTTCCAGTTTTGATAAAATAAAGGGAAGAACTTACACTGCCTTCTTTGATTAATACTTGTCCTGAATTGATTTTGTGTTTAACAAGAAGTTTTGATAATTCTTGTATTTCCGAATTCGAAAGTTTTCGGAAATAAGGATGGATTCTCAATTCATCTCTTAGTTGGACGTTCTCCTTATATTCATCCCAAAGTTTTTTCCTTTGTTTATCTGATAAAATAAATTTTGCAAAAGTGGATGTTGGTAAAACCAATACTTTTGAGTTTTCTTCTGCATAGTATAGTTGTTTCTGTAAAGAATCAGAAGAATACTCTGCAATCCCATAAATTGTTTCTTCTGTAATGGTTTTAATTAGAAGTTCACTTTGGTTGATTTTAATTTTTACCTGAATCCTTCCCGTTTCCAATATCAAAATGGGAATGGAATCTGTTTCGTTTGCGGTGATTTTATCACCTGCAACGAGAGAGCGAAATTCGAATAACGATAAAAACTTTTTGACATCTGCTGAAGGTAATAATGATAAAAAGCTATCATCATGTACAAAATCAGGAATTGTTTTTAAGTTTCGTTTCAAACTCAATTCCTTGGATCCGCATATCGAAATAAAATTTGATAGATACTCTTTCGATCGATTACAATATCAGCGACAACTTTAAGGCCTGGAAATAATTGAAATTCTTTTCCATCTTGGTTTAGATCTTGGTTCCCAAGCACTAAAATCACCGAAAACGAATCTTTTTCTTTTGTATTTGGAATGATTTGTGAAACCGTTCCTTCCACCACACCAAAATCATTTTGATGGAATGCTTTCACTTTGATAACAGAACTTAATCCAATTCGTATGGCACCGATGTCTTTACTATTCACTTCGACAATTGCTTCTAAAGGTTGGCCTTCTTCCATAAGAGAAGCAACAGTTTGTCCTCGAATGATATTTTGCCCAACGTTGTTGACAGCAAGTTCACCGATAATACCAGAAAATGGCATACGGATCACTGCATTTGCCACTCTTTCTTTTTTTAATTTTGTATCACCACGTAAACTTGAGATTATATTTTCTTCTCTTTGGATTTCGTCTTTTAGATTTCCGAACTCCTCATTAAATTCCAATAAACTTTGATCATAAATAAACTTGGCACCTACTCCATTTTGAAAATCCATGTAGGCTTTCTTTAAGTTTACAAATTTATTCAATACTCCACCAGACAAAGCAGAACCAGGGTTATTCTCTAAATTATAAGCAAGGTTTTTCAGAATTTTTTCAGCTTCTCTTTTATTTCGGATGAGTCGTTGTAATTTTTTTTCTTCATATTCCAAATTGTTTGTATCTTTTGATAATTCAATTTGTTGTTCTGAAAATTCTAACTCCATGATGGGATCTCCTTTTTTAAGAAAATCCCCTGACTTAACGTACAAATTAGTTAAGGTACCTGTTTCCAATGCCTCTACAACGTGATAATTCCCTTTTGGTCTAATGTTTCCATTTGCTTGTACAACAACATCCACTCGTCCAAAAATTAAAAACAAAACAAAACATAGAAAAAAAACTGATATTAAATAAATTCCCTTTTTTTCCCAGTTCGGTGCCGGGTGTTTCAATAGTTCATCATAATATGAGGCAGAATGTCTTGATTCCCAATTGGAATCTGTTTCTTTTAGATTTTTAAATTTTTTAAACAAAACTTTCCTCCTCAGTGAACGTAGGGAATAAATGGTAATAATACCCTTTCGTTTGGATCAGTTCTGCGTGAGTGCCAACTTCAACAATTCTACCTTCATCCAAAACAATAATTTTATCAGCACTTACCGTACTATGCAAACGATGGGAAATTTGAATCACCGTTCTATCTTTAAAAACAGTTTCCCATTGCGATTGGATATGCGATTCTGTTTCCGAATCCAAAGCTGAGGTTGGTTCATCTAAAAATAAAATACTCGGGTTTGTGACCAAAGCCCTTGCAATTGCTAATCTTTGTTTTTGGCCTCCAGACAAACCTACACCTGATTCACCAATTTTTGTATCATATTGCATTGGGAATCTTTCCACAAATTGGTCTACAGATGCAAGTTTAGCGCCAGCTAACAAAGATTCTTTCCGTAAAGAAGGATTTTTTTTCGATAAATTCTCCAATATACTTCCAGAAAATAAAATAGGGTATTGTTCTACTGCTCCAAACTGGATTCTTACTTCTTCTGGATCTAAAGTTGATAAGTCAAAGGAATCAACAAATACCTTCCCTTTTGTAGGAGATAAAGTTCCCATCATGATTCTCATCAATGTCGTTTTACCACAACCACTGCGACCAACAATCGCAACTTTTTCTCCAGCTTCAATCTCCAAATCAATATCCTTTAATATTTCTGGAGTTCCTTCTCGATAACGAAAGCTGATATGATCTAGTTTTATTTTTCCTGTAAGTCTAGGTAACTCACCAAATGGGCGTAAGCTGACAATTTCACCTGGTAAGGAATAAATTTCAGACAACCTCATACGAGATTCTCTTAATTCGCTTAAGTCTTCATAAAGATGGCACAACCGAACAATTGGTTCCATTAACAATGAGTATAAAATCAAAAAACCTAAAAAACTCCCCAAGGAAAGTTGTTCATTTAAAACTTTATTCACTCCAAATGTAATGACTGCCACTAGTCCAATTTGTTCAAAAAACTTACTGATAAGTTCCAAAATTTGGACACGTTTGCCCACACGCAGATTTGTCAATATAGTTCGAGCAATTTCATTCAGGCCTTTAGAAAGATATCGACTTTCGATAGAAGAAGATTTGATTAGTTGGATACCAGAAAAAAGTGATAAAAAGAAAGTAGTTGTTTTCTTTTTGGATTCAAAACTATGTTTTTGTAATTTTTTAATCCTTGAACTTGAACGTACAACAACCAAAGCATAAATAATCAGAAAAAATAATCCTAAAAAGGATAATCCAACATCCAAACGAAACAATACCAAAAGATAAATCGGCAAAGTGATCAAATCTAAAATTAAAAACAATCCCGATCTTTGTGTGATTTCTAATATCCTTTGATTTTCTTTTAATCTTTGTGTAAAATCCCCTATTTCAAACCTTCTAAACTCAGGCAAAGTCAAATTCAATATATGTTGGAAAAATCTTACAAAATAATTATATTCTAAATTTTGCATCAGTCCTATTGAAATCAAGTTTCGAAATAGGGAAAACATGGTTTGAAAAAAGACTGCCAAGGAAACACCAACGACAATCGTAAATAAAAAATTACGATCAGAAAATACTAATACTTGGTCTACGATTTGGCGAACTAAATACGGAATTGATAATGATAAAATCGCTGAGAAAAATGTTGCTACCATCACCCAACGGATTTCCTTTTTTTTTGGACTAAACAACATCCTAAGTTCTTTAAAAAAACTTAGTAAACTTACTTCAGCAGACAAACTGGCCGGTGCCACTGAAAATTGTAAGATGATGCCATCCCAAACTTTTAGAAACTGATCTTTGCTAAGTTCAAAAACTCCTTTGATTGGATGGGAAATTAAAACTGCATCCAATTCCAGATCCACCAAATACAATAAACAAGGTATGTTTTCATCGTCTGTGATAAAAACTGGATTTTCTAAGGATGTTAATTCCAAAAAAGGAATCTGTAATTGTTTGGTTAAAAAACCATGTTTTTCCAATTCTATTGCGAGTTCAAAAATACCAGGGATAATATTTCGACTTAATTCATTTTTGATTCTAATTTTCCAATTGGATGGAAGTGGTTTATCAAAAACTCGAAGTGCGAGTTCGGAACAAACCAAGCCAACAAGACTCAATTGATCCGTTGTTACTTGTTCAATTAAAATTGTTTCCGTCGGTTTTTTGATTTCAAATCGTTTGGATACAAAAGGACGAATTGAATTTTCTTCTTTTTCTTTTGTTTTGTACGTTGAATATCTCAGTAATCTTGATTGAACGATTTCTTCTAGTTTATTCCCTTTTTCAGCACCAATGACTTTTCTAAAAATGGTTCCTGGAATTTGATAAAGTTCTGAGTCTTCTGCAGTAACTGCACTTGCTAATCGTTTTTGTTGTTTGAAGATTGCAATTTCGCCGAGGATATCCCCGGACTTCATGATCGAAATGATTTTTCTCGGATTCTCAGTTCGAATTTGAACTTTCCCTGACCTAACAATGTATGCAGATTCTCCTTCTTCACCTTCCACAAATATAAATTCACCTTGTGGGACTTTGATGAGTTGGATTGATTTTAAAATGGATTTGATTTCTTCAGGTGAAAGTTCCTCAAAAAAACTCAATTTCCTAACGTAATGAAATTTTTCCTGTTCCTCTTCACGGTGTTTCGCTTTTTCAGCGATTTCAGGATGAGCATCAACTAACTTTAGAAAACGAGAAGTAGGTAATAATAAAACGATGGAGGGCTCTAGAGCAAAATAATCATGTTTGGATGGGCTTTTTGTTAAGGTAATCCTTTCACCAATGGATTCACCAACTTCTACAAATGCATACCTCCCCAAATTCAAATCTTGTTTGTTTTGTTTCATTCCAAACTTGCCAGTGAGTACAAAATGAATGTATTCAGGCATTTGGTTGGCTTTGATTAAAGTTTGCCCTATCCTTAAAAATTTTACTTCAATGTACGGTATTAGAGTTTCCCTTTCTGATTCTTCTAATTCTGCCAATAAATAATTGGAACGGAATATTGCGCGAATTTTATCAAGGTTACGCCTAACGTCTGCTTGCATTTATTTTTCCGCTAACATTAACATATGAGTCACAGGAAAATCGAAGGGCATCAATTCCTCTGCTTTTACTGGATTGTCCTTGTTTGAAGTAAATAGTTTCACTTTTCCTTCATAACGATTTTGAACTAACCATTCGTTACGATACTCACAAGATTTAGGTGAAATACGAAATCCTATGGATTCTAAATTTTTTTTCCATTCGCTAAAGCTCCAAAAACAAAAGGATTCGTGCATTTCACTTTCCCAATTGTCAGTGTAATCTTTTTTAGAGATGTATTCACAAATGTCTCCTAGTTTCATACGTTGGTATTCTATACCATCGACGAAAACTCGACTCGCCCTGAGCACATAACCTTCTTCTTTTCGAAAGTCACGTTGGAATTGGAAAAATCGTTCCTTGGTGGACAAAGAATCTAGGAATTCTTTGAAATTGGGAAATTCTTCGGGGCGCCGGCCATGGTTTGTGCCTGAGTCCTCTTCCATCCAAACAAAAACCTCTTTTTCTTTCCCTTCCGGACCAACGACATCCCTGTTGATCCAAACCCCACCTAAAACGAGTTCTTCATACCGATTTTTAAGGAAAGAAAGCAATTGGTCACGGCCACCATAAGATTCAATTTCATGTGTGAGGGAAGAGGTATGGATGGTATTCATACTTAATGGTGGAAACACCAAGCCACTCACTGCATTTTTTCTAAGAAAAAAAACATTTGGGTTTATGAATTCACCATTTTCTTTTCGTTGTTCACAGATTTGGTAGAGATGCCTTGCAATCTCCACACCATAAAAATCAGATTCCAAAAAGTTTGGTTCTGATCCTATCAGTTTGATCCAAGAACCTACGGCACAACCAATGTCACCAATTCTACCAGGTTTTACAAATGGTTTGGTCTCATGGTATTTGAGTTCAGCAATTTCATCCATCTCTCGCACATACGTATTATAATCCCTAGATTCCGTTAGGTCTCCATCATCACCAATTAATGTGTCTGAAAACAACATATCCACTTTTTCAAAAAGACCGTAGTCTTTCCACAAACGGATGCTAGCTGGATCTAATTGGTCGTAAGTCTCGGATTGTCCACTTCCAAAACTACTAGGTTTCGTATTTTCGGAGTTATGAATCTCTCCAAAACCAACTCCATTCCGATTGGATTGTTTTCGTTTTAAGACGATATCCTCCAATTCTTCCCAAGGGAGTTTTGCAAAAAATTCAAGTTTAGGTCCAGGGACTTTTTCGACAGGAAGGATTTTAAATCCAAGTTTTAGGTATAAATTTGCAACAGGTGTGGAACAAAGAACGACCGTATTCTCTGGAGAAAGTGATAATTTTAACTCAGTTTCGACTTCAATTTTTTTAAGTGTATACGAAGCAAAGTTAGGTGACTGGCCAATATCATCAATCGGTATCACATAACTTGGTAACTCCAACTCTTTTGAAAAATCTTGGATCATCATTGCCCTTTGGTAGAGCGAAAGTGGGTTACGCCTTGTGTTATTGTGATTGGCCGATGTTATGGCAAAAATAATGGCAATTGGTGGATTGGAAATCCCCAACGGATTTCCAAATAAATCCAATGTTTCCGAGAGTCCATGCCTAACCAATTTGAGTAAGTACTCTTTTTGGTACTTGGTGAGGAGATGGTGACGCCCCGGAAACAGAAGGTACATTCTGTACTATGCTTTAGGGTTTTCTAAAACAATTGCGATCCCCTGTCCTCCTCCGATACAAAGAGAAGCTACACCATACTTCACACCTCTCCTTTGCATCTCGAGAGCCAAAGTCAATGTCACACGGTTCCCAGAAGCTCCGAGTGGGTGTCCAATCGCAACAGCTCCACCATTGACGTTGGTGATCTTTGGATCAAGACCCAATTCTTTTTGAACTGCTAAGTATTGTGCTGCAAAAGCTTCATTCACTTCCACAAGACCAATGTCTTTTAAACTAAGACCTGCTTTTTGTAAGGCGGCAGGGATGGCAATGGCAGGACCAATTCCCATCTTCGCAGGCTCACAACCCGCATGACCCCATGATTTCACAATCGCGAGAGGTTCTTTGCCTAGTTTTTTTGCTTGGGATGCAGATGCTACGATGAGTGCAGAGGCTCCATCGTTGATTCCAGAAGCATTGCCGGCAGTCACAGTTCCATCTTTTTTGAATGCGGGTTTTAGAGAGGCAAGTTTTGTAGCACCAGCTTTTCCTTTGATGAATTCATCTTTATCAAATACAATTGGGTTTTTTCCACTGATCGTAATCGGATGGATTTCTTCTTTGAGAATTCCTTTGTTCGTTGCTTCTTCTGCTCTTTCTTGTGAAGTCGCAGCCCAATTGTCTTGTTCTTCTCTGGAAATTTTGTATTGGTCAGAAAGGTTTTCTGCCGTCATTCCCATTGGAAGTTCTACATAAATGTCTGTTAAACCTTGTGCGAGTGAATCTTCAAATTCAGCATTTCCGTAACGTACACCAAATCTTGCATTCCTTACCACATATGGAGCATTACTCATCGACTCCACACCACCTGCAAGGACGGTGTGAGCTTCACCTAACATGATTTTTTTGGCCGCTTGGATCACAGCTTCCATTCCTGAACCACATAGCCTATTGAGTGTTAAAGCAGGACTTGCGATGGGAACCCCTGCTTTTAGGCCGATGTGACGAGCCAAATAAATTCCATCTTTTCCAGTAGGGATAACATTTCCAAAAATACTTTCTTCAATTAAGGAAGGATCAACTCCAGTTTTTTGGAGCGCTGCTTTTGTCACTTCGACCCCAAGGTCTACGGCGCTCATGTCTTTAAGAGTTCCGCCAAAACTACCGAATGCGGACCTGAGTCCACCTAAAATATAAACTTGTTCCATAGATACCAGGTATGGGCAAATTTGGTCACCTGTCAGCTAAGAATTGAAATTTCACTTGAAAGAGAATGCCACTTAAGTAGACTTCCTGCATGAATCGAGAACCAATGTTCGGCCTAGACACCGGTTTTGTTTCCAAACAAACCGCAGGCCTCATTCGAGGGATCCTCCAAAAACGGTATTCCATTGGAGAAAGTTCCATACCCTTATTTTCTTCCCCCTCCCCACTGTATCCTGGTTTGGAACTCATTTCCGACAAAGGGCAAAATCCGATCGAAACACGACTTGTGGTGGGAAGTATCCGGATGGGTTATGGTCACCACAGAATGGCGTTATCAGTGTATTCGCATTCTTTGAAACAAAACATCCCAACTTACCTACATGATTTGCTTGCGATCGAATCCCCGGAGGCAAAAGCCATTGGTGACATCGATTCTGGGTATAGTTTTTTTTCGAGAATGAGTTCTGAGATTGGTGGGCCTGTCGAATGGATATGGGGACAACTTATGTCCCAAGGGAATCTTACTTCCCTCGAACTTTCTTGCCAACTTGCTTCCTTATACAAAGGCCTTATGAATGGAATTCCAAAAGAATCACCAGTCATCACCACATACCCGTTAAATGGCCAGATAGCAGTGGCATCAAAATTTCAAAAAACCTTCCACCTCATTTGTGATAATTACCCTCAGTACTACTTACTGGTTCCAGGAGCACTCAATTTAGTACAGTCTCCTTCTTCTTACACGAAGTACATTGAGATGGGAGTTCCAAAAGAAAACTTAGCTGTGGCTGGACATTGGGTATCAGAAGACATTGTTTCCAATGCGGTGACCGATTCTGAAAATAGAGTGCGTAGGATTGATTCCAAAAGAATCAGAAGGTTTTTGATTCCGATTGGAGGTGCGGGTGCGCAAAAAGGGTATATCTTGGATCTCATTCGTTTGACCAAGTCTTATCTAACCAATCGAAAAGCAGTGTATTGGATCAACACTGGCGATCATCTCAAAGTTTTAAAAGCAATTGAAGAGTATTTAATTTTTCAAAAAATCCCTTATCTTTCCATTGATTCCTGGGAGGACCTATTAACTTTCATTTCACGACACCCTCTTAGGTCTGACGACAATGAAAACAATCCACCGGTTGTTTTGTTTCATTTTCCATCACACACAGAAGCATTTTCTGCGACTGACCGACTCATCCGCATTGCAGATGTCTTGGTGACAAAACCATCGGAATTGGCTTTTTTCCCGATTCCAAAACTTTTCATCAGGAGGGTGGGTGACCATGAAGCCGCTTCTGTCGTTCGTTCCTTGGAGTTAGGGGAAGGTACTGTGGAATGTCGTGAGGTGATGCATGCAAAGGAACTCGTACAAATTTTCACAGAGTCAGATGATCTTTTGCTTCGGATGAACGAATGTATCATCAAAAACACAATTGAAGGGATCTATAACGGAAGTAAAACGGCAGTTGCCATGGCCACTGCCAACTAATGTTTTAGGAAGAAAACTTTTTCTCTAACTCTTGTTTGGTGGATTCCCAAATTGATGGGATTTTTTTCCCTTCAATGACAGAAGATTCCACATCTCCCTCTTTGACAAGAGACTCCGCTTTGACCACAACTTCTGAGAGGGCTGCCAAACCAAAATTGGCGGCAACACCCTTAATTTGGTGAAGTTCCGATTGTAGGTCTTTTGGGTCTTTTGTTTGCATGAGCCGGTCCAAATTTTCTACCCGCGTTGCCATGTTTTCCAAAAGAGAAGTAATCATTTCCTTAAGCCATGCCTGGTCCTCTGGATCATTCATGTCCACAAGAGATTCTATTCGTGACCAATCTATTAACAAGTTCACACCACCCATCCAAAAGATAACAGACGCTGAAAAGCGTGTAAATTACATTTTAAAAAATCATTTGCAGGGCTTTCCAATTGGTTTTTTTTGTAAAACAATATGAAAATTCACCCCACCGCCATCATCGATCCCAAAGCGGAATTGCATGAGTCCGTAGAAGTTGGACCATTTTGTATCATCGAAAAAGATGTCAAAATTGGAGAAGGAACTGTTATCGAATCCCACGTCAAAATTCTATCTGGGACACGAATCGGTAAATTTAACAAACTTTCCTCAGGCGGAAGTTATGGTGGTTTGCCTCAAGATTTGGGTTTTAAACCAGAAACCAAAACTTATTTGGAAATTGGGGATCATAACATCCTAAGGGAAAACGTAGTCTTCCATAGAGGTACTGTGGAAGGGAAAGCTACAGTCGTCGGAAATCATAATTATCTTATGGGAAATGTTCACCTTGCCCATGATGTAGTTGTGGGTGACCATAACATTATGGTTCAAAATACGATGCTTGCCGGTCACGTAGTGATAGGAAACAAAGTATTCATTTCTGGATCAGTTGGAGTCCACCAATTTGTGAGAGTAGCCGATTATGCCATGTTAGCGGGTCTCACGAAAGTAGTGAAAGATGTTCCCCCTTATGCCACCGTAGATGGACATCCAGGTCTTATCGTCAGTTTGAATGTGGTTGGAATGAAACGAGCTGGAATCTCAGCCGATGTCCGACTTGCCATCAAAAGAGTTTACAAAGTGATTTATCATAGTGGACTCAACACAAAGCAAGCATTAGCCGAACTTAAAAAAGATGCAAACCCTGCTCCCGAAGTACAGAAAGTAATCGAATTTTTCGAATCCAGTAAACGTGGCGTAGTGGATCACAGATTTGTTTCTGGTGGATCCGACGAAGAATGAGAGTTCTCGTCACCGGGGGAGCCGGTTATATTGGAAGTCATATCGTCTTAGAACTGATGGAGCTTGGACATGAAATCATCATTGTAGATGATATGGAAAAAGGAAACGAAGCCAATTTGTTTCCTGGAAATGAATTCATCAAAGGCGAAATCCAAAATCCAGAGATCTTAAAAAAAGCCTTCTCTAAAAAAGTGGATGCCGTCTTTCATTTTGCTGCATGGAAAGCTGCTGGTGAATCCATGACAGATCCATTAAAGTACACAATGAACAATCTAAACGGCACCTTTACGTTATTAGATGCAATGGTCCAATACGGATGCCAGTATTTTGTTTTTTCATCATCTGCAGCTGTTTATGGAGCACCTAAGTACTTACCCATTGACGAAAACCATCCTTTACAACCAGAAAACTATTATGGTTATACCAAACTATGCATCGAAGAAAATTTGGAATGGTTTGATAAACTAAAAGGATTAAAGTCAGCAAGACTTCGTTATTTCAATGCCGCAGGTTATGATCCTAAAGGGCGAATCAAAGGGATTGAAAAAACGCCAGCCAATTTACTGCCCATCATTATGGAAGCAGCTTCAGGCATTCGGAACGGTTTCGAAATATATGGAAACGATTATGAAACCGAAGATGGCACTTGTGTGCGAGATTATATCCACGTTTCAGATTTAGCCAAAGCACATGTGTTAGCGCTAAACTATATAATGGCAAAAAAGGAAAGTTTGACTGTTAATTTAGGATCTGAATCTGGGTATTCAGTGAAAGAAATGGCAGATTTGTCAGAAAAAGTTGTGGGGAAACAAATCCCTCACAAAACAGGACCTAGGCGACTCGGTGACCCAGCAAAACTACTTGCTTCTTCCAAAAAAGCAAGGGAACTTCTAAACTGGACTCCGATGTACAGTGATGCAGAAACCTTACTTGCCAGTATGTGGAATTTGTACAAAAACCTATAAACTAGTTGCTGTAATTTTTTCGCATTCCGGGTTGATGGACCTAACATAATCCAAAGCCCGGTCACCTAACACCTCTGCTCCCAAAAAACTACCTTCCAATTGGATTTCTCCTGATTGGAATGATTTCACCCATTCTTTTGTGAGTTGGTTGGAAATAGGTGCATAAGACCAGTGCCATTTTTCTTCTTGGTATCCTTTATTTTTTCTGGAAACAAGTGGGTTGTATGGTTGGCAAAATCCATATTTGGATGCGTTTTCCTTAAGCCAATCATATAGGTATTTGCCCTTCCCATTCGATTCAAAATAAGCATTGTCGAGAGCATTTAAGTCAAAATCAGTCCCCCAGTGGTGGCGAGAGGTTCCAGGTGCACTCGAAAATTCTAAAATCAAACCTATGATTTCTTCGGATGATTTTCCTTTGATCGGAACTCGCATCGCTTTTTTCCCCGTGAATTTGGATTCCCAAATTCCTTTTTGGTGGGTGAAATTACGAAAACTGGAAACCAAAAAGATGTGTTGTTTGTAAGAACTTGGTTTCGAATCTTCAAAGTCATTGATCATCTTATAAAGGGCTTTTTTAACATCAGGACGTAAATAATGTTCCTTCGCGTTTTCTTCTAAAATAACAGGCGCTAAAGGTCCAGGTGAATTGAATTTTCCTGTTAAGTATGAGATTTTATCAATTCCTAAGTATAAGTCAGAAGATGTTTGTTTGATGGGTTTTTCACCACAGACAGATGATAATGATAACAAAAACAAAAATAAAAATTTCGTTCGGAACATAATTAAGTTCATTTAAATTTCTTGGATTAATTCGCAAATAAAAATTTGCCTTCGCTAAAACGAGTCCTTAGTTCGGAAACTTCCTGTGGATCATCTAAAGGGATGGAGGCTGCGTCTTCTTTGGCCTCTTCTAAAAGATCACGATCGACGACCAAATCAGCTATTTTAAACTCAGGCAAACCACTTTGTTTGACCCCTAAAAGTTCACCTGGTCCACGGATGGCGAGATCTTTTTCTGCTAAAAAATATCCATCATTTGATGCAACCAGTGCTTCGATTCGGTCACGTCCCTCGTCGCTAACCGTATCACCAGTCATGAGAATACAAAAACTTTCTAAGTCACTACGCCCAACACGACCACGTAACTGGTGTAATTGGGAAATTCCGAATCGTTCCGCATGTTCCACAACCAAAATCGTTGCATTGGGAACATCCACTCCTACTTCCACCACGGTTGTTGTGACTAGGATTTGGATCTCACCTGATTTAAATTTTTCCATCACAGAATCTTTTTCGGCACTTTTCATTTTCCCATGTAACAATCCAATTTTCAAATCAGGAAACACTGTTGTTCTTAAATTCTCATAGGCAACCGTACAGGATTCTAAATCTACCTTTTCAGATTCTTCTACAAGAGGGTACACAATGTAACATTGCCGTCCCGAACTCACATACTTTCGAATTGAATTGTAAACACCTGCCCTTCGGTCCTCTTTGTAAGAGCGAGTGTCGATCGGTTTACGACCCTTTGGTTTGGTTTTAATATTCACAAGAGTTAAATCACCATATAAGGTAAGGCAAAGTGTTCTTGGGATAGGTGTGGCCGTCATTGCTAGGATATCGGGATTTTTCCCTTTGGCTCGAATAGTTTCCCTTTGGTCCACACCAAATTTATGTTGTTCATCAATCACAACGAGTCCCAAATCCGAAAAAATCACATCTTCTTGTAATAAGGAATGGGTTCCTATGATGATATTGGATTCACCTGTTTTGATTCGACTCAACTTTTCAGCTCGAATCTTTTTATTTTCACCACCTAATAATAGTTCAATCCCAAGAAAAGGCATATTTCCCATAAACTTATAAATGGTTTGGTAGTGTTGCCTCGCCAAAATTTCTGTTGGTGCAAGGAAAACCACTTGGATGTGGTTGTCGATATAATGTAATCCTACAAGAAGTGCTGTGATGGTTTTTCCGGATCCTACATCCCCTTGTAATAAAAATGCAGAGGGAGAGTCGGTATTGGTTTTGGATAAGATGGTTGTTACAGCCGATTTTTGGTCATCCGTCAGTTCAAACGGGAGATTTTTTTCCAAATTGGTGCGTGAAGGAGATAAAGGAAGTGGCCATAACAAACGTTTGACTTTTTGCCTCTCTCTTTGTTTGTACAATAGTAACCTTTGAAAATAAAAAAACTCTTCATAGGCAAATCGTTTTCGTGCAATTTGTACGGTTTCCATTGTATCAGGAAAGTGGATGTTTCGAAACGCTTCATCACGACCGAGTAGTTTACGTTTTTTGATGAATTTGGAAGGTAAGTTTTCACTAATCTCTCCACCTTCCAAAACTTGGTGGATGAGTTTTCGTAATCCTTTCGAATCAAGTCCTTCTTCTTTTAGCGCTTCCGTTGACGGGTATAAGGGAATGATCCTGCCTGCATGGATGGAATCTTCTGGGTCATCCTTATCGGATAAAAATTCATACTCAGGGTGGAGGATTTGGTATCCTCGGAAGTATTCTAATTTTCCTGACACTACCACCTTTCTGTCGATAGCAAATAGTTTGTGAAAAAAATTCACTCCTCGAAAAAAAACTAAATTGATCCTTTCATTGTTTAGGGTTCGAAATCCAACAAGTAATCGACTTTTTTTTCCATGAACAATGTAACTATCAACAATACTTCCGAGTAATGTGACCACATCCCCTTGTTTTAAAATAATATCTTTCGTAAAATTTCGATCTAAATACCTTCTTGGAAAGTAAGTTAATAATTCGTAAAAACTAGTGATTCCATGTTCAAATAAAACGTTTTTTCGTTTCGGTCCAATTCCTTTTAGATTCGATAAACTTTGTGTTAAATCAAACATTGGTTTTATATCTCATCGGTTGGTTTCGGTGGGCCAAAAGGATTAACATTCGTTTGGCTTGGATCGGAAATGTTTTTTTCAGAATCCAAAATTAAATAACAATACTTACAACCATAAATTTGTGCCTGTTTTTTCCCTTCACTATTGGTGTATGTGGAAATAGCAGCATACAAGTATTCATCTTTTCTTAGGACAGTGCCACAAACAGGGCATAGGCGAAGCCTTGGAAGAGTCGGGTCTTTTTCTTTTCCGTACACTTTCCTTGGATCACCCACACGAAGATTCTCTTCTTTTTTTAACCTTTCTTTCTCTTTTTGGTTTAAACTTTGGTTGTCTACGGCTGAGAGTGCATAAAGGAAAAAGGCGACTGTAAACAGTACACCACAAATCGTAAGAAAGGTGACCATTTAATTCCCTCGGATGTAATCTTCGGAACTCACCGTTGAAATTGGATTTTGTGAGATGAGTTTTAATTGTTTTTCAGAACAATCCACTTCTATCAATGTGTGCCAATCCTCTCCACGGAGTTGGCAAAGATTGGACTGGACTACGTTTTTCCCTTCCATCAGAATCTCAGCGTAGTAACCACCTTCCTGGAAACCATGTAAAGAATCCACCGCACCAAAGTTAGATGGATTGATAAAAACAGTATTTTTTGTTTTTTTAATGCCTTGGTCTTCGTGCACATGGCCCGAAACAACAAGAGAAGGTGATTCATCATCTAAATACCTTCTGATCCCTTGGCTTCCACATTTCCCAACACCAGGGATGGTATCAAAATAACCATAAGCAGGATTGTGAATCCAACAGATATCCGGCAATTCTTCACGGAAAAAATCTTCTGGTTCACTGTAGTTTTTTCCATTTTTGGTGTACTCGTGAAACACAACGGTCAGTTTTTCTGGAATGCCAGACGTCCAAATGGGCGCACCACCATACCCAGATACTTTCAGATTTTGAAATTCAAAACTTTTTCTATGCACTTCGCGTTGGTACAATTCGGTGTATTGCAAATCTAAATCATAATTTCCTGGCAAACAATACACAGGTGATTTTGCATACTTAAGAATCAGTTTTTCGATGATTTCATATTTTTCTTTCATCGTTTTGGCAGCTAACTTGTACAAGTCTCTGTATTTTTGAGATTTTTCAACAATCGCTGTAGAGTATTTTTCAGGAAAACGAATGGCATGAGTTGTAAAGTCAAACGGAGTTGAGTCATCTTTTCTTTCCGTTAATAAATAATACAACTCCTCTTGGACACCACAGAAGTCGATGATCCGATCAAAGGAAAAAAATGCTTTGTAAATGATATCACCAGAGAAAAGATATAAGTCTGCTTCTGTAGTTTGAAGGATTCTTTTGAGACCATGGAGTCCATCATGGATGTCTGTAAGATAGATGATCTTCATTTATTCATTTTCCCACAGCAACATTTGGACATCTCTGTCTTCTTCAATGTAATCAATTTTTAAATACTCTGGCCCAAAAAAATCCACAAGTGGTTTTAAAATCGTAGAAGATCTTACAAAGATGTACAATTCATTGTGATCTGCTACTAAGTATTGGATATCAATTTTACCTGCAATGGCCGGAACCAAATTTAAAAAATAATTCAAATCAAACAATAATTCCCACTGCAAACCAGTGATCGATAAAATATGAGGTGCCTCATGCATAATGGATTCGAATACTTTTTTTTTGTGGAATGGATCAATTTTCACAAACCACCTAACAATATCAAATCGCCTAGGTTTGGTATCCCAAGCCCTATATCCAACAATTTTTAATCTGGCTTTGTTATCCTTGACTAACACGGGTTTGAGTCGAACTCGAAAACGGATGGAATTCACTTTTAAAAAACGTGCAATCCAAAGCCATTCCATGCGATAGGTCCCCGTTAGTATCACTTCCCCCTTGGAGGAACCCACTTCTAAACTTTCTAAATCAGGGTCTTCTGCTATGATTTCGGTTTGTATGACTTTTTTTAAGCTACCAAGCAGTAAGGTAACTTTGTAATTACTCTTTGGGACCACTTTTGGTGGTAAAAAGAGATTCAATGGGTTGAAACGGAAGAGATCCGTCAAAAGCATATTTTAATTTTATTTTCTATTGCCTTTTTGGAAAGCAGATTTAGAATACTGAACTCATGAAGATTGGAATCATTGGTGCTGGAAGTTTTGGCACTGCACTAGGTAGTATTTTGGCAGACAAGGGTTATGATGTCACCCTTTGGACTAGAAGTGAAGGGCAAGCTCGTTCGATCAATGAAAACCATATGAATTCCAAACATATGCCTGACTTGGTCCTTCCCGAAAAACTGAGGGCAAACACAGACCTCATCCAAGTCGTAAAAGACAAAGAAATGATTGTCTCAGCACCTCCGAGCCATGCCCTTTCCGGCATCCTAAAGGAAATCAAAGACCATATCCCACCCAAAGTTCCCATCGTTTCTGCTTCCAAGGGCATCGAAAATGAGAGCCTTCGCCTTGTTTCTGAAATTTTTGAATCGGAACTCCCTGGCCAATACCATTCCCAACTTTCGTACCTTTCAGGTCCTAGTTTTGCCAAAGAAATGGTAAAACGAGTTCCCACAATTGTTTCCATCGCTTCCAAAAACGAAGCCACCGCCAAACGAGTGCAAGAAATCTTTAGTTTTACCTATTTCCGTACATATTGGACACCCGATGTCGTTGGTGTGGAAGTTGGTGGTGCCTTAAAAAATGTGATTGCGATCGCAGCAGGTGTTGCCGATGGACTTGGGTTTGGACAAAATACAAGGGCTGCTCTCATCACACGTGGGTTAAACGAAATCACAAGGATGGGGATCAAAATGGGTGCCGATCCCATGACCTTTCTCGGTCCATCAGGGATGGGAGACTTGGTTCTCACTTGCTGTGGGGAAGCCTCGAGAAACCGAACGGTTGGGTTTCGTTTGGGTAAGGGGGAAACATTAAAGGAAATTTTGGCATCCATGAACGAAGTGGCGGAAGGTGTAAAAACCACTTTATCCACTAAAAACCTGGCTGATAAATTGGGAGTGGAAATGGCCATCACCCAAGAAGTGTATCGTATGTTATACGAAGATAAGGATCCAAAAGAAGTGGTCAAAGCTCTGATGAGCCGTGACCTCAAACGGGAAGGTGTCTAAACCAATCGAACAAGCAGTATGATATAACTCACAATTTGGATCATATAAAATGTGAAACGGATGTTTACTGCCAATACATTAGTTGCAATCAAATGGGTGAGGGATTGTAAAACCCTTGCTCCAAAAATCACAAACCCCACTTGGTTCACAAATGCATCTACCTTTCCCAAACTCGCAGTCAAAAAAACAACTGCAACAAATAAAGGTAAGTTTTCTAAACTATTGAGGTGGGCACGGTTGAGCCTCCAATTGAAATCACTTCCATGTTGGATGCCTGCTGGGAATTCATTGGATTTCTTTTTCCCAAGTAACACCTGTACGCTTCTGTAACTTGTAAGTGTGACACCAAGCCCCAGTGTCCAAAGAGTGAAAAGAATCAAAGCCAAATAGATGGGTTCCACAATTTCTCCTTTGTACCAACTCTTCTTTAGGATCACAAATTGGTACAGGGGGAAATTCTAACTGACTCCCGTTCATTTGTAAACCATTTAAAAGGATTTTTTTAAGTGGCATGGTGGTGTGCTTTAGTCCCAACCAATGGATTTGATCTCTTTCCAAACACTAAGCCAACTTTGGGAGAAAAAATGGTCCGGGGCCTCTGGGATTTCTAAGATTCGAAATTGGTTCCGCTTTGCAAAATCAACAGTATGTGTTTTCGGGAACCATTTGTCCTCGGCAGGCAGAAATATGGTAACATTCGTTCGTTTTTCATACATTCCACTTTCTACTTGGAATCCTGGTAAAAATAGATTTCGTAAAAAGGAAGCAAGTGAATCCACTTGGATCCTGACATTTTTCACAGGAAATGAAAGGTGATCCACTCCACCCGATTCCAACCAATCGGGAGTCGTTAACGTTTCTAATATCTGTTTGTTGGGAGGTTCCCCATCAGAAAGATTTGGTAGGAGAAGCAAACGACTGAATTCCTCAATGGAATCTGATTCATACAAATACTTTAAACTTAAAACACTATCAAGGATGGGAGAAAGTAAAAACAGTTTTTGAAACGAAGTCTGTTTGGCATACATGAGTAGGGCTGCCCCTCCTCCGCTATGGCCA
The DNA here is from genome assembly GCF_004769635.1 of Leptospira jelokensis. GTDB lineage: Bacteria > Spirochaetota > Leptospiria > Leptospirales > Leptospiraceae > Leptospira_A > Leptospira_A jelokensis. The sequence goes on from NZ_RQGH01000026.1 coordinate 288,217, forward strand.
ATCCCGTACAATGGTTTCCCTAAATAGTTTTTTTCTGTTAGATACTCATCTAACAAATATATGGCGGTTTTCGGATCATAGGTCCCACCCGAATTCCCATGAGAAGGTGGGTTGAAACGAACCAATCGTAAGCCATAAGAAACGAGTTCCGAATCTCGGATCCGAAATGACCTAGAATTTCCACCGGTACTTGGCCATAGGATTAAAATTCCCTTTGCCTCTGCCGAAGGAACACCTGACTCGATGACTTCTAATGATGCCATTCTGAAATAAAGTTTCCTATTTTTGTTTTGCCCCAGCTGACAAGGATTTGCTGTCTTTGGCAGATCGACTTAACAACATGGGTGATGATAGTATCAAATTGTAACCGACTTGGTGTTCGAATCCAAATACAAATTTCTATAAAGTTGCGATAATGGGTTTGCCATTCTGAACGATGACTGTGTGTTCGCATTGCGCCACATAACTTAAGTGTCCTTGCCTGTTCCCTGCTACTAAAGTCCATCCATCGGATTCTTCGAATGCAGTTTGGCTCCCAGTGGAGATAAAGGATTCAATCGCAAGGACAAGACCTTGGTTTAATTTTCTATGGTCACGTTTGTCTTCATAGACTAGGACTTGTGGCTCTTCATGTAGTTTTTTCCCAGTGCCATGGCCTGCTAAGTTTTTGATCACAGTGAATCCATTTTCTTTGGCGGCCGAATGGATTGCTTTCCCTATATGGCGTAGGTAATTTCCAGTAAACGCTTGTTTTGTGGCCCGCATTGTCCCTTCAATGGCTGTATCACAAAGTTTTTGCAGGGTTTCGTTTGAGTTTCCAACGATAAATGAAATTCCCGTATCAGCATAGTACCCATCTAACTTTGCAGAAACATCTACGTTCACCAAATCCCCATCTTTTAGAATGGTTTCTTTTTTCGGGATACCATGGGCAATTTCAAAATTGGTACTAATACAAGTAAATCCAGGGAATTTGTAATCAAATTTGGGAGCAGAAAATGCGCCTGCAGCTTCAAACTCTTGTTTGGCGGCCAAATCAAGTTCTAAGGTAGACACTCCAGGTTTTGCCAAAAGTTTTAATAACTCTCTGACTTTTGCAACAAACTTACCGGCTTTTAAAATCCCTTGTAGGTCTTTTTCATTTTGAATCGACATCTAAACAATCTCCCCACCACAACTAGAACCTGCACCAGCCGTACATCCATAACAATGGTTTGCAACTACGATTTCCCGTCCAAGGAATGTAGGCAAATCGAAATCTTGGATGTGTTTCACTCCTTTTGATTTTAGTTCCAACATTTGGTTAAAATCACAATCATACACAGAGCCATCATACCCTACAGAAATTTGGTCCAAACACATAAGTCCATTCACTGTAGCTGGATTGTAGGCATTCACCAAAGTTTCCATATACATTTCAAATTTTCCTGCACGCACTAAAGATCCTAAAAATCGATCGATGGGCAAGTTGTTGATACAAAACAACTGGTTGAACACGATTCCATATTTTTTATACAAATGGTCTTTGTATTCTTTTTCCAATTGCACCTGACCAGAACTTAAAAATAGTCCATTGGGGTTATAAACCAAGTGGATTGGAAGTGAGGTCCCATACCCGATTGCATTTAACTTTTTTAAGGCGGTGATGGACTTTTGGTAAACACCTTTCCCTCTTTGGTTGTCGGTGACATTTTCCAATACAGAAGGTAAGGAAGAGACTATTTCTACTTGGTTTTCTTTTAAAAACTCATACAACCATTCATATCCAGGTTCTTCCAAAATGGTAAGGTTACACCGATCCATCACTCGTTTCCCAAGTCGCCTAGCTTCTGTTACGAGCATCTTAAAATATGGATTCCCTTCTGGAGCACCACCTGTGATGTCAACTGTTTCAATTTCTGGAATTTTAGAAATGAGTTCGATACAAAGTTTTGCCGTATTTTCATCCATCATTTCCGTTCGGATGGGAGATGCATCCACATGGCAATGCCGGCAAGCTTGGTTACACCACTTACCAACATTGATTTGGAATACTTTGATGGAACGGGCTTGGATGGGTTTTCCAACCGTCTCAAAAAAATGTTTCCCACTATACCCTTGTAAGGTGGAATGTTGTTCGGTTAAATCCATACTTTAAAACGATAGTTCGTCTATTTTGTTTTGCATTTGGACACTGTGCACCAAGTTAATGCCTGCCGCCATTGCCGCTGCTACATGGACTGCTTCATTCATTTGGGCTTCATCAGCGCCTTTTTGGAGTGAGGTGGTCGTGTAGGCATCAATGCAATATGGGCATTTGAGGGCATGGGCAACTGCAAGTGCGATGAGTGCCTTTTCTCTTTCTGTTAAGGCTCCTTCTGCCATCACAGCATTGTAGTATCCAAAAAATTTATCTGCGAGAGCTGGATTTGTACGTCCGATCTCACCAAATTTTCCTAAGTCTTTTGCATTATAATAATGATTTTCTGCCATATTTCCTCTCTATGATGAAGTTCCTTGGCCTTCTCGATTCGTCAAGGCCATGCCTAAGCTCTAAAATCCAAAAAAGGTTTGGTTAGGTCAATATCTTAGACAAAGTTTCTAATTCTTAGGAGTTGGTTTTCATCTCTTTTCTTAAGAGAACAATCGACTGTAGGCAATGAGAACCAATGATTTCCAATCAATACACTTGGATTGGAATCGCAATGGTTTCAATGCCACAAATACATTCCAAATGTATTCCAAAGTCACATCATGTGGAAAATTTTGGCCTACGTTTTTCGATGAGCGATAAAAAGCCTTCTTGTCCATCAGGGGATAAAATCACTTTTGTAAACAGGTCTGCATCTAATTGGAATAAAGATTCCATTTGGGTACGATATGGTTCTCGTAAGGCAGTTTTCATCCCACGGCTCGAGTTGTAAGTGAGTTTCGAAAGGGACTCTGCAAATTTCATCGCTTCTGGATACAAATCTTCTGCGTTATAGAGTTCATCCACTAGGCCAATTTCTTTTGCCTCAGGGCCTTTGATTTGTTTGCCAGTAAACAGTAAATCCCTTGCGGCTTTCACACCAACTAAGTCCTGCAATACGATCGTAGGGATAGAAGGAAAATTAAGTCCCACAATTGCTTCGGAAAAACCAATCCTTCCCCCTTTGTCCACCATATAACGGTAATCCGAAAAGAGAGCAAACACAGCTCCTGCCGCCATACAATGCCCATTGATCACAGCAATCGTAGGAACAGGAAAGTGAAAGTAGGTTTGTGCCGTACGTAACAACTGTTCTACGGAACGTCTAACATCCGATTCCTGTTTCCCATACATCAGAGTGGGTTCAATGCCATTAGAAAAAAACTGTGTTTGAGCGGAGGTAAAAAGCAAAACACGTAAATTTGGATTGTTTGCGTGTTTGTTTAAAATTTGTTGGAATGTTACAAAAGCTTCAAAATCAAATGTGTTCTTTTCATTGGACTGCATCTTGATTTCCAAGATGCGGTCTCCATGAAAGATCTCTGCAAAAGGAGTCATATTAACTGTTTTTGTAGAGCTCCAAAATTCTGTCTTTGTATTTTTCTGTGATCACATGGCGTTTCATCTTCATAAGGTTTGTGAGTTCGTCCCCTACTTCAAATGGTTTTGTGATGAGCGTCACATACTGTACTTGTTCAAAGTTTTTGAATCCAGTTTTAACACTGTTAAAATTACGAACTTCCTTTTTGTAAAACTCTACAACCTTTGGATGGGCAATGAGTTTTTCAGGAGCTTTTTCTGTGATTCCATTTTCTTCCGCCCAAGGGATAAGCGCATCAAAGTCAGGGACAATGATGGCACCGAGAACCTTTTGGTCTTGTCCCACAACCATTGATTGTTTGATAAACGGTGATTCATCAATTTTGTTTTCGATTGGAACTGGTTCTACGTTTTCACCACCGAGTAGTACAATTGTATCCTTCGCACGACCCGTGAGAGTTAGAGTCTTTTTGAAGTTGATCATCCCGATATCACCAGTGTTCATCCAATTGTCCACGATGGTTTTTTTCGTAGTTTCAGGATTTTTGTAATACCCTTTCATCACTTGAGGTCCTTTTAAATGAACCACACCTTTCACACCTAACTTTCCAAAGATGATATTCTTTTTGTCGTCAATATGACAAAGTACATTCCCCGCATCGTCTCGGATCTGCACTTGGCTAAGTGGTACAATATCACCTACAGAACCCATAATGGGGCGATCAAACGTCCGAGCTGAGATCACAGGTCCAGTTTCTGTCATCCCATACCCTTCTAGTACTGTGATCCCAATGTCCATAAAGAAGGCATCAACGTGTTTTTGTAAGGCCCCACCACCAGACAATGTAGCCCGTAAATGGCCACCCGTTGCTTGTCTGATTTTGGAAAGTACAATGCGATCCAATGTAAAGCTATTAAACAAAACACCAAGTCCAGCGAGCACATACAAAGGTGTTTTCAAAGGACTTTCTTCTGGAACCAAAAACTGTGAAGCAATGAGAGAAAGGATGGTCACAGTGAAAGGGCCAGTGAACAACAATTTCACAATTGATATGAGGGACAAAGCCAAGGATTGTAAAACATTACGTCCTTCGTAATCCACTTCCCAACCTTTGAGAAATCGAATTGCTGCATGGTAGTGTTTTGAAAAAAAGTAAGCGACTTTAAACAAAAACCTTCTGACGGGAGGAGTTTGTTTGGGATCATTGATACGAGTGTAAATCCCGTTGTAAATGCTTTCCCAAACCCTCGGAGCAGAGGCCATAAAAGTTGGTCTTGCTTTTTGGATGTCGTTACGAAGTTCAGTGACCTTTGTGTAATAAGTAGAACCACCATTGATGATGGCAAAGTATTCCACAACCCGTTCGAAAATATGCCATACAGGTAGGATGGATAACATACGATCATCAGGTGTTACTTTCGCAACACGTGGCACAACATAATGCATTTGGTGGATCATGTTGGAATGCATGAGCATCACACCTTTGGGCATACCAGTGGTTCCAGAAGTGTAAATGAGAGTGTACAAATCATCTGGTTTGATTCCAGACATCCGCTTTTCCGCTTCTCGTTTTCCTTTGGAGCGAAGTTCCCTTCCTTTTTCCAAAAGATCGTAAAAGTGTAAAATGCCAGCACCTGACTTTAATTTGGTGTCTTTGTCCATGATGATGACGGTTTTTACCGATTTCACTTGGGACTTGTTATTTTTGTATTTTTCGTAAACTTTATCGTTTTCTAAAAAAACAACTTTGGCTTCTGAGTGATTTAAAATGTAAACAATCTCCGAATCAGTGATGTCCGAACCACGAGGAACGTTTGCCGCTCCAGCAGTTAACACGGCACAATCGGCAATGATCCATTCCACTCGGTTGTCAGCAAGAACGCCAACATGTTCCCTTGCTTTCACACCCAAATCAATGAGGGCTTCTGCAAGTGCGATACCATCTTCGTAAAGTTGTTTATAGGTTAGGGCTTGGTAATCCTTTTGCGCATTCTTATACCAAAATGCTGGTCTTGGACCAAATTTTTCTGCGGATTCCTTATAAACTTCTGCTAGGTTATTTGCCATATCTCTCCATCTAAAAGCGGTCTTTATGATAGACCCTACTTTCAGATGGTCAAGAGAAATTTAGGCAATTAGTCCCAGTGGAACCCTTCGCGTTGGTGTCCTTTTTTCAAATGGCGTTTGCGAATTTCGCGGAGTTTGGTCATTTGTGCGAGGTTGAGTAGGTTACGAGCCGCAAGTCCCTTTTGAGGGAGAAGGGATTCGTCTTGTGTATTGGCAAAAAACTGGTTGGTTTTAACGAAGGAGCTTTTAAACTCCAAATTCATATCAGGATAGAAATCCATACAAGCCTCCGTGCTTTCCGGTTTGCGGGGTTTCTCTATTTGAAGGGCCCACCATCCGTGGTAAGTAGCCTTCCCCCGATATATGTATCGCCGAAAAATGAATATCCTGAAGCAAAAAATTTTGCTTGTACTATTTTTTTTTCTCTGATTTTTGGTATTCGTTCATGACAATTCGATTGGAAAATTCTACAGGAAGACGAAGTGGGCGCTTCGTTGCTTATGAGTATGGAGAAGACCTATTTGGTACTCTCTACTTAAATAAGTTTTCTGGTCGAGGAAAAGGGCGTCTCATCGACAAATGGAGATTAAATGACTTAGGAAGTCTCATCCGAGTCCTTGATACTGAGATTTCTCGAAGGGAAGAAGAAAATTACGAACGACCACTTTTCCACTAATCCCAGGTATACTTTCCTAACTCTTAGGAAAAAAAAATACAAATCTAAAATCCAATTTTTATCCAAACGACTTCGGATCGTTAGTTTGATTCGACTTTTTACATTTTTGGTTTTTGTCTCCGCTCTTAGCGTTTGTTATTTGGCAAAACTTTCTTGGTTAGAATATTTGATTTCTCTTTTTCCATTATTGCCATTCATTTATCTCGTTCGATTGTATGCCCAAAAGAAATTACAACTCCAATTTGCCAAAAAAACACTTCAATTCATCGAAGAAGAAATCCATAGGCTCACGGGTGAGTTTAAAAAACTAAAAACAAGGGAAATCTGGGAATACCCGGTTCCTGTGAGAAACCATCCACTCTCCATTGATTTGGATCTTTGCACCAAACAAGGATTTTTGGGAGTTTTTGATATTACCATCACAGAATCTGGATTCCATCACTATTTGTATCGTTTTTTACAAGAACCAAATGGATTGGTGGGAGATCCTAAACCGAATCAAGGGATCGTGGAACAAATCTTAAAACAAAAAAATTATCCCTTTCAGTTGATGCGGAAATTTTTGGTTTTGGACGGTGAACCGAATGAAAAATTCAGTTTGCCCCAAGTGAACCAGAGTTCTCCTTTTTGGGAGAAACGAAATTGGTTACGATGGTTTTTTCCCATTTGGGGAGTGTTTTCACCCTTGTACATGGCCGTTGGTTTGTTGTTTGATTTACCACTCATACCATTCCTTTTTCTCATCAATGGACTGTTGTTTTTGAGTTACAGAAAAGAGTCCTTATTGTATTGGAAGGAAATCAGATCACTCAGTACAACATCAGACCGATTCCAAAAAACATTTTTGTTTTTATCCAAAAACCGAAAATTCACCAAACAAATGTTAACAAAAATTACAAATTTAGGTGACTCTTCAGAACTTTTGGTATCACCACTCCCCCATTTGGTTTTGAATTTACTTTTTTTATGGGACCTTTGGAAAATCCAATCCTTACTCAAATGGAAACTCAGATTTTGCGAACATTGGAACTTGTTACAAAACCAAATCATTGGATTGGACTCTGTCCTCCCTTTGGTTAATTTTGGTTACATCCACACAGATGCCTATTTCCCAATCGAATCGGAACAAACACATCTAAATGCTGAATCTTTAGCACATCCAATGCTTCCCGAAACCAATCGAGTTTCAAACCCTTTGCCGGAAATGAAACCTGGTGATCTGATGATTGTCACTGGTTCCAATATGAGTGGAAAAACAACGTATTTGCGTTCCATCGCCATGTCGTTGTTACTCGCAGGATCTGGTGCCCCATTGATTGGCAAAAACTTTGAACACATTGAGTTCCAAATCCACACTTTGATCCGTTCACAAGATTCGATGGAAGATGGAGTGTCCTTTTTTTATTCAGAGGTAAGAAGGTTATCTTCCATCATACAAAACGCAGAAAGTTCCAAAAAAATACCAATTTTGTTTTTAGATGAAATCTTAAAAGGCACTAACTCCAAAGAAAGATTCATTGCAACTCGTGAAATATTGTCTGTGTTACGTGAAAAAAACTGCATTGTATTTTTAACTACCCATGACTTAAAACTAGCAGAGATTCCATGGGCCAAACTTTACCATTTCACCGAACTCGAATTGGATGGAAAAATGGACTTTGATTATAAAATCAGAAGTGGGGTGTCCACTTCCACAAATGCATTAAAGATCTTAAAAAAAGAAGGGATTCCGATTCGGAACGAGGTGGAATGAAATTCGAATTCACTCCTTTTAGGGTTTGAATCGAGTGACAAAACTATTCAAAGAAGCACTTCCCTTCGGGATAATTGCACCTGGTATATCCGCTGTGCTCATACCTAATGCTGTATATGATCCATCACAATGCCTTTGGAAGGAAGTAATATTAGTACCTTTTGTATAATAACGTGTCAACTCAGTAAAATTAGATTTCTTCACTTCCGAAATATAACCAGAAGACACACTGCTTTGTATCCTTGCACCAGATAGGATATAACGATCTAAGTTTTGATCCAATAATCTGGTTGTTCCATGGGTTAAAAATTCAGTTCCGCTATAGATAAAGCTGGAGTAGTTTTCATTTCCAGAACCATCTAACGAAAAAAATTGAGTGGCATCTCCATTTAAAGGGTTTGGGTGGTTAAGGCCACTCGATATAACAGCGTCTCCATACGTAGTTCCCATTACAAAACTAGAATCGTTAAACGCTAAATCAGAATTAAAAAATAATTCGGTTGGGTTTGCCCCATCACCCACATAACGATGCCACTGGTAATCAAAATTTTGGTCCAATTTCATAACAAGTTTTGTATTCAACGCAGGTTTTGAATTTTTATTGTTCGGATAACTCACACTCAAATCAGTAGCACTTGTACCCACAGTTGTGGTGAGAAAAAATCCTGTCCCATTGGGAATTTCTGTGATCTTAACGGGCCGATACAATGTGACGTCGCCTGGAATTTGATACACTTTCGTCCAAATCGTTTGGCCATCATAAGAAAGTTTTCGAATGAAAAAATCTTGGCCTGAATAGGTTCCATTCAATGTTCCATTATCGGTTAGACCATCTACCGTGTTTCCAAAAAGGTAAAGTCCAGAACCATCTTGACTGTCGATGACTGATCCTAACTCTGTATCGGGGCCATTCACAGAATTGTTGATATAAGTTGTCCAAATAAACTCACCGTTTTGATTGAGTTTTCCGACAACCGAATTGCCATCGGTACCAATTGCACCAGCAAATGGGTGTTTAACGAATTGTAAAAGGGCACTCGTTCTAAGAAAAAAGTAAATACCATCATTTTCACGATACAAAATATCAAAACGTCCATCCGTACGATTTCCGACGTAGTTAAGCCAGTCTAACTGGCCATTTGCATTTTTTTTTGTGATAAAAAAATTGATCTCAGAACCAGGAGTTCCTATAAAACCAACACCACCACCTGGAAAATTGAATTGGGATTGCGCAATCGAATAACTGTTGTAATTTGAATCGATTTTGATCCCAAATCCTAAAGTGGTGCCACTTGAGGCCGTACCTACAAAACTATCCCAGGGTCCAGGTGCTGGTTTGCAAGAAGTACACGCTTCATAAACTCCGAGTAAACAATTTACAACTGCATTCTCAAAGTAACTGCGAGAGTTAGGATCTGATGGGTTGTTGAGGGTTAAAGGTTTGCAAAGGGAAACAGAGAATGTAGAGATAACCAATAAAAGAGAAAGACGGTTTTGGTGTTTGGTTTCAAAAGCCATTATTTTTGCTACAAAGCGAACAAATTGATTCCGAAAGGTCTGGTCCCCATTCATGATAGAACTGATCTTGATTTAAAAAATAAGCATTACAAGGAAATTTTTTATTAACTTAGTAAAAACAAATGCAGATGTTTCGTCGTTGGTTCGGAATATGAGAAATAAAATTTGCCCTAGAGATAAGCAATTTGACTGGGTTAGGCCCATATCAGGCACAGGTCCCACGCAAGCTTCGGTCAATATTTCTTATGAATGAATCCTTGACAAAGATGGAAAATTCTAGAACAGTTGGTGAATTCTGGCGACTGCCAACGATCGGAGTGTTACGTGAAGAAAGGATTCACATTTTTAATTTTAGTTTTCGGTTTCCAACTGTATGCAGGTGATCTAAAAGACGAACTCAAATCAGCAAGTAGTGACGCTGACAAAATTTCGATTTTAGCTGAAATGGGAAAATCTGGTGAAGCAAAGTACGTAAAACCAGTGACGGAACAATTGGAAAAAGGGGAATCGAGTAAAATCCGAGCCCAAGCTGCTACCGCTCTCGGAGACCTCAAAGCTGGAATCAACGAATTACAAAAAGCTTATGATAACGATGATGTTTACGTAAGAGAAGCATCCATTGAGGCCTTAGCAAAAATTGGAAATACAAAATCCCAATCCTACTTTGAAAAAGGAGCCAAAGATAAAAACGAAAAGATTCGTTTTTATAGCGTCCAAGGGTTATCAAAGGTAGGAAGGAGTGGGAACGCACCTATCTTCCGTAATGCGATCGAATGGAAAGACAAACCAACACAACTCGCTGCCATTCGTGGACTTGGAAATATCAATGCCTGGGACGAATGGAAGTACGTAAAACCATTTTGTTCAAACGCGGACAAAGACTTTGTTATGGCTTGTTTGTATAGTGCTGGAAAATTTAAAACTGATGAATCTTTGGCAGCAATCGAAGCTCTGCTTCCAAGCCCTGATACAGAGATCAGCAAAGAAGCGTTTGATGCCATCTCAAACTTTAAACCAGCACAAGTCATTCCTACTTTGATTCGATTTAAAAAATCCAACCCAAATCACCCAAATTTGTCAGATTTGAGCTCTAACTTAAAAAAATTAAAAGCAGCAAAACAATATGCGATCATCAATGTTTCCGATCGTTTGAATTTACGCTCCAAAGCGAACGAACGTTCTGAAGTCATCACAGGTCTACCTGGAAATGCAGTTGTGGAAATTGTTTCAAGAGAACCACGAAAGTACATCATCACCAATAGCAAAGGGGAAGAGATGGAAGACTTTTGGTACCAAGTGAAAACAAGTGACGGTAAAAAAGGATATTTGTTCGGTGAATACATCCATGTTGTGGATAGTTACTAAGGGACTCAAATGAAACGAACCAATCCTATTACTTGTACATTGATCCTTTTATCTGCTGTAGTTCTTTTGAACTGCAGCAAAAAAAAAGTAGAGAATTATACGGTTCCCAAAAAAATCTTCTTCGTCGATTTAAAAGATACAATTGATGTACTCCAATCAGAAGAACCTTTGGCTGAAAAAGTTGGGACGATTGGTGATTCGGATGCCGTTAAGATCCTATCGTTAATCTCTTATGAAAAAAATGATATGGTATACAAAACATACCAAATCAAATGCCCAACATCCATCAAACATAAGTGTAAAACAGAATTTGGTTACATTAAAGAATTTGATGTGGCTGGAAACGATTTCTTAAAATCATCTTCCAATGCATCTGTTAAAAAAAAGATGATCATTGTATCAGAAGAGGAATACCGTGAAAGTAATGGAATCAAAAAACTCATCCTTGATCCCAAATCAGTTAAGGATTCCATTGATTTAAACAATTTCACGATCTTTCAATTTTTGTTACAATCACTGGTTTCGTCACCTGATGACCAACTCCAAAAAATAGAAGAACTTTACCAAATTGTAAAACTCGTTGAAAACCCTTCCAGAGAAGACCAATATGTAACGGCTCTTAAAAAGAAGTATCCGATTCTTTCGCAAGTAGACGAAGCAGGTGCCATCTCGTCGGTGAAGACCAATAACGATTTTGATCAAAAATTATCAGAACAACGAAACGAACTGATCAATTCATTTATAGCTGGATTTCCTCTACGGGCATCCACCTTCAAAGGGTTAGTTGGCCAGTTTAATAAACTTAAAAATTATCCATACCTTTCTGAAAAAGTTTTTGAGTATTTGTCTAAAGAAGGGGTTTATTCTGTTTCTGGATTCGAAAGTCAGTATTTGGTTCAATCTGATTCCAGTCCTCTTGCTTTAGAAAAAGTAAAGAAATTGGAACCAAATTTAGATCCATCCAAATCAGTTGCAACCTTTGAAATTTTGCAAGACTCAGGAACCAATTTCAGGATCAAATTACAAATTTTGGATGGAATGGGTAACGTATCAAAAGAGGAAATACAATCGATTATTTCCTTTTCGGCAGAAGAATCTGGAAATTCGTTGGGATTCAAAGTCAAAACGGATAAACAAGATTTTATTTTGTCTCCATTGGAAACTACTCCCAATTTGCTGATTGCAGGCCAAGGATTCAAAGAATATGTAAAAGCCATTCCTAGTGATTACAAAGATATCATCAAAAACAATGACTATGAAAAAGCCAAAATGTTAATCGCAGTTAAGTTTGGTGAAGGTGGCTTTGATGAAAAATTAGGAAAGATGGTCTACATTTTATCTTCTAACAATCGGTATTGGATGATGTTGGACTTATTTCGATTCAATCCAAATGTGAAACGGAATCGAGATTATGAAGGTACACTGGATACCTCCTTTTCCATTGATGAAAGCAATTGTATCTCCACTAGCAAATGGAGACAACCAAAAGGTGAGTTATACATTACTGGAATCGAAAGGAGTTGTTACTCTGAATACGAAGAACAGATAGAAGCATCTGAAAAATTATGTTTTTATGAAGGTGGTTCCAAATACTTCCAAATCGAGTTTTCACCTTCAGAGTTACGATCTGACAAACCCAAAGTGGATTTTAAGTATGATGATTTTGGGGTTTGTGAAGCCATCCAATACATAATGCAATAACAACAGCTATTTAGGAGGAAAAATCAATGGAATCATTCGTTGGTTTTTTCTTCTTTTTTCTCTTCTTCTTCTTTTCCACCAAACAAATATTTAATGCCACTCCAACTTTTTTGAACACCAGTTGTTACATTGTCTACTGCCTTATTTACATACTCAGACATTGCAGATCCTGCAATCCCACCCACAGCTGCCCCAGCGGGGCTTGCTAAAAAAATTGTCCCTGCATAAACGGAACCCAACCATATCGGATCGATGAAAGGAGTGGATACCCCATAAGTTCCACGGTAGATAATCGGAAGTTTTAAAGCCTTACCAGCAACACCAGGGAATGCAATAGTAAACTTCATATCAATTGATTTGTTGAATGCAATCTTTCCACCACCAGAACCTGCAATTCCATCTGCTTTCAAAACAAAGTTTCGAACATCGATGTTTTCTTTCGCATATAAAAAATCAAATTTAAGTTCGTTATAAGGTGTTGCTCGGCTAAAATCAATTTTCTTTAAATTGATGATACTACCTATGGAACTAATTGGTTTCAAAATATTTGTATAACTAAGTAATTCACCATTTTTGGCGTTGATATTTCCTGTTATCTGTAAATTAGACAATAATCCTTCTTCCGTATCCGAAGGAGAGGAGAGAATGAATTCAGAATCTAAATTACCTGTGATTGGTGATATTTGAAAAATATCAGAAAGTAGTGGAGCAATGGCAGCATGATGGATTTCACCTTTAAGCGTCAATCCAACTGGATTTACCCAGCTAAAACTTCCATTCCCTACCGCGAGACCATTATAAGCTCTCAATTCATAACGATTGATGTTTAATTTTCTCTTTGCATAATGCACATTTAATTTCAATGAATCGGCTTTAAAATCCACCACTGTCAAATTTCGTAACTGAAAATTCAAATGTACGTTCATCCGATTCGCATAACCAGTGCTTGGAATATCTCGGGTTAAAATTGATTTTTCAAAATCTGGATCTACCCAAATTTTGATCACCTTGATGATACTTGGTACATCTAAGTAATCAGAACTTCCTTCAAAGGAAATCGTTGGAGAGAGTGGTGGTTTTAGAAAATTGACAAATCCAGAACCGTATAATTTTGACTTACCCTTCCATTCCACGATAATATTCGCAAAGGAAAGTTTGTCCTCATTCATATCATAGTGCATCAGAGTGGAAACATGGCCATCGGCAAAGGTTTTTCCGTCTTTTAATGCTAGATCTTGGATATGCATTCGATCGACTACAGCATATATTTTTGCCGCATCACGTTTGTAAAATGGGATTGTGCCAGAAGTTTTTGCAAATCGCAAATCACCTCTTGTAAAAATAATTAAAATATCGTGTAAATCAATTCCTTTCAAGTTTTGGAAAGTAAACTCACCTTCTATTCGTAAGGATTCATACGTCATTTTATCTTCAGAAAATAAAATATCAGTACTTAATGAAATTGGTTCGTTATTTAGTTTTCCATAAATATAGAGATCTAAGTTACGAAGGTCTCGATCCAAATGGAAGGTTGTACCCCAAAGGTATAAATTAATTTTCCTAGAATACAATTTGTCTTCAAATAAGATCGTAATATTTTTGATTTCGATTTGATTGACCGAGTTTGCAAATGTTTTGGAAAAATAGAATTCGGTAGGTTTACCTATATCATCTTCACTTACATCGTAAGGATTTGTTCCCTTCTGATTTTTGTTTTTGGAAACGGATTCTGTGTTTGCGTTTCCCAATGGATTGGAATTTAAATTTGTATCTATGCTTGGTTTGGTTGTGAGCCTATCAAAAAGAGGAAAGGATTCATCTTTTTCACGGGTGATCTCAACTGTGCCCGTGTTTAAATAAACTTTTCTAATTTCTAATGGTTTTCCAACAAATACGCCGTAATACACCTCAATCCGAAGTTTCTGCACGTGAATGAGTTCATCATCAAATTTGGAAACCGTTACATCATTCAACTCAATTCCAGGAAATGGGAAAAACACAGGTTCAGAACTTTTATAATTCACATTGAGTTCTGTGATTTTATAAGTCGTTTCAAGGATCAAATTTTTATAATAGTCAGGATCAGCTAACAGCGGATACAATATAAAAAACATTGTCATAGAGATGACAAAAATTCCGGTTAAAAGGATTTTTCCAATTACACCCTTGATTGTATCACGTAGCGATAACTTCACAAACTTTTACTGTAGTGGAAAATGGCATTTCACTCGATGCGCATCCGAAGGATAAATTTCCTTTGGCTCTTCTGATTTGCAAATCTCTTTTGCAATGGGACAACGTGTATGAAATTTACAACCTTTGGGTTGGTTGAGAATACTTGGGATTTCCCCAACCAACGGTTTTGCCGTTTTGTTTCGATCTTTTAAATCAAAACTTGCAGAAAACAAAGCTTGTGTATAAGGATGGCGTGGTCTTTGGCTGATTTCATCCCGACTACCCTCTTCCACGATTTGCCCTAAATACATAACCGCAATTCTGTCGGACACATGTTTTACAATATTTAAGTCATGCGAAATGAACAAATAGGACAATCCGTACTTTTCTCTAAGTAATAATAGATTATTGATCACTTGCGCTTGTGTGGAAATATCCAATGCAGAAACGGCTTCATCACAAACTACTAAACTAGGATCCAAAATTAGGGCACGTGCGATCGCAATCCTTTGTCTTTGGCCACCACTGAACTCATGCGGGTATCTATGTAAAATGTCTGATGGTAAATTCACTTCCGACAAAGCTTGGATTGCTTTCTCTTTTTTTTCCAGAGGACTAAGATTGGGGAAATGGATTTGTAATCCTTCAGTGACAATTTCTTCGATCGTAAAACGCGGGTTTAACGATGAATATGGATCTTGGAAAACAACCTGTATTTTTCTTTTTAAAAGTTTTTGATTTTCTTTGGAAACTTTCCCTATTTCTTGTCCTTCAAACGAAATGTTCCCTTGGTCAAAAGGTAATAATGATAAGATGGCTCGACCAATTGTGGATTTACCACAACCTGATTCGCCGACAAGGCCTAATATTTTGCCTTTGGGAATCGAAAAATTTACTCCATCAACGGCCACCAATCGTTTTGTCGAAAAAGAAAGAGATTGTGATTGTTTATAAGAAACAACTAAGTTTTCTACATTAAGCACTTTCTTTTCCTCCAAACAAAAAACACTCTACTATTTGTGAATCAGTCACTTTCGTTGGACTTGGAATCTTAGTTGCACAAATCTCCATTTTTTCGTTACAGCGAGTGTGAAAACGACAACCAAGAGGGTATGATTTTGGTGATGGAACAATACCATCAATGGTTACTAATTTTTTTCCGATATTTTCATGATTTGGATACGCAGAAATTAATGCCTTTGTATAAGGATGTTTTGGTGAATCGATCACCAAATCAACGTTCCCTTGTTCCACTATTTTTCCCGCATACATGACTGCAATTCGATCGGCAATATGACTTACCAGACCAATATCATGTGAGATAAACAAAACTGCCATCCCATGTTCTTTTTTTAACTCTTTTAATAATTCGATCAACTGAAGTTGGATTGTTACATCGATGGCACTCGTTGGTTCATCTGCGATCAATATTTTTGGATCACACATAAGTGCCATAGCGATACAAACTCTTTGTAACATTCCTCCCGAAAACTGATTCGGATATTGCTCTAATCGATGTTTGGCGTCTGTAATCCCAACTCGTTCCAAAAGATAAATTGCTTTCTTTTCTGCTTCTTCTTTTGAACCCAATCCATGTAATAAAAAACCCTCAACCAATTGATTTCCAATTTTTTGTAAAGGGTTTAGGGCAGTAAAAGGTTCCTGGAAAACATAAGTGATTTCTTTTCCACGTATCGATCGAAGGGTATTTGCATCAGCTTCTAATAAATTTTTGCCATTCAATAGAATGGAACCTGTTGGATACATGGTTGTATTGGAAGGCAAAAGTTTTGTTAACGCTAAACTGGTGATGGATTTCCCACAACCCGACTCTCCAACAAGTGCTAACGTTTCGCCTTTGTTTAAATCAAAGCTGATCCCACTAACAATGGGTAAGATGCCATCGTCAGTATTGATTTCGATAGAGAGGTTGTTTACGGAAATGGTTTTGGAACTTGTTGTCATTCGTAAACCACCTTGTCTTTTGGATCAAAGGCATCCCGAAGGCCCTCACCCACAAAAGCAGAAAATAAAATCGTCAAAAAAAGAGCCACTGATGGAAAGGTGATGAGCCACCAAGCAGTGAGCCTCTCCCTTCCTTGGCCAATGAGTTCTCCCCAGGAAGGATTGGGTGCTGGGATCCCGTATCCCAAAAAGTCCAAAGCTGATAAAACCGAAATCGCCGATATCAAAATAAAAGGTAAAAAGGTAACAAGAGGTGTGAGTGAATTCGGCAAAAGATGTCGCATGATGATGGAGTAAGACGAAGCACCCAAAGTTTTTGCAGCATCAACAAACTGTTGTTTGCGGAGCTTCAAAAATTCACCTCGCATATAATAACTGAGTCCTATCCAACTTAAGGAACCATAGGTTACAATGAGAACCATAAATCCCCTGCCAAAAAATGATCCCATGATCAATATCAAATAGAGAAAAGGAATTGCTGATAAAATTTCGATTAACCGTTGTAAAAACAAATCCAATCGACCTACGAAATACCCTTGAATCCCACCGATAAAGGAAGCGAGTAAAATTTCTACAACGATAAGGATCAAACTAAATGTCATGGCAAGTCGATACCCATAGATGATCCTTGTGAAAACATCTCTTCCTCTATCATCGGTTCCCATCCAATGGCGTAACGTTGGTTTCGATGGAGGATTGGTTCCTTCTTCTAAACTTTCCAAATTGTCTTCGTTCACTCCAAATGGGATTGGTGGGAATACCATATGATTTCCAGAATCTTGAAACCTAGACTCACGATTCAATTTTTTATAATTGGGTTCTGTGAGATTGGTCCCTCCATATTTAGTTTCAGGGTAAAACTGAAAAATTGGGAAAGAAACTGACCCTTCATACAAAACAAACAAAGGTTTGTTATTGATTAAAATTGGCGCAAACAAAGATAAAATGTAAGAATAAAAGAGTATCATTAAAGAATAATAAGCCCTTTTATTCTTTTTGAATTTTTCCCACTTACGGACGTTTGCCGGGTTTGATATAAATTTCATTCGAAATCAATCCTCGGGTCAATTAAGATGTAACAAAAGTCTGAGACAATTTTTCCGATTAAACCTAAAAAACTTTGGGCCAAAAGTAAACCCATCATCAAATCGGTATCTCTTTCTCTAACTGCTTCAAAACTAAGTAGTCCCATTCCATCGATGTTAAAAACCAATTCGATAAAAAGGGATCCTGAGAAAATCAATGTTAAGTTACTGCCAAATCCTGTTGCAATTGGAATGAGTGAATTTCGGAATGCATGTTTAAAAATAGAATCTGAAAAACTTAGCCCTTTGGAAATGGCAGTTCGCACATATTCCTTTGCAATTTGGTCAAGCAAACTATTTTTCATAAGTAAGGTTAATACAGCAAAACTACCAACCACATAACAGATCACCGGTAAAAACATATGAGCCAATCGATCTTTTACTTTCCCAACAAAACTTAAGTCTTCATAAAAATCAGAAACTTCGTGGCCTAATGGAAAAAATGAAAACACTTCTCCAGAAGCAAATAAATACAAGAGTAACATCGCAAAGGCGAATACTGGGAGAGAATATGTAAAAAAGATGATGAAACTCGTGATGAAATCAAACCGACTTCCTTCTTTTAACGCTTTTTGGATTCCCAATGGTATACAAATCAAATATGTTAAAAAGAATCCTGATAATCCAAAGAAAAGGGAAACTGGTAGTTTTTCCACAATGAGTTCTGATACCTTTTTTGAATGTAATCTCGATTCACCGAGGTCAAACTGTACGATTTGTTTGAGCCAATAGAGATAAGCAACTGGGGCCGGTTTGTCTAAATGTAATCTTTTTTTAATAAGATCAATTTCTTCTTGGGAAATTTGTTTGGTGGAAGCACCTGCCAAATTCCCCGCACCTTTTAATTTTGCAATTTCGCTATTGAGTGGGCCACCAGGGGCAAAATGAGAAATTAAAAAAACCAAAAATGTGATTCCAAGTAGGGTTGGAAAAATCAATAAAAACCGCTTTAAAAAGTATTTCCACATGGTTTAGAACTCCCACCAGTCTTTCGATTTTTGATAACCTTTCAATTCTAAATATCCTTTCGCAGACTTTTTTTGATTTGGATCTTTGGCCAAAACGGCTCCTTCCCAATAGATGGTTTGGGTGGAATCACTTCCATCAAACTCTTGTTCATTGAAAATGGGTTCTACTTCCCATTCACCTCCTGGGTATTTGATTTTCCAATGTAAGGGATAAACTATTTTGGTTTTGTTACTCTTCCAAAACTCACCAACGGGATCCATTTGGATTTCTACCCCTTCTTTCCAATAAGTCACCTTGCCTTTGGGATCACGATAGGTACCAAATATTTCTGGAGCTGAATTTTTGGAGGCTCGGAACCGAAAGAATACATAATCCCCACCATGATTGTCCATCAAACAAATCCAATCCCAACCTGACTCTCCTGTTGCCAGAGTAGGGATAGACTTAGAAGATTTTTCACTCCACTCATGATCCATCCATGATTCGCCAGAAAGTATGGTTTCTTTTTTACCTTGGAACCATAAACTTCCAGTGGTAACCAATCTCGGATAACTATAGTAATACGAAAAAATATTTGGATTCCGTTTGGATTTAATTGAAATCCCATCTTTACCGTGGGAAAGGATGTTTCCATTTCCATTCAACAATAGTTCCAAAGCAATTGTTTTGGATTTTGGATTTGCTTTGATCAAAAATTGATCTTTTGAAAGAATTTGAAATTCATATTCGCCACTATAAATTTTATTCGTTTGATAGCCAGCAAGGTCCCCTAGGCTTCGTTTGATAGTTTGGCTTGTTTCATGGCGTTTTTGTTTCAAATCGGATATGGCAAAATGCACAGGAAAAACTTCTGGATTCCAATCTTTTCCATCACTAAATTTTAATCGAAAAAAAGAAAGTTCATATCCATATAGATTTCCCGACTCTGCTTTGATGTGCCCAACAAAATAACACCATTCTAATCCATAATCGGAATGAAAACTATGGTCTTTGGGAAAACTAAAATGAAAAAAACAAATTGAAAGTAGTAACAGTTTAAATCGATTCATCTGGCAACAATTCCCACTTTTTTTCCAGTGGAAGGATGTGTAAGTAGGTGTCTTCAATGTGTTTCATCTTATCGATGACATCTTTCATTTTTTGTTTTTGGTTTAACTTACGGTAAAGTTGGGCCAAATTGTATAGGTTTGATAAATTAGAATCATTGATGGAGTAGGCTTTTTTCCATTCCACTTCTGCTTTTTCATACAAGCCCAAACGGAAATAACAATAACCTAAGATCGCATGAGATTTAAAGTGATTGGTTTTGAATTTGTTATAGGACTCTAACATAACAACGGCATTTTCGTAATCACCGCTATAGGCAAGAGCTTTCCCATATGCAAGTTGTGTATTAAGTTCTCTCGGTAAAATTTTGTGAGCTTCTTTGTAATACAAAGTTGCCTGTTTATAATCTTTTTTTTGGTAAACCTGATCTCCTTTCGATTGTAAAACACGAAAGTCTTCTAATTTGGGAGATAACTGTAATCCGAGTAAGGTGATGTCATCCATCGCATCAGTTCCCATTGTGAATTCACGGTGGTGGTTCATGATGAGTTCCACTGTTTCTTGGATTGATGCATTTGCATTTTCTTCTATGAGATGCATGAGTTTTGTTTCACCAAACGCAAGTCCATGATCGTTCTCTGCTTCTGTTAGACCGTCAGTATACAAAAAGAGTTTATCACCTGGCTCTAATTGGAGGTGTAAATCGCGGTAAGTATCACCAGCATCCGGAAACATTCCAAGAAAGGTTCCTTCACCATCACAAATCTCTGCCTTTCCTGTTTTATGCCGAAATAAAATAGGCCTTGGATGGCCAGCAATTGAATACACTACTTTGTAATCAGAATGGATGAGTAAATAAACACAGGTTGTGTAACCCTGTTGTTTGACAAGGTCAAGTAACTCCCGATTGATGAGTTTGAATGTTTCGGAAGGTTTTGGTTTCTTAAAATTCGAAAACAACATTTTCGATAATGCTGTGATAAATGCTGCAGGCACACCGTGCCCTGAAACATCACAGACAGCGACACCTAACTTATCTGTATGATAAGGAAAATAATCATAATAGTCCCCACTCACTTCTTGCATGGGACTAAAACCAGTCCAAAATTGAATTCCATTCCAGTCTGGTATAATTTCTGGGATGAGACCCTTTTGGATGTTCTTTGCCAATCGTAAGTCTTTCGCCATAGAAAGTTGTTTTTTTTCCAACTCTTGTTTGAAAGACTTTAAAACTTCAACTGCCGCTTCCAAATCACGGTTTTCAATGGCTAGTTCACGTGATTTGCCCACAACATCCCGAACATCCACAATCGACATTTCTTCTAATTCTGTTTCTGATCGGGAAGTCACCATCACCCGATGGCGAGATGTTACGTTATCTTTTGTTAGGTGAGACCTAGACAAATACAAAACATCATCTTTCCATTCCAATTCGTATTCGTTTGCATCCGAACCAAATTGAATCTCTTCACCCAGTTCTTTGTGAGAAACGTGAATGCCAAAAAGTTTTGTTTTCGTCATTCTGATTTTGAATTCTTTGAGTTCAAATAGTACAGCGAGACCATTCAACATACCTTGGAAAAAAACGGCATCATACCATTTCTCTTGGTATTCTGGGAGATATACGAAAACAAATTTAAAATGATTTTCAGATAATGGTTTTACATTAAGATAAACTACTCTTGTTAGGCGACCAATCAAAATGGGAAGACGTTGGATCATTTCCACCATATCAATTCTTGTATCATCCAATGGTAACAAATCATACGCATTGGTGATAAGAGCTTCTGTGCCCACATGGTACAAAATCCCCGAAATGTCCAAAGACATGGCGATTTGTTGGATGATTTTATCTTCTAGGGCTTGCGAAATCCAATAATTTGGATCTTTTAAGATGCGAGTGTAGGTGTTATCATCTAAAATTTCAGGAAAAGGATTGGTGTGGGCTGTGAGATTGTTTTCCCGCTCATAAACTTGGATGAGGCCAGATACTCGTTTGGATGATATTTCTCTTGCAGAATGCAGTTGCTAAACCCTCCCGAAGATTCTCCTTCGGTAGGAGAAAAATAAATTTCAATCGATCCCTAGGCAATAGATTTTTCTATGGAGATATGATTTGGTATCTTCGCGTTTTTGGCATTTTTGTTTTTGTGTTTTTTTTCGCTGTCATTGGCCAAAAGGAAAGTCGTTTGGAGCGAACATGGGAGGTAAAATTAAAACCTGACCAAACACAAAAGATCTTATACGAATCCTTCCAACCGAAATCCTATCGGCCCCCAACAGTGGGGGAAGAATGGGAATCCAAAACCTTAGGGGAAACAGTAAAGTGTAAGACCATAGCTGTCACAAATACACCGACAATTTCTTTCCAAATCCAAACGGAAGGATTCAAACATTACCAAATGCTAAAAGAGACCTACCAACTCGATGCAACTGAGAACGGCGTTCGTATCTTGGCAAAATGGGAAATCGAGCCTGTTCCCAATTTCACATCCAAACTTTTATTTTTATTCTTTAGCGATGCGGATTTAAACCTAATCGCCTCTTCAAAAGAAAAACGATTTTAATGGTGTTTCTTTGTGCTTTCCATAAGCACAGTCGCCATCACCATCACACCTTCGCTCCTACCCAAAGCTCCCATACCTTCGGAAGTGGTGGCTTTGATCGAAACACAATCTAACGGAAGTTTGGTGATACTTGCCAAAGAAGCATTGAGTTCGGCACGGATTGGATTTATTTTGGGATGATCTCCCACATATGTGCAGTCTACATTCACAAGTTTAAAATTTTTTTCTGCCACAAGTTCCAGACATTTTTCAATGATGCGAGTGGACTTCATGTTTTTGTATTGTGGGTCGGTGTCAGGGAAATGGACTCCAATATCACCTAGGGCAAGTGCACCTAACATCGCATCGGCGACCGCATGCAAGATCACATCGGCATCACTATGACCGAGAAATGCAAATTCTGATTTTACCTCAACACCCGCAAGCACTAACGGACGAAATGGTTCGTGGATGAGTTTGTGAAAATCGATTCCGTTTCCAATTCTAAACATATTATTTTTTATAACTCAATTCTAACATACGATTCACAGATTTTTGGGCAAGCCTGATCACTTCTTCATCCAAAAAGATTTCAAATTGTTCTTTTAAAAGTGCATCCCTTACTTTTTCCAAAGTAATTTTTTTCATGTGAGGGCAAGTCTGACAAGTGGACACAAATTCTTTTTCTGGGAATTCAGCACGTAAATTATCACCCATCGAACACTCCGTCACAAGCATAATTTTGTCCGTTTTGCTCTTTCGGATAAAATCTACCATTTGTGAAGTTGAACCCGAAAAATCTGCTTCTTTGACTACATCTTCATGGCATTCAGGATGTGTAATCACAGTCACTCCACCAGGAAACAACCGTTTTGTGGAACGAATGTCTTCTGGAGTGTACATCTCATGGACCATACATCGTCCTGGGTGTGAGATGATGGTTTTTGTCGTTTGGTTCCGAACATTACCTGCCAAGTATTCATCTGGCAAAAAGATCACAGTATCCCCTTCTACCGCGTTGACAATTTGTACCGCATTGGCAGAAGTACAACAGACATCCGTTTCGGCTTTGACTTCCGCCGAACAGTTGACATACGTCACAACGGGAACACCGGGGTATTTTGCTTTTAAAGCTTTGACATCTTCCCTTGTGATGGATTCCGCAAGGGAACAACCTGCTTTTGGATCGGCTATGAGAACCTTTTTTTCAGGGGATAAAATTTTAGCAGTCTCCGCCATAAAGTGAACCCCATTAAACAAAATGAGATCGGCAGTGGTTTCCTTTGCCATTTTGGAGAGATACAATGAATCTCCAATGATATCAGATACTCCCCAAAATACATCGGGTGTCATATAATTGTGCCCAAGGATCACGGCATTTTTTTCTTTTTTGAGACGGTTGATCTCTTCTGCAAGTGGCAGGATCCGTTCTTCAATTTCATGAGGTAGGTAAATGGGATTTAGTTTTTGGACCAATTGGTCTCTTGTGACAAGTGACATGATTTTCTCCTAATAACAATCATTGGAAAGGATCAGAACCAAGGATGGTGTCTGTTTCCTGCAGGCCCGAATCAGCGGGGGGAACGGAATTTTCTAATGAACCACATTGGTTCATCGCTTCTTGCCAAGAAGTCTCAGCAGGAGACGTACCTGTACGTTGGACTCTCCTATATTCTGCATTGGAAGCAAATGAATTTTGGTTACAAGCCTTAGCACTATTATATGCCAAATTAATTTTAGAAAAACAATCAAAATACAAAATGGCTACCGCATCCGTACTCAATTCTCTCGGTAGAATTTGGTCTTTCAATTTTGAAACCAGACTTGGGCAAACGGTTGTACTCGTATCAGGTACGGCGACACAATTGGCTTCCGTCAGAATAAATCTTTGACAGGCGGATTGGACAGGACTCCCTTGAGAGAGTAATGCACTTAATAGTTCTGCATTGGAATCTTGATTTGATTGTTTCGTGCAGGAAAAGTCCAAAATGAGAATGCCAACCAACAAAAAGAAAATTGCCCTCATCCTAGTCATCTCGATTCTACTCTCCTTCTTACTTGGTAGTCTTGTCTATATCCTTTTTCTGAAAAAAACGAAGTTGGATCCAAAGGAATCTTCCTTTGATTCACGTTCCGAGATCTATTGGAATAGGTTACAAAATCGCCCAGAGGTCCTAAAGGGTCCAGGGTATCCAACTGATTTACGGGATTTTTTAGAAACCTTACGGGGAAAAGAATCGTACCAATGGAACGGCGAAAGGGACAAAACATATGATTTCCTGTTAACAGAATATCCCGACGAAAGAGGCCATGTCCTCTATGCAGTTTATGTAGCATATATGAATTGGAAAGAAAAATCGGATGAAATTGAATCCCAAATTTCCCTTACCAGTTACGAAAAGCTAACAGCCATAAACCGATTGAAAGGAGAAATATTCCCTGGTGTATTGGATGAGTTGATTTTTCCCAAACACCCAACGACCCCTCCATCCATATTGGTTTCCTACTTGGAAGATTACATTCAGAGAAATCCCTATAGTTATTCTAGAGAACGAAAACGAATTTTCCTTCGAAAAAAAGAAGAACTTTACCAAACTGAAAAATGGGACATCCAATCTTGGGAAAGCCCAAATTTTTACCGCCAAGTGGTGAACCTCATTTATGAAAGGGAAATGAAGGAAATGACCGAAGAGGAAAAAACTTTTTATCGGAGTTCTAAAATCGAGGAATTGAAATCGGATTTTTGGAATTGACAAGACTTGTTTCCATCCCCCATATAAATGGGGTTATGAAACAAATTCTCTTCTCCTTTCTCTTAGTAGGATTCTTATTCCAATGCAGTTCCAGCCCAAAAAGGCTCGACAATGCTGATGATTATATCTCCGACTCAGGTGGACTCACAAGCCAAGAATTGGTCAAAGCGGCCGAAAAATTAGCCGGTCAAATTGGGGAGTATTTCAAAGAAAACCCACATGAAGAAGGTGTCTTTGTGGCACACTTCCCTACACGTAACGATACATCCGAACAAATCCAAACCGAACTTTTTGACAACGCGTTTGTTTCTAAACTCATCAAAAACAAAATTTACACAGTTCGTACAAAAACAAGAGAACAGTCTCTTAACGAAATCCAATTCAGTTTGTCTGGTCTTACTTCCAACAGGCTTTCCATTGGAAAACTCAAATCGCCAAACTTCTTTGTTCGTTGCGAAATCAACGAAAACATGTTCACTTCCGACGGAGAAAAAATCGTAGAACAATCGATCAACATTGAACTTGTCGAAGTGGAAACTACGATTGCTGTTTGGTCAGAAAAGGTGTCCTATCGAAAACTAGCCGTTAGAGGAAACAAAGGGGTTAGTTGGTAATCCCTTCCGCCATTACATGAAAAAAACATTTCTCTTTTTCTCTCTTCTTTTTCTCGGTTGTGCCAGTGATTACAACAAAATCATCGAAGCAACCGAATCGGCATACTACGGGCAAAACTATGACTCTGCCATTCCTAAAATTCGAGAACTGTACGAAGGTTCTTCCAATAAGGACAAACTTCTTTTTTTGATGGAAGCGGGTATGATCTTTCATACCAAAGGGGATTACGTCACTTCCAACAAAGTTTTCAAAGAAGCAGAAGACATAGCAGACAATATCAAAGTCAGTATGACGCGGTCTGGACTTTCGTTCATCCTTTCTGATAACGAATCCAATTACACTGGGGAAGATTTTGAAAGGGTAATGATTAAGTTCTACATCGCGAACAATTACCTTCTGCAAGGTGACACAAATAACGCGAAAATTTATTTTAGGCGTTTGGACTTTGAGTTAAAAGAAATGCGTTTTTTGGCGGCCGAGTACCGCCAAAACAATGCAGCGAGGCTCATCGATGCATATGTTTCGGAATCTCTTGGCCGTTATAATGATGCCCGTGTCCAATACAAAAACATGGAACAACTCATTGGCAAAAGCCAAAATCTAATTGCCGACAGGTATTTGTTAGCCGCCAAAGAGGGTGATTCTGGAGACAAATCCAAATACGGTGCCGGTCGCTCTAGTTTACAAGCTTACAACAGTTCGATGCAAAGGACCTCTCCCGAAAACGAAAAACTCTCGGAAGTGATCATCATCCACGAAGCGGGTAAATCTGCGATTAAGATGTCTCGGGGAAAACTCATCCAAGATGAATACTTTGCGGCCGCCTTACGTGGTGCTGTCGAAAAGGGACTTGCTGTGAAAGGGGCAGGCGCATCGCTTGCTGGCGCAATTACAGCATTATCCGTTGCTGAAAACCCAATCCCAATTTACAAAGAAAGGGATCCAAAAGGTTCCCTTCCGAAAAAGTACTACATCAATGGTGTGGATGTTGGGTATTCTGATATCATGAACAATTATTCTGAAACAGCGATGAATAATTTTAATGAAAACTACAAAGCTCTCATCACAAAAAACTTAACTTCTCTTGCCGTCAAAGTGGTAGCAGCGGTGATCGCTTCCGAAGCCATGGCACGGGCCATAGAGTCTGGTGGACGAGGGAAAAACAATGACTTGGTTTCGAGCCTCATCCGTGTGGCAGCGGGAGCGGCAGCTGGAATTGCAGTTTCACAAACGATCGCACCTGACTTACGTTGTTGGAGGACCATTCCTTCCAACTTCCAAGTGAAACGTGTTTTACTCGCGCCAGGAGAATACGACTTTAAAGTGGACTCACCTGGTTCTGTGGTGACAAACGCTCCGAAGAAATTGATTGTGGAAGAAGGAAAACCTTTATTTGTTTCGGTTCGTTCTTACACCAACTAACAGAAAGTTTGTTAGTTTTTTAATCGTTTTTCTTTCTTAAAAACGTAGGGATATCATAATCCTCTCCATACTTTTGGAACGGAGAGGATTGTTTTTGTCCACCAAAACTCCTTTGGTTTTGCCGGATCCCTTTGTTCAAATCAACTTCTCTAGTAAACCCTGCTTCTTTTTCCTCAGGTTTTTTTAAGTAAACCATTGGGGAGATGGACTCTTCTGAACCCACAACCTTTTGTTCCCTTTGGTATTGTTTTCCTTTTTTGGCGAAACCAGTGGCAATCACTGTCACTCGGATTTGGTCGGTAAGGTTTGGGTCTTCATTCAGTCCAATGATGATGTTGGCATTTGGGTCCGCTTGTGCCGTAATGATTTGAGAAACTTCATTCCATTCATGGATGGTGAGGTCACTCCCACCAGTCACATTGATGAGAAGGGACTGGGCACCTTGGATACTGGAATCTTCCAACAAAGTGTTGTTGATGGCTTGTTCTACAGCTTCACTCACACGTGCCTCACCTCGTCCCTCACCCACTCCTAAAATGGCATCCCCTGTGTCTTTCATAATGGTTTTTACATCGGCGAAATCCACATTGATGATACCTGGATGATTGATGATATCACTGATCCCACGAACACCGTTTAACAAGATATCGTCGATCACACGAAACGCCATATCAAAAGGTGTGTTTTTGTCTACCACTTGGAAAATAGAATCGTTTCGAATCGTAATGAGAGTGTCCACATTGGCACGGAGTTGGTCGATACCTTGTTTGGCAAGTTCCGCACGGCGTTTGCCTTCAAAAGAAAAGGGAACCGTTACCACACCCACAACCAAACATTTGAGTTCTTTTGCGATGGCAGCTATGATGGGAGCTGCCCCAGTTCCTGTTCCACCACCCATACCAGCGGTGACAAAAACCATATCCGCACCTTTGAGTGCCGACACAATCCTCTCCTTATCTTCGATGGCTGCTTTTTGCCCGAGTTCTGGATCACCGCCAGCACCCATTCCACGTGTCACTTTGTTACCAAGTTGGATTTTGACTTCGACAGGAGATTTGAGTAATACTTGTTCGTCGGTGTTCATCACAATGAAGTCTACACCTGTCATTTTAGAATTCACCATTCGAGTGACGGCATTCATTCCACCACCACCAACTCCAATGACTTTGATAATGGCTGGGCTAGTTTTTTCTTCTTCTAGGTATAACATTCATTTTTCCTTAGAGATTGTTCTCCATCCAACGACGAACCTTCTTCATCCATCCTTCACCATCCGATACGGAATGCATGTTTCTTTGTTCTAAATTTTGTATTTTGGAACTGTATTTGATAAGGCCAACGGCTGTCGCATATTCGGGACTTGCGATTCGTTCCACAAGGCCACTGAGCCCCGCAGGTTTTGCACGACCTACTGACAATCGTAATACTTCTTCGGCAGTCGCTTCAATGCCTTGTAACAAAGAAGTTCCACCGGTTAAGATGACACCTCCCGCCAAACTTGACTTATACCCTGACCGAATCAGTTCATGATCGATCATTTCTAAAATTTCACGAACCCTTGGCTCTAAAATTTCCACTAGTTCTTGGCGAAACACGGACCTTGCTGGCCTTCCAGAAATGGATGGGATCTCAAATTTTTCAGTTGGATCTACCATATCAATCCTTGTGTGGCCATATCGTTTTTTGATGACTTCCGCGGTCTCCACTGTGGTTTTAAGGCCTATGGAAATATCGCTTGTGATATGGAATCCACCAAACGGAACCACTGAGGAAAAAGCAATTCCTCCATCCACATAAATGATGATATCACAAATGCCAGCTCCAATATCAATGACAGCAGTTCCTAAGTCTTTTTCTCCCGCTGTTAAAATCGCTTCGGAAGAGGCTAGGCTTGAAAGTATTTTATCCATTTGCAAAAGGCCTGCTTGTTCGACACAACGATCAATATTATTCAATGCTGTGTTGCCACAAGATACAATGTGTACTTCTGCTTCTAAGCGAACACCTGTCATCCCAATTGGGTCTTTGATATTCACTTGGTCATCTACTTTGAATTCTTTGGTAAGGACATGGATGACTTGTTGGTCATTCGGAACATGTACGGCCTGTGCCGCTTCCACAACACGCATGATATCCATTTCCGAAACAATCCGTTCGCGGTTGGTAACGGCTATGATTCCTTTTTCGTTGAACCCATGAACCGATTTACCAGAGACATTCACAACAACGGAAGTGATCTCTTGGCCTGCCATCAGTTCGGCATCACCAAACGCTTCTATAATGGATTTGGTAGTGGTTTCGATATTGACGATGGAACCATTTTTGATTCCAGAAGATGGGTATACACCTGTTCCAATGATTTCGATTTCATGGTCTCCCATCAGTCGTCCAATGACAACCTTGATAAGAGAAGAACCTAAATCCAATGCCGTTATGATGGGGGAATCATCTTCGATCATATTAATGGTAAACTGCGTCTTCTCCCCTTAAATCAATAGAAATGGCTTTGATGGACTCAGCTTCCATATAAGCAAGTGAGGCGTATAATTTACGAAATAAATTGAGTTCTAATTTATCACCTAAAAACACTTTCATTGGTTTTGGTGATTTTAAGTACATAGTATAATTTCCGTCACGTTCTGCGACAAGTTCAGAAATCCTAGTGGAAAGTGCTGGGTAAAGGGAAAGGGCATATCGCATTTCTTTGGTGATATCAAAAATCTGTCTTCCTTCTAGTTTTTGTTCCCCAATTGAAAAAGGCCCACTAATCACGATTAAGTGAGTATTCAAAACTGCATCTTTGGATAAAATTTCTAATGTTTCATCCACTTCATATAGAGAACTACCTACATGTATGACAAATTCTGCGACTTTCTCCTCTATCTGAATCAATAAAAATCCATCAGGATCCCTTGTGATTCGAACTTTTTTGATCCTAGGGTGATTGGAAATTTTTTTTTCCCAATCCTTCCACTCATAGGTGTTTGGTGACCCGACTTCTTCCCCAATAAAAGCCAAAACATCTGGTGGAGATAGGTATTGTAAACCTTCCCACTGCAAACGTTCCACGGGTTTCACTGGCCTTCCCCAACGGAAGAGTAATCCAAGAGCCAATAGCCCAGAAAGGACTAAAAGGATCGGAACCACACGCCCAAATCGTTTTTCTTTGATTTCTTGGGGGGTGTCAACCATATATTGATTATGTCACATAGTTAGGTTGTTTGGAAAGCATTTATCAAGAGGGCATAAAAAAAGGCCAGGCGAACCTGACCTTTCTCGCTAAACTCAAACCGAGTTTGAGTGGCTTAGTTTTGTGCTACTTGTTTGGACTCTGAGCGAAGGTCCATAGACACGTTTTTGTATTTCTTAGCTTCTTTTTCAAGAGCATCTGCACGGCGAAGGAGTTCCTTCTTCTCGTTCATTTGGCTAAGAATTTTACCACCACGAGGTGCTCCCGCTCTCTCACGGAGTGCTTGGGCCAACTCTGTTTTTTCTTTTGCAACGTTCGCAAGGTATTCAGAAACGGCAGACTTTTGCGCTGGAGTGCTTGCTTGTTCAATCATAGCAGTTTCCAAAAGCTCTAATCTCTCGTTTGTGTCCAAAGCATGTAGGTTTGCAGTTGCAAGTCCCATGGCCAAGATCCCTGTTGCGATTATTTTTGTTGTTTTCATGTGATCCTCTCTAGATCTGGGAAACTCTTTTCTCGATTCCCTTTTTCTTTTATGACTATAGGATTCTGAAAAAGGGGATTAAATTCAATCGTAAAAAGAGGAAAAAAACTTCGTTTTCACCAAAAAACACGAAATTTATTGCATCCTGGATTAAATTTAATCTTTATTAGATTAAATTTAATCATTTGGGCCCTTTTCCAACCTAAAAACAGCGATTGGGAGGTGAGAACACTCTCACGGGTGTGGGAACAGAAAGGATCCACAGGGTTTACGCGGTAAGTTTTTTTCGTCCACCGGGTTCCTTGGGCCTCGGCAAACGGGATTCGGGAGATTTGAGAAGAAAAAAAAAGACCCTTGTTGTAAGGGCCTTTTTTAGATTCCGTCACCCAGCAGATTTGCGAGGGTGCGGAGGTTTTTGGACCTTTCGGTCAGTATTTGGTTTTGGTATAACTCAATTTTTTATTGAGGATGATCTCAACCGTCGTCACTTCTCCTGGTTTCACAACAATCTCAGAGTTTTCGAGTTTCATTTCTTCCATAAAACTAGCTCTGATTTCATACTTTCCTGGTTTTAGGTTGGTGAACCAAAAGTATCCATCTTTGTCCGTTGTGACCTTAAAGATTTGGTTTGTGGCGACAACCGTTGGCATATAAATGGGGTGTTTTTCGATTGGGTTGTCCAAGGTTTTGAAGAACACACGGCCCCGGATCGCTCCAAATCCATCCATCGAACTCATCGCATCCACTGTCACCGTTTGTTTTGGGATCACAGCTGTTGCTGTTTTGTAGATCGGATAGTTGTCAGCACGGACTTCGATTTGGTGGACCCCGGCTGGTAAATTGTCAATTTTTACATTGTAGATATCACCAGGGATTAGGGTTCCATTCCGAGTGATCGATCCCCAAATTTTGGATTTTTCCGTAGTGACTTGGGCTTTGTATTCCTGGTCATCCACAAGGACTTTGATGGCCCTCACCTTTTCTTCTGGAGGGGAGGATTTCAGTTTTCCTTGTTTGTTGAGGAGGTCATAAGGAGACTTTGTGGCCGCTCCTCCATAGGTTTTGTCTTTGATGATGGAAGTGCGAATGAGGATGTTCCCTGTTGAGACAGAAGGAGGAGCAGGTGGTTCCACTTCAATGATCGGAGGGATGACAACTGTGGTTTCGTTCGCTGGTGCAGGTTCTGGTTCCGGTGCCACAGGCGTTGTTGTGGTTTGGTTGTTTGGAGTGGTGGTCTCCACAGGAGTGATGGGAACATTCACAACAACATTTGGTGGTTTTGGTGGAGGAGTTTGCGGGGTCGGTGATCCCGTTAAAAAGATACCAGCTGCATTCCCAGAAACTTGTGGGGTCTGTTCATGGCTGAACTGACGTGCCATCTTGATTGTTTCTTCCTTTGCCACAAAAAACGCTTCGAGGGCTGTCACCACGCTATCTTTGTTCAGGTCAGCCTTTTCCAATGCATTTCCAAAATTGTAAGTGAAGATCCCGTGGTTGATGGTCCCCCCCACTTCAATCGAAGTTTGGTCATCGTCTGAGGAAGAGATCACGGCCTTGTCTTGGAAAAAATAATCCTCAGCATTTTGGCGGACTACCCCATCATTGCCTTGGGCAATCGGAATCTCGGCAGCACCACGAGTGTTTTTTCCTTTTTTGGCAATCCCACCAGAATAACAACAGTCCATCACAAGGACAGTTTTCGGTGATTTGATTTCAGTTAAAAATTCATTGAGTTCTTCATCCGAAATATGCGGACGATCGTAACAAATGAGGTAGTTACGCATTCCATTTTTTGCCTTCGCATCTTTCATGTACATCCCGTGGCCAGAGAAATACAAAAATACGGAATCTTCTTTCCCAACTACTTTTCCAAGTTGGCTGATTGCGTTTTTCACATTCTCACGAGTCACCATGGAACCTAACAGGACTTTGATATCCTTAAAGTTTCCTTTTTTTTGGATTTTCTCTTTTAAAAAATTCGCATCGGCTTCACAGAGATTTAACTCAGGGATTTTTGCCTTGTTCCCTTTGTAGTTCGTTCCTATGAACAACGCATAACGGTTCTGCGCAAACACCGGTAATCCGATGAGATAGGCAGATAGAATACAAACAAATATGTTTCGTAACGAAAACATGATTGGGTTTCCTCTTATCCGGATGGAGTGCCTCATTCTCCATCACTCGAAATCGGAAATCAATTGGATTTTTGTTTGGATGACAAAAAACGAAAGACTTGAGGCAGCACAAATTCCCGAAATTCTGCGTTTACCCGTTTTTCTCCTCGGCAATCGTAATGGATATTATCTACAAATCGCTCGGAAGGGTAGGAAGATTCGGGAAAGAAAAAGAGTTTTGCTTCTGGATTTTTGGAAAAAAATTCTTTCAGGTCAGAAAGAAGGGCAAGTGATTCCTTTGTTTCTTGTCTTTCCTTAAGCCATGGCATGTACACAAGTCCAAAGGGGATTCCTTCTTTTTTTGTGAATTCGATTAGGTCTTTTAAGACTTGGAAGTCAGGTTTTTGGTAAAGGAATGGGGTTGGATTTTTGAGTTCCTCTGCCAATTCCTTTTGCACTAGGGCTTTTGAGAATACAACCAGTTCAGGTTTCAATCGGTTGGAAATATTATATTTACCATAATGACGATTGATTTGGTCTTCGATGGTCAAATTGTCTTCGAGTTGAGAAGGAGAAGGTTTACAAAGTCCCGCTTCAATGTTTTCACAAGATTCACAAAATAAAGATTTTTCTTTGTATTGTTTGTCCACCTTCCAATTGGATTGGCTTAAGGCATTTCGGATCGCTCCATGAAACCGATAGGATTCATAAAGAAGAGGAGCTGCTTTGGATAAAATGAAAAGGCGTTCCACCCCGGAATAATTTTCAGCCAGCTCAGAAAAGGTAAATTGGTGGAGGTATCTGTGGCCGAAGAATTCCCAAAGGATTTGGTTCATGTCTTCCTGTTTGCCACTGTAACTGATTACATTGGATTTTGTGGGAGTTCTAAAAAAGTTTTTTTCAAATCCTTCGTTCCATCTTCGTTTGGTATATTCTGAAATGGATTCATTGTTTGTTACCACTTTCGCATCTGGATCATACAAAGGTGGGCCATAACCTGTAGCGTATAACTTCGGCGAGGCGGCAAAGAGAACCATTTTGGGTTTTTTGTTCCCTTTCCTAAGGTATTTGTCCAAAAAGAATCGGTAGTACCTTGGGCCCATGGCAGGCAAACTATGGTTGTAAACAGAGTATTCAGTGTTTTCATCTTTTGCATATCCGGCAAGGGCCATAGAGCGCGAATCACCTAACACGATTATATCGGCGTCACCTTTTCCAGATTCCACAAAGTTTTTTTTGAGATTTACAAAAAAGATTTCAGGTTGTTCTAAATAATGGATTCCTGTCACACGAACTGTGATTTCCAAAATCACAAAAAACAAAAGGGCCAAACCAATGCCTAAGAATTTAGAACGCAAAGTAAATTACCTCTTTTCCAAAAACTCCTCTTGTGAGGATGAGAAATGCCATAAACGATAAAACAAATGCTTGGATGAGTGGATGGGTTAAAAAGATCCAATACCTTTCTTTTTTGAAATAAGAAATGCCATCGATGATGAGGAGAGGGAAGAATATTTTAAAGTATTCTTCCCAAAGTCCAAACATATTTTTCACGTTACCATTTGGAGAAAGGTCCCATGTCCAAACACTTAAAAATTTTTGTAAGTAAACAAACATCATTTTCGCATCATAGGAACGAAATGCAACGGCACTAAATGCAACAAGTGAGAATACCAAAACTCGGCTAAACGTTCCCTTAAGAATTTCGGAAAGCGTAGTGGAAATAGATCGAGAAGTTTCGGTCGTTTGGTCTCCCAAATCTTCTTTCTTCTTGGAAAAGGCGACAAGGTAAATCAGAGTGTATACACCTTGCAAACAACCCCATGTGATAAAGGTCCAGTTCGCACCATGCCAAAGCCCAGAGAGAAAAAAGATGATGCATAAATTGCGGTACTGGGCAAATTTTCCATACTTACTCCCACCAAGAGAGATATAGATGTAATCTCGAAACCATCGATTCAGTGTTACATGCCAACGGTTCCAAAATTCTGTGGGGGTTTTCGCAAATTCTGGTGTTTCAAAATTTACGGTGAGGGTCACACCAAGTAATCTGGAAATCCCAAGTGCAATAAAAGAATACCCCGCAAAGTCACAATAAATTTGAGTTAAAAATAAAAATCCACCAGCAAACACTTGTGAGCCGTCCATGGAATGGATGATCTCAGGATTTTGGGTGTACATGGACTTTGCTGCAAAAAAAACTTGGTCCACATAGGTTGCTAAATTATCAGCAACATACACTTTCATAAAATAACCAAGTAAGATGTCATACAAACCTTTTTGGACACCATCCATCGTGGGGAACTTCGGTTGTTTTAACTGTGGGAGTAAATCTTGTGCGCGTTCAATGGGTCCTGCCACTAGTTGAGGGAAAAAATTCACAAACAATGCAAAATCAAAAAAATCTTTTTCAGCAGGGATTTGTTTTCTGTACACATCAATCGTGTACGACATGGTTTGGAAGGTGTAAAAACTAATCCCTACAGGAAGGACTATGTTTTTCAAAAGATAGGTACTCGAATCTGTAGCCGCACTCCCTCCAAGCCAAATGGCGATTTGGTTCCAGGAATCAATCAGATTCACAGCAAAAAAATCATAGTACTTCATGGTAAAAAGAAGGCCCAAATTGGCAAAAATGGAAACTGATAGGTAAAGTTTCCTTCGCCCTTGGTGGTTGGAAGATTCGATGAGATTTGCCGCGACGTAATCGATTGTGGTACTAATGAGAATTAAAAAGAGAAAAAACCATTCCCACCACCCGTAAAATACATAGGAAGCGAAGAGTAACCAAAGATTTTGTGCGCGGTAGGCCCATTTCTCTTTTTTGGCAAACCAACCAAAACACAAGAAAACCGAATACACAATGAGAAAGAATAATAAGAAAACAAACGTATTAAAAAGCATCGGTCTTCGTTACAATTCCAAGGTCATCGGTTTCTGTAAAATTCAAAAATGAGGCAAAAAGTGAGAATCTTATCATTGACCCGTTCTTGTTTCCCAAAAATCTAAGAGTTAGCTTGGATCTACTTTCGGAACTCAAAACCAAATTCGGTTTTTCAGAATTTCGCCTTGGACAAAGGGAAGCCATCGAATCCGTTCTTTTGGGTCAGGATACCCTTGCCATTTTACCGACGGGAGCCGGTAAGTCCCTCATTTACCAACTGCCTGCTGCCATCCAAAAAAACAAACTAACGCTAGTTATATCACCTCTCATTGCTCTGATGAAAGACCAAACAGAGAGTTTACTTGCCAAAGGGATCCCTGCCGCATTTTGTAATTCCACGCAAGACGAAGTGGAACAAATGACCATTCTCGCAAAAGCAGTCCGTGGAGAACTGAGGGTGTTACTTGTTTCCCCAGAACGAGCATTATCCAATGGTTTTTTAAGAATCTTTCGTGAGATGGATTTATTTTCCCTTGTGGTGGACGAAGCCCATTGTGTCTCACAATGGGGCCACGATTTTCGACCTGAATACCGCCAAATCCATATTTTGCGAGAAAGGCATCCGAATCCAAAATTTCCAATTTTAGCACTCACTGCCACAGCCACAGAAAAAGTACAAACCGATGTGCAGGTTTCCCTTGGGATGCGTTCTCCAAAAGTGGTACTCTCCACATTTTTTCGTCCGAATCTCAAATTCAGTGTGGAATACCCAAACCAAGAGAGGGACAAAGCGGACCGACTCATGGAATTACTCGAACCGTGGAAAGATGGTAGGAAGTTTCCTGGACGAGCCATTGTTTATTGCGCGACTAGGAAAAAAACGGACGAAGTGTACGATCTTTTGAAAGACTTTGGATTCTCTGTTGGGAAGTACCATGCAGGTCGCACAGACGGAATCCGGGAACGCACTCAAAATGCTTACACATCGGGAAAAGTTCCGATCCTTGTTGCCACAAATGCATTTGGAATGGGGATGGATCAACCTGACGTTCGTTTGGTGGTCCACTACCAAGTCCCCGCCTCACTCGAAGCATATTACCAAGAAGCAGGTCGTGCAGGCCGAGACAACTTACCATCAGAATGTGTGTTGTTTTACAAAGCAGGTGATGTTGCCACACAGATGTTTATGTTGTCCAAGGAAACCAACTACAAGGGTGGAGATACCTTACTCAAATACATCAAGGAATATGCGAATCTTGAAGTTTGTAGGCAGGTGCAACTTTGTTCCTATTTTGGTGAAACCATTCCTCCCTGTGGAACCTGTGATATCTGCACAGAGACAGGTGTTAGTGTTCACCGTTCCAAGTTTTTAGAATCGGAAAAAGTAAAACTCCAA
This sequence comes from Leptospira jelokensis, assembly GCF_004769635.1. Classification (GTDB taxonomy): domain Bacteria; phylum Spirochaetota; class Leptospiria; order Leptospirales; family Leptospiraceae; genus Leptospira_A; species Leptospira_A jelokensis. The sequence continues at coordinate 325,430 of NZ_RQGH01000026.1, forward strand.
AAGAAAAATGAAAAAAGAGAATACCCTCTTTCCGAATGGGAAGAAGAAACCATTCAAAACTTTTTAAAGGAACACCCTGCTGTTTTTGGCAAAAACATCATCGCAAAAACCTTGGTGGGCAAACGAACCAAAGATGTCCTAAGGTACCGTATGGAACGAAATCCTTTCCACGGAAAGTTGGAAGGGATCCCAGAAGAGGCAGTGGTTGCCAAATTGGAAACATGGGTGGAAGAAAAAAAAGTTTTGGTAGCGGGTGCGAAGTATCCCAAATTGTACTTACCGAATTTTTCCAAAACAAAAACAAAACTTTCTCCGTCAACTAACAAAGGAGATGTGGAAAGTAAAAACCTCAAACCCAAAAAAGTTCCAACCTTACATTCACAAATCTTACGAGAACTGATGAACTATCGGGATCGGAAAGCAAGGCAACTCAAATGGAAAAAGTTTATGGTGTTCCAAAATCCAGTCCTCAAACGAATTGCCGAACGAAAACCGAAAAACCTCTCGGAACTCGAAGCCACAAAGGGTGTGGGCCCTGCGAAAGTGGAACGATTTGGGAATGATATCATCGAAATTTTGGCAAAGTGGGACGAATCGTAAGGAGAACCCAACTTTCGATCAACAAATGTCGATTGAAGATATCCAACTGGGAACGATTGGTCCCATCCAGATATCTGATGAGAATCCCTTGTAAATTCCCTTGAAACTTTCCTTCCCTAATAGAATCTGCTGAATCAAAGGGTCATTATGGAAAGAATTGCAGGGAAAATCGTTACCCATGAAAGAGAATTTTTAGGTACAATTGGATTTGATCCAAACTCAGGCCTCATCACATACGTGAAGGAAGGTTTGGATCCAGATGCTCGCCAATTCTCAGATGATTGTGTGATTTTTCCTGGGTTTGGAGACATCCACATCCATGCAAGAGAAGATGTAACGGGTAAACATACTTACAAGGAAGATTTTGAATCGGCAAGTGCAGCTGCCATCAATGGTGGTGTGATCCATGTAGCCGATATGCCAAACAATCCTGTTCCGCCGATTGATGATGAAACTTACACCACAAAACAAGCGCTAACCAAAAAAGCCCCCATTCATATCACATTGTATGCTGGAATTGGACCTCATACAAAACCTCTAACCAAAAAAGTTCCATACAAAGTATTTATGGGCCCTTCCATTGGAGAACTTTTTTTCCACGACAACCCGTCACTCGAAGAAGTGATCCAACACTACCAAGGCCAAGATGTGAGTTTTCATTGTGAAGACCCAGAGATCCTCATTGCCAATAAAGACCAACCCACACATGAAACAAGGCGACCCAAGGAAGCAGAAACGGTTGCAACAGATTTTGCTTTATATCTCATCGAAAAGTACAATCTGAGAGGGAAACTTTGTCATTATTCTACAAAAGACGGTCTTTCCAAGATTATCGCGGCAAAACAACGGGGTGTAAAGGTCACATGCGAAGTGACACCTACCCATTTGATGTTTGATACCGATATGCTAACAGAAACCAATCACAAATGGTTCCAAATGAACCCTCCACTTCGTGGCCGTGAAGATAGGGAAGCGATGGTAAAAGGGATACTTGATGGGCACATTGATTATTTAGCGACCGACCATGCACCTCATTCCATCGAAGAAAAACAAAAAGGTACAAGTGGGATTTCCCAATTGGATACCTATGGTCTTTTTGTCACATATATGATACTAAAATTAAACATTCCGATGACCCTCATTGCTAAAATTTGTTCCAAAAATCCTGGTGAATTTGTAGCGCCCTATTTACCAAAACAATTTGGCAAAGGGTTTGGAATCATTAACGAAGGTTATGCGGCAAATTTTTCTATCCTAAATTTAAAAAAACCAGTTGAATTTAAAAAATCCATGATTAAAAGTAAGTCCGGATGGTCGCCATTCGAAGGGTTCCAATTCCCAGGATCCATCGAAGCGGTCTATTATTTAGGCAAAGAAATACATGCGAAATGAGCCTTTAGGCAGCAAAATTCTCTCTGGTCTCACTGTTAAATCCCTACTGACCGAATACCCAAATAGTTTCCAAGTTTTGGATTGGGAAGGCCATTTTATTTCCGTCACAGATCGGTTTGCTCGGTTTTTAGAATTTGAACCCAAAGACTTGGTAGGACAATCCATCCTTACGTTCACACAAGAAGATGACAAAGAGAATACAGAAAATACATTCCAAAGTTTGGGTGAAAATCCGAATATTGTAAATTTCGAAAATCGCCTTGTGACAAAATCCAAAGAAGAGGTTTGGATCATTTGGTTACTCATCCCTCTTCGTGAATCCAAAATCATTTTGGGCTTTGACCGAGATGTCACCATCCAAAAAGACATCTCTTTTGAGTTTTTATTACAACAACAAAAGTACAAGTCTATCTTTGATAACCTTCCCATGGGGATCGCCATCACCGATGAAAAAGGAAAGATCATTGAAACCAATAAAACGGCAAGGACTTATTTCGACATCCAAGATGGGGAACTTCTCAATCGCACATTAAACATTCGTAAGTACACTCTCATCCAACCCAATGGAACCAAAATTTATCCACGGAAATCCAGTTTGATGCGGGCCCTTCGGCACAAAGAAGTGATCCGCAATCTGGAAATTGGAATGATCAAAGAAGACAAAATCACTTGGTTTGATATTCTAGCAACCCCCATTCCCATTGAAAATTTTGGCCTAGCGGTTGCCTTCCTTGACATCACCCAACGAAGGCATGCGGAAGAAAAAATTGCCTATATGGCTTTTTTTGACCAACTCACAAACCTTCCGAATCGAAATTCCCTCATCGACAAATTGTTTCCTATTTTTGAAGAAGCGAGGCGTCATGGAAATTTGGTTGGAATCCTTGCAATTGATTTGGATAATTTTAAAATCATCAATGATTCCCGTGGACATGACTTCGGTGACAAAATCATCAAACTGGTTGCCTACCGCATCCGGGAAAGCATCCGAGTGTATGATTTGATTAGCAGACAAGGGGGAGATGAGTTTAATGTAGTACTTCCTGATCTATCGAACGAACGTGATGCGGCCGTGATTTCAGAATCCATATTAGATGCAATGACCCATCCTTTTGTCATCGACGGTGAAAGGATTTTTGTCAATATTTCGATTGGGATCGCCTTATACCCAACAGACGGAAAAGATTCGAATACACTTCTTAAAAACGCAGACAGTGCACTCAATTTAGCCAAATCACAAGGCAAAAACTGTTATGTGTTCTTTACGGAAGAACTCCAAACCGTGGTTGCGGAACGATTGGAAATTGAAAATCGAATGAGGATTGCCATCATTGAAAACCAATTCACTTTGATGTACCAACCGAAAATTGATTTGTATACGAGAAAACCTGTTGGCGTAGAAGCACTCATCCGTTGGCGCCATCCGGAACGAGGCCTGATTTCACCCAATGTTTTCATTCCAATTTCGGAAGAAACAGGGATGATCCTTGCGATTGGAGAATGGGTGATTAAGTCTGCCATCATCACGATGCGTATTTGGAAAGATGCCGGGATCAAAGATGTGTCTATGGCTGTGAATATTTCCACCAAACAGTTCAAACACGAAAGACTCATTTCAACAATCGCCGAAAATCTAAAATTATTCAAAGTGGACCCACATGATTTAGAAGTGGAACTCACAGAAAGTTCAGTGATGGAAAATGCGGATGCTGCTGTTCGCACCATGCAAGAGATCCGTAAACTGGGAGCCAAAATCGCCATCGATGATTTTGGAACGGGTTACAGTAGTTTGGGGTACTTAAAAAAACTTCCTATTTCGTCGTTAAAAATTGACCGTTCCTTTGTTTCTGAAATCACAACCGACAAAGATTCCAAAACCATCATCCACGCTGTTTCTAACCTCGCACATAACCTTGGTTTGAGTGTTGTGGCGGAGGGAGCGGAAACCGAAGCACAGGTGCAGTTACTTGCCGAAAGTGGTGTGGACCAAATCCAGGGTTTTTATTTTGCCAAACCGATGACTTCCGAGGATTGCCTGCATTTTCTAAAAACAGAACTTGGAATTTCCGATTGACCCGTTCGCTTTCCCGCCGTTTTTAACAATTAAGGATTTCACTTGAAACTTTCAGTTGATTGGCTAAACGATTTTACCCCGCTCTCCCAGATTCCGTTCGAAACCGTTCTGGAAAAAATTAATACGTCCATCTGTGAGATAGACGACGTGGAAGAATTTAAATCCCACCTATCATCCGTTATCACCGTCAAAATCAAATCCCTTGAAAAACACCCCAACGCTGAAAAATTGCAAACAACCATTGCAACGGATGGAAACAAAGACTACCAAATTGTCACAGCGGCCACCAATGTGAATGTTGGTGACATTGTTCCATTGGCACTCCCAGGCACCAAATTGGATGGGAAAGAAATCTTAGATTCCGAACTCCGAGGGGTTCGTTCCCAAGGGATGTATTGTTCCGAAAAAGAACTGGGAATGGCATTAGAATCTTCTGGAGTCCTCATCCTTCCAAAGGAAACAACACTTGGGATTTCTGTTCGCAAACTCTTTTTATGGGAAGATACCATCCTCACGATCGACAATAAATCCATCACACATAGACCTGACCTTTGGAACCATTTTGGTTTTGCAAGAGAACTTGCAAGCCAACTCAAAATCCCTCTCAATTCCTTTCCACTCGAATCAGATACAAAATGGGAATCGGGCAACCAAGGTTTAACGGTTAAAACATCAGAACATGCTCATGCATATTATGTTTGTGCGATCCAAAATGTAAATATCACAAATTCAATCCCCAAAATCAAATCCCGATTGGAAAAATGTGGGATACGTTCCATCAATAATGTGGTGGATGTATCCAACTATTTGTTGTTAGAACTGGGCCAACCCACTCATTTTTTTGATCGTTCCAAATTAGAAGCCACTTCGTTTATTGTATCCAAATCCAAAGAAGGAACAAGTTTTGCGCTTCTAGACGATACCTCTCCTTCACTTCCAGAAAATATTATACTCATCCAAAATGGAAACACTCCTGTTGCATTAGCAGGAGTTATGGGTGGAAAGGATTCAGCAGTCACTGATTCCACAAAAGAGATTGTCATGGAATCCGCAGTTTTCAAAAGAGAAGATGTACGTTATACCATTCGAAAAACCAATATTCGGACAGAATCAGCAGTTCGTTATGAAAAGGGGTTGGATTCTTACACTTGTTTGCCGGTGATCAAACGAGCAGTACAACTACTGATCGAAAATGGAAATCCCAATGTAAAGGTTTTTGAACCCCAAGGGTTTAATCATACCGAATCGAAAGCCGTCACAATCAACACCAATTTAAGTTTCCTTCGTCATAAACTTGGGAAAAAGATAAGTCTGCAAGAAGTAACTGACATCTTACAACGATTAGGTTTTATTGTCACAACACAGGACGAAACTTTATCTGTTGTTGTTCCGAAGTACAGACAAAATTATGATGTGACCATACCAGAAGACCTTGTAGAAGAGATTGGAAGGACCATCGGGTATGCTTCCATCCGAACAGAAGCACTTTCAATGGCCGTGGAAACTCCAATCCGAAACCCACTGCGTGAATTGGAACGAAGGGTAAAACAATTTTTAGCATTAGAAGTTGGATTCAACGAAGTATACAATTATTCGTTTGCTTCCGCTTCAGATGCGAAACTTGAAGTGGCTTACACAGAGTCTTCCTTAAAAATCGCAAATGAAATGCCAGAAGACCATGCCTTGCTCCGTACCAGTTTGTATCCCGGACTCATCAAACAAGCCAAGTTAAACCAAGATCGTTTTGATTCTGTGAAATTGTTTGAGTTGGGTAGAACCTACCACAAAGAAGGCAAAGGTTCGGAGTTAGCGGAAGAAAAACGTTGGCTTTCCATTCTCTCATTATCCAAACAAAAACCAACGGATCTAACATCAATTGAACAAGAATTCTTAGGTTTACGAGAAACCCTATCAGAACTTTTTTTCTATCTCAACTTACCAAAATTTTTGTGGTCCAAACAAACCCGTTCCCATTTCCATCCAAACGCCAGTTTGGCCCTCCATTACGATGGAAAAGAAGTGGCAGAACTTGGGATCTTACACACACGTTTTAGTGATCTCTATGATGTGAAACGTCGGGTCATTCTCGCAAAAATCAATATGGAAGTATTGGTCGAAATATGGGAAAATCACGGAAGGAATTCTCATTTCATCCCACCTTCTCATTTCCCACAAGGTCAATTGGATTTATCCTTACTCATGAACGAATCAGATCCAACAGAACCATTTGCGAACTTGGTAAAAACATTAAATATCCCTGAATTGGAATCAGTTTTTGTCCAAACCATTTTCCAAGGGGAATCAGTTGGCGAAGGGAAAAAATCAGTTACGTATCGGTTTCGACTTATGTCCTATGATAAAACCTTTACCCAAGACCGTTTTAAGGAACTCTCCGATAGTTTGGTGACGGCAGCGAAAGACAACGGTTATACCTTACGATAAATTTGCTTTGACAAAACCCAATTTTTATTGGGAAATCGTTCGAGTTTATGCGGATCCTTTATCTCTTCATTTTATCGGGAACTTTGTTTTCCTGTTCCCGGTGGGAGATCCAAAAGTCATTCAGTGACGAAAGTTTTGTCCCAGAAAAAATCGATTATGTGATCCACTCTGGATCCGATATCGATTCGCCTAAACTGCGTTGGACTCCTATTTTCAAAAACAATTTGAGTTTGGGTTTCCAATCCGATCATGTATATTTAAAAATCAAAGCAACAAACCACACCTCGGTTCCCAAACTCATTTTAGATTTAGGAAACCCTCATTTGGATTTCATTCGAGTGTACGAAGAAGGTACACCAGAGCCCATCAAAGAAGGCGGAGATTTTATTGCCCATTCCCATTGGGATGCTTTTTCTAAATCGATTGCGTTTGAGCTGAATTGGCCAGTAGGTGAAACAAAAACAATCATCTTAGAAACAAAATCATCATCTAATATTAGTTACTTGATACGATTTTATTCCAAAGAAACTTTTTATCTAAAAGAAAATTTGGAAAACACAATCCTTGGTTTTTTTTACGGCACCATTTTCATTATGGTGATCTACAATTTGTTCATTTATTTTATCTTAAAAGAAAAAGCCTACATCACCTATTCAGTTTCCATTTTTTGTAATTTATTATTACAAATGTATCTGAATGGTATTTTGAACCAGGTTTTTACATTAGACCATCCAGAAATTCATAACCGAATCGGAAGTATCATTGTCACTTGTTCTGCGATCACAGGATGGACATTTGCCCAACAAACATTAAACTTACGAGATTTCAATCTCTGGTCACATAGACTCCTTCAATCATTAAAATTCATAGTCCTTTTTTATATTTTGATTCCTTATGCGTACTTGCCAATTGACATTGCCGTACGGATTGGTAATTTCATTGCTCAATTATTTGTTGTTTCTGTTTTAGTTGTGGCACTTGTGAACTACAGCAGTGGGAACAAACAAGCTCGGTTGTTTTTGTTTGGTTGGATTACTCTACTCTTTGGAATCCTAATGTACACTTTGATGCAAAATGGAATCCTACCAGTCAATGTATTCACATTGTACGGAAATCAAATTGGCTCCACATTAGAAGCTGGAATTTTATCACTTGCTCTTGCCAACAAAATCAATGAACTGAAAGAAGAAAAAGCAAACACACAAGCCGAAGCACTCGTCACTTTAGAAGAGAAAGTAAGAGAACGTACCAAAACATTAGATGAATCATTAAACCTTATCAAAAAAGATCTGAATGTTGCCAAAAAAATCCAAAAAACTTTATTTTCGGATATCAAAACCAGTGATCCAAGGATCCACTTCCATTCCTATTACCAATCCATGTCGGAAGTGGGAGGTGACTTTTACGACCTCACTCAAGTGAAAGCCGATTATTACAGAATCTTTGTAGCCGATGCCACAGGCCACGGGATCCAAGCGGCACTCATCACAATGGCAATTAAGGCAGAATACGAATCACTCAAAATGATTTATGACCATCCAGATGATTTGGTTTTCCATATGAACCAAATTTTTATCAATAAATATAGCAACATCCAAACCATTTTTACATGTTCTGTTTGTGACATTGATTTAAAAAACAAACAGTTGTTCTATGCATCAGCCGGCCATCCCGATCAAATCCACCAACGGATTCATGACATCAAACTTTTGCCTAGAACTGGCAAAATCATTGGCCTTATGGACCATACACAATACCGACTCATCGAACACCAAATTGAAGAAGGTGATCGTATATTTTTATTCACCGATGGGATCTTTGAACAATTTAATGAAGAAAAAGAACTTTTTGGCGAAGACAGGTTGTATGAAATTTTAAAAGAAAATTTAAAACTTAGTTTGGACCATACGATGGCAAAAGTGTTAAGTGAACTCTCTTTGTTCACTGATGGCCATGCAAAACAAGACGACATTACATTTATCGGTTGCGAAATTCAAAGTCTTGGTTGACTTTGAACCATGTCTTACCAAGAAATTCCTCATTTTGAAAAACCATTCATCCATCCAAATGCGACTGCCTTTGGAATGATTGAATTTGGAACCTCAGTATCCATTTGGCCAGGAGCTGTGGTTCGGGCTGATATGAACCAAATCAAATTGGGTGATTTTGTCAATATCCAAGACAATTCCACATTGCATACTGACTCTACAAGTCCAATCTCAATCGGTGAATGGACGTTAGTTGGTCATAATGTAATGATCCATGGTTGTAAAATTGGTAAAGCAGTGCTTGTTGGCATTGGGTCCATAGTCCTAGACAATGCAGAGATTGGTGATGGATCTCAAATTGCGGCAGGTTGTATGATCCGTGGTGGAAAAAAAATCCCACCAAGATCTCTTGTTGTTCCAAACGGATCAGATATTAAAATTTTTCCAGGGAAAGCGAAACCAGAACTCACGGTAGCCGGTTGCATCGAATATGCCCATCTCTCCGTACGTTTTGCACAAAATGTCTTTATTCCCTTCCAAAAAGAAGAAGAAGTACATTTTGTCACACAAGCAAAAGAAATCATAGGTAAACTTGGCATTTAGGCAATCTCGATCCCATCATGCCTGTCTAATTCACAACACCAACACAGAAAGACGATAAACACTCGGATACAAATATCTATTCTATGAACCATTTTCTAAATAAAGTGAAAGTCCTTGGAATTTTTTCCATCACCCAAACCGTCTTCCAAATTGGAACGGTGATGATCATGGCGGTTTCAGCCCTTGCTGGGCAAACCATTGCTCCTTCTCCCGAATCTGCCTCTCTTCCTGTATCCTTTGTGATTTTGGGAACTCTCTTGGGACTTGTGCCAGCTTCTAAATTTATGAAATGGCAAGGTAGTAAATATGGTTTACTCCTTGGTACGATCATTGGAATTTTAGGAGCCTTACTTGCGACTTATGCGATGTGGGAAAAAAGTTTTGTTTTATTTACCATAGCACACTTGTTATTTGGTCTTCACCAATCTTTTATCCAATACCTTCGTTTTGTGGCAATGGAGTCTGTTCCCACACATGACCGAGCAAGTGCCCTTTCTTGGATTTTGATTGCAGGCATCCCAGCTGCCTTTTTAGGACCACTTGCTGGTTTACAAGGCAAAGACCTCTTCCCTTCCTCTATGTTTTTAGGATGTTATTTGATTTTGGTGGTTTCTTTATCATTACAATTTGCATTGATCACTTTATTACCTTCACCTAACAAAAGAAACATAATCGATGAATCACCCTCTGAACCAATATCACCGAGAGATCAAACACGTCCCCTATCCTTTCATATCAAAAACTTGGGACTTTGGGTTTCGATTCTTGCCACCGCATTTAGTTTTGGGCTTATGGCAATGTTAATGACAGCAGTTCCCGTTGCCATGAAATCACATGGCCATGCCATGCATGCGTCCACGCTAGTGTTGCAATGGCATGTGCTCGGGATGTACATTCCTTCTTTTTTCTCTGGATTTTTAGTTCGTAAAATGACAGCACCTTATTTGATCTTATTAGGTGTCTTTGTGATGGGACTCGAATGTATTTCCGCCTTACAAGGAACTGAGTTTTTGCCTTTTGCTGTGGCACTCATCCTCCTCGGTATTGGTTGGAATTTTATGTATGTGGGTGGTACAAACTTACTTGTAGAACAATACCATCCTTCCGAAAAAAATACAATCCAAGCAACGAACGATACCATTGTATATTCCTTTGCGATTCTTTCTACTTATAGCGCAGGGTATCTCGAACATAAAATTGGTTGGTTATCACTCAATTTAGTGAGTATCCCATTTTTGGTGTTTGTTTCCATTGTTACTTTTTATTACATTCAAAAAAGAAAAGGAATGGGGCTCTCTCATGGATCATAAAACACATTGGGAAACCATTTATACAGAAAAACAACCAAACGAAGTAAGTTGGACACAAGAAAAACCTTCTCTTTCCTTACAGTTGATCGAAAATGCAAACAAATCCAAATTGGCAAAATTGATCGATATAGGTGGTGGAGAGTCAAACCTTGTCGACCATTTGCTAATGAATGGTTACGAAAATTTATCCGTGCTCGATATTAGCGAAAATGCCTTAAATAGATGCAAACAAAGATTAGGTGAAAAAAATAAGAACATTGAGTGGATTGTCACAGACATCACAAAATTTCATGCTAATACAAAATACGATATCTGGCATGACCGCGCCGTGTTTCATTTTTTGACAGATCCAGAGTCTATCGCTTTTTACAAAAACAATTTAGTTCATGCATTAAACAATGATGGGGAGCTCATCATAGGAACCTTTAGCAACGATGGTCCCAAAAAATGCAGTGGGCTCGAAATCAAACAATATACAGAAGATACATTAACGGAAACCTTTTCACCAGAATTTATCCCCATAGAATTCCAAAGAGAAGACCACCATACGCCATTTGGTACCGTACAAAATTTTGTATTTGGAAGATTCAAAAAGCAAATTTAACTTAAATTATATGAGATTATCCATGGAAAAAGAAAATTCATCATTCGAAACAATTGTTGGTTTGCAAGTAATCGATGAGAGTCTATATGCAGAATATCGAAATGCAATGAAAGATATTTTGGAACAATATGAAGGTGGATTTCGTTATGATTTTAAAATCCAAGAAACATTAAAATCAGAAACAAAAAATCCGATCAATCGAGTGTTTCTCATTTATTTCAAAAACAAAGAAAGAAAGCAGAGTTTTTTTGCAGATCCCGAATACAAAAAAATCCGCGAAAAATACTTTGTTCCATCTGTAGAAAGTACCACTCAAATTGCGGAATACGAGCGTTTTTTAAATTAAGAGATCTTACGACTCGCTTTGATTTTGGCGGCAAATTCTTTTGCCATTTCGATCCGCATCTTTCCTTCCGCAAAACGACGTTTTTCTAATTCTGTTTCTAACTTCAATGGAGGAACAGGAGCAGGTTTTTTAGTTTCATCCAATGCAACAAACGATAGGTAGGCGGTCGTTGCCCGAACCATTTCCCCCGTATAAGGATTTTCACGGTTTACTTGGACACCCACTTCCATAGACGTAGTTCCTACATAATTGACCATTGCTTTCAAATTGACATGGTCTCCAATTTGAATGGGTGTGATAAAATTGATCCGATCGATACTAACGGTAACTGCTTCGCGACCAGAATGCCTCTGTGCCGACATCGCTGCAATTAAGTCAATCCAACTCATGATGGCACCACCAAACGCAGTTCCATAGTGATTGGCATCATTAGGCAAAACGATATGACGGGTTTCTACAGCAGATTCTTGCGGTGACTTTGGAGATAATTCATTAGGAGAGGACACAATGAGGATAAGTTAGTCTTGACGTTTTGTTTCGAAAAGACTTTTTTAAACCTGCCGCCTTTAGACAATACCAAACTGTAGGACAAAATGAGTATAACCAAACGAAATTACGTCTACTGGCTCAAATTCCGTAAAGATACGGGACCATTGCTCAGAAGATTTTTAATCACTACTTCCATTCTATTTTTGGTAGCGGCAAGTTTGCATCTCATCCCATTCTTCACAAAGATTGGTGAGGTTGATTATGTATTTCTATTCGTAGACATCGGAGTTTCCTTTTTATTTTTTCTTGAATATTTACTCAAAAACAAAGTTCCACTCCTCTTTCGCATACTGACGCTCATCGGATCTGCGATTTTTATTTCTGTTTTGTCATTTTTTAGGAGTGGTTTACTTGGAACAGGTGAGATGTCACTTGCCTTTATCATCATATCGTTTTTCGTTTTTTTACCTCCAATTCCAAGTTTAGTATCAGCCCTTTTGATCTCCGTCATACCTTCGATTTTTGGAATTTTTGTTTATTATTCCCTCCTCGTATTTCCAGAAGAGTTAGGCATCCGAAACCAAAGTCCAAGAGAATGGTATTTTAAAACCATTAGTTTGGTCATTTTCTCCATCCTTTCTGGATTTTTAATCCAAAGGTTACGTGCTAAATTAATCAAAAATATTGTTTATTTAAAAGAATCGAGAGCAAAAATCCTCAAATCAAACAAATACATCGATAAACTTGCGTTTTTCGATACTCTCACTCAGTTACCCAATCGTTATTCATTTGAAACATCTATTCAAAAACGAATCTCCTTAGGCCAAAAAGATACATTTGTTTTGCTCATCAATATCAAAGGAATCAAGGTCATCAATGCCTTACATGGAATTGGATTTGGTGATCAAATTCTAACATTGATTGGAAATGTATTAAAAGAATACACAGCGGAAAGACCAAATACCATCGTTGCCAGTTTAGGTGGAGATGAATTCATCCTTTGGATCGAAAACTCTTCTAGGGAACGGATAGAAGATGCCATCGTTAAATTTGATTTAAATAACAACCAAACCTTAACGCCAGACCGATTGGGGCATAGATTGCAATACCGAGTATCCGGAATTCAATTCCCAGAAGAAGCAAATACTTTAGATGAAGTGATCCGAAAACTTTCCATTGCGATGAATGTAGCAAGGGAAAATTCCATTAGTTCCCTTGTTTGGTTTGATCCAGAAATGGAAAAAAAAATCGAAAGGGAACAAAAATTAAAAAACCAATTAGAGAAAGCAATCGATTCAAATGAATTTAAAATTGCATACCAAGAAAAAGTAGATATTAAAACTCAAACTGTTGTAGGCCTTGAAGCACTTGCAAGGTGGAGTGTGAAAGAATTTGGAGAAATTTCCCCAGAAGAATTCATTCGCATCATCACCAAGTCAGATTTGATTGTTCCTTTTGGTAAAAATATTTTCCAAAAAGTGATCCAACAAATTCCAAACTTACTCAGCAAATATGGGAATCAAATTAAAATTTCGATTAATATTTCACCTATCTTCTTTTTATATCCAAACTTTAATGATTATATCATTGGTTATTTAAAAGAAAAATCCATTGATCCTAAAATTTTAATTTTTGAAATCACTGAAGATGTTTTCCTCGATGAAGTTGAAACCATTGAAAAAATTGTGAACTCACTTCGGTCCCATGGAATTTCTGTTTCATTGGATGATTTTGGAAAAGGTTATTCTTCCTTACACTATATGCAAAAAATTCAATTTGATGAATTAAAAATTGATAAATCGTTTTTAGATGACATTGCTATCTCCAATCGGAATTTTTTGTTATTGGAATCAATCTGCCACCTTGCGGATTCCCTTGGATTAAAAACCATTGCAGAAGGAATCGAAAGAGACGAACAAATCCAACATTTGAAAAAAACCTCCTGTCATATCGTACAAGGTTATCTCTATTCAAAACCCATCATCTTATTTGATAGAGACTGAATGGCAGTGGATCTCCGAATATTGATTGGAATGATATCAAATTGCATCATTCAAAAACCAAACCTCCATCCAAAGGTTTTCTTTCCTAGTTGCATTCTTTTGATTTGTTAATTATTTTATCCTAATGGGACATGGCCACGATCATTCAAACCACGAATCGAAACATCATAACCATTCGCACCATCATAATTCCGCATCTAAAAACCTAGCGTGGGCATTTGTATTAAATTTATTTTTTTCTATTTTTGAATTACTCGGTGGGATTTATTCCAATAGCATTGCCATCATCTCCGATGCATTCCACGATTTTGGAGATGCCCTATCTCTTGCCTTTGTATGGTATTTACAAAAGGTTTCTACGAAACCGATTGATCGGCATTTTGATTATGGATACAAACGTTTTTCAATTTTAGGTGCTCTTATCATATCCGTTTTATTATCAGTTGGTTCAATTTTTATGATCATCGAATCCGTTAAACGATTCCTATCACCAATGGAATCGAAAGCGGATGTCATGTTTGCCCTTGCCATTGTTGGAGTAGTCGTAAATGGAATTGCCATGTCTCGATTGAAACATGGATCAAGTTTTTCCGAGAAGGCTGTCTTTTTACATTTTTTGGAGGATATATTAGGATGGATCGCCGTACTTGTGGGAAGTGTACTTATGTATTTTTGGGATGTACCTTGGATTGATCCGATGTTATCCTTAGGGATCGCCATTTGGATTTTGTACAATGCCTATACCAATACCAAACAAGTGATGCGGATTTTTTTGCAAGCGGTTCCTGTTACACTCAATCGCAAAGAATTGATCCAAAAATGGGAACAAATTAAAGGTGTAAAGTCAGTTCACGACATCAAAATTTGGAGTTTGGATGGAAATCAACATGTGTCCTCCCTTCATGTATTGATTGATCAGAAATTGAAACCAAACCAATACCAAAGTATCAAGGAACAAATCAGAAAGGTTGCAATTCAATTTGAAATTGTACACACGACGATAGAAATAGAAACGGATGAGGAAGTTTGTAACCTCCAATTATCTTGATTTCATTGGCAAATAATGTTTTTGATCCTGAATCCTTCGAATCCATTCTTTAATTTTTGGGTATTCTGATAAATCAAATCCACCCTCATGGGCAACATGAGTATAAGCAAATAAACTAATGTCTGCTAGAGTCATCGAATCACCGACCAAATACGGTGTTTTTTCCAATTGGATTTCCATTACCCGAAGGGCTTTATGACCCCCAGATTGTTTTGATTCATATTCCACTTTTCGATCAGCAGGAATTCCTAAGTAATGTTGGATGAATCTTGCAACAGCAATGTATGGCTCATGACTGTATTGTTCAAAAAACTGCCATTGTAAGACCTTGGCTCTTTCAAATGGATCATTAGGTATTAAATCACTACCTTCAGCCAAAAAATTCAAAATCGCATTTGATTCAGATAAAACCCTACCATCATCTAACACAAGGATGGGAATTTTCCCATTTGGATTTAATTTGAGAAATGACTCGGTTTTCGTATCACCATTTTTGATATCCAATTCAATCCATTCATATGTTATCTTTAAAATAGAGGCAAGTAACTGTAATTTATAACAATTTCCCGATTGGCTATCACCGTAAATTTTCATTTTCTTTCCTATAAAGATCAGGCAAAAATTTTTGGAACTGACCTACCTCTTCGATATTATGTTTGATCCAAGCATATCCATGTTTTTTGTCAAAGAATAGAAATTCAAAAATTGGTCTTAACAAACGGAAAGACAAACCCTTCCAACCAACAATAAGACAATTTTCATAAAATGTTCCTCGATCTGTTTGTTGGAAACGATATTCCATTCTTGCTAAAGGTAATAACCCGTACAGACGGGGGTTGTGAATGAATCCATCCTCATCCAATTTTTCAATTGGACTCGTTACATTGACTATGTATTTTTTTTGTCGGCCCAGGTATTCGACGATTCGTAGTACGGCACCAGGTCCGATCGAACCATCTTCTTTTCGTTTTTGGTAACTCACATGAACATGGTCTTCCGGATGCCATACATGGTATCGATTGTAATGTTTTCCATGGTATTCCATCTCTCCTTCTAAATTTTGAAACCACCAAACCAACATTTTAGGAACAACTCCTTCTAGAATTTCATGTCGGATCCAATACTTCACTCTCCCATCCGGTAAAATTTCTCTACCCGATTTGGCTGAATCTACAGATTTACGGAGCCACTCAATTTCAAGTTTGGGCAACAATCCTAATTTGACTCGTTTCACAACGACCTCCAATGTATAGTATTCACTATACCTACAAAATCCATTGTAAAGTGAATACTATACAAAAAATCAATCGAAAAAAATAGGCATTGGAAAAAAATGATAGATAACGAGTTAGAAAATATACATGAAACTTACCTTAAAACTGCTACAAAATGAATTTGAAGCCTATCAAAACCCACGATCGGAGAAAGAAAAAGACATCGTGGATGCAGCAGAAGATGTTTTTGCAGAACAAGGATTCAGTGGTGCCACAACCGCAGAACTAGCAAAACAAGCAGGGGTTACAGAACGCACTTTGTTTAAATATTTCCCTACAAAAAATGATTTATACAAACGAGTGTTATCTGGTTTGCTTTTTGAGACAATTTTACCTGGACATATGTCTGATTTAAAACTAAGACTCCAAACTTTGAATCCAAATTTTAAAGATTGGTATACTGGGATCTTAAAAGCAAGGTATGATGCTGTTGCCAAGGAACCTCAAAAACTGAAACTCTTACTCGGGGCCCTTTTATTTTCCAAAGAATTTGCAGAGATATTTGGCCAATTGTGGAAAATGAATTTGTATGATACTTCCTTGGAAGCCTTTCGATATTTTCAGGAAAAAGGTGATATTCGCAAAAACTTAGATCCAAACCAAATCGTACGTGCATCGTTCAGTTTGGGTGCCAGTTTTTTGATTACTAAATTTGTATTAGCTCCCAAATTTCCGATCGAAGTAAATGCCGAAATCGAATCTATATTCTCAATTTTTTACAAAGGCATCTCAAATTAAAAATGAATGGATCATCACTAATGTTTCAATCCAATGAAACAGGAAATAAAAAGGAAAATCTTTTGTGAAGTACGATCCAATCAACGATGGCATCCATAAAAAGTTTCATGCTGTTTCCTTCAAGGTAACCCAAGTACCGAACGAATTGCAATCCATTGTCCATTCTTACTGGGAAATGAAAACTGTTCAAATCTTAGAGGAAGATTTTATCCTTCATGTGATTCCGGATGCCTGTGTGAATGTACTTCTTAATTTGTTGGATACAAAAATTGCCGCAGTCACGATGAGAAAAACGGAATATGTAACTCTCAACTTAGGTAAAACATTTCATTATACAGGGATTCAATTTTTGCCGGGAATGTGGCAAGGGAATCCAAAAGAAATCGTTTCTGGATTTGTGGACCAAGCTTACATAGGAAACTTACCTCTTGTGGCTACGGCAAATCGTCTGACAAATTTAGAGTTTGAAAATTTTTCTGATATTTTTTCAGAACTTGTGCAAACATTAATAAAAGATGGAATCGTAAAGAAAAATGAATTAGTAAGTTTAATCTTAGAAAATTTGGATGAGATTGAGTCGGTGGAAGATATGGCAGTATATGGAAACTTATCTCCTAGACAGTTACAACGAAAACTCAAAGAGGCAACAGGATTCTCTCCACACGATTTTTTAAAAATATTAAGATTAC
Source organism: Leptospira jelokensis (assembly GCF_004769635.1). Lineage (GTDB taxonomy): Bacteria > Spirochaetota > Leptospiria > Leptospirales > Leptospiraceae > Leptospira_A > Leptospira_A jelokensis. Next base: position 343,030 of record NZ_RQGH01000026.1, read on the forward strand.
AAAAGGCATTAAAAGGCCATTATCTCGATTTTTATACAGACCAATCTCACTTCATACACTCCTTTCGTAAAATCACAGGTTACACACCAAAAGAATATTTCAAACACTTCGATGTCTGATTTATACAATCCTAACTTTCAGTTTTGAAGTAGAGTCAATCATCATGAAAACAAATCCTTTCATGATGGAGGATAATGATATGACAAAAACAAATGCAATTGGTTGGTTTGATCTCTACGTGAATCAACTGGATAGAGCCACAAAATTTTATGAAACGATATGCCAACAAACCTTAGAAGATCTAATCGACCCAACTGGTGAAACAAAAATGAAAGTTTTTTCTTCAGATATGGCTATTTATGGTTCTTCTGGTGCCCTTGTGGAATCAAAGTACCAAAAACCTGGATTAGGTGGTACTATGGTTTATTTTAGTGTTGAAGACTGTTTATTGGATGAAAAAAAATTAAAATCGTTTGGTGGAAAATTAATTCGGCAAAAGTTTTCAATCGGCAAGTTTGGATTTGTATCCATTTGTGAAGATTCTGAAGGAAACCAAATTGGACTCAGTTCTATGAAATGAGTACAATAGGATCCTTAAATTTAAAAATCATTTAGACTAAGATTTTTTTATTAGAATCATTCCATTGATTTTGATTGCCGACGGTTACATTCTTTTGGTGAAACAGTTTGGCAGTTTTTTTTTCGTGGAACTAGTAACACCACTTTTCCTTTGGTTAACAGTTCGTTTGCAACCTCGTCCACCCCAAACTCATTCCCTAAATAAAAATCCACCCTTCCTTCTCCTTGGATGGCGTTCCCTCGATCATGAACAAATGCCAGATGGTCATGATATGTCTGTTTGGTGGAAGGAAAACTCAAAAGGACTGGAAATCCAAGTGGGATTTGTTTGTCCATAGCCACCGATCGTCCCTCTACAAGCCGTATGCCACCACTTCCCATTGGTCCGATGGGAAACGAACTGGATTTACGATTGTTAATTTTTTCTTTTTCAAAAAAGATATACCTTGGATTTTTCCAAATGGCGTCTGTTACTTCTTTTGGTTTGGTTTCCATACAATTCGTAAGATGGTATGGCTTCAAACTTGGACAAACACCAGTTAAATGAACAGATGGGCTGACATAATCCAACCCATTGTCAGAAGAATAATTGATCCGAAAGACTTCCTTTGTTTCCGTTTGTACGATCGCTGATCCTTCCAATTGCGCCAAGTGGAGATCCGTCAAACGAAGGAAAACGATTGCTTGCGAATGGGATTTCCAATGGGATTCTTCTTTCCAATACTCTCGTGGAAAGGAGACAACTTTTGCGTCTACGTTTCCTCGTTTGGGTGGGACAAGTGCCGGGTGAGCATAGTGCCCTTCTGGTTTGGTTTTTCCTTGGACCCGCACTTCATAATACCCAGTGATCAGTGGGAGATCATTCCCTATTTTTAATTCCACTTCTTGGAAAAGTTTTTTCACTTCAGTGAGGAGTTCCGCAGTCTCATAGAGGTGGATTTGTTTTTGAATCTTTTGCAGAGGGTGTAAAATTTCATTCGGTGAATATGTTTCCCCGCGGAACAAAAACTTTGTATCTTGTGGGAGTTTTTGTAAGTAGAGGATGGACTCTTGGATGGCGATTTGTAAGCTGAAAAGCTTTGGATCCCGCAATTTTTGAGACGGTATGACTTTCTTTGGGTTGGCACCCAATCCCTGGATGCAAATCAATAGAACAGGGAAAAACCAAAACAAAGCATAAACCAATTGTTTCATTGTTTCCCCTTCCGTTGTAACCATCGACAAGGGAAGGTGGGAAAGCAAGAAGGGTTTTGCCTGGAAGGAACTGATGGAATGGGTCTTATGTCACATAAGATCTCTGCTGTCCAATCATTTTTCCCAATTCCCCTTGACTTCCATGAGGGTACCAAAAACCTTTCAAAAGACCTCATATTTTTGCGATCATATATAGATAAATTAGGTGTTTCATGAAACGTACATTCCAACCGAGTAAAATTAAACGCGTGAGAACTCACGGATTCCGAGCCAGAATGGCTACCCCAGGCGGAAGAAATGTGATAGCTTCTAGAAGAAGAAAGGGACGTTATAAATTGACTGTTTCCGACGAAAAAATCGGGAGAAAGTTCTAATTTAGGAGCTTCCTTCGGAGACCCTTCGCGACCAAACTAGGATCCAGGAACTCTTTCGTCAGAATCGAAAAATGGGCAAGCCTCCACTTCGTTGGCTTGTTCGGAAAAACGGCCAACCTTTTGCCAGTTTTTTATTTTGCCCCGATAAAACTCACAAAACTGCCGTTCTACGCAACCGTTCGAAACGAATTCTAAGAGAGTTGGTTCGGAAAAATCTTTCTCTGATCCCAGTAGGATTCGATTGTGCGCTACTTGTGCAGGTTGGATTTGCGAAATTATCTAAGGAAGACCGAGAGGTTTTATTCCTTTCGGCACTAAAACAATTCCCATGAATCGGCTGTTTTTGTTTCTTATTTTCCTCTACAAAAAACTGCTCTCTCCCCTATTACCTCCGTCATGTCGATTCACTCCTAGCTGTTCTGAATACGCCAAACAAGCGTTTGAAACCTATCCTTGGTACAAAGCGTTTGTTTTAAGTATCATTCGAATTTCAAAATGCCACCCCTATCATGAAGGTGGGCATGACCCTTTACCGAAATCTTATAACAAGAGTTAAATTATGCAAAACGATTCCACTAACAGACAAGGTCGCTTATTCCTCGCTTTATTTTTAAGTTTAGCAGTATGGATGGGGATCAATTATATCTTTTTTCCACCACAACCTCCAAAACCAAAAGCAGTTGATGAGGCCTCAAAAACAGAAGGCACAGAAAAGGAAAAAACAACCGCTGATCCAAAAGCTGAGATCAAAAAAGTAACAACTGAATCGGCAAAATTAAATCCAGTCAAACCAGAAGACATTAAAACTTTTTCCTTAAAAACCGATTCGTTTTTAGTTCGGTTTTCGAGTATGGGTGGAAGGATCACTGAATATTATATCAAAGATCATAAAGAACCAGATGGTTCTGAATTTGTGATCGCAAAAGACCCTAAGTTCCAAATTGATTTTGATGGCCAAACAGAAAAAGCGGTAGAACTTACAAGAGGGCAAGGGTTTGACTTCAACATCATTGAAGACAAAGACACGATCCCTTTTTCTGCTTATAACTTAGTGAACTTTAGCTCTAGTTACAATGCTGATACAAAAACTGTGATCTTCGAAGCACCATCCCTCGATGGTAAATTCACGATCCAGAAAAAATTCCAATTTTTCCCTTCTGAAAATTATTTTAAATTCCACTTAACACTGAAAAATCGAACAGGTGAAACGATCCACATTTCTCCCACGAAGTCAGATGTTTACTTTCGTTCCTTTAGTTCCCTTGGACCAATCTTAAAGAAAAAAGAAGACTTTAACGACCGAGACAATGCTCACTACTTCCGTTACTACTATCTAGATGGAAGTTTTAAAGACCATATCGATGGAACCACTACCCAAGGTTTCTTTGACAATTTATTTGGATCGAACGAAGGAAAAGACACTCGTTACGAAATCAAAAAAGGTTCAAATGACAAAGTTGACTTTGTTGGGACAGGGAGTCGTTATTTCATTGGTGTGATCGATCCACTCGATGACAAACCAGCAGGGGTTCTCCTGGATAACCGAAAAGGCAATGAAACTGGAGTCCTCCTTGTTTATGACAATTGGAAACTTGGCCCCGGCGAAGAAGTGAACTTAGATTATGCGGCTTACGTGGGAGTTCGGGAACTTGATGGAACGGCTTTCCGTGATAGCAAACTCGATCCAAAAATCAACAAAGACTCTGTATTTGCGGGACTCAGTGAATCTCTGGATAAATCATTCAACCAAGGGATCACAACTCCTCTTCGCAATGGGATTGTTTGGATTTTAAAGAAAATTTATTTAGTGATACCTAACTACGGTTGGGCGATTGTTATCTTTGCCATTCTATTCAAATTAGCATTTTATCCGCTTAACAAAAAACAAGCGGAGTCGATGAAAAAAATGCAAGAGTTATCTCCGCAAATCAAACTCATCAATGAGAAGTATGCGGATGATCCAAAACTCAAACAAGAAAAAACAATCGAACTCTATAAAAAGAATGGAACCAATCCTATGGCGGGTTGCCTTCCTATGCTCATCCAAATTCCAATTTTTATCGCTCTTTATACGGCATTCTCGGATACCGTTGACCTTTGGAATTCCCCTTTCCTTTGGATCAAAGACCTAAGTGAACCAGATACTGTATTCACAACACCGAAATTAGCTTTCATCGGTGCTCTTGCCATCAACATCCTCCCACTCATCATGGTAGCGACACAAGTGGTCCAATCCAAAATGACAACAGTGTCCACAGATCCAAACCAAAAGATGATGATGTACATGATGCCTGTCATCATGTTATACTTCTTTTGGTCAATGCCTGCAGGGGTTACCATGTATTGGACAATGCAAAACATTTTGTCTATCGCACAACAAGTGTATACCAACAAGTTTGGTAAGTCTGATGACAAAAAACCGACAAACGGTGGACCGGCTCCTGCGAACAACGCACAAGCAGTAGCAAGACCTGGTTTTAGAAACCAAAACAAAAAGAAGAAATGAAATCATTGTTTAACAAGGAAGATCACAGATGAATAATTACATTTTCGAAGCCGAAGGAAAAACGAAAGGGGAAGCAGAAGATTACACTCTCGAAACCCTTCGTCTCCAAGCAGGCGATTTACGTTTCGAAGTAGTTGATTCCGGAAAGTCAGGCTTTTTAGGAATCACACAAAAAAAACCTGCCGTTGTACGCGCGTTTGTTGCAAACACGGACATCCCATCAGAAAAAATCATTCATGGGGTGATCATCACCATTTTGAAAAAAATGGGAATCCCAGCTGAAGTTGTGGGTATGGGTGATGTAGACGGAAAAATTTATGTGGAACTAACCAGTAAAGAATCGGGACTCATCATTGGAAAACGTGGAGGCACTTTGGATTCACTCCAGTTCCTGCTCAATCTTATGGTGGATCCAAAAATCCGTCACAATCGTAAAATTGTTCTGGATATCGAATCATACCGCGACAAACGCGAGTTATCGCTAATCCGCTTGGCAAAATCAGTAGCTGCTTCTGTGATTAAATCAGGAAGATCAAAACTACTTGATCCAATGAATCCTTTTGAAAGAAGGATTGTCCACATGGCAATCCAAGAAGACGAAAGGGTTTTCACAAGATCTGAAGGAAACGGAACTTTCAAACGTGTTCGTGTGATCTCTGCGAAAGAAAAACACAAATACAAAGACTTAGAAGATCCGTCAAAAAAAGGTTTACCTGTTGAAGATTTTGCAGATGGAGTAGACCAAGAAGATCTTGATTGATACCATAGCGGCATTGTCCACTGCCCAAGGCCCAGGAGCGATTGGTATCCTCCGGGTCTCGGGATCACTGGTATTGCCCATTTCCCTTGCCGTTTTAGAAAAAAACGGAACTCCCCTCACAGAATCATTCATACAAAACCAAAAACGATCTGCAATCTTCTGCGACTTCGTGGAAAAAGGGAAACCATTAGACCAAATTGTATTTCTCTATTTCCCAGCACCTAACTCATATACAGGTGAAGATCTAGCTGAATTCCACTTACATGGAAATCCCATTTTATTAAAACGAGCACTTCATGTGCTTTTGGAAAAAGGAGCTCGCCCTGCTGACAAAGGTGAATTTACAAAACGTGCTTATCTGAATGGAAAAATCAATTTGTCAGGTGCGGAAGCCATCAGTCGGTTGATTGAAGCAAGGTCAAAATATGAATTGGAACTCGCACAAAAAAACGTATTTGGTGAGATCACAAAATTAAGTTCAAAAATTCGAAGTGATTTGATCTCTCTCAAAGCGGAATGTGAGGCTGAAATTGACTTTTCCACTGAAGACCTTACCTTTGAAAGTTTAGAAGAACGGAAAAACCGAATGGTGGCCCTCAAAAATTTATGTTCTAAACTAATCAAAGATTCTGAAAGAGCAGAATCCTTTATCTTACAATCAACAGTAGTTTTATACGGTGAACCTAACACGGGTAAATCGAGCCTTATGAATGTTTTGATAGGAAAAGATCGATCAATTATTTCTGATGTTCCTGGCACAACAAGGGATTACATTGCGGAAGAATTAAGTTTAGACGGAATTCCCATTCGACTTGTTGATACAGCCGGCATCAGAGATACAAATGATACTATCGAACGAATGGGAATTGAGCGAAGCAAACGGGAAGCAGATAGTGCGAATGTTAAATTATTTCTCATCGATACATCCCTTCCATTTGAAAAAAAGACATTCATCGAAAAACACAAAGATCGTTTGTTAGGTTCTCTCATCGTAGCCAACAAAATCGATACCAAACATCCATCTTGGCAAATGGAATCGGTTCAAGATTTCAAAGAGGAATTCCAACTCACGATTTCAGAAATTTCTTGCAAAACAAAACAAGGAATCCCCGAATTATTAGAATTATTAAAGTCAAAACTTACCTCGAAGGATGATACTGAGGATTTGGTCTTACTGGAAGACCGCCAAAGGTATCACATTCAAAAAATTGAATCTTGTTTGTCAGAAGCCATCCAACTGATGGAAAACGGTGCTCCAGCGGAAATTTACATCCAAGAAATCAATGTCGCATTACAAGAGATTGGGCAAGTGAATGGAACTGTCGAAAATGAGGAAATTCTGGGTCGAATTTTTAGCAAATTTTGTGTCGGAAAATAAACAAGTTCGTTCCAAATTTAATCTTGTATAATCGAGGAAGTAGTATCTAATTGGTCGCACATTCGATACGAGGTAAAAAATGAAAAAATTTCTTGTGATTCTAACTCTTTTCTCTTTTAGCAGTTTTGGTTTGTTTGCTCAAACAGCAGAAGCAGACGAAGAACCAACAATGCAAACTGAAGAAGCTTCAGAAACCGTTAAACCTAAAAAAGATAAAATGAACAACAAAGACGGTGAGAAAAAAGAGAAAAAGAATAACAAAAACGGCGATAAAAAGGCTAAAAAAGCGAAGAAAGCCAAAAAAGAAAAAAAAGCAAAGAAAGACGCTGAGTAATTCTTTTTTCCATTTGTTTGAAAAACCCCTGGCCTCAGGGGTTTTTTTATTTCTAAACAAACTTTAATTTTATGAAACAGACCCACTTCCTTCTCACATCCCTTTTCATTCTTTTTTTCACCTACCAATGCAAATCGGCGGAACAGTCGTCAAACCCAACGAGTCTCCCAAACTCCCTCTCTCTCCAATTGAAACTCTCTGCGATCCCAAAGGAACTTTTTGGAGAATCCATATCCTACTCACTACAATTTTTTTTATGCCCAGAACCTACATCTAAAAACTGTTATGTTCCCATTTTAGAAAATCGATATGAGTTAGGAAAAATAAATTCCAATGTTGCCAGTTTGAAACTGAACCAAACACTTCCAAACAATTGGACACATATGGCGATTCGCATTTTAGGCATTGATAAGGTTCATGGCAAGTTTTCCCCTGGCCACAATCCATTTTGGTATTCACCGGACGACATACTTAAATTAGGTGGAAATTTCACAAAAGAATTTCGATTTGTGAGCCAAGAAAACAAAATTCCAAATCGTATCCAAGAAAGGATTGCTAATCAATTTGCACCGATCCTTGTTTTTCATAAAGATAAAAAGCATTTACCGTCTAACATAGAAAAGTATTCCCAATTCTTCGTGTCCCAAGAATACCAATTGCCCGACAAGGATCTTCGAAGGAAAACAAAAGGGCAAACAACTTGGAACTATGTTTCCTTTCCAGAATTTATTCCTACCAAGAACCCAACTCATTTGTATTACCATGTACGGTATGCAGAAACAACGGTTTCAGGAACCCAAAAAGAAGCACTACCAGGCTTTCGAGATGATGCCAATTATTGGTACGAAGTTGGGAATGGTGATATGGTTGTGTCCTATTGGATTTGGTATGATTGGAATGAAGGTCCCACCAAATTTGGAAACGTACACCAAGGGGATTTGGAATCGTATGCCCTGCTTGTATCCAAAGATGGCAAACCGAAACGCATTTTACTTACAGGTCACAATCATATATTACTCGATACAAATTTCCATAATATCAATTCCGTAAAAAATCATCCTATCTTATATGTTGCAAAAGGGAATATGGGATCCGATGGTGGGAATCCAACCTCAGCGTATGGTGGTTATACGGTAAAACTCAATGCAGGGAATTTTTTATTCAATTATATTTCTGATCCATGGGATGTGTTCCCAAGTTTTGATCCAAAGGAATCCATTCTCATCTTACCTGCGGATCTATCAGAGAATGATTTAATGGCTGTAAAAATAGGACCTGGTACATCTCACCCCAAGGTCAAAACAGATATGATTGATCAAAAAGGATCGCATCATTCCGAAGTTGAAGGAGAACAAGTGAACCAAACTCCTACACAATTTGTGGATGCCAGAAGGATGGTGAAACAAAGGATCGAGAAACTTGTGATGTGGGAAGAACCGGGTTGGGTGAACCAAAAAGCTGTCGAAGACCCAGATGGAAACCATCAAGTAGACAAAACAGTGGCAACTTTTTTTCAGTTCCAAGGTAGGCTTGGCAAACACCCAAGGACAGTCTTAAAAATCAATGAGCTGAAGCAGTATGGGGAATCACCAGAAAATGCACCTTTCAAAACCAATATTGAACAACATTATACCTTTGAACGACCACAAAGCGAACGCAATCATACTGATAGAGAAGGAAATTATGGTCCAAAATTTTTAGGAGATGATTCTACTCCTCAAAAATAACAAACGTATTCAAATATTTTTGTTAATCTAATTTCAAACAAATTAGATTAACTCTACTAACTTTGCTTTGGCGAGTTCTTCTGGTTTGAATGGTTTCTCTATTTTGATGTATTGGATCATTTCTTTTCTAAAAGGATATACATCTCCTAAGATCGCTTTTTGGATTACAAAATCCTTCCATGTTTTTAGGCAGTGACCATATTTTTCCCGATCCAGCAACCTTGTGATGGATTCTTCATTTTCTCCCCAAACAAATGGATTTGCACCAACATACAAAAGTTCTTTCATCGATTCAACGCCATCGGCGGATGCCGACAAAAATAATGCCGTATTACCAAAGTTATCTTTTGATTCTAACGAAAAATTTCCATCTTCTAATAAAATAGAACAAACTTCATCTAAATTCCTTTCGGAAGCCAAATGGAGTGCATTTTTCCCTTCACGATCGGTGTGGTTTACAACATCTGGAAATGTTTTTAACAAATAGGAAACGATTTCAATTCGATTTTCCACAACTGCTTCTAAAAAAATGGAACGTCCTAATTCATTCCGTTGGGAGATGATTTCAGTGGAGATCCAAGGATGGATGGTATCCCAAAGATTCTCTGCCGATTCGAGGAGTGCGATATGAAAAATAGTATTTCCTTCTTTATCGCGTGTCTGTAAGTTAGGTGAAGATTTCCAATAGGATGCCGTTGCGATCAACGCTTCGATAAACTGGGTGCGGTTTTGGCTGATTGCATCGAAGATCACATTGCCTGGAGTACGATAGGGTAAATTTGGATCGGCACCAGTTGTGATCGCATGTTGGAATAATCCAACATGATCCATTTTTAACATCCAAGAGAGTGCATTGGTGCCATACGTATCCAATTCATTCGGATTTGCCCCACCTTTCAGACATTCATCCCATTCTTGTATGATTCCCGATTTTGCTACCTCAAAGACATCCATTCCTGTTACGATAATTGTTTCTGCTTTGTTGTCGATTTTTTAACGGCTCGTTTTGATTGTTTGGTACCTATCGTTTTATCGAATCCACGTTTCACTTCAAATTTTAAAAATTGAATTTCATTTGATTCCTTTGGTGGGATAAGGCTCATGGCACGTTCCGACAAAGCAGTGATGGTAAGGCTTGGATTCACACCTAAATTCACAGTTAACATAGATGCATCGCAAACCCTTAGATTCTCATAACCAAACACTTTGTTTTCTAAATCGATCACACCCTTCTCTGGAGATTCAGCCACAATGCAACCACCCATAATGTGACCCGTGACAGGAGCAGATAATAATGTTTCATTTAAGGAACTACGCGGGATTCCACCAACAATTTCTGCCAACTTGCGAGTGAAGGCATTGGCTATCGGTATATAAGTTGGTGTTGGTTCACCAGTGGAAAGTGTCGATGTTAAGCTCCTTTGGAAAGGCCAAATGAACCGTCTCTTTCGAACCAGTCGTACGCTATTGTCAACAGTTTGCATCACAAGTAAGATGATAGAGTTTTTTGCGAAACCAAAAGGATTGTGAGCTTTTAAAAAATAGAGAGGGTGGCGGATCATGGTCCAAAAAAATTTTAATGGTCTTGGAAATTTCCCACCACCGTCTGTCATCACACTTGCCATCACTCCAAAAAAATCTGATCCTTTGGAATACCTTACTGGTTCGATATGGGTGTTTTCATCGGGATGTACAGAAGAGGTGATCGCAATCCCTCTTGAATAGTCTGCCTTATGACTTGCAGGCACCGTAACAGGTAACACAGTTTCACTGTTCGTCCGAACCGTATCACCTAACTTCTCTGACAAACGGATCATTTTGTTTTCTTGTTGCATCTTAAGAAGTAAACCAACCGTACCCATTACCCCTGCTGAAAGAACCACCTGGTTTGATCTAAATTTACGTTTTGGATACCCAAACCATCCCGTAGTACTATTTGTTTCTAATTCATATCCAAATTCTCCACTCGCCTCTGGATCAGGGATTCCTTTTGCATTGAGTGGAATGAGTGACGTTACCTTTGTTTCTGGTAAAATCACAGCACCTAATTTTTCTGCTAAATATAAATAGTTTTTATCTAATGTATTTTTTGCATTGTGGCGGCAACCAACCATACAACCACCACAGTAATTGCAAGGATCACGGTCAGGACCTTCTCCGTCAAAAAAAGGATCCTTTGGATCTTTTTTGTTTCCAAAATAAATCCCAACAGGGGTTCTTCGGAATGTATCTTCCTTACCAAACGTTTTTGCTGTTTCTAATAATAAATGGTCTGGTTCCCATAATTGTGGGTTCTCCGTTACACCTAACATATGCTTTGCTACCTCATAATATGGTAACAACGCCTTTTCCCCACCCATTTTGGAATACAGTGGTGAGTTCAACACCTTGGAAGAAGGAACATACAAGGTACACGCATATACAAGTGATCCACCACCAACACCTGATCCACTCACAAGTAAAAAATCATTGAGTAAGTTGATCCTTTGGATTCCGTAAAATCCAAGTTTGGGCATCCATAAATACTTCCGTAAACTCCAATTGGTTTTTGGAAAGTCAGACGCCTTCCAACGTTTACCAGATTCGATGACTAAAACTTTGTAACCTTTTTGTGAAAGGCGATAGGCTGAAACTGAACCACCAAAGCCTGACCCAACGATGATCACGTCGAAATCAAATTTTTGTTCTTTTGGAATGGTTTGGTTCATGGTTCGTTTTTCCTTGTTTGTGGAGAATGAGCGAATCCGATTCTTTGATCGAATTCATTTTCTGTCAATTCGCTCTTAGGAAATCTGAAAAAACTTCTGGTCGAAAGTTATGATTGGTTTTGAATCGGTTCATGCCTGAGATCAAAAAACAAATCCCTTTATTAAACGCAGATGGAACCATTACAGAAGAAGGTTGGGCACGTTCACCACTTTGGACTTATAACCGAGAAAATATTGCCGCATCCAAACTAAGGATCAAAGAATGGGACTATTATTCGATCCTCTCTCCAACAAAAGAATTTGGAATCACCTTAACGGCATCTGATCTAGGTTATGCGGGACTATTTGCAATTTGTTTTTTGGATTTTAAAAAAGGGTCTTTTCAACAAATTGATACTTTGTCAGTCCTTCCTTTGGGAAAAACTGGTTTCCCAAGGGTGAATGATCTCGGAGTTGTCTCTTTCCAAGACAAAAAATTACACCTACGTTTTGAAATGAAGGATGGCAAACGTAGATTGGAATTCGGATCGGACCAATTCTTAGCTCCCGATGGCTCCAAAGGGATAAATGGAACCATTGAACTAAAAGAACCAAAGATGGATACGATGAACATTGCCACTTCTTGGAAAGAAAACCGAAAGGCCTTCTATTATAATACAAAAATCAATTGTATGCCAGCAGAGGGACAAGTCACTGTTGGAAATACTAAGTACCAGTTCGATGCAAAGACCGACTTTGGTGCGTTAGATTGGGGGAGAGGGGTTTGGACTTACAAAAATCGTTGGTATTGGAGTTCTGTATCCGCTTGGATTGGCGGAAAACCATTTGGACTCAACTTAGGGTATGGGTTTTCGGATCGCACACCAGCTTCTGAAAATGTGATTTTATATGATGGCAAAATCCATAAACTAGACGAAGTAAAATTCATCATCAATACAAAGGATTACATGGCTCCTTGGAAATTCCAATCGAATGACAATCGTTTGGAATTGGATTTCAAACCAATCGTAGACCGAAATTCTTATATGAATTTTTTCATCATCAAATCCGTCCAACACCAAGTGTTTGGATCTTTTAATGGAACTGTCGTTTTAGATGATGGGAAAAAAATCAAACTTGAGAACGTACTTGGGTTTGCCGAAGACGTCCTCAATCATTACTAAGGGATTCAAAGCCTTCAATTTGAATTGAGGATAAAAAAACTTAGGATCTAAAAACAGATCCAAAGTTTTTCCATCAAAAACAAATCAATTCATTACACCCGTTTTCTGAGTTTGTAATACGCAGAAAAACTTGCTGGGATAAAAATCAAAGAACCGAAGGTTCCAAAACCTAGCCCCCATGCAAGAGACAATGTCATTGGTATGAGGAGTGGATCCGAACCACCTATCGCATAAGCTGTTGGAATCATCCCTGCCATGGTTGTCATCGTTGTCACAAGGATAGGACGAAATCTTTCGGAAGATGCTGTGATGAGAGATTCCAGAAGCCCCTCTCCCCTTGCCTGGAATTCTTCGATCGTATCAACTAACACGATTGAAGCGTTTACAATCACACCAGCAAGTCCGATGATTCCAATCATTGCAAGAAAACTAAGAGCTTTTCCTGAAATCAAAAATCCAAACACCACACCCACAAATCCAAGTGGAATTGAAAGAATGATCAACACTGGTTTTTTAATGCTGTTAAAGATGATGGCTAAAATTGCAAATATTCCAAAGAAAGCCAACACTCCTGCAACTAACAAAGAGATCATGGATTTGGCCGTTTCTTCTTGTTCCCCACGAAATTTGATTTTGTAACCAGGGTATTTTTTACCTATACTGCCAAACTCATCTTCGATTTTACCATTGACGATCGAAGAACTGGTGGTGGCTTCATTCACATCCGCAAGGACAGTGATCGCTTTTTCGTAATCATTATGATACAATGCTTCGATACCCTGTACGGTTGTTTTTGTTGTGACAGCTGTAATCGGTGTTAGGAGACCAAATTTATTTGAGATCCGAATGGAATCTAAATCTTCTATCCCATCTCGGAATCGATCATCGTTTTGGATGATGATCCTCACTTCATCTTTTCCTTTCCGAAGGTTGGATGCTTCCAATCCTTCCATAGCGGTTCTCACATAATAGGCAGTGATTTCAGTATCAATCCCTGTGATGGCAGAGGCCGTGTCTTTCACACGGATTTGGATCTCTTCTCTTCCAGGTTTGTAATCATCATTGATATTGATGACACCTTCTTGTTTTCTTAAAAAATCTTGCATCTCATTTGAGATGAGCTTTAAAGTTTTGTAATCACGTCCTTCAATGGCAACGGTTACTGCCGCACCAATCGGCGGGCCATTCACAACCAAATCCACCATAACAGAAATTGCATTTGGTAATTTTTTCAGTTCGGGTTCCAGTTCTCCAAAAATTTCTTGGGCCGTGCGATTTCGTTCTGTTTCAGGAATCAGGATGATTTGTGCCATTCCTAACTGTTCCCCAATCCTTGTGAGTGGATCTGTTGGGTCAGTTTGTTGGATTCCAATTTTTAAGATCACACTTTGGACTTCTGATTTTGGAATTTTATCTAAAATCGGTTGGAAGTATTGCAGTTGTTTTGCGGTTTCTTGGGCAGAAAAATCTGGTGGGAATTCTGCTCTCACCAATACATAATCAATCCCTTCTTTCGGGAATAAATTAAAATTCATAAGCCCAACAAGTCCACAGGAAGACAAAAACACGATGAGGATACAACCAAGTGCAAGGAATGGCCTTCCTACCACCTTTGTGATGAAGTTTGTAAATTTTGTTTTTAAAGATTCAAATCCATTTTCTAAGGCAGAACGTAACCTTTCTCTATGTTTGGATCTTTTTTTGGTTTCATTGGATGTGAACTGTGCATAACGCACTGGTAACAATAAAAAAGATTCAAAAAGTGATAAAGTAAGGGCCACGATCACCATAAAGGGAATTTGCCAGATAAATTTCCCCATAATCCCAGTCATAAATGCCATCGGTAAAAACGCGGCAACAGTGGTTAAATAAGATCCAATGATAGGAACAAATAGTTCACTGGCACCAAGTACAGCTGCTTCTTTTGGATCATAATTTTTGGATCGATACTTATAGATATTTTCCGAAATGATGATGCTATTGTCCACAAGCATCCCAAGTGAGATGATGATTCCAAGCATGGAAACCAAGTTAAAGGATACATCAAAGATTGGGAATGCAATGGTTGCCGCAAATAAAGTAAGTGGCAAAGAGATACTGGTTAAAAGTGAATCTTTAAAACTAAAAAATAGAATCAGAACCACAACAACCAAAAACAAACCCTGTAACGAGTTTGTGATCACTACATCCAAACGTTTGAGAGCCCTTGCCCCTTCGTTGTTTAATTCCGTAAATTGGATGTTCGCTGGAATTTGTTTTTTTAGTTCAGCAATTCGACCTTGCACAGCTTCCACAGTCCGAATGATGTCAGCACTGTCTTTTTTGATGATTTGCAGCACATACGCAGGTTCCCCATT
Source organism: Leptospira jelokensis (assembly GCF_004769635.1). Classification (GTDB taxonomy): domain Bacteria; phylum Spirochaetota; class Leptospiria; order Leptospirales; family Leptospiraceae; genus Leptospira_A; species Leptospira_A jelokensis. The sequence continues at coordinate 358,110 of NZ_RQGH01000026.1, forward strand.
GACAACAGCTAGAACTCTCGGCCGTTCATATGTATCTTTTACATTGGCAACTTGGGATAATAAAATTGTATTCCCTGTTTCATTGGAACGGATCGGGATATTTTTGATATCATTGATTTCGTTGATCTCTCCTGTCACACGGATGTCTTGTGTGATAGGTCTTAAAAATGATCCAGCGGGAACACTGATATTTCGTTTGGAGATGGCATTGATGATGTCGGCAAATCCAATGGTGTATCTTTTTTTGAGGTCGGGGTCCACACGGATGCGCCATTCTTCTTTTCGTTTTCCAAATGCATCTACACGCGAAACACCAGAAACCTTACGCATTTCATCTTCGATGAAACGCCCCATCTCTTGTAATTCCATCTCATCCATGGCACCATGGATGGCGATTTCCAAAACCGGGAAGTTGGAACTTTTTTGTTCTGTTACAATGGGTCTGTCTTTTACCTGAGAAGGTAAATTCGTCACTCGGTCCACCGCACGACGGATATCATTCACAACTCCATCCGGATTACTGTGTTCCAAATCAATTTTGATAATGATATCGGATTCAGAGTTTCTAGAAATCGAACGAACGGAATCAAGTCCCTCGACTTCGCGTAACTTCTCTTCGATGGGAATTGTTACTTTTTTTTCCACATCCACAGGACTCGCGCCAGGATACACCGTAAGAACTCTCACTTGGCGGAAATTCACACGAGGGAAAGCTTCTCGTTTCATGGAAAGTACGGAGATGATCCCTGCTAGGAATAAAAAGATAAACACTAGGTTGGCAACCAGTGGTTTATAAACAAAAAAATGGATGACTTTTCTCATAAGATGACTTCGGATTCTAAGAATTTAGAATCTTGACTGGTGAGTCAAGATGTTTCGAAAATTTATTGACTCTTATTTTCGGATTCTCGTTCTTTTATGACAGTCTCAATGACTTCAACAAAAACAGATGTGTCCTGCGCACCACTCACAGCATATTTGCCACCAATGATAAAATAAGGAACCCCACTAATTCCATTTTGATGGTAATATTGGATCTCTTGTTGGATTTCCCGTTTTAAATTGCCATCATTGTAAATGGTTTCAAACCTAACTCTGTCTTTATAAACCGGTTCTGTCACATTCCAAACCACTTCTTTGTCTGTTAGGTCCAAACCGTTTTCGAAGTTGGCTGCAAAAAATCGTTCCACCAAATTTTGTTGTTCTTCCAATGTGGGAAGGGCCGCTACAAGTGCATGTAATACCAATGTATTTGTGGCTTTCGGTATGTTTTGGAATTGGAAGTTGATCCCAATCTCTTTTCCGATTTCCGTCAGTCGTTTCCAAGCCCCATCCAAGCGATCCAAACTTCCAAATTTTTGTGTTAGGTGCAATTTGTAATCGATCCCTTCCTCTGGAATCTCTGGAGAAAGTTGGAAGGGTCGCCATCGGACCTCAGGTGTGATGGAATTGCCAACCTGTGACAAAGCTTTTTCTAGTTTCTTTTTTCCAACATAACACCAGGGACAGGCTACATCGGAAACGATATCGATGGGAAATACTTCAGAGTTGGTTGACATTTGAAATTAGACTCCGATTCATTAAGAGATTGTTTGAATTACCAGGAAAAAGATGAAATATAGTAGAGAAAGTTTTTTAAAAAAAAGTTTGGCGTTTGGTAGCCTCATTTCATTCACCTCGTTGCAACAAAATCTCTATGCTTTTGGTAGTGAAGAGAACAAAAAGCACAGGGAAAACCCAATCGCTTATGCAGAATCACTTGGTTACACAAACCCAATCGACCAAATTTTGCTTACTGGCATCCTTGCTCCGAACTCTCATAATAGCCAACCATGGAAATTCAAAAAAATATCTGATTCTGAGTTTTATCTTTTTGGTGATGGCGAGAAACAACTTCCAGAAATTGATCCGATCAATCGCCAATTTTACCATACCCAAGGTTGTTTTTTAGAATTATGCCACCTAACTGCAGATTCACTGATGTTTGATACAACAATCAAACTTTTCCCCAATGGAAAACCATCCTCAAAAACATTTTCAAAATTTCCTATTGCAAAAGTTTATCTAACACCCAAAACAAAATGTGTTCATGATTTTTTATTTTCAGGTGTGAGCCAAAGAAGGATGAATCGCTCTGTGTATTCCAGTGAGCCAGTCACGAACGAAGAACTTGAAGCGATACATTCTTTGGCACGTCCCTTTCGAAACCAAATCCATTGGACAAATGATCCAAACGAACTTGGTTCCATCTTACCAGTGTTAGAATCTGCATTTGCCATGGAAACCAATCGATTTGTTTCCAACGAGCTCAATCGGAAATGGTTTCGTTTGACTGAAACATCAATGTTAGAACACCGAGATGGTTTGACCTTAGAAGCCAATGGATTGTCTGGAATTAAACTATGGTTTGCCAAAAAGTTTTTTGTGGATCTATCAAAAGAGGTTTGGCATTCAGAAGATTCTAAACAGGCGGCGATTGGTATGTTTTCATCGCAAGTGCATTCATCCAAAGCCTTGGTCTTTTTTCTCTCTGAAGGTAAGGATGAGGAAACCACTTGGATCGAGACAGGTCGAGACTTTATGAGGTACACTCTTTCTTGTGCAGTGAAACAGGTTGCCTTCCATACCATGAACCAAGCAGTGGAAGATTATCCAGAAAGTCGTGTGTTTACCAAAGAATTAAAAAAAATCCTAAAACTAAAACCCAACCAAGAAATCCAACTGATCGCAAGGCTTGGTCAAAGTTCTTACCAATTTGATTCGTATCGAAGGGATCTCAAAAGTTTTTTTGTTTAAATCCTCTGGTTTGGATTAAGTAAAATTTCGTATTAAGGACTCAGAACTGGGAAATGGAGTTCCCCTGCAGACTCAAACGCAGGTTTGGAAAACAAATAACCTTGGTACAAATTGATACCCATGTCCACAAGGACTTTCAGTTCTTCCACTGTTTCTACACCTTCCGCAATCACGGCAATGCCAATCTCTCGGCAAACACCTGCTATCGCATTGGTTAATTTTTGTGCTACAGAATTGGTATGGATATTTCGAATGAGTTCCATATCCAACTTGATGATGTCAGGTTGGAATTTTGCAAGTAAGTTGAGACCTGAGTAACCAGAACCAAAATCATCAATGGCAGTCAAAAACCCATACTTTTGGTAAGCTTTAAAAATATTGATGATGTGATTGTGGTCTTGGACTTCTTCCCCTTCGGTAAGCTCGAAGACCAAGCGGTTCAAAGGAAAATTGTATTCCCTACTTGCCTCTAAAGTCGTGCGGATGCATGTTTCAGGTTGGTAAACTGCATTTGGTAAAAAATTAATATTGAGTAAAGAGGGAATTTGGATTTGGCTTGCGAGTTGGATGGCTTTGATCCGACAAGACTGGTCAAATTGGTAACGATTGTTTTGGTTTACCTTGGAAAGAATGGAATATGCTGATTCCCCTTGGGTTCCTCTTACCAATGCTTCATGAGAGTAAATTGTCTTTTGGTTCCAATCGACAATGGGTTGGAAAGCCATGGAAAAAGAAAAATCCAAACCAGCACCACTACGACATTCGGCACAACTATACAACTTTGGCACTTTTCCATTGGGTGTATCTACTAACTGTGCATCAGGAAAACTTGGCTTCATGTTTTTCGGTTACCCAGTTTAGACGATCGGTCAAAGATTGCAACTTTGTTTTCAAAATTAAAATTTTGGTAGTTTAGCGACTAAATACCAAACCACAACTAAGAATTGGAAAAAGGAGGTAACAAGTAAAATGGTATAAGGTTTTGCATTCACTGCCTTGAGGGAACCAATCCTCGCACCAAAAATTCCTCCAAAACTTCCAACAAGAGCAAGTTCCCAATGTAATTTTCCTAACAATAGAAACTGTACTGTTGTTCCAAACGAAGTTAAGAAGATACCTAAAAACGATGTAGCAACTGCCTCTACAGGACTCATGCGAAAATAATAAACAAATAATGGAACTGCTAAAAAACCACCACCGATTCCAAATAGAGAGGAGAACGTCCCAAAAAAAACTCCTACAAGTAAAACGATGGAAATCGATTTTTTAGAAAAACGAAACAGTGCTCCATCGTTTTCGCCCTTTGTGCTGATTCCCTCAGGATTAGGACCAACCCAATTCGTTGTTTTTTCAGAGTCCTGTTGTTTTCTGTTTTGTTCAGAATGGGGGATAGGCAATGATTCATAGTAACGTTTGCGTTTTTTGAGTGATGTGATCAAATTATAAACTGCTAAAATTCCCAAAAAAATCGTAAACACAAACAAATATACAAATTCTGAAAGTGGAATTCCGTAGTACAATTGTTTGCCGAAAGTGGTATCTTCAAACCTTCCAAAAGCAAAGGCCGTATACTGTGCTGCTGGAATGGATGTGACAAGTAACAAAAACCCTTGTTTCCAACGGATTTTGTTATTTTGATAATACACATAGAGTCCTGACAGAGCAGACACAGGCATTTGAGCGAGGGAGACAGCAACAGCTTGAACAGCGGTTAAATGAAAAAAACTATGAAAAAAGGGAGTATATATAAATCCTCCCCCGAGCCCGAGGAAGGAAGCTAAGTAACCAACAAAAAAACCCACTCCAAATACAATGAATACACCGGGCCAAAAACCCCAAACAAATTCATGGAAGATTTGAAATGAGTGTTCCAAATGATTTAAAAATGTTCTTTTGCATCCTCAAAGAATTTTAAGGTCATACGCTCAAATACTTCTTTTTCAGTCGCAGTTTCAAAATTGTACCAAGAGATAGGGATGAAGAATATCCATTGGGCATAGTTACGAAAGATATGGTAATCATACGTTCCTACTTTTTTGCCATCCTTGTAGAGAATGTATTGAACATCATATCCATCTTGTGTCGACCAAGCAGGTAAAAATGTTGCTGTGAGAGTAGAAACTCCTAAAAATGCTGTGGCAATGGGAGTAGGAGAACGATAGTTCACCTTCACGTTCACCAAATAACCAGTCTTAGGAACATCAACCCCTTCCGTTGTTTTTTTGAATCTAGTTTTGTTTTCAAAGTAATTTTTAAGAGCTTCTCTTCCACCCAAATTCAACTGAGGGAACGTAGGAAGTACATACACAAAATTTGTGTCTAAAGTTTTTTCTTCGGAAGGAAGTGGTAAAATTTTTGGATAGTCTTTGTAACCAATGAGACAATTGGTCAAAAACAAAAATGCCAAAAGCACTCCCGTGAATAAAGATTTCTTTTGTTTAATTTTGGCTATGGTCATGCAAACCCTCCTCGTCATGTCTTCTTTCCAATTCCTCATATAATTCTTCTTGGTCTTCCGTAAAAAATAATTCATATCCGATCCGTAAACAAACGGGATCATCTTCCATAGAAACATTACTTGGTAAAATGAGATTCATCACATAGAATGTATTGGATTCGGCTTCTTCTAAAAAACTTTCTGTAGCATCCCATTCATCAAATTCTTCCACATCTGGTTTTCGAAATTCCTTTAGGATTTCATCAAATGATTCAGTGATGTAGTTAAATTCACCTGATTCGCTATCAATGATGAATTGAATGTGATGGCAACCAGGCCCCTCTTCTTCCAAAGGACTGAGCACCATACTCCCGCAGGCGGGGCAATGGATGGTTGGGTCGATGGCACCACTTGGCCAATTGATGTTGATGGTTTCGATCATGGCGGCGAACCTCGAGTTCCCATCATAAGGACTTCCCTTGTTTAGGAAACCTGAATTTGTTTTGAATTGAGTAAAAATGATTCTTAGGAATCCGATCCCAAAGCAAAAAAAAGAGATAGGGTTTGCCTAAAAAATGGGATTGTAAAATGAATTCATTTAGGCATGGGAATTACCGCTGAATACCAATCTGCCTTCACTTCCAGTTTCCAAGAATTTTTTGGAAATGCGAAAGACATTGGTTGGGAATTATACCATTTAAGTTCTGAACCAGACAATGATTTTCCATCTTGGTTGACATTCACCATCAGAAATCCGTTAGGTGGTAGAGCCATTGTCTTTCGTTACCACCACCTAGAAAATAAATTTTATGCACACCTAAAAGTCCAAGTGATCCCCGGGGAAGAAAATTGGAGCCTTGACCAATTGTTCCATAAAAGAGGATACACAGACTTAGATGCCGATGATATTTTATCCTCCGGTGGTGAATGGTTATTCCACTCACTTGCCAGACATTACTTTGGCATCATCATCTCATTTTGCCCAAGGATTTTAGAACCTGATTATTTTTTGGATTGAGATTTTTTACCACGGTCATCCGCAAGCACTTGGTTCCACAAAAATCCCCAGATAAAAAACGTGGAGTTGATGTAAGTATACAACATCAACACCACCATCTTCGAAATTAAATCATATGCTAACGAATAGTTCACACCTACGTTTTTCATTTTTAGATAAAACTGAAACCCAAAACTCATCGCAAGAACAAGTAATGATGCAAAGATCGCACCTGGTAAATTTTCTTTTAAAGTGGTTTTTGCTTTTGTGATATAAGCATAATAAAAAGTAAATAAACCTATGCTATAGGGTAGAATGATAAGTGAGACAGAGAGGTAAGGGTTGTTTCGAAAAAACGAAAATCGAAACGATTTAAATAACATTCTTTCAAGAGAAACAATACCATAGGTTAAATAAAAATACAAAACAAGCAACACAAGGGATATGACTAACAAACGAAAGTTGATCCACTGTGATGCGATAAAACCAACTTTTGTTTCGTCCCTTGAAATGAATCGAAGGGCTTTGGAAATGGTTCCAAAAATGGTAAGACTCGAAACAAAAGAAATGGCAATGCTTATGGCGATCACATTGTAACTTTTAACTTTGGTTAGATTTTCTACACTTTTGTCGATGGGTTGGAAAATCGGTGCTGGTAAAAATTTCCCAATTTGGTCCGTCATCAAATTGATGGTTTTTGGATCTTGCAAAAGCCCAAGTAGGGTCACAAACACAACAAGGAGTGGGAATAGGGTCAAAAGGAAGGTAAACGAAAGTTCTGAGGCAAGGCCATGGACATCGTACAAATACACTTCGCTGAAAAATCGACGGATCCGTTTCATGCGGTCAGTTTGCCACTTGTCCGTATTTTTGTCTTATTTTTCTTGCCGTCTCGATCCGAGAGGAAACCCTGGAAGAATCTCAGTGACGTACCTAAAAGGGGAAAACTTCCATGTCAGAAGAAAAAGAAAAGAAGAACAAAAAAATCGCGAAAATGACGGTCGAGGAAATTGACTCAGCCATTAAAAAGTCGGTTGAAACCATGAACGGCGAATCAAGCCTTTATGTGAAACACCTTCGCGAAAGAAAGGCGGAACTCCTAGCCAAGAAATAAGGTTAGTCCCTCCTAAATTCCCCGCCGAAACGGCGGGTTTTCGCAAACGCCTTGATCCAATTCATCCAAATCCACCAACACTTCGGCCCCAAAGTCCTCTTTGAGGGATTCAGCTGGCATATCAAACCAGGTTGCCGAGTCGCCCTTGTGGGACCAAACGGTTCTGGAAAAACGACTCTCTTCCAAATGGCCGCAGGCAAACTGAAACCCGAATCGGGGGAAGTGATTCGTTCCAAACACACAGTCCTTTCCCTATTCCAACAAATTCCAGAATTCAATCCAGAGACTTCGGTGATTGAAACCGTACTCGACGAAAACAAATTGTATGCCGAATACGATTCCAAACGCAAAATTATCGAATCCAAATTTGAAACCACAGACCACGAAGATCCGGCATTTGAAACTTTGTTACATGAGCAAAGTGAGTTGGAAGAATTTGCCCACTTACACGACTTACACGGTCTTGAAGCTCGTGCCAAAAAAATCCTTTCTGGTTTAGGTTTTTCCACAGCAGATTTCTCACGCAAAACAAAAGAATTTTCACCCGGTTACCACCATAGGATTGGCCTAGCAATTGCCCTACTCAATCCACATAACTTATTACTTCTGGATGAACCAACAAACCATTTGGATGACAAAACCAAATCTTGGTTAGCTGACTTTTTGGTTTCTCAAAACCAAGCCTTTGTCCTTGTCACACATGATCCTGAATTTTTAAACCAAACAGTAGACACGATCATCGAAATCAATCCGCATGGAACCTTTGAATTCCAAGGGAGTTTGGAAGAATTTTTTGAAGCCAAAAATGAAATCCAAGAAAAACTAAAAGTCCAATTCGAAAAAGAAGAAACCTATTTAAAAACAAGAATGGAATGGGTGGAACGATTCCGCGCCCAAGCAACCAAAGCAAGACAAGTCCAATCTGTGATCAAACGATTGGAAAAAAGGGATAAAGTTGAAAATCCAGAAGATAGTTTTTGGAACCAAAAACCAGATTACCAATTCCAATTTGTTCCTTCGAGTAATATCATCCTTCGTTTAGAACATGCATCCTTTTCTTACCCTGATCGTAATACTGGTGAGAAAAAAACCATCTTTGAAAATGCAGAAATTGAAATTTCCGCTGGTGACAAAGTTGCGCTCGTTGGACCCAATGGTGCAGGAAAATCAACCCTCATGCGTTGTCTGTTAGAACAACACAAACTCGATACGGGAAAATTATATTACGGCCCCAAAACCAAACTTGGTTATTTTTCGCAAACACATGGGGAAGATTTGGATGAATCCTTAAATCTTGTCGAAACAGTATTAAAAAAATACCCAGAACTCAATGAAGAAAAGGCAAGGACCCTACTTGGGCATTTTGCTTTCCCCGGTGACGGAGTGTTTAAATCCGTAAAACATTTGTCAGGTGGGGAACAAAGTAGACTCCGATTGGCGTTACTGGTAAACCACCCATCCAATTGTTTGTTCCTAGACGAACCCACAAACCACTTGGACATTGTGATACGAGAAGCCATCAAACGAGCCCTGATTGATTTTCCAGGAAGTTTACTCATCATCAGCCACGACCCCGATTTTATGAAGGGGCTTTGTAACCGCACTTTCCAACTTTCTGGTGGGGAATTAAAAAACCTCAATTGCAGTTTTGACGATTACCTGAAATTCCACAAAGAAGACGAATTGGGGACAAACGCGAAGGACCAAACCTCCCAAAAGCCAAAATCGGATGAAAAAAAGCCCAATCCCCAAGCGAGCAAAAACAAACGGAAAAAATTAGAAAAAGAAATTTCCGATTTGGAAGTCCAAATAGAGAGACTGGAAAAAAATAAAAAGGACAAAGAGGAACTTTTACAAGACCCAGAGTTCTTTAAAAACAGAAGTTTTCAGTTGGAAATGGACACTTATAACGATATTAAAAGAGAAATCACACTCCTGACAAAACGTTGGGAAGATGCGACAATAGAATTAGAGGAAATGGGCGGAGTTACATAATGGTACCGGAAATCGATGTAGTCAGTTTTAAAAAACGTCTGGATGCAAGAAGAGAAGGAAAAGATGATTTTTTTGTTTTGGATGTACGAAATCCTAACGAACAACAAATCGCACTCGTACCTGGTACAGACAAACTCATTCCTGTAAGCGAACTTGCTGCACGTATCGATGAAATCAAAAGCCAAATTGACAAAGAAATTTTGGTGTATTGTCGGTCTGGTGGAAGGTCTGGTATGGCATGTGGGATTTTGGCACAAGCTGGATTTAAATCTTTCAAAAACGTCGCTGGTGGAACCTTAGCGTATTCCGATTTAGTAGACCCAAACATGCAAAAGTATTAATTATGAAACCAACAGCAAATTTAAGAATTTTAGAACAACATAGCCTTATCCCTCCATCCGTCATCATTGAAGAACTTCCGCTTACCGACGAAGCTTCCGATGTAGTGGTGAGAACCAGAAGTCAAATTTCTGACATCATCCACGGAAAAGACGACAAGCGCATGTTAGTTGTCGTTGGGCCGTGTTCTGTTCACGACATCGGTGCCGTAATGGAATACGCCGAAAAATTGAAACCAAAAATCAAAGAGTTTGAAAAAGAACTTCTCATTGTCATGAGAGTTTACTTTGAAAAACCAAGAACCACTGTGGGTTGGAAAGGTCTTATCAACGATCCCGACTTAGATGGATCATTCCATATCAACAAAGGCTTACAACTTGCACGGAAACTTTTGCTCGATCTCAACAAAATGGGAATCCCTTGCGGAACCGAATTTTTGGATGTGATTTCACCGCAGTACATCGCAGACCTAGTCGCCTGGGGTGCGATTGGGGCAAGGACAACAGAAAGCCAAGTGCATAGGGAACTTGCTTCAGGACTTTCCGCTCCGATCGGTTTCAAAAATGGAACCGATGGGAATGTTCAAATTGCAGTGGATGCAATCCGATCGGCAAGTTCAAGCCACCATTTCCTTTCCGTCACAAACCAAGGCAGCAGTGCGATTTTCAAAACAGCTGGAAACAAAGACACCCATGTGATCTTACGCGGTGGGAACAAAGGACCTAACTTTGATGAGGCGTCCGTAAATGAAGTCGGAGCTCAAATCGAAAAAGCAGGTCTCTCGCCCAAAGTGATGGTGGATTGTTCGCATGGCAATAGCCAAAAAGATTTTCGCAAACAACCAAGTGTAGTGGACTCTGTGGCAGAACAATTTGCCAAAGGAAGCAAATACATCTTGGGTGTGATGATTGAAAGCCATCTAAAAGAAGGAAACCAATCCATTGATGCCAAACCATTGACCTATGGTCAATCCATCACAGATGCATGTGTGTCTTGGGAAACAACGGTGCCTATGCTCGAAAAACTAGCCGAGGCCGCAAACAAAAGAAAGTAACAAATCTGAGCTAGGATCCTTTGGATCCCAGTCTCTCCGTTTTCTTCCACTGGAGGGTTGTAAAAACCCTCTTTTCCTTTACAAGAATTCCAAAAACTGATTCTTTCCATCCATCAAGTGTCTAAGAACACATGGGCTTCGGAAGGATATTCCCTTTTTGTCACTTCCTTGTGATACGCATTCACTGCATCTTTTACCGCACCACTTAAGTTCCCAAATTTCTTTAAAAACTTAGGATGGAAGTCTTCGTTGAGTCCGAGTAGGTCTTGCATCACAAGGACTTGGCCCGAAGTGTACTTCCCTGCACCAATCCCGATGGTGGGGATACGGATGGATTCCGTGATTTCTTTTCCTAAGGATTCGGGAACCATCTCAAGTAACAAAGCAAAAGCACCTGCTTCAGAAATTTCCTTAGATTTGCGGATCATTTTGTTCCGAGCGGCTTCCGTTTTCCCTTGGACACGGTGACCACCGAGAGTGTGTACCGATTGAGGAGTGAGACCTAAATGGGCAAACACAGGGATCCCTGATTCTGTCATCCGTTTCGTGAGTTCGATGATAAAATCAGAATCTCCTTCGAGTTTGACACAAGAAGCATTGGTTTCTTTCAGAACACGGCCTGCGGAACGAATCCCATCTTCTATGGAGGTTTGGTAAGATAAAAACGGCAAATCAGCGATGATGGTTTTGTCGGGTGCACCCTTACAAACAGCCTTTGTATGGTAAATGATTTCATCGAGAGTCACAGGAAGTGTGGACTGGTTTCCCTGGATCACCATCCCAAGTGAATCACCAACGAGGAGGCAGTCTACGTCCGTACGATTGAATAAAGTGGCAAAGGTATAATCATAACAAGTGATGACGGAGATGGGTTCTCCTGCAACGTATTTTTTTTTATACTGTAGAATAATGTTTTTCATGGTTGAGTTCCGTATAAAGGGCATAAACACCAATCTCACCCATATCAGTTAACAACTGCTTGATGAATGGTCTGGAATAAAGGGAATGGTGTGGTAAATGTAAAAAATCTGTTTTCATCACCACGGCTTCATAGGTAAGGATATCAATATCAATTTCGCGTGGTCCTTTCCATGACCTACGTTTGCGCCCTAGTTTGTCTTCGATCCCTTGCAGCGAATCCAAAAGGCATGGCAGAGTAAATGCAGAAGAAACCATAACTTTTAGAATTTGGTTTAAAAAATAAGGTTGGTTTGTATTTTCAAGTGGAGCTGTTTCCAATCTCTCAGATTGTTTCAGAATCTGTAACTCAGGTAAGGTGGAAATTTCCCAAATTGCCTGGTCCATAAAATGGTGTCTGTCACCGATATTGGATCCTAAGGACAAAAAGGCAATATTGGAATACTTCATGGTCTTACCTCTTCACAAACTTCGTACGATAATCAGGGCATTTTAATTCGATTTCTTTTGTCATTTCCATAAGCCGTGAGTAAATCCGACCTTGGCCTCTGTCTCTCCATTCTACGAGTGAGTGATTGGATGTGAGCAGGGTGAGTTTTTCTTGTTCATAACGACTATCGATGAGATCGTATAACTTACGATTGTTGAATTCAGATTCTTTTTGGACTCCAAAGTCATCAATCACAAGGACATCGACGTTTGCAAATTCCCTTTCTATGGAACGTTCTTGTCCATGAGTTTCGCTATCGGATTGGTAAGTATCTCGGATGGCTGACAAAAAGTCTTTGTTTACCTTTGCATACTTACAAGTGATCCCGTGACGAAAAATAAGTTCGTTTAGGATCACACAAGCGAGTAAAGTTTTCCCAGATCCTGTTCCTCCCCAAAGGTAAAACCCTTGTGGGGTAAAATCAGGATTTTTAAATTTATGAACGAGTTCATTTGCCCAGTCATGAGCAATGATAAAGGACATATCAGGGTCATTTGCTGTATCCCCAATGTCAATGGTGGATAAAAATTGGAAGCGGTACCGAGGAGGGATATTGGCTTTTTCCACCAAAGTTTCTAAGTTACGAAGGGAAAACCGTGCATTATGGCAAACACATGGGAGCATTTTGTCCAATTTTCTGTCGAAAGACATAAAGGGAGGTTGCCCCTTCGCCTCACATGTGTTACATTCACTGCCGATACAATGGCATAAAACAAGGGCACCGGACCGAGATCCCCTTACATGTTCTGCCAAGGTAATGCCCACTCCACCACAGGTTTTACACTGCGGATTTCCATCACGGATTGAAGTAATTTCGGATAAATTCATCTCCAATGAGCAATCTTCCTTAGTTCACTAAGCTGTCAAGGAATGAGATATTTTAGGTCTGGAACGACTTATGTCCCTTTAAAACCAAGGGTTTGCGAAGAAAAAGTTCACATTTAGGTTTTTTTCCTCTTTAATTCGTTATTATTGACTCTTCCCAAACCGATACTTTCATTGAAGAAATAGATAAACCTATTTGTTCAAAATATTGAAAGAGACAAAAGGGTCACACGACTATGAAGATTATTAAGTATCTCCTTATTCTCCAACTGGTGTCCGGCTTCAGTGTGCTATTCGCACAAACTCAGCCTGCGAACGCTCAAGAAAGCCAAGCGGCTAAAGACCAAGTCGACGAACTTCTCAAAGGCGAACTCGTTCCTGAGAATGACGATGCGGAACTCACTGAGGACCAAAAGAAAAGAAAGAAAGAAATTATGGAACAGGAATCTCTTTGGAAGAACCCTGATTTCAAAGGGTATAACAAAACGTTCCAAGAGTTACACCAACTTTCTAAAACTTTTGCAAACAACCAATTCCGTTTGGCTCTTTCCAACTACCAATCTGGTGTGAACACCATTATGAAAAATAGAGATTGGGTAGAGCAGTACCGCAAAGAAGAAGCTGAGAAAAAGCGCTTAGATGAAAAATGGTACTGGCAAAAAGTTGATCGTAAAGCAAGAGAAGAACGCGTTGTTTACCGCGAAAAAATGAAAGCGAAACAAGATGCTCTTAACTACTTCTCTAAATCGATCAATCACTTAGATGAAATCAAAAACCCTGACTTAAGAGAAAGACCTGAGTTCAAAAGACTTCTTTCTGACGTTTATCGTTCTTGGATTATGGCTGAGTATGACCTACAAAACCTTCCTCAGTGTATCCCGATCCTAGAACTTTACATCGAAATCGATGACAACGAGAAAGAATACCCTGCTCACAAGTATCTTGCAAGTGCATATAGCTTCGAAGAGAACATGATCAAAAAGACAAAAGGTCCAGATGATATGCTCTTCAAGTATCGTTACAAAAAGAACGTTCACTTATTACGTGCCACTGAGTTAAAATATGGAAAGGATTCTCCTGAATACAAACATATTGTTAACGTAATCAACCGAGATGAGGTTATTTCGGTAGCACAATAATCCCGAATACATCTCTTTCAATGAGAAAGCCCGGTTTCAAACCCCGGGCTTTTTTGTTTTTTAACAAATAAAAAACATTTCTAAACTTGAGTTACCCTCATTGCATTTTAAAAGAACTCATATTCAAAAATTCTAGTTCTCAAACAGAATCTTCGAATCATTTAATTTCTTTTAATACTGTCTTTGTTGGCATGCGAAAGAAACTTACCAAACCAATCGCATACAAAGTCACTGTCACAAAACAAATTCCTACAAACACTAACGTAAGTTGTCCATAAGGATACACACTTCGTAATTCAAGTACAGACCGGTTTAATACTTCGTTGGAAACGACAGAATATACAAGCCCAAGTAAAAACGAAATCACAGACACAAGTAAGGCTTCTCTAAGGAAATGTTTTCCCATAAAACGACTGTTTGCCCCAATCACCCGTAAAAGAGCAAACTCACGTTTTCTTTCCGATTGGCTGGCATAAAGGGTAGTGAACACAAGGACAAATGATGCCGCCAAGATAAAGGCTGTCATAAGAGCCATCATCTGGGTTACCTTCTCCAAAATCCCCATAAAGGCTTGGATGGTTTTTTCTGTGTCGATGACGGTGATATTTGGGAATTGGTTTACAATCAGTTTTTGTAATTGGTATCTGTTTTCACTGGAATCAATGAGTAAGGAAACAATATAAAACCGAGGTGCTTTTTCCAAAATCCCTCTGGAGAACAACACCACAAAGTTTGGTTTCATATCTGCCCAGTTCACCGAACGAAGGTTTGTGATTTTGCCAGATACTTCCCTACCTTGTACGTTGAATGTGAGCTCATCCCCAATTCCCGCTTGTAAATAACCTGCAAAATCCCTTTCGACGGAGATTTCATTTTGGCTCGACTGGCCCCACCAACTGCCTTTAGTCACCTTTTCTGTATCATACAACTCATCCCGATAGGATAAAAAATACTCTCTCGTCCTTGCTGTGGCTCGCCAATTGCGATCCATTGCATTTTTGATGGTGTCTTCTTTTTTGACAGGTTCGCCATTGACTTTAGATAACCTTGCTCCAATGACTGGAGCCACATATTGTTTTTCCACTGGAAAAGAGGAAATCGATGATAGCAGGTCGTTTTTCTGAGTCTCCCGAATGTCGAGGAGGAACATGTTTGGTCTACGTTCAATTTCCCTTGCTCCACTCAACTCAAGTAAACTTTCTTGTAAGATGAGAGAAAGTGTTAAGATAAAGAGTGCAGACCCAAGGCCAATGATGGAAAGCCTTAGGGCTCCCGATTTACGAGTGACTTTTTTTGTCACAAGGCTCCACTCTTTGGATAACCAACCAAGTTTTGAAATTTTCTGTAGAAAAGATCCAAAGAGGATGTACAATCCGTACACAAGGAGTGGTAAGGTTAAAAGTACAAGTGTAAAGAGAATGCCTTTGAAGATACTTTCTGTTTCTAAGATGGCAAGGGTTGTAAACAGGATATAAATCAAAACGAAGGAACCAAATTGCCAATAGGATGTTGCTAAATTCCCACTGGTTTGTGATTCCACTTCTTTTAAAGCAGCCAATGGTTTGACTGACCTTGTTTCTAAAACCAATGGAATCGAGATGAGAAGAGGCAATACCACACCGAGCACCAAACTCCAAAGGAGAGACGATGCCGATAATCCAAAGAAACCTGTCCCAACACCAACTGCCAAAAGCCCACTGATATCTGGCAATACTGATTGGATGGCATACCCAAGGCCTAATCCGAAGCTCGTCCCCAAAAGGGAGAGGATGAGTATTTCCGAAAATACTAATAGAAGGATAACGTTTGGTTTGGCACCAAGGCACATCAAGATGGCAATTTCATTTCGTTTTTCTAGTAACCTTGTGCGAACCGCTGTATAAACAGAGATGGCTCCGAGAAAAAATCCAGCGAGAGCCAGGAGCGCCATATAATCAAATGTGTTTTTGATGAACTGTTGTGAACCCGAATTGACTTCTGTATTGTGATAGATCGTTAAGTCTTCTTTGATAAAGGATGCAAACTCTTTGTCCTTCCATTCCAAACTATCAATCGTATCAGGGAATTGTAAATAAATCGTATAACGGATGCGACTGCCTCTTTGCACTAGTCCTGTTTGGATCGCAGTCTCTTTCCGAATGATAGACCCTGGAGCAGAACCCACAAAAGATCCAACGGCACCAGGTTCCTTTAACACAACACCAGCGAGCACAAGAAGGCTATCACCTAACCGAATGCGGTCACCACGTTTTAATTTGAGATTTTCCACAAGGCTTGCATCGAGTAATACCTGATTCGGTTTTAAATTTCGATACGCGTTCTCTGGTTCTGTTTTCATTTCCCCATAAAACGGATAACTTGTTTCAATCCCTTTCACAAAACTGAGAGAATTTTCAGAGCCGGATTCATTGGAAATCATGGATAAAAATTGGATGGAACTACTGGTTTTAGCACCTTCTGGAAGGTGGGTTTTCAGCAATTCCTTTGCAGAATCGGTGATTTCCTGGGGGGATTGTAAGGCTAAATCCGCTCCCATGATCGATTTTGCCTCTTTTTTAATGGCATTTGCTGTGTTGTCCTTATAGGAATGGATGCCAATCACGGAACCCACACCAAGTGTGATCGAGACAACGATGAGGAGAGAATAGCGAAAACGAGAAAACAATTCTCTTTTTAAGTAAAAACGAAAGAGAGATCCTTTCATCGACTCACCTTCTTTGTTTGATTTTTCGTTTTTTTCTGTTTGGTGGATCGATTAGAGGGAAGAGAATTGTTTTTTTTTGTTTTGGAAGGATTAGGTTTGAGATTATTTTTCGAACCATTCTTTGAATCAGAAATGATCTCGCCCTCTTTCATTTCTAAAACACGATCCGCTAGTTTTGCCACATCAGGGTCATGGGTCACCACCACAAGAGTGGTACCTTGTTTTTTGTTTCGATATAACAAAAGGTCTAAAATCGTTTTACTATTTTTATAATCTAAGTTTGCCGTCGGTTCATCTGCAAAAATAATTTTTGGATCATTCACAAAACTCCTTGCGATGGCAATCCTTTGCTCCTCACCACCTGACAGTTGTTTTGGGAAGTGTGTCGCACGGTGTGACATTGCTACCGATTCCAAAATTTTTTCAGCTTTTTGTAAAATTTCTTTTTCAGATAACGATGATTTTAAATACAAAGGGATCCCAACATTTTCTATTGCGTTGAGACCAGGCAATAATTGGAAGTTTTGGAAGATAAATCCGATTTGGTCAGCCCGAATATCCGCAAGGATCGATTCATTTTGTTTGGTTAAATCAATTCCGTCCAGGGAGACAATGCCCGTATCTGGTTTGTCAAGGCCTGCGGCAACACCAAGTAAAGTGGATTTACCAGATCCAGAAGGGCCGATAATCGCTACAAATTCACCAGTTTCCATACGAAATGAAATATTTTTCAACACATCAATCGTTTCTTCTTCATTGTGAAATGATTTGAACACATTTTTAAATTCTAACACTAGGTTTTTCCCCCAAACTAATTACCAACTAACACATAACGTATGACTAATAACGGGCATTTATTCAATAAAATGCCACCTAACATCGATTTTTCAATTTTTTTGATTACAGTTATCTTTTTTTTAATTATCATTTTCGTTCCAATTCTATTGCACCTCGGCAAAAAAAAACTTAGAAAAAATTCCTTATCTTTTTGTGTGTACATCCTAATTTTTTTTGACCCCAAAGGGTGGGTTTCATATAAAGTAACTTCATCGTAGTGTTTCCCCTCTCCCGTTTTTGGGGGATTTTTGGGAAGTTATGAACAGCACTGTCGATAAGCGGACTCATACAGGTAAATATAAAATGCTCGAATGCAATACAAAGATAAATACTGCAGACTTTATGAATGTGAAAATTAACAATCTTAAACCTTGTGCGGAATGTGGCTCCGTCACTACCCTTTATCAGTACAATCTTTGCAAAGTTTGTTTGTCCAAGAGTTTCAAAAAGCTTGTAAAAATCATCGACTCCGTGAGAAAGTAGAATTAACTACACTTTCTCTACGTTAGTCGATGAATTATCCATTCCAAGATATTGAACAAAAATGGCAAAAATACTGGGACGACCACCAGACCTTTCGCACAAACGCACACTCATCCAAACCTAAATACTATTGTTTAGACATGTTTCCTTACCCAAGTGGTGCAGGCCTTCACGTTGGCCATCCAGAAGGATACACGGCGACAGACATCATCTCAAGACTCAAACGTATGGAAGGATACGAGGTTTTACACCCCATGGGTTGGGATGCCTTTGGACTGCCTGCAGAACGTTATGCCATGACAACGGGCATCCATCCACGAACGACTACGAAAAACAATATTGATACCTTCCGCCGCCAAATCAAAAGCCTTGGGTTATCGTATGATTGGGAAAGGGAAATCTCCACTACCCACCCAGACTATTACCGTTGGACCCAATGGATTTTTTTACAAATTTACAATTCTTACTTTGACCGAAAGCAAAACAAAGCGGTTCCCATCACCCAACTGATCAAAACCTTGGAAACGGAAGGTTCTCGGGCTTTTGAAGGGATAGAACTCCCCAAAGGGATCCAATTCTCGGCTGCCGATTGGAAATCCAAATCTCGGAAAGAAAAAGAGGACATTTTGTCCCATTTCCGCTTGGTGTATGAAGCGAATATCCCTGTGAATTGGTGTGAGGCTCTCGGAACCGTACTTGCCAATGAAGAAGTAGAAGAATGGACCTCAAAAGGGTATTCTGTCGAACGAAAACCCATGCGCCAGTACATGATGCGGATCACTTCTTACGCAGAACGGTTGTTAAATGATCTTTCGCTTTGCGAATGGCCACCATCCACTCTTGAAATGCAACGCAATTGGATTGGAAAATCAGAAGGTTTAGAACTCAGTTTCCATGTTCCAAGTGTACAGAAAGACATCACTGTTTATACCACACGTCCCGATACCATTTTTGGAGCGACCTACCTGGTTCTAGCGCCGGAACATCCTCTTGTCGCAGAACTGACAACTCCAGAACAAAAGTTGGCTGTGGAAACTTACCAAAAAGATTGTTCCTTAAAAAGTGATTTGGAACGAACCGAACTGAATAAAGACAAAACAGGTGTGTTCACTGGTTCTTATGCTCAGTTACCGACTGATGCAACCGTAAAGGTTCCAATCTATATTTCTGATTATGTATTAATCTCTTATGGAACGGGTGCCATTATGGCGGTTCCTGCCCACGACCAAAGAGACTATGACTTTGCAGTGAAGTTTCAATTGCCCATCAAACAAGTCATTGATGGAAAAATGGAAGCAAACCTTGCCTTTGATTCCAAAGAATCAGTATGCATCAACTCTTCTTCCACAGAAGTGCAGTTAGATGGTAAGTCATACAAAGACGCCTTCCAAACCATGTCCAATTGGGCTGAAAAAAAAGGAATTGGTCGTAAAAAAATCCAATTCAAACTGAGAGATTGGCTTTTTGCAAGACAAAGGTATTGGGGTGAACCCATTCCACTCGTTCACTTTGAAGATGGAACACCAAAAGCATTATCCGAAAAAGAACTACCCTTAGTATTACCAGACTTGGAAGAATTCAAACCTTCTGGAACAGGAGAATCCCCTCTTGCTCTCGCCAAAGATTGGTTAGTTTACAAAGACCCGGAGACTGGGGAAATTGGAAAACGAGAAACAAATACCATGCCACAGTGGGCTGGGTCTTGTTATTATTACCTGCGTTACATTGATCCCAGAAACAACGACAAACTCATTGATCCTGAACTTGAGAAGATGTGGATGCCAGTAGAAGTGTATGTAGGTGGGGCAGAACACGCCGTATTGCACTTATTATACTCCAGATTTTGGCATAAAATCCTTTTTGATTTGGGGTTTGTTTCTACACCAGAACCTTTTAAAAAGTTAGTCCACCAAGGTCTGATCCTAGGTGAAGACAAAGGAAAAATGTCAAAGTCTCGGGGCAATGTTGTCAATCCAGATGATGTTGTTTCTGAATATGGTGCTGATACCCTTCGTCTGTTTGAAATGTTTATGGGTCCATTTGAGATGTCCAAACCGTGGAGTAAAAATGGAGTCGATGGAGTGTTCCGATTTTTAAATCGTGTTTGGCGCCTCTTTCACACTGGCGAGAATGAATCTTTCTTTGTGGAAGATATCGAACCAAATGAAGCAGAACTCAAAACCCTCCATCGTACGATTAAAAAAGTAAAAGACGATATCGATGGATTTTCGTTTAACACAGCAGTGTCTCAAATGATGATCTTCATCAATGAATTCACAAGTAATCCTAGAAAACCAAAAAAAGTGTTAGAACCATTTGTCTTAGCACTTAGCCCATTTGCTCCCCACCTAGCAGAAGAACTATGGGCAAAACTCGGTCATAAAGAATCCCTTGCTTACCATCCTTATCCAAAATGGGATGAAAGGTATTTAATTGATGCCAATATCACCATTGTTGTCCAAGTGAACGGCAAAATGCGTGGTGAATTTTTAGCACCAAGAGACATCGAAGAAAAAGAAGCTTTGTCCCTTGCCAAAGAAGTGGAAAAAGCAAAACCATTCTGGGTGGGAAAAGAAATCAAAAAAGAAATCTATGTGAAAGGCAAACTCGTCAACATTGTTGTGGCGGGGTAAATCGTATCTATAGATTCCCTTCGTTACGATTTTCGAAATTCAAATTTAAATCTAAATATTCTTGGATTTGATTGGAATGAGCCAACCATACTTTGAAAGAAATTGTTATGTTTAGTGATGGCAGTGCATTGTGATCAAAGCATTGACAAACTTGGATTTGGTAAAAATGAAAAGAGTAACATTACCAGACTGACAACCACCGTTCCTCCCCAACTTAACATCCTGTTCGGAATCATTTTGTTTTTTTCTGATTTTAATAATCTGAAGAAGATGGTTAACACGATGAAGATTCCACAAGTCCATCGTAAGTGAATAGGCAAAAGAGAATTGGAAAAAATTAGATTCCCGAACCAATACAATAGGATGATAAACGAACAAATATAGGAGGAAGAGGTTGCGGCAGACTTGAACTTAATAGAAAGATTCGATAACAAAGAAAGGCATATCAGACCAATTAAATTGGGAAGGAATGCAACCAGTCCGTGATAGGCAAAGGGGTTCATACCCAATCCCGAAATGATCATTCCCATATAAAACGAAATGGCCAGTAAGAACGACTGCAAAAAACTTTGAATTAAATTTGTTTTGTCAATTGATCTAAAAAAATCCATTCCAATTTTCATTCATCGTAAAAGTGAAACAGAAATTGCGTCAGCTTCTTTGCTAAAAACTCATTCTTTTTACAAAATCACCATCACAAAAATCAAAACACCAATGAGAACGATTGTGATAAAGGCACCCATTAACATAAATAAGTTGGCACCAGATGATTTTGGTTCCTGGGTTTGGCCTTGGCCACCTTTTTTCTTTTGTGTTTGACCAGCTCCCACTTTGTTTCCAGCGCCAGCCATAACAGTTGGTTTTGGAATTGCAACTTTAACGGGATGTTCTTCTACTGAATGCAATAAATACTGATTTGGACCTTCAGCGAAAATATGGTATTCGGTTTTGTTGCTTGCGATTCCTAAAAATTTTCCAACAACCGGTTCCTTTTTAATTTTTCCTTCTTCATCGATAAGACCAAGGATTTGTGCATTGGTCATCCCTTCAGGAGTTTCTGTAGGAACTCTGAATAAAATTTCCATCCCTTCTATGAGGTTGTCAAATTCCACACCATTGATCGGAGAGATGACAGTTTTCATATTGAGTTCTTTTGGAAAACCAACTCGGAAGCCCGCGATTTGCCTTTCTAATGCAGATCCTTCACCTTTTGTCGGTTCGGTGGAGACCGAGGGAATTGATGCATCTTGTGCATTTGGTGCTTCATCTTCTGGTTTTGGGATGGGAAGGATGACACCCTTCATCGGATTTTCATACCGAAACTTAGCAGTGGAAATTTTATCAACTTCTGCTTGGAGTTTGATATTCCTCCCTTTGGTTGCCATAAGAATTGGATTCTCTAAAATTTCTGCAATGTGCGATGGATCTTTTTTTTGCCAAAGTGGAAGGAGTTCCTCTAACTTCTCTTTGGTGAAGGTGCGGTGAACCGCACGGCCAATATTTTCTGAAATAGCAGGATCATATCCACCTGTTTTACCGATATCACCTAAGTCTGTAGAAATTTGAACATGGTCAGCGAAGGTTCGGATGCGGCGAAATGTCGGAGAGGTTCCCACAACTGCATACAACTCCATAATGTGTTTACGGATGGATGAAACCAAAATGAGCACCATACCGTTCAAACTGTCCAAATCAATTTTGACTTTTACAAGGTAACCATCAGTGATTTTGCCTTGTAACACTTCTTTGGCCTGTTCATCAGTAAACACGGCCTCTCTTGTCAAACCAAGGAGGTCTGCTTGTCTTTTTAATTGGTCTGCTTTTGAGCTTAGTTCTGACATTATTCTACAAACAGTTGTTCAGGAATTCCATTCGATTTTGGTATGTCATCCAATGGAACTTCTACACGCGCTACTGTTTCCTTTTTCCTTTCTGAAGAATAGATTGAAAATAAACGACGATCAAATCCAGATTGAGACAATAATATTTCTACCATCGTGATACCCATACCCGCACCTTCTGTACTGTCGCCATGTTCCATGAAGAACTCGAATAGATTATCATACTTTTTAGCATTAATAAACTTTTCTTTTACCCTTTCTGCCTCAATTGGCAAAAGTGGAAAATTATTTCGAATTTCTAAATCGATTTTGTTTTTTTTGTAAATACAAGTGATTTTGACAAAAAGCCCCGACTCTCTCATCTTTCGTTTGTAGGTCGGAAATTTGCGTTCATTCAAACTCGATTTGAAGAGCTTCATTCCTTCTTCATAATCTTCTAAGTTTTGGATATTGAGTCTTAGTTCTTCGAAAATGATGCGTTTGATCGCGGCCTTTGTCGAATTGACAATGAGTTCTTTTGCGGCAGTGTAAAAAAGCTCCATCAGGTCTTCCCTCCCGACAGAACTCAATATTTTGAGTAAAATGTATTTGAGTTTGGACTCACCTATGTCTCCCATCACATAGGTGATCATGGAAATTTTTTTCCCAGCCAAAACTGCCTTGTCGACTGTATGACAAAAATCGGGACTGAGAGAAATCTCTTGGGACATACCGGTAAACTTCAAAAATTTGCCAGTAGATTCTGGATTTGTCTAGCGATTTATGTTTTCTTCAAATGTTTGCCTAGGATTTCCATCACACCCGAAAGAGTTGGTTTGCACGGCAAAATCACATTCTTTAGAGCTTCCTCCACTTTTGGAATTTTCCCTTCATGGAAGGCCAGTTTGAATTCAGTGAATTTAAGGCCGTTTGCAGTAGAAATGACAACCACTGACTCATTTGGTTTGACTTCACCAGACTGAATGGATTTCAAAAGTGCCGCAAGTGCCACGCCCGTATGAGGGTCGTTATACAATCCGTACAAATCCCCTTTTGCCGCCGCGTTTGCTAATTCTTCTTCCGTTGCCACTTCCACTATCCCATTGAATTTTTTGAGAACACGGATCGCTTTTTTCACGGAAACAGGATCACCAATTTGGATCGCCGAAGCTAAGGTTTTTTCAGCAGTGACTGGTGAGAACTCCGCAAAACCTTTCTTAAACGAATCATACAAGGGACTCGCATTTTTTGCTTGGGCTAAGATGATCCTTGGCAATTTGTCAATCAGACCAAGTTCGAACATCATTTCAAAACCCATTCCTAGGGCAGACACATTCCCTAAATTCCCACCAGGGATCACAACCCAATCCGGCACTTTCCAACCCAGTTGTTGGGTGATTTCAATGGAAATCGATTTTTGGCCTTCAATGCGAAGGGAATTCATGGAATTTGCTAGGTAAATTGACTTTTCTTGTGTGAGTTCTTTCACTACTGCCATACAACCATCAAAATCCGTTTCGAGTGCCAATACAATGGCACCATTGGAGACCGGTTGGATGAGTTGTGCCGTTGAAACTTTGTTAGCTGGTAGTAAGATGATGGCAGGGATTCCAGCTTTTGCTGCATAGGATGCGAGTGCTGCTGAAGTATCACCGGTGGACGCGCAAGCAACCGCTTTTATGGGAACGCCATCCGCGATCATTTGGTTCACTTGGCTCACAAGGACGGTCATGCCCAAATCTTTGAAGGAACCTGTGTGAGAAACTCCGCATTGTTTTACATGTAGGCTTTTTAAGCCCAGGTCTTTGGCAAATCGGGAAGCGTCGTAGAGATGGGTTGTCCCTTCCCCTGAGGTGATGATGTTTTGATCGTTGATTTCCGGAAGAACCCATTCCTTTTTCCCCCAAACCCCAGATGCATTTGGAAATTGGCTGGAACGGAAACGAGATTCGAAAGTAGACTTCCACTCGTTTGCAGGGATTTTCTTTAGGCTGTCTAAATCGTGTTCGACATTCAGAAGTTCTCCACAACTGGAACAAGAGTATATCACTTGGTGGAGTGGGTAGGTTTTACGACAGGCCTCGTTCGTGCAGCGAAACTGTGCTCGGAATTGATATTTTGTAAGTGACATAGACTTCTCTAGGCTTCAGATTTACGGAAACTTCCTTTTCCATTCTTTGGAAAGGGGAAAAATGCACGAATGATTTTTATCGTTTTTTGATGGATATGGAAACAGAAACAAAAGGCCCCAAATGGTGGCTCAAATGCAAACGTTACTTGAGGAGGAGCCTCTTCATCCTCTTATTTCTCTGTTTCTTACTCTTTGTCCGCATCTTTTTATTCCAAATTTACTCCGTCCAGGGAAATTCCATGTACCCAACCTTGGAACACGGATCCGTTGTCTTTGTCTGGAAAGGTGGATTTGCCATTTCCGCCAAATTTTTTGGAACAGAGATTTTATATACAGAACCGAGTATCGACAAATTAGATTTGGTTTTATTTGTCAGCCAAGAAGATGAACTTGTGGTAAAACGTGTGATCGGTCTTCCAGGGGAATTTTATTCCATTGAGTCAGGTCGAGTGCTGATTGATTCCATGGAACTTTTAGAAAATTACCTTCCCAAAGGAACTTACACAAGTGAACCTTCCACATCTGTATTTTTAAATCGCCATCATTCCCCATTCTTAGCGATGGACAAACAAGGGAGGATTCCGCCCGGTTATTATTTGTTACTCGGTGACAATCGTCAGTATTCTACTGATTCGAGGTCATTCGGTCTTGTGCCTGTTGAAAAAATCAAAGGAAAGGTAGTCTTTTATTTTTAACAATGACAGAATACAAACTTCGTTTTAAGTATATTTTTTATTTTATCCTCTCGTTATTCGTCGTTTTAATTTTCCGTGTGGTGTATCTCACCTACTTCAACGAAAACATCATCAACCTAAAAGCAAACAAATATGTGCAAAGGGGAACAATTTACGATCGCCGAGGGATCGAACTGGCAATCTCAAGAGAATCTGCAACTGTTGGGATAGATCCCTCCAATATCTACGATCCAGAACTCACCGCACAAGAGTTAGGCCCTGTTCTTGGAATTCCAACAAACAAATTGATGGAAACCATTCGCGACAAACAAAATTATTTTTTGTTAAAACGTGAAATTGATTTAAGCAAAGCAGAAAAAATCAAAACACTTTCCCTTCCAGGTGTCCGTGTTGAAAAAGAATACAAACGGATTTACCCACAAGGAAGCCTTGCGGCCAGTTTGCTTGGGTTCACTGGTTATGATGATGACAAAGCCTTATCGGGCCTTGAGATGTTGTACAATTTGGAACTTTTGTCCACAGCGGATGCAGAGTCATCTAAAGGAAATAATGTTCACCTAACAATTGACAGTATCATTCAATATCGTTTGGAAAAGTCCTTACAAAAAGCCTTCCAACAAACTGCATCCAAACGTGGGATCGGGATGATTATGGATACAGAAACTGGAAAAATTTTGGCCATGGCATCCTTTCCAAGTTTTGATCCCAATCATTTCCAAGATTTCCCAGTGGAATCTCATACCAATTGGTCGATCCGACATGTGTATGAACCAGGATCCACGATGAAAATTTTTATCGCACTCATGCTTTTAAACGAGGGTAAAATTTTACCAGGAGAACGATTCCATTGTCCAGGTTACATTGAAATTGGCAAAACAACCATCCGTTGTACGGATAACCATGGCCATGTTAACTTGGATGAAATATTACAATATTCTTGTAATGTTGGAATCATTAAGGCCGCACAAAAAATTGATGAGGCAACATATTATCGTTATCTGGACAATTTTAAATTTGGAAAACGCACTAATTTTTCTATACACGAAGCAAAAGGATACCTCGCCCCTCAAAACAAATGGAATAAAAGTACTCCCTACTTCCTCTCCATTGGGCAAGGGGTTTCCGTTACACCCATCCAACTCATAACAGCTGCTGCAGCCGTTGTGAATGGTGGGATTTTATTTGAACCGTCGGTTGTATCCCAAATTACAAATTCTTATGGGGAATTGGTACATGAATTTTCCAACAAATCAGAATTACTTGGGATTAAACCTGGAGCCGCCGCAAAAACATTAAATGCGATGGGAAAAGCAGTTTCACAGGGAACAGGGAAAAAAGCTTATTTGGAAAACTACTTCATCGCAGGAAAAACCGGTACCTCTCAAAAAGCAAAAGCAGGGGCTGGGTACCAGGCAGGACTTTTTACAGCAAGTTTTCTTGGATTTTTTCCTGCCGACAAACCAAAGTATGTTGGTCTGATTGTTTTTGATGAACCTGGTGGGGAGTCACATACAGGTGGAGGGATTGCTGCTCCTGTTTTTCGTGAAGTCGTGGAAAGTATCATTCCGATCGTGGAACGAAGTGAAAAGGCCTTGGTTTACAGATTGCAAAACCAAAAAAACAAAATATTTAAAGTAGATCCTAAACAAATGCCAGACCTCACAGGACTCACCGCTTCCGAAGTTCTGCAAGTGTTAAAACAATTAAAAGTTACTTACACTCTTGAAGGATCTGGTTTTGTTAAAACGCAAGAACCAAAACCAAATGCCTCAATTTCACCTAACATGAATGTAAAAATCGTATTGGAACCGTAAGTGAACGATTCGTTTCTTTCCAAAAATTTAGCGAGTTTACCTTCTGCTGTTTCGGAATGGATCCAAACTGAGAACACCATGGTAGAGGGAACAAATTACAGACGAGTGTTATCCAAAACAGGAGATGATACTTTAGTCATAGATGGGGTCTGGATCCATAGCCAATTTGATCCGAAAAAAGAAGCCTTACGATTTGTTACCGAACTTCCACATGATGGAACGGAACGGATTTATCTATTGTTTGGTGCTGGTATTGGTTACATCATTCCCTATTTATTAGAAAGACCTAAAGTTACTATCCTGTGGATGGAACCTTTTCCCTTTCTGATATTCGAAGCATTTCGCAAATTTGATTTTTCGGAAGCTTTTTTGTCGGGTAAACTTGTCCTCATCACTGGAGAACATTTAGAAGACCAACTTTCAGAAGCTGTCAAAGGAAAGGGAACCCATCCGATTAGTTTTGTACCTCACCGCGGGTCCTGGCAATGGAAAGAATCTGACTATGTACGATTGAAGCACATCGCCGAACAAATGTTTCACAAAAAAGATGTGAACCTTGCGACACTCACTCGATTTGAAAAAATTTGGGTAAAAAACATTTGTTATAATCTTCCCGAACTTTCAAAGTTTCGCCCTGTCTCTGATTTGTTTGGGATAGCGAACGGATTAAAAATAGTCATCGCCTGTGCCGGACCAAGTTTATCCGAATCCATCCCAGAACTCCGTAAGTATAGAAACCAATTCTTATTGCTTGCAGTTGACACAGCAGTTCCCATCTTAACTTCTTTTGGAGTGGACCCAGATCTGATTTATTCGGTTGATCCACAAGCTTTGAATAGCCAATACCTAGAAGATTATAAAGGCGAAGGGATTTTAATTTTTGATCCTACATCGACTTATATCAGTTTGCGATTGGACAAAGGACCAAAAAAAGGATTTGTGACTTCTTCTCCATTCCCTCTCATCCAATTATTAGAAAAAACTTCTTCTGGAGAAATTGGCTCTGTTCCATTCGGTGGATCCGTTTCTACAAATGCCGCAAGCCTTGGCACTCTAATGGGTGCCGAGAAAGTGTATTTAGTGGGGCAAGATTTGAGTTTTACGAAAGGCCTTGCCCACTCCAAAGGAGCAGTCTTAGAGGAAAGGCTCAATTACTTAGAATCAAGAAAGTTTCGGAGAGAAAAACATAATTATAAACAACTCTTTGCCCTTCCACAGAAACAAGTCCTCGGGAATTCAAATGAAACTTACATCACAAACGAAAAGATGTTAATTTTTAAAAAATGGTTTGAAGATCACACAAAAGAAAATCCGTGGACCAACTTAACCAAGTTTGGTGCTAAATTAGAAGGGATGGAACATTCTAGTTTTGAAAGAGAATTTTTGAATGTGAACAATGATTCAGAAAAAGAAAAAGAGTCGGTTCAAAATGCAAAGGATTTGATCCAATCCAAACTAATGCACAACCCATCCTTTTTTGACCAATCTATACTTACAAAAGACCTACAAAATACCATTACGCAGTTAAATGAATTTGTGGTATTAGTGAAACAAGGTCTTAGTGTTTCGCAAAGGATTTACAACCAAATAAAAAAAAACCAAATCAATCCCAAAACATTTTCTGAAGATATCAAACAAATGGATCGGATTGACGAAGAAGTATCACAAAAAAAAGGTTTAAATGAAATTCTAAGTTTAGGAATCCAACGAGTGATTTTAACGATCACCGAAGGTTATGATGAACATCTGAGTTTGGAAGAAAAAGAAGATCCAAGGCTCGGAGTGGCAAAAAAATCTTTGTTATTGTACGAAGGATTATTTGAATCCGTTCGGTCTACCAAACGGATGCTCACAAAATCTTTGTATCGTTTACAAACTAATCTGCAGGATTTACGGATAGAACGGTGAAATCTACCCTTCTATTTTTGATACGACCAACTTCTGTTTGGTTGGTATCAATTTCTGCTGTTTCACCAAAACCTCGGTATTCGAGTTGTCCCGGGTTCACACCATTTTTAATCAGTTCATCATAAATAAACTTAGCTCTTTCATCAGACAAAATTTTATTTTCGTCCATCTCACCAATGAAACAAGTATGGCCTTTCACACGAACTTTGATCCCTGGGTATGACTTAAGTGCATCAGCAAGCGTTGCAATTTTATCCGCTGCCAAATCTTCAGTAGCCATACTCTGTTTGATAAAACGAATTTGAAGGTCATTGATAAAACGAATTGCCTTGGCCCTAGAATCAAATTTGTTTGATACCTTTCCGGTTTCCAAATTAACTCTTTCTAAGGAACGAGAACTTGTTTCCAATCCTTGGTTTGATCCATTTTCTTTGTTGGTACCAATCGATTGTGTATTGCGATTACAACTACGCACACCAAAAAATAATAGTACAATCAAAAACAAAACAATAAGGCCAATAAGAATGTACTTTCCGAACTGGTTTTGTTTTGGTGTGATTTGGAATTTATTTAACGCAACGAGTTCATTGTATTCCGGTGTGGGAGCAACTTCGTAGTTGGATTCTTCTCTAGAATCATAAATCTCCATATAGGATGATTCCGATTCATCGACAGTGATCGATGTTTTTTTAGAACGTGAAGATTTGGATTTGTTTGATGATTCTTTTGTGTTAGCTGATTTAGATTGTGTTTTTTTCTTAGCAGCAGGAACCGAGATCTTGGCTGCCCATTTACGGATTTCAGATCTTAGGTATTCGTCGGCATCAGGTGAAAATTTAAAATTATCTCGGATGTATTTGACAGTGCGTTTTTCAACATCAGTATAATCACCACCATCTTTGATGGCATCAAATAGTGTTTTGGCTACATTTTTGCCAATAGGAGCTTTGCTGCGTTTGGTGGCCTTCTCTGCGATTTCTAACAATTCATTGTCATATTGTTTACCACTGATGGTTCGGTAATAACTTTCTGCCACTTCGAAGCTCCTTTCTTTTACTATCGACCAAGTTGGCCGTTCGATCCATTCTTTTCTTGGGATTAGGTGCTGAAACCACCCAGAAATTGGTTATTTTTGAGTTTATATTGCAAGGAACCACGGCTGATCCCTAAAAGTTTTGCGGCTTCTTCTTGTGTGGAAGCTCTTTGGAAGGCCTCTTTGATCCAAATTGCCTCCAATTTTTCAATCGCTAAGTTTAAGGATAAGTTCTCGCTAGGTGTAAGAACATTTGTTCCGTCTCCAAATCCAGAAGTTTTGCCACGTAGTTCTTCTTCCCGTTTTCCATCTTGTTGGAAAGAATATGGTTCCAGAACTGTTTCTTGCGGGACAAGGACTGCGTATTGGATGACAGATTGGAGTTGGCGCACATTCCCACTCCAGGGCATTCCAGTGAGAGCTCTTAGTGCCTCAGTTGAGAAGGATTTGTTTTTTCCATATTGTTTATTGTAAAGGTATAAATAATGATGCGCAAGGAGTGGAATGTCTCCTCTTCTTTCACGTAAGGGAGGTACACGTAGTGGAACTTCTGCTAGGCGGTAATACAAATCCATCGAAAACGTTTCTTTTTGGATGTCTTCCAAAAGATCTCGTTTGCTTCCGGTAAAGATTCGTATATTTAATACTTCTTCTTTTTTTTTCGCATTGGGATTGGGTATCGATTTATCTCGTAAAGTTTGGAAGAGTTTGTTTTGTAAATTTGAAGGTAAGTCTCCTATGGATTCGATGTATAAGGATCCACCATTACTTTGTTCTAATTTCCCTTGATTAAAAATTTTTCCACTGAAACTTCCAAAAAGTTCTGCTTCCAAAAGTTCATAACTCAAACCAGAACAGTCTACAGTGTGAAAAGGAGCATTTTTCCTTTGCGAGATAAAATGAAGGGCCTTTGCTACTAATTTTTTGCCTGCTCCCTCTTCTCCAATGATCATCACCGAAATATCGGAAGGACCCACTTGACGGATCCTGTGTTTTAAAAATAGTATACTTGGATCATAACCCAAAATTTCTTCAACAGGATCTTCTTCCCGTTTGGATTTTTCAAACGCTTCCTTTGCAATCCTTTCTTCTAAGATTACGATTGTTAGCTGTGAAGCAAAAAGAGTAGCTTGGTTGATGATGTCAGGGGAAAAAAAGTTTACTTTGTCAGATTCTAAGTTAAGGACTCCTACAACAGAGTCTCGGGTAAGTAAGGGTATCGCTAGTTCAGATCTAACAGTTTCAATAAGTTTTACATAATCTTTATCTAGGGTTACATCGGGAACATAAGTGATTTCTCTTGTGGATGCCGCACGTCCCGTAACACCAAAGTTAAACGGAAGTTTTGCAGCAATTTTTTTCTCCCAGTCCATGCCTTTGGCAGCAACAATGGTAAGGACCTTTTCTTCTTGGTCCATAATCGAAATACTCCCCGTCGAGGCACCAAAAAGTGTAAGTGTCATTTCCAAAATGAAATTTAAACGATCCGTAATATTCGGAAGTTGTTGGATTTCTTTTTGGATTTTCCTTAATGCACCAGAAAAATCCTGTTTCACAGACATGGGATTATACTTTAGCGTTTGCCTTCTGATTTGTCAGGTATTTTAAATAGGCAATGATAAAATCTTCAAGGTCTCCATCCATCACAGCGTGGACATTTCCTGTTTCAAAATCGGTTCTATGATCTTTTACCATATTGTATGGATGGAACACATAACTTCGAATTTGTGAACCCCAAGCAATGTCCCGTTTTTCGCCTGCTTTTTTGGCGTTTTCTTCTTCGGCTTTTTGTTTTTCCATCTCGTAAAGTCGAGCCTTTAACATTTTCATCGCCGTATCACGGTTTTTGATTTGGGAACGTTCCATTTGGCAAGAAACAACAACGCCTGTGGGAATGTGTGTGATCCGAACCGCAGAGTCGGTAGTGTTTACGTGCTGTCCCCCAGCTCCCGAGGACCGATATACATCCACACGTAAATCTTTTTCTTCAATGTTTACTTGTATGTCATCATCCACTTCAGGTGTTACATAAACAGATGCAAATGAAGTATGCCTTCGTTTGTTCGAGTCAAAGGGAGAAATCCTTACAAGACGGTGAACCCCTGACTCACATTTTAAATACCCAAAAGGATGGTCACCTTGTATGTATAAGGTGGCGTTTTTTATTCCTGCTGTTTCACCCGGTTGGTAGTCGACAAGCTCTGCACGGTATCCTTTTTGCTCACAAAACCTTGTGTACATTCTAAGCAACATATCCGCCCAATCTTGTGATTCTGTTCCGCCGGCACCTGGATGAATGTTGATAAAAGCAGCCTTCCCATCATCTTTCCCAGAAAGAGCATCTAACATCTGCAAGTTTTCAAATACTTCAAACATTCGATCAAAATCATCGTTTAATGATTTTAAACCAGTCTCTCCCATCTCTTCAGATGTGAGTTCAATCAAATCAGGGAAATCCAAAAGTTCTTTTTTTAAGTCCAACCAAGGATCTAACTTCATCTGAAGTTCATTGCGTTTTTGTGCTACATTTTTCGCTTGTTCAGGAGAGTCCCATAACTTTGGGTCATTTGCTTTCTCAATCAATGATAATAAACGATCATAGTCTTCTTGGAAATTTTGTGCTGTCCAATACGTTTGAAATGATTCAATCATTTCAGTAGTTTGTTTTTTTAATTCTTTTAGTGGTCTATCCATAATGCATTAATCCGAAGTATATATTAAAACAAAGAATCTTTGCGTAATCGTTCTACTTCCCATTGGAATGTTGTTTCACGAAGTTGAGGTGTGTTACCTTCCACGGTTCCTACTAGGGAATAACTCGTTTCTTTCCCATATGTTTCAGGTAGTTTTTTTAGAATGAATTTTCCTGATTTGATGAGATCGATCACATGTAGTAAAAATGGATCTTTTTCCTTACGACTCATCTCTTCCATTGCATAATAAAAAGTAGATAATCCTTTATAAAACCAATCGATGTATTCACTTTTGCCACGTGGCCAAATTTGTTCCAATCGAATCTCTGATTCTTGTACGAGTGACTTACCTAAAAATGGTTTTTGTAATACACGGCATTGGAAATAAATTTCAAAATTTAAATCCCTATCCCCACCTTTCTCAAAATCTACGCCAATCCAACGGATCCATGATTTTTTTTCTTTGATTGGTAACGCAGGGATGAGGGCAAATAAATACCCTTGGTCTTTAAAAATCCTTTCATGTGCAAGGTGTTCTAAAATTTCAAGTGGGATCATATAATGGCCTTTTGACCATTCAATCACGTAAGGAATAGATTCCAATTGAAGATACTCTGGCGGAGTTTCCGTACGGATGATATCACCAAACTGAGTCAAGATGAAGATAAAGGATAAAAGTTCTTGGCGACTAAGGCTTGATAAGACACTCACAGAACCACTTAAATTTTGAAGGGCTCTGCGAATCATTAAATGTTGTTGGAGTTGGGTTTGATTTTCGGATAAAATAATCCCTAGGTGTTTTTCAAAATTGCGAAGTTTTGATCGTTCGCAAGACTTAAAATTTCCTGAGAGACTAAATGGCACTTAAAGGGCTCTCCTACCTATATCTTTTCTGTAAAATGTATTCGGAGCTTTTATTTTTCCTAAGAAAAGGTAACACTCATCAATCGCATTTTTTAAACTATTCCCAAAAGAAGTAATGCCAAGGATACGCCCGCCATTCGCAAGAATCGAAGAGTTTTCTTTTTTTGTTCCTGCATGATACACAACCACATTTCCTTCGTTTGGTGGTATTTCCAAAGTCATTCCTTTTTCTGGTGAATCAGGATACCCCTTGGCCGCAAGCACAACTACAGCAGAAGAACCTTGTTTTAACTTTAGGTTTCGTTCTGGTAGATTTCCGGTGGCAGAGGCATAAAAAATTGGCAAAATATCCTCATCGAGAAGTCGCAATACACATTGTGTTTCAGGGTCACCAAATCGACAATTGAACTCAACTACATTTGGTTCTCCTTCTTTTGTGATCATAAGTCCAACATAAAGAAGGCCTTTGTATGGGTGACCAGACCTCTTAAAATCATCTAACATAGGTTCAATGATTTGCGATTTGACTTTTGAAAGAACTGAATCAGTTACGATGGGAGCCGGTGCATAAGCACCCATTCCACCAGTGTTTGGCCCGATGTCTCCATCATACGCACGTTTGTGGTCTTGGGCTGCAGGCAAACACATGTACCTTTCCCCATCAGTAATCACAAAAAGAGAAGCTTCTTCCCCTTCCAAAAAGGATTCAATGACAACTTTGTTGCCACTTTGACCAAATTTGGATTCTAAAAAGATTTCATCTAAGGCACGTTTGACTTCTTTTAATTCAAATGCAACAGTTACACCTTTTCCTGCCGCAAGGCCATCTGCTTTCACAACCAATGGTAACAATTCTTTTTGTGCATAACTCCAAGCAGATTCATGGTCGGTGAAAACTGCAAACGAAGCAGTGGGAACTTTTGCGCGTTTCATCATTTCTTTTGCGAAATGTTTACTACCTTCCACTTGCGCACAATAGGCGGATGGCCCAAAACATGGGATTCCAATTTCATCACACCAATCCGCAATTCCATTCACAAGTGGATCTTCAGGACCCACCAAAACTAGGTTTGTTTTCGATGATTTTAAGTATTCAAAAAACTTTGATTTGTCGGTGATGGAAATCTCATTTGGAGTTAGTAAAACATCAGAGGTAAATCCTCCGTTCCCTGGGAATACTTTTAATGATTCCAAAGAATTTGATTTGGAAACTGCATCCGCTAACGCATGTTCCCTTCCGCCACTTCCTAATAATAAAACTTTATATTTATTTTCCAATTTTTTCCAACGCCCTAACTGTACTTTCTAATTTCTCTTTCCAAGTGTTGTATTTTTCCCTTTCTTTTTCCACAACATCTGGTTTTGCTTTTTCCAAAAAGGAAGGATTATTGATTTTGTTTTCTAATTTTTCCATTTCGGATTGGATTTGTTTTTTTTCTTTTTCCAATCTTTGTTTTTCTTTTTCAAAATCAAAAATCCCTTCTAATGGTAATATGATTTCACCGATTGAAAACGCACCTACCGAATCGGTATTTTTTAATTCATAAGTGTCTAAAAATTCCAAAGTCTCTGCTTTCGATAATTGCAGAATGGATTTACTTTCGCGTTCCATCATTTCTTTTAATTCTTTATTTGCGCACTTTAGAATCACCTTACATTTTTTCTCGGGTTTGACACCAAGTTCAGCACGCATATTTCGAATTTTCGTAATGATCTCGCGCACAAGTTCCATTCGGACGACAGCTGGTGATGACGCAGAGACTCCGTAAGCTTTTGGAAATTCAGTTTTTGCTAACTCTTTTGTATCGAGAAGAGAATGGATTTCTTCTGTGATAAATGGCATAAAGGGATGCAAAAGTCCAAGTGATTTTTTTAAAAGACTCACAAGGACTTGGCGTGCTTTTTCCCCAGACTCGGGAGTGACGTTACCATACACACGAGCTTTGGTTAATTCCAAGTACCAATCACAAAACGATCCCCATACGAAATCGTAAATTGCATTCGCCATTTCAAAGAACAGATATCCAGAATATGCTTTTTCATACCTTGCAAACATTTGGTCAAATTCATTCAAAATCCAAAGGTCCGTGTCTTCCAATGTATCTAAGTCAGGTTCTTTGGGAGAAAAATCTTCCGGTAAATTCATAAATATGAACCGACTAGAATTCCAAATCTTATTACAAAATGAACGATAACCATCTAACCTAGATTCGTCGAAAAGAATATCCTTTCCTTCCGGTAAAACGGCTGCCAAAAAGAACCGAAAACTATCGGTTCCGTATTTGGACATCATGTCTAGTGGATCCACAACATTGCCAAGTGACTTACTAAACTTCTTTCCATCTTTATCACGAACAAGTCCATGGATGAGAACCTTTTGGAACGGAATATCACCCATAAATTTAAGACCATTCATGATCATCCGAGCGACCCAAAAGAAGATGATATCAAAACCTGTCACGAGAACAGAAGTTGGGTAGTATTGTTTCAGTTCTTCTGTTTGTTCGGGCCAACCAAAAACAGAAAATGGCCAAAGC
This sequence comes from Leptospira jelokensis, assembly GCF_004769635.1. Taxonomy (GTDB): domain Bacteria; phylum Spirochaetota; class Leptospiria; order Leptospirales; family Leptospiraceae; genus Leptospira_A; species Leptospira_A jelokensis. The sequence continues at coordinate 394,366 of NZ_RQGH01000026.1, forward strand.
CCAGAAGAAAACCAAGTATCCAAAACGTCTTCGTCTTGTTTGATCGTATCTTTGGTTACAGAAATTCCTTTTTTCTCAAATAGAGAAATGGCTTCTTCCAATGATTCTGCCACCACCATATCACCGTTTGGTGCATAGTAGGCAGGGATTCTATGCCCCCACCACAGCTGGCGGGAGATACACCAATCGCGGATATTTTCCATCCATTCAAAATAGGTTTTTTCCCACATCTTTGGTTGGAACTGAACCTTTCCCGATTTCACTACTTCAATCGCAGGTTTGGCGAGGGATTCAATTTTCACAAACCATTGTGTGGATAACAAAGGTTCGATGACAGCTCCACCACGTTGGTTGTGACCTACACTGTGAACATGTGTTTCAATTTTTTCAATATAACCTTTGGATTCCAACTCTTCCACCACACGTTTGCGTGCTTCAAAGCGGTCGAGTCCATTGTATTTCCCTGCAAATGAATTCAGAGTTCCATCCAAATTCATAATGTTGATTGGGGTTAAATTGAGCCTTAATCCAGCTTCATAGTCATTTGGGTCGTGAGCTGGGGTGATTTTCACAAGTCCAGATCCAAATTCTTTGTCCACAAAGGAATCAAATAACACTGGAATTTCTTTTTCAGCAATTGGTAAAAATACAAACTTATCTTTTAAGTCCGAATAACGTTTGTCATCTGGATGAGCACAAACGGCAACGTCACCAAACATGGTTTCTGGTCTTGTGGTTGCGACTACAATGTATTCGCCAGGCTTTAATGATTTTGGATCTTTGGTTTTGAATTCAGCCTTCGGGTATTTAATATGGTAAAGTTTCCCTTGTTTTTCTTTGTACTCCACTTCGATATCAGAAATGGCAGTTTTAGTAACAGGGCACCAATTGATGATTCGTTCCCCACGGTAGATCAATCCTTCATCAAAAAGAGTTCGAAACACCTTGATCACAGCTTTGGAAAGACCATCATCAAAGGTAAATCGTTCCTTTGACCAATCAACAGATTCACCGAGTAACCGTTGTTGTTTGGCAATCATTCCACCTGAATGTTTTTTCCATTCCCAAACTTTTTCAATGAATTGTTCGCGAGTGTAATCGGTTCTCGATTTACCTTCCTTTGCTAACTCCCGTTCAACGACTACTTGAGTGGCAATCCCAGCATGGTCCATACCAGGTACCCATACCACGTTTTTCCCTTTTTTACGTTCGATGCGAATGATGATGTCTTGGATGGTATGATTGAGAGCATGGCCAATGTGTAAATTCCCTGTGACATTCGGTGGTGGGATGACAATGGAAAATGTTTCTTTGCGCGATGTGTCAGGTGCAAAGGATTGTTTTTCTTCCCAGATTTGGTTCCACTTTGGTTCTACAGATTCAGGATCATAACGGTCGGGTAGATGTGATTTCATAGGGTCGATCGATTTCTTGGACTTTACTATGTTTCGTGATGAGTTTAGGGGTCAAGGATGAAACAAAGTCCCATAGGTTCGCATTGACAGAAAGCTGGTCTAAAAGAATCTGGTTTGCATGAACGCAAAAACAGCAAAAATCCTCGGCAAATATGCGACCTTCAAAGGTGTTTCAGAGAAACAATTGAAACGTGATTGGTTGTCTCTATCTCACATCGAGAAAGACAAAAAAAGACAAGAAATCCTAAAAGAAATCGCAAAGAAATAATCTAAGCGGAAGGTTCCTTCCGCAGTTTTATGGAACACCGATTCCAAACGTTTCTCACTTCTCTTTTTTTACTGCTTACACTCACCACCCTCTTACATTGCTCCAAGCAAAGTGACATAATTCTAACTCAGTATGAGGGATCTCTTTCCCAAGCGCACGAAAAAAACCGCAAACTCATTGTGGTCTTTGGGGCAAGTTGGTGCCCCGATTGCCGTGCCTTAGATGTGATTTTTAGAGACCCCGAAACCAAATCCATTTTGGATTCCCAATTTGTGGTGATGAAGGTAGACGTTGGACGTTTCGACCAAAACTTAAGTCTAAATGCAAAACTAGGAGATCCCATCCAAAATGGGATCCCGGCTTTGGTTGTTGTCTCTCCCGATGGTGAAATCATCACTTCCACAAAAGGTGGTGAATTTTCGAATGCAAGTCACATGACAAAAGAACAAGTGTTAGAGTATTTGTACCGATTATAACATAGGTAACAACTTATTTATGCGAGTGTTCACAAAAGGAATCAATATGAAACCACAAACTAATTCCCCCATCAATCCTTTATTACGGAAACCAATTCGATTTGGTCTATTTTGTTTGGTTTTACTCCTATCACATTCCTTTCGCCTAACAGCAGAAGATCTCTCACCTCCCACATTAAAGATTGGTGACTCTCTTCCTGAAATCAATTATACCAACCAATGGGATGAACCAAGCCCCATCCCAAAAGAAACCAAAAAAGTTTTATTCATTTCCGATATGGATGCAAGTAAAATCATTCACCCGATTTTAGAGAAGGAAGGAAAAGGGTATTTGGAATCCAAACATAGTATTCTCATTTCTGATATCCACAGAATGCCATCTCTCATCACTAAGTTTGTGGCACTTCCCAAAATGAAATCCTATCCATATACCCTTCGTTTGGTGAGAGAAGAAATGATAGCCGATCCCTTCCCAAGGACAAAAGGTTCGGTGACTATGATCCTTTTGAAAGATGGGAAGGTTACAAAAATCCAAATTTCGAATGTGGAAACAGAAGTGAAATCTTTTCTGGAAGGGAATTGAGTAGTATAACAAAACCATTGGATGATGTTTTTTATCGTAATGGAAATAAAGAGGATCTCTTCCAATTACAGGAACTATTTGTAGAATCCATTCTCAATGTATGTAGCAATGATTATACAGAAGAACAACTTAAAAAATGGACTTTGGGATCGAGGGATGGAAAACGCTGGCAAGAAATCATCAGTCAACAATTGGTCATAATAGCAGAATTTAACCAAACGATTATTGGTTTTGGTACTTTGGACCCACAAAACTGTATAGATTTACTATATGTAAGTTCAAAACATTTACGATTAGGTATCGCAAAACAAATTTACCTCCGATTGGAAAAAGATGCAAAGGAGAGAAAGGTTAAAAAACTGATTTCCCATGTGAGTATCACTGCAAAACCTTTTTTTGAATCCCTTGGTTTTGTATTGTTACGTGAAAATATAATCAAAAGAGATGATGTAGAGTTTAAGAATTATACCTTTGAAAAAAATATTTAAATTCATACTCTTCTCTCTAACAATCCTCTTTTTAAACTCTTTTGTTTTGGAACGATATTACGTTCGTTTTCCCATCTATGAAATCGAATCCACAAAAATACCCAAAAGTTTTGATGGTTACACAATCGCAGTGGTATCTGACTTACATTATGGTTTTCTAAACCCTGAATTTTGGATTCGCTATGTCATAGAGTCCATCAATGAAAAAAATCCCGATTTAATTGTTGGGCTAGGAGATTATGTAAAAAAAAGAAATTTTGATGAAGAGTTGGTTTCTGTTTGGAAGTTACTTCCACTTTTAAAAGGCAAAGATAAGGAAGTGTTTGTCAATGGAAATCATGACCATTGGGCCAATCATTCACTTTCCCTTCGGTTATTAGAAGAAAGTAGAAAATCCATTAGAAATCGAACCATTGAAATTCATAGAGGCAATGAAAAAATCATCTTAGGTGGGTTAGGTGATTTTTGGGAAGACCACCTTCCAATTGATCAGGTCTTCCAACACACGGATCCAAAACAATTTCGAATCGCAATTGCCCATAATCCAGAATCTGCTGATACACCTCATTTAGAATCCATTGATCTTTTCATCACTGGTCATACCCATGGTGGACAAGTAAGGATTCCTTTTTTTCAGCTTTCACCAATTTTACCAGTTAACAATAAGACCTATGATGTTGGGATTAAAAATTCCTTGTTTAACGAAATGGTTTTTATTTCTGCAGGGATTGGTTGGTCTATTTTACCCCTTCGGTTCAACTGTCCATCCGAAGTGCCCATCCTCATCTTACGCCACAAAGCTGATAAATGAATCTAATGTTCTAGTTTAAGACCTTTGGATCTTTTACACTCTTTTTCATTTCGAACTACGCCTGAGGTTATCCTTTGGCTGATCTTTTTTTATAATTTAACTACAATGGAAAACTGATTTTAAATTTAAGCTAACATTCATTAAATGAAACAGACCTACAAATTCCAAAGCCCAAATTCACTGGATTCTGTCAGGTCGGTTGGTATCTTTTTTCAACCACTCCATCTCCCTTCCTATCTTCCAAAAAAGTTAGATATCACACTTTTTTTCCACAAAACTTCAAAATCTACTTGAAAACGATGTTCGCGATTCTATAACTCTTTTCCAAACGTTAATCTGATCTAAATGAGAGAGAAACCATTATGGCACTTCCGAAAGTCTGTGTAATTGGAGCTGGTTCGTCTGGAATCACCGTCATCAAATCCTTAAAGGAACATGGCATCCCCTTTGATTGTTATGAAAAGGGAAGTGATGTTGGTGGCAACTGGCGGTACAAAAATGATAATGGCCTCAGTAATATTTATAAATCCTTACACATCAACACGCATCGAGATCGTATGGAATACCGTGATTTCCCGATGCCAACAAACTACCCCGATTATCCGAATCACGAACCGATCCAACAATACTTTTTATCCTATGTTGACCACTTTGGACTTCGCAAACACATCCAATTTAAAAATGGAGTGAAAAAAGCAGAACGGACGGAAGATGGACTTTGGAAAATCACACCGGAAAAAGGACCAACCCAAATCTATGATGTGTTAGTCGTTGCGAATGGACACCATTGGAGTGAACGATGGCCGGACCCAGCTTTTCCTGGAAAATTCTCTGGCCAAACCATCCACTCCCATTCTTACGTTGACCCAAAAACACCGGTTAACTGCGAAGGAAAAAACGTTGTGGTGCTTGGTATGGGAAATAGTGCCATGGACATCTCTGTTGAATTGTCTAGGCCCGGTGTTGCCAAAAAAGTTTTTTTATCTGCCAGGAGAGGTGCCTACGTCATCCCAAACTATTTGTTTGGAAAACCATTAGACAAACTCACAGAATACACACCCCATTGGGTTCCCTTTTTTATCCAACAAACACTCGCTCACTTACTGATTCGATTTGGTGTGGGAAAGATGGAAGATTTTGGTTTACCCAAACCAGATCATAAATTTGGTTCTGCCCACCCAACCATTTCACAAGACTTACTCGTGAGACTTGGCCGAGGGGATATCAAACCAAAACCTGTGATCACTGAACTCCGTGGAAAAAAAATTGCCTTTGCCGATGGAACAGAAGAAGAAGCGGATGTCCTCATCTACTGCACAGGTTATAATATCAAGTTCCCTTTCTTTGATGAAGATTTTCTCTCAGCACCAAACAACTACATCCCACTCTATTATAAAATGATCAAACCAGGGATCAATAATTTGTTTTTTGTAGGCCTTATGCAACCGTTAGGTGCCATCATGCCTCTTGCAGAATGCCAAGGAAAATGGATCGCTCAGTACCTAACAGGAAATTACGTTTTACCTTCCAAGGAAGAAATGGAGGCCTCCATCCAAAAAGATGAGAGGGCGATGAAAAAACGGTATGTCAGTAGCACAAGGCACACCATCCAAGTGGATTATGATAGCTTTTTGTATGAGATGAAAAAGGAAATGGAACGAGGCAAAAAAAAGGCAATGAAAGAAGGAAACCATTTGCCAATTGAAGCACGTGCCATGTACCATTCAGAGAGCCGTCATGTTTCTCCGTCGCGCAAACAAAAACAATTGGTTTCCAAGTAAAACAATTGGATTTCTAATCCACACAATCTGTTCCCTCCTACTCGGAACTGGTTGTGTGTCCAAAGGGTATTCTTACCAAGGGAACCCTCTCTTTGGATGGATGGAGTCATCGGGAGAGGTTCGCACTACGGACCCATTTCCCATTCTCAAACGTTACCCCTCATTCCATGCGATAGACTTTGAATTTCCCGTTGGTGGAAAATATGCCGATGGCTATTACTTAGCGCAAAAATTTGGATCCGAAAATGCAAAGTTTGGTGGCAGAAAACATTTAGGAGAAGATTGGAATGCCCTTACTGGTGGTGACTCTGATTTTGCAGCCCCTGTGTATGCGTTTGGAAATGGTGTGGTCTCAGAGATTGCCGATTATGGTGGGGGATGGGGGAAGGTAGTTCGCATTGTGCACCACCAGAACTTAGCAAATGGGAATTTTTATCATTTAGAAACTGTGTATGCCCACCTTCATACCATCGATGTGGAACCAGGCCAACTTGTCAAAAAAACTGAGTGGATCGGAACCATCGGAGATGCAGGGGGGAGTTACCCAGCCCACCTTCACTTTGAACTAAGATCAACAGTAGGTGCACCGTTAGGTGGAGGGTATGGACTGACAACGGATGGATTTTTACCACCCACGAGGTGGCTTATGACATACGGTCCTAAAGAAAAATCATTTAACGAAGAAACCTTCCAATGGATCGGTGAAAAAAACGGAACTTTATAATTGTTCCCTTCCATTTTAAACCAAATGGTCGTACTTTTCCGTAATCGGTTTTCAATTTCCTAATACAGAACCAACGTGACTAACGCTTAAAAACTTTTGATGAACTCCAACACTTCGTCTTCTTTTTCAGCATTTGTGTCATAAAAATTACAATGGATTTCGTATAGGCCTTCCTGATCCACTCTCTCCGACTTCAATGTCTTCACAAGGAAATCGATTGATCCTGTCATCGAAATCATTTTTAAAGATATTTTTAATATCGAAGGCACTTCAATGTCATAAGGATGGAAAAACTTAATCCCTCTGGCACTGATATGTTTTTTCGAATCATAATCCTTCAATAATTCCAATTGAACTTCAAAGGTTGCAGGGATTTCGGTATAATGATTTGGTTTCATGGTCTTTGCAAATACTGTAACAAACATAGAATTGAGAATACATGCATTCAATTACTATTTTATTACGGTTGTATAAATCTTTACGCAAAAACGATATTAAACCCAGCAAGGAGGACAATTAAAATCACACCCCAGGCGAGAATCCTTGGGTCCCAAAATTCATTGGTCCTGTCTCTATCCTCATACACTAATCCGTGTAAGTCGCGACTTGGATCTTCTGATTCAATCAAACTCACAACTACCATCACCAAAAAACAAAACATGCCCGAATAAATAGCTCCATAAAAATTGGATACCATATCCGATTTGTAATACAAATATCCATTCACATATAAAAAATAATGGATAAGTCCACTTGCCGTACCCACTAACATCCCATAGAAGGCACTCCACTTCGATGCTTTTTTCCAAAACATACCAAGTAAAAAAATTGAGATCAGCGGGGCATTAAAAAAGGAAAATAGTAACTGGATGTAATTCATGATGTTTTCAAATTGCATGGCAATGTAGGATGTAAAAATCGCAAATACAACGGCTACCATCGTACTTTGTTTTCCAATTTTTAAATAGGTTTTGTCATCTTCTTTGTGATTGATATAGGTTTGGTAAATATCATACGTAAAAATCGTATTCATTGCTGTGATGGAACTTGACATCCCCGCCATAAATGCAGCAAGGAGTGCTGTTGTCCCAAGTCCTAACATCCCTGATGGATAAAAGTTTTTTAGAAGTATCAGAAAACTTTTGTTATACTCTCCTTTCATTTCAGAAGAGTATTCGGCAAGAGCGATAAGGCCAGGGATCACCGTAAGAAAGGGTAAAAACAATTTGAACATGGCACCGATGAGTGGAGTTCTCCTCGCTGCACGAAAGTCTTTTGCTGCCATCGCCCTTTGCACTTCTGCAAAACCACAAGTCCAATACGAAAACGACAAAACAAATCCAAGCCCAACAGTCACACTGAGAACATCCCAACCAAGTTCATTTTGTCCACCAGCGAGTCCCACCCACATATGTTTGTGAGACTCTGGGATTTTTTGCATGAGGCCATCCCAGCCACCTAACCTCGTTAAACCGACAATCACTAATGGAAATAACCCAAACACAGTCAAAAAAAACTGCATCACCTCTGTATAAATGGAAGAGCTAAGCCCTCCAAAGTAAGTATAAACCAAAACAATGAGAGCACTGAACAAAATGGAAAGGTGTGGGTTCCAACCAAATAAGGTTTCAAACACAAGGGACAAGGAATACAAATAAATCCCAGAACCAAGGGCAAGTGACAACAAGGTGATGAGGGAATTGACAAGGTGGGCTTCTCTATTGAATCGATACCGTAAGTATTCAGGTACACTTCGTATCTTAGAAGAATAATAAAATGGCATCATAAAAATGCCGAGAAAGATCATTCCGGGAATGGCACCTAAGTAATAAAAATGAAATGTCAAAAACCCATATTCCGCCCCACTGGCACTCATCCCTAACAATTCTAAGGCGGAAATATTGGCCGAAATGAAGGCAATCCCTGTGATCCAACTGGGGATTTTCCTCCCTGCCAGTAGAAAATCAGTAGAATGGTTCATGGATCGCTTCAAAAGCACCCCAATCACCACCATAAATACGACAAAAATCAGGATGATGAGATAATCGATGGGGTTTAGGGCAACAAACATAGGTTTGTAAGGGAAACCGAGAAAAAATGTTTGTAAAGTGGAAATCGAAGGATCTAAACCCGACACCCAACTAATATTTTCCTTAAAAATTTTCCAAAGGCGCCGACAAACTGAGTAACACTTTCTTCGAAAAAGACTTTTCGAATTATGTCACATTGATAGATTCGGAACCACCAGGAGGATCTATGTTCTACCTTCTCTTAGCCCTTCTCCATGAAGATTATGCTTCTGGGAGAATTGATTTTGCGACCTATTTTGAAAATACGGTCCTCCTTGCCCTCGACCACGAACGCATCAAATCCAATTTAGAACAAAGCAAAGCCGCCTAGACGGTCTGTACGCATCCAAATCCTGGGAGGTTTCGCCAGTCCTTCCAGGAATTTTCTCCTTGTTCTGAGAAGTCCTCTCTGTACGGTAACAGAAAAATCATTTCTCAGGAAGATCCAATGACTTCGGCAAAACTCCTTACCGGTACCCTTCAAAATTCACAGAAATTTTTCCTTCAATTTGGAGGACAGGGTTCCCCTTACCTCAAAGAACTCGTAAAATTGTATGCAGAACCAGAATTAAAAGAATTTTTCGAAACCAGTTTCAAAACTCTTGGTGAAATCGCTGCTCGTGACGGAAAAAACCCACTTTTAAACGAAGGTCTCGATTTCAAATCTTGGATTGAAAATCCGGATGCGGCACCAAACGAAGATTACCTTGCTCGTGCACCCATCTCTGTTCCTGGGATTTTTATGACCCAAATCGCAAATTATGTTTTGGTATCCAAACGTGGTTACCCAACAGCAGATCTCATCAAAGCAACGGGTGCTGTGAGTGGACATAGCCAAGGGGTGATTGCCTCTGCTCTTGTGGGCCTTGGAAAAGAAGGTGCAGAATTCCTCAAAGCTTACTCTGACTTTTTGAAATTTGTTTTTTATCTTGGGTTCAACGGACAAAAAGTGTACCCGAACTTCCAAGTATCGGAAGACATCGTCAAAGAAAACGAAGCAAACGGTGACAAAAACCCAGCTCCGATGGTAGCCGTGATTGGTTACACAAAAGACGAACTCGAAGACCGTGTGAAAAAAACAAACGATTCTCTTGGGCTCAAAGGCCAAGACACTGTGTTCATTTCTCTTTATAACACACCTGATTCGATGATTCTGTCGGCCCTTCCTTCTTCCTTACTTGCCTTCCGTAAACAATGGAAAGCAGAGATGGACGAAAAGAAATTTAAGTTTGTGTATTTAAAGACAACAGCGCCTTTCCACTGTCCATTTATGGAAACTTCACTTGATAAATTCAATGCGGAAGATGCCTCTGTGGTTCCATTCCCATACACTGGTGCTGATTTAAAAGTTCCTGTATACAGTATCTTTGATGGCCACAACTTACAAAAAGATGGAAACCTTCGTGACATCCTATTCAAAATGGTACTCATTGAACCTCTTTACTGGGATTTGGCGATTGCTCCTATTTTTAACGACAGTGCAATCAACACCATCATTGACTTTGGACCAAGTGTTGTGAGCCAAAGACTAACAGGTGGCCACCTCAAAGCAAAAAACATCGAAAAACAATCTTTATGTGCATCTAACGCAAAAGAATTAAAGGTGATTCTCGAAGTTTAATGAACCCTTCTACCGCTCGGGCCGCTTCTAAACTCAATTTAATCCGCCTTCTGGCTTCACACCCAGAAGGTTTATCATTAGAAGAAATCCAAGGAGTGACCGGGCACAAATCCATCTCCTCTCTCAAAAAAGATTTGGGAGAGTTGTATATGATAGAGATGTATCCCTATTCACCAACTGATGCTGTGGATTTGGATTTTGATGGGGACAAAGTAAAAATCAGACTCCCCATTGCTGTGGATTCGGCACTTCCCCTTTCTCCCAAAGAATGGGCCGCATTACGATCGTTATTACTGACAAACCAAAACACAAACGATGTTTCCGTTAGGCAATCCATCCTAAAAAAAATTGATTCTGTTTTGCCTTCCGGGGACTGGTCACCACACCAAAAAACAAAGGAAATGGTACAAAATGCCATTCACTCTAAAAAAATACTAACCATTGTTTATTGGAAACGGAATACAAAAGAAAAAGAAACACGAACTCTTGCCCCTTGGTTATTACTCGAAGAAAATGATGCTTACCTTCTTGCGTATGACTTAGACAAAAAGGGATTTCGGTCCTTCCGATTGGACTATATTTTAGAGATAACAATCTCAGATATGGAATACCCCAACATACCGGAAACGGCTTCTGAGTTTTTACAAGGGTTCAAACAAAAATTTGAAACAGAGAATAATCAGGAAACGAATGTGACTTTATGGGTGACAGACGGAGCTTCTTACCATTTGGGATTGAAGCTCCCCTTAAATGAAACTGGAAATGTAAAACAAATCCAAAACACAACCTACCGTGAATTCCAAACTCCCATGCGAGATAAAAATTGGCTCATCCAAACCATCCTTGGTTATGGAACTTCCATTCTCGTAAAAGAACCAAAAGAAATCAAAGAATCCATAAAACTCCATTTAGAATCCATTTCCCTTTCCAAACAAAACCAATCGATCGAAACATAAGTTGGTTCTTTTGCAAACGACTGCCCACGCAAAGATTAACATTGGATTGGTGATCCCTTACAAAAGGGAAGATGGCCTCCATGAAATCCGAAGTGTTTTTGTTCCGATTGACTTCGGTGATCCCATGGAAATCCAAATCCAAACCCTTCCCAATGGGAACGGAATGGATTCGCGATTTGTTTTCCAGTCCGAAAACCATTTAACAGGATACCGTCACTCTTTATTTGAAGCAGTTTCAGAACGAGGGGACCTTACGAAAAACATCCTTACCAAAACCTTTGCCGCTTTAAAACCAAGCCTAACCAAACCCCTAGAAATTCATGTCGTCTTGAAGAAATTCCTCCCTCCTGAAGGTGGGATTGGTGGTGGCAGTAGCAATGCGGGTGTGTTTTTACGACAAATTCTGCCTCATACGAATTTATCCGGACCAGAACAGATCCTTTTTGCCAAATCGATCGGTGCCGATGTACCTTTTTTCCTCCAAGACTCCGCTTGTTTTGTGAGTGGGATCGGGGAAATCTTAGAACCCATCTCCATTGCCAAAGGATTTGGGATCATGGCCATCCCTCCCTTTGGATTATCTACCGGATCTATGTACGCAGGCCTTCAAAAAAGTTTACAAAAACCCTATGGTTCCGAAGTATGGAAATCTCTGGCAGAGGATTTAATTCGAAGTCTTCACGTCGGGGATTGGGCTTACCTGCAAAACAGGTTAGAGAACGAGTTTGAAAAAATCGCTTTCCAGACCCAACCCTTACTAAAGGAATTGAAATTAGGGTTCTTTGAGTCGGGAGCAGATTTTGCTTCTCTTTCAGGTTCTGGTTCTTGTCTCTATGGCATTTACAAGACAGAAGGGAAACGAAACGAGGCCCTTCCCAATGTTTCTCTCAAATTCCCCGAAATGGAATTTCGAACGTTCTCTTTTTAGAAACTGGCCTGTAGCCAAGCGGTAAGGCAGCGGTTTTTGGTATCGCCATTCCCTAGGTTCGAATCCTAGCAGGCCAGCCAGTTTTAAAAGATCCGATAGAACGAACGATGAACCTACATAATACTGTAACTGCTGTTATTTTGGCGGCGGGGAAAGGAACTCGAATGAAGAGTGAGCTTCCCAAGGTTGCGGTTGTACTAAACGATTCACCACTTTTACTCCACGTTCTCCGTAATATCGAATCAGCCGGCATTGGCCGAAAAGTTGTGGTTGTCGGTTACCGCAAAGACATCGTCACAGACATTGCAAAATCTTTCCCGGGTGTTGAGTTTGCCGAGCAAACAGAACAACTTGGCACTGGGCACGCTGTGATTTCAGCAGAGAACCAACTCGCACCATACACTGGCTATACGATCGTTGCTTGCGGAGATGCACCATTAATTTCGGCATCATCCTTCGCTAATCTTATCGAACACCATAAATCCAATGGTTATGTGGCAACTGTCCTTTCTGCCAAAATGGAAAACCCAACTGGGTATGGTCGGATCATTCGTTCTTCTGATGATGGAAGCCTACTTCGCATTGTGGAAGAAAAGGACGCAAATCCAGAAGAAAAGACCGTAAACGAAGTGAATACGGGCACCTATTGTTTTAATACAGAAGATCTTTTTGGTGCTCTCAAACAAATTGGTAATAATAACGCACAAAAAGAATATTACCTCACTGATGTGATTAAGATTTTCAGAAATGAAGGAAAGAAGGTTGGAGCACAAACTTTAACCAATGCATTAGAAAGCCATGGAATCAATTCTCCTGATGATCTGGCACTAGCGAAACAATATATAGATAATGGGTTGGTTGGAGTATGAATCCTAGCGAAGTCGTAGTATTTTCTGGTAATGCGAATAGACCTTTAGCAGAAGAAATCTGCAAAAACTTAGGCATTCCGAATGGCCAAATTTCGGTCAAAAGATTTTCAGATGGAGAAAGTTCTGTCAAAATCGAAGAAAATGTTCGGGGTCGTGATGTATTTGTTGTCCAATCCATTAGTTATCCTGCTAACGACAGTTTAATGGAACTTCTACTCATCATTGATGCAGCAAGAAGGGCTTCTGCTCGCCGAATTACTGCTGTTATTCCTTATTATGGGTATGGCCGACAAGATAGAAAGGTAGAACCACGGGTTCCGATTTCTGCTCGTATGGTCGCTGACCTAATCGAAACGGTTGGACCTGACCGAGTTCTCACCATGGACCTACATGCGGACCAAATCCAAGGATTCTTTCGCATTCCAGTCGACCATTTGTATTTTTCACCCGTCCTTGCTGAATACATCAACTCACTTAAAATGGATGATCTTGTCATTGTTTCTCCTGATTCTGGTGGAGCAGAGCGCGCTCGTAATTTTGGAAAAAAAGTAAACGGATCCCTTGCCATCATCGACAAACGTAGACCCAAAGCAAACGAGTCAGTTGTGATGCATGTGATTGGTGACATCAAAGACAAAAACTGTTTGTTACTCGATGATATGATCGATACTGGTGGAACGATTGCAAAAGCAGCGACTGCCCTTTACGAAAACGGTGCCAAAACCGTTCTTTGTTGTGCCTCTCACGGAGTTCTCTCAGGAGAAGCACCTTCCAAGCTCAATGAGGCTAATTTTAAACAAATTGTCCTCTCCAATTCCATCGTCATTCCCGAGAGCAAAAAAATAAATCACTTGAAAACGCTCTCCATCGCCCCACTCTTTGCAAAAGCCATCGAGCGGATTCATAACGAAGAATCAATCTCTAGTCTGTTTTCATAACTTTAAGGAACATAATCATGGAAAAAATCACTATCAAAGCACAACCAAGAACTGCAACAGGAAAAGGTCCTGCCAGAAGAATGCGTGTGGAAGGTTTAGTACCGGCTAACATCATCGGAAGCGGTGAGGCAAAATCGGCAAGTGTTGTCGAAAAAGAAATCCAAAAACTCATCGACTCTGGAATTCGTAAGGCAACTCTCATCGACCTGGAACTCGACGGTAAATCGGAAAGAGTGTTCGTAAAGGAAATCCAAAGATTCCCACACACAGGGCAAATTCGTCATATTGACTTTTACAAAGTGACTCCAGGCAAAAAAATCCAAACCACTGTTGCGATCAAAACAACAGGTGTTGCAAAAGGATCGAAAGCTGGTGGACAATTTGAACACCTCGTTCACGAGATCAAAGTGAAGTCTACTCCAGAAGATCTTACTGACGTAATCACAATTGATGTGACTGGTCTTGATATTGGAATGATGATTAAAGTTTCTGAACTTCCTCATCCAAAATCTTGGGATATCTTAGTGAATGGTGATCCAATTGTTGCATCATGTAACAAAACGAAAGCGATCCTAGCGGCAGAACGCGCTGAAAAAGCAGAAGCGGATGCAGCAAAAGGCAAACCAGCAGCTAAAAAAGCGGCTAAGAAGTAAGAATTACTTTTAAGAACCAATGAAGTTAATTGTAGGGCTAGGAAATCCTGGCGATAGATATAACAACAATCGATCTAACATTGGTTTTAAGATTCTCGATGTCATTGCCAATAACATTGGCATCGAAATCAAAACTAAAAAGAAAAAATCGCTCATTGGACGAGGTGACTTTGAAGGTGATGAAGTGGTTTTACTCAAACCGCAGACCTTCAGCGAACTCTCTGGTGAGTCAGTCCTCTACATTGCCTCCTTTCTCAAAATCCAAGTCAAAGACATCGTTGTCATCCACGAAGATGTGGGACTGGAACTTGGCCAAATCGTCGTCACAAAAGGTGGGGAAAATGACACAAACCAAGGTGTAAACTCGATTTCTGTCTCATTACGTTCCCCCAACTTCATCCGGATCCGGATCGGAATTCTCAATTCCAGCTACAATCCGAAAAAAAGAGAAGATTTTTTACGTGAAGATTTTGAGCCATTAGAGAACCTGAGTTTGATACAGATCATCAATGACGCCGAAGCGGCGATTCGTTCCATATCCATGGGGGATATTGACGAAGTGATTCAGAAATATCACCTTTGATTTCAGTCTAATCATCGGAAGTCTTACATGAATAAAAACATCAAAACCGTATTCCTATTTTTACTCGTATTCCTTGTCATTTTGGCAACGGTTTATAAGGGCCAAGACTTTGCCGGTAAACCCGACGAAATCAGTTACTCCGATTTTTTGAATATGGTCGAACCCATTGAGGGAAAAAAACCCATTGGGAAAATCACTTCCAAAGATGGAAAAGACATTTCTACGAAACAACAAATCATCATCGATAAAGAACTCATCGAAGGTTGGTACATCCCTGAAAATAGTAAGGACAACAAACCAAAACCATTCAAAACCAATGTCGCACAAGTGAACGATGATTTGGTGACGAAACTTCGTAAGTCACGCCTTAGTTTTACAGCAAAATCCACGGAAGAAAATAAATTTTGGAGTGTGGTTTCAGGCATCATCCCTTGGTTATTCATCCTTGGTATCATCTGGTTTATCATGATGCGCCAACTCCAAGCTTCGGGCAACAAGGCATTTACCTTTGGTAAGTCTCGTGCCAAGATGAATGTAGACCCTAAAGTAAAAGTTACGTTTAACGACGTGGCAGGTTGTGAAGAAGCAAAAGTAGAACTACTTGAGATCATCGAATTTTTAAAAGACCCAAAAAAATTCCAAGCCATTGGGGCAAGGATTCCGAAAGGAGTTCTTCTTGTTGGTCCTCCAGGAACTGGTAAAACCTTACTTGCGAAGGCAGTTGCTGGTGAAGCAGGGGTTCCATTTTTTTCCATCTCTGGCTCTGACTTCGTAGAGATGTTTGTGGGTGTGGGAGCATCTCGTGTCCGTGATCTTTTTGACCAAGGGAAAAAGAATGCTCCTTGTATCATCTTCATTGATGAGATTGATGCAGTGGGACGCCTCCGTGGTGCAGGACTTGGTGGTGGGCATGACGAAAGGGAACAAACCCTCAATCAGATGTTAGTCGAGATGGACGGGTTTGAAATGAACGAAGGTGTCATTGTCATGGCGGCAACAAACCGTGCTGATGTCCTTGACCCGGCCCTCCTTCGCCCTGGCCGTTTTGACAGACAAGTGATCGTCGACCTTCCTGACTTAAAAGGCCGTGAAGAGATTTTAGCTGTTCACGCGAAAAAAGTTCCTTTGGTTTCTGATATTTCTCTTAACTCCATTGCACGCGGAACTCCTGGTTTTACAGGAGCTGATCTTGCCAACCTCATCAACGAAGCAGCCCTACTTGCGGCACGTCGTAACAAAAAACGAGTCACCCAAGAAGAATTGGAAGAAGCTCGTGATAAAGTGATGATGGGACCAGAACGTAAGTCGATGTTCATCTCTGAGAAGGAGAAAGAGATGACAGCTTACCATGAAGCAGGGCACGCACTGCTTGGCACCTTACTTCCGTATACCGAACCAGTTCATAAAGTAACCATCATTCCTCGTGGGCGAGCCCTCGGGCTCACACAATCCCTCCCAGTGGAAGACAGACATTCCTATCGTAAAAACTATTGTTTGGATCGGATTGTGATGTCGATGGGTGGATACATCGCCGAAGAACTCATCTTTGGTGATCCATCGAATGGATCTTCCAATGACATCCAACAAGCAACAAACATCGCTCGCCGTATGGTTTGTGAATGGGGGATGTCGGAAAAACTCGGAACCATCCACTACGGATCCGGTGAGTCTTCTCCATTTATGGGCAGGGACTATGGTCACGCGAGTAAACCTTACTCGGAAGAATTTGCTGCGATGATTGACCAGGAAGTGAAACGTATCATCCAAACTTGCCTCGACAAAGGTCGTGATTTGGTGAAGAAAAACCAAAAGAAATTGGATGCGATTGCGAAAGCCCTTCTTGCAAAAGAAACCATCGATGCACAGGAACTCATGGACATTGTCCAACCTACGTTTGATAAATTTTCGGATAACAAACCAGGAGTTGGTTCTAAAAAAGGAAAAGGCACTTCCGCTACAAAACCAGCTTATTCGGCTTAATGAAGTATTGGCTCTTTAAAACAGAACCAGACGTATTTTCCATAGACGACCTAATACGAGAAAAACTCTCGTATTGGGAAGGTGTCAGAAATTACCAAGCACGCAATTACTTACGGGACGAAGTAAAGTTAGGTGACTTAGTTCTTTTTTACCATAGTCGTTTGGAACCACCAGGTGTTGTAGGCATTGCCGAAGTAGCAAAAGAAGCGAGCCCTGACCCCTACCAATTTGATCCCAATCACAAATACTTTGATCCAAAATTAAAGGGCACAGAACCAAGATGGTTTGGTGTGCATCTCAAACCTCACACGAAGTTTCTTGAAATGATTTCCCTTGACCTTTTAAAAAAAACAAAAGGATTGGAAAAGATGGTGGTGACACAAAAAGGATCGAGACTATCGATCCAACCGGTCACCAAAAAAGAATTTGAAATCGTAACAAAACTAGCGGGTGTTAAGATTCCATAAACTGATTACGGTTTTGCTGTAAATACCTGCACAGCCTTTACCTTATCGACATCAAAAAACTTTTTGTCTTTATAAAAGTAAGCACCTGCTCCCATATAATTGAATTCAGGGTTTAGAATGTTTTTTCTGTGCCCGGGTGAATTGAACCAAACTTCTACAACAGCTTTTGCCAAACTTAAATAGGTATGGTTTGGAATCGGTGTTCCCGCTTTGGTATAACTAAAAAATGGACCACCATTCTGGACAGGTGTAAAAACAGGCCTTCCACTTTGGTATTGGATTCCAAAAGCATTGATGATGTTTTCTGCCGAATAGGTTTCCGAGATTCCTACGAGATCCAATCGATCCTTAAGAGTTTCTTTTCCATTCACAGTGCTGTTATGCGAATAAAAATCGTAGGTAACCATATCTTGTGCATGACCAAACGCGGCTTGTTCACATCGTTCGGAATACTTAAAAGGTCGCATTCCCAACTGTTTTCTTTCTTTGGATGTAACATAAAAAATAGCCGCATTTAACAAAGGGTAATCAACTTTATTAAAATCAATCGTCGCATTTGCGGGACCATAGGTTGGGAAAGTTTCTTCGTTAAATGCATCGTATTGTTCCACTTTCCATTTATCAGAATCGGGAAGTTCCCTTCCATCTTCGATACTTTCTAAAAAAGCCAACTTAGGTTCTTGTTTTTCGACAACTTGTTCCACTTTTTTAGGTTCTTCAACAACGACCACAGGAGTTTTTTTGACTTCTGGGGTTTTGCAGAGTGTAAACGTGAATAAAGATAAAACTGCAAATGCCAAAAGAATGTTTCTTAACGTACCTTGCATTTCCAAAAGGTTTTGATTCCTATCTTGGATTTGGTTTTCTTTGGTTTGAAAATTCATATGATCTCCTATAAATACCGGTTGTAATCTTGCACAACATTGTGAATGAGATTTCGTTCTTTGTTGTACTGTATGGTTTTCGCTTCTTTGATTCCAGATTCCCAAATGAACATAAACGGAATTCCAAATAAAGTGGAATGTTTTTGTCTGTATTTTTCACGACCAATCCACTTATCATTTAAATAAAAATCAGCTTGAAGGACTCTTTCTTTAGAATAAATGGATGGTAATAATCCAGCAGTTCCAATCATAAAAATAGTAGAGATGGAAGATACCCAAAAGTGTTCATATTCGTTCACTTCACTTGTATACAAATCGATGTGGTGTGTGGCACGCACTCCATCTGACAACACTCGACCAAAATAACCTGTTTCAGTTAGGTACTTTGTATAAATTGCTGTGATCTCTCGTTTGTTTCGATTGTTTTCGGGTGTAGAGACTTGGATGGTTAGCAGTGGAATTTGTTGTTTGAGAGTGGGACGAGAAACGATGGGCACATCCTCACTGATATAATTATAACAAGATTGCAAAAACATAAGGGAACATAAAACAAGAATTGTAAAATTTCGAAATTGAATCATAGTCCGTGAGAAGGCTATCAATGTAGAAAAGAAGGAAAAGCCTTTTTTTTAAAACTGAGAAAAATCGACAATTTGCAAATGGTGTAAAAGGAAGCCACCGAGGAAAGTAAATACAATCCAGGCCACAATGGAAATGGAACCTCCAATTTTGACCATTTCGATGCTTCGTATCCCACCGTAACTGAAGGCCAGAGCATTTGGTGGAGTCGAAACTGGAAGTGGCATGGCAAGGGAAGCACCGATGGTGGCACCAATGGCGGCAGGTAAAATAAGATCACCGGGAAGCCCCATGGTAATTGGCAAAATCAAATTGGCTACACTGGTATTACTTAAAAAACAAGAAAGCAAAAGGGACAAAATCGAAAAAAACAAAAACAAAGAAAGCTGACTTGATTCACCTAACAGAAAGAGACTGACAAAGTGTTTGGCAAGACCCGTTTCTTCAAATGCTTTTCCAAGTGCGATCCCACCACCCATAAGGATGAGGACGTCCCAAGACAAATTGCGAAACTCTTTTAAATCCAATAAGGAAAATCCAAAAAATACGATCACAGGAAAAAGTGCAACGGTTCCATTTGAGATTCCATGCCAATCGGATGAGATCCAACCGAGGATTGTGACGAGGATGACAAAAATGGATAGGTTTCTTTTGTTTTTCGGAAAGCTGTTTGTGGAATCTTGGATTCCAATTAAGTGAAGGGAAGAATTTCCTTTTTCTTTTTTAAGGTACACTATGTACAATATTCCTGACAAAGCAAAAACAGAGACGAGAAACACTGGAAAGGCAAATGCCATCCATTCTAAAAATCCAATCGGAAAGCCTTTTTCTTGTAAATAGGCAATTCCAATCACATTCGGGAGTGTTCCAACAGGAGTCCCAATTCCCCCCAAATTGGCTGAAAACGGAACCATAAATAAAATCGATTTGCGAAGGGGACTTCCTTCCTCTAAGGATTTCATCATCGAAGAGACGAGGCCGAGCATCATGGCGGCAGTGGCAGTGTTATTCATAAAACAAGAAAGGAAGGCTGTGGCCATTCCTAAGGAAAGCACTAGCAAATATGCTGAACCTTTGGTTTTTTTGATCACAAATGAAGCAATAGTGGAATCCAATCCGTAAAAACTAATGGCACTGGAAATCACAAAGCCACCTAAGAACAGTAAGATGGTCTCAGAAAAGTAACAAGACAAAAAAGTAATCGTTTTTGGGGCTCCAGGACCCCAACCAGGAATTAACCAAATGAGTTCTAAAAAAAGAACCAAAAATCCTGTGACATAGAGTGGGATGAGTTCTGTGATCCATAGGAAGGAAACAAGGAGTGCAATTGCTAAATTGATTTCCTGGGCGGGGGTGAGTCCAAGCCAATTTTGGTACCATCCGAAGATTGCAGGAAAAATGGAAAGTATTGAAAATAGAAGGCCTGCTCGAATCATTGTGACTTGACGATTTACACTCACCTGATACTTTTTCGATAGACTCAATTCGTTTCAAGCAAACAAATACAATGAGACTTTCCTGAAATTTCTAAATGTTCATTTTTTATGCAAATATCCTATAACGACTTAAAACAAGCAGTTTTGGGTAGTGGCCCAATGGGTATCATTATCGCTTCCATGCTGGCAGAAAAGTATGATTCTATCACCTTATGGATTCCTGACAAAGAATTTGTAGAACTCCTAAAGAAACGCCGCCAAACAGAAATTATGGGAAAAACCATCGAACTTCCCGATCATATTGAAATTGTCTCAAGTTTGGATTCCTTTGGCAGGGATGATTGGGCCTTTCATGTTGCAGTGCCTTCAAGGTCATTTTTGGATAGTGTGCATAGTTTGATCGAGGTCCTTGAACCTTTTAATAATTATGTTTTTTCCTTTTTGACAAAGGGAATTTTGGATTCCAAAAATCGTAAAAAAACAGGTTTTATCACTTACTCACAATACTTACAAAATTATTTAATCGAACGCAATTTTAATAACGCATCTGTTGCCGTCGTCAATGGACCCTCTTTACTCGGCGAAATTTTAGAAGAAAAGTTTAGTTTTTTTAATATCGGTTCTACCGAAAAACCAACAGCTGATTATTTAGCAGAAGTGTATTCCTCACATTTTATGCATACATCCATCACTGATGATGTGATTGGAATGGAAATCGTGGGTGTTGCTAAAAATCCAATGGCGATTGCAAGTGGGATTGTTTCCTTACTTCCAAGGTATGGATCCAATTTACTCGGTGAAATTTTATCCGTTGGTTTCCAAGAGGTAAGAGACCTTGCCATGCGTTATGGAGCAAGGCCTGACACGGTTATGGGAAGGTCTGGTCTCGCAGATTTTATCACAACCGCAACTAGTAACAAAAGTAGAAACAGAGGGTTTGGCCAAAAGATCGTAGGCGAACTGTTGTCAGGTGGCGAAAAACTGAGTATCAAAGATAGAATAGAAATCTTTTTTGCACCTCGTTCTTTTATCGAACGTGAATCTACCAAATGGCACGATAACGTAGAAGGAACCTACGCCCTAAGCATTCTCATCGAACTTGCAAATGAAATTCGCCTTCCATTCACCTTACATCGAACTCTCTTTGATGTTTTAACACGTAAACAACCACCAGGTGCACTCATTGATCTTATCTGTGGCAAAAAAACCGAAGCCAAAAATATACCCCTTGTGGTTCAGAAAAAAGTTGGTCTCAATTTAACATCTGGGATTGACTTTCAAAACTTACTCGTCGACCGAATTCTAAAACAAATTAGCAATGTGCCAGGAACAATCAGCCGTGTGAAAAAACAATCCTCTGCCGTGATTGAATCTACACAAAAACGCCTAACCAAAGCTAAACGAAAAAAACAAAAACTCGAAGAAACAAAGTTTGAATCGGAAGTAGAAATTTGGCAACGATTTCAGAATTGCCAAAAAGATGAGGAACTCACTTCGATCAAAGAACTCGTTCGATTTTATGTAAATGAAATTGCCGACAATTACAGCCCTACTGTTCGTGAATCGGTTTTACGATTTGTGGCACCAATTCGTTTGTTTTCAGGTGGATTTTTAAAAGGTTCGATGATCCCGCATGTCGGGGGAAAAACGGAAGTGGTCAAAGCACTTTCTTCCAAATACAATTTGTTGTACGCACCCACACATAGATCTCATTTGGATTCAGTTGAGGTTGCCTATTCTCTTTTCCATTTAGGTTTGCCTGTGCCCCGTTATGCGGCCGGTATCAACTTAATGTCTAATCCATTTTGGGAGTGGATGTTAAAATCTCTGGGTGCCTATGCTGTTGATCGTGAGCGGACAAGGAACAGTTTGTATTTAGAATGCCTTACTTTATATTCACAAGTGATGCTCGAACAAGGGATTCCCTCTCTTGTGTATCCAGAAGGTACTAGATCAAGAACGGGTGCCATTGTTCCAGTGAAAACAGGACTACTCACAACCGCAGTGAATGCATTCCGAAGTTCGGGAACAGAGATAGTCATTGTACCCATTTCGGTTTCTTATGAAACAGTTCCGGAAGACAATCAGTTTTGTAATGTACCAGAAGAATTGGGCATGGCAGGATTTTTAGCAAAACGATCCAATGTCTATGTTGAATTTTGTGATCCAATCCCAATATCAGAATATGCTCATACAGAAGACCCTACAATCGAACTGAGTTACCGAATCACAAAAGGGTGGAAACAATATCATAAATTATTACCAAACCAAATTGTTTCCAAAATTTTAGTGGAAAATGATTATTCCATTGAAGTCTCACAAAGTACGATGTTAGTTGAGGACTTTATTTCCCGCCATGAAGGCAATTACCTGACAAGGGATCCGGAAGAAATTTGGGAAAAAGGAAAAAAGATCTTAGAAAAACGTAAGATGATTGAAGAAGCCAATCGAATGATTCATTCGAAAAACGATGCCTTACTCCAATACTATGCGAATATGATACCTGAAGACGAAGATAAAAAGTACTAATATAAATAGCAGAGAATGTTCAAAGGATAATATGAGTTAAATCAATTTGATTTAACTTCAGAAAATTTATACATTTTGAACGGGAAGCCTTCCCCGTTTGCGGATATAAATAGTTTTCTCTAACGTGGCAACGATATCATTTCCTTCATCAAATACATTTGTGGTGAAGTGATATTCCCCTTTTCGTTTTGTTTCCACTTCTGTTTTGATCCTTTGGATTTCAGATTCTGGAATCGCAAATGTCGCCGTCACCTTACCTTTTCCAGGTTTAACAAAGGTCATGGATCCTACTTTATCCCAAACAATAAAATCAGATCCCAATTGTTCCAAAAGGATTAACATAAAAAATGGATCACACATCGAATACAAAGATCCACCAAAGTGAACACCAACATAGTTTTTGTTATAAAATCGAAGGTTCATTTCTACTTGGAAAAATGATAAATCCTTTGCTATTTTTTTGATACGAATTCCTGCACCAATGTAAGGTGGATAAAAATTATATAACCAAATTTTGAATCTTTTTTTCCAAGAAATATGATTCATACTTATTTTAGTTCCTTCTTTTTATGTTTGGAATTGATTAGGTACACAGCTAACATCGCCAAGGCGCCACCGATAATGACAGGAACTTGAATGACCTCATCTAAAATCAGATAACTACTTAAATAAGCGGAAAGTGGAACAATAAAAATAAAACTACTCGCAATTTCAGAACCAAGCCTAGTTGCCGCATAAAAATAAACAGTCGTTCCAAATGTGGTAGAAATCACCGTGAGGTAAAATATTGCAAACCAAAAGGATGGTCCAAATTCCCATACCTTCCAAAAATTGGGATCATTCCAACAAAAGAGAAGTTCCAAAATAGATCCAACTCCATAAACATAAAAACTATAGGTGATAGGAGACATGGATTTACCAGTTCTCTGGCTATTCAGAGAAAGGGTTGCCCAAACAAACGAACAAAGTAAAAAGAATAGATTTCCAGATAACAAAAGATAGTCGATACTAATTTTCCAAACTTGCAGAATCACAAGCCCACCAATGAATCCGAAAAAAAGACCGAGGACTTGTCTTTTGGAGATCGATTTTTTTTGGATTAGAAAAACGATAAAGAATGTGACAATTGGATTGAGCGTGGTGACAAGAACTCCACCTGCGCCAGGTAATCCGTTTTTCAAACCTAAAAAGAAAAATTGGTTGTATAAGGTATAAATGATACCACCTACCAAAACACTCCAATAGTCTTTTCCTGAATTCAACCGGATGGGAAGTCGCAAACCATACAAAATTGGGATTACAGAGAGAAATGTAGCAAGGAATCTCCAAAACACAAGGACAGGCACTGGCACCAAACCTGCGATCATTTTTGCAATTGGCCACGAGATTCCCCAAGAGACCATCGCCAAGATTAAGAGGATTAAAAATTTAATGTTCAAATGTAGTTTCCTTTGATGAGCAAATTCAAACAATAGGTTGTCAAAAAGGAGATTGGGATACCAATTCCTAACATAAGGCTTGCTAAATGAGGTGAAATGTTTTTTTCAATTGTGATGACTGTGGACGTAACCATAGGTGCCATTGCGGATTCAAATAAAATTGTTTGGAATAATAATGTTTCATCTTTTAAAGGAGAATAAACAAAATACACAAGGATTGGTGCCAAAACGAGTTTGAATCCAAGTCCCAAAATTAAATACCTTCCGTGACCAGCAATTGTCCTTAAATCCAACATATACCCAACAGAAACTAGAGCCAGCGGAGTCAATGTATCTCCTAACCGCAATAAAACGATTTTGAGTGCACTTGGATACTCCCATTGCCTTGTAAGGATGGCAAATAACAAAGCATAAATGGGTGCAAATCCAAGGACTCGCTTCACCAAAGTCAAAAAATCCCATTTTCCATCCATGGCAATGGACGCGAGAATGATCCCAGGAAAACTCAATACCATAAAGGTTCCGAGTTGGTCTGACAAGATACCATACCCAAGGGACTCTTTCCCCAAGTAGGTTTCCAGTAGAGGAAACCCAACAAATGATGTATTGCCAAGACCTGCGGTTAACGCCAAACATACCATAGTTGGAAACGACATAAATTTTAGCTTATAAAAAACAAAGAAAAATAGGATCGCAAATCCAAACACTAACCATGGCATAGAAGTTGGCATAATTGCAGTAACCGTAATTTGTAATTCATGCACATGGTACAAAACAAGTGATGGCAATGAAACAAAGAGGATAAATCCATTGAGAACCTTTGGGGTGTTTTCTGGAAACTGGGGGATCCTACGAAACAGTAACCCCAGTCCAAAACAGATTCCGAGTAATAAAAAATTTTCCATACCTAAAACGAGAGAAAGGTAGCAAGTGCATTTGGATCAAAGAACACACCCTCTTTTTGTCTAGGTGCTTCTAATCCATCTCGAACCATTTCGGCATAACCTTTTGCAAAATACAAATACTTGGTTGGTAGTTTTTTCTTTATATCGTGAACAGTTTGTTCCAGTAGTTCTGCCAACACCAATACATTGTATGTGAGATCGGCGATGTAAACTCGATTCATATCCTTCCATTCTTTGGATTCTTCTTTTAAACACGTTTCCAATTCTTTTCGTTTGGTTTGGAAAAGAGAATACACAGTTTCTAATTCAGAAATGCCTTTTACTTCGGATGTGAGTTCATCCAATAATGTTTGGAAAGCAGTATAAACTTTTGGTTTTTGTAAGGCATGCAAACAATGGTCTGTGATGATCAAATGGGTTCCTTCCCAAGTTTCATTGATAATAGAATCATTGTGTAATCTTGGGAGGGGAGAAAAATCTCCGATGATCCCATTTCCACCTAACGTAAGGATCGCTTTTTGTGTGATGTAACTTGCCTGAGAAGAAGATTTGTATTTTAAAAGTGGAACTGTGATTTCGGCAGCTTCATCACCTCTCTCAGCAAGGGCAACTGATCGGAAATTGGCAAAACAATTTGCCGTTTGTAAAATTTGCATCTCCGCAAGTGTTTTCACAAAAGAAGGAAATTCTAAGATTTTTTTCCCATACGCTGTTCTGTACTTTGCATACTCTGATGCTTCCATCACAGACCTTCTTGCATTTCCACAAGAACCAAGGCCCACATGTAACCTTGACGTTTTGATGATATAGCGAATTAAATTCACAAGCCCATGACCAGGCCGGCCAAATTCTTCCGCTTCCACTTTGTCATAAATGATCTCAACTGTAATTTTACCACGAGATCCAATGATGTCTTTTTTGCGAAGGATGTGGTGGCCGTTCAGTTCACCATTTTCTTTGATCCTTGGAACTAAAAACATTCCTACCGTATTTGTTCCTTCCATCTTCGCCGTGGTTACCCATAAATCTCCAGGGTTCGAACAAAACCATTTTTCACCGGTTAACTCCCATTTGCCGTTTGGAAGTTTTTTAGCAATGGTTCTGTTGGCTGACACATTACTTCCGCCCACACGTTCCGTAACATATTGGCCCGCCATAAAATGAGAAACACTGCCTTTTCCTGCAACGAGAGGGAGATATTTATTCTTCTGTTCTTCTGTTCCAATTTTTTTTAAGGCAAGGATCATTCCATCTGTCATGGCCAATGGACAGGCAACTCCCCCCTCGCCGTTTAAATTCATCAAGTAAGTAAGCGCATAACGATGGATATGTGTGAAATCAAATTTCCATTCAGGATGAAAGTCTAAATTGACCACACCATGATCATAAGAAATTTTTCGTGCCAATTTTTGTTCTTCTGAGTATTTGATAAAATCAATACGTTTACCAGTGCGGTCATATTTGACAACTTCGCCGTATTTCCCTTCCTTATGACACTCTTCTGTGAGTTCATCCAAAATCCCTCCCACAAGTTCCCCATACTTTCGGATGTGATCGACCATTGCTTGTTTGTGAGCTGGTTCGTATTCCGCCGAATAACGATCCACCATTCGTTGTAAGGCAGGATCCATATCGTAGAAATTTTTACCTCGTAGGCCTTTGTATTCGGAAATATCAAACGGTTGTAAAGATGGATGTTCAGAAATATGGTGACTCATATCTCCAGTTCAAAAAAAGGAATAGGATTCACTAGCAAAAAAGTCGGCCCGATTTGAAATTGGTTTAAGAGATAGATTATGGTCCAAAAAACGGAAACAAAAAAGGCCAAACAGATTTTGCATGATGTCATTTTTGAACTGCAAAACGTTTCCGAATCCATGCAATGGTTTCTTTCCTATGACCGTCTCTCGGAACTTATAGAAATTCGAAAAGAAGAGTGCCTACGCAAAGTTTACCAATTTAAGGCAGCCAAACCACAGATGACTTTGTCTGGGGGATTCCATGAGGTTGATGGTGACCTTCTCGTTGATTTTTTGGCTTGGATTTTAGAATTAGATGAAGTTGCAGAAGAATTTTTAAAAGGTGGTATATTTTTTAGCGAACGCCCGTTATATGAACTTCGAGAATCATACAAATCTCTGATCCAAAAAACGATCGCGAACCATAAATTAGACCAAGAGTTAATCCTCCTACTGACAGCTGCCACAATTGATTTTGATGATGCTGTGGATTCTTATCTTATGGATAAATTTGAAATTGATTTTTTTGTGAGAAGGTCCATCCATCAATTTTTGGAAAAATTTGAAATCCACCCTGAATTTGGAGCAGAAGAATTTTTATACGAATACCTAAAAAGCCTAATCCCCACCAAAATCTTAAATTTCCGAGATATCACTAGAGAATTCCGAGATCGCACCTACTATGAGTTATATGGCAGATTTAGAGAGACCAAAAAGAAAAAGAAGAAAAAACTAGTACAAACAGTCTCAGACGAAGTAAAAGACTTACTTGCTTTTTTTGATTTGGAACCAGGCGCCAATATTACGGATGTAAAAAAGAAATTCAAAGAGCTTTTGAAAAAATACCATCCGGACATCAATAAAAAAGGGGAAGAGATGACAAAACGTATCATCCTAAAATACAATCGTTTGGTGGAATTGATCGGGACGTAAATTCTTCTATTCCATTTGTCCTTATTATATTTTAATATAAAAACGTCCTAATTATTTCATTCGTAATTCAAATAGATATTTTACTAAGATTTCATCTTTTGCTTTCATAAAAAGTAATGTTGGATTTTCCAAATTATATTCTGAAAACCTGACAACCAATTTTCCCTCCACTTCTAACATACCAAGATCCAAAACTTTCACCTTGGCATCGGAAACAAAGTCTTTACTGTTACCGCGGATCGTCAATTTTCCTTTGATGGTATATTTTTGAAGATTTGTTTTGGATTGTTGGATAGATCCTACTTTGACTTGTATCACCTGGAACTCTGGTGAACCTAAAATTTCGTGGATATGGGAATCACGTCCAGAATCACCGGAAGTGAGTTTTAAAATAGGGATTATGATTTCGAAAGGAGATGTTAAACGATACTGGCCAGCAACAAATTGTATGTTCGGATTTTCCATTTGCATTTCATTGCAAACTCCAGTTACATTTTTAGCCGTATGTTCGACAAAAAATTCGATTTGTTTATGCGATACTTCTACCGCCAATAACGGGATTCCACTGCAAACAAACACAAATACGATCAGTATTTTTTTCAACATGATTCGATTCCTACCTATCTTAAACCATTCACAATTCAATCAGACAAACTTATATGAACATACGACGAACGGAAGTTTACAAAAATGGAAAATAAAAGGAACGATTGATTCCAGTCTTTAGACTAAATTAAGTTTTCATTTTATTTTGGAATGGTCACAGGAATGGAACCTTTCCAAGTGCTCATCCCACTCCCTTCAATGGGATATGGTTTTCCTAAATACTTTGGTGGAGTGTCCCATTGGATGTCCCACCAAGCAAGCATCCTAGCAGAGAATTCTCGAAACAAATAATAGGTTTCCTTTTTATAGGTTCGCAAATTGCATTCGTAACCGTATAACTCTAGTTCCAGTTCTTTTCCTAAATACATGGCACGTGGTAAAAAAAACGATTGGCTTACAAAAATTGCTTTGTTCACCAAAAATACTTCTTTTGCCCGAATCAAAGTATCCAATGTACGAAAACCAGCATGGTCGACAAAGATATCATCTGGTTTGACTTCTTGGGACAACATGTACTCAAGCATTGGCCGGAGTTCATTGTAATCTGATTTGCCATTGTCACCAGAGAGTAAGATTTTTTTCACTTTGCCTTGTTTGTACAGTTCCAAACCGCAGACCAAACGGTCCATGAGGATGGGGGAAGGAGTTTTTCCATACACAGCTGCTCCCGGCACAATGGCTACTTCTGCTTCAGGGATTTCCGAAGGGTTATTCGTATGAAGTGAGTTCCGGTAGACAATCCAAAATCCCAAATTGGAAGCCAATGTGACAAAACAAAGGATACCAAAACAGAAGATGAAACCCAGAAACAGGGATTTCCACTTGACCCTGGAAAGGAATCGGAGCGTCTTATTTATGTAGGAATCGTGGTTCGTCATGAAGAAAAAAATTAAAGAGATTACGTCTGTTTTTTCACAAGACAATCCGAAAATCAAGAAACAGATTGATAAGGTGAAAGAAAAAGGTCACCAACGGATGACCATTCTAGTCATCCCACATGGGTATGATAGTTCTTTCCACTTCCAAATTTCCCATTTTACCATCCTATTTTTTTTAGGCCTTACTTTAGGTCTATTGAGTTTAGCAATTTTTGGAATTGTTCGCTCCAATAATACACAAACTCAGATCAACCAACTTTCAAAAATCTACGGAACCTATTTTGATACTTATATCACACATGCGAACCAATTAGAAGAAATGAAAGAAGAGTATTCTAAATTGAACGAAAACATGTTGGAACTTTTCACTTTGATCGATGGACAAGATGAAGAATTGCTAAAAATTCCAACAGAAGATTGGATTGAATCATCTGCCATTGACTCACTCCAAAAGGAAGAAAAAGAAGACAAACAATTGGATGTTGGCCGTAAATACTTAAGTGAGATTTATGAACTTAGACAACTAAAACACCGAATGGACAATTACCAACGTTTGGTGGAAGCAAACTTTCAATTTTTATACCAACGATCTGATATTCTATCAAGATCACCTTTATTCAATCCAATGTATTCTTACAACCTAACTTCTCCATTTGGAATGCGAAAGTCACCTACCACTGGTTACTGGGAATACCATGATGGATTGGATATGGCAAATGCTACAGGTACACCTATTTATGCATCCGCACCAGGTCGCGTGGTCCGAGTTACTTATTCCAACGTTGGGTATGGACACCATGTCATCATCCAACATGACTTCGGCTTTAGCACGTTATACGGTCACTGCTCTAGAATTTATGTAAGGTCAGGGCAAGAAGTAAAAGCTGGTGAACAAATTGCAGAAGTAGGAGCCACCGGAAACGTAACAGGGCCTCACTTACACTATGAAATTTTCATTTCGGAAGAAGGAAAAACCGATCCCGAACAGTACATGCAAGCTGGAGTTTATTAGTTGCCTAAAAAAACAAAAGAAGATGATCCGAAAAAACGAATCTTAGAACTTCGTAAAGAAATCAATCGCCATAATGATTTGTATTACAAAGACAACTCTCCAGTCATCACGGACAAAGAATTTGATTTACTCGTAAAAGAACTCCAAAAACTCGAAAAAGAAAATCCAAACCTTGCCGACGTTTCCTCTCCAACATCACAAGTGGGCTCCGACTTAAGCCCTCAATTTAGCAAATTCAAACACAAAGTACCTGTATTATCCTTAGAGAACACATATAACGAAACCGAACTTTCGGAATGGTTAGAAAAAACAGGGATCGAAGAAAACTATTCTTTGGAATGGAAAATCGATGGCGCCTCAATCTTGTTATACTATGAAAATGGAAAGCTCACCCAGTGTGTGACAAGAGGTTCTGGTGGAATCGGAGATATTGTAACAGAAAACGTAAAAACCATTTCGTCCATTCCACATTCACTATCGGAACCTTTGAATCTCACAGTCCGAGGTGAAATTTTTATGACTTTCGCTGATTTTGAAGAATTCAACGAAGAGTATGGCGGAAAGTTTGCCAATCCAAGGAATTTGGCCGCAGGTTCTATTAAACAAAAAGACCCAATGGAAGTCGCCAAACGTCCGTTAAGAATATTTGTGTATGACGTTTATTTTTCAAGCTCTAGAAAAGGGATTAATACCCATAAAGATATATTAAGTTTATTAAAAAAAGAAAAGTTCCCACTGGCACCTGATTCAATCATTCTACCTGGAAACAAGTTAACCAAAGAAATCGAATCCTTTCGCAAAAAAAAAGACAAAATGCCATTCCCCGTTGATGGACTTGTCATCAAATTGGATTCCTTAAACTTACGAGAAAATTTAGGAGAAACAAGCCATTCCCCTCGTTGGGCAAGAGCCTTTAAATTTGATGCCCTGCTGAAAGAAACCACAATCGAAGAAATAGATTTTGCCATTGGACGCACAGGAAAAGTCACACCACGAGCAAAAGTTACTCCCATCTCACTTGCGGGAACGACTGTCACTTATGCCACCTTACACAACCAAGACTACATCAACCAATTGGGTGCTGGCATTGGTGCAAAGGTACTGATCTCCAAACGTGGAGAAATCATTCCCGCAGTGGAAAAAGTTACCGTCCCTCCAAAAACAATATTTGTTTTACCCAACCAATGCCCATCGTGTAACACAAAATTGACGAAAGTTGATGATTCAGTAGATCTTTTTTGTACAAACAGACACTGCCCAGAACGAAAATTAAACCAACTCATTTTCTTTTGCAGTAAAAAACAAATGAACATTGAAGGCCTTGGGGAAAGACAAATCCAAATTTTCTTTGAAAAAGGTTGGGTGAAGGACATTCCTGATTTGTACACATTAGAAAAGTACAAACCAACCTTACTCGAGTTAGATGGATTTGGAGAAAAATCTGTCAAAATCATTTTTGATGCGATCCAAAAATCCAAAGAAAAAGACTTTCGATTCACACTTCCCTCCATCGGCTTAAATGAAGTGGGTCCCAAAGTAACAGAAATTCTCATTGAAAATGGATTCGATTCTTGGGAAAAACTCCTCACCCTGTCCAAATCCAAAACGGCAAGTGAAGACTTGAAAGCCATCCATGGGATAGGCCCACGGACCATCGAAGCCTTACTTGGCCATTTAAAAGACAAAGAAACACTAAAACTCGTAAGTTCTCTTATCAAACTAGGACTAAAATTCCAAGCTGACGAAACTGAAAAAAGCGACTTACAACCATTTGTTGGACAAAGTTGGTGTGTCACAGGTAGTTTTGAAAACTTCCAACCCCGTGACCTTGCCATGGACCTTATCACAAAACACGGTGGAAAAAAAGTAACGGGTGTTTCGTCAAAGACAACACACCTACTCTACGGCCCTGGAGCTGGTTCGAAGTTAGAGAAAGCCACCGAACTTGGTGTGAAACTTGTTTCCGAATCAGAGTTTTTGGACCTATTGAAAAAAGAAGGGATAACGTTTGGTTAGCGGAGGAGTGCAAACATTGGTATATCGCTTCTTTGTATTTTTGATTTTTAATTTTTGAAGCAAATTGGAATCCCAATCAAACGTTCTGAATCTGGAATCAAAAAAATGATACTTCCACTTGCATTTCCTATTTTTATCTGATAGGTAAGTTCTGTTGTCGTTCCATCGGAATCAACATTATCTGCAAGATAAATATCCTTATCCGCTAAAAGACTCGTTTTGTAAAATTTAAGTATTTCAAGTTAAACATACTCTCGCTTTCGACCTTTTGTCTTCCATGCTCAAAATTGCATTCTGGATTCCCCTTTGTATATCGGATTCGTCACACTAAATATAGTTTTATATCCATTCCGTGCACAATGCGTTTCTAATCCTTTAAATCCTGTTTTACAAGATCAGAATACTTGTTCATGACACTACAAAAAATCATCATCGTCCAAGAGAGGCACCTTTTGAATTCAATCTTCTTTTTCAAAATCTTACTCTTCATCGCAAACCTTTTCTCTCTATTTTATTTCCTAATTTTCTATTCTTTACAAATTGCATCGATTTGGATATTTGATGCCAATCCTAACGAACTGAAAGTTACTCCCTCTACCTGGCTTTTAATTGCATCAACGCTTTGTTATATGGGTTCATTACATCATTCCTTGTATATTCAATCATTTATGGAATATTCACCGTAAAATTTTATCGGGACATATTTTTAAGATGATAGTAATAATTTGAAAGTGAATTTTATTTCGAAAGAATATCGATTTGTTCTAAATTTCTATTTTCACCTTTGCAGATACCATATAAACTTCTATTTCCAAGTTTAAATCGGCAAATCCAACCTTTATAGGTAGCTTCTACTTTTTGATTTGGATCCGAACTAGAAAAGTTCATTTTCCCTTTGAAACTTTGTTTTGGTTCCTCATTCTTTAAAGTTGTTGCATAAAAAACTGTTAGTTTATTTAAAAATTTTGATTTTTTGCTAAATTTTGCAACGATCCCTAAATGATCCCAAATATACTTTATACTGTCTTCCGTGTCGTTGGTTCTATCATGTTTACCGATCTTACTCTCTAAAGTATCTAAGGTAAGCTCCTCAGGTATTTCCCAATTCGATAACATGATTTTGTCTTCCGAGATGATGATATGTATGGTTTCTGGAGTTACGGGATAAAGAGAAAAATTTGTAATTAAAAAGACGGATAACACCAAAGATTGTAATTTATTTTGATTCATTAAAATTCCTAAACTTATTATCTTCCTATTTGATTTTTAAATCCTCAACGAGCAAGTAAGAATATTCAAGTTTATGTATTAAAAGATACGGTTTCGATTGGTAGTATTTAAATGATCCGAAGCCATCTGTGATTGATACACTCTACCTTTCCCCACCAAACCAATGGATACGATGAGTCATTTTCAACCTACCCTATCACCTAATCCCAGCACCCTTTCGAACGAATTCTCCTCTGGTCCGCAACATTTTCCCGTTGAGACTGTGTTTCTTTCTTGACATGCAGGTTTTTACCTGCATATTTAATTCCGTGCCCAAAGAAGGAAAAGGAACAGATCTAGTATTTAAGGCCATGGCCGACCCGAATCGAAGGAAAGTTCTGGATCTCCTATTTTCTCAAAATGGACAAACGCTAAGCCAATTATGTGAAGAACTTGAGATGCAGAGGCAATCAGCAACCCAACACATTGAGATTTTGATCAATGCCAACCTCATATCGGTTGTTTGGAAAGGACGTGAAAAATTACATTTCATCAACCCTGTTCCGATTTACGAGGTGTATGAACGATGGGTACGCAAATTTGAAGCAAATCGATTGGGTTTTTTACACGATTTAAAAGTGCAATTGGAAGGAGACAATCATGGAACCACATAACTTTGTATATGTGACTTACATTCTTAGTACAACAGAAAAGGTATGGGATGCCATCACCAATCCAGAGATAACAAAAAAATATTGGTCGGACCCATTGTCAAAAAATCCATCCCATATCAATGTTTCAGAATGGAAAGTTGGATCTGAATGGAAACATGTAAGAATGGATGATGAAAAAACGGTGGATCTTTTAGGACAAGTTTTAGAAGTGAATCCACCTAACAA
Organism: Leptospira jelokensis; assembly: GCF_004769635.1. Taxonomy (GTDB): domain Bacteria; phylum Spirochaetota; class Leptospiria; order Leptospirales; family Leptospiraceae; genus Leptospira_A; species Leptospira_A jelokensis. The sequence continues at coordinate 429,040 of NZ_RQGH01000026.1, forward strand.
ACTTGTGATTTCCTGGTCAAGGCCAGAGGAAATCAATGATCCCACGAAACATTCTCGTGTTAGTTTTGAGATAGAAGCCTATGCGAATGGACTGGTTCGTCTGGCTGTCACTCACGTAGACCTAGATTCACAAATGTACAAAGGAATTTCTGCTGGCTGGCCAAGTGTTCTGTCCAACCTCAAAACCTACTTGGAATCTGGTTTGACACTTGCGGGTCATATCAAATAGAAAAATTGTAACTATATTCTGAAACATTCAGAATATAGTTGATCACCTAACTAAAATAGGTAGGGTATCATCCCATGAATCAAGTTAGATTAACAAAATGGAATCGACAATACCCTATCATTTTATTTTTCTTTGTTCATTGTATGTTATCGAAATACCAAGGTGATATTCCTCGTCTCGATGAAAAATCCCATAACCAATCCATTCAAATTATAAAAATCGCCGAACAAATACGATTCAGCCATTACCAAACTGTTGGTGGAGAGGAAAGAATGGTATATACGCAAGAAGATTTAATCAAAGGAATACAAAGCTACAAAGAGCAGTATTCAGATTCAAAACCAAAATGGGAATATGCGAATCTGGAACAATACCAATTCGAAAAAAAGAATATGGATCCAGAAAAATTAGATGCAGTCATCAAATTTCTAAAAAAAGAAAAGGAACCCTATGTTTTTACCAGCCATAGGAAGATCCAATATGATTGGGGTACCGTTGATTGGAAGGATAAAAATGAAAACTTGATCCTCTCAAAATTTTATGGACAATATTTCGATAATGATTGGAGTCCGTATGCCTTTTTAATCAATCTAATACCCAATCAAATTGTTGGAATCGGAATCTTTCGGTTTCAAATCAACGAGCAAGTCGTTGAATTTCGAGCAAACGCCCGTAAAACGATCTGGCGATTTCCATTCCGATATTGGGCACATACTCATATATTTTCTACTAAAAATGGTAAAAATAAATTCCCGATTCTTGTTCAAATCAGTGATCCCAATGATCGAGATAAATCACAAAATGGTTTATATTTTATTTATATCAAATGACAAATTGCTCATTCAAGAGAAGGAAATAAATTTCACAATTTCAGTTTCAGAAACATTGTGAGGTGACTTTTCTATATCCGCTTTTTACATTGTAAACATGAAGCCATTTTTATTCCTCATCACGGCATTACTTTTCCTTTTCGCATTATCCGGTTGCATCCAAAATCTTGCAGAATGCCCGATGGACACCTTAACTTTAAAATCAGAATGTGAAAGCCAAATCAAGAAAATCGAAGAGAACCAAATAAACCTACTTGCGATCGCGGCAATATCATGGAATCCTTCCGGTACTTTATCCGGTAAAGCCTTAGAATTTTACAATATTCTGGAATCCTACAGAAGGAATGGATCTTATACCCTCTCAAATGGCACCACTCGAACGTTTTTAAATGCATCAAACTGTTCTGGTTCCACACGAAATCACCCTGCACTCAACCTTGCCGCACAAAAACACAACGACAACATGGTAAGGTTCAATTTTTTTTCTCACACAGGACAAGACGGTTCCACACCGAGTAGCCGAGTAAAAGCAGAAGGATTAGATGTGGGAGCTGGTGAAAATATTGCGGCAGGTGTATCGAGTGCTGAAGGGACGTTTGACCAGTGGTGGAATTCTTCTGGACACCGGACAAATATGGAAAATTGCAATTACACTCATGTAGGGATCGGTTATACGGCCCGCGAAACCATCAATGCGAACGCAAGTTATTCGCACTACTGGACCAATGTTTTTGCCACAATCCGATAAAAATGAATCTTTATAAATCAATCCTGATAGATTTTCTTTGGAAACTAACACCCGATGTTAGATGTTAGTTTCCTTTATGATTCTCGTTATTTCCTACCAAGGAACAGACACATCATTCCAAGTCGTAAAAGTTCCACTAGGTCCTTCTGGCCCATACAAACAAACTCTCACAACTTCCCTTGCACCATCCTCCAGGCTTTCATACCCTTCAAAATTGGTCAAAGCTGATTTTGTAAAACCGGGTGATACCAAATTTACCTTGATCGGTGTGTCTTTCAATTCCAACATCATTGCCAGAGTGATTCCATTCAGTGCCGTTTTTGATACCGCATACACTGGATTATAAAAGGAACTATAACTTGAGTTAGGGTCTGAGTTCAAGTTGAGAGATCCTAATGTACTGGATACATTCACAATCCTAGCTTCTTTGGATTCCCGAAGTAATGGCAACATCGCTTGGTACACTGCAAGGACACCAAACACATTCGTATCCCAAACAACACGCATTTCATCAATTGAAGCTAAACTTGCTCGAGTAGATGCCATATATTCATGCATGGATAATCCTAATTTTTGCATCCTCGTATTGGAAATCCCCGCATTGTTGACCAATACATCGAGGCGCCCATATTCACTTCGGATAAACTCACTCGCATTTTGAACCGATTGACGATCCGTTACATCCAATTGTATTGCGACACATTCATCTCCAATTTCCTTTGCCGCTTCTTCTCCCCGTTTTTTATCTCGGGAACCTAAGAGGACGATTCTCCCATTCTTGGCTAATTCTTTGGCTACCTGAAACCCTATTCCTTGGTTCGCTCCCGTGATCAGAACAATACTTTTTTTCTCCAAATCCATATTTCCCTTCTCCTAATCGAATCTTGTCTGAAGTCCCAACTCCATTTGGTTCACTACTTTTACGGAACCAAATAGTTTCGGAACTATTCAGTTTCGTAATTGGACATTTTAAATCTGGCTTTCTTCGGTCAATTAGAAAATTTTCAAAAAAGGGAGTTCCCTTTACTTACAAAATGATTTTGTATGTTATAATCAAATTCGAATGGACAAAAAAAAGAAAGGCCTACCTCCAAAAAAAAACGTACAACCAACTGTGATGGGCAGAAAAAGAGACGCTTCCCTTGATCTAGCAATCTTAAATGCAACCATTGAGATATTAGCGGAAGAAGGTTTTGATGGAATGACGATGGATCAGATTGCAGCGAAGGTAGGAACAGGAAAAGCAGCCTGTTACCGACGTTGGCCTTCGAAAGTTAAACTCGTAAAAGATGCATTGGTTTGGATGAATCGAAATCAATTAGAACTTGAAAAAATTCCAGACACAGGTTCACTCCGAAATGATTTTCTGTCAGTGCTCAAACCGCATTCAATGGAAGAATCCAATGCAAAACTGAGAGTCCTCGGAGGCCTTGGCACATTTTGGTTAGATGAAGAAATTGAAAAAAAGGGGATCACTGAAATTTTTGGACCTTGGACAGAAGTGAACCGAACCCTCATCCAAAGAGCCATGGAACGAGGAGAAATTTCTAAAAAGGCAAACATTGAACTTGTTTGTAAAGTGTTAAACTCAATGGCAACCTATCGTGCGTTAATCGAAAGAAAACCGCCTGATAAAAATCTTTTCATTGCAATCATCGACCAAATAGTGATGCCAGCTTTAAAAAATCCAGGTTAGGTGTTATTAGTTTTCGTTAATACCTTTGATCCAAAAACAATTTTTATTCTGTCGTTTCCGATTTTATAAGGACAAACTTTTCACCTCGAAATTCATATTCGTTTGAGTAAATCTTACTCGGACTTTCATCACCCTCAGGCAGAGGGCTGGTTCGTATGATAATTTTTGGTGAAATAGCATAGGTATCAATGATGGCACTTCTACTGCCTGACTCATAAAAAATAATTTCAAAAGTATTGGCTTTTTCCTTTAATACATATACGATATTTTCAAGTTCTGGTAAAAAACAACCAATACATTCATCATTTTCATCTCTTGCTGTTGTTGTTACAATGAAGTATCGATCTTTTTTTGACTGAAATGATTTAATCGAAGTTTGATTAGGGTCAATATCATAACTTATTTCTTTGCTCAAAAAATCGAAGATTTTTTTCTCAGTTGGTTCAAACAAACGTATCCTTGCATATAATGATGCATATTGATTTGATAATACAAGAGATTCGGCAGGTAAATAACAATCGGTTATTACAGTCGTTTCAATATCTGAATACCAATCCTCTTGTCTTGATTTTTGTTTTAAGACTCGAAAAAAAACCTTTCCTTCATTTGTGACATATCTTGATTTCACAAAGTAAAATTGATCTTCTTCTACTTGCTCATTATTAATTTTGATGAGTTTTCTGTTATAGAGTTGGTGCACAAAACTTGGTTTATTTTTTACATAGACCCATCCTGATTCTTTCGTTTCAAAATCGGATAGTGTCGCTAAAATTTCTTCTGTATCTCCGATCACAATATAAGGTGAAAAAACATATCCGATACTTTGCGATTTTGATTTTACCTTCATCCAATTTCCCTGTTTTCCATTTACAGAAATGGGAGAATGGCTTTCTTCTAATATTTCAACTATATCTTTTGTTTTTAATTTTTCGATCGCTTTGCTTTCAACATTGGGTTCACTTCTTAAAAATAAGGAAGTCGCTGCAACTAACCCAAAGTGAGGATTTAACACACTTAAAAAAATCAGATTTGAATCACGAGATTGGTCTTTGAGGTAACCTACTTGATTGTCCTTTTTAATCTTCCACCAATCGTTTGATTGTTTTAAGTCTTTTTTTGAAATTTTTTCTAAAATCACAAAGTTTGCATTTTTGGGAATTTCAAACAATACTGAACTCGTGTCATCTGGTTTGGAATACACTTGAATTTTCGATTTTGTTGTATATCCATTCCCAATTTGTTTCCACAAACAGTTAGTAAGGGACAATGATAGTAAGATCAATACGAACACAGATTTTGTTACACATTGCTTCATTTGGTTTTCCTTTTTATAGTCTTTGATACGTTTCGTTTACGGTTCAATGATAATCACTGATCCAATCGGAACCATTTGGAACAATCGATCCATCTCTTCATTTGTCACAGCGATACAACCATGGGTCCAATTGAAATAGGTATGTAGGTGTCCAAACCAATTCCAATGTTTCTTCATTCCATGAATGAGAATCCCTCCCCCAACCTTTACCTTTCTCTTTTTTGCTTCTTCCAATTGAGATTTGTTGGGATAAGAGATGTGTAAGGCTTTATAATAAGCCCATTCCGGAATTTGGTAATCAATGGTATACTTGCCTTCGGGAGTTTTTCCATCTCCTTCCTCGTTTTTAGCACCTTTTGGTTCAAAACCTAGGGAGATCGGAATTGTTAAAATGGTTTTGCCTGATTTGATTACTGTTAAAATTTTCTCTGATTTCTTCACATTTACGGTAGTGTCGGTGTCTGCATCTAAGCTACCAACCCAAAGCACACAAAACATGAGTAAAGGTATAAATGGATTTCGAAACATAAAATTGGTATTTAAATTCCTAAAATGGATAAAGCTATATTTTGTTTTTTTAACTCTTGAATCCATAATGTAAACCTTTCTAAAACTTCAATTGCGCCTTCTTTGTTTGATTGTATCTCTTTTTGAATCAGCTCTTTTTCTGGTAGTGAAAGTGTTTTGCCTGATTTAGAAAAAAGGGAATCGTTTCTGATTTCTTCCAATCGTATTCCTAAAGATTGCAGTAAAACATCAAATTTTGATTCCGAAAGTTCCTGGAATGCATAATGGTCATAACTTTCGATGATCTCTTCGAATACATCTTCAAAAATAGAAAATGTGTTTTCATCCAGAAAAATCGAATTCTCATTCCAACATTTGCCTAAGTAATTACCAGGTAAAAATTCGATATAGGCAGTACCTTCTAATTCGTTTGGATGAAAATAGATATTGAATGGAGTTTGCACAGAAAGTCGAACTATGGTAATACGGGAAAAAAACGACAACCTTTCATGAAAAATAATAAAATCATGATCGGTACAATCAATGTCCAAAGATAATGATTGGAAAGAAATGAGTTCTCTTTGACTAACTGTATTTTATAGGTTTGGTATAAAAAATAAATGATACCTTCTGTTACGATGACGATGATCACGACCAAGGTTACGGAAACAAGGGAAGGGTCAAAACCTGGGAACCAATGGAATTGCTCCCTTATCCCTAAAGTAAAATAAACCAAAACCGACATCAAATAGGTGAACAAAATAACAAAACTAACGACAGGACTTTTTTCCACCTGCATCCTTTCCTTACAATTGTTACACTTCATCGTAAAGGGTGGGACATAGGACATTAGTTTCAAAAAACTAACTTTTGTTTGGCAACTTGGACAAATCCATTCGTGTTTCATGAAAATATTCTCTTAACCTTAAAGATTTTTTACAAATTCCGATCTCACTCTTTCGCACCAAGTGATTCCAGTTTATCGATTAAAAATGAAAGTTTTCTTTTTTTTGCAATGCTTAGTGGAGTATCACCATCATCATTACGATCGTGTATATTGGCACCAGCTTTCATGAGTAAGTCAAGTATCTCCAAATGATTTTCGTTTGGATTTCTTGCATCAGATGGGGCAAAGATGACTGAATACCCTTTGTAATCTTTTTTATGAATATCCGCTTTGTATTGGATTAATAACGAAACGGTTACCAGATGTCCATTAGAAGCCGCATGCATAATCGGTGTTATGTTCAAGATATCCGCTAGATTTGGATCTGCACCTTTTTTTAGGAGATGAGAAACTACCTGGTCATGCCCTCGAATTGACGCATGCATCAATGGGGTTCCTCTATTTTTCGTGAGATGATTGACATTCATCCCTTTTCCAATCAAATACTGAACTGCTTCTAAATTTCCGATTTCTGCAGCAAGGATGAGTGCATTCCCAGCATCCGGAGTTTCGGAATTTAATTCTGCTCCATTTTCCAATAATAAATCCATCATCTTTAGATTGGAATAAACGGAAAAGATTAGTGGTGTAAACCCTCGAGCATCGCGCTGATTGGGATTTGCTTTTAAACTTAACAATCGTTTGGCACAATCAATATTCCCTGTTCTTGCAAAATACGATAGGATGGGTTGGCCGTTATCAACCTTCTCATTAATAAGGTTTGCATCCGGAAATAAGATTTTTGCATTTGATGCATTACAAGTTTTTAGGTATTGAAAATTTTGAGCAGATCGACTTGACGAATTGGTGGACCTACATTGGATCAAAAACAATGTAAATAAAAAGAAAAATTGAAAAGATTTCATAACAAGTATCTTCGCTTATAATTGTATTCACTCAGCGAGTGGATAATAAAAATGCACCACATCTTCTGCACGACCACCTGTTGATCGATAAAAATCCAAAGCATAATCATCTGCCAAATCTGCTTGGACAAACACCTCTTCGATCCCCTTCTCTTTGCAATACCTATTGATAGAAGCAATCAGTGATTTCCCAATGCCTTTCCTTTGAAGATGTGTTTTTACAGCTAAATCGTAAATATAAACGAGTGGTCTCTCTGAATAGTATTGTCGTAACAAGTAAGCGGTAAGACCAGCCACTACCTTTCCATCCAAAATAGACACAAAAACAAAAAAATCATCCCGATCCAAAAGGGATTGTAAGTACTTTCGATTGGGCAATGGAAAAGGTTTCATTTCAAATACATCTTCGAATACACCTATGAGTTCAATGAATTGTGACAAATCAGCGGAAGATAATTTTTTGATTTCAGTATTGATCATTTGTGTTCCTTAAGCCTTAATCTTTTTTTCCGCAAAGTTTCCAAATACAGTGAATCATAAAAAATGAGGATTTTACTTGATTCGTTCCAATACACCTTTTCGTTTTACGATGTTTTTATAATCCCATTGGATATTTTTTGCCTTTGTTAACCAAAGTTTTAAATCCTTTTTTTTGATTTGTGTAACATCCGTATAACGAACTTCAGCGGCTTTAAAACTTCCTTCCGGGGTGAGACCTTCGGCACCAAAACTTTGCCCACTCCAAAAGAGAAGGCGAGTACAAGTCTTTAACTTACTATAACCAACAATTGGATTCCCATCCAAAAACCAAACTGGATGGGCATGCCAAATTTTCCTTTCTGCCTTGGGAAGGTTTTTGCAAATCACCTCGTACAAAACATTACAAATTTCGAAATCGGCCGGAGGAAGAGACCGATGGTAGGCCTGAATTTCCTTTTCCATCCTTTAACCCTGTATAGCACTTATTGCCAGCTAATTACAATTATGCGTCTAATTAACAAAACCAATTTTTACTTACAAACTTTTTTTAGGGTAGAAACAACTTTTACATCAACTGTTGGCCAAAGTTTACTCACACCATCTGAACCTTTATGTAAGTCGTTACACTCTGCATTCAATTTACCCAACCCTTGCAATAAACCGAGCGATGCCACATCCACAGTTCCTGTGACTTCTACAGTGTCTTCTTTCCATACAAAGTTCACAGGGATGGTTGTTTTGGATTTTCCAAACTGGAGGTTGAGTTTCGCAGTTCCCGTTTCCCCTTTTGTGATTTCAGAAAAATTTCCCATTAACGTTTGGTTCCCTTTCACCGACCCAAAGAAAAACTTTTTGATTTTAAGGTCACGGTCTGGGTTTGCAGAATTTACGGACGAAGTGTCTATTTGGAATCGAATTTTCTCTGCTACACCAAACTTCGATTTGTCTTTTGTTTTTCCTACTACTCGAATCGAATCAAACTTACCTTTAACACCTGTTTTTTCTGTAAATTTGAACGCCGTCCATTCTAGGTTTGTTTTGGTAGGATCGTATTCGTAATTACAATTTTCTTCTGCTTCAATTGACCCGAAGGTGCCGACAATGAATAGTGCTAAAATAGAATAAAAAATTTTCATAGAAACCTCTGCTGAATGATGGAAAATCAAAAACAAAGTTTTGTCAAGAGGAGTCTAAAGCACGAAATAAAATTCACATGTTAAAATTATTACAAATGTTGGTGCGCCATTTCCGATACCAACTCTTCAAAGCAAAGGAGACGGAACTCCCCATACGACTTTCGACAGGAGAATCCCTGGCGCAGTCGATTTTAGACTATTTATCCGAATCATTAAGCATCCAATCCATTCCAAGCCAAATCATTGAAGGGTTTCGTTCTCTACGAAGTAAGTTCCCTCATGAATCGAAATTGGAGTTTTTGGACTACCTCATCGCCGCTTCACACCAATACCAAATCAAACTCAATTTTGTTCGGAAATCAATAGTCGAAATCAGAAGTTATATCACAAGAGAAGCTCCCTTTTTATTCCAACTGAAAAGTAAGGATTTTGGACTTCCGGAAATGTATGCTGTCCTTGGTTACCACGCATCCGCATACCTAATCAAACCACTTCACAATCATATCTCTGAAGAAGAATGGGTATCGGAGAAAGCCTTACTCAAATTATTTGAAATCAAATCCGCAAAGGATGTTGTAGATTGGATTGTGGCAGAACCTACATTTGCCTTCTCTTCTCCCAAAGAAATTAGTTCTACTTCATCCGCATTAAAAAATGCGGTAAAACAAATTTACCATCTCATCCGCATCGAATCAAAAGATGTATGGATCGTATTTATTTACGGTATTGGGATTGGAATCTTATCTCTCGTTGTTCCAGTAGCAACCTCTTCCCTAGTCAATATTGTCGCCTTTGGTGTGCTCTTACAACCAGTCATCATCTTGACGTTGTTAGTTGTATTTTTCTTGGGATTTGCAGGTGCCATGCAAACCATCCAAATTTATGTGGTAGAGATTTTACAACGACGAGTGTTTGTCCGCATTGCCACTGAATTTGCGATTCGTTTCCCGAGAATTCGCCAAGATGCCTTAGACAAACACCACAACCCTGAACTTGTGAATCGTTTTTTTGATACCATGACCATTCAAAAATCCATTCACTCTTTGTTAGTGGATGGACTAGCGGTGGTATTAACAACCGTGATTGGTTTTGTCCTCATTTCCTTTTACCATCCCATCTTTATTGTGTTTTCTTTATTTATTTTATTTGTGGGAGGGTATCTTGTGATCTACCAACTTGGTAGACCTGCCTCCGAAAATTATATTAAGATCTCAAAAGAAAAATACAAAGTAGCCGCATGGCTTGAAGAAGTTTCACGGCACTCTGCTTTATTCCACTCAACATTTGGCTCTCATTTTGCCATCGAACGAGCCGATTCCCTCATCCGAGATTATCTCTTTGCTCGTAAAAAATACTTTTCGGTTTATATCAAACAAATCATTGGACTTGTCGGTATACAGGCCCTAGCCAGTGCCATCGTTTTAGGAATCGGTGGGTATTTGGTGATCCATCGGCAATTGACCATTGGACAACTTGTTGCGGCAGAACTTGTGATTGCAAAAGTTCTGAGTGATATCTCTAAATTTGGAAAACAACTCGATAGTTTTTATAGTTTGATTGCTGCCGTTGACAAAATCAATTCCGTTTTCCACCTTCCAACTCTCACTGCTAAAACGGTTCCGTTTGAAAATTCAAAAGGACCCATCCAAGTCCAACTTTCAGGTATTGATTATTCCTTAAGTAATGGTCACAAAATTTTTACACAATTCAATTTAAAAGTCCAAGCAGGAAAAGCGTTAGGTGTTACATCGAACACTCCATATGATGCACACATCTTACTTGATTTGATGAGTGGACTCCGCGAACCAAACTCTGGGATTGTCGAATACAACCACCAAAACATCCATGAAGTTTCAAAAGAACAAATCCAATCTTATGCCGTGTTGGTGAGAGGAAACGAAATTTTTGAAGGAACGATTTTGGAAAACATACGAGTGGGACGGGAAGAAATTTCTCTCATTACCATCCGCGATTATTTGGATCATTTAGGTCTTTGGAAGGTCATCCAATCCTTACCAAATGGAATCCACACACAGCTGTTAACCTTTGGCCACCCTTTTGACAATGTCCAAACAACCATTTTGGCCTTAACAAGAGCCTTAATCGGAAATCCAAAACTGGTTCTCATCGATGGAATCCTTGACCAATTGCCACCTCCCTTGTTAACTTCTTGTTTAAAATTCTTATTACAAAAAAATCGGGAATGGACTTTGGTCATTGTGTCCAAATCTCCAGCGGTTCTTTCAGAAATGGACCAAATCCTTAAATTGGAAGATGATACTCATTCATTAAAGGTGAATTCATAAACTCTATGAAAACAAATCTGTCACCCAAATGGAAACTTCGTAAAAACCTGCCTTCGTATCGGTTGGTGCAAACTGCACTTCCGGCGCAAAGTTTAGCCTACATCCTCACAGTTATTTTTTTCTTAAGTGTCCTCATCCTACTCTATGTGCCTTGGCAACAAACCACCATGGGTTTTGGCCGAGTGGTTGCCTATGCTCCTCTTGACCGCCAACAAGTCATAGAATCCCCCATCAGTGGACGTGTTGTCAAATGGCATGTGCATGAAGGGACACGTGTCAAAAAGGGAGATCCCATCATTGATATTTCGGACAATGATCCCAATTTTATCTCTAGGATTCGTGAAGAAAGGAATGCCCTCTTACAACGGTTGGAAGCGGCGAGATCAAGGGAAGATAATATCCGTTCCAGGATCTTAAGTTTGCGTTCTTCCATGGGAAGTGCTGTGAGTGCTGCTGATTCTAGAAGGATGATGGCAAAAGACCGAGTCCGTGCCAGCGAACAAGCAGTAGACGCTGCCAAGGCCGCCCTCAAAACAGCAAACCTCAACTTGGACCGACAAAAACAATTATGGGAAAAAGGCCTAACCTCCAAACGAACGTTAGAACTTGCAGAACTGGACCATACCAATGCCGAAACGGGTCTTGACCGTGCAAAAGCCGCTTATGATGCAGCCGTCAAAGAAGAACGTGCGTTAAATAGTGATACAGGAAAAGTCCAACAAGATGCAGAGGCTTCCATCAATGATGCGAAGGCTTCCCTCGCCTCAGCCCAGTCCGAAGTGGCAAGAGTGTTGGAAGACCTACCCAAACTAGAAGCCAGATTATCCAGACAAGAAAACCAGGAAGTATTTGCCCCTCGTGATGGAACCATTATGCGAATTTTGGTCAATCCGGACACCCAACAAGTAAAGGAAGGGGATGGAGTTGCCATCCTAGTCCCTGATGCCGAAGACAAAGCGGTGGAACTATTCATTTCAGGAAATGACATCCCACTCGTGGGTGAAGGACGAAAGGTTCGTTTGCAATTCCAGGGTTATCCAGTTTTACAAATCAGTGGATGGCCTGAGACTGCCGTTGGTACCTTTGGTGGTGTTGTGAAGTTGGTTGATATCACAGACAATGGATCGGGAAATTTTCGTGTGCTTGTCATCCCTGACCGTGATGACCGCCAGTGGCCTTCCAGTCGTTACTTACGACAAGGTGTTCGTGCCAAGGGTTGGATTTTTCTCAATCGTGTGAGTGTTGGGTATGAATTATGGAGAAGGTTTAATGACTTCCCACCGAATTTACCAATGGATGACCCTGAGATGAAATCGTTGTTAGACGAAAATGGAGGAGGAGACAAAGGAAAATGAAACCGCATCTAAATTCATTTTTATTTGCGTTATTATGCCCCTTTGGCATGTTTTTTTCTTTTTTATTAGAAGCAGATCCGACAAAGGATCCCTTCGAATCCTTACATGGTCCCAATATCTATTCACAAGATTATTTGAACCAACAACCAGGAGTCCTGACACTTGCAGAACTTTTGAAGTCTGTGGAAAAATCTTATCCACTTGTCCTTGCCGCAGAAAAACTGTTAACGGAAACAGAATACAATTATTTAGCAGCGGAAGGAGCATTTGACCTGCAATTCAAATCCATGGGTACAACAAAACCTATGGGTTACTATACAAATAATGCAGCGGACAATGTGTTCGAAAAACCAACCCCTCTCGGGGGGACATCCTTTTTTGCCGGTTACCGTATAGGTCGCGGAACCTTTCCTGTGTATGATGGTAGAAGGCAAACCAACGATTATGGGGAAGTGAGGGCAGGTGCCATTGTCCCACTTATGCGAAACCGCGAGATCGACAAAAACAGAGCGGATTTACGAAAAGCTGACATTGATCGTAAACTTGCCGAGTTATCCATTCAAAAATTAAAAATCGAAGTCATCAAGGAAGCAACCAAACGGTATTGGAAATGGGTGGCAAGTGGCCAAGAATACCTAGTCAACAAAGACCTGTTAGAGATTGCAAAAAATAGACAACAACAGATTACGCAGCGAATCAAGTTAGGTGACATTCCGAAAATGGAAGGTACCGAAAATGACCGGGCCATTTTACAAAGGGAATCACAATTTGTCTCTGCGGAACGTGAGATGCAGAAAGCTGCGATCGATTTGTCTTTATTCCTACGAGCTGCTGATGGGAACTTAATCCTACCCACAACTGACAGATTGCCCATTGGATTTCCCAAACCCATCGACTACAAGGAATTGGAACTCGAAAAAAGCATTAAAATTGCATGGAAGTTTCGACCAGAAATCCAAGACTATGAATTCAAACGGGAGAAGGCACGTGTGGACCAAGACATGGGCTACAATGCCCTGAAACCCCAAGTTGATTTGGTAGTCGCCGGATCCCAAGACTTTGGCCCAGGTTCTGTCACGAGGGCAAAACCAGAACTCGAGGCTTCTCTTGTTCTCAATTTGCCAATGCAAACCCGAAGGCCACGAGGCATGATTGGAGCGGCCGAAGCAAAAATTGCACAACTCGACCAAGAACTCCAATTCTCAAAAGATAAAATCAAAACAGAAGTGCAAGACTCGATTTCAGAAGTGATTGCTTCGGCAAAACGAGTCATTGTTACGCAAAGTGAAGTGGAACTTGCCAGAAAATTGGAAGTGATGGAACGGGAACGATTTTCTTTAGGTGATTCCACTCTTTTATTTGTGAATATTCGGGAACAAACAAGTGCCGAAGCAGCAGTGCGTGAAATTAAGGCATTGTACGATCATCATGTCGCAGTGGCCCACTTCCAAGCATCCACTGCAAGTTTTCTGCAAAATTCTCCCACTCCCTAGTCGTAATTCTTTTGTAGAAAAAAAAACGACTTTCACATCTCACTGAATTCCTAAACTTTTCCCTAAAGAAGGTATCTATGCACGGGGAAGAGTCACTTTTACAAGACATTGGTCTCAGTATTATATTTGCTACAGTTTTAAGCCACATTGCTCGCGTTCTCAAACAACCGTTAATCTTAGGTTACATTATTGGCGGCGCGATGCTCGGAAAAGAGATGGGCTTTGAACTTGTCACAAACGAAGCAAGTATCGAACTCATTTCGGAAATTGGACTCATCCTTTTACTCTTCATCATTGGTTTAGAAATCAATCTTGCCGAACTCGCAAAAATGGGAAAGGCGATGTTCACGCTCGGTATTTTACAATTCACACTTTCCGTTGCCTTCGTTTATTCTGTGTTTCCTTTTTTTGGACTTTCGATTGGTTCCGAAAAATTCGACCTTCTGTACATTGCGGTTGCCTTATCACTTAGTTCTACTTTAATCGTTGTTAAATTACTTCAGGACAAAGTGGAGATTAATACTTTATCTGGGAAACTTACAGTAGGGGTTTTGGTATTCCAAGACATTTGGGCGATTTTGTTTATGGGGGTACAACCGAACCTAAACAACCCAGAAATCTTAAAAATCCTCACTTCTGTTGGGATCATTGTATTACTCATTGCCTTTAGTTTTAGTGTCAGTCGTTATGTCCTCGCAAAATTATACAAAGCATGTGCCAGTAGCCCAGAACTCATCCTTCTAACATCAATTATGTGGTGCTTTTTAGTTTGTGGGATTGCAGGAGAAGCAGGACTTTCCAAAGAGATGGGTGCTCTCGTTGCAGGTATGAGCATTGCCGCCTTCCCTTATGGAGCAGATGTCATTTCCAAACTCATTGGAATTCGAGACTTCTTTGTTACCCTTTTCTTTGTGGCTCTCGGTCTTAAGGTTCCACTTCCTAGTTTAGAAGTCATCGGACTTTCCACTGCCATCATTGCCCTTATGTTATTTGTCAGGATGATTACCATCGCTCCTGTCATCATCAAACTGAACAAAGGTGTTCGAAATGGATTTCTCACAGCACTTAACCTTGCTCAGATCTCAGAATTCTCACTCGTCATCCTCGCATTAGGTGCTGGGTTTGAACACATCACTCCCAAATTGCAAGCAGTGATTTTGACCTCTACCATCATCGCATCTGTCTTATCGACATACATCATTATGTTCAATCATAACATTGCGGCTACCTTTGAACGATTATTGGCACGCGTGGGGATCTCCGACCAAACAGACGAAACGGGAAAGACGGATCAAGGCCAAGGAGGTCATGGAGGGCATGGTAGCCACGGCGATGGAATGGTGCGTGACATCATAGTCCTTGGGTACTTCCGAATTGCCCGTGCCTTTGTGGAATATTTGGAAGACTTATCTCCTTCCCTCATCAAACGGATCATCATTGCCGATTACAATCCGGCTTTCAAAGAGGAACTCACTAATAAAGGATTCCAGTGGGCCTACGCTGACCTTGCCCATCCTGATTCCTTATCCCATATCGGGCTTCATGATGCATCCATGGTAATTTGTACCATCTCAGATTCTTTTCTCAAAGGAACAAATAACAACCGTTTGCTTTCGACTCTCAGTAAACTAGCCCCGAATGCCAAAATCATTCTAACAAGTGATGAACCAGGTGAGGCTAAAAAATTAGTGGCCGATGGAGCACAAAAAGTGATCATCCCAGGGGTCATCACCGGTGAATTTTTGTATGAATACATTTCTCGCGGGATGAGAAATAACGAGTGATCGTTTTTTCATATTGTCTTTTTTCCGAATGTTTGGTTCGGTCATTGTTTGGAAAAAAGGCAAATTAGCTTAACAATCGTTACCTTTTATTGGTTTTCTTTAAATCAAACCCATCTTTTGAAACTCTCTCGTCACCACCTCTAAATCGGCAGGGGAATCTACACCTAAATTGGCTTTGTCGGAGAGATAAACTCCGATGGTAGCTCCATTTTGTAAGGCACGAAGTTGTTCGAGTGACTCCACCGTTTCCCAATCAGAAGTTGGGAGTTCGTGATAAGACAGTAAAAAATCCCGCTCATACGCATAGATTCCTAAATGTCTGTGGTACTTGGCTTCTCCTTTAAAAGATGCAGGGATCGGAGAACGAGAAAAATAATTGGCTCGTCCCTGTTTGCCAAAGACCACCTTTACTTTGTTAGGATCTTTAGGATCTTCATCGGTAGTGAAGGGAACTGCTGCGGTTGTCATCTCCCAATCGCGGTGTTTGGTTTTTAAACCCACCACACCATCGATGAGTGAGGTTTCCATCCCTGGTTCGTCACCTTGGATGTTCACGATGATTCCATAGTTCGGGTATTTGTTTGCCACTTCGATGATACGATCCGTGCCTGTGGGATGGTCAGGGCTTGTGAGAATGGACTCTCCCCCAAAACCCAAAACGACATCATGGATTCGTTTGTCGTCTGTTGCGACCACCAAACGGTGGAAAGACTTAGAAAGGGAAGCGTGGTGGTAGGTCCACTGGATCATTGGTTTTGTACCAATGAGGGCCAGTGGTTTTCCTGGAAATCGTGTGCTCGCGTAACGAGCAGGGATCACACCGAGGATTTGGTCGGACATAGTCCTAGTTTACCAAGAACTCGGTAAAGTAAACCTCTTTGATTTTTCCATTGGTCAAAATATGATTTAAGTGGGCCTTAATTTCCTCACGTAAATCCAATTGGTTGGTAATGGATTTTAAATCGTCTTTTGTTTTTCGTGCAATGACAAGGTTAATGATGTTTTGCATTTGAGCCACACGTGCCGCAAGTTCTGCAGAAAGTGCAGGTTGGCCAGATTCAAATCCTAAAGACATCTTTAACTTCACAAAGTGTGATTCACCAACATCGGACGTATTCACTCTAAACTCTTCTTGGAATGTGTAAACTTCCAAAGGAGGTGGAGCTTTCACAAGTGAGATATTCTTTTGTTGTTTGAACACACTTGTTGCCGTTTTTTGAGCAACAAACATCGATATAACGGTTACAATGATAATTCCAAAAATGGCCGCAGCGATGTACAATAACCATTTGACAATGGGGGACATCCCAGCAGAGGCGGAACTACCTTCGGCTAACCCACCTTCTTCTTCATCTACTTCACGGTCGCCCATGTTAAAATTCTCCTTCTACATTTGTTTCAGTGTTCGGCAAACGAGTGTCAGGTAGTCCGTATTTACTTTCACCTGGTGCTCGTTTGGTAGACTTCTCTGTTAAAATGATGATGTCCACTCGTCTGTTAAAAGCCTTCGCTTCTGGTGTACCTTCATTTTCCAATACAAGAGGTCTGTAGGATCCAAAACTAACCGCTTGGAACCAACTTGGCTCAATTTCTTCAGCATTGATCATAAAAACAGTGGCGTTCACTGCCCTCGCTCCCGCCAAATCCCAGTTATTGATATATTCTCGTTCTTCACGACCAGGACGACTCACAGGATTCACAGCATCATCATCGCTATGCCCTTCCACTCGAACAAAACGTTCAAGACCTTTGATTAGTCCTGCCGCTTTCCGTAAAGTTTCTCGGATAGCAGGTGTTAGGATAGCTGAACCTGGATAAAAATAATCTGCTCCGACAAGAGAGATCACAAGTCCCCTTTCGTTTTCCGAAATCCGAACCTTTCCTGCTTCTACTTCTGGTTTGAATACTTCCTGGGCATCTTTTTTCGATTTGGATAGGTTTCGTCCTACTACTTGTGATGGCAGGGATTCAATTTGCATCCCCATCTCTTCCAAGGAACCTTTGGATAAAGTTTGTCCACCCGTGAAAAAACCGGTGGTGGACTTAAATGCCGAAAGAATGATTTGCATCTCCTTTGCATCTGTTTTCCCCGTAGTGTACAAAAGGATAAAGAAACAAAGGAGGAGTGTCACCATGTCCCCGTAAGTTGCCATGAACTCGGGAACTTTTTGGATACACTCAGGGCATTTTTCTTTTTTCGCCATACTTAAGGATTAATCTCCATCATCCTTCAAAGCAACACGTTCTGCAGGTGTTAAGAAACTCGCTAGTTTCTCTTTTACAATCCTTGGGTTGTCTCCCGATTGGATCGATAAAGTTCCTTCCACCATCACTTGTTTGATTACAAGTTCATCTTCCGACCTACGTGTTAATTTTCTAACAACAGGTGCTGCAAATAAGTTCTGTGCGAGTGATCCGTATAATGTTGTGATCAGGGCTGTCGCCATACCTTGTCCAATCGCACTCGCATCCCCACCACCTAAGTTCTTTAACATCCCTACAAGACCCACAAGGGTCCCAAGCATTCCGAACCCTGGCGCAAAACCAGCGTAAGCATCCCACCAACCACGTCCATAGGCATGCCGTGCAGCTGTGTTTCCAATTTCGGTTTCCATAATGTTACGAACAAGTTCAGGGTCTGTTCCATCCACAACGAGTTGGATTCCCTTCTTTAAAAATTCTTCCGGTAATTCGTTGATATCATCTTCTAAGGCAAGTAAACCTTCACGGCGAGCTTTTTCAGAGAAACTAACAAGTGTCGTAATGAGGCCTGGTAAATCTGAGGGAGGATTTTGGAAGGCTTTTTTTGTGACGGCTCCCACACCGATCGTTGATGTCCATGGGAATGAGATGATGGTAGCGGCTGCCGCCCCACCGAATGTAATCATGACGGATGGAATATCAATGAGGTCGGTGAGCGCAAGCCCCCCCGAAACAACCCCAAGTAACATCAAGGCCAATCCTAAGGCCAAACCAATGACTGTAGCTATATCCATTTCTTATGTTTCCTCAGGCCTTCTTTCACTCACTCGAGGTAGGTTGTGGATTCTCGTTTGGTAAGCGATTACCCTTTCCACAACGTCCGTAACCGTCTCTTGTACAATGAATTTCTTCTCATTCACAAGAGTGATGATCGTATCTGGATTTGCTTCAATGGTCTCAATCAAATCTGCATTGAGAACAAATTCCGCACCTTTGAGTCGATGTAAAATGACCAAGAGATCCCCCTTCAGAGATTTCTATTTATGTCTATCGACTACCTTTCGAATTTCGCTTACGAATTTTTCTTCCGTGAACCGGTTGATGGAATTTTGGAAATCCCAACGTTTGAATTGGATTTTTTCGGCCCGTTTGATGGCGTCATTTAAGGATTTGACCGTCTGTTCCTGGAAAAATACCCCAGTTTTCCCTTCTTTGACTGATTCTAGGGCACCACCCTTCCCATAGGCGATGACAGGAGTGGCATAGGCTTGGGATTCTACAGGAGTGATCCCAAAGTCTTCCATCCCAGGAAAGATAAACCCCCGTGCCTTTTTATAGAGTTCGATCACTTCTGTGCGAGGCAGTCCCTTTTTCCAAAGGATATTTTTCGGGAGATTTTTGACGAGTTTTCCTTCTTCCTGGCCACCACCCACAAGGATGAGTGGTTTTCCATTTTCACGGAAAGCCTCGATGGCCAGGTCAATTTTTTTATAGGGAGCAAATGCAGACACCAAAAGATAATAGTCGTCTTTTGAGTTATCATGCACACGAAAGTCTTGTGGCAAACAAGGTGGATAAATGATTTTATAATCACGTCTGTAGTACTTTTGGATCCGCCTTCCCACAAAATGAGAGTTACACGTAAAATAATCCACTCGGTTTGCAGAAGCTGCATCCCAAGTCCGTAGGTAATTGGCAATGGATTGTAAAAGGAAAAATTTAAATCCTTTCCGGTTTGGAAAATAATCGTAATACATATCCCAAACATAACGCATAGGGCTATGCACATAACTTAAGTGAAAGGTATCCGGGTGTGGGATGACCCCTTTGGCAACACAATGGGAAGAGCTGATGACAACATCATAACCTTTCAGATCCAAGGTTTCAATGGCTGTGGGAAAAAGGGGCAAATAATACCGATAGTATTTTTCTTTAAAGGGAAGGTTGTTTGTAAATGCCGTGGTGATCTTACGATCTTCAATCCTTGCATTGAGTTTGCCTTTGGAATAAAAAAGAGAAAACAAATCAGCTTCTGGGTATGCTTTTAACATACTATCAAGGACAACTTCTCCCCCACGCATTCCCGTGAGCCAATCATGTATAATTGCAACTTTCATTAATCCTGTGGTCCTATCCTTCTTCCAGTGATTGGCGTTGTACGGCCGTAATACGATGCTGTGATTAAAAACGGAATTGGCATGGTATTTTCTAAATTTCTAGAACTTTCCATATACCTTCTTCCTTCTTTTCCAATGGCTTCTGCGTCTTTGATGGTCGCAAGTAACTCATCATACATCTCGGTACTTCCTATGATTTTAGGAATTGTACCTTCTGTTTGATTTAATTTATCGGAGATGGAACGAAAATCCAATGTGATTTGCCTGAGGTCTGCTCTGTTTTCTTCCATCGTGGCAGATGTGGCCTTAAAAAAATCATCAAAATACCTGGCAGAGGGTAAGTAGTCAGGAGTTTTTTCCCCTTCTCGAAAGGTAGGTTTGAAAAAAGGTCGTTTCCCATCGGAACTTCCGGGATTGATATTGATGATCCTTCCTGAAAATAATGTGATCGTTTGGAAATCCACTTCATAATTGTCCCAAAGGGTTAACGGATCTTCCAAAGCAATATGAAGTTCGATCGCATGATCCATGTTATGGTCGAGAAACCTGCGGTCAGGAACATCCATAAGTGGTCTAGAATCAATATGGGCCACATATCCTTTTTGGATTCCTAAAATTCGAACTTCGGTCCCTTCCTTGATCCCATCAATGCGCGAATAGAATAAGGAAAGTCGGTAAGGATATTTTTTAGTGGGTTTATCAGGCTCAATGACAGTCGTAAAAAATGCAAAAACCAAAAGGGAAAAAAAAATGATACCAGTGATGGTTTCGTTGTTTAATTTTTTTGATTTCACGGGGGACTCAAAGTACTTTCCTCGAAAAGAAAGAGTTGGCAAGCAGATTTTCCATGAGTGAATGGGATGAGATGAAAGCAGTCACCATCCTCAAATATGATGAATCCGAACCACAATTGGAACTCAGAGAAAAAGAAATTCCAACACCAAAAGAAAACGAAGTTAGGATCAAAATCCACCTTTCTCCGATCAATCCATCCGATCTGATGTTCATCCGTGGTTTGTATGGTTTCAAAAAAAAGGCTCCCGTCTCTGCCGGATTTGAAGCCAGTGGGATTGTGGATGCCGTTGGGAGTGGGATCAAAACCCTCAAACTGGGAATGGCTGTTTCCTGTGTTGCCCCACAAAATGATGGGTCATGGGCCGAGTACATGATCACAACAGAAGACAACTGTTTGCCGTTAGTGGATGGTGTCACACTTGACGAAGGTTCTAGTTTTTTTGTGAACCCAATGACAGCTTGGGCAATGGTCTCTCGTTGCCAAAAAGAAGGACACCAAGCAATGGTCCAAACTGCAGCCGCGAGTGCTCTGGGCAAAATGGTAGTTCGCCTTTGTAAAGAAAAGGGTATCCCTTTAATCAATGTTGTGCGAAAAAAAGAACAAGAAGATAGTTTGGCAGAAATTGGTGCGGAACACATTCTCAACTCCACTTCACCCAATTACCAAAAAGACTTATTCAAACTTTCTAAAAAATTAAACGCTACTTATGCAATCGATGCGGTTGCAGGAGATACCGCTCAGTCTCTTGTGGAATGTATGCCTTACGGCTCGAAACTAGTTTGTTATGGGGCTTTATCTGAAAAACCATTTGCAGTGAATTCAGGGATCATCCTTTTCCAAAACAAAAAAATCGAGGGCTTTTGGTTGTCGTCTTGGATCTATGAAATAGGATTAGAAGAATTTCAAAAACAAGCAAAGGAAGCACAAAAATACTTAAAAACCGTATTCCAAACCAAAATCAACAAACGTTTTAAATTCGAAGATTTTAAAGAAGGATTGGAATTTTACAAACAACACATGACCGAAGGGAAGGTAGTGTTTGGTCCGTAACTATCTCTTACTTTTATCGATCCAATGCATTTCCATCCTTGGATTTTCACATTGTGTCAGTGGTGCAAAACAAAATTTAGAAAGCCTAAAGGCGTGTAAGTTTGATTTGGTGGACGTTCGTGTGGAACTAAAACCAAATCCAAGTTTTCCACTCATTCCACTTTTGGATTTGTACCCGCAAGTATCTGTGGCAAATCCCAATTCCACAAAGGTCAACATTTACCAATTTGATTTAGAAATCGAACTCGTAACAGCCAAAGGAAAGGAATACATTGGGAAACTCACCAATAGTTCACCAATCGAAGTAGAACCAAACCAAGAATCAGTTGTGGAATTAAAATTAGTTCCTGAACAAAAAGGATCCATCCTTCCAAAACTTTTGGTCCTCGCCGAAACGTTAGGTACCGCCGCAAGAAAAGGGGAAGAAGCAGAATTTGAGATTTATGGAACCGTACATGTGGACACAGTGTTTGGGAAACTTCCCATTCCTGTTCGTGAAATCTCGCGGATCAAATTGAAAAAATGATGTGGTTTTTCCCCACAAATTCCTTATTGTCTGTTTTGTTTTTGGTCCTTGTGAGTACTTTTAGTTTTGGATCTTGTATCCAAAACAGAGATGACTTATTTTATTCTCCCATTGAAGGAAACCAAAAAACCTTTGAGGCTTACGCACTGAAAAACTCAGCCTGTGGAAAAGAAAAACTACCTGGCACTCTATTTATTCACAGGGTAAAAATTGATGATTTAAAAATTTGTATCCGTGCCATAGAACTTGTGGACTGTAATACTTGGAATACGGATGGATACCTTCCTGACACTTGTAAGGCGATAGGAACCAGCTTTCGTTAGATATGTTACGTTACCTATTTGACTTATCCACAGCCGAAATTTTTTTATTTGCTGCACTTGGACTCGCTGGCTTATTTTTACTCATCTTTGGAAAATTAAGAAAAAAAGAAAAATCCGAAAACAAAAAATCAAAATCTGGTTCATCATCAGATGATTCCAATAAAAGTAATGATGGTAAATCTAAAAAGGATTCCAAATCACAAAAAGATAACAATCTGAAGGTGATGGAAATCTTTGATTATAATGGTACAAAAATCCTGCACCAAGATGGTGCGTATACCGTCAACGACCAAGGTGTTGTGACCAATTATATGAATTGGAATCTTTTACCTACCAAATACCAAAAAATGGTAAAGGAACTCGACAATCGATCTTTAGGTGAAAAAGGGGAAGATTATTTTTTAGAAATGATCAACGGATTTTATTATGTATCTCTGCCAGGTGGAAAGAAAAAAAGATACGATTCGATCCAAAGTATCCCGGCAGACATTCGCAAACGATTGGGTGTTTAACGTTTTACTTTAGGAAGCTGATAACACTTCCACTTTCTTTTTGGATTTTACCTCGGACCTTTTTTTCCGTGCCTCACTCTTTTCTAATTTTTTCGCTCGGTCTCGGTTCATCCCTTCATCCAATACCTTTTGTGGAGGTTTTTTCAAATCCCAAACAATTCCAAAGAGGCTTAGAAACTTTAAGATATAATAACTGATATCGATTTCATACCAATAAAATCCTTGGTTTGCCGAAGAACAGTAGTAATGGTGATTATTGTGCCAACCCTCTCCCATCGTGAGGAGTGCTAACCAAACATTGTTTTTACTTGTGTCTCGTGAATCAAATCGAACCGAACCATAGACATGGGAAAGCGAATTGATTGTCCAGGTGGCATGCCCTAAAACAAACGTGGACACGGCATATCCGTACACTAACCATCCCCAACCACCAACAGCATACAAAAGAATCGCATAGGAAAGAGGTGGGATCCAGTGGTTTCGATCCAACCATCGTAACTCTGGGTATTTGTAAAAATCGGGAATGAGTTTTGCTTCGTAGTCGTTGTAGTCATCCCGCAAAAACCAAAACATATGAGAATACCAAAAACCTTTCCGGCTAGGGGAATGGATGTCTTTTTCGGTATCCGAATATTTGTGATGGTTTCTGTGGTGAGCTGCCCACCACAATACCCCTTTTTGCATCGCCATCGATCCAATCCAAGCCAATACAAATTGGAAAACCCTCGAAGTTTTAAAGGAGGCATGGGAAAAATAACGATGGTAGGCGGCAGTGATTCCAAACATGCGCAGGAAGTAAGAACCCACAGCAACCCAAACGAGAGTCCAGGAAAATGGAACAGTGAAAACAGTTAAGACAGTCGCTTGGACAAGAAAAAACAAAATGAGGAAAAGTAAAGGAGCCTGTTCTTTGACAACAGGTTCAACGGAAGGAGATGCAGAATTCATTCAATAACCTATACTTATTGGAGTCTTTTCAATTCGATTGGTTGCAAAAAAATTCATTCTACTTGATTCCCGATTTGCCTCTCCTAGCCTGTCCATAAACCCATGTCATCGAAAATCGTTGTCCAAAAATACGGTGGAACCTCAGTTGGTGACACCACCAAAATTAAAAATGTGGCCAAACGTATCAAACGTTACCACGATGAAGGCCAAAAAGTAGCCGTTGTCGTTTCTGCAATGGGACATACTACAGACGAACTCGTCGACCTTGCTGACCAAATTTCTAAAAACCCACCCAAACGGGAAATGGACATGTTACTCTCAACGGGTGAACAAGTTTCCATCGCGTTACTTGCCATTGCTCTGAACGAGTTAGGAGTTCCGGCGCAGTCCTTCACTGGTTCCCAATTAAAAATTTTGACGGATGGAAATTTTTCCAACGGAAAAATTGAAATGATTGATCGCTCTAGAATTGATGATGCGTTTAACAAAGGAAAGGTGGTCATCGTTGCTGGTTTTCAAGGAATCGACAAAGATGAAAACATTGTCACCTTGGGACGAGGTGGTAGTGATACTTCCGCTGTTGCCCTTGCCGCGGCCCTTGGCGCTGACGAATGTGAAATTTATACAGATGTAGATGGGGTGTATACTGCTGACCCTAGAAAAATTCCTACGGCAAAAATGCACAAACAAATCACTTACGAAGAAATGTTGGAGTTGGCAAGCCTTGGTGCCGGAGTCCTACATTCCAGAAGTGTTGAATTAGGGATGAACTACAATGTGGTCATCCACGTACGATCTAGTTTCCACGACAAACCGGGAACGTTAGTAATGAGTGAGGATAAAATTATGGAAAAAATGAAAGTGAGTGGAGTGACTGCAAAAGGGGACCAAGCACGTGTTACCATTGCAGACGTTAAAGACAAACCAGGAATTGCTGCCGACCTATTCACTCAATTATCTAACAAAGATGTCATCGTTGACGTGATCGTTCAGTCTTCTCCAAGAGACGGTATCAATACGATTTCCTTCACCATTGCCAAAAAAGACATCAATGCTGCAAAACCTATCATTGAGGCGTATGCAAAAGAACATGGAAATGGAAAGGCAGAGATTGATGAAAATATTTCCATCGTTTCGGCTGTGGGTGTGGGTATGAAATCACACGTGGGAGTGGCCGCTAAAATGTTCCAATCCCTTGCTGAAAAAAATATCAACATCGAAATGATTTCGACTTCTGAGATCAAAATTTCCTGTGTCATCAAACAAAACCAAGCGGAAGATGCAGTAAAGGCTTTACATACTACCTTTATCGGGTAAACTTTTGACCGTATGCAAAAAAGACCACGACTCAAACGTCACTTCGTTTTCATTTTTGCTGCGGTTGTTTGTCTTTTCCTAACCGTTCCCACAAAACCGCTCGGCTCCTATGAGTCGTTAAACGCTGTCCTTGCCATCGTTGGTCCCAAATCGATATCCACTTTGGATTACGAAGAAGGGGTAGAACGTTATAAAAACCTATCTCGATTTTTTCCTTCTTATCGCAAAAAAGGATCCCTACATTCACAAGTGATCGATTTCCTCATCGACCGTGCAGTTGTTGACAATGCTGCCGATGAAGAATCCATCCAAGTCAATGAAAAACGAATCGAAGCAGAAATTCAAAAACGAATGGAAGCCCAAGGCATCAGCGATTTGGAACAATTTAAAAAATCAGTCCAAACACAATTTAACCTTCCTTATGATGTTTGGTTAGAAGACCTCCCCTACCAAATCAAAAAAGGCCAATTGTTACAAATTAAAGTGAGTCCACCTCTTCCGTCTGAACAAGAAGTGCAATCTTGGTATAACAAAAACAAGGCGAAGGTGGGAAATGAATTTAAGTTTCGTGAATTGGTGATTTCACCTGCCAACGCATCCATTGAAGAAGAATCTCGATTGTTCAACGAACTTACAGAAATCAGAAATAAATCCGTACAAGATCCCTCATTTTTCAAACTTGTAGCTTCGGGACCTAGAAATGAATCTAGATACAAACTAAATGGTGGATTAGTCAACTGGGTACCTACATTTGAATTGTACAAATCCCAACCAATGACAGCATCGGTTCTCGCACAAGTTGGGGGACAAGGAAAATTTTCTGAAGTATTTCGGGATGATCGTAAACGATATTGTATAGTTTACATTGAAGGGATGCGCCCAACACCACTCGATGCAGTACGTAAGGGGATCCAAGGTTTTTTATTCCGCGAAAAAGAACAAACATCCTTTGAAGAATGGGTTGCTGCGACTAGAAAAAGTACCTCCATCACAATCTTTGATCCAATTTACATCAAAGAACATAATATCAGCAATCCAGAAGAAAAGTACAATTCAGATTAATGGTAAACCGTAAGGAATATAATCCTAGTTTTGCGGTTGTTTATTTAGACAACCAATCTCTAAACTTTTTAGAATCCAATTTTGAGATTTCCCTCCTAGAATCTTTCGTAAAAAAACTACACAAAGTTTTTCCAAAGTTAAACATTCATATGAATGTTTCCAATTCCATAGAATTTCAATTCAATGGAACTGAAGTTTCAAAATTCTTTGAATTGTACCAGTCAATTCCTTCCGAAATCGAATTCATAAAACAAATTGGAAGTAAACTTCCAGAATCCATTTTCAAAGATCCAGAATGGGATGAGGTTTGTTTTTTATATTTTACTGGAATCTCTCCTCTTTTAGATCCAACTCTAACGGAAAAAATTTGGAATCGCCACAAAAACTTTTTTTGCCAATATTCCTATTCAGAAAATTTACCACCAGGCCTTATTCCCACTGTCATTTCACGAGAATTTTTAAGTTCCTTACCTGACACACTCACGACCGATATCCATTCGTTTTTTCTAAAAAATATCAACCAATGCGATGTTGATATTTTTTTCCAATCTCCTGATTTACGCCAACTCAGATTGGATTTTCGATACAATGCAACGCGTTCCAAGGTCCTCATCAAAGGATTACTTGCGATCTCCGAAGAAATTCCTTATCAAAATTTACAAAACATTCTCAAAGAAAATCCAATACTCTATCGTAGTTCTCCTTCTTATTTGGAATGGGAAATTTATAAAGGGTGTGAACTTTCTTGTGTATTTTGTCCAAGAGAATTCATCGACAAATCGAATGATGGAACGGCTATCTCTCTTACCTCTGTTTCTAATATTACAAAACAATTAGAACAAGGGTTAACGTCTCCTATCACAATTAGTTTATCAGGCAATGGGGAACCACTGTTACACCCCGAATTTCCATTGATCGTAAAAGAAATATTAAAATTGAGTTCTTTAGAAGAACTCATCATTGAAACCGCATTGTACAAAAACGTGGATGTTTTGGTTTCCTTAATCCAAGAATTAGATCAGAAACATAAAGAAAAACTTTGTATCATTGCAAACGTTTCTACTCTCAAAGAAGATACTTACAAATCCTTGTATGGAAAAAATGTTTTAACAAAAGTTTTGGAAACCATTGATTCTCTTTCTAAAATCTTACCACAAAATTCATTGTATGTCCAAATGATCAAAATGAAAGAAGTAGAAGAAGAGATTGACCCTTACTTTACAAACTTTGAAAAAAAGGGAATCAATGTGATCCTTCAAAAGTACAATCGATTTGCAGAAAAATTACCAGAAAGAAGGGTAAGTGACCTCACACCGATTCATCGAGACTTTTGCTGGCACTTAACACGCGATATTTATTTAAATGCCAACGGTGACGTTTCGATTTGCAAACAAAACCAAACAAAAATCATTGGAAATTTGGAAACCGATGGTTTTGAATCAGTTTGGCAAAGTGGATTAATATTTTTCCAAGATAGTTTCAATGGAAACCATGATAAAATACCTGCCCCTTGTTTGAATTGTGATGAGTGGTACACTTTCAACGCATGAAAGTTTTGCCTTCATTCAGGCAAGACTAGGTTCAACACGTTTTCCTAAAAAAATTTTAAAACCCATTCCTGAAGGATCTGATTTCACTTTTTTGGATCATATCCACCGCAGGCTAAAAACCATATTTGATGAGTCCCAAATCGTATTTTTGATTCCCGAAACGGACGAGGAGTCCATCCAATTTCTGAAATCACGCGGTTACCAATACTTTCTTGGATCCGAATTGGATGTAAGGGATAGGTTTCGCAAAGCTGCAAAACATTTTGGTGCCAAACATATTTTTCGCCTAACTGCAGATAATCCATTTATTGACATAGATTCGATTCGCTATTTATATGAAGCAATCTTAGAAATCAAAGAAAAATATTATAGTTTGTCGATGACAGGTTTGCCATTGGGAATGGGAGTGGAATGTTTTTCAGCGGAATCATTGTATTACCAAGAAGAAGGCACCGATTTAGAAAGACATAAGGAACATGTATCCTTACACATCAAAGAATTTCCCGAGATTCATAAACAATACCGCTTATCACCCCCCCACTTACAAGAATTCCAACCGTTTTTGGAACAAACGAATGTACTCCATTCAAAACTTAGAATTACTGTTGATGAAGAGAAAGATTACCAATTGATTTGTGAAATCGCAAAAATTTTGGAAACATCCAATCCTTATTTTGGTGTAAAAGAAATACTTTCGTTATACAAATCCAATCCGAAATTATTTGAGACCAATGCAGAGGTGGCACAAGTTGCCTTTGTTTTACCTAATGTACAAACACCAAAAAGAAAAGTGAACATTCTCTATGGTAACCCAAACGAATACGGATTTGGGCACTTCGAACGATGTAAATCATTATCAATTTATTTACAATTGTACGGATATGAAGTAAAACTCATCACATCGTTTGATGATTCAGAAAAAAACATTCCCCATATCTTTGATATCCGAGAAAAAGAATTTTTTGTAAAAAATTCCTATTTTATCGACAACCTAAATCATCCACCTAACAATAAAAATGCGTGTTTTTTTCTCCCGCATCCATCCTTCCCAATTTCTGAAACTCTAATGGAAGATTCTTCTTTTAAAAAGTTATCCTATTATAGTTCACCTCTATCGGAAGTTGGTTGTAGGACAAAAACCATTCCTGGAAAAATTTTAGTGTATGCGGGTCAATTGGATGAAATCCAATCAATAGAGATCGATACTTTCTTATTACGTTTTTATCATGAAGGAAATGAGGGTGAAACTCCAGTTTTCCAATCCATACTTCGGATCGGTGGCAAAGAACCAAAGGGTCCGAAAATCCAATACCTAAAAAGGATATCCTATCCAGAATTTTTGCGAGAAATGGATTCCTCGGAATGGATTTGCACTTATTTTGGACAAACGATGATGGAAGCAGCTGCCAAAGGGAAAAAAGTAAGTTTACTTGGGATTTCCGAAATCCATTCCAAACTTGGACAATATGCTGCATCTGAATTGGGAATACCTTATTTAGGAACATTAAAAGAACTTAACTCTGTCCATAGTTTTCCAGACAAAACCATCTCAAACCAAATCAAATATGTTCGCGATGCACATACACCAATTTTAAACTGGTTAAATTCCATCACTTCCTAAATATATGAAACTTAAAAAGACCCTTCTCCATTCCTTACTATTGTTAGTTGTTTCCCTCCAACCCGTTTTTGCGGATGCAGACGACCAAGAATCAATGGAACTCAACGCAAAAATTGAAATCGAAAAGGTGAGTCGTAATATCATCAATGCGCTTCGTTATGGTCGGTTTGGCTTGGCGGATGCAGAATGGAAAAAAATCCAATCTGATGTTTACAAATCCTTTGCTGAATATGATTATCTGAATGGAAGTTTGTTGTATTCCCGAATGGAATGGCAAGAAGCAAAAGAAAGTTTAAATCGAACATTAAAAAAAGAACCAAACCATGAAGCTGCAAGTTTCCTTCTCGGTATGATTTATGCCCAAGAAGATAGTTGGTCAGAGGCAAAGGAAACATGGATCGAAACCAATCAAATTTCTCCTTACAATCCTTTTTACCATTACAACTTAGGCCTTGCCTATTTTATTTTAAAAGATTATCCGAATGCAATTATCTCCTTAAACAAATCCTTGGAGTATAAGGCAAATTATAATGAAGCAAAGTTGATCCTTGCAAAAACCTATTTGGAACTAGGCCAAGTAGACAAAGCTAAAATTGAATTATCATCTATCTTAGAACAAGATCCGAAACACATGCAAGCTTCCCATTTGATGGGCCGAGTCATTTATCTTATGGACAAAGATCCAAAAAAATCACTCACTTATCTAAAAAATCCACGAGCACTCGGATGGAGAGAAAAAAAAGTTTATGCCCGTTGTTATTTTGAAATGAGAAAATGGCGAGAAGCAGAGAATTTGTTAAGACCTATCGCCTACTCTCCATTTGCTGACGAATACGATCAAAGTTTTTATTTAAACTTACTTCTCAATTTAGGCTTTGATGAAAGGGCCAATGACTTTTTTCATTTCATTCAAAAACAATCCCAAAATGAATCCAAAATTGCGGAAGCGTATCGGATGTTACTCTCCTCACGTGAGGGAAAAGATTTATTGTACCATTACTTTAAACTGAGATACTAATCGAATGCCAAACTGAATTGTTTAGCACCTTTACAACATCACATCGAAATGATGGTTTGGCTTTTGGATGGCAAAGTTTAGTGGATTCAATTCGTTTTCAGTTAAATTGAAAATCCAATACCAATTCAATGTAGAAGATAAAAAAACATATTTATGTTCTAAAATGAATTGGATTTAAATTTAAGATACGACGATATCCGTTTTGGCTTGGGTGTATTTCCACTCAACCGCAACACGAATTAGTTTTTCGTTTTCCGTGATACTCAGTTTGGCTTTGATTCGCGATCGTAAGGTTTCAATGGTAGATGGAGCAAGGCCCATATTGGCTGCGATTTCTTTCACTGGCATTCCTTCCCCAATCATCAGGAATACTTCTAATTCACGGTTCGACAATCTGTCGATAGGATCTTTTTCATCTTTCTGGGAAGCACGATACAAATGCCCAAGTAAACGAGTCGCTTGGGAAGAACTCACAAAATAATCACCTTTAAGAACTGTATGAATGGCTTCTACAATTTGAGTGGTTGTGTCTTCTTTGAATACATAACCCATCGCACCAAGTTTGAATGCACGATCCACAAATGTATCATCCGTCAACATACTGATGATGATGACGGCGATATTTGGAAATGTTGTCCTAAGGCGTTTCAGAAGTTGCAAACCGTTTTGGTTTTGTTTGAGTTGGATATCAATCAAAACCAGTGTTGGTTGCATCTGTTCTATATCGTTAAATGCTTTTTCAATATTGTCTGCACTTCCTATACATTCTAAATCTTCCGATTTAGCGATTAGGTTTTGTAGTGCATCAACTACAAGAGGGTGGTCATCAACGATATAGACTTGTTTTTTCATAACTTCCGACTCTATGATTCTTTTAAAGCTGCGATCATTTCTTGCGTTGCTTTTTTACCATCACCAAACAACATCAAACAGTTGTCAGCAATGAACAGTGGATTGGGAACTCCCGCAAATCCTGCACTCAAACTTCGTTTGATCACAACAACTGTTTTAGCATTTCCCACATCCAAAATCGGCATACCAGCAATCGGTGATTTTGGATCTGTTTTTGCAAGTGGGTTTGTAACGTCATTTGCGCCGTTAACAATCACAACATCAACATTTTCGAAAGTACTATTGATCTCGTCCATCTCTTTCAAACGATCATAAGGAATATCTGCTTCTGCAAGTAAAACGTTCATGTGACCAGGCATACGACCAGCAACAGGATGGATCGCAAAAGTAACATCAATTCCACGAGCAGTCAAAAGTTGGTATAAATCTCGAACTGTATGCTGCGCTTGTGCTACAGCCATTCCATAACCTGGAACAATTACAACACTCCTTGCTACATCAAGTAACATTGCTACTTCTTCAGCACTTGTCGATTTCACTTTACCAGAGTAAAAATCGCCATCATCTTTCATTTCTGTAGCGACAGCCCCGAATCCACCAAATAACACATTCGTCAAACTTCGGTTCATTGCCTTACACATGATTTGAGTTAGAATGATTCCAGATGCTCCGACTAAGGATCCAGAAATGATTAACACGTTGTTATTGAGAACAAATCCTGTAGCTGATGCAGCAATCCCTGAATACGAGTTCAGAAGTGAAATCACAACAGGCATGTCAGCTCCACCAATTGGAATCACAAGAAAGATTCCAAGGAGTAAACTCACACCGCTGAGAATCCAATAAATCGATTCATCCGTTGGCACCATACAACCGTAAACACCAAGTCCCACCGCAGTGAGTCCCACAAGGATTTTAACGAGTTGGTCGCCAGGGTAACGAACTGCTTTTTCTGTGATAAAACCCTGTAACTTTCCGAAGGCGATGAAACTTCCAGAGAACGTAATCCCACCAACGATAGCAGAAAATACGATCGATACCACTTCTTGGTAATTGACTGCAAATTGATACTTAGGAATGGAAAGTTGTAATGCAGCACCCGCTACAAATACGGAAGCAATACCACCGAAACCGTTTAACACAGCCACAAGTTGTGGCATGGCCGTCATTTGGATTTTGATCGCAAGGATGATTCCAATGACAGAACCGATGAGAACTCCGACTGCAATCCATTCATAAGAAAGGATTTCTCTGTCAAATAGAGTTGCGACCACCGCAATGAGCATCCCTAAGGCACCAAGGAAGTTTCCTCTGGTGGCAGTCTTTGGATGCGCTAATTGTTTGATCCCAACAATGAAAAGGATGGAAGCGACGAGATATGCTAGGTTTAAAATGCTGACGAGTTCCATTATTTCGGTGCATCCTTTTTCTTGAACATGCCAAGCATTCTGTGTGTGACAAGAAATCCACCCACTACGTTGATCGTGGCAAAAATGACAGAGAGTAATCCCAAAATTTTGGTGATGTTACTTTCTTGGATCCCGGCAGCATAGAGTGCCCCAATGAGGGTAATGCCGGAAATGGCGTTGGAACCCGACATAAGAGGGGTGTGGAGGATGGGAGGGATTTTTGTGATGATTTCAAATCCCACGAAGATCGCGAGGACGAAAATCGTGACGGCTGTAACAAATATTTCCATAAACTAGTAGTAGTTATGGAAAAAATGGCCATTTTGGAAACAAAATTTTCAGGAATTTTACGTAAGAGTCGGCCTGAATGGGCAAAAGTAATGGGATTGTATGCCAAAACCAACCTAGAATGGTGTTTCAAAATCGAAATTCGTTCCATTCCATTGCCACAATCCAAGGGTTCCTGAACAGAACGTGCAGAATCATCGTATGCGAAGTGCAAAAATGGGAAAATGCAATACTTCCAGGAAAAGTAAACAAAACGTTTTGGTCCTAATCATTTAAATACACTTAACAAGCGCTAAAGATCAGTTTCATCTCAATTTTTTTCGGTATTGTTACCGATACGAATTGTTTTGACAAATCGTTGGCTATCGTTAATTTCCTCTTGGTTCCCCATATGAAATCTTTTTATCTCCTCATTGTCTTTCTATTCAATTGCCAAATCAGTTGGTACCACACCCGGGTTTCAAAAAACAAAGGGAACGAAATCCCAATCTCGGAAGGAGAAACCGTTTTGAACGGAAACGGAACTGCCTGTTTCATTTCCACGATCCCATACGCTTCCGCTGCAAAAAATCCAATCAATTTCATGAATTCCCAATCGATGATGGACGTTCAATTCATAGAAAATCTTAGAACCAATTTAAATCTCAAAGGAATTCCAACCAAACACATCAAAGAAGTGGTTCGTATCCCGGAAAATTGGCCGCATTTTGAATTATTTGCATCTTTCAGAAGTTCCCAAAATTTCAATCGGTTCAAACAAATTCAATCATTGCCAATTGATGAAAAAGAAAAAGAAACCTTACTGAAGTTAGCTGAATTAACAGATGAAAATACCTATTTCCTTCAAAACGACGGTTTATTCAGTTTATATCGTGAGTATGAAAATTGTTCCCAATATTATCACATTGTATACCAAAAGAAAGAAAAGGACCATCACAATCTTGCCTTGTTTTTTTTGTCTTTAGGAATATTACCCACTGTTAATTATGAAAACCATTATTATGCCGTATACAGCCGGAAAACTCTTAAAAATGAATTTAATAGTTTTACTTACAAATATGGATATAGACGTCTGATTAGTTTATTACTTTTACCTACTTTTAATATTTTCAATGAAGTTAGATTGTATAACCAAGACTATCGATTTTCTGATCATACAAAAGACCAATTTCTTAATTCCTTAGAAAATAAAAATAGCCAACCTCTACCCATTAAATACCTAAATCCAGTGTATGGCGACATCAAAGACCATACTTACATTTCAGATTCAGGGTTATTCGAAACCAAAATTCCCGTAGATGCCAGATATGCAGTGTTAAACGACGGCAAAACAAAAGTAAGTTTTTATGATCCAATTCACGGCCTTTATAAAATTCAAGCCATCAATGTCACACAAAAGATCAATTCAGATATTATTTCAAACGGTATTGAACCTACATTGAAAAATTTCATAAAAACTAAGTTAGTTGATGTGATTCAAAAAAAATACCCAAAATCAAATATCGTCTTTGAGACTTTTTCAACAGATTACAGGGATGGTACATACACTTTTCTATTAGAAGTCGCTAAACCAGAAACAAATTTAGAAAGTTTTAAAAAAGAATATTATATATTTTCCTGTTTTAAATCACAAAGTCAGATTTTTATTCTCTCGAAAACATTCCAAAAAGAATACAACGAAACCATTTCTCCTCAGTTGGCCGAAACAGAAATCATCGATTTTTATTCGAAGGTTAATTTTCATTCTAAATATATAGAACCGAAACCATTGGATTTAGAGGTCAGCATGAATGGCCAAAAATCAAAATCAGATGAAGAAGATGGTGAAGAGGAGGACTATGATGATGAAGAAGGTGAGGAAGAGGAAGAAGAATTAGCCGGTGGATTTAGCTCGGGTGGCGAAGTCGATTTGGGTGGACTCATTTCCATTTTAAAAGAACGAACCTATATTCCAAAAGGTAAATTGGATATCAAACCTGGTCGGTTTAAGTTTAATAGTGCGCGCTTCAATGCACCGAAAATCAATCGATCACGGTTTCACTTCAAACCCAGCCGGACTAAAAATTTTTCCAGACCAAGCAAATGGCGTAGGTAAAAAGAGTTGGTTTTCGAATCAAATGAAAGAGCACGAACTTCATCTACGCAGCGTAGCATTTGTATTAAATGTTGCTAGACTATTTACCAAGTTTGTTCCTGCATTACCTGAAATGACGGTGGTCGGGATCGTTATTAAACTTGGATTCGGATAGGGATTTACGACAGGCACTGTGTCAGAAATATTATTATCATAATGGATAACCGCAATGGCTCCTGCATTTTGTGCATTTATCACCTTGTCATGGAATGCACAAGTTCCACGTCTGATTAACGCGACTTTTCCCGAGATATTATTCGTAATCGCTGAACATCCGTCATTTGGGTTCGCTTCAATCAATTGTCCTGTCACGTTGTAGGTCAAATTCAATCCAATAGGTCTAGATGGAATGGTTTCACTGAGTCGATCATTTGTTAACCGGCTAATTCCAAAATTTATTCTTACTGTTTTTGAACTTTGATTGATTTGACCGGTAATATCGTAATCAGTTTTTGCAACATAAAGACTCGGTGTACCTGAAATCTCTCCAGTTGATGAGTTTAAGCTTAATCCTGCTGGTAAACTTGGAGAAACAGAAAAAGTTAGTCCAGTCGATGGTGTTACACCAGATGAGGTGATTGAGACGGGGATTCCTGCACCTAAATCGACCACCGTGTATGAAAAATTTACAGTCACCTGATTATCTTCTACTACTGTTTCTGGATTGGAAGAAGTTGGCGGATTCAATAAAGCTAATACAGCACCTACATTCTCTTTGTTTGCAGTTTCACAATTTACCAAAAGAAAGAATGAAGAGAATAAAATTAGAATCACAGATTTCATACATATTTCCACCTAGCATTGAAAAATGAAAATAAAGGTTAAATTAGCAATAATTATTAGGTTAAATGCAGCTTAACCAAAACATTAAATCTGTTTTTAGGCTCATTTTAGAACGTTTTTAGCGGTTTTTTTGAATTTTTTTTATCTCACTTATATTGGATCAAAAATGCATCAATAGAACCGAATTTACTCTCTCCATCAAATCCACCTGAAGTGAATCCTGTTGCATACAGAGTTCCATAACGATCAGAAGATAAACCTCGCCCTGTGAGACTTATCCCAGTGTTGCCAGACAAACGAATCCAGATGAGGTTGCCACTTGCATCGTATTTAGTTAGATGTGCATCGTTCGTACCGATTCGATTGACTCCTGGCAAATTTCCATTGGTCCCGCCATATGTGTATATATGCCCCGTGTTATCAGCATAAATTGCGTTTGCATAGGTAGAACTAGATCCACCTCCACCTAATAGTTTTGTCCAAATTTTATCTCCATTGGAACTTATCTTAGTCAAAAATTGT
This sequence comes from Leptospira jelokensis, assembly GCF_004769635.1. GTDB lineage: Bacteria > Spirochaetota > Leptospiria > Leptospirales > Leptospiraceae > Leptospira_A > Leptospira_A jelokensis. The sequence continues at coordinate 465,761 of NZ_RQGH01000026.1, forward strand.
ACAATGGATCCCTCATTGGTTTGCCCTTCTATATTCCCATTGGTGTCACCGGATACATAAATTGATCCTTTTTTATCCAAAGACATGGCTCGTATTTGTGTCGAAATACCGATGCCACCTAAAAATTGAACCCATTGGAAATTTCCATTCAAATCGAAGGAAAGGATATAAGAATCAGTAGAATCTCCTGGTGTTGTGTTTGAAAAGAAAGTACCACTTCCAACTAACTGTCCAGATAATATTAATGAATTACTAGTAGGTTCATATTGGACAGATTGACCATAGGAAGCAATTCCACTACTATCGAATAACTTTGTCCAAAGTAGATTTCCATGAATATCGTATTTTAAAAGAAATGTATTCCTTCCTCCAGTTGCAGATTGACCGTTTAATGTTTGTTCTTCTGTATTTCCTGTTATATATACATTCCCAATTGGATCCGTTGTAACACCATAACCTAAGGTTTCGCCAGCAGTCGGTACAATTCTTGTCCATAAAGTAGTGCCATCATTTCCTAATTTGATCAAAAGGGCACCACTGCCAATGGCTCCGAGTTCATTAAATGGGGAGTTAGATGCCCCTATTAAATACAAATTTCCAAACGAATCAATATGAATGAACTCAGCATAAGTTGAAGTAATTACAGGACTTCCCATGTGCTTTGCCCAAACCAGCTGGCCATCAGATTGAAACTTGATGAGAAAAATATCACTATAGTCGGTAGGTGAAATTTTGATCTGATCCAACACAGAACCAGTTGTCGTACCAATCATATACACATTTCCTTTACGATCCACCGCTGTTGAATTTCCATAACTTTCAAATGCACCCGATTGTCCGATGGTTTTCGACCATTGTTTTATACCCTGGTTATCTTGAGGAAATTCAATGCAATCCCAATCGTTTAACATACATTTGAGAATTTGGGTTTCCGCATATGCCTTCGACTGGAAATCGGATGGGTTGTTCAATGATAAAGGATAACAAAGAGAGAACAGAAATTGAGTCAAAGTGATGAAGAAAACAAATTCGATCCTTCGTATCATCTCAGATGGTAGACTGCATTTCATTTTCGTGATTTTAATTTGAGCATGGAATGGAAAAGGAATTTAAGTATATCAACTGTTTAACGCAGGATCTTCCAACCCAAGTTCCAAAAAACCTTTGGCTCGCAAGAGACAAGAATCACATTTGCCACAAGCTTTTCCTTTGATCGGATCATAACAAGAATGTGTAAGCTGTAGTGGTGCTCCCACAGACATTCCGAGTTCTATGATTTCTTTTTTCCCGAGATGCAGGAGTGGAGTTTTGATTTGGATGGAATCCCCATTTCCACTCACTCCTTTTTTGGTCCCCAGGTTTGCCATCTTTTGGAAGGATTCGATAAACTCAGGCCGGCAATCAGGATAACCTGAATAATCAAGGGCATTCACTCCGATGTAAATTGAGTCATAACCATGCCCCTCTGCAAGAGAAAGAGCAAAAGATAAAAAAAGAATATTCCTTCCTGGTACATACGTATTCGGAATTTCTTTTTCATCGCCACTAAACAATGATTTGGCGTTTTTTCTTACCTTAATTTTTGATTCGGTGAGAGAACTTCCCAAAAAAAATCCTGGATCCAATTTTTGGATCACATGTTTGATTCCTAAAGTTTTTGCGATTTTTTTACTTTTGGTAAGTTCGATTTTGTGCTTTTGGGAATAATCAAAGGAAAGAGCAAGCAGAGGTAATTTTTTATTTTTGGGATAGCCAAATTCTTTGGCTGCAACGTAAAGACAAGTGGTAGAATCTAGGCCGCCTGACAGAAGTACGACGGCACCTTTTTTATTAGATTGTGATGTTTGGTTGGAATCCGAAGCGGAAACCATTTACTTTTTTGGCCCTCTGTACACACAGGAACTTGTGCAAGTTTCATACAATGTGATTTTATCCAGAAGAGGTAGTTTTGGTTTGAGTTGGTTCCAAAGCCAAACCGCTATGTTTTCACTGGTAGGGTTTTCTAAACCTGGCACATCATTTAGTACGTAATGGTCCAAATGTTCATCTAAGATAGGTTTTACGATGGATTTTAGTTCACCAAAATCCATGATCCAACCCGTGTGAGGGTCAATTTCACCCTTTAAATACACAGCAAAACGAAAACTATGCCCGTGCATCCGTTTGCATTTATGGCCTTCAGGAACATTTGGTAAAAAATGGGCGGCTTCAAAACCAAAGGTTTTGGAAAGTTCGATCTCTTCCATCACTCTTCCGTTGCGTATTCCGTAAATAGTGACTTTTGGTTTCCCGCATGGTCTTGGAATTCGACTGGATAGTTCGATGTAAAACAAGCATCACAGAACCCACCACCTTTATGCCCTTCTACAGCCTTGTGCATTGTATCTAACGTTAGATAGGCGAGAGAATCCACACGAAGGTATTTTTGAATTTCTTCAATGGTATGAGTTGAGGCTATGAGTTCCTTATGTGTGGGAATGTCGATTCCATAGTAACAAGGAGCCACTGTTGGTGGTGCTGATACTCGGAAATGGATTTCTTTGGCCCCCGCATTTCGGATCATCTTGATGATCTTACGGCTTGTGGTCCCACGCATCACTGAGTCATCGATGATGACCACACGTTTTCCATTCACTACTTCTTTTACGACATTGTATTTGATTTTGGCACCGAAGTCTCGGATCTTTTGGTCTGGTTCAATGAAAGTACGACCAATATAATGAGACCTTACAAGACCACTTTGGTAAGGGATCCCTGACTCTTCGCTATAACCAAGTGCGGCAATGTTTGCCGAATCGGGAACGGGGATGATCACATCGGCTTCAACTGGCATAACGCGCGCTAGTTGGCGACCAAGAGATTTTCTCACTTTGTAAACAGATTCTTCAAAGATATAAGAATCAGGTCTTGCAAAGTAGATGTATTCAAAAATGCAAAGGCTTGGTTTTGCTTTTGGGAACGGGTAGAGGGAACGCATTCCTGTATGGTCAATCACAACCATCTCACCTGGTTCCACGTCCCTTACGTATTCTGTTTCCGTGATATCAAAGGCACAAGTTTCGGAAGCGAACACAATTGCTCCATCCGAACGTTTTCCCATCACAAGGGGACGAAATCCATTCGGATCCCGAACAGCAATTAGGTATCTTGGCGTTAACACTAACAGGGAATAGGCACCTCTCACTTGGGCGAGGGATTCACAGAGTGCTTCGAGTAAATCTGATTTATGGCTTTTGGCCATTAAGTGGACAATGACTTCGGAATCGATTGTGGTTTGGAAAATGGATCCGTCTCGTTCGAGTTTATTGCGGATGTCCCACGAGTTCACGAGGTTTCCGTTGTGGGCAAGTGCCACAGGACCTAAGTGAGATTCCACGCGGATGGGCTGGGCATTCCTTAGAAAACTCGCTCCCGTTGTGGAATACCGGTTGTGGCCAATGGCCGCATCCCCAATGAGCTCTTTGATCTTCGGTTGGGTGAAGATATTTGCCACAAGGCCCATATTGGCATACCGGTATAAGTGGGAACCATCGGTGGATACGATCCCACTGGACTCCTGGCCACGGTGTTGCATCGAGTACAAACCTAGGTAGGTAAAATTAGCAGCTTCCTTGCTATTGTAGATGCCGAATATGGCACATTCTTCTTTTGGTTTGTCAGATTGGAGAATCATTGTTAGAATGACAATTGCAGTATTTCCAAAATCCCAATTAGATGCAAATCAATTCCAACTATATTCTCGTCGATACAGCAAAAGCTTTGGATTTGGCCCTGATCAATCTGAGACAGTCTAAAATCTTGTCGATTGACACAGAGTCCTCGGGTTATTACACATATTACCCCAAAGTTTGTCTCATTCAGATCAATTCCAATGGCAAAAACTACTTAATTGACCCACTCAAGATCACAAATTTGTCAGCTTTGGGTCCTTTGTTTGAAGATCCCAATATTCTGAAAATCTTCCATTCTGCCCAAGATGACATCAAAGCACTCAAACGTGACTTTGGGTTTAAATTTGTGAACACGGCAGACACAATGATCAGTTCTCGTTTATTGTCTTTAGAACAAAGTTCTCTGTCATTTGTAGTGGAACACTACCACAAAGTGACCCTTTCCAAAGTGGAACAAAAGTCCAATTGGGAAATCCGCCCACTTCAAAAACAACAACTCAAATACGCAGCTCTCGACACCGCATACCTCGAATCCATTTGGCTGAAAATGGAAGAAGAACTAAAACGAAGGTCTTTGTATGAAGAAGCCAAATCAGAATTTGAATTCATTGCCTCTGAAGATTACGTAGCGAAAGAAGGGGAAGGTTTTTCTCTTGGAAAGTTTCCAGACATCCTCAATTTCACGCCCTTAGAACGTAGGAAAATTTTAGAACTACTTCGTTACCGTGATGAAAAAGCCAAACGAATCAACAAAGCAAGTTTTCGTGTGTTCAATAATGACAGGTTGTCACAAGCCGTTAAGGGACATCCAAACGAAGAGAAATGTGTCGAATGGTTTGGGAAAAAAGACGGAACCGAAATTTTCAAACTATTGACTTCCGAATACAACGATCCCATTGATACTTCCGAACTTTCAAAGCGACATGGTGAAGATCTAAACGAAGAAGAAAACCATAAGTTCGAAAATGCTAAAAAATGGCGACTTCGCATTATGCGCGCTAGACGAATGGAACATTCATTACTTCCATCCAATAAACAACTCATCACAATATTAAAAGCAGCTCCTAAAAACTTAGAAGAACTAAAAGCCTTACATGTGTTTTCCGATTGGAAAGTACAAAATTATGGTCCTAGTTTACTTGCTGCCATCCAAGGACTTCCCTTTGATTCGATGATCAACCGTTTGGTGGCGATTCGATCCAAAGAAGCCTTTGTTGCCAAACGTAGGAAAAAACAAAACCAAAACTCGAAAGACGAGGGTTGATGTTACCCTACCAGTCCTTTGTAAATCAACTTTCAAGGGACTTCAATTCCATCCCAGAGACATCGGAAACAAAATCCGGTGTCATCTTTCCCTTGTTTGGTTCACAGACAACGGCAGAAGGGATCATCCTCACAGAACGTGCCAAACACTTAAAAAGTCACCCTGGGCAAATTTCTTTCCCTGGTGGTGTGATGGAAAAAACAGATCCCAATCTGCTGGTGACTGCCCTCAGAGAATGGGAAGAAGAGATGGGTGTTGGTCGAAATTCACTCGAAGTACTTGGCAAATTGGAAGGGTTACACACACGCACTGGGTTTCACATCACACCATTTTTAGCGAAGTACAATGGGGATTTTTCCTTTTCTCATAACAAAGAAGAGGTGGAACAAATCATTTTATTACCGTTTGCGGAACTTTGGACCAAACCTTTTTATGCAATTGAAATCCCAAACAGAGAACCAAAACATTTTGCCTATTATTTTGATTTGCCGGATGGACTTTTGTGGGGAGCCACCTGTGAAATGGTTTTACGTTTCCTAAAAGACCACACTCATTTTGACCGTTTGCCAAAAATCGTAAAACCAAACCTAACAAAACCCCCTTTTTTAGATCCCAAATCCCTCTAAGGGGAAAAGCAGTTTTAGCCGATCTTGTACAGGTGCGAAAACAAGAGAGAACGGTTCAGAAACTAGGTACAAATTTCCATTGGGGAATTTTGTTAGTTTTGCTATCATCTTTAAATTTTTCTGCAATCCAATCGATTCGTTCGCAAAGTACATCTAACAAACGCTATGTTTTTATCTTAGATGCCAGTGGGTCCATGACCGAAAAATGGGATGGCAAAACCAGAATGGCTGTGGCAAAAGAAAAACTCATACAGGTATTAGGTGGTCTTCCAAAAGATGCCAGTGTTGGTCTTGTTGCTTATGGCAATCGGATCGCTGGTTGCCAATCGGCAAGGCTCTACCATCCCATCCAAAGGGGAGGTGCTTCTATCGTGAGCCAAAAACTGACAAACTTAGTGCCAGCCGGTTCCACACCCATTGCCCAAACCTTGGAGGTGGTGGGGGAATACCTTTTGAATGACCAAGTGGAAACTGAAATTATCTTCATCTCCGATGGAGTCGAAAGTTGTGAGGGGGATCCCAAATCAGTATTATACAACTTGCGGCAATCAGGAAAAAAATTTCGCCTCCAGATCTTAGGCATAGACATTGATCCAAAAGGAGAAGAAGACCTAAAACGACTTTCCATATTAGGAGATGGGAATTATTTTCCGTTGAAAGCCCCAGGTGACTATGACAAGTCGTTCCAAAAGATTTTTTCCCATTTGCAAACAAAAGAAGACATCCATTCCGAAACCGTGAGTGTTCCCATTCCACCCATCGTGCCCTCACCCCAACGAAATGGAGCAAATGCGGGTAATATCCAAATTGTCAATGTCCTGCCCTATGAAGAAGGATCAGAAAATGGCTATATCTTAAATTATGAATATTCTGCCAACCTTCCCACAGACTATATGATCCAATTGTATCTCTATCCTGCAGAAGAAAAACACCGTAGTTTCCCCATTCCCCCTCAGAGAGAACGAAGGATGGGTGATTTGGTGGGGCATCGCATTGAATTGAAACGCGGAAAAGAGGGAAAAGGTAGGTTCGTCATCCCCTTCCCTCCTGGGAAACGAATGAAGTCGTCTGTTGAACTTTGGGATATGACAGGGATTCCGAAAATTATTGCCCTTTCCGAAGAAAAACCCATTCACGATAAAACCAATTCCGACCGAAGTGAAAGGTAATGAGACAGAATTCTAAATTATGGCGAGGTTCGATCCAGACTTTCGTACTGACGATTTTGATTTTAGGATCCTTTTTTTCCATATCAGCCCTCGGCAATACCCAAGCGGTGTTTGCGAAGGAAAGGGACAGACAAGGGGAACTTCTCTCCCAAAAAGCAAAAGAATTTTTAGAAGACCGAAACCATTACCAATCCGTTGAGACCTGCAAAAGTTTTTTAATCCTCTACCCAGGGCATCCCAAAACTAGAGAAGTTCGGAAAATCTTAAGTGCCAATTACCGGATGACCGGTGATATTTTGGCACTCGCAGAAAACGAACTGAAACTCTACAAAGAATTTCCCAATACCGAAGAAGGCCTTGAATCGTACTTAATTTCTGGAAAAGCTTATGTAAGAATGGGCCGAGAAGACAAGGCTTATCAGATTTTTCAGGACATTATTAAAAATACGTATTCAAGTAAAATTGCACAAGAAGCAGAATTAGAACTGACTCAGATGGAAATTTTGGGAGAGAGTAAAAATAAGTAATTTTTACGAAAATATTGCCCTAGGGATCTCCGATAATAAACTAGGCACGTTGAGCAAAAAGGGTCCAGAGATTTAAGAATGTCGTTTTTTCAAATGGTTACTTTCCCAGCGAACTCCTACATCATTGTGGAGGGGAAAAAGGATGCGAACAATTTCTATATCATCCGTGAGGGGAAGGTACGTGTCACCCGTGAGACAGCTGTAGTCGGTGAGGATCCCAATCAAGTATTAGGACCTGGTGACTTTTTTGGTGTGGTTGCTGCTATGAGCCAACACCCTCAAATTGAATCTGCCACCTCCCTTACCAATGTATCGTTAATCTCTGTTAGTTACGACCAATTTGGAACCCTCATCCAAAAGTCAACAGCAGTTGCCATGAATATCATTCGTTTCTTCTCGATGAAGTTACGACAATTTGATACCACAATCACACGATTATCCTTTCGGAATGCGGTGGAAGAAGATCCAAACGAACTCTTTAAGATTGGTGAATACTACTTCCAACAACAAAACACGTCTCATGCAACGTTTGCCTACCAAAGTTATTTAAAACATTTACCAAATGGCCAATTTGTTCCGCAGGCAAAACTGCGTTTGCAAACGATCAACCAACCATTCCAATCGGCTCCCATTGATTACACCAAGTTCAATCGAAATTACAAAGACAATGAGATGATCTTTTGTGAACACGAACCAGGTAAGGAACTTTTTATTTTACAAAGTGGAAAGGTAAAAATTTCTAAAATCGTAAACCAAAACGAAGTGATGCTCGCAGTCCTCCAAGCAGGCGACATTTTTGGAGAGATGGCCATCCTTGATAACAAACCTCGTTCTGCTTCAGCAGTGGCGGCAGGTGATGTGGAACTCCTTGCCATCAACAAAGCAAACTTTGAGGGGATGGTGAAAGCCCAACCCCAACTGGCCACTCGTCTCATCACACTTTTATCCGAGAGGATTTGGATTGCTTACAAACAATTGGCAAACCTTCTTTTGAAAGACCCACAAGGTCGTATCGTTGATACACTGATGACCTTGGCCGAAAAAAATCGAATCAAAGTTGCACCAAAACAAGCTTACAATTTTGAAATTGGAACCAAGGACTTACTGAAAATGGTTGGTCTCACCGATCCAAAAGACGAACTAATCATTTCCGATATCATGAAAAATAATAAATTTATTCGAATGGACATGGGAAAAATTGTTTGTTCCGACATGGCAGAGTTAGAAAAACTCGTCCAATTCTATCATAAAAAGGCTAATATGGAGAATAAGCTCAAGAAGTTGAAATAACTACTTGCCAACTTTTTTCTCCTGACTAATGTTAGAGGCCAAAGAAATATGAGTGATAAGATACTAGTTGAAGAAAAAGGAAACACGATCCGCGTTCGTTTTATGGACCAAATCCTAGATGGAAACGCGCCAGAGTTACGTGAAATCCTCGCTGAAATATTGGAAAAAAATGTCCAAGAGATCTATTTGGATTTGGAAAAGGTTGTGATCGTGAGTTCCCTTGGGATCTCTCGTTTGCTTTCGTTTAAAAACAAAGCGGATGAAAAGAAAATGACCGTAAAGATTGTCAACATCCAAGACAAACTCAAAGAAACTCTAAAAAAATTGATGTTAGACCAATTTTTTGGAATCTAACCCAAGGTTTTAACGTTTCCATTTGCTTTTGATTCCCCGTTTGTGATGGCAAACCAACCCTTAGGTTTGTGAATCCACAATGGGGAAATTGATTCCCAAAAGGGAATCCCCTCTCCTCACAATTTGAATTGCAATTCCCAACAAAGAAGATTTCTTTCTTCTTTATGCCAAAACGCATCGATAAACTTCTCAATCGGATACAACTTCTACATCTCACCAAAGGATTGAGTGATGAAAATGCACGCGCATTGCGAGTGAATGCAAGCTTTCAATTCATTATGTTTATGTTACCCACGATTCTTTTGCCTGTTATCTTTTTTACTGAGCCAGAAGAAACACATGTCACATCATTTATATCCTATCTGTTACTAATTTTTCCTTTGGGATATTCTCGTTATTTGTTATATAAGGGGAGTTATGCGGTCAGTGCGTTTTTTGCTCTCTTAGCTAGCAATTTCCATATTGGAGCCCTTACCTATTTCCAAGCAGACGACCCTGCTCCCCTTGGCTTTTTATTGTTTTCAATCATTCCTTTTTTGATGTTACCAAGAAAAAACATGGTCCTTCGCTGGTTTTTTGTTAGTTTATCTTCGATTTTATTTTTGGTTTCTCAATTTTATTACCGAGTGATGGGTGGAGAAGGATTGTACGGCCCTCCAAAATGGATCGTTCCTGCAGACTATCTAATGCCTCCACTCATACTTGTGCTTATATTTTTCATCATCCTAATCAATCAATTTGTCAAAGCTGTGAACCGTGCAGAGGACAAACTCAATGCAGAACACCAAAAGTCAGAGAGTTTATTGTTAAATATTTTACCAATAGAAGTTGCGAGAGAATTGAAACAAAATGGAGTCAGTAAACCCAAACACTTTCCTTCAGCAACTGTATGTTTTACCGACTTTGAAGGGTTTACCAAAATTGCAGAAACAATGACTCCTGGAGAACTTGTGGATGAATTGGATCGTTGTTTTTCCTATTTTGATAGCCTTATGGAGCGACACAATTTAGAAAAATTGAAAACCATCGGTGATAGTTATATGTTTGTGGGTGGCATTCCCAAATCCAACAAAACGCATGCGGTGGATTCCGTACTCGCAGCTCTTGAAATCCAAGCCTTTATGAACCAAATGAAAGAAATCAAAGAAGGACAAGGCCTACCGTATTGGCAACTAAGGCTTGGGATCCATTCGGGAGAGTTAATTGCAGGTGTGATTGGTGATAAAAAATTTGCGTATGATGTTTGGAGTGATACAGTCAATACTGCAAGTCGTTGTGAATCATCAGGGGAAACGGGAAAAATCAATATTTCATCGAATACTTATGAACTTGTAAAAGATTTTTTCCATTGTGAATATAGAGGTGAGGTTTCAGCCAAACACAAAGGGAAAATCAAAATGTATTTTGTGGAAGGACTCCTTCCCGGATTACACCGAGAAGGACATCCAAAGGTTCCCAACCAAGAGTTTGTGAATCGTTACAAAGCCCTCAGTGGTTCGGCTTAAAACCCTTGGGCTTTTAAATCAGCTTCCATCATAATTTTGACTAGTTCTTTGAACTTCACTTTTGGTTCCCAACCTAACTGACGTTTTGCTTTTTCAGGATTTCCGATGAGAAGTTCTACTTCTGTTGGTCTATAGTATTTTGGGTCAATTTTCACAAGGACTTGGCCGGTTTTTTTGTCCTTACCAATTTCATTGTCTTCTTTGCCTTCCCAAACCACTTCATAACCAGCGATTTTATAAGACTCTTCAATGAACTCACGGACAGTATGAGTTTCATTGGTTGCCACTACATAATCATCTGGTTGGTCTTTTTGTAACATCATCCACATCATCTCAACATAGTCGGGAGCATATCCCCAATCTCGTTTTGAATCTATGTTTCCCATTGTGATAAAAGGAAGTTTACCCGCTTTGACTGCGGAAACACCAAGTGTGATCTTACGAGTCACAAAGGTTTCACCACGTCTTGGCGATTCATGGTTGAACAAAATTCCATTGGATGCGTGCAAATTGTACGCTTCTCGGTAGTTCACAACCGCCCAATAGGCATAGAGTTTTGCAACGGCATAGGGCGAACGTGGGTAAAACGGAGTTTTTTCTGTTTGTGGTACTTCTTGTACAAGGCCGTACAATTCTGAAGTGGAAGCTTGGTAAAACCTTGAGTTAATGCCTGTTTGTTTGATGGCATCCAAAATTCGTAAGGTTCCTACCGCATCCACCTCAGCCGTATATTCAGGGACCTCAAAGGAAACCTGAACATGGGACTGAGCTGCAAGGTTGTAAATTTCGGAGGGTTGGATTTTTTCTAAAATGCGGTTGAGGTTGGAGGAATCCGTTAAATCTCCATAGTGTAAAAAGAGTTTTGGATTTCCGTGTAAGTGTTCAATCCGATTGCGGTTGAATAAACTCGTCCTACGAACGATACCATGGACTTCATATCCTTTTTGGAGGAGGAGTTCTGCTAAGTAGGAACCATCTTGGCCTGTGATCCCCGTAATGAGTGCTTTTTTCATAGATCAGAGAACAGTTTTTCAAGAATCTTTCGAATGAAAAGGAAAAATGCATCCCTTGGATGAATAATCCTGAATTTCCCACCGAAATCCCTTTGCCTTTTCCCGATTCCTCAACAGTTTGGCAATTATTACAATTATTGCAAACATGTTACAACGTAAGCCTACCCTATCGTTTCCCCTGACCCTGGCTTTTGCCCTGATCGTTTTCACATTTCCCGCCATTTCCCAAGAGAAACCCGAGGGGGCCAAAGACCAAACACCCCAATTGGGAGAAGAGAAAAAAGAAACTCCCACTCCTCCTTCAGGAAAAGAGCCAGATAATACAAATCGATCCCAATCCCAGGCCAATGCGGGAACGATTGCAGCTCCAACGGAAAACAAGTCCAATTGGGAAACAGGTCTTGGCAAAGGGATTCGAGCTACTTCAAATGATGGCAAACACAACATCCAACTCCGGTTCCGTTCCCAAATGCAAGGGAACCAAACCTTCCAATTGGACCCCTCCCAAGACACAACCAACTTCCTTGTTAGGCGGACAAGGCTTGCTTTACGTGCGGGACTTTTCAATGATACATGGCTTGTGAACCTACAATTGGGTTTTGCTGAGCGAGATATGGAGAGCCAAAGGAGGAATACCCTACGGGATGCCAATATCATCTACAACCAATACCGCGATGTAAAGGTTGCCTTTGGACAAATGAAAGTGCCTTTTAGCAGGCAACGTTGGAACTCATCCAGTGCCTTACAAACTGTGGACAGGTCATCTGTAAACTCGGAATTCAATTTAGACCGTGATGTGGGAGCCTATCTATTTTCAGAAGACCTATTTGGCAACAAACGAATGTTTGCTTATTATTTGGGAGTATTTGGTGGACAAGGCCGTAACCGAGTGGAAAGGCAAACTCCAGGTGTCTTAACTGTAGCACGTTTTATCTTTTCTCCTTTTGGTGGCATGTCAAAGTCGGGCTCGGATAACGATTGGTTGTCTGAAGTTGATTTTGCAAGATACAAAGAACCAAAAATATCCTTTGGAGTTTCTGGTGCTTATAACAAAAACTCAGATCGTTCCTTGAGTACACATGGTACGGAATATAGTTTTGCAAAATTTAACTATAGCCATGCGGCCGGTGATATCTATTTCAAATGGATGGGATTTTCCTTCCAATACGAATGGTTGTGGCGAAGAGCCAATACGGCATATGTAGAAAGGACCGTTAGTTCTGCATTATCCAGAGAGTATTCCAGAAGTGGACAAGGCCATTTTGTGCAACTTGGGTATCTTTTCACAAGCCAATATGAATTGGTATTTCGATTTGGAGAGTTTCGTCCGTTAGGAGAAACCGATCCCACAATGAAATACTCTCGAGAAGTGGGAGGAGCCTTATCCTATTATTTTGCCGAGCATAACCTCAAATGGCAAACTGACTATTTTTATTATACCGGAACTCCTACTGCAGCCGAAGGGGATCATGTTGTCCGAACTCAAATACAGGTATTTTATTAATATGAAACGATTGATTCTTTTTTCCTCATTATTCTTTCTCATCACCAATCTCTTCCATTGCCAAGCACAACGAGAAGATAAAATCAAAGAAACACAAAACCAATGTTTGCAAACGATGTATGTAGCGAGTTTGAATGCGGGTCGCACTGGTTTTAGTGGGAGTTTCCAATTTTTAGGATCTTGTTCCGGATCCTCTAATTATAGTCCATCTTGTATCGAATCCTATGCAGTTACGCGAGAAGAACTTACCTGTCTTCCAGGGTATACAAAATCCAGTGCCAAATGTTCGACACAAAACCTAGTCGGTGTTTGTCGATACCAACCCAATGGTGATACCACAAAAGTAAATACAATAGTCTATGTAAAACCCAATGATACCAAAGAGTTTGCCATGACAGACTGCCAAAACATAGCGGCCGGTTCCATTTTCACTGAAACATATTTTAATCCAACAGACCGAACTACATCCTTGGATACCATTCTAACCAATGGATATCTCTGTGTCGACCGGGCACAAAAGAATTAAAGAACAAACCTATGGAAACGGGAAGAATATGGCATTCTTTCACGTTTTCCATTTTTTTATTTCATTAAGTCAATTGTAGATTTTTGCTGCAACCTATACTTGATTGATAATAGAATCCAAACATTTGCCTTTTCGCATAACCACTTATAACAATCCTTCGATGACCTTTGCTTTTTTAGTGGTGAGTAAAAAAGGCCGACCAAAGGAATTGATGATTTCTCCATCGGGGTCCACACCACTTGCCTTGTAAATCGTAGCAACAAGGTCCCGAACATGCACCGCTTCATTTGGTTTTGTTGCCTTGGCTCCTAGTTCGTCTGTTTCACCCCAAACAAATCCCTTTTGGAAAGGACCTCCCCCAATGAGTGTGGACCAAACTTTGGGATGGTGGTCACGGCCATCACGAGAACCAACATCAGGTGTCCTTCCAAATTCACTGGTTAGAACAAATAACGTTTGTTTAATGAGACCAGATTGGTTTAAGTCTTCTAAAAGAGCTGCAATGCCCATATCCGTTTCTTTCATAATCTTTGTGATTTGTGCTTTGTTGCCTGTGTGAGTGTCCCAACCCCCAATCGAGATATGAATGAAAGGTACTTCTTGTTTGGCGAGGCGTTTGGCAAGTAACATAGCTTTACCCTGCCAAGTAGTGCCATATCGGGCTCTTGTTTTTTCATCTTCCAAACTGATCCGAAAACTATCGATGTCTTTTGAATTCCGAAATTCTTCGGCAGCGGTTAACATTTTTTTCCAATGCATTGCTTCCTTGGTTGGAAATGATTTGGAAAATTCATCGTTCATAAACGAAACCAAATCCTTTCTTCGGAGGATTCGTTCTTCTGAAAACTTACCATGGGATGGATTTAAATGTTGGATGGGTTCATCCACATTGCCCACATGATAACCCGAATAATTGATTCCTAAAAATCCAGAATTTCCATTTTTACCACCACGACCACCAATTGTCACATAACTTGGAAAATACGATGTTTTGGCTTTGGATTTTTTCGCATAAGCGATGACGGATCCAAAATGAGGGATGTCAGGAAACCCCATGGCTTCCGTCATTCGATACCCAGTTCCCAGTAACATCTGCGCAAACCCATGGTCACCTTCTTCACTCCAAGTGGATCGAATGATCCCAATCGAATGCAGTTGTTTGGCGGTAAGTGAAAAAGGTTCGAGAACGGAAAGCCCAGAAATACCCGAGCTCACTTTAGAAAAGGCACTATTGGGTTTTGGATCCAGTGTGTCCACATGGCTCATCCCTCCCATCATTTCGATGAAAATGAGAGACTTCACTTTGGATGGAAGGGAAATGGATTCTTGTTCCTTTTCATCTTCCTCTGCGCGAAGGGTAATAAAAGGATTTTGGGAAAATAAAAACGATCCCATTCCAAGGCTTAACATTGATTTTTGTAAAAATTCTTTGCGGTGCATGATGATTCCTTAATTGATGTGTTGGAACTCTTGGCTATTTAAGAGTGCCCAAAAGATATCCTGTAACAGGTCTTTATCAAAAACGTTGTCTGGTTTTACTTGGTAGGATTTGATTTTTTCCCATTCTCCCTTCGTGGGAAACCGACCCAGCAGACGAAAGTATAAATTTTGGACTACTTGGTTCATCGATTTTTTTTCATCAAATTCGGCTTTTACTAGCGATTGGTTACTGCCAAAATCCCAAACAAGTTTACCAACCACCCGACCGTTCATGAGAGTTAACATTTGTTCAATGGTTAATTCTGAAATGTCGTCTGAAATATCCACACGTTGCCCAGAACCAAACACAGCGAGTAAAGAATGGTATGGTGCAGGTCGCTCTACTTCAACGGCATTTGTGAATTCTTTCAGATTGTCCAAAGGAATCCGCACCTTTCCCGTTCCTGTTAGGTCATATGGTTTTTGCCCCATTAAATTGGTAAAAAAAGAAAGGTTTCGTTCCCTAATGTTACCTAACTTTTGTAAGTCGGAAACTCTAATCAGTGAGTTTAAAAGTTGGTCACTATCCAATCTTTGCGGGGGAAAAAACTGAATCGAATCCTCTTTTCCTAACTGGGTTGTGACAGAACGTTTGTACGCATTGGATGTGACAATATACAAAATGAGTTCTTTCAGTTTCAATTTGTTGGCTAAAAAATAAGAATCCAAATGGTTAAGGATTTCTTCTCCTTGCACCACTGTATCTTCATTCCAATCATCGAGAGGTGTAAAAAAACTCCACCCCATAAGTTCCGTCCAAACTCGGTTGATGATGACCTTTCGGAAGCGATCATTGGATTTGTCAGTGAGCCAAACGGCAAAAACTTTCCTGCGGTCCTCACCTGGTTTCAGTTTGGCTTCTTTTCCATCCAAAAACTTAGGCCTCACCAAATCACCACCTGGAGCGTCATCTGTATGAGGAAACCGGAGTCCTAGTTTTGGTTCATAATACAAAGTAGCAAATTCCAATTCATGTTTTTTTTGGTACTCCTTTCTTTGTTCGTCGGTCCACTTGTTCCAGTTTTCCCTATTCCATTCATTGTTTTTATCTTGGAGGTTTTTTTGGTCTTCCATTGGCAAATGGACTTCCAATTCTCTTGGTACATAACTGAATGTTTTTCCGTAACGATATGGTTCCCAACTCCCATCCCGAAAGTACTGTTGGCTAAAAAAGGCAGCGAGTGCATAATAATCCCTACGCGTAAAATCAGAAATATAGGGATGGTCATGGCACCTAGCACACGCTACACGTTTTGCATAGAACAACCTACCGACATACTCAGCGGTTTGCAAAGGGTCGGCCCCATCTCTAATGTAAAACATGGTTTGTGGTGATTCTTTCACAGTGCCCGTGGATGTGATCATCTCTGTTACCAAAACGTCATATGGTTTGTTTGCGTGAAGGGAACTTGCCAAGTATTGAAAGAAACTCCCTGTAGGAATTTTTTTTCCCTTGGATTTGTCTCGTAACATGGAGCCCAATTTTGTGCCCCAATATTCAGCAAATTCAGGTTGTTTCAAAAAATTGACAACGAAGGATTCATAATTCTCTTCATTCGAATTTTCTAATTCTTTCCATTCCTGTACATTTGGAATCGTCCCTCGTAAATGTAAGGACAATCGACGGAAGGTGGTTTTTTTGTCCGCTAATTCTATGTTAGGTGATATTTTACGATACAAAATGTCAAGGGGATGAACTGCATTCTGTTTTGAACGGGATGTTACATAACCCAGAGATCCGAATAAAAGCAAAACGGAAAGGATGAAAAACAAACTTCTACGCATTGGAAAGGAGACCATTCTCATATCCCGAAGATTCTATGTTGGATTTTGCGAATTGAAAATATTTTTCTTGCAAAAGTCAATTTTTTCCGGATAAACCTTGGTTGCGATGGCAGAAGAAAAAATCTATGAAATGCTTTGGGACTGCGAATTTTGTGGCTCCAAAAAATTACTCGGAAAAACACATAGGCACTGTCCTAATTGTGGTGCCACCCAAGACCCGAGCCGCCGGTATTTTCCGAAAGACGAAGACAAAGTGGCCGTTCAGGACCATATTTATTATGGAGCCGATAAAACCTGTCCCTTTTGCCAAACCGCAAACGGCGCCAAGGCAACCTTTTGTGGGAATTGTGGTGGATCATTAGATGGAGCACAGTCAGTCAAACTTCGTTCAGAACATGATGGAGTCACAGAAGATTCTGTCCAAAAAGCAAAAGAAGACCTCGCCTTTCAAAATTCCGAATTCATAAAACCCCATCCCAAAACTCCGAAGTGGGTGCTTTGGTTACTTGGATCGGTTGTATTTGGGGGGATTGGTTTCGTTTGTTTAGGAGTTTTATGGACCGAAAAAGTAGAACTCCAAGTCACCCACCACGAATGGTCTCGTACCATTGCCATTGACCAATTCAAACCTGTCTCGGAGTCCGATTGGTGTGATTCCATGCCAATGGGTGCATACAGTGTTTCCAGAAGCCGGCAAATCCGCAGTTATGATAGCATCCCTGATGGCCAAGATTGCCGTACAGTTCGTTCGGACAGAGGGGATGGTACTTTTTCCGAAAGTGAAAGTTGTACAACCAAATACCGCAAAGAACCAGTTTATGATGACCATTGTAGTTACCGCATTGATAAATGGGCATTTGATCGAAACGCTGTGGCAAAAGGTTTTGGCACTACACAAGAACCGTATTGGCCTACCCCACAAATCCGTGAGTGCACAAGCACCGCAATTGGATGTGAAAGGCTTGGGCCGAAAGAAGAGAAGTATTTGGTACACTTCACTGAATCGAGTGGAGAAACCAAAGGGGAAAAACATGATTGTGAGTTCGATATGGCAAAGTGGAAATCCTTTTTACCAAAGGCGCAATACCAATCAGAAAAAAGTGTCATTTTCAAATATATCACTTGTGACAGCATACAAATGTTAGATGGAAATGGAGCAGAGGAATAAAATGGACCAAACTTGGTTAAAAACCACATTAGAACGGTTTAAAAATGAACAAGACCCCGTTCGTAAATTTTTAAAAGAAACAAAATTATTTGAAGAGGCACTTGCCAACCAAGAGTTTGAAAAAACCGATTTACTCATTCGCAAAGAACTTGGTGGTATCCTCACTACATTCAAAGAAAGTTTTCGAAAACTCGAAGAAGGGTTCGTACAAAAAGCACAAATCCAAAACATCGGGAAAACCAATTCGGCAACCACACTCCTGGATCGGATCATCATGAAAGTGACATCGGCTGGTTATGGACTGAATGGCTTAGGTACAGGGGTCAAAGCAACGTCTGAAGAAATTGAAAAGGTTTTGAACCATGATTTTTCGATGTTGGAAAAAGTAGGAAGTTTACAAAAAGAAATTTTGGAAACCCTACCCACATCGTTTGCTAACAATCCAGAAGCTGCAATAGAAGCAGTGAACAAATTGCTTTTAGATTTTGAAACACAGTTTGAAGCAAGAAACTCGATCTTTTTAAAAACATAACCAAAGGAAAACAATATGGCACTAATAGACAGAATCAAATTTGAAGGAAACCCAAGTGAAATCGTTTGGAAATACCCATCCGATGAAATCAGCACCGCTGGACAGTTGGTCGTGGATGAAAATCTAGAAGCGATCTTTTTCAAAGAAGGAAAAGCTTTGGATACATTTGGCCCAGGTACCCACACGCTAAAGACAGGCAACATTCCGATTTTAGAGGCACTCGTCAACCTTCCCTTTGGTGGCAAAACCCCGTTTACTGCGGAAGTGTATTACGTTAACAAATCGATTATGGCTTTGAAATGGGGAACTACGACTCCCATCCCACTCGAAGACCCGAAGTATAAAATTGTTCTCAATATACGAGCGTTTGGTGATTACAAATTTAGAATCAAAGATTCACGATCCTTTTTACTCAACGTAGTGAAAGGGGGAAACCGCACCACAAACGAAGCGATTGATGAATTTTTAAAACCAAATATTGTTCGTGGGATTGGTGATTTTATTTCTGAAGTCATCTTAAATAACAATACTTCTGTTGTTGAGATCAATAAATACAGAGATGAAAGTTCCACTGCGGGCCGGGTTAAATTAGCTCCTGAATTTGAAAAGTATGGAATCGACCTAACCGAATTTAACGTATCTTCCGTTAACTTCGACCAAAACGATCCAAACTACCAAAGGATCCAAAAAATCATCACCGATAAATTTGAAATCGATATGTTAGGTGATAAATACCAACAGAAAAAAATGTTCGATATTGGCCAAGCCGCTGCCGAAAACGAAGGCCAAGGTGGTGGTGCCATGGGTGCTGGGATGGGAATGGGAATGGGGATGAATATGGCTCAGATGATGGGCAATATGATGAACCAAGGTGGAGGGCAAAACCAAACCGGTGGTGCCGCTCCTGCGGCCAATGACCCTGCAGCAAGGATTGCCAAACTGAAAGGACTCCTTGACCAAGGGCTTATCAGTGCTGAAGAATTTGAAGCAAAGAAAAAGGAGATCCTTTCGTCACTTTAGAGTGATGAAATTCTCCTAACTTCAGCTTTCCAATCCTATCAAACTTACCATATGGTTTCCGTTAGATGGGATTGGGCTTAAGAAAATATTGAGTCAAAATTAATAATAATTAAGATGCTTTTGCTAAGTCTTTGTAATTCTGAATTCCATTAAATTCTTTTTGTTTCTTTAAAATTTCCTCTTCAAGATCATAATCGTTTTGTAAACCTAGCCAAAATTGCGGTGTCGTTCCGAAGAATTTGGAAAATCGAATCGCAGTATCGGCAGATATAGACCGTTTTTGCAAAAGAATCTGACTAATTCTTGTCTGTGGAATTCCTGTTTCTTTGGAAAGTCGATACGCTGTGATCTTTAAAGGAATTAGAAACTCTTCTGAGAGAATTTGACCTGGGTGGATATTCGGTAAGCGTTTCATATAAACTCCTTATTGATGATAATCAACAATTTCTAACAATTCGGCATTGTTTCCATTCCAGTTAAAACAAATTCGCCATTGATCATTGATTCTGATGCTATAGAGACCTTTTCTATCACCTTTCAATAACTCCAATCGATTACCTGGTGGAACTTTTAGGTCTTCAATGTTTTGCGCATTGTTTATCATTCTAAGTTTTTTTCTACCTTGGAGCTGAACCTCTTTTGGTAAATCTCTAGAAAACTCACCTTTCCAAACTCTTTCAGTTCGTTTGTCCACAAAACTGAGAATCATTGCCCAATACTAACGCCCAAAGATACTATTGTCAATCGATATTATTCAACAAAAAGTAAAGACTTTACGAAAACAACTGTTTGATCTCCGCTAAATTTGCTTCTGCTTCCCTTTCCCCTTTATCGATGATCTCTTGGTATCTGGCAAAATCAAATAACTGGAATTCTTCCAAATGGAAATGAACGAATAAATCCATCTTCGGTCGTTTGAGGCGCGTGATTTCCCTTCCTTCCAAGGTGATGGTCCTTGTCATGATTTGTAAGATGGGAGGGTATTTGAGTGTGTCCCAAATGTAACGAAAGAATCCCTTTTCGGTGGTATTACGGTCTTCAAATAGTTTTACTGGCACAATTTCTTGTAAGGGAGATACGTTGATTCCCATCACTACATCGGCACCTTTGGAACGGATGAGATTCTCAGGAACATTGTTGATCATTCCCCCATCGACTAACAACTTTTCGCCGAGTCGGTAAGGAGGGAAGGCACCTGGCAAACTCATCGCACTGGTGAGTGCTTCTGTGATCGGTCCTTGGTCAAAGATATGTTCTTTTCCCGTTTGCAAATCAACAGCGGATGTTGCAAACGGTAACGGGAGTTCTTCAATCCTTTGGTCACCAAATCCTTTTTTTAACATCCGTTTCATTCGTTTGCCCTTAAAAAAGGCGACTACTGGTAGTGTAGGATCAAATGCACTTTCAAGTCCGCCGAAGAATTTTTTGATCATCTCTTCGATTTCTTCAGGGCTATTTTTTCTTGCATATAAGGCCGCAATCACAGCTCCCATGGATGCACCCGAAACAAAATCAAAATGGATGCCTTCACGGTGTAATACTTTGAGAAGGCCCACATGGGCAAGGGCTCTGGCACCACCGCCACCTAACGAAAGTCCTCTGGTCTTAGAGACTAGATAACGAGCAAGTGTGTCTTTTTGGTAAAAGGTTTTGAGGCTTTGGTCTTGTGGGAGGTAACTTTTTCTCACTCCACTTTCCATCATTCGAATCGCACGGCCTTCAAAGTTGCGGATTCTACTTTTCCAAAATTGAATGATTTCTTCTTTTTCCTTGTAAAACTTTTCGGGTTCATCTTCCCAAAAAACCAAAAAGTCAGATTGGACGACTAAGTAGTGTAAGTCGACTCTAGAGGTGGTTTCATCAAAATAAATATGAAGTAAGGGGGTTTTATTGCGAAGGTTGGTGAGATACTCAGAAATTTGAGTGGGGTCCATTCCTTTGAAAGTTGAAATGGGAATGGCCGAGGAAAGTTTTTTTGTAGCTTCACCATATTCTTCCAAGAAGGCTTTTACCTTTTCACCGAAATGGTATTCTGGTTCCAAGGGAATATGAACACATAACCTTCGTAAGCCTGTAAACTTATCTTTATGATTGGAACGATCTAAATTTTCCCTCATCCTTGTTCCCATCATTTGGATGATGTTTTGCGCAAAGATTTTTTCTTGGGATGCTAATTGTAAAAACAACTTTCCATTTAAGACGTACACAAGTGTGTCAATGACAGCGATGGCAGACGTGGAATGGTTGGAACTGGAGATGAGTGAATTTTCGGCAAGGACTTGGCCTGAACCCACATAAACATGAGACTGGCCACCTACATTTTCTAAAAGGATTTCACCGTACCTGACAATGTAAATCGATTCAGAGGACTCTCCTTTGTAATAGAGAGCCTCATGGCTTCGGATGAGTTTTTCTTGGACATTGTTCGCAAGCCTTGTGAGAACAGATGGGGGAAGTTTTTTGAAAAGCTCCACAGACTTTAAAAATTTCTGTATCGCTTGTCGTTCTAATTCTGTTCGTTTCATTCTTCCCTCACTTTATTAAATTCGTATGTTCACCCACTCCTTCCTACGAAATTTTCCGACAAAAAGCACTGCCATGAGTAAAATCCAAATAAAAAACGCAGACCAGATCCCAATGGTCCCCCATTTTAGTACTATCCCGAAGAGATAGGCAAGTGGCAACATGATGAGAAACGAAACGATCAAATACACATACATCACGTAATACATCATACCAGCACTCCGTAGTGCAGAACCCACTACCATATGGTATGCATCTCCCACTTGGATGAGAGCCACAATACAAAGAGCAGGATAGGCTTCTTTCATGACTGATGGAACATCGGTAAACAAACTGATGAGCCAAGGACCACCTATGATAAAAAAGAGTCCCATACTGCCCATCACGATCGCTGAAAACGTTGCCGAACGCATGGTGCCTTCATAGGCCAAACGAATTTTCCCTTGGCCCATTGCTTGTCCAAGGATCGTTGTGGCCGCAATCCCAAAAGAAAAACCAGGCATAAAAGATAAACTAAGACATGTTAGCACAACGCTTGCGGATGCTAGAGTTGTGGTGCTAATCATACCTGCAATTTTGTAGAACCCAGAAAAAGCAAAATTCACAAGTGTCCCTTCGAGTGCAGGGGCAAATCCGACCAGGCAAAGTTCTTTGATGATTTCAAAGTTAGGGGCAAAAATTTCGTAGCGAAAGAATTTGATTACGTCCTTACGAAAAAAATAAAACAAAACAATGAGTAAGGCCGGCACTGAACTGAGACTCGATGCTAAGGCTGCCCCTTTGACACCCATGGCAGGGAAACCCCAATTTCCAAATATCAACAACCAGTTAAAAAAGATATTTGTCGCAGCAGCTAACATGGATGAAATCATACCCACTTGGACAAGCCCAATTCCATCGAAAAATCCACGTAAGGCGAACCCAACAAAAAACAAAACCGTTCCGAGAAATCGATAGGATAAATACACCCCTGCAACTTCGATCACTTCTGGATCGTCACCGATCCAAGCCATAAGGTTTGGGGCATAAAGGTAACCAAAATAAGACAACAAAGAACCAAGTACGAAAGATAGATAAATCGAATTCACAAGTGTGATGCCGACCCCTCTTTCATTTTTTTCACCAAATCGTCGTGCTACGATGATTTGAACCGCCATCGAGCCACCCATCAGGAATGCGAAAATGCAAAAATACACCATACCGCCAAATCCAACAGCGGCGAGAGGAACCTCCCCTAACTTTCCTACCATAGCAGTATCCGCTACCATAATGGCAGTATAACTGATCATTCCAAAAAAAACTGGGATTGCTAAACCAAGAATTTTCTGATTGAGTCGAGTTGGCTGCAAGATGCGTCTAATTTTGTGAAGCATAGTTTTGTCATTTTTATATGTATATCGATCTACACAACCACCTTTATGGATGTTTACCCCCTGAAACTTTGTTTCGCATTGGAAAAAAAAATCCTAACCCGAGATGGCATCTCTATTTGGATTCTTATGAAAAAGCATACGGGAAAAAAATTCGCCCTTCCACTTTCTTTGAAGATTATGCAGACATAAAAGAGTTCTCACAGTTATACCATTTTAGAGAAAAAGCACCTTTCCTTCATTTCCAAGCAAAGTTCAATCTCATCATCGCACTCGTGAAGTTTGACGAAACAGAAATTTCTGAAGTTTCACATGATGTTGTTTTCTCTAACAGTTTGATGGACATCAGTTATGCGGAATACCGTTTGATGTTTGGAAAAGAAGAACCAAAAGAAAGTTTTTATACAAAACTTATGGCTTCTTTGGAAGGCCTCAAAAAAGGAGAAGAGTCTGCTAAAAAAGCAGGTAAACCCATCCAAGGAAAACTTGTGATGTCACTCCACAGAGATCTCAATTTTGAACGCCATTATGATTGGATGAAAAACTGGATGGAAAAAGAATCACTCATCCGTGAAGGGCTTGTTGGAATCGATTTTTGTCATATTGAAGAAGGATTTCCTCCGAAAGACAAACAATCGTTTTTCCAAGCGGTTCACAAAGATAACAAAGCTGAACCAAATACGGCACTTTCTATTTTGTATCATGTTGGCGAAAGTTTTCGGGACAAAACTCCCTTCTCCGCTGTTCGTTGGATTTTAGAATCTGCGGAGTATGGGGCCCATCGTTTGGGTCATGCACTGGCACTTGGAATTGATTCGGATTATTTTTTAGGTGAGGAACGAACCGAACTTGTTTCAGAAGCAAAAGACCAAATCGAACATGAATTGATGTATTATGATGAAATCACCACCTATGGTCCGTTTTATGCGAAAGAGGACTTAGAAGAAAAACGGAAAGAATACAAAACAAAACCAGACAATGAAATTTTAACAATTCCATTTGATGAAACCGAGTCACAATACTTACATACATTCCAAAATTATGCGATGGCAAAAATTGCAAAAACAAATGTTGTGATCGAATGTTGTCCTTCTTCCAATTTATACATTGGAATGTTGGAATCCCACATCGACCATCCCATCACACGGTTTTTACAAAATGATGTTAAGATTACCATAGGGTCCGATGACCCTGGTCTTTTTGGAACCACGATGGCTGAGGAATACCAACATGCCCATACAGCGGGTGTTTCCGATAAAGACTTAGAATCCATACGTTCTGTCTCATTGGACTACCGTTCCACCAAACTTTCGGGACGTGAATTGGATTGACCCTGGTAGGGATTAGGTAAACTGGAATGTATGCGGGTAATTTCCCAAATCTTTCAGAGTGTGATCATTTTTACTTTGGCAATGGGGCCACTCCTTGGCCAAACGAAAGAAGGATTTTATGACACCAATAATTATGATTTAAGAAACATTCCTAGTTCCGATCCTGAATCCAATGTATTACAAGATGTCACCCTTCCTCCCAAATTTGAAACACCTGTTCTTGCAACACCTAAAAATGTGAAAACCCAATACAGTGGCATCGATTCCATTCCAGGTGCTGGCGCACTTATGAATTCAAGGCCGTCTTCTACGACCTCAGGCCAAAACCAAAACAATCCTTATAGTTTGAGCAATGTTCAAAATTCAGTCATTAATCCGTTAACGGGGGAAATCAACGAACAAGCCCTCCAAAACCAATTGCAAAAAAGTAGAACCAAACGAGAGTTAAAGAAAAAACAAAAAGAAGAATTTGATGAAGAGGCCGTGTATGAAGAAACCAAATTCAGACGGGGGTACATCATCTTTTTTTTGACACTGCCTTTTGCGTTAATTGGATCAACTGCCGTTGCCTCCGCCTTTTTAGTCGAAAAAACGATGGTTGGTAGCATTATCATCATTGGAGGTTCTACTGGTTTATCTGGAGCCAATGTCTATGTAGACCAACAAAGACTCGAAGAATACCGCGAAAAGAAAAAGCAATTAGCAGACGTTAAACCTTGAAAATCAAACGATTTTTCGTTTTTTTATTCCGCATTTTCGAATTCTTTCAATTGAAACGATTTGAAATCCGTAAGCTCTATATGGAACACCTACGATTTATCGGAAGGATGTTTTATATTTTTTTTGGATTTTTATCCGTTGCCATTTTAATTTTAGATTTTGGTTTTTTTTATCCAGAAGAATGGAAAGGATCTGTAACACTTTCCATCCGAATTTTGGTTGGCTTTTTTATCGGTTATGAAACCCTTCACATCCTCTTTACAGAGAAAAAATGGAGAGATTACCTCAAATTACATAAAATCGAACTCATCATCCTTTTGATGTTGGGCCTTGAAGTGGTTTATGAAAAAAATATCATCTCTATTTTAAAGTCTTATCATATTTCAGGAGAAGACACGACCCTTATCTTTTTATCTGCAAATCAGATTTTGTTTTTATTTTCTAACTTAGCCCACTTCTTTCGTTTATCAAAAAAAAGAGAATCTAAAAAACTAAACCCTTCGATTGTCTTTGTTGGTTCCTTTGCATTTATCATTTCATTAGGAGTTTGTTTTTTACATTTTCCAAAATCTAGTTTTGGAACTGTAAACACCATTGATATCGTATTTACAACCATCAGTGCCACATGTGTGACAGGATTATCAACCATAGACATTGGCACACAATTCACTTTAACAGGACAACTCGTGATATTACTCCTCATCCAAGTGGGTGGGCTTGGACTTATGACTCTCACGAGCTTTTTTTCTATTTTTCTAACAGGAAAAGGTTCTGTCAGTGATACATTAATGGTAAAAGACCTTTTATCGCAAGAAACAATGGGGCGAGCAAAAGAAACCTTAAAACAAATCACCTTACAAACATTAATCATTGAATTTGTGGGTGCAATATTACTCTTTTATAATTTTCCAAAAAACTTTCCTGTATCGTTTCCTGAAAAAATTTATTACTCAGTATTCCATTCCATCTCTGCATTTTGTAATGCTGGTTTTAGTTTGATGCCTAATGGGATGGCGACGGAAGCATTTAGAGATGCGGAAGGGTTTTTAACCATACTTATGTTTTTGATTGTATTTGGATCTTTGGGTTTTCCTGTCCTTTACCAAATTCGGACTCGTATCTTCCATCCCAAAGACCATAAATTTCGTTGGTCACTCACTTCAAAATTAGTCTTTCGAATGTCCGCTTTGTTATTAATATTTGGATGGATCTCTCATTTGTTTTTGGAATGGAATATCAGTTTAAAAGGATTTTCGGTGGGAGAAAAGATATTCCATTCGCTGTTTTATTCTGTTACCACACGATCCGGTGGACTCCATACCTTTGATTTAGGTCTGATGGGCCATCCAATGACTTTTATTACATTTTTTCTGATGTGGGTTGGTGGTTCTCCGGTTTCCACAGGAGGAGGAATCAAAACGACTACCTTTGCCATCTCCCTTTTAAACATCATCAATCAAATTCGTGGGAAAGATCGTATGGAAATAGACCATAGAACCATTGCTGACTCAACGATTGCGAGGGCGAGTGCCACCATTGTTTTATCTTTATTTGTGATCTTTGTTTCCATCTTTTGTTTGTTACTCACAGAAAATGCTCATTTTATCGATTTATGTTTTGAAGTTGTTTCTGCGTTTAGCACAACTGGTTTGTCAAGAGGGCTCACTCCTCATTTAACTGACTTTGGTAAAATTTTGATTTGTATTGTTATGTTTGTGGGACGAGTTGGGATCCTTACCTTACTCATCGCACTATCTAAAAAAGCGGATCATACCGCTTACGAATATCCCAAAGAATATGTAGTTGTAGGTTAATCACTATGCAAAGAAAAAAAATCGCAGTCATTGGTATTGGAAGTTTCGGAAAACTATTTGTGCGTTACCTTTTTGAAGATGGGCACGAAGTGATTGCGATCGACAAAGATCCTGTGATCATTGATACCATAAAGGACTATGTAACCGTAGCGGTGGCACTCGATGCTACCGATGAACATGCATTACGTTCACAAGGGATAGGAGATGTGGATTTTGCAGTGATCGCTCTTGCCGATGATTTTGAAACTTCCATCATCTGTGCCGATAGTTTAAAAAAATCAGGTGTAAAACAAATTTATGCCAGATACCAAACCGAACTGCAAAAAAAAGTATTAGAATTACTCGGAATCAGAGACTTATTCAATCCAGAAGAAAAAGCGGCAAGGAGTATGGCGGAGATATTTTCTTTTACCGGGATGCGTTCTAGCTTTTTGTTATCAGATGAATACAGTGTGGTGGAAGTCACAGTTCCTAAACGCTACATCAACAAAACCATTGCCGAAGCTGACTTACGACATAAATACAATATCAATGTTATCACCATCAAACGCCCCCTCACAAACAAAGAATCTAAACGAGCTTCGGATTCCAAATCTGAAAAAATCCTTGGGATTCCACATGGCAATACCGTTTTAAAAGAAGAAGATGTGGTTGTCTTATTTGGGTCCCAATCGGATCTCTCTAAATTTCTAGAAACATAAAATCCATGGGCCCAGAAAGAATTGTTTGTTTAACAGAAGAACCTACCGAAATGATTTATCTGTTAGGTGAAGAAAAACGGATTGTAGGAATTTCAGTTTATACAGAAAGACCAACTCGTGCCAAAGAAGAAAAAACCAAAGTTTCTGCCTTCATTAGTGGCAATATCAAAAAAATTCTATCCTTGGAGCCAGACCTGGTCATTGGATTTTCCGATATCCAAGGACAACTCGCCAAAGATCTCATTGAACGAGGGTTAAATGTGATCATCTTCAACCAACGTTCCATAACCGAAATCATTTCCAATATGTTACTCATCGGTAACCTTGTCGGACAATCGGAAAAGGCGATGTCCCTGACAAAAGGTTGGAAACAACAAATCCAAAGCTGGAAACAGGAAAATGAAACCTTACAACGAAAACCGAAGGTGTTTTTCCAAGAATGGGACGAACCTATCATCACGGGGATCCAGTGGGTGAGCGAAGCCATCTCCCTTGCTGGTGGGATCGATTGTTTTTCCCACCTAAAAGAACGTAAACTTGCCAAAGACCGCATCATCCAAGCAGAAGATGTCCGGGATGCCAACCCCGATATCTACGTCGGATCCTGGTGTGGGAAAGCGATGGACTGGGACTGGGTGCGAAACAAACCCGAATGGCAATCCACAGGATTCATCCAAACAAACCGAATTTTTGAAATGGACCCAAGCATTATATTACAACCAGGTCCTGCCTTGTTTTTAGAAGGCATTCCCAAACTGAGAGAGCTCTTTATGACAACGTAATTACCCTCTTTGTCATCCGGCTGTCATCTAATTGTAACAGAGATATTCTAGATTTGAAACATATCAATCAGATATGGAGACATTCATGAACGTTTCATGTAACCTGACAAAGAAGAATATCACTTTGTCGATTGTGATCGCGGTGATCACAGTTTTTGCAATTGCAGGAAAAATCGAAGCACAATCTACCCCAACAACAACTGCGGCACCTGCAGCGGAAACCACTCAAAATGCAGAGACACAAACAGAAACTCCTGCACCTGCTGCCGAAGCGCAACCAGAAGCTCCCTCGCAAGATTCTGAAATCGGACTCGTAAAATTATTTGTGACTGGTGGATGGTCGATGTGGCCACTCTTACTTTCTTCCATCGTTGGGTTTGGCGTGATCCTGGAAAGGATGTACTTTTTCTTCACTGCAAAACTTGTGAGAAAAGGTTACAACCAAGACTTACAAGATGCCATCGATGCTTCTGGAATGCAAGGTGTTGATGAATTCTTAAAAGCAAATGAAGGCCAACGTATCACTGACGTATTAAAAAATGGAATGGAAGTTTCCCAAAACGATCCAGAAATTTTTGCCGCTGGTATCGAAAGAGAAGCTGGTGAGGTGATGACACTTCTCGAAAAAGGACTTACTGTTCTTTCTGCAGTATCGACCATTGCTCCTCTCGTTGGATTCCTTGGAACCGTATCCGGTATGATCAACGCATTTGATGCGATTGCAAACGCTGACCAAGTGAATGCGAAAGTAGTTGCTGGTGGTATCAAAGAAGCTTTGATCACAACTGCTGCTGGTTTGATTGTTGCGATCCCTGCGATGACTTTTTACCAATACTTACAAGGCCGCGTTGGTTTTTTTACATCTGAAGTAGAAGAAGCAGCAAACAAGATCTACAAAGAATACTTAAAACTCAAAGCCGGAAAAAAAGCATAACGCAAACGGTAAGAAACAAACCATGATTAAGTTAAAGAAAAAACAAGAACTAGAGGAAATTTCGGCAGCGTCAATGTCGGACATTGCCTTTCTACTCTTGGTATTTTTTATGGTAACAGCAGTATTCTTTGTAAAGGAAGGTTTGAATATCTCCCTTCCACGCAAACAATCCGAACCACAGCCGTTTTTACGCAAAAATGTATATGAAATTTTGGTCACACAAGATCGTTACAAGATGCGTAACCCTGCTTTCGGAACCAAAGAATATGTTAGTTTAAAAGAGTTTCGCGATGACCTAAACCAAATGGAAATCCCTGACCTCAAAAACAAACTAGCACTCATTGTTACAACCGGTGATACCAAATATGCAAAGATGTTGGATGCTTTATCAGCAGTGCAACTTCGCGGATTTGAAAAAATCTCAGTGAGAAAGAAGAAATAATATGTTACGAAGAAAGAGAGTCGCACCTTCAGTTCCAGTGAGTTCGATGGCAGACATTGCCTTCTTACTCCTCGTGTTCTTTATGGTAACCTCCGTATTGGATTCCGATCCTGACCTTCCCATCAATTTACCAGATGTTCCCGGCGGAGAGCAGTTAAACAAAAAGATCGCCAATCTTTACCTGACTGCAGACGAAAAAAGAACTGTTTATTTCAACTCGGTGAAAATGGAACTGAACGAAGCGATGAGTGAAATCAGAGCCAAAATTTCCACAACACCTGATCTTAAAGTTTTGATCCACGCTGACCAAGACCTTACGTATGAAGAACTAGACAATGTTTTTGAAACGCTCCGAGAGATTGGTGCCTTAAAGGTTTCTCTTGTTACCAAGACCACCCAAGGTGGCGGATTAAAAGGTAAGTAACGTGAGCGGAACAGTTGTTACACAAAAAAGATCCAAACGAGAAAGAATCCACAGATTCATTGATCGTTACCGAATGGAAACGGGTCTTGGAATATCTGCCGTTATACAGGCGTTAATCATCCTTTTTTGGTTCACTCCTCATTTGGAAACAGATAGTTTGGATGACCTTGTAGAAGAAGTTGCCTTTATCGATAACGTTCAAATCCAAGAACCAACTACGGATTCCAAACCAACTGACGGTGACTTTGATTTAACCGACAAAGAGAAGGAAGAAAAAAAGGAAGACCCACGGATTGCTGGAGCCTCTGACCCTATTGTTTCAGGTGCCACTTCTCCGGTCGATTTATCACCTAATGTTCGTCCAGAATATACATCCGATGCAAAAGCCTTGGGTGTCACAGGAACCATGACCTTAGAAGTTGTGATCTCAAACACTGGAGAAGTGTTACGTGTTCGCTCCGTTGGTAAACAGTTAGGTGGTGGGTTAGAAGAGGAAGCTATCAAAGTGTATCGCAGAAAACGATTTTCTCCTTCCATCTTAGAAGGAAAACCAATCACTGTAAAAGTGCTTGTTCCCATTCGATTCACATTGAACTAAAACCCATTTTGGCGAATCCACCACCTTGGCAGTGGTGGACCGGGCTCTCCGCTCCAATCTGCATGGAATGCAGGATTTCCGCTACGATCCCTTTCGCAGGAAAACTGCCTAACTCATTTCCCTGGATCTTGTAATTCCAAAACCTTATCCACTTCTTCCATTGGTTTTTCTGGGATTTCGATTTTTTCGATTCGGATTTCATGGACAAAGTCAGGGTCTTCAAATGTATCTAAAATCGTGATCCTTCTTGGGTATTGTTTTCCATTCCAAGATTCATAAAACCCGTATTTCAAAACACCTCTATAAAAACTAAATAGTTCACGATACGTGAATTCCATCCATTCTAAAGCACCACTTGTGGTTTCAAAATAACCCACATACTGATCGGTATCTGGATTTGCGTTTAATTGCACCGACGTAAAATAAACAACTTCATAGTTTTGGTTTAATTTCTTAGTGGGACCTGCATATTGGATGATGGGGTATTCTTTTAGACGCCAAGGAAGTGTTAAATACAAACGAAGTGATTCCAAATAAATCCTGACCTCATCATCCCCCATAAACACCTTACCAGTGTCAGCTGCTATGTAATAAGTTTCCTTTTTATCTAATCCGTAAATCAGTCCCTTTTTTTCACCACCAAGGAACTCCACCTGCATTGCATTGGCTTCGAAATCCAAATACACACGCATCCTTTGCTCCGATTCTTTAATGGGTGTAAAAAAACGAACAAATTTGGAATGCCAAACATCCTTTACAACAAATTGAACTTGTTTGTAATCCTTCCAGTCACCCGGTGTTAACTCTTTGATTGTTGGACTTGTAACAAACGTTAGCCCTTTTTTCTTTAATTCTGGATCCACACGGTCTGAAGATAAACTCGGTGGACGTAAATCAGCAATAGAACACGAGAAAAATAGTAAAAAGAAAGGAATGATGATGAATGGAAAACGTAACATTGCTTCCAAACTGGAACCCAAACAAATGCCTGTCAATAGGGAAAGTAATTGCGATAAACTCAAATCATTCGGAAACGATTTGCTTGGCTTTGGTTAAAAAAGAAAACGGAAGGAAGATGGAAAGGAGAGAGAAAAGGTCGGAAACCCGACCCTCTCTTTCTTAAATGATGATTATGCTTTTGCAGCACCTGTTTTTTTGATTGATTCCGCTACTTCATTGATTTTTGCTTTTACGGATTCAATTTTTCCTTCAGGCATTTTTGCTTTGATTTCTTCAGCAATTTTGTTGTAGTTTTCTACGATTTTAGAACGAGTTTCATCGTAGTTCTTTCCAGCAACACTAGAGAATTCTTTAATGTCTGTTAGGATTTTGTCCACAGATTGGCGGATCTTTACTGATTCTTCAGTATTGTCCAAAGCACCTTTAGAAACTAACTCATTGTAAGTAGATTCCAATTGTGTTTTTGCTTTTTCTAAACCTTCTTTTCCAGATTGAAAAAGACCGATTCCAGCGTTAAGAATGTCCATGATTTGTTTTTCCATAATTTAGCTCCTGGTTTTCACCTATTTGTGCAACGCACAACACAGTTATGTGCGTTGCACAAAATTAAACAAGTACTTTTTCTAGGATGGATCAGTTTTTTTAAAATTTTTTTGAAGTTACGCCAAGGGAATGGGACCCTATTTCAATCGGTTTCGATTTCCAAAGCACTGATCGGTTCTTTTTGTTGTGCCATGATCGATTCCAAAAACTTCACATACGCGTCTCGCCCAGGGTATGCAACCTGGTTCACACCCGTTTTCACAGCCGCTTCTGCCACCGCAGGGGCAACATGGTATAACACGCGTTCATCAAGTGGTTTTGGAATGATGTAGTCTTCCCCAAATCGGATTTCAATTTCGTTGTACGCTTGGCATACTTCTGTTGGAACAGGGATCTTTGTGAGTTCACTTAAAGCATAGGCCGCTGCCAGTTTCATCTCCATGTTCACCACTTTTGCACGGACATCAAGTGCCCCACGGAAGATAAACGGAAATCCGAGTACGTTATTCACTTGGTTTGGATAGTCACTTCGCCCCGTTGCCATGATCAGGTCTGGTCTCGCTCGTTTTGCATCAGGATAAGGGATTTCAGGGTCTGGATTGGCAAGGGCAAACATGATTGGTTTCTCAGCCATTGTCTTTACCATTGCTTCTGTCACCACATTGGCAACAGAAACGCCAATGAATAGGTCAGTACCAGGAAAGATATCTTCTAAGGTTTCTGCATCCGTATTACGAACAAAAGGAAGTTTGGATTCGTGTAGGTTGGTCCGTTTGTGGTTGATGACACCGCGAGAATCCAACATAAAAATGGATTCGTGTTTCACTCCAATATGAGTTAACATCTCGGCAATGGAAATAGCAGCAGCACCTGCTCCATTGATCACTACTTTTAAGTTTTCTGCTTTTTTACCAGTGAGTTCAAGAGAATTGAGAAGTGCCGCTGTCGAGATGATTGCCGTTCCATGTTGGTCATCATGGAAAACAGGAATTTTCATACTTTGGTCTAATGTTTTTTCAATATGAAAACATTCTGGAGCACGGATATCTTCTAAGTTAATACCACCAAACGTTGGTTCGAGGGCTTTTACAATGGTGATGAATTTTTCAGGATCTGTTTCGTTGATTTCAATATCAAACACATCGATGCCTGCAAACTTTTTAAATAAAACTGCTTTTCCTTCCATTACTGGTTTTCCAGCGGAAGCTCCAATGTTGCCTAGACCCAAAATGGCAGTTCCATTGGTGATGATCCCCACCAAGTTCCCTCGGTTGGTATACTCATAAACGAGATCAGGTTGTTTTTCAATTTCAAGGCAAGGGTATGCGACACCAGGTGAGTAAGCTAGTGACAGGTCATAACTGTTCTCCGTAGGTTTTGTCGGGACTACTTTGGTTTTTCCTTTTGGAAACCTAGAGTGATACTCAAGCGCGTGATTTTTCATGGTCTATTTTCCCATGATTTCTGATTCGATGGAAAATCCTAGAATAAATTGGATAGAAGGACGTCCAAAAAAGGTTGTCATAGGTTCTATGTCCCTTTAGATAAAGTCCTCATCGAAGTCCCAAGGAGGGCATTTTGGAACTGGTTGGCGAATTTTTTGGAACGGCTGTGCTGATCCTTTTAGGCGATGGAGTTGTCGCAGGAGTTTTATTAGAAAAATCCAAAGCAAAGGATGCTGGTTGGATCACCATCACCACAGCATGGGCTCTTGCTGTCTGTTTTGGTGTGCTTGTCGCAAAGGCACTTGGTAGCCCTGGTGCGCATCTCAACCCCGCTGTCACCCTTTCCGTTTGCATCCAATCAGGAGACTATTCGATCTTTTTTCCATATGCGATCGCACAAGTTTCTGGCGCAAGCCTCGGAGCTTTTTTGGTGTACTTACACTACCTACCCCATTGGAAAGAAACCAAGGACCCAGGGAAAATATTGGCCGTTTTTTCCACAGAACCTGCCATCAAACACACACTCTCCAATGTGATCAGTGAAGGGTTTGGAACCTTCCTTCTCATTCTAGGGATCCACGCCATTTTTTCTCCGTTAAATGGTGGTGCTCCGGGGATTGCTGGCACTGGCTTTGTGGCACTCCTTGTTTGGGCCATTGGACTTTCAATGGGAGGAACCACTGGCTATGCCATTAACCCTGCTCGTGACCTTGGCCCAAGGATCATCCATTCAATCGTTCCAATACCCAATAAAGGAAAATCTGGTTGGAAGTATGCATGGTTACCCGTAGTCATTCCGTTAGTGGGTGGCGGACTTGCCGCAGCTTTGATTCGTTTTGTGATCTAAAAAACGAAAAAGAATTTACGTCCCGGATACGAATCATCATCATAACTTAATGGGTGTTACTTTTTCAGAGCACCCAATGTTAAATTTATGTTTAAAAAACTAAAATATTCTTTTATTCTCATCTTTTTATTTTCACATTCTCTATCTGCCGAAACAAAACGCATTTATGCTCAATACGGAAGTGGGAGTATCAATGGAACCGCACCGATCATATCACCTGGTGTTGGTTTAGCAACGATTGCATCCCAACCAGCATTTTCGGAAAAACAATTACAATTATTACCAGTTGCATTTGAACGAAACATCAAATATAGAACTGAATATACAACAGTTGGATACGAAGATAACCAATATGACGAAAATATTTTTTTACGTGTTGGATTTACTAATACGAAACTTAAATCGAGTCCTTATCTTTTAGCATTGGATGCAAAATTTTTCTTTGATAATTTTAACCCAAACCTTGAACAAATCAATCTGATCCAAAGATTTTTTGTGTATTCCGTTTTTTTATTAGTTCCTGAATTCGAGAGTAGAGAATTAAAAAGTGGTGTCAATTTTGAAGCAAATCTTATTGATTTAGGAGCACGATACCAAAAAGAATTTTTTGGATTTTTCAAACCTACAATTGGAATCGATTTTGGTTTGGGAAAGTGTACAATCAGAGAGGCGTGTACTGCTTATTCTGTTAGCCCCTTCACCGGGCTTGGTTTCTATTATGGTACAACAGAAATTTCATTTACGGTCATGAGAAAATACCTTTGGTTGGAATTTGGTCCAACTAGTTACAACCTCAATTTTAAAGGCAATGATACATTTATGATTTCTTTATCGCAGGAAATCAATTTTACTTCAAATTAAATCCATCCAAAGGATTGCTAAACTCAGTAAAACAAAGAAATAATGACATCAATTCGTCAGAAATTGCAGTCATTATTGAATTTATTCTTTAAATCAATATTTTGTTTCTTGCAACGAGATACAAACAAACGTTAAAATGTCAAAACTTGAAATTTCAAATTTGAATTAGAATCTAACGGAGTAACAGTATGAGACATTTGACAACAATTCTAGTAGGATTGTTTCTATTAACATCCACCCTTTTTGCAGAAGATGATATTCTCAAAAAAGTAAACAATCTCAAATACCAAACGGGCAGTGTCACCATTGGTGACAAACTGGCGACCATCAAAGTGCCAAAGGGATTTAAGTTTTTAGATGCGAAACAAAGTCAATTTGTTCTACATGAAGTTTGGGGCAATCCTTTGAACGAAGGTATCCTCGGAATGTTATTTAAATCAGACCAATCACCTATTAGTGATAATTTTACATATGCCCTTAGTTATTCATTTTCAGAAGACGGTTATGTCAGCGATTCAGATGCTAACGAAATCAATTATGATGATCTTCTAAAATCCATGAAAGAAGATATTTCTGAAGGGAATGATGCAAGAAAACAAGAAGGTTATCCGACAATGGAACTGGTTGGTTGGGCAAATAAACCATTTTATGACTCTTCTTCAAAGAAACTCCATTGGGCAAAAGAACTCAAATTTGAAGGTGATACCGTCAATACACTCAATTACAATATTCGAATTTTAGGCAGAAAAGGAATTTTGGAATTAAATGCAATTTCCGACATTGAGAAACTTAAATTGGTTCAAAACGATATCCCTGCTATCCTTGCATCCACTGAGTTTAACGATGGTGAAAAGTATTCCGATTATTCCCCTGGCATTGATAAAATGGCAGCGTATGGAATTGGTGGACTGATTGCAGGAAAGGTTTTGGCCAAAGCAGGATTTTTTGCTTTGTTACTAAAATTTTGGAAGGTGATTGCCTTAGGTGCCGTAGCAGCCTTAGGTTTTTTAAAGAAAATTCTTACCAAAAAAGCAGATAATAGTTCCGTATAACGGTAGTTTTACCACTTTATATGGATTTGTCACAATAGAAGTTTATTAGTGTTCGAAACCTGGTTTGGATCCATCCCCAACCAGAGTTTCGATCCAAATGGAAAATCATCACTACCAATCGAAGGTAAATTTTAATCGAGCGAATCACCTCTCTCAAAATCGAAAACCTTTCATTCTGCAAAAACATGAACTTTTAGTCAAAAAATCATTCAAACCAAAAATTGATTAAAAAATTCCATTTGTATGTGAGTCGAACTTCGTTTAACATACTTTCTATTCTGAAAAACATGGGTTATGGTTCTATATGAAAAAATCATTCTTATTTCTCATTTTCTTCTGTTTTTGTTTTATTTCATTGGATGCACAAGAATCCAAATACAATTCACTAACTAAAATTGCAACACACTCAGATCTAAATGCATTTATGAGTTATTATTACACAAATCCGAAAGTAGAATTGATTCCAAGTGCCATCAATTTCATTTTAGAGAAAAATTTAAATGCAGATAAAGAGAATGAAAGGCATATTGTACCATTTTTCGCACAAATCTTTAAATTTCATGATGACAAAATACCAGTTTGGTTTGGAGACCAGATTCACTTATCAGATGATGATAAGTTTATTTTTGCTCATGCAATGTTTCTTTCGCAAGGCGAGAATGGCAAAAAGGAAATTCTAAAATATTTACAATCGACTGAAAACGAAGAACTCAAACAAGTATTTACAAAACTATCGAGTGATCGAAAACCAATCGATCTTAGAGCCGTACCTTTAACAAAACCAGTTTATTTAGATATGTTATGGAATTCTTTCTTTGCCACAGGAGATGTTACGTTTTTAGATAAACTTTTGTTAGCTACTGAAACCAAAAAGAAATCAATCGATGAAATATTAATATATTCAGCGGCTAGGTGGTCATTTAAGTCAATTGCGCAAAATCATAAAAAAGTATTTGAATTTTGCATTAAAAATAAAGGTAAACATTCCACAGACATCAATTCGTTTTTGGCTGATTTTGAAGAATGATTCGGTAAATCAATAGATCGTTTCCATCAAGATACTTTGCATTCCCAAACTTGAAGACCTTAAAGTTTAAGATTTTAAAAAGTATTTTAATTTTGAATCTTCTGGAACGAAACACATGCGGGAATCTGATTCATTTTCCCTAATTGTAAATCACCACAACTCATTGATAGAATTGATTTGTGGCATTCTTTGTAGTGTGTTTGGATCTGGTTAGGATCACCACCGATGAGTTTGTATGCATTACTTTCACGAAATCGTTTTTGACAATTGGTTTCTTCCAAACGACCCTCGGTAAATTTTTTCAAATTCTCTGGAATGGTTTTCCATTCGGTATCAGCGCACTCACGGAATTTTTTACAAATTTCTGATGTCAAACTCAAAGATTCATTTTGCCATTCGATTTGATTGGTTCCTTTCTCTTTTTTGCAAGAAAACATTTGGCTAAATAAAATCAGGAGAATGATAAGAACCAAAGATCTATTTGGATATCTTTTGAACTTGGATCGGTTGAAAAAAGAATTCATGGGAAATGGCCTTAATAACTTCATAAATGGAAATCTTAAAAAAAATGCAATTCGTAAATTTAAATACTCTACTTGGTTGTTTCTGCTGTTTCTTTTTTCCGAATCAGAATTTCAATTCTCTCTTCACTTGCTTTTTTTTCAGGAGTATCTGAAGTTTTGGATTTTTGAAACATCGCATAACCTTGGACAGAAACTTGTTCTTTGGGAATTCCATATTCATTTACAAGTTTTTCTGCAAGTAGTGATGCGCGATTGGAATGGTAGTCCCAAGAGTTTTGGAATTTTGACTTGTCGATTTGCGATTCGTAAGGGATGTGAACTCGGACGACAATATCAATATCCATCCCCTTGGATAAAACTGCTAATTGTTCAAAGGCAAATTTAAGATCAGGATCTGATTTTAATATGTCATCGGAAGCTAAATCGGAACCAACAAACGTCAATTTTAATTCTTCCGTTTCTGCCAAACCAAGTTTTAACTTTGCTTTTTCTTTTAATGTTTTTAACGCAAATCCAATCCTTTCCCAAAGCCGAAAAACTTCCGATTTGGGAACCATTGTATCGTCTTCCAAAATCCCCGAGCCTCCATCTAACAAAGCACCGACGGAACTTACATTGAGTCCAAATCCACGTTTGATATCTTTTGCCACCTCAGTTAATCTTTTTGAGTCTACTTTGCTGACAGCATATAAGATAATGAATAGTCCCAAAAGAAGTGTGATCATATCAGCATAGGTTAGCAACCAGCGATCCTGTGATTCTACCTGTTCTTCTTCTTTTGATACAAATCGAGAACGTTTTCTCATTTTTCCTCTTTTAAAGTGGGGAAAGCCTTATATAAAAAATCCCATTCTTTCACTTTGACTAAATCATAAAACTCTTCGAATAGTGTTTGGTTCACCGGTAACGTAGCATAGTAACCTTGTTCTACTTTTTTAAACAATGGATAAACGCCTAGCAACCTCGACATCATCGCAGCGGGTTTGATGATATAAGCACTTACAGGTTTGTGAGCCAATTCATAAAACTTTTTTAAGTTAAAGAGTACAACTTCTAATTGTTTTTTACGAACATCTCGTTTATCCAATTCGCAAAACAATTGAAAGTATTCTTCTTGGTTGATTTCGTTTCCAAACACCCAACCTTTGGAAATTAATAATTTTGCCATTTCAATATCGAGTGCATCGGTTATTGAATTTAATTCCATCAATCGTTCAATACTTTCCCGAGTTCCCTCTTTTAACATGTTTTTCACTTTGTCATAAGTTTGGAAGGCCAATGCCTCCCATTCTTCTTTGCCATCCAAATTGTAAACAGTTTCAAAGAAAAATTTAGCCATTCCAATGGTTTCTGCCCGATGAAAAAAATCATAGTAAAACAAATGGAATCGTTCTACTTGCGCACGTACAATTTCACGCCTTGCCACTAAGATTTCTTCTGATAATTTTTGATTCATGGATGCGTTAAATTAATTCCATAACGATAAAGACTAAACAAAATAAGTTTTCAAATTCTTTTGTTATTTCGAATGTTTTTGAAATCATTTCCATCATTACTTCACTTGATTCAATATGTAGGATGGAAAACCTTGTTGGTCTCTTTCATACGGAGCAATTGAGTATTGGTTTGGAATTGAAATGATTTCCTGGTAAAATTTATAAGTTGATCGAAATAAAATTCGAGGGTTGTCAGTCGTTATTGGTGTGTAATAAAATTTGATTCCATAACGGAAGTTATTTGCCCATCCTTCCTTTGTTACTTCTAAGAGAGGGTATTCGGCTGGGATTTTTTTATTTTGGATTATATTGTAAACGATATCCCCTTTTTTATACAAACGAACTCCTTGGGTTTCATTAGCCAATCGAATTGAACCTGCATCTGGCAATGATAGAGACAGATACGTTAAACTAACATAATTACCTCTGTTTTTAAGTTGCAAAGTGACTAACGATTCTTTTCCTTTTTCAAATATTGGTTCCATCTCAAGGGAAACAAATGAAGGTACCGGTTGCATAGGAAGGTTTGCAATCATCTCCCAACCATTAAATACAAATTCTTGCGAATAATTTGGATTTGTTGGAAAGATACGAAACGATTTCTCTTTGGCGTTGTACTCGAATTCTACTCGTTTACTTCGTTTTAATTCTTCATGTTCTTTGAGTTGGAATCCATCCCAAATCTTTTTTCCTTTGCGATAACCCATAGGAACAGAAAATAGACCTAACGGTGGTTCTTCGGAAAGTACTTCTACAAAGACGGAATTAAAATTATCACCAGGAAGTTCAGCAAGAACCACTCTCCTCAAACAATCCCCAGAAAAGGTTAATTTTTCTGCGCCGGCTACTGAACCCGGAATCCATGCATTTTGTTTTCCGTCATAATGCATCGGCCCCAGATTTTTTTGGAAAAATTCTAACTTCCATAAGAATGCCCAAGAGGAACCTTCTTTGCGAAATGCCGACAACACTTCGCTTTGGCCAGATTGGAAGAGAACCAAGGTTTCCATTTCTGGAGATTCATCCAAATTGATTTGTTTTTGTCCAAGGATACGGATGGGATCGCCTTCTTCTTTGCCGTACACGAAAACCCGGATTTCTTTCTCAGATGGGTGTTCTTTTTGAGAACATGAAGGAAAGAATCCAAAGAGGAAAAGGGTAAAAATCAGGAAAATGATTCTGTAAGAGTAAAAATTCATGGAATACAAACATTCCAGCACAACAAAACCCCAATTCAACCTTTTTTGCTTTTCGTAACAATTCGAACGATTATCATCGTCTAAGTAGTAAGAATAGGGGACGACATTGGTTTCGACTGTTGTTGGCTTGGATTCAGTGGCACGTAGGGGTGAGGGACCTCTTAAAAACCTTCAAAACAATAACTGCAAATAACGAATTTGCTCTAGCAGCTTAATTTTAAGCTCTACGGTTTCATTGGCTGTTTCCTTAGGTGGCCAAGAAACCGACACCTCTCTAAGGACCTTCCGGATTTGTCGCCCGCTTCGAACCGGATTGAACTCTAAGTAGGATAGGAATTAGTCCCCCGTTTGTAGGGTAAGTCTTTCCGAAATTCATTTGCAAACTAAACGTGTAGAAGCTGCATTTGAGGACGATAGGACCCGGGTTCGACTCCCGGCGTCTCCAAAGTTCGGATATTCATTGCTCGCGTTCGCCTGGCCATCCATGGCCAGAGCTCCCGCCCGCACCCATCCCTGGGTGCTTTTCGCAATAAACACCCTCACTATGTGTACTAAGCTAAAGTATATTGATGTTTGGTTTGGTATTTCTTAAGAACTTCATATAACAACAGCATTACGACGGGAGTCGAACGACCGCGAGAGTCAGAAACAGTAGCGACCCATAGGGAGCGTGAAGCTGTTTCTGTCGAAGGCAGGATGCCTGAGACCTCGAGCGGGACGGGCTGGAACGTGTTCGACCTGGATGGGAGAACCGTGGAAGCCGACTCCCGGCGTCTCCAAGTTTCGGCATTCGCTTCTCGCGCTCAACTGGCCATCCATGGCCAGATTTCGCGCCCGCACCCATCCTTGGGTGCTTTTCGAAGCAAACACGTCCACTATGGGTACTAAGCTAAAGTATATAGATGTTTGGTTTGGTATTTCTTAATATCACCATGTAACAGATATTATATTGCATTCAGTATCTGAATCAATATTGTTTAGATACAATTATTGGTATCTATATCATTAATAAAAAACCTGAAAAAGTTTATAAAAATTCAAAAGTATTAATGAATTTAAAATAGAAAACTGGCTTGCTTAATCTTCTAAAAGTCGTATAACAGAGACATATGACGAAGTCGAAGTAGAAACCTAAACATAAAATTTAAATTCTGAATCATTGTTTCAGAAATGATTCCAATTGCAAGCTATGGATCATCCAAATTACCTAGGAACAGAATTGCTACTCATGAGAAATATTTATTTCTTTGGCAATGCGAACAACATGTAACATCCATCGAAAACTGGATTCTAATTGATTAGAACCTCCAAAATTAGCGACTACATGGAGATCTAATTCGGGATTATAAAACAATAATGTTCCTAAGATTCCTGAATGTCCGTACATTTTAGGAGTTCCACGTAACAAAAAAAATATTTCTCCATAGTCAATTGTCATAAACCCAGATCCATACAAAATTCCAGTATGAAAACTGTGGTTACCAATCCAATCCAAAGGTTTGGAGTTACTAAGTAATTTTCCATTCCAAACTGCCTTTTGAAATTTCAATAAATCATTCGTCGTTGTAATCAATCCTCCCCCTGCCCAATCCGCTGTTACACTATCAAAGTTGGTGACCTCAACTGTCCCAAGGTAAATAGGAGATATGGGCAGTAATTTACCTGATAGCGGAGTTGAACGTTTGTACATATATGTATCCAACATATCGAGTGGCTTTAGAATTTCTTTGGTCAGAACATTTTCAAATTTTTGTTTGGTGATACTTTCAATTATCAATCCAAGTAGAATATAACCTGTATCCGAATATAGAAAACCTTTGCCAGGTGGAAAAGAAGCCTTTTGATTTTTTTGTGTGTAGGAAATTAAATCAACAGGTTCAAATTTTATGTTTGGTTTTGTTTGGATGATTTGAATAAAATCGATTCCATCGATACCCTTACTTTCAAAGTAATCATTAACACCTGAAGTATGAGATAACAATTGTTCAACTGTAACTTCACTAGCATAATCAATGCCTTCATAAACAAATAAATCTTTCAGCAATTCTTTGTTTAGATATTTATGAATGGGATCGTTTAGGCTAATTTTACCTTTTTCCGACAATTTTCGGATTAAAACCATCGTAAAAAGTTTTCCGACACTCGCTGAGTGAAATGCATCTTTTGGAGAGGATTGACCGTAAGATCCGAAATGCTCCTCTGGGCCTATCGAAACTAAAAATTGTCCTCCCTTAAAATCAGTTTTTCCTTCCAAGAGAGATTCAAATTCAGACAAAAAACTTTTTGTCCTTTCTTCCTTGGTTTTCGGCACAGAACATTGAACAATTGCAGCCATTGAAAGTAACAAAATAAAAATTGATATCTGATTGTTCATAATTGATCCCATCTTGTATAAAAACAGTGAAATGAAAGTTTGTCAACGTAATGCAAAATTAACCTTTGGCCAAACACCAAACCAAGTATGATAATATAACATATAGATACCATATGAAATCCCACATAAGATAAGAAGGATGGCCGATTTACGAAAGACCAAGAAATTTCCAATATCCACGGTCATTTTCAAAACAAATTTTGTTAGCCTATCAATAATTGAGAACAAGAAGAAAAATAGAATGAGAACAACACCCATTCCAATCAGGGTTGCTATCGGTTTTTCATATTTGCTTGCTAATCCCAATACTTGTCCGTTGATCAATGTGACAACCAAATCAACT
Source organism: Leptospira jelokensis (assembly GCF_004769635.1). Classification (GTDB taxonomy): domain Bacteria; phylum Spirochaetota; class Leptospiria; order Leptospirales; family Leptospiraceae; genus Leptospira_A; species Leptospira_A jelokensis. Next base: position 509,504 of record NZ_RQGH01000026.1, read on the forward strand.
GCTAATATACAAAGCAGGCGAAAATAAAAACCTAAAAACCAACGGAATAAAGAATGTTTTGGCGAGGAAGACATGGGGTAAAATTTAAGAATCTGATGGAAACTTGCAAGTGGGAATTATAAAAATCAATAAACTAAGTAGAACTTTTTTATTATTTTTTTTACAATTTCGGATCTGAGCCAAAAGGCTGTCCGAGTCCGAAATAATTTTGAACTAAAGAAAGGTAAATCAGTGTAAGTAGATGTTAGTAACGCAAAATAAGGAAGGACTAAGTTGGATGATTATCCGGATCACATAGAGTGCTGAAAGCAAACATTAACCTTTCCTAACAAAGCCTTTCCTAGAAATTCATACCAATTAATCTTGGTACGTATATCTGGTAGTGTTTGTTCGATAAATGGTTCCATTCCTCCAAATTCTTTTTTCTTCCAATACATAATCGCCTTTACGAATCGGTAAATTGGTTTCGTTTTCTTGCATTCTGTCATAATAGATAAATGTTTTTGGAGCTATCCACTTCAGTTCCAAACTCATGCTTTCAAATAGGTGGAATTTAGATGTCGAAATATCATATACGAATTTATCTCTTATGCTAGAAGTACCAGAATCAAATACCAAAAATTGATCATCAGGAGAAACTGATTCAAAGTAACAAATATGCATGAGAATCTGCTTACTTAAATTTCTAACGATGACCCGGTTTTTCTTTAAATCATAAACCACACCTTCATATTCATCCTCTCTTTCATTTTCATATCCAATCACAATTAACAAAAACTGTCTGATTTGTTTTGTTTTGAAAACCTTATTAAACCGATTTCCAACATCGATTGTATCCAAAAGTTTTGAAGTATTCTTTTCTAATATTTTTAACTTTCCATCATGCAGTTCAAATTTCAGTTTTGGAAGAGATAACGAATTTGTGAATGGATTTTGAGATTCAAAATAGCTGAAGTCTGAATAAACATATCCTTCTAAGCGATTCTGCAATCGAACTTTGAACCAATGCCGAAAATCGCTGTTATCATTTGTAACTTCTTCGAGGATCAATGCTTTTGTATTGCCAGTTAACTTACGAATGATTTTAGATTTCTCATTTGGTCTTTCATGTAAAGTTGCTTTAGAACCATTTATATAAATATTCTTAGAGGAATTACAGGCTACGAAAGCAGCACAGATAAAAAAATGAAAAATACCTTTGGACTGGACCATATGATAACTCTAAGTTGGGAATCTAATTATGATTTGATTATGAACTGTCCTACTGATTGTATAGCAAAATCTATACTTAGAAGGAGAAGATTATGCATAAGCCTTCCTATGATCAGCAACTGAAAATAGTTTCGATTTTTCTTGGGATTTCTATTTTTCTATTTGGAATATTGAAATTTGTAAATCCTTTCCAGGAATGGTACTCCTCTCAAATAATACTGAGCGGAATGCCAAAAGAATCCTATTGGTTAGGTATTTTTTCGGAAATCCTGGTTGGTTTGGCATTCATAGTTCCTTTTTTGGGTAAAAAATTTAAAATTTCTTTCAATAATGTAAGTTTCTTGTTAGGTGTTGCCTCTATAGGATTGGTATTGATTATGTTTGTCGCCATCTATGTATACATGCAAGCCTCAATTCCAAGTGAAGTCCTCCCTCTTAAAATCAAACCTCCATTGATTCCAGGCATTTTTGCTTTCATTAGTTTCATTTATCTTTACAATCTATACAGAAAGTTATCAAATTCCTCTTACCTTAATGTTACCCATTCAAGAACATCCAAAAGAAAGGAAATTTGATTTTTTGTCTCTATCCAAACCACTTCATAATTACATTTCACTTCTATTGTTGTTTGCACCTGTTTTGATGTTCGTATTTTTAATGATTCTTGATTATGACAATCAGAGGCTTCCGATTCAAATCAACTTTCCCTATTTGCCTTGGCAATTGATCGTCATGATGATTACAGGATCGATTGCTACCATCGGAGGTTTTTTAGATTGGAGATTCCATCGCAAAACACTTCAAATGAAAGTCTCCAAAAAAGAAAGGATTGTAGAAGCAGTGGCACTAGGATTCGGTGGGTTACCCATGTTTTTACTTATGTGGCTTGCAATGGTAAGCGAAAATCCAAATGATTTTTTAATTCCAATCATTGTTGTACTAATCTTTACAGTCACATTGATTTGTTATGATGAATTTGTTTTTCACAAAAAAAGATGTGAAGAAGTAGAAAACCGATATCACAAAATGTTGGTATTCGGGAATGGGATTACTTGGTTATTGTGGTTTCACTTTATTTACGTTAAATGAAATTTTATACATTGTTAAGACAAGCGAATGATTTCATAAAGCATTCTATGAACAACAATGATCGACTCTCCGACGTATATGCATTTGATTTTGGTTCAAAATGGATGTTTGATAGGATGAATGAAATCATTCCAAATCCTTCGAGGTATTATGATCGAAACATCAATTATTTTGGATATGGAATTTTTAAATATGGTCTTTCTATCGCTATCACAATTCTTTTTCTAATTTACTTTTATTACAACAACGTAATCCTTTTACCATTAATTGTGATTGTATTTTATACAATCGAAGTGCACTTTTTATTTCTTTTTCCTATTCTATTTGATGGAAAAAGAAATCCATTGATCACAAGCCTTCGTTACACATACCAACTTGGAATCATCCATCTCATAACCAATGTGATTCCGATTGCCATTTTTATGATCTTAGGTTTGTTCCACTTTAAAAACCCTTTCCGGAATTGGCTCATTGGCTGTGTAGCCATTTTGATTTGGTACAAAGATGAAATTAGAGATCGGCTATAATTTTCCTTTTGAAGTCAGATTCGAAACACTAACTTACAATGGTAAGGATGATTTTTCGATTTTATTCCTTTCTGATTTACATTTAAACCATTTTACAAAACCAAAAACCAATTCAATCATCCAAAAAATCGAAGAATTAAATCCCACAATCATTTTGTTTGGTGGAGATTATGTAGATACAAACCAAGGACTTTTACAACTCGATTGTTTACTTCAATCAATATCGCATAGACAAAATCTATTTGCAATTGCAGGCAATCATGATCATTTTTTTGGGATTGGAAAAATAAAAAGAGTGATGGAATCCAATCAAGTAGTCTGGCTCGAAACACAATCAATGGAATTACAAATCAATGGAACAAAAATTGAAATTTTTGGAGACCTTCAAAAACATGTCGAGAAAAACGCTGATATTTCTATTTTGGTTTTGCACAATCCAAACTCCATTGATAAAATAAACGTACACCATGACATTATTTTTGCGGGACACCTTCACGGTTGCCAATTTGTATTTTGGGAAAAAAGAAATGGTCTTTATCCCGGAAAGTTATTTTATAAGTGGAACGTTCTCAAAGGGATTTATGCCCATTGTCATTACTTTATCAGCAAAGGATTGGGAGATACGTTGCCTGTCAGATTTAATTGCAAAAGGGATATGATTTTCCTTCAGGTAATCGGTAAATAAATAGATCTATTTCTAAAATTTCATCCAGGAATCGTAACATGGAAAAAACAACAAATTTGGCAATTTTAACAGCTACGGTGTATGGCTTATTATTAAGAATATTACATGATTTACTCAGCGAATTCTTAGGGGGAATCGTTAGCATTAGTTTTGTTATGCTAGCGCCACTTACCATCGGATTTATTACGGTTTACCTTCTCCCGAAAGAACAATCAAATCGAATGGTAAACGCAATCTTTAAACCATTTATACCTTGTTTGATTTTGATGTGTGTCACCATTGCACTTAATATCGAAGGCACCATTTGTTGGATCATGATTTTTCCTTTATTTGCTTTTACGGCAAGTTTAGGGGGAATTTTAGCCTTTCAAATTCGCAAAAGCATTGATAAGAATTCAATGGAAAAATCAGAGAAGGATCGAAATACCATGTATGGTTCCTTCATTCTCTGTTTGCCACTTGTGATTGGCTTTATAGAAGGAGACAATACCTTAACGAGAAAGGATTTTTACATCGCAAGATCCGTTACAATCCAAGCTTCACCAGAGGCCGTCTGGAAAGAACTTACAAACATAAACGAAATTTTCCCTGAAGAACAAAAATTCGACTTTTCCACTTTTTTAGGATTCCCGAAACACCTAAGCACAACTATCGAGAAAATGGAATTAGGTGGGCGAAGGATTGCAACCTATGAGAAAGGACTAATATTCCATGAAACAATTGAGAAATTTGAAAAAGACAAATTGCTTGTACTCAATATCAATATCGACCCCAAGGCCATTCCAGTGAAAGTAATGGATGAACACATTGTACTTGGTGGGAAACATGTGGACATTTTACAAGATGTTTACCAATTACAAAAATTATCTGACGAAACGACACGACTGACATTGAGTAGTCATTTTTATATCAATACACCTTTCAATTGGTATGCAGGGATATGGTCGGAGTATTTGATGCGAGATATTTTACAAAGCCAAATCAATCTCATCGAAAATCGAACGAAAACAAATAGAACCTTTGTAAAATAAATTTTAAATTAGAAAATGAAGATGGGTTATTTCACAAAAAAATTATAGCATTTTTTGAATTATATTGAAACAGGCGTTAGTGGGGTTCGTATTTCAATTTATTTTTAGTTTTGTATCTATTGTTGTTTATTTTCAACCGATCTTGGCTCAAGAGTCACCTCCCCAAAGGCAATTAAGGCAACCCAATGCAAATATTAGCAATGATGTGAATGAAAAACTCAAAATCCAATTCCAAAACAATACAACGTTTGTTCCGTATGCACCAAAACCAACCAAGCAAAAAGTTTTTATGTATTTTGGGAAATACCGATCGGTGCCATCAATTGGAGACTCGGGTTCGGAGGTCCATTTTATAACCAAAATGGGTATAAAATTTCATTCACCACAGTTGAGATGTCATTTTATACACCGATTGAATTTTAGGATTCTTGGATTTGATTTTATTTTTGCTAGTATGATAAATTAATTATTTCCCTCACGCTAACCAATTCAGTCCAAAAATCATTGAGGGCAACTAAAATGGAAATAGTCAATCGATTCAAAGTAGAAATGGTATCACACAAACACACCGAATCGTTTTCAACTCACGGATTCCGTTGTCCCAAATCCATCAATCCATTTTTAAATTTAGATCTATTTCATATGTCGATGCCCACATTCCCTCCTCATCCCCATGCAGGATTTTCTGCAGTGACCTATCTTTTCCCTACTTCGGAGGGAGTTTTCCAAAACCGAGATAGCAAAGGAGATACTTCCATCATTGAAGCTGGTGGCTTACATTGGACCCAAGCCGGAGAAGGAATGTTCCATGAAGAGATCCCCACAAAACCAGGAGTAAATTGTTTTGGATTACAAATGTTTGTGAAATTACCAAAACAATTTGAACTGTTAGAAGGTAAGGCGTTTCACGTTTCACCGAAGGACATTCCGAAAGTCCAAGCGAAAGGAAGTTCTGTTCTTGTTATATTGGGTAGTTTTGGTGGCGTTACCAATGAGATCGAAGGGTTAAAGCCTTCTTTTCAGTTTTTGAATGTGCAAATGGATCCAAATGCAGATATCGAATTGGATTTAAATGCTGATAGAATCCAACTTGTGGTCTGTATCCAAGGAAAGATCAAATCTGATGCCGATGAAATGATTTCTTCCAATGAAATTTTAATTCTGAAGGATCAGACAAAAAAATTAATGCTGAACACCTTCGAAGAAGGTTGTAATTTTTTGTTTTTATCTGCTCCCAAGTTAGAAGAAGACTATGTATGGAATGGATCCTTATGTCTTTCAGATTCGATTCGGATGCAAGAGACAGTTTCCAAATTAAGAACAGGGCAATTGGGGTATTTATCTTCTTCGTTTTAGAACCAGTGGAAGATTCAAATTATGCATATCTACTGTTCCACACACAGGATAACGGACTGGGTATCACAATCGGTTCCACCTGTTGAAAAAAACAAACTATTACTATTGGATGCGACTCCTACTAGTGCACCATCCGATGCATCCGTCCACCTGCTGCAATGATTATTTAACCGCGTATCCCAACCGAAAGTATCTATACCTGTAAAAATAGTAGAAACTGAAGGACTTTCCGCATCACCTGTTTGGCTGGTAAAGATTCCTACATTATTTGTGGTAGCAATCGTCGCTCCATCCACTGCCCTCACGTACGTTGTATTGGGCTTTAAAATCCAATCCACATGTTCCGATGCACCTCCAGTTAAACAATTATCTGTCGTGCAGGCAATGCGGTTCACATCGTCCACAAGAAAGGCTTTGAAGACGGCTCTTGCTGGCTCCGTTGGTTTTTTCGAATCACTCATACATTTGGCATCGGCTCCAGCGATCCCACCGCGAGCTCCATTATAAGTAATACTTGTGGAAAAAAAACGACACGTGGTACAAACAGGAATCGCCGCTTGGCAGAAAGAACTTTGCCCTGTGAGACAAAGAAGTGTTTCGTTTTCTCGAAATGAATCAGATTCAAAATCACGTGGGTTATTGAGTGTTGGCTTTGCACATTGGAAACAGAGAAATAAGAATACAGAAAAGAGAAAACGCATTCCTTGATGATAATCCTTTCAAGATCCTTAGCAACCAAGAAATCGATTCGGATCAATTCATTTTTTAAAAAATCAAAATCGCGGGTATTACGTTCGTTCTAAATCATCAGAGGAAATAAACGAACATACGTTTACAATTTACAGTTGATCACCGTTCAATCACTAATGTTTGTTATGTGATAGGATCATAAAGATACAACAGAAAAAATCATTTTCACATCAAAAAGTGAGAGCTACAAACCTAAGCTTTTCCTTATGTTATGTTTTTTTCCATTTTCTTTTGCTTCTATTGACAATCGGTAAACTTGTAAACCAAATGAAGGTGAGGAAACTCTATGCCATTTGAAACCACAATCCAATGCCCTTGGTGTAAAACGAATTACCCAAACACAAATGCTACCAACTGCACCAATTGTGGAGGAACACTCGAATATTCATTCACTTCGGATGAACTTGGTTCGGAACCGCCGACTGCCCCAAGAGTCCTTCCTGCAAAATTCAAAAGACGGATCAAATACACGGGCAATGTGATGACTATGATCGGCATCATTTTTACGATTCCCTTTTTCTGGACGATCCTCTTTCCCATCATAGGAATTTTCTGTTGGCGAAAGGGTTTAAAAACGGCAAATGATGAACTGCTTCCCTTAGAAGAAGGGAAAGCAACAGTTGGCGAAATCACAGACATCCGCAAAGATTATACCCAATCTTTAAATGGCGAGTCTCCCTCAGTTGTTGAATTTGTCTTTGAAGTGAATGGAATCCAACACAAAGGAAACGTTGGCAATATCTATGACCAAGTCCACCTTACCAAAAAAGTGGGTGATCAACTTTGGGTTGTTTATATGCCAAATGACCCTGACAAAAGTAGTGTATGGCCGCCGATGGTGTGAAAGATTTTTAATCTTTAATAGATGTTAAATTACTTCCAATATACAGTTAGAGTTTAAATTCCTTATCTTAACTCTTTATGAAATGGATCTAAAAAAGACAGAGATTCAATCGATTCGTATATTCCGTCTTTTTTCTCAGAAAACTGCATTCAAATGGATCAGATAAATAGGATTATTATGAAATAATTTATTGCATCAAATTCTCATTTAGCATTTAATGAGTGATGAATGAGAAATGACCATGAATCAATTTTATTTGTCTTTGACGTATTTCTCATTTTGTTTTAGCTCCTGCTTTTATCATCCCCTGTGGAAACCGTATTTTTTTCCAGACAATCATACTCATTCAAAACAAATCGTACAGTATTCGACCATCTTCTTTCTCATCCAACCTAGGATTTGGAATCTCTCAGCATCGTCTGGTGTCGAGGGAGAGGTGATTGTAATCGAGGGTGCAAATTTTTCATCTGATATCAATGAAAACAAAGTGTTTTTTGCAGATTCATTGCCTGCTGAAATCATTGAAGCTTCTGGCTCTAGGTTGGCTATCAAGGTTCCTTTTGGAGCAAAATCAGGCAGAATCACCATCCAAAACCAATTTGGAATGACACAAAGTCCTGATCGATTCACTGTTTATCGTTATTTCATAAGTTTTTCAGCAGGGTCAAATACGGAACTCTATTCACTTAATATGGTCACGGGTGAACTCGTTTCTAACTCTCTTTCCCCATTTGCATTTGCATCTAACAACGCAAAGTTTACTAACAATGGGAGGTTTGCCTATTCTGGTGGATTTGGAATTTCTTACATTTCAAGTTATTCTGTTAATTCACTGAATGGAGTATTGTCGTCGCTTTCGGCTAATGCTGGTACAACCACATCCAATCCAGTTTTCTTCGCCTTCCATCCTTCCAATCGATTTCTATATGTTTCAAACATCAATGGAGCATCAGTATCTGCTTTTCAACTCGATGAAAATACTGGCATTTTAGGTAAAATTGGTGAGTTTTCACAACCGTGCACTTGTACGTTGAACCATTTAGCAATCACTCCAGATGGTAAATTTTTGTATGTAAACGGAAATGGTTCACCTGAACAGATATTTGGTTACATCATTGACCAATTCACAGGTTCATTATCAAACATTTCTGGCTCTCCTTTTACAACTGGAATCACCAATATGGAAGCTTTACTAACAGAGGTTAATTCAAAATTTATCTATTCGGTTGCCTCTGGATCAGGTGGAGTGATCATCGGAATGGAAATCAATCCAACCACAGGAAACCTGTCTGGAATCGCTGGAAGTCCATTTACTGGAACATTTAATAATTTTCGCGCCGTCATGCACCCTTCGGGCAAGTATTTGTATACAGTGAATATTGCCGGAGCGCAACTAGCAAAACATGATATCAATCCTTCAGATGGTTCTTTATCTTCGGCGAATTCCATTTTAAGTTTTGGATCCAATTTACAATTTGTAACATTGGATCCAACGGGAGCCTATGGCTTCGTTAACAATACTGCAGGCAATAATTTTTATCAGTTTAAAGTGGATGGTACCACAGGGGTTCCTTCTCTTCTGAATTCAGGAAATCCTTACTCTGCTAGTGCAACCCCAAATGTTCCTGAACCATTTCGGATTGCACAATAACCAAGTAAGAAACTATAAACCTTTCCAGTGTAATGATCCACCAACTCAAATCAGCTGATGGCTCTCAAAATAATGGAAACTGAGTGTCTTAAAATCTAACTTTTTTAAGGAGTCACATTCAATGTGCCAAGTAAATTAGGACTGAACTGTAATTCCGGATAAATATGTCCATATGTGAAATAGTCAGAACCATTTCCATTGGTATCACAATAGGTATAATTCAAACCACCATCGATCGAAAATCTGGCAGTATAAGAATGCGTACCATCACTTGGGAGATAGAATTTTCCTGCATATTCAGAATTATTTGTATTATCAATGAAATTAGTAGGATTAAATTTTGCAGAAATAAATCTCCATCCAGCTATCGATCTTGGATCAGTTCCAGAAGGTCCATATCCAATTTCGCCTTTGATCAATGTATTATCGATTAAATTGTTCGTTACATTAGGATAGTAAACTCTAGCGTATATCCAATCTGTTTCCATTTGTTGAGATCGGCTCAGGCTCATGGTTGTCGGATAATGTAAAATACAATAAGGTATTTCTCCGTTTTCGAATCCTAGTCCATTTCTTATTCCTGCCATAATATACTTAGCTGGGAACCGAAATGTAGAATATGGTGCCACATCTGTAATGATCAAATCCATACTATAACCTGATTCTGTTTGAAAAGGTGAAAAATTGCAATTGTAGTAATGGTTTCCCGGATTTTTTGAGCACAACACTGGAATATTGCCATGTATAGTTTCAAAATGAAATTGTACCTGAGAACTAAATATACCTGTCAGGAAGAATTGATATTGAGAAGACAGACCAAGATTTTGCGGACTATTATCAGTACCCATCTCAAAAGTATAGATTTTGTAATTCACTTGATATCCAGTCGGACTTATTAAAGTCAATTCGCCAGACAATGCAGGCATATCGGAGTATCCAGAAACCCTTAAATAATCACTCTTAACTAATTCAAAATTGAATAACGATGGCAAATGGTAAGTTACAACAACCATTGAAGTATTTTCAGTAGTATAAATTGGAGTATACGTTGGGTTTTTAGCCCTATAAATATTCACAATGATCGTCTTATTCACATCATCAATGATCCCTTTCGTACCAAATTCCGGCACATCAAACGACGTAAACCTTGGGATCAATTCCCCAATTGTAAAATTCCTTACAAGTTCTGTGGAAACATTCCCTGCATGGTCTTTTGCCAAAAATCGATATTGCAATACCGCATTGTTAGGTGTGATGATGGAACCAGTAACCAATTGTCCATTTTGGATGCTACCATTGGCATCGAAGGATGGGGACGTTCCATTCACTGTGTAAATCACTTCATGGCAACCGGAATATAGGTCTTCACAATTGATGGAGAGAGTTTGCGGAACTGTATAGGTTCCGCTGTCAACAGATGCAGTGATGATTGGACTTGAAAGATCAACTGTATAATTGACAGAAGAAGATCCATTGGTGCCCACAAGATTTGCCACACAAACCACAACCGTTTTATTTCCTTCCGAGCCAAAGGAAGCCACAGGGATTTCGGATACAACCGTTTCGTTCGCGGCAACTGTTCCTGTTACGTTTGTGCCAGAAAGAGCCGAACCGGAAGCACATGTGGCTCCTAATTTCAAATGGTAATTCCCTGCTTTATCTGATTTCCAACTAATCGTTGCGACTTGGTCATTTTTTAAATACGTAGATGGCAATACACTATTGATGGTGATGGTTGGAACGATGGTATCCACTGTGTATGATTCGCTAAAGACAACGGATTGGTTTCCGGCACGGTCACAAGTCCTTACTCTAAAGGTCGTAGTTGTTTGGTTTGGTGTTGGGACCGATGACGTATATTCTGTTCCTACACCCACCGAACAATTGGCACCAAAGGATGGTGTGGTTCCATTCGTTGTGTAAATTACCTTGGAACAACCTGCCCCACCCGCGTCAGAACAATTCATCACAACAGATTGGATGACACCATAATTCCCACCTGATGGGAGGATGGTCACACCGGGAGCGGTGTCATCTCGAGTGACATTTGCCACACCAAAGCCAGTCACACCACTACTCGTCACACAGATGCGTAAGGCATTGGTTCCCAAATTGAGAGAGGATGCAAGGATGGTTCCAGAGGTTTGGTTTACATTCGCGGTCACACTCCCTGAATACAGAGTGGTTCCTGAATTACAATCAGTCGCATTTTTGCGTATGGAATAGGTCCCTGTTTTGGAAGACCTCCATTGGATTTCTGTCGAAAGTATGGAACCTGATACCGTACTCACAAAAGGAGCAGAAATCGAATTCACAGTGATCACCGGTCCAAGGGAAGGGACCATCGGATCTTCAAAGTTAGGTGCCCCATCACCGTCAAAATCCGCATTCGGAAACGCTGCTGTGACTGGATCTGTTCCTAACACATCCACAAGTTCGTTGATAAATGGTCCAAGGATCCCAGCATTTGCCTGGAAGTATTCATCGGGACTCGCATAACCGTAGTCAGCATAATTTGCTAACTCTTCAATCACTCGGTCGGCAATATTCGAAACAGGATTTGGATTGGTAATGATTCCACTAGAAACCAACCAGATTTGGATGTTCAACGCCACACCAAAAGAAAAATGAACAACCTCCACTTTCATCGTGTTAGCTGAATAGTCCACGGAAACTTTTTTCATTTTTTCTAGAGTGGAATCGTCTTTTACATAGTACATACCAACACTACGTTCTTCGATCCCAGTTTCTGGCATTCTGCCTTGTTCGTAATTGATGGTGAGATAAGCAGGTTTTAAAAACTTCAAACCTTCTGGTTCAAATTTAAAGATAGGGCTTGTGGATCCGTATTCCGTCGGAATGGAACCATTGGGACTCACATTCCTTGAGACGGTAATGACTTTTGTTTCGGAAAGTGCTCCCGCAGGGATTTCAAACGAGAAACTTCCGTCTGAGGCAGTTAACGTTCCCCCACTTGGTCCGACCTCAGCCGAAACAGAGCGCAGATCGGAGGAACTGCCCATAAACAAACCCAAAAAGGACTGTAAAAATGAAGATTGGTTTTGTTTGTCCTTGGGGAGTAAAAAACCAATGCAATTATAGGAGGATAACCCTAAAAGTAGAACGACCAGTAGTTTTGAATTCATTTTCAGATCCTTTTTTCAAATCACATGCATCGCATGTGGGGCTCATTCATCCGAATTTCCGAATATTTGTCAATGGAATTGTTAGGTGATTTCCGTGTTCGGCCTCCGCACTCGCCCAAATGTCTGCAAAATCGTTTCCAAAACTGTAATGGAAAGGATGACGGGGCGTTCCCCAATCATCTTGATTTGGAACCCAATTTCCGCAAGGGCCAGGCTACTCCGGGGTGCGCTGACGCTCCCGTCACCTACCATCTAACGAAGGCAGGTGACCAAGCCCTGCGTATCCTTAACGCTGTTTCATTGAATTTTTGGATCCTACAATCTACTTGACGAAAAAGCTAGAATTCCATCATCCTTTTGGAATGATCGCACAACCTCAAAAACCTTCTGCTGCCTTTATCGGTGCTTCTTGGTTATCATTACTGATTGGTATGTTTACGTTTATCATTGGAATTTGGAATTCTGATATGATGTTAAATGAAAAGGGATTTTATATCACAATTCTGATGTATGGATTGTTCTCAGCTGTTTCCTTACAAAAAACGGTAAGGGATCAATTAGAAGGGTTATTTGTCACAGGAATTTATATCGGATTATGTTGGTTTTCAGTCGCATTGACTTTGTTATTACTCACAATCGGGTTATGGAATGCCACGTTAAACTTAAGTGAAAAAGGATTTTTCGGAATCTCATTTGTGTTAAGTTTATTTGCAGCTGTCGCCGTCCAAAAAAATGTCCGTGATTTGCGATTAGCAGAAGGTGATACCAAACCTGAAGTATCTCCAAAAGACAAAAACTAATTTGTGATACTTCTTTGGTAAGTTAACACAGTGGAGGAATAATATGCGAAAGTTAATTATGTGGAATGTGGTCACCTTGGATGGATACTTTGAAGGTGAAAAACCTTGGGACTTAAGTTTTCACGGTCTCGTTTGGGGGAAAGAACTGGAAGAGTTTAGCCTCACCCAACTACGTTCCGCCGACATGCTTGTGTTTGGTGCCAAAACCTACCAAGGTATGGCAGATTATTGGACCAGTGCCAAAGAAGAAGAAGGCGAAGTGGCCAAATACATGAACGAAATTCCAAAACTTGCCTGTTCCACAACACTGGGCCAAGCCAATTGGAATCATACCAACATCACGAAAGATGCCGTCTCCGAAATTTCCTCATTAAAACAAAAAGGGAACCGAGATATGTTTGTTTTTGGAAGTGCTTCTCTTTCTGCATCTTTGATGGAAGCAAATCTCTTTGATGAATTCCGTATTTGTGTTGCTCCCGTATTTTTAGGAAAAGGAAATCGACTTTTCAAGGAAGGAATTCCAAACCAAAACCTAAAACTCATCGAAACAACTCCGCTTTCCACTGGTGGAGTCATCCTTCGTTACAGCAAATAGGGCAAAAATCTTTCCTTACACCTCCGAAAGCTAAAAAAGTGCTTTACAATTTAAAACGAACGATCGTACTAATATTATGGGCAAAGGGGAAAACACAAAGTCGATGATTTTGGACCGTGCCGTGCAAATTGCCAGTGTCCAAGGATTAGAAGGGCTTACCATTGGCAGTCTGGCTGACGAATTAGGAATGTCCAAAAGTGGACTTTTTGCCAAGTTTTCCTCCAAAGAAAACCTCCAAATCGATGTTTTGCGAAAAGGCAGTGAATTTTTCCGTCGTTTCGTATTGTACCCAACATTAAAAACAAAACCAGGCATCACTCGCATTCGAAATGCATTCACCAATTGGCTTGAGTGGTCAGAAAAATCCTCATTGCCCGGAGGTTGTTTATTCCTAGCTTCTAGTTCTGAATTTGATGATAAACCTGGGATTGTGCGAGACCACCTTCGAAAAATCCAACTCTCTTGGCATTCTTCCCTAAAACAATTTGTAGAAGAAGCAAAACAAATGGGAGAACTGGATTCAAAAACCAATGTGGAACAAATGGTACAAGAGATCTGGGGCCTTGTGTTGTCCTATCATTTTTACAATCGTTTATTAGAAGACAAATCTTCTGAAAAACGCACCAAACAATGTTTTAACGATTTAATCAAACGGAATTCTAATCCTTAATCAAACGTATGCGAAATAATGAAAATTGATGAGAGTCACTAGGAGATTTTATGAGTATAAATAGCACGATCGTTCGTTCACTAAATGGAACTTACCCCATCCCTATGGAAAAAAAATGGGAGTATGGGAAACAAAACTCGAAATGGTTTGGTTATGTGACGGTCCAAAGGTTTTTGAAAACGGATAAACAAAGTCCCTCGAGAAAGGAATTGGAAGTATTGGATAAAGCCAACAGATACTGGTTACAAGTGAGAGAACACAAAATCCAATACTATGTTTGGAATGAATCAGTCGATACAAACGAAATGATTTTACTTGTACATGGATGGAATGGACAAACAGGAAATTTTGCAAGGATCATTCCTTCTTTGGTCGAAAGAGGGGTCAGAGTGGTAGGCATTGACTTGCCAGGTCACGGTGTTTCTTCAGGGCGTTATTCAAATATTGTTTTATCAGCAAACATCGTGAAGGCGCTTACCGATCAAATTGGAAATCCCAATGTGATCATCACTCATTCCTTTGGCGGAGCCGTTGCATCAGTTGCACAAGAGTTAGGTGTCAAAACAGAAAAACTGATTTATATAGCCCCACCTTCCAAATTGGAACTTTTGATCCAAGACTTTAGCCGGTACCTTGAGTTACGAGATGAGGAAATCCAAAACATGCGTACTGTTTTAGAAAAAAAAGTAAAACGAACCATGGCAAGTATCGACTTAGAAACAATTGGTCCCAAATTAGAGAATGAATTGCTTGTGATCCATGATCGCGGTGATTTTGAAATTCCTTACGAAATGGGAGAGGCCGTAAGCAAAGCATGGAAACGTGGAACACTTTTTTCCACAGAAGGTTTGGGTCATAAGATGATTTTACGTTCCGACCTTGTGAGGGAAAAAATCTTAGGGTTTTTAACTTCCTAGAAAGGTCCTATCGAAAGGGATGAAAGTTCCAAACCGATTATCGGATTCTATCCTGCATTCATTTGGATTCATTTGATCCCATGGAAGCTAAAATATTGGCTTCCTCTTTGATCATTTGGATGTGTTCCTCTAAGTCTTTGGAAGCTCGGCTAATTTCATTGACTTCCATCTCCAATTGGATGATCCCTTTGGATGCTTCTTTTTGACCTAATAACTGTTCTTTTGTAGAACCTGCAATTTGATTGGAAAGTTCACGGATTTGAGAGAGTTCCGAAAGAATTGAAGACAAAGTATTCCTTTGTTCCACATACAATTGGTTCATGTTTTGGATTTGCATTAACGTTTGGTTGAGCCGATCAATTTGAGACTTGGCAAGTTCACCAGTACTTTGGGAAGCATATCGTGCATTGGAAATAATTTCCTTTGAACTTTTCACTACTGTTGCGATTCGTTTTACGTTATTTTTTGTAAATTCTGCAAGTTTACTCACTTCATTTGCAACCACAGCAAAACCTTTTCCAACATCTCCAGCACGAGCCGCTTCAATTGATGCGTTTAACGCAAGTAAGTTTGTCTTTTCTCCGATTTCCGCGACTATATTATTGATTTCGTTTACTTGGTCAAAAGAGGCTTGGATGGATTCCAAATGTGTTGCGGTTTGGTCTGCCACTTCCGTTACCGACATACTTTCCTTTTTGTTCATCTCGGCAATTTCCACAAGTTGTTCACTTTGGATCAAAATTTGGTCCACGGTTTCTTTTAATTCCACTGTATCGGAAACCATTCTTTGCACTTTAGTATTTTGTTCTTCGATGGAGGCACCATTGGATTCAAAGGAACTAGAAAGTTCAGAGATAACTGCTGTGATTTCTTCCAATGAGGCTGCTTGCGATTCTAATTTTAATGATGTATCTGAAACAAATTTACTAAAATTAATGATCGAACTTTCAAGTTTGATCGCTGCATTGGCAGAAACTTTGTTCCTTTCCTTCGTTTGCCCTAAAAGCATTTCCGCTTCCTCTGCTTTGATTTCAGCAAGAGAACTAATTTTGGTTAATAACTGCACAAGTAAACTGACAATGTATCCTGCGATCATGATGAAGATTGGTTTCATCACTTCACCGGCAAGGCCTACGTAACCAATCTGTCTGGATTGTTCAGGATCAACAGAAAGTTGTACACCTCCGATTTTCACGGCAACAACCAAGGCAACCGCAACTAAAATGGAACCGAGTAATGAGTTGATCAAAACAAACTTTCGATCTCCTAAAAATCCGGAGTAAATGGCATTAAAGAAAAAAATAAAATACACAACAGCGTTTGCCAGTGCCGCTTCCGCTTCTTGTAAACTCAAGGAACAATCTAAAATGATGGTGAAAGACAAAACAAGTGTGTCCATTAGGATCAGGATTTTGTGAAACCAAGTGGGAGGGTTTGATTTTCTTTCTAAAAAATATGCAATCGCACAATAGAATCCCATGATACAGGTTCCAATCATATGAATGAGGAACATCTTGGGTTGGAATTCATCTTTGGCACCTATCATCGCGAGTAAAAATAAAAGAACTAAACCAAAACGAATTCGGTTGATGATGATTTTTCCTTGTTTCCAAAGGTCTGCAATTGTTAACACTTTTTACCTCAAATACCCTATGGTCTTTCCAATCTGACGAAAATTGATCCCATTTTCATTTCTCGACAATAGTCTACTAAAAAAATGAAAGCATTCCGACTGTCGACTTTGAATTTTTTGCCCTAATTCCAAAATTTTCCGACGAGGCGGAAGGGCCTTTAGGGGCAGGTCTTGTCTGACGTGGAAATACCATGCGGAAGGGATTGTAGCGGAAATCCTTTCCGGCAGGAAAGATTGGAGCGAAAAGCCCGGTCCGCGCCACGCGGATCCGCCCCAAAAAAATACAAACTGTTCAGAAATAACTTACGATCTGATTCTTTCGATCATAAAAAAAGATAGAATCGAATCTTTCATGATTAAAATGTTAGTCCGATGAACATTCATTCATTACCCAACTGGTTTGTGTTTGGTTGTGATGTTTTAGTAGGAAGATCCAATTATGAATTATAACAATGATTATCAGATCGTTTTAGGTTTGGTTTTGGCACTGATGATTTTCGGTGTAGCACTCGAACTACGATTCATTGCGTTTAAAGGAGTGTTACAAAGACCCGTTGCAGCGCTTGCAGGTCTCATTGGACAAGTGATCTTTTTGCCATGGGTGACTTTACTCATCACTCTTATGTTAGACTTACCTGCGGGTATCGAATTGGGAATGTTATTGGTTGCCGCAAGTCCCGGCGGAAACTTATCCAATATCATCACACATCTTGCAAAAGGAAACACTGCGCTTTCAGTGAGTATGACTGCGGTTTCAAGTTTTTTTGCGATCATCACATTACCACTTAACTTTACTTTAACGGCCAACCTAAATCCAATCACTCATGCGATGATTTCTGGTTCAGGAGAACTAAAAATTGATAGTTTGATGATCATCAAAAGTATGATTGTTTTACTTTTGGTTCCTTTATTATTAGGAATGGTCATTGGGAATTTTTTTACAGGATTTGCACACAAAATCACTCCGTTTTTCAAACGTATATCATCCATTGCATTTATAGTTTTTGTTGCATTTGCAGTTGGAGGGAATTGGAAAATCTTTTTAGATCATCTCGGATTTGTTTTTATCATAGTTGTCTTTCACAATTTAATAGCACTCACGATCGGAAATTTGATCGCTAGACTCTTTCGTCAAAACGAAGGGAACAAACGTGCCATCACCATTGAAGTGGGAATGCAAAACTCAGGCCTTGCTTTGGGACTTATTTTAACCCAATTCCAAGGGGAACCAAACATGGCTTTGGTGGCAGCCTTTTGGGGGATATGGCATATTATTTCTGGATTGATTTTAGTGATGTTTTGGAAACGGAATTCTCCACAAGAAGGCAATTGAATTGAAAGTGCTCATCACAGGTGGAGCAGGTTACATTGGCTCTACCTTAATCCAACATTTGTTACAAACCTATCCTAATTGGAAACTTTTGGCAACAGATATCAAACCAATGTTAGGATTCCAAAATTTTCCAAATTTAGAATTCCAACTTTTAGAGATCAGTGATCGAAATGCTGTGATTGATTTGATCCAAACTTGGCAACCAAATTCGATTGTTCATTTAGCATCCATTCTGAATCCACCACCAGGGATGAGTGAAGAAACACAATGGAAAATTGATGTCCACGGAACAAAGAATGTGTTAGATGGTGCAGTCTATGCAAAAACGGAACAAGTCATCATTACAAGCTCTGGGGCCGCATACGGTTATCATAAAGAAAACAAAGAATGGATCGAAGAAACAGATCCGATCCGTGGCCATTCTGCATTTGTATATTCCAAACACAAACGAGAAGTAGAAGAGATTCTAAATGAATACCGAACCAATTCTCCGGATCTCAAACAATTGGTATTACGCCCGGGAACCATATTGGGGAAAAATGTGAATAACCTAATCACTGATATGTTCCAAAAACCATTTGTGATGGGGATCCTTGGGCATAAAAGTCCATTTGTTTTCATTTGGGATGAAGATGTCATTGGGATCATCGCAAAAGGGATTGCAGAGAAAAAAGAAGGAATCTTTAATTTGGCGGGGGATGGTGCACTTAGTTTAAAAGAAATCAGTCGTATGATTCGGAAACCTTACCTACCCATACCAGCTTTTTTATTACAGTCGATCCTTTGGATCTTAAGACGATTCCGACTCACACAGTATGGTCCCGATCAAATTGATTTTTTGCGATACCGGCCTGTTCTTTCCAACAAACAACTCAAATCTGTATTCGGATACATTCCCAAGTACACTTCCAAAGAAACGTTCATTGCTTATTTAAATGCCAAAGGAGTTCCCTATGATGAAATCGAATCGTTTTAAGCTTAGAGTTATTCTTCAAATCGTATTGATTCTTTGTTTCTTTTTCACCTATACTTCGTTATCTGCCATACAAGTCGATGTCAAAGACAGCGAGGGAAAAAGTTTAGATCTGGTGATGGTGACAATCAAAGCAGAAAAACCACAAGTCCCACCACGTGATGACCATGGGTATCCACCAGAAGGATTAGAATTTTTTATCACACCAGAAGTGACGATGTTCACAAACCCAAATGGAAAAGTAAATATTTCATTTCCATATGCTCCACAGGTGACCATTCGACTTCGTAAAATTGGGTATAAGGATATCAATGTAAGGCCCTATTCAAATTTGAGTTCTGTTTCCTTTCGGATGGAAAAAGTGACCGATTTAGGTTATTTGGTAGGCCAATACCCATCGAATAGTTGGGTCGCAGCTCTTGATTTTGGTGAAGAGAAAGATCTTAAAAAAACCTATTTAGAACAATGTGGTTTTTGCCACCAACAAGGTAGTTTTTTTATGAGACGTGCTTTTTCGGAAGGGGATTGGGAAGAGATCATCAATCGAATGATGGGTTATGGTGCAAGACCTCATGGGAAAGCCAAAAAAAAACTTCCTGGTATTTTATCGAATGCATATTTCGATTTATTAAAACACCCAGAACGAGTGAAACCTGGGAGAGCCTGGGGAAAAGAATTGTATGGAGCGATCATTCGGGAATGGCCGATGGGAGATAGTTTTTCCCAGATGCATGATCTATTGTACCATAAAAAAACTGGATTCGTTTATGTAGGAGATAACATCCAAGATCGTTTATGGGAAATTAACCCTAACACTGGTAAAACGGTTGTCTATAAGGTTCCCAAACAACCTGAAGATGAATTGGGCGGACTCCTTCCAGGAAGGTTACGTTCGTTCCAAAAACATGAAACCTATGTTGGTTTGCATTCTCTTGCCGAATCACCGGTTGATGGGAATATTTTCATCACTCCTTCCTTACAAAAACGAATCACAGAATTTGATCCAAAAACAAAAAAATTTAAAGACCATTTGTTCAATGATGGTTTGTACCCTCACACAATTCGTATAGATGAAGAAGATCGTGTTTGGTTTACATTAGCACTTTCGAATCAAGTGGGTATGTTCAATCGTAAAGATCAAAGTTTCCATACCTATGATTTACCAGCTAGGACCAAAAAAGAAAGTTTTAGTTTATGGATCAGTGGATTCATTATCAAACTTATGAATTGGGGTTTCCCAATGCATTTATTGCCCGTGGATGAACGTGTCAGTGGTATGCCTCTTCCATACGGGATCGATGTGGCTCCGAATGGAACTGTTTGGTTTACAAGACTCCATGCAGATACCATAGGTAAAATCGATCCCAAAGATGATTCGTTTCAATTGATTTCGACTCCTTTCCAAGGGCCACGTAGGTTACGTGTGGATCGTGACAACCATGTTTGGATTTCTGTGTTTCCAGAAGGCTCCATTGCTAAGTACACACCGGAAGATGGAAAATTCAAACTTTATCCCCTTCCCACTGCCGTTGATGGAGTGGAAACACCATACTCTCTCAATGTAGACCGAAAATCCAATCTCGTATGGGTGACTGGAACTTCGTCTGACAACCTAATGGTGATGGATATCAAAACCGAAACTTGGAAAGTGTATCCAATGAGTCGTAAGGTTACCTTCACTCGTGATATCGAATTTTCAGCAGATGGAAAGGCCTATTCTTCTAATGGAGCATTTCCAAGTTGGCATATTGAAGATGGGCAACCAACTTTAATGGAGGTTACACAATCAAAATGAACCAAAGCAATGTTTACCACCAAGGGCACATGTTTCGATTTTTATCCGCTTCCTTTCTAGGATTTTTAGCAGGCCATCTCACAAACTATAGTGTGATTTTATATGCACAAGATGTCTGGAACCAAGATGCATTGGCTGGTATTGGATTTGGGTTGTGTTTTGGAGTTCCTCTTTTTCTTGGTTGGTTTGCAGGAGCTTGGTGTGATTCCCATTCTCCTCAAATTCTAGCACAACTGGCGCATAGTTCCTTTTTAATTGCCCTTGGATTACTCAATCTATCATCACAGATGGTTGGTGCTCCATCTGTAACACTCTTTTTGTTAGGTGCTTTTTTTGTGGGCGTAGGATGGTCAATCCTTGCACCAGCAAGAATGTCCTTACTCGGAAGATTGGCAGGTGAAAAACAGAAAAAGATGGCTGTCATTTTTAACGTATTGGTGATGTTAGGTTTCGGATCAGCACCTCCTATTTTGGCGTTTTGCAGGAGCATTGGTTCATGGAAATTTGTTCATATAACAGGTGTGATCTTATTTTTAATCGCAATGGGATTATTGGTTGGAATCAAAACAGAAGGTCAGGGAAAATCTTCTTCCGCTTGGGATCGAATCTTACGAGGTGTATCCTACGCCAAAAACCATGAACTATTAAAACAAACATTACTTTTTTCAATTGTGATTTATTGTTCTATGGGACCTGTACAAGTGATGATGCCTAGGTATGCAAAAGGAGTTCTTCAGTTAGGTGAGTTAGAGCGTGGTTTCTTTTTAGGGGCACTTGCATTGGCACTCCTCCTTGGGGGAGGCACTTCCTTAAAATTGGCAAAACATTTTGGATATGGAAAATTGATTCTCACTTCTGGATTGGTTTGTGGTCTTGGTCTTCTTGGAATTGGACTCAGTCATTATTTATGGATTTCCATTGCCTTATTACTTGTGAGTGGTTTTGGAGCAGGAGCTAGTATCAGTTTGCTCGTAGCAATCTTGCAATCAGAAGTGAGTCCTGAGTATCGAGGAAGGTTAATGAGTTTGTATACCATCACAAGCCAAGTGGTCCCTGCTTTTGCTGGTTTATTGTCGGGTCTCATCCTTGTTAAGGTATCCATTGCAACAGCAGTTCTTTCTGCAGGAGTGATCTTAACTCTGATTGTGATCATCACCACAATCAGATTACAAACATTAAGAAATTATCATGTATAGATTACCATTGTTGGTACATTTGTTCTGCAAAACCGAACACACATTCACTTGGATTCATCCAGAACTAAATCTACGAAAAATGAATAACCCATCTCATTCACTCGTGAGTATACGATCACTTTCTTTTTTAAAGTTTTATCCCAATACGGGTCACTGACTTGCCAAGACTCAGAATCGCGAAACACTTGTTTCACGTGTTTATAAAAAAATGGCATATACGACCAGTTTTTCTGTAAAAATGACATATTTTCAATAAATCCAGAATCACTCGTTCTCTCATAATAAGGTGAAACTTGTGTCCCTTGCCAATCGGTTACATATACCCTTTGTATCATTGGATCTAATTTAAAAAAACTTTGTGGATCAATGATCACACGATTGTCCAATTTAATTGTTTTTAATTGCAAAGACATTAATTTCGTTTTGATTAATTTTTCAAATTCAATTTCCTTTGCGACTTCCTTACGTTTATTCTCATGATAAATTTGCAAACGAGGGACAACTACATCACAAATACTTTGTTTCTCTTCATTGTATTCAGCTGGCCTTCCCAAATAATAACCTTGCAGTAAACTTGCACCAGAATTCACGGCTTGGTATAACTCTTCTTCTGATTCAATCCCTTCAAATAATAATTGAGAGCCAATGCTTAACGAAATTTGTTTTAGGTATTCAAGGATCGATTGGTATTCTCGTTTTTCGATGGATTTTTTTAGAAGATTCAAATCAATTTTGATGATATCAGGTTTAATTGCACCTAACCTTTCTAAGTTGGATGATTCCGATCCAACGTCATCTAATGCAATCCCAAATCCTTGTTCTTTGAGAAGTTCAACACCTGCTGCGAGTACATCCGTTCCAAAACTACCAGATTTTTCTGTGATCTCGATGACAATTCGATTTAATGATACCCCGTGGTGTTTGACAATTTCCGTGATGGGAAGGACATTCCCCTTACATTCTTCATATTCTAAAATCACCTGGTCGGGAGACATATTGACAAAGAGTTGGTCATTCGTGTTTTTGATTTTTTCTAAGGAGATACTAAGTAACTCTCGATCGATCACTGACATCCGGAGTGGAGTCACATTCGGTTCAGAAAATTCGGGAACCAGTGCCAATTGCCCACTCCCATCCCGGACACGACCTAGGGATTCGTACGCCACCACATTCTGTTCTTCCACAGAAAAGATGGGCTGGAGTAAGGGGACATATTGTTTTTGTTTGGTCACTTCCAAAGCGCTTACCATCGGATCCTCTTTTTCCTTATCTGTTTTAACAGAAATAAATTCAATAAATTAAACATTTCGTTCGAGTAAAAAGGACATATCCGATTGAAATTCGCAATTCCACGGAAGTCTTGACCTCTTTTTCCCATCCCTTAGACTCTCGCGCATGAGATACCCCCTCCTCTTTGTTTTATTCTTATTTCCCATCATGTCGGTTCATTCCCAATCGGTGGCCATTTTCCCGAAGGTCCAAAACGAAGGGGCATCCGTCACAAACCCCAATCTCTCTTGGCAAATCCAAACTCGCATCACTCCTTCCATTGATGGGCAAAATATTTTTAGCATCCGTTACCACAGTGATGGCAAATCCGCTCTCATTGGAACAACTGATTTTTATCTCTATCGGATCAGTTTGGTGGATGGCAGTTTGATTTGGAAAATAGAAGCAAAAATGCAGTACCAAAAAGAATTTGATGGTCCAAAAATTTTTGATGTTTCGCCAGATGGACAATTCTTTTTAAGTTTTGGACAAACAGATCCTAATTCTCAGTCTTCCGAACGGTATCTAGTGATTCGATCATCAGCTAACGGAAGTATTACGAAATCCTTTCCAGCGGAAAACTCACTTTTTTATTCTGTGACCGCTGACATCGACTATCGCTACCCTGGTGATGAAAGTAAAACAAACAGGGAAGAAGCAGGTCTTTCACCCAACTGGATCCTCACCATCGACAATGCAAAATTCATCGAAAATGGAAAAAAGATTTTAGTATCCTATAAACATAATATGGAAGGTCCCAATTTTTATGATAGAAGGTTTATGATCTATGATACAGCAACAGGAAATAAATTGAATGACTTTCAATTAACAGCAGATCCGAACAGTGCTGATTGGACACAACCGGCTGGGTTTGAAATTGCCCACCTCCAATTACCTTTCCAATACATTCAAAAACGTAATTCCATTCTTTATGGAAATGCACATGGCAGAATCCATGAAATCACTCCATCTGTCATGAATCAAAATATGAGTATTGAAATCGTAGAAGAAAAACCAGCAGGTCCAATTGTATATATACCTCGAAGTGATTCGGAAGATATAGAAACAAAAGACCGTCAAACGATTCGATCTGTTGCCATCACTCCAGATGGTAACCATTTGTTTTGTTCAGCAGGAGTGGAAACAGGGTTCATCCAATTGTATGGATACAATTTAACCACAAAAAAAGAAATGTTGCGGTCTTCATTCTTTGACGCGGGCGAAATCTATGCACCTTCCAATCAAATATTGATCATCGGTGGACTCTACTCCACAGGGAAGGTGTACATCGTCGATACCAAATTAGGTGAACTCTTATTTGTTTCAAACGATGATGAAAGTTATATACACCCCAATTTGCTCGCAGTCCATCCAAAACAAAAAGAAGTTTTAGGTCTTTCCACTGGCAATCAAATTGTCATCCTTCGCCCACAAGGAGGGTCCTCTCCATGGTAATCCCATCCATTCGTATCATTACGATCACAAACCTAATTCTTTTTTTATTACTGCAAACAAACCGAATGGATGCGAATGATCTCAATCTTTCCCAGATGCGTGATCCCAAAACCATCAAAGAAAAAGTAAACAAAGGATTCGATGTCAATACAAAACGAAGTGAAGATGGGTATACACTCCTCCATTATGCGGCAGAACTGGGAAATGTAGATCTAACAAAGTTTTTAATTGCGAAGGGAGCAAGTTTGAATGTTCCCATGAAGGATGGAAATACCCCACTCGCAATTGCCATCAGTTTTAGTAAAAACGAGATCATTCGGTTATTATTAGAGCAAGGTGTTGACCCAAATTATGCGTTAGGCGAAAAAAACTACAACCGCACCCATTTCCATTATTTTATGACAAAAGTTCGGAAATTTGATCCTTCTTTGTTCGCCTTATTTTTAACAAAAGGCGCCAATTTAGAAACGAAAGATTCGTTCACAGAAACTCCACTCATCACTTTAGCATCTTCCGAATTTAAATTCATCGATCATACCAAAGCATTACTCGATGCAGGCGCAAACACCAATGCACAAACAAAATTTGGAGTCACAGCATTAATGAATTCGATTTTCTCTAGAAATTTTGTTTTGGTGGAAGAATTGATCCGTCGCGGTGCCAATTTGGAGTTAGAAACTTCGGAAGGAAACACAGCGCTTCTTGCCATGATCAATATGGGCAATGACCACCTAGAAAAACCAAAGTTATTCCAAATGTTACTGGATGCAAAAGCAAATGTGAACCACAAAAATTTTGAGGGTTCTACTGCTTTACACCTCAGCGTGATCGGTAATTCTTTAGAAATACTCACAATCCTTTCCCAACAAAATGTGGATTCCAGTATCAAAAATAACAAAGGAGTCACAGCACTCGATCAAGCAATCATCAATGAAAATTGGCAAGCCACCAAAATCCTCTTAACCATCGAAAAGGATATCGATGGACTAGACAAATACGGTTCCACAAAACTACACAGCGCCATCTTAAATGAAAAATACGAACTCATCCAACTACTACTAGACGCAGGAGCCGATCCGCAAAAAAAAGATAAATGGGGCAAAACAGCGATTGAATTTGCAGAACGGCAAAACAATCCCAAAGTTTTAAAACTCCTATTGAAAGAATGAAACAAAAAACAAACACTCGGTTTTTACCAAAAGGTTTACAGATCATTTTTGAAGACCGAGATTTGCTTGTTGTGGATAAACCAGCAGGCCTTTTGACCATCGCTACAGAATCAGAAAAATCAAAAACTGCCTATGCTTCTCTGATGGATTATGTGAAAAAGGGAAGTGAAAGGTCCAAACATCGTATCTTCATTGTTCATAGGTTGGACAGAGATACTTCAGGCATCCTTGTATTTGCCAAAACGGAAATCGCAAAACAAACGTTACAAGAAAATTGGGAAAACACCAAAAAAACTTACGTTGCTGTCACTCACGGGCATTGGAAAGTAAAACAAGGTACCATCAAATCCTATCTCACGGAATCAAAAGCCCACCGTGTCTATTCCGTAGAGGATCCAAAAGAAGGAAAATACTCCGAAACAAAATACAAAGTGTTAAAAGAATCCAATTCATATTCTCTATTGGAAATTGATCTGATCACAGGTCGCAAAAATCAAATCCGAGTGCATTTTGCAGAAAAAGGCCACCCCATCGTTGGTGATACGAAGTATGGCAACCAAACTAAATCCTATCCTCGTATGGCACTCCATTCCCTTTCTATCACGTTAACTCACCCTTTTCAGAAACAAATATTCTCTTTTACGACCAAAATTCCCAATTTTATGACAGGCCTTGTCGGTGGTTATGAAATAGAAAGGATAGAAAATGCAACATAAAGGTTTTATTTTTGATATGGATGGTGTGGTTGTCGACAACCACAAATTCCATTTCCAAGCATGGATGGAGTTCGCAAAAAAATACAAATTCCCTCTCAATGCACAAATCTATCGAGATACTTATAATGGAAAAACAAATGCAGATTTGTTCCAAATGATCTTCGGGAATGTCAGTGCAGAAGAGATTCAAAACTATGGTGCAGAAAAAGAAAATTTGTACCAAAACTTATATGGTAAGGAAATGAAACCCCATCATGGGATTCTAACTTTCTTCCAACATTTAAAGTCAAACCAAGTGAAAATTGCACTTGGAACATCTGCCCCCACGATGAATGTTAATTTCACTTTAGACAATTTAGGCATACGATCTTATTTTGATGTAATCATCGATGGTTCCATGGTCAAACATGGCAAACCGAATCCAGAAGTGTATACACTATGTGCAAAGGGTTTGGGCTTAGATCCAAAGGATTGTGTGGTGTTTGAAGACTCTATCGCTGGGTTGCTTTCAGGAAAAGCAGCAGGTTGTTCCATTATGGGAGTTGCCACCTCACACACAATAGACGAATTAAAACCCCATGTGAACCAAATCATTTCTGATTTTACCGATCCACTTGTGTTTACTTTATAATTTTATTCCTGAAAATCAGTGAGCAAATTACTGGTTTTACTTGTTAGGTCAATCCGTATGATTGCAGTCCTTCCTTCATCAATATAAGTTAGGTCATCAAAGGATAATTTTTTCGCCATAAAGATTCCACGGCCATGTGTTTTGAAAGCATTTTTGGTCATGGCTTCAATTGACAAATACCGTTTCCAATCAAAACCCTTTCCTTGGTCACTGATACGAATTTCTATCCGTTCCTCATTTCGTTCAAAACTAACCTTTACAAATTTGTCTTTGTATTCAGGTGTATCAAGTCTTCGGAAGATTTCTTCCATCAGCTTATCGTTGTCATGGAGTTCGGATTTTTCTTGGTATGAAATTCCTAAATTTCCATGTTCAATCGCATTGTTTAGAATTTCCATAATCCCAGTTAACACACGTTCCGGATCAGGGCATGCATTGGCCAGTAAGGGTGCCAGTTCATGTGATTCACGGATCGAACGGATCCGAAATTCACCTGTGATCATATGGCGGAGAGCTCCCATTCCTTTGTGTAGGTCTTCTTTGGCCCTTTGTAATTTGATAAAATGTTCCACTGCCGTTTGGACAATCCGAACGAGAAGTGCACGGGAATAAGGTTTGGTTAGATAATAAAAGGCACCAGCATCAAGTCCTTCCGTCATATCTGTGATAGAACTCATTGCTGTTTGGAAGATGACTGGAATATCTCTATACTTTTCAGAACGTTTGATTTTTTTTAAAAGTTCGATCCCATCCATCTTTGGCATCAATCGATCCAATATGATTGCATGAAATAACATCGAACCCGAATTTAAAATTTGAAACGCTTCCTCTCCATCTTTCGCTTTGACAACTGTAAATCCCTTGTCTGACAAAGATTCTTCGATGATCATCAAATTGATCATTTCATCATCAACGGCAAGTAAATTGATCATCGGATTCCTTCACGAGAACATGGTATTAACATTGTAAAAACTGCTCCCTTATCTTCATGATTTTCTGCATACAAAAGTCCATTATGATCATTTACAATTTCTCTTGAAATCGACAAACCCAGTCCTGTTCCTTTTGTTCCTGCTTTCACTTGTTTCGATTGGATGAACTTTTCAAAGATTTTATCAAGATCCTCAGGTGGGATTCCTGGACCAAAATCTCGAATCTGTATGCCAATCCCTCTGACATAGGACTGAGATTTTCTAGGAATAAATTCTCTTTTTATCAAACTGATCTCTATATTAGTATCATTTGGAATGAATTTTAATGCATTGGAGATGATATTTCTGATCACTTGTTGGATACGCTCATAATCAAATTCCGCTTCCCAACGTTCTTCCTTATCAAGTAAAACAACTGTGATTCCTCTTTTTTCCAAAATCGCTCGCATTTCATTGATCACAAACTTGGTTGTTTCTTTTAAACAGTTCTTTTCGAACAAATACCGCATCTTTCCTGATTCAAGTTTGGCAATATCGAGTAAGTTTTCCAAAAGAGAAAGCAGTCGTTTGCCCGAAGAATCAATGATTTGAAAGTATTCCTTAATTTTTTCTGGAGTCACACTTGCTGACTTTTCCGCGCCAAGTTCTGCATAACTTAAAATGGCATGGATGGGTGTTTTTAACTCATGAGAAATATTCGCAAGAAAAAGAGATTTCATATAAGATGCTTCTTCAGCAATATTTTTGGACATCTTTAAGTCCATGGTTTGGCTTTCTACCAAGTCTTCTAAATGGTTTCTATATTGGTAAAGTTCTTCCTCTTGGAGTTTCCGTTGGCTAATGTCTCTGAGAATTCCAGTAAACATTTTACCCGTTTTTGCCTTAAACTCTCCAACAGAAAGTTCACAGGGGAAAATTTCACCTGACTTCCGTTGTGCGAATACTTCCCTTCCCACTCCAATGATATGAGATTCTCCAGTTTCTTTATAACGTCGCAAAAATCCGTCATGTTTATCTTTGTACTCTGGAGGAATGATGATGGTTACATTTTTTCCAATGACTTCTTCTTGTTTGTAACCAAATGTATTTTCTGCGGTTTTATTAAAAAACTGAATGATCCCTTCGTCATTGATGATCACAATGGAATCAGCTGCATTTTGTGCCATGGAAAGAAACCTGGATTCACTTTCTAAAAAAGCGTTCTCCAAACGTTTTCGTTCCGTGATATCACGATGGTTGGACATGATATAACCATCGTAAAGTACAACAAACCGAACTTCCACATGACGAATGTTTGGTTCCTCTCCATAAGAGTACTCTTTCCAGAATACTAAACTTTTTTTCTCAGTAAGGTATGCGAGTGCTTCGGAAGTAATTTCTCTCAAATACGGTGGAAGGCCGACGCTGATGTGTTGCCCAAGTAGGAGTTCTGGTTTCTCCCCAATGTTTACAAAACGTGATGTTTTATAATCAACGATGATCCCTTCACGGTTGATTTTCAGCCAAAAGTCTGGATTGGATCGGAGTAAATTTTCTAATTCCCGGAGCACCTCTTCATGTGGGAAAGCGGACGGGTTTTGCCAAATACGTGATATGGGAGAATTAGAGGGCATCCATTATTGTCCTAAGGAAGAATCTAGGAAACATTGTCTTTTTCGGAAAGAAATTGTAAGAAATCGTAGGGAAAAAAGAATCAACGTAAGGATTTTTCCCTTGTTTTACCATCACCTGATCAAACCCATATTATTCCATTTAGACCCTGAATCAGCACACCATTTAGTCGCTACCTTTCTTTCTTTATCCAAAAAAATTCCCTTTTTCCATAAAACACTCTCTGCCATCTTTCAGTATCCTTCCAGCCGATTGGAACAAACCATCCATGGCATTCGATTTCCTAATCCAGTGGGACTTGCAGCTGGTTTCGATAAAACAACGGAACTCTTTCCTACCATGATCCATATGGGTTTTGGGTTTATCGAAGTAGGAACCATCACAGCCAAAGCACAACCAGGGAATGAAAAACCAAGGCTCTTCCGTTTTCCAAATGCCAAAGCACTCGTGAATCGAATGGGTTTCAATAATCCAGGCGCAGACCAAACCGAAATCAATTTAAAGAACCAACAAAAGTTGGGAGTACGAGGGATCAATGCTGGAAAGTCCAAAGTCACGGCTTTGGAAGATGCAGTGAGTGATTATGTTTATACATTAAAAAAACTGATCCCTTATGGGGATTATGCGGTGATCAACATCAGTTCACCCAACACGCCAGGTTTACGTTCTTTACAATCCAAACAAAGTTTGATCGATCTCATCCAAGGCATCCAAAAGGAATTCCAAAACTCATTTCCTATTCCACTGTATTTAAAATTTGCTCCCGACTTAACGGAAGAAGAACTCATTGAAAATCTCAAAGTATGTTTGGATTACAAAATTAGTGGAGTGATCCTCACGAATACCACACTCGACAAACAAAGCCTAGGTGAAGACAATCCTCCAGAAGGTGGATTGTCTGGTGGACCACTATTCGAAAAATCACTTCGTTTTGTTTCCCTAGCTTATAAAACCTTACAGGGAAAAATTCCAATCATTGGCGTTGGTGGGATCGACACAGGAGAAAAAGCACTTCAGATGATGGAAGCCGGTGCCAACCTCATCCAAATTTATACTGGTTATATCTATGAAGGTCCCTTTTTGCCTTACCAAATTTGTTCTTACCTAGACAAAGCGGTGAAAGACCGAGGATACCAAAATATCAGCCAACTAGTTGGTTTAGGAAATCGCATATGACGACAACAAAACCTAACAATTCAATTTGTACTCATTTTGGAACTTGTGGTGGTTGCAATTACCTGGATATCGATTACACAAAAGAACTTCGTAAAAAAGAACAAAACATCAAAGAACTGTTTAAAACATACCGCCACGTAGAATTTAAAACCATTGTTCCCAGTCCTTCCCCTGAGTACTACCGTCACAAAATCCAACTTCCCTTTGGCCGTCGTAATGTAGGAAACAAAACCTTACTCACACTTGGACTTTTTAATAAAGAAGCATCCTTTGTGCTCGACCAAACAGAATGCCAAATCCAAGACCCAGGGCTCACAGAAGTGGCACTTGCCGTCAAACAATGGGCTAGGCGAGAAGGTTTGTTACCTTATAACGAAAAATCCAAACGTGGGATGATGAAATACCTTGTGGCAAGAAAATCAATTTCCACAGGGGAAATCATTTTAGGAATTGTTACCGCCAAAGAAGACCTTCCCCATGCAAAGGATGCATCCAAAAGACTTCACACTGCCATCCAAAATCGAATTGGGAAAACAGGTAAGTTTGGAAAACTAGTAGGTATCATTCACAACATCAATACCAAACACACCACCATGGCACTTGGACGCGAAGAACATCTGTTATGGGGTAGGCCGTACATCCACGAACATTTTGGAAAACATAAGTTCCGTGTAGGACTTTCCACTTTTTTACAAGTAAACCCCATCCAAACACCTAGTTTGTACAATTTGGTATTAGATGAAATCGAGAAGGATTCGCGGGTGATTGATGCCTATTCTGGAATCGGAACAATTTCGTTTTGGATCGCAAACCAATCGAAAGAAGTTCTTGGAATCGAAGAAAATCCAAATTCTCACAGAACAGCACTCGAATCTTTAAAATACAACAAAGTACATAATGTTCGGTTTCGAAAAGGCAGAGTTGCAGAAGTATTACCAACCCTTTTTGGAAAAAATTACGACACCATCGTCCTCGACCCTCCAAGAACTGGCCTCGGCCAAGATGTGATCGAATCCATCCTTGGTATGGGTTTCAAAAAAATAGTTTATGTATCTTGTGATCCATTGAGTCTCAGGGAAGATTCCATATTACTCACAAAACAGTATTTTTTAAATTCCTTACAACCCGTTGATATGTTTCCAAGAACTGACCATGTGGAAACCGTTGCCGTTTTTCGGAACAAAAATCTCACATAACGTCTGCTACAAATTCGGATGCCTTTTTGCTAAATGCCATAATGGTAAAACTGGGATCCACACTCACTCCCGTGGGAAACACAGAGGAATCGGCCACAAACAGATTTTGAAATCCGTGGACTTGGTGTTTGGAATTGACCACAGAGTGTTCCGATGATTTTCCCATCCGGCAACCTCCCGCTGGGTGTGGGGCTGCCATTGGAAATTCTGCTGGCCTCCAAGCCAGAGAATCAATTTCCTCTTTTTTAGGTAACTTCGAAAATTTTCTAAGTTTCATCCCAGCAAGGAATACCTCTTTGGCACCCGCTTCAAAATTAAGTTTCATCTGTTTGTAAGTAAGATCGCTGAATATCTGTTTGGTGGTTTTCCCAAAGGGATAGTTTACTTTCGTTTTTCCAAAAAAGTCCACTTGTATCGAACCAAGTTCTCCTTCCACATCATCAATCCAACCGATGGTCCCACCTAGATGCTCCAATTGTTTCATATAATGGAAATGGTCTTTGCCAAAACTTGGCAACAAAGCGGCAAGGGTTGCTGGTTGCAATTGGTTTGGCATGAGCATGTAGCCACCTTCTTTGTAGGATCCATTTTGGAATTTTGCCAAACGGAAACCCTCCACACCATAGGCCGCAGGGATATTCCGCCACTGGACAATCGGCTCTTCATATAACGCGTGTACCATGGGAGAAGGATTGATTGCTAAAAATTCACCGAGGGCAGGTAATCTTTTTTTTAAACCATTCTTTAACAGAAACTTACTACTCCCAAACCCTCCTGCCGAAACACAAACCGCTTTCGATAAAAACCGAAGTTTGGTTTGGGTTGGTCTTAAGGTTCTTCTGTCGATGGCAACTGCAACAAGTCCCTTTACTTGGTTTCCCAGGATTTCCAATCGTTCCGCTCGCAAATCCGTGTACACATCGGTTCCCAATCGAACGGCACTTGGGATATGAGTGATGAGTTGGGACTGTTTGGCACCAAAAAGGCAACCTTGCATGCAGTGGCCTGACTTTTGGCAATTTTTCCTGGCTTGTGGTACGGCATGCCCTTCCCAACCCAATCGCTTTGATGCGTTCCGAAACAATCGATTCATAGGATTGAAGTATTCTTCTGTGGCAGGAGATACATGTAAGTCAGTTTCCAATTCATTCCAATAGGGATTTAGTTCTTCAGGAAGATGGTGTTCGATCCCATACTTTCGATTCCACAAAAGGAGTCGGTCTTCAGGTGTTCTATAACTATCAGCCCAGTAGTGGACTGATGCCCCACCTAAATTATTTCCATACACAAGATTGATCCCACCATCACTCGTTGTATGGAAATTCCTTTCCGCAGAAACTTTTCCTGCCATATTCAATTCATGATTATCAAAAGTACCAGTATGGTAATTCCCACCTTGTTCGAGTAATGCGACCTTAAATCCCTTCTTTGATAGTTCATAGGCCATCGTTGCCCCACCACAACCGGACCCAATCACAACAACATCAACTTGGATCACTTCCCCCGGTTCGTAACTTTTATAATCCCGATAGATCCCTGTTTTTTTCATCTTATACCGAATCCCCTTTTCGTAAGTGTTGGTAATGGAGGCGGGCTTCACTCCATTTTTCTGGAGGATTGGCAAAAGGACCTGGGTAGGAAATCGAATCCCAAGTGGACTTATGGCCATAGTAAACGAGAAACACCAAAAGTTTTAGATTGCCCACAACCGCCCGCACGGTATCTGATTCCGTTTCTGAAATCGATTCCAAAAATTGAATCCTTTCAGCTTTCTCCAAATTGGAAAAACACCGAAATTTCCCATAAAAGAAAGGTAGGTATTCCAAAACCATGACTGCGGAATGGAAATCTTCTTGGATCTCATCAGCCACAAAATACAATTCCTCATCCAATCTTCGCATAACAC
Source organism: Leptospira jelokensis (assembly GCF_004769635.1). Lineage (GTDB taxonomy): Bacteria > Spirochaetota > Leptospiria > Leptospirales > Leptospiraceae > Leptospira_A > Leptospira_A jelokensis. The sequence goes on from NZ_RQGH01000026.1 coordinate 543,768, forward strand.
TTGCTTCTTCTAAGTTAGGCATCCCTGGTTCTTCGATGGGTAACACTACTTCCGAAAATTTAGTAACCGTTTTGATTTCTGAATCACTAAAATAAAAATATTTGATTTTGGATTTGATTCCAGCGCAAAATAATAAGAGTGCGAGAAAAGACTTTCTAGAGATAGAATACATACAACCTTCCTTGGACCTTTTCTTCTTTTACCAAATTGTTCAATGGTTTTCCCAAATATTGTAAAAAGGCATCACCTGAAGCGGTCATATCCCAAATCTCTCCGCGAAAAAATACATTCATGCCCAATTTAACATTTGGGATTTTGAGACGTCCAAGCATTGCATATTTTTTCCACGCCAACTTTTCTGTGATCGTTCCAATGTCTTTGGGATTCACATCTTTTGGATTCGCATAACCATTGTAACCATTCCATTTTTCCGACCAAACTTCTTTTGGTGCGACAAAAGAAGGGACGGCCAATAATTCAGCCTCTGATTGTGTTAGCTCTTTGTAAACTTCCGGAAACCAAGAATCAGCACATACCATTGTGTACAATTTCCCAAGTGGTGTTCTGAAGACAGGATTTTCATCTAACTTCCCTTCACTTAAAAATTGTTTTTCTTCTGCAATGGGAAAAAGTTTACGAACAATTTGTTCATCCACACGACCATCAGGATGAAAATAAAAACTCACATTTTCAAGGGGTCCATCGGTTGGTGTGATCTTTCCTTCCACCACTTTGGGATGGGGCAAAACAATTGAGCCTGCGACAATTGCCACTCGGTATTCACGAGCAAGACGTGAAAAAATCGTCTGGTAACGATCGGTCATTTGCCAAGCCTTCATCCGAAAGAGAGTTTCTTTTAGGTGATCAGTAGAATAAGAGGGGCTAAACACATAATGCCAAAGGAAGGAACCAATGTTTTGTTTCACCAATTCTTCCATGGCTTCAGTGATGGTTTCTTTTTCAAAAATGGATTTGTCTTCCGTTGTTACCACAAGCCATGTGCCGATGTATTCGGGTAAAACAATGATGGTTCGGTCGACAAAGATGTTTTCGTTTTCTTTTGCCTTTTGGAAGTATTCTCTTACACTTGTATAAAAACTTTCTTCTGTGGCGTAACTGTATTTGTTCAGATAGGGTTCGATCCCAATGACTGTGCCTCGTTTTCCTTTCCCTTCACTTTGCAGGTAGAGATTTGGTTTCGGAAGTTTCACCAAAAGAGCCGTGTGATCTAGGGGTTGTTTTTTGCATTGGAGTGTCAAAATCGTTAGGCTTAGAAAAACAGAAAAAGAGACAAAAAAACGCATCCACCAAATCTACTACACAACTTCGTTTCAGACAATATTTAATTGTGTTCTTAGTTTTTTCTTTTATTTTGACCTTATTCTATGAAAGAGAAACCTGCTCCCAAAAAAATCGTTCTCGCTTACTCAGGTGGACTCGACACCTCCGTCATCCTTGCTTGGTTGAAAGATACCTATGGTTGTGAAGTCATCGCTTTTTGCGCCGACGTAGGCCAAAAAGAAGAACTAACAGGCCTAGAAGAAAAAGGAAAAAATACAGGAGCTTCCAAGGTTTACATCCAAGACCTACGTTTGGAATTTGCTCGCGATTTTATTTTCCCTGCAATCAGAGGGAATGCCATTTATGAAATGCGATACTTACTTGGAACCTCACTAGCACGCCCTCTCATTGCAAAGGCAATGGCTGAGGTTGCCAAAACAGAAGGAGCAGATGCTTTCTCCCATGGTGCCACAGGAAAAGGAAACGACCAAGTTCGTTTCGAACTCACCTTCAAAGCACTTTCGCCTAACTTACAAATCATTGCTCCATGGAGGACATGGAATTTTGGTGGCCGAGCAGATCTCATTGAATATGCTAAGAAAAAAGGAATTCCTGTTCCTGTAACGGCTGCTAAACCATACAGCATGGACAGAAACCTCATGCATCTATCCTTTGAAGGTGGAATTTTAGAAGACCCTTTCAATGAACCGAAGGAAGATATGTTTATCCTCACTGTATCTCCAGAAAAAGCACCTGACAAACCAACCTATTTGGAATTGGATTTTGAAAATGGTGACTGTGTTGCCATTGATGGTAAAAAAATGAACCCACTGGAAGTGATGGAAACCTTAAATGATTTAGGTGGAAAAAACGGAGTGGGACGAGTGGACATTGTTGAAAACAGATTGGTGGGCATCAAGTCTCGCGGAGTGTATGAAACCCCAGGTGGAACCATCCTTCACATTGCTCACCGTGACCTCGAATCCATCACTCTTGACCGTGATACCCAACACAAAAAAGACGAACTATCACAAGAGTTTGCTCGTTACATTTACAATGGCCAATGGTATTCCAACCAAATGAATGCCCTTCGCGCTTATATGGATTACACACAAAAGTATGTGAATGGAACCGTTCGTATCAAATTGTACAAAGGAAGTTGTACGGTTGTGGGAAGAAAATCCAACAAATCATTGTATAACGCAGGTCTTTCTACTTTTGAAAAGGAAGAATTGTACAACCAATATGATGCCGAAGGGTTTATCAACTTGTACGGTCTACCAATGAAAGAATGGGCTAGGGTGAACCATTAAGATGAAAAATATCGCCGTATACCCAGGTTCATTTGATCCATTTACGAATGGGCATTTAGACATCATACGGCGAGCCCACCCTCTTTTTGAAGAGATCATCATCGCTGTTGCCATCAATTCCAAAAAGACATCTCTTTTTTCTCCTGAAGAACGAGTGGAGATGATCGGGAAGGTCTTTCATGGTTGGGACAAAATCAAAATTGATTCGTTTGAAGGCCTTACCGTGGATTACTGTAAGGAAAAAAATTCAAGAGTCATCCTTCGTGGGCTTCGCGCCGTCACCGATTTTGATTATGAATATGCGATATCACTCATGAACAAAAAATTAGCCCCCGAAATTGAAACTTATTTCTTAATGGCCGACAATGAGTATTCTTTTGTGTCCTCTACAATCGTCAAAGAAGTAGCAAGGCATGGTAGAGCAGTATCCAACCAAGTCCCCGATGTGGTCGGCGAAGCACTTGTGAAAAAATTTTCCGTTTGATCGGAACCTTGAGGGTCTATGAAAACTCGTTCTTCTGCATTTTACGGTTTCACATTGCTTTTGTTTGGATCCTTGGGGTATTTTTTACTCCAAGCTGGCAGTGTTTTGGAAACTGCAAAAAATCTAACAGTCACAGCGAGTGAACACTTAGACACAGAAAATTTTTTCAATCGTTTCCACCATCCTCTCGCATTACTCTTCATCCAAATCATTGTGGTTTGCGGGTCTGCTCGTTTTGTCGGATACCTTTTCACAAGAAAACTAAAACAACCTTCCGTGATGGGAGAAATTGTGGCAGGGATTTTACTTGGGCCATCGCTTCTTGGGTATTACTTCCCGGAAACCATGGGATTCTTATTCCCCCAAGCAAGTCTTCCCACTCTTGGCACCTTAAGCCAAATTGGCCTCGTTTTGTTTATGTTCATCATTGGGATGGAGTTAGACCTTTCGGTTCTTAAAAACAAAGCCCATTCAGCGATTATCATCAGTCATGCGAGTATCATTTTTCCCTTCTTTTTGGGAATGATGTTGGCGTATTATTTTTATACAGATTATGCACCAGAGAATGTAGGATTTTTATCCTTTTCTCTTTTTATGGGAATTGCGATGAGTATCACGGCTTTTCCCGTTCTCGCAAGAATTTTACAAGAACGGAACCTCACAAGAACTCCGCTTGGTGCTATGGTCCTGACTTGTGCCGCTGCAGATGATATCACCGCTTGGATCCTACTTGCGATCATTGTGACAATTTCCAAAGCGGGAAACCTGAACACGGCATTATTCACGATTGGACTTTCCTTTGCTTACATACTCACCATGATTTATCTTGTGGCACCCTTTCTCAAACGGCTGGGTTCTATTTATATCTCCCGTGAAAACCTCACAAGAACAGCCGTTGCCCTCATTTTGATGATTTTATTTTTATCATCCTTAACAACCGAAGTCATTGGCATCCATGCCTTGTTTGGTGCCTTCCTTGCGGGAGTGATCATGCCTGCAGAAGGGAACTTAAAAAAACTCATCGCAGAAAAAATTGAAGACATTGCTGTGATTCTATTCCTTCCGATTTTTTTTGTCATCACTGGTCTCAGAACCGAAGTGACCCTTTTGAATGGCTCACACCTTTGGCTTGTGTTCGGTTTGGTTTTACTCGTTGCAGTGGTTGGAAAATTTTTAGGAAGTGCGTTTGCTGCAAGGGTTGCGGGTTCCAATTGGGAAGACTCACTTTCCATTGGGGCACTTATGAATACGCGTGGCCTTATGGAACTTGTCGTTCTTAATATTGGCTATGACCTCGGAATCCTCAGTCCAGAAATCTTTGCCGTCTTTGTCCTAATGGCCCTCGTGACCACACTTTCTACGGGCCCACTCCTTGATGGAATCCAAAAGTTTTTTTCAAAAACGGCTGCTACCAGTTATCCAGAAAAACCATCTGATAGCAAACTCCGAGTCCTTGTCGCTTTTGCCCAAGAAAAAATGGGAAAAAGTTTGGTTCGATTTGCCTTTTCCCTTTCCGGAAACCAAAAGAAAAATTTAGAAATCATTGCCTTACATATTTCGCCTAACGATTCCCTGTCGAACGAGGAAATTCGAAAGTATCGTGATGCGAGCTTCGAAGCGATTCGCCAAACAGGAGCAAGTTTAGGAACCCAAGTCCAAACCGAATACCGTATCACAGACAATGTCACTTACGAGATTGTCAACTTTGCCAAAATCAAACATTCAGACATCCTACTGATTGGAGCTGCAAAACCTCTGTTTTCTCGCAGTTACACTGGTGGGAAAATCAAAGGGATTCTGAATTATTGTCCGGCAACTGTGGGTGTTCTCATTGACAATGGACTCGAAACCATTGAAAGAGTGGGCATTCTTTACAAGGGGGATAAAGATCCCATCCTTGGTTTTGCACAGAAACTCACTTCCTTAAAGGGAATGAAATCAAACAAAATTAAGGTGGAGAACCTCATCCAACCAGAAACAGATCTCAATCCTTACCCCATTGCCGTAAGCCAAATCACTGGGTACTCCCTCATTCTGATCGATCTGAATGTTTGGGAAGAATTGGGATTTGAAAAAATGGACCTCCTCCCCACCTCTTTCCTGTTGGTACGTTTTTTAACCACTTAAAGATTCGATTGCTTTTTTCGGTTTCTCCAAGCAACTGGAGATATGGAAAGAACTTTTATCATGCTTAAACCCGATGCAGTGAAAAACAAACACATCGGGGACATCCTTCAAAGAATCGAAAAAGAAGGATTTAAAATCCTAGGAATGAAATTCCTAAAACTGAGCCTTGAAGACGCAAAACAATTTTACGCAGTCCATGCGGCTCGTCCTTTTTACAATGACCTTTGCACTTACATGGCATCAGGTCCAATCGTTGCTTGTGCTTTGGAACGTGACAATGCTGTTGCGCACTGGAGAGATGTGATTGGTGCTACTGATCCAAAAGAAGCAAAAGCAGGAACCATCCGCGCTCTTTTTGCAGAAAGTAAAGAAGCAAATGCTGTTCACGGTTCTGACTCTGTTGCGAACGCATTACAAGAGATTGCGTTTTTCTTCAAAGGTTACGAACTAAACTAAGCATCCAACAAAACTAAAGATCGGTTCGATTAAAAGAACCGGTCTCACAGATCGTGCCAAATTCTTTTACTGACATCTTACAAAACTCCAAACAACTTTTTGATTCTTTTTTTACTTCCTACACACCAAACCTTTTTTCTCCTAGAACTCGCATAACAGACGCATGCTTGTATAGTTTAGAAGCAGGTGGAAAAAGAGTAAGACCGATATTTGTCATCAATTCCTTTTATGATTCGAACGAATTGCCAAATTCGATTTCCGAAGTTAGCAATCATTCAGTATTCCTTGCTTCCTTAGCGGTCGAATGCATCCATACCTACTCCCTCATTCACGACGATTTGCCTGCCATGGACAACGATGACACTCGCCGAGGAAAACCAACTTGCCACAAACAATTTGATGAAGCAACAGCCATCCTTGCAGGTGACACACTTAATTCTCTCAGTTTTTATCTACTCTCACTCATGGATACAAATGATCCCCATCTCATACGAGACTCCATCCAAACCCTACACAAAGGTGCAGGCATGGCAGGGATGATCCAAGGGCAGATGGAAGACATCGAAGAAGAAAAAAATCCAAGCCTTACCAATAGAGAATCCAAACTCCACTCCATCCATGAGAAAAAAACAGGTGCTCTGATTGAATCTAGTTTTTTATTAGGGAACCGATTGCGCCTCGACTGGAAGGAGAGAAAATCCGTACTTTCTAGTTATGCGAAAGAAATTGGACTTTTATTCCAAATCACCGATGATATCTTAGATGTTGAAGGAAATTTTGAAGAACTTGGCAAAACTCCAGGAAAAGATGCCAAGGCTGGTAAATTGACCTATCCAAGTTTATTCGGAATGGAAAAAGCGAAATCACTTCGTAAAGAATCTGTAGACAAAGCAATTTCGTTAGCAGAACAACTTCCTTCTTTGAACCATGAATTCTTTTTAGGATTACCAAAGTACATTGCAGAAAGAAAAAATTAGACTCGATGAATTCCTCGTTCGCGAAGGTTATGCGAAGGATATCAAATTTGCCCAATCTCTAATTCTTTCAGGTTCAGTCCTTATCAATGATACAATAGTCTCCAAAGTGGGAAGCCTCGTCACAATCAAAGACAAAGTTCGCACAAAAGAAAAAATCAAAACCTACGTTTCTCGGGGTGCCTATAAACTTCTTGGAGCCTTTGAGAGTTGGAAAAAGATCCAAATCGAAGGGAAAACTTGTATAGATTTGGGGGCCTCAACGGGAGGATTCTGTCAGGTCCTTTTGGAAAAAGGAGCAGCAAAGGTATTTGCTGTGGATGTGGGATATGGGCAGTTGGCCCAAAAAATTGCCAATGATCCCAAGGTAGTGGTTTTTGACCGAACCCATTTGAAGGAGCTACCAACTCTTCCATTAGAACCACTCTCAGAGGAAACTTGGATCACAATGGACTTAAGTTTTATCTCTCTTGTACCAGTATTTGGGCATTTATTGCCTTTGTTTCAAAAATTTCCCCATGTCCATTGGAAAGGCATCACACTACTCAAACCTCAATTTGAAGTCCACCCTTCTAAACTTGAAAAAGGGATTTTGAAAAATTCGCATGATATAGGTTATACGATTAGATCGGTTTGGAGAAATATAAAAGCTATAAATCCAAATATTCGATTGAAAGGTTTAAAAGAATCTCCTATCCAAGGAGCAGATGGGAATCGTGAATTTTTGATTTATTGGGAAATAAAGAAAGTGGTTAGGCCATAAAACCTGAAACGGCTTCTTTCAATTGGTCAGTGGAGAAAGGTTTCATCAAATACGCATAAGAAGGATTTTGGTTGATTCGGTGTTTGGATGTTTCATCCAGGAAACCTGTCAAAAACAATACCGGTACTGAAAACTGATCCCGTAAAGATTCCGCAGTTTCAATCCCATCCAAGGATCCTTCTAAGTTGATATCCATGAGAATGAGATCAGGCACTTTCTCTGAAACGATTTGAAACGCCTCATCCCCTGATGGTACAACTGCAATCACATGAAAACCGAAGGATTCGATTTTCTGTTTGATATTGAGTCCGAGGAATGGTTCATCCTCGACGATGAGGATGTTCTTTTTCGTCATATATGCTTTATTTTATAAGGGGGGGTCTGTTAAAAAGTAAAAATACTCTATGGCAGATAAAAGTATCAAACAACCCGAAAATGTACCAGGAAAATACTATGTCGACCAGACATGTGTTCCGTGTAACGACTGTGTCAAAGAAGCACCCAATCTATTGGAATACAATGCGGACGAAACGCACATTTTTTTTAAAAAACAACCAACGAACCCAATAGAAGAAAAACAGGCAAAGGCTGCCATGGCAGTGTGCCCAGTGGATGCAATTGGGGATGATGGGGAGTGATTACCGTTTATAAAAGGACCTAATATTTGCGGCCACCACATCCGGTTTTTCCAAGTGGATGGCATGACGAATTTTGGGAATCCATACCAGTTTACTTTTTCTGATATAAGATTTCATTTTTTCCATCATAAAAGGAGGAGTGATTTGGTCTTCCGCACCTGCTAAGATCAGGGTTGGGATTCGAATTTCTTTCATTTTTTCACCAAAAAAAATCTCATCTTCCCTACGTAAGGTATTCTCTTGTAAGTATTCATTTGGTTTATCATTCCAAATGGTAACAAGCGTATGGCGAAATAAATACCCAGGTTCGGGGAATTCTTCTCCATATAAATAACGCAAAAGTAAAACCACTTGTCTTTCTGTTTTGGGAAATAATATTTTACGCATTTTCTCACGTTCAGGATGAGGAATACCACCTGGTGCAAGTAGGATTAATTTTTCCACACGTTTGTTCGGATCGGATATTACAAGGTGTTGGGAAATGAGTCCACCCATGGAATGTCCAACAAGACACACATCAGTTAAATTTAATTTTTCAAGACATTCCAAAAGTAAGTTGGCCCAAACATCAATTTGGAAAAGGTATTTGATGAGAGGTAATTTACTTTTTCCATATCCAGGTAAATCAAAAACATAAAGCGGATACCCATCATTTAACAATTCTTTAACGACTCGACGAAAACCAAAACTTTCATCAAGTAAACCATGAAAGAATACAATCGGTTTTTTGTTCCCATTTCCAAATTTCCAATAAAAAATTTTATGTCCTCCCAGATTGACATAAGAGGGAATTCCACCCATATTTTTCATTGATTTACGTCTCTGGGACTGATAATTTCGATAAAGGCTTCGGTAAAAAAGTTTAATCATAATGTTGGAAACAAAAATTCTAAAGCTATCGCAGCTACTTTCCCATTCCGCAAATGGATTTCTTTTCGTCGATCTTAAATCCCAGAATGTTTTGTATTGTCATGATGATTTGAAAGAACTTTTGGATACCAATCAAACTTTTCCCTTTCCCATCAATCTTCTCGCTGACCAAACTGATGATTTGCTCTCTTTCATAAAAAAAAATCAGAATGGAATTTATCCTTCCTTGGTAAGTTTCAGAAAAGCCAATGAGGAAAAAATTCAAGGAAATGTTCGCTTTTCCTCGGCACAGGAATTTTTTGAAGGAACGACAGAAATTTATGTTTTGTATGTTGATTGGAAAACGATCACAGAAACAAATCCATTCAAACAAACTGATGAATTTGAAATTCCATTCTTAAAAACCGATTCGTTTGGGAATATCTTGTATGCGAATCCAAGATTTTTGGATTTTTTTTCACTCACCATTGACCAAATACGAAAAAAATCAGTTTTTGAAATTTTATCCCTTACCGAAGGGGCAAAACAAAATTTATTAAAAGAAAACATAAAAGAAAATTTAGAAATCCAATCAGGTTTTGGCGAAAAACAAAAATTCCAACTCCAAAGTTTTATCACCAATCAAAAAAATCCAACAAACCAAGAAATCACGATTTTATTATTAGATCTTTCCATCATTCAAAATGCTGAACAAACGATTAAATATGGTGAAGATAAACTTAGAACATTTTTTGCCACCATCAATAATGGATTTGTGATCGTAAACCAAGAGGCAATCATTTTAGAAGTTGCCCCTATTTTTAAGTTTTTATTATTCCAATTATTAGCCTTCGAAGTTGGGGAAAATATATTTCACTATTTTGACTTAGAACTGAAAACAAAACTAACATCTGTACTGTTAGAATCCATCCAATCACAAACCATCCAGGTGGCCGAATTTGATTTTCTTTTGTTAGGCGAAGAAAAAACTTTTGAGATCAAATACATCCCTGTCAGACGTTTGAATCCAAATGATAAAAAAGTGATGTTAGTATTTTCAGATATCACAGAAGCCAAACGTTTGGATCGCCAACTCATCGAATCCATGAAATTTGCAAGTATAGGTGAAATCGCAGCAGGTCTTGCTCATGAAATCAATAACCCACTACAAAGTGCACTTTTGTATTTAGAAGACCTCATCACCGTGGATGAAACCGATCCCATTGAAAGGAGGGATATTCTCAAAAAAATTGAATCGGCTAACTTAAGGATCCGCGACTTGGTAAAAGCTTTGTTGGATTTAGGAAGGATGGAAAGCCCCAATCGAGATTTTGTATCACCTTATTATATTTTGGTGAGAACGAGCGAATTGGTGGAAGTCAGTTGTCGGAAAAAAAACATTCAGTTCTCTCGCCATGCAGGTCCCAATTTACCCGGAATTTTTGTACGCTGGCAGGAAATCGAACAAGTGTTGATCAATTGTGTCGTGAACGCCATCAATGCCCTTTCGGAAATGGAAATTCCGCGAGAGAATCCTAAAATCGAGTTGGGAATTGATTTTGTTAAGAGTCAAAAGAAGGACTGGGTTGTTTTTTCGGTAGAAGATAATGGCCCAGGGATTGATGATGAGACATTAGAAAAGGTGTTTTTACCTTTGTTTACAACGAGAAGGAATAAACAAGGTACGGGATTAGGACTATCTATCTCAAAAAAGATCATCGCTGAACATGGTGGTGAAATTTATATGAAAACCAAGGAAGGAGTTGGAACGAAAGTTGAAATTTTTCTTCCAGCTCATTTAGACGAAAATGGATAAGATATTAATTATCGATGATGAAGAAGACATTCGGATTGCTTTAAAACGTGTTTTATCACGGGAAGGATACCAAATCGAATTATCCGAATCAGCAACAGAGGCAGTTAATCGAATTGAATCTGGCGAAACATTTTCCATCGTCATCTCCGATATCCTCATGTCTGGAATGTCAGGCATCGATTTTACGAAATTCATAGCAGATAAAAAAATCAATTTACCAGTCATTCTCATTACAGGTAATCCTAACTTATCTTCTGCAGAAGCTGCCATTCGTTATCACGCTTATGAATACATCTCAAAACCAGTTGATCGAACTCAACTATTATCTGTCGTAAAACGAGCATTAGAAGTAAAAAACCAAAAAGATTCAGACCTTGAAAAATTAATGTTGTCTGAAAAATTAGAAAAAGCACTTCGAACTCAAAATTTAGATTTAAACAGACAAAACGCTGCGATCTTAAATGCAACATCCGATGCAGTCATCACCATCAATCACAAATTAGTGATTGTTTCAGCAAACAAATCAAGTTTCGAGATGTTTCGATATGATACTCCATTGGATCTGATTGGACAGAATGTACGATTGTTATTTACCGAAAACAAGATGCAAAAGTACATGAACCAAGTTTCCAATGTATTGAGTCAGGAACCTAATAAATCTACCTTACAACTTTCTGATGTGACTTTACAACGGTCCGATTCCTCAACATTTCTTGCAGACATTGCTATTTGTTCTTATAGTTTGGATGGGGATTCTTATTACACTGGTGTGATCCGTGATGTGACACAAAAAAAATTGATGGTAGAACAACTGATTCACTCAGAACGAAGGGCATTTTTATCAGTGGTTGCAGCAAGTATCGGCCACGAAATCAATAATTCCCTTACGGCCATCCAAGGTTTTGTGGAAATGGCATCTCGAGAAAACGCCGATTTGATGTTAAAAGATCGTGCCCTCAAAGTCACTTTAAATCAAACAGAAAAATTAAGGGCACTTACTTCCAACTTATTGCAACTTGGCAAATCAGTGAAATCCACGAATGAAAAATCAGAAATTTTAAATTTAAATTCTGAAATAACTTCCGTCTTACATGTGTTTAAGGAAACTGCTAAATTAAAATACTGCCAGATCAAACGAAGTGAGTCAGAAGAAAACATTCCTTTCCGAATGAATTCGGATCAATTTGCACTTTTACTTTCTAATATTTTGTTAAATGCTGCCGATGCCACAAATAATATAGGAACTATCGAAATCAAATCATACCTTCAAGGTGGAAAAGCCCACCTAATCGTTACAGATGATGGGGAAGGAATGTCACAGGAAACCTTAGAAAAAATTTACGAACCATACTTCACGACAAAGGAATTGGGAAAAGGAACGGGTCTTGGAATGTTTGTTGTAAAGCAGATTGTGGATAATTTCGAAATTGAATTAGAAATTGATTCAACCCCGGGAAAAGGATCTAAATTTCATTTTATTTTTCCAGAGGTTCCCGAAACCTAGTTGGTATCGTGATTTCTGGAACCAACGAATCCCAATTAGAATTTATCCGATCTCGTTACGGTAAAAACTGTAATCTCATCCCATTACAAGAGGAAGCATCAACCAGGCGATACTTTCGTATCACCGATTCTGATCTGGAAGAAGTGGTTTGTATTGATGAATCGATTAACGAAGACTTTGTTTTACTTTCAGAATTTCTAAACACAAAAGGCATACCGGTTCCAAAAATATTTGAACGAAACGATTCACTTGGAATTCTTTGTATGTCCTTTGAAGGAGAGTTGGATTTTAGTTCCTACCAATTGAATGACTACCAAATCCAATTTCCCAAATTGATTGATTTAATTTTAAAATTACAGACGCTTGATCCACCTAGTTTTGTGAAAAATAGAAGGTTTGATACAGAAAAACTAATGTTTGAAACAAACCTCACCCTTGGAAAATTTCAAACGTTTAAGGAACTTTACAAAATCAAAACTTCTATTTCAAATGAAGCAATTGCATTTTTAGAAGAGACTGTAGCATATTTGGATCACTATCAAATCAATGTTTTCACTCACCGCGATTTCCATTGTCGCAATTTATTAAGATCATCAAACTCAGATTATGTGTTAATTGATTTTCAAGATGCAAGGATGGGCGTACCTCAATATGATTTGGCATCGATTTTATACGATGCCTACTACCCACTTCCCAGAGAATTTCGAATGAAAATGCTCAAATACTTCCAAGAAAAGAACGTAGACCAATCGAAAAAGTTTAAAGATACTTTTTACCTTCAGGCTTTACAACGTTCTTTCAAAGCCTTAGGAACATATTTTCGTATGGTAGTTGATCAAAATAAAGACAAATTCAAACCTTCTATCCTGTCTTGTCTCAACCAATTGGAAGAAATCATTCAATTAGGAATGTTTTCGGATTCCCTCTATATTTTTGTCAGAAGTTTAAGGGATGAATTAAACTTACATAAGGACTTTCGTCAATTCAATATATGAATGGATTTGTTCTCGCAGCTGGGTTTGGAAAACGAATGGGTTCTCTCACAGAAAATACTCCAAAACCTCTTTTAAAAATTCAATCCATCACAGTTTTGGATTATGCTTTGTATCTTTTGCATAGTTGGAAAATCAAAAACATTTGGATCAACACACATTATTTAGGGCAAAAGATTTCAAACCATCTTAAAAAGTTCTCTGGTCTTTCCTTGACGGTCTCTCATGAATCAAATGAGATTTTAGGAACAGCTGGTGGGATTCGTACCGCTTTACCAGATGATGAGACCGATCCCATTTTACTCATCAATCCGGATACTTTATTTTTTCCAAACTCAGACTTTTCGCCTAAGTATCGTTTACCGAATCAGAGTAAAATCCATTTATATTTGTTACCAATTCCAGATGGTCAAACTTATACCAAAATTTCAATATCCAATGACCAAACGTTAACATTTGGTGAAGGTAATTTTTATTATATAGGACTCTCGGTTTTAGATCCAATTTGTTTGCGTCATTTAGAAAAAAATCGTTATTACGATTTGTCAGATACCTTTAAAGAATGTGCAAAAAAAGGTGAAATTACGGGTGAAATTTTCCAAGGGGAAGTTTTGGATTTAGGCACAAAAGATTTATGGGAGAGTTACCAATCAAAAGATGTTTTTGGTAACAAACTCCCAATGATCCAAGAGTTTTTAAATCGTTTCAAGATGACTTAAAATTTCTTTTTTTCGAGTTTCGAAACCTTTTTTTCCTAACAAGGCAAACATATTGTTTTTGTAATCTTCAACTCCTGGTTGGTCAAAGGGGTTAACACCCAACATATAACCAGAAATAGCGCACGCAAATTCATAAAAGTACAATAATTCACCTAATGTTTCTTCCGTGATGGAAGGCACGTTGATTTCTAAACAAGGGACTCCCCCATCCTTATGTGCGATCAATGTCCCAAGCATTGCACTTTGATTGACTTCGGAAAGTTTTTTCCCAGCCAAATAATTTAATCCATCGTTATCATCTGTTTTTTCTGTTAGGTAAACATCTTGTTTTGGAGTTTCAACTTTGAGGACAGTTTCCATTAGTTTACGTTCTCCATCCTGGATGTACTGGCCCATAGAATGTAAATCGGTTGTGAACTGTACCGATGCGGGAAAAATTCCCTTTCCAGATTTTCCTTCACTTTCGCCAAACAGCTGTTTCCACCATTCTGATACATACCCTAAAGAAGGATTGTAAGAGACAAAAATTTCAGTTGTTTTACCGAGTGCATACAAACCGTTGCGAATCGATGCATACATACATGCCAAATTTCCATCCTGAGAAGGAGTCGCATGGAGTTCTGTTTCCATTTGTTTTGCGCCGTCTATCAGTTTGTTGATGCTAAAACCAGCGGCTGCGATAGGAAGTAAACCGACAGGTGTAAACACTGAGTACCTGCCTCCGACATCATCTGGAATGACAAAAGATGGAAACCCATATTCATCGGCCAAATTTTTGAGTGCCCCTTTGGACTTGTCCGTTGTAGCAAAAACGCGATTTTTAATATTCTCTTTGCCATATTTCCTTTCTAATAAGGAAAGTAACAATCGAAAGGCGATAGCAGGTTCTGTGGTTGTGCCTGACTTAGAGATCACATTCACTGAAAACTCTTTATTTTCCAAAAAAGCGAGCAGTCGAAAGTGGTAATCTGCATCTAAATGATGGCCTGCATATAAAATTTTAACAGTTTTCTTTTGTGTTTCTGGAGTGCTAAACTCAGGTGTGAGTGCTTCAATGACGGCGCGTGCTCCAAGGTAACTCCCTCCGATACCCACTACCACAAGGTATTGTGAATGGGACTGAATCAATTCAGCTGCCTTTCGTATGGATTGTAAATCTTCTGCTTTGGTTTGGCTTGGAAGGTTTACCCATCCTAAAAACTCTTTGCCTAATCCCGATCGATTGAGGACCGTTTGACGGGCTTTTTCTGCTCTTTCCAATTCGACTTCCAAATTGGCTTGAGAAAGAAAAGGTTTCACAAAGCGATCAGAAATTTTTAGATTCGACATAACACCTGTCCTAAAATAAAGTATAGCATCGAAAGGAAGATGATGTGGATTCATTGAGAAGTAAAGAAAATTTGAATCAATTTGAACGTATATTTGGAAAAACAAATTCCCATCCACGATTGTTTGTTGCACCAGCAAGGATCAATATCATAGGGGAACATGTAGACTATTTAGGTGGTATCGTATTACCCGCAGCGATCAATTTTTCAGTACAAGTATTACTTCGTCCGAACCATTCATCCATTTATCAATTCCATTCCATTACCTACAACGAAACCATCAAAATCGAAAAACCCTTTCAACCTCACCCTACTTCTCCATGGACTGATTATATCACGGGGGTCATCGTCGAAATCGAAGCAATGGGGTTTTCAGTACCTGGTTTTGATCTCTTAGTGGATGGAAATATCCCACAAGGCTCAGGCCTATCCTCTTCGGCGGCATTAGAAGTGGTCACTGGATTTGCGATTTCCGAATCCTTTGGATTGGGAATCAAAAAGGAAACCATTGCTGTCATCGGTCAAAAGGCAGAAAACAACTTTGTTGGTACAAAATGTGGAATTATGGATCAGTTCATCATTGCAGTCGGCAAAGAAAACGATTGTATTTCGCTTAACACAGAAACACTGTCTTACTCCTACCACCATTTCGATTTAAATGACCATGAATTTTATCTCATCAATTCAAATGTAAAACACAACCTCAAAGATAGTGCTTATAACCAACGAAGGTTAGAGTGTGAATCAGCTTTGGGAAAGATACAAAAAATGTTCCCAAAGTTTAAGCAACTTTATGATGTGAATTTGTCGGAAGAGGAATTGTTGGCTTGCGGCCTGACGCCAGAAGAACTGAAACGCACCCATCATGTCACTTCAGAAAGAGAAAGGACAAAACAAGTCATCTTTGGTTTGGAAAAAAACCAGTTCTTAGAAGTTGGAAATGCTTTGTTTGCAACTCATGAATCTCTGTCAAAAAATTTCGAAGTGTCTTGTGACGAAACTGACTTTATTGTTTCGACCTTAAAAGGATTGGGAGCCATCGGTGCTAGGATGATCGGAGGTGGGTTTGGTGGGTGCGTACTCGTACTAGACAAAAAAGATCATTTTGCTAAAATAAATGAAGAAATGAAAAAAAGTTATCAACAAAAATTTAACCTTGCGTTAGACTTCTACAAGTTTCAAATCTCGGATGGGGTGAAGGAAATTTCTATATGATCGAAAATTGGGATGAGTATACTGTCGAAAGTGGAGACTTCAAAATGGAAGTCCTACAACAAAAATTTGTCCCACTCCCTGATTCTGCCGTCTATTTCGAGTTATCTGGCGAAATCAATTTATACAATTCACAAGTAATGAAAGAAAACTTAGAAATTTTGATTTCAAAAGGCATCCACCATATCTTTTTAAATTTTGAACAGGTGAGTTACATCGATAGCTCTGGACTCGGTGTTTGTTTAGGGATCCATTCCAGACTTGTCAAACAACAAGGATACATACGAATTGTATCCCCTTCGGAAAAAGTGCGTTATGTTTTAGAACTTACAAAACTCAAAAGCCTACTCCAAATTTTTCCTACCTTGGAGCAGGCCGTCTCCCACAGTTAAAAATAGGTTGGGAACAAAAATTTTAATTTAGCAATTTGTTCTGGATTTCGTTTCTCGGGAGCCGTCACAAGTGAAAACTTTGTACTCCCCACCAAACTCGTATCATCCGATTTACCCAATAAATCAATCAACGTAGACAAAAGTTTTTTGGCAGTTTCTGCATTGGTACTTAGGTTCGCAAGGACCATCTCCAATGTCACATGGGCTTCGTCTTCTTTCCAACAGTCATAGTCTGTGGACATACAAACCATTTGGTATAAAATCTCAGCTTCCCTTGCTAGTTTTGCTTCTGGTAACACTGTCATATTGATGATATCTGCACCCCATGACCGGTACATATGGGATTCGGCTCGCGTGGAAAATAATGGTCCTTCCATACAAATCAATGTTTTATTGGTATGGATTGGGAGGTTGATTTGTTTTGCCGCTGCTTCCACTTTTTTGGCAAGTCCTTCCGAAAACGGATCAGCAAATGGAGCATGCGCCACCATTCCGTTTTCAAAAAAAGTTGCATGTCTAAATTTGGTTCGATCGATGATTTGTGAAGGGATTACAAAATCACGTGGGGCAATTTCTTGTCGGAGACTTCCAACGGAACTAAAGGCAATGATTTCTTCAACGCCTAACTGTTTTAATGCGGCGATATTGGCACGAGCAGGGACCTCACTAGGGTTTAAAAAATGACCCTTTCCATGCCTTGGTAAAAAGGCAATTTCTTTCCCTTTAAATCGACCAATGGTGATCGTATCAGAAGGTTTCCCCCACGGTGTATCCGGATGGATTTCTTTTAGAATTTCCATCCCATCAATCGAATACAAACCTGTTCCGCCAATCACCCCGATTTTCACTACATTTGCCATATGAATCCTCTTAAAGTGCAGTTTTCCCCTAACGATTTTGGTTGCATTCGTTTTTTAAGTTTCCAGACTGTAGAATGCTCATGGGAGAATACATGAAATCCAAAATCGTTTCCATCACAAGTATCACATTTCTTTTTTTTATCACTGCCAGCATCACATCTGATAGTTCCTTTGATTTATCCACTGATTCCGATCGTAAATCGGTGAGCGTCACGATCTATAATGGAGGTATCGGCCTTGTCAGAGAAACACGTGTTTTGAGCCTAGCGAAAGGAATCCGAACCCTTCGCTTTGAAGATGTCCCTTCCCAAATCATCCCACAAACCGTTCGTGTGAAAGGCGAAGATCCAAAAAAACTCACTGTCTTCGAACAAAACTATGAATATGATCTCATTTCTCCAGAACGTTTGATGGACAAATACATTGGCAAAGAAGTGACCCTGTACCAAGACGGAAAGGAAAAAACAACTTCAGTCAAAGCAAAACTCATCGCCAATAATGGAAGTCCCGTTTACCAAATTGGGAACGAGGTTTCTCTTGGATACAATGGTCGAGTCACTGTCCCAACCATCCCTGAGAACTTATTCGCTAAACCAACGTTAGTTTGGAAATTAAAAAACGATAGCGACAAAGAACAGGCTCTCGAAGTTTCTTACCAAACCAATGGACTTGGTTGGTCTGCCGATTACATCCTTGTATTAGATAAAGACGAAAATGAATGTGGTCTCAATTCTTGGGTTACGTTAAATAACAACTCAGGTGCAGAATTCAAAAATGCAGTTTTGCAATTAGTGGCAGGAAAAGTGAATTTACTTTCCAATCGCCCAGCATACTCACCGCAACCTCGTTATGCGAAAAAAACAATGGTAAAAGAATACGAAGAATCTGATGCGGCTCCAGAATTTAGCCAAGAAAATCTTTCTGAGTATTATTTGTATACTTTGGACCAACCCACAAATATCGGTTACAACCAAACCAAACAAGTGCAACTCTTCCAGTCGGAAGGGATAGAAATCAAAAAATATTTTGTTTTCGAAAACCTGCCCATGTATGAGGGGAATGAGAAAAATTTTAACAACGCCACCATTAAATACATTTTTAAAAATGCTAAAAAGAATAATTTAGGAAGGCCACTTCCGCAAGGGACCATCCGTGTTTTCAAAGCTGATTCCAAAGGCAGACAACAATTACTTGGAGAAGATACAATTGATCACACTCCAGAAAATGAAGACGTAAAAATCAAAACTGGCCAAGCCTTTGATGTGGTTGCCAATGGAAAACGACTCTCCTATGAAGTATTCAAACTCTCTCGGGGTGATAAATCTTCTTACTCTGTTGAGATTCGAAACAGAAAAAAAGAACCTATCGAAATTCGATTTTATGCAAGTTTATGGGGAGATTGGAGCATCACAAAGTCATCTCATAAATTTATCAAAGAATCATCGACCAAAACCTATGCCGATGTCCCACTCAAAGCAAACGAAGTGGTCACATTAGAATACACGGTTGAAACCAAATACTAAACATGGAAACAAAGTATGATGCGATCATCATTGGATCGGGAATCGGCGGATTAACCGTCGCTTCCATTTTGTCACAAGTTGCGGGCAAAAAAGTTTTAGTTTTAGAACGCCATTTTAAGTTAGGTGGCTTTACGCATACATTCAAACGATTGGGAAAATTTGAATGGGACGTGGGAATCCATTATATTGGCGATTTGGCAGAGGGATCGATGTTACGAACCCTTTTTGATTCGATTACGAAACGTGGTGTCCAATGGAAAAAAATGGAAGAACCATTTGAAGTCTTCGACTATCCAAACTTCAGTTTCCCTGTTTATGGAGAAAAAGAAAGGTTCCGAAACGATTTAAAATCAAAATTTCCGGATGAATCCGTCGCCATCGACCAATACTTCAAAGATGTGGAAACTTTCACACAATGGTTTGGTAGGCATTTCACTCTAAAAGCCTTACCTGCTTTTTTTGAAAAGGCTGCCAAATTACTTGGGCTTGGTCATATCCCCTCTCCTTACCTTACCACAAAAGAATATATGGATACTCATTTCAAAGAGGAGAGCCTAAAAGCACTGCTTTGTTCCCAGTGGGGGGATTATGGACTGCCACCAAAAGATTCCTCCTTTTCCATCCATTCGATGATAGTAACCCATTACTTTAACGGAGGTTATTTCCCAATTGGAGGATCCAGTAAAATTGTAGAGTCAATTGAACCGATCGTGGAAAAAAATGGTGGTGCAATGAAAATCCTCCATACAGTGAAGGAAATCATTTTGGACGGAGACAAGGCCATTGGTGTGAAGGTGGATGTCCAAAAAGGAAAAACCATTTCAGAACAAAGTTTTTTTGCGGATGTAATCATCTCGGATGCGGGTGCGTACACCACTTACAACAAACTGTTACCAAAAGAATTTTCAAAAGATTTCCAAACTCCTTTGGAATCACTGAGTACACAAGGGACAACATCCATCACACTTTACATTGGTTTTAAAGAATCTCCGGCAAAATTGGGATTCCATGGAGAAAACCATTGGATTTTCCCACATGTAAACCATGACGAAAGTTATGCGAAACGAAATGACCTCATCCATGGAAACCCTCCCATGATGTATTTGTCCTTCCCTTCTTTAAAAAATCCAGAGGCAGAAGGTCATACGGCCGAGGCAATTAGTTTCGCCGATTATTCTAATTTTGCAAAATGGAAGGGAGAACCCTGGAAAAAACGCGGGGAAGATTACAACGAACTGAAAGCTACCATTACCGAAGGGATGTTGCAGTTTTTGGAAAAACGTTTCCCTGGATTTCGAGATTTGATTGAGTTCACTGAACTTTCAACTCCCATCACAACAGAAACCTTCACTGGACATAAAGAAGGTTCCATTTACGGTCTTTCCTGTACACCAGAACGCTTTCGCCAAGAATGGTTAGGAGTAAGGACTACTATCAATCAACTTTACCTGACAGGAGCCGATGCCTGTTCTCCAGGTG
Organism: Leptospira jelokensis; assembly: GCF_004769635.1. Taxonomy (GTDB): domain Bacteria; phylum Spirochaetota; class Leptospiria; order Leptospirales; family Leptospiraceae; genus Leptospira_A; species Leptospira_A jelokensis. Next base: position 564,478 of record NZ_RQGH01000026.1, read on the forward strand.
TTGCTGGAGCACTGATGGGTGGTGTTGCCACAGCTTCGGTTGTATTAGGTCTTACGGGGACTTTGCGGCTTATGAAGGAACTTTTCCAAAAGAGCCAAGAAACCGTTTGACAAATGATTTAAAGTTTGATAGTTTGATATTAAACCAATGGGAACAAAATTCAAAGGATCTAAAAAAGAAGTACAAGCCCTAGACTCGTTCATCAAACTCAAACGAGCCTCAGAATCCTTGTCTTCCCGCCTCATTTCTGAATTCTCGAAATGGAATATTTCAGAAAGTCAGTTTGGAGTCCTCGAAACTTTGTACCATTTAGGTCCCCTTTGCCAAAAGGATTTGGGTGATAAGATCCTAAAAAGTACAGGCAACATCACTCTTGTCATCGATAACTTAGAAAAACGAAATTTGGTGGAACGAGTGCGAGGTGTGGAAGACAGAAGGTTTATATCTGTCCACCTAACAAGTGAAGGAAAAAAGTTAATTGAACAGATTTTCCCTGATCATGTCAAAAGGATCACTTCCGAATTTTCTGTTTTATCACCTGAAGAACAGGATGCGCTGGGAAAAATCTGTAAAAAACTCGGTAAAAAAACGGAACCCACTTCTAAATAAGTAGGAACTTAATCTCTGTAATCCATAACCAATCGAAATCCTGCTCGCCTATCTTCGCTTAGGTTTGGAATCCCTCCATAGGACCTTGCACTAGCTGTTGCATTTTTTGCAGAGTCCGAATACGAACCACCTCTCACCACTTTGTAAATTTTCCCAAAGGAAAAGTTTTTGATATGATGCCCTGGATACAATTGGTAGTCACTCGAAGTCCACTCTGGCGCATTCCCACACATACCGATCGCTCCATAAGGACTTGCCCCTTCTGTTGAAAGTTCCATTACCGATTGTGTTTTTCCCAATTTTGATTCTCTTGTATTACAATAAAGGGAATCATATTCATCACCAAAAGGGTATTTGGTGGCCGTGATTTGGTATCCTAATGTTTCATCTCGGTTTGTATATTCTACGACTCCTGGACCCCTTGCTGCCTTTTCCCATTCCCATTCTGTGGGAATTCGTTTGCCAGCCCACGACGCATAACGTTCGACTTCGCGGTAGGTAAGATGGACCACTGGATGTTCACCTTCTCCGTCAGGGTATCTCCCTCCAATCCAATGGGGCGGTGCCTTTGTATTCGTTTGTTTTAAAAAGAAATCATATTCCGCATTTGTGACTTCATACTTATCAATGTAAAACGATGGGATCTCTTTTAGATTGGATGCTTTTGGTTCTAAAAAATAAGGATTGAAACTATCAGAAGAAGGGTCTGTTCCTTGGCCGTACAAAAATAATCCTCTGGAAACTAAGACCATCTCCTTTCTGTCTTTGGGATGGAAAACTGTTTTCCTGGGGGAAGTATACCTTCCTTTAAAAAAGGCATCTGGTTCTGTAAAAAAATCTTCTTCCACATAACTTGAGATGTAGGCATCCGTTGTGATTTCCTTCATCTTGGAAGTAGGATCTGGTTTATAATCTCCAACTAACACAACTTCAATGAATTTATTGTTTTGATTGATATTTTTTTCTTCCCAAATTGTATCCCTAACAATGAGAAGTCCTTGTTTGAGTTGGGTAAGTTTTTGGTAAACTGGAAACTCTTTCGTTTCGCTAAAAAGAGATTTTAATTCAGAGACGGAATACTTGGATATCTTTTGATTTCGATAAATCCGAACTTTGATCCAAAGTCGATTTTTGTAAACACCAACCACTTCCCCTTTCCAGAGTTGGACTTTCTTTTTTGTCGTAGCGAAGGGTGATTCTTCCGACGTTTCTTCTTCGGAAACAAGGGGTGTGAAGAAAATCCCCAAAACGAATAGAACCAATAGTAATTTTTTCATACTGTCTTTTATCATCATCGGCCGATTTCGCCGAAACCTTTTGATTGAAATTTCTTGTGCCTGTATACAATCAGTGGGAAAAGGAAATGCCACATTGATTGAGTTTCAATACAAACGGGAAAAAGAAAACATCCTCATTTCCTTAAAAACAGATTCCACACAAATTGGAACCTTTCATAGGATTGCGACCATCATTTATGCGCTCAAAATGGACATCCTTTCGGGTGAACTCAGCACAGTCATTGAACAAGGAAATGAATATACGATCGATTCGTTTATTTTACAGGCAGATGATGGTGACACAACGAAAGCCGCTTTCCAATTGGGAATGATGATGGACTCTGTTTTCTCGAAAAATGCGAAATTTGAAGAAATCTTAGAGAAATTGCAAATCCAAGAACCAGCCATTGCGACTTTTTTTAAGGAAACACCAGAGTTTATTTTTTCAGACTTACCTGAAAAAAAACAAACCTGCATGTACCTAGAAAGTAGTGCGGGTAGAGGTTTGTTGTATTATGTTTCGAGAATCCTAATGCAAAACCAAATCAATATCTTAAGTGCAACCATTGAAACGGATTTTGAAACAGGAAGGGCGAAAGATAGTTTTTATTTAACAGATGGTTCGGGGCAGATGTTTGCTTCCACTGACCTTGCTCTCAAAATCAGAAGAGAAATCCTTGCCCCGATCCAATCAAACTCTCGTTAGAGATTAGTTTTTACAGAGAACCTTAAGGGAAGTTGCCTTGTCAACTTTTGGCGCCTTTCCATTGGAAAAACGGTAAGCCAAACCAGACTTCTTATCCACTTCAGTTTTTGTCCAAAACTTGTCTTCGCTTGTTTTGATTTCATTTGGCGCTGTTTGTGCAAATTTCACCAAATCATCTTTAGAAGGAACCACTCCACCAACTGATTTGCAATACGCAGCTGCTTCTGTGAACTTTTTGGAAGCAATTTTGTCGGTGAGGAAACCAGCAGTTGATACTTCTTTTGGAGCTTCTTCCACTTTTTTCTCAGCTGCATCAGCAACTGGTTTTGTTTGGGCATCCGCCGGAGTTTTGGATGTTTCTACTTGTGTGGTCGCTGTAGGGGTCTTTGGTTTGAGGTATTTGACATACCCGAGGTATCCGATCGCGATAATTCCCGCTAATACTAAAAATAGATACACACCATTTCCAGATTCTTTTGTTCCATGATCAGAACTTTCGGAATGGGAAACAGGCGATTGTAGAGAAGCTTGCGCCGACTCGTCATTTCCGAAGAGTGATGCACTCTCATTTCTTGTAGATTGTTTCTTAACCGTATTTGTTTTCTTGGCCGCTTTTTTAACAGCCTTCTTCTTAGCGGCAGATGATGATTTTTTCGTTGCCATAATGATAATCCTTATTGCCGAGACAATTCTAATTATAGTTATCACATAAAATCAAAAAAAGCTGAAGAACTTCTTCTCAATTTTGTTTTTTTTTAAAATTTTTTTAAGTGTGTTTCCGTTTCTCCTAAGAAATCATGATCCTAGATGAAAGAAGTTCGCATTGGTCTATTGGGTGCCGGAGTTGTCGGCACAAGTCTACTCCAACTCTTGGACAAAAACCGAGAAAAAATCCAACGTCATTATGGAATCAACTTACAACTAACAGCCATTGCGACCCGTAGCCCGGGAAAACTCCAAGGAAAAACGAACATCCCTGTGACTGAAGATGTGCTTTCCGTTACAAAACGTTCGGATATTGATATGATTGTTGAATTGATAGGCGGAACAGACACCGCTTACCAAGCCGTTCGCTCCGCATTGGAAAATGGCAAATCAGTCATCACCGCAAACAAGGCATTGTTATCCGAAAAAGGCCGAGAACTCTACGCAATCGCTGAAAAATCAGAAGTGGAAATAGGATACGAAGCGGCGGTTGCAGGCTCCATTCCCATCATTCGAACCTTACGAGATGGGCTCGCCTCGTGTGAATTTGAAGTGATTTGTGGGATTCTGAATGGAACTACCAATTTTATTTTAACCAAGATGGAACAAGAATCTTGGGATTATGCAACGGCATTAAAAAAAGCACAAGAACTTGGATTTGCAGAAGCGGATCCAACCTTCGATGTCGAAGGGATTGATGCCGGTCATAAAATCAGTTTGTTAGCAAGCCTTGCGTTTCGCGAATTTGTATCCTTCGAATCTGTATCGGTCAAAGGGATTTCTGAATTACAATCTATGGACATCCAGGCGGCACTTTCACTTGGTTACCGAATCAAACTTTTAGGTATCTCTAAACGAAGTTCGGCGGGAATTTTAACGAAAGTGCACCCAACTCTTGTTCCGCTCGACCACCCCCTTGCCAACGTAATGAACGAATCCAATGCTGTGTTTTATAAAACAAAAGAAGCAGATTCAGGGATGATGACTGGAAAGGGTGCTGGTGGGATGCCAACCGCAAGTGCAGTCCTCTCAGATATCATTTACTATGCATCAAGACTTGGTAGTAAGGACATCGCAAAAGAGAATAATTTATTTCCAGAAGGGAAACGTTTCCCAGAACCAGAAAATTTAGTACGGTATTACCTTCGTTTCTCGACAGTCGACAAACCAGGAGTGCTTGCTGAAATTTCGCAAATTTTAGGGCGTCATAATATTTCCATTGCCTCCGTCCAACAAAAGGAATCCTCTTCGGAACCCGTTTCTGTGATTGTTGTCACTCATGCTGCAACCGAAGGAGAATTCCAAAAATCGTTACTGGAAATTGATACTATGACAAACATCATCAAACAGAAGACGGTAGCGATTCGGTTATTGGAGAACCTCTAAACCTATGGCTACGTTTACATTCCCTTCACTCACAATTGAAACGGAATCCATTCCAATCAAAGGGGAAACAGTGCAGGTTGTTTCCTTTATTGGTCAAATCACAAACACCAATGCTTACGAAATCAATCGGAGTATTTCTTCGGTATTCGAAGGTGGGATTTACCAAATCATTTTGGACCTAAAGAAATTGGAGTACATCAATAGCATTGGGGTCGCAACACTTATTGGAATCATCAAAACAGTGGAAAATCAAAATGGGAAAATTCGGATTGGGGGCCTAAATCATTTTCTAGAGAATGTGATCCAACTCATGGACCTACCCAAAAAAGTGCATATCCACCATTCCAAAGAAGAAGCCATCCTCAACTGGACGTAACTTCTAATTGTTTTTGTTCCTGTTTCCTCCAAATTTCATATTCAATCAAATCTAATAGGCGAGAAAGGCCTTCTCTCGTCACAGCGGACACAAGTAAGGATCCGTTTTTTTGTAAGTTTTCGCGAGTTTCCTCATCCAAACCATCTGCTTTGTTAAATACCACCATTCTTGGGATCTCATTCAATTGTAAGGAATTGAGAATTGTATCAACAGCATCCATTTGTTCTGAGTAATTTGGGTTTGTGACATCAACTACATGTAATAGTAAATCAGCATCACCTAATTCTTCCAATGTGGCCTTGAAGGCCTGCGATAAATCGGGAGGCAGATCATGGATAAATCCAACAGTATCGGAGATGATGATTTCTCTTTCTTCGGGAAACCGAATCCTTCGTGTTGTTGGGTCTAAGGTTGCAAAGAGTTTATCTTCTGCAATGACAGTCGAATTGGTTAGGGCATTGAGAAGGGTTGATTTTCCTGCATTGGTGTAACCCACAATCCCCACAATGGGAATTTCGTTACGAGAACGAGACTTACGATTGAGTTCCCTTCTTCGTTTGAGATCTTTCAATTCGTTTTCCAAACGATTGATTTTTTCTTCCACACGTCTGTTTCCAATTTCTAATTTGGTTTCCCCAGGTCCCCTACCACCGATTCCACCCGTTAGGCGGCTCATATTGTCATCCAGTTCGGACAATCGATTTTTAAGATACTTCAGCTGGGCAAGTTCTACTTGTAGTTTTCCATCCCTCGATTTTGCATTTTTAGAAAAAATATCCAAAATGAGTTGGGTACGATCAATGATCTTTAGATCACTGGCATCGGAAATTTTTTTGGCTTGGGAAGGAGTGAGTTCCAAATCAAAAATCAAATGTTCAATGTCTTTGTGAACGGATGTTAAAATGATTTCTTGTAACTTACCTTTTCCCACAACTGTGCGTGGGTCTGGGTCTCTTTTTTGTACATAAGTATCAACCACATGAATTCCGGCAGTACGACAGAGTTCTTTTAACTCATCCATGGAGTGTTCAGGAGAACGTTTCATCTTCCTCACATCATACACACCCACAAGGAAGGCTCTGTTTTCTTCTTGAGATTCTTTGAGGTTGGATGTTTTTTTGGTGAATTCGGATTCTAGTGCTTCTACTTGTTCCGAATATCCATACTTAATTTGGCCAGGGTATTGTTTGGGAGATAGGATCCATGGTTCTTTTGCATCTGGATCTGGATTGATAAAGGCGGAAAAAAAGAATTTAGGAATCCCCTCTTTGTCCACGCAAGCCGCCGTAATGGAATCAAATCGGTTCAGCACTAAGTCCATCAAATCTTCTTGATTTAACGGCTGTTCTTTGAGATGAGTATGAAAGAGACGTAGGCCGCGAAGGCGTGAGTGGGCAACACGGTAACGATCCAAATGGGGAATTTCGATGGAGTGGTCATTGCCGACAATGAGATGAGTGACATAACCAGTCCTCTCAATGAGAAGTCCAACCTGCCTACCAATTTCGACAGAAATCTCTCCAACAAGGCGTGCAAGCTCCATGGAGATGATCGAATCCTCCCGAAGTCGCCTTTCCGAGAGAGATTTTAACTTTTTTAGTTGGTTTGGCTTGAGACCGGCGAGGTTGCCGCTAATTTTACTTATAGTACGTATCCGATATTCAAAGTATGGAAGTAGGCTATCATATGTTTCAAAAGGGTCAAGACATAATTTGGAAAGGCAGTTTATGGGTGGTCTTATTCCTTTTCGTTGGATGTACCAGCACCAAACCCTTTCAGTTAACAGATGTTTCACCAAAGTATCGCGAATACCAAGGCAGTGAACTCGATCCTCATAAATCAAAAAATGTAATCATCCCCGTTACAAAAAATCGTAAATATGATACCTTTATTGAAGAAGCCCATAAAACGATCGCCTTATTGGAATTTGGCGAAAATATTGCATTACGAGCCGATAGCAAAAAAACTGTAGGGGAACCAGTTGAAAAGGAAATGCAAGCAGCGGCTTATTTGGAAGAAGATTTACCTTCTGTCATCACGCGACTTCCGGAACTCATCCAAACCAACCAATCACTGATTGATAGCACTCCCAATGATTTTGACGGACCCACAATTGGAAGAGTGACTCGGGAATTAGGGACAATCTTAGAATCCTTACAACAATATAGCCCAAAGGCCATTGGGATCCAAAATGCGATCCGTAATCTTAGAGCTGATTCCAGTAACTACAATCAGGGCCGTGACATCGCAGAAATGGATGTGAAACCTGAAACAGCTGATCCAATCCTCATCGAGTCAGATTCTGAAACCCAAAAAAAACCTGAAAAAGTTTCAGTGAAAAAGGAAGACCCTTCCAAAAAAATTTCCATCAAACGTTTGAATCGCAAAACAAAAGTTACTGGAAAAGCCACCGAACAAATTGATGAAATGGTGAAAAAGGAAGAGGAAGAAGTCCTTTCTGATGAAGAAAAAAAAGACAAGGAATACACGGAACAAATCCGAAATGGTCTTGTGCAGGTATTTCGTTGGGAATACTATAGAAAACCAAAATACCTAGAGAAAATTTTAGCAACCCATCCCATTCCAAGGGTTCGTTCCGCAGCGGCCCTCGCTCTTGGTCGATTAAAAGCAGGGAGAGTTGCCTTACAAACAGCCATTAACAAAGACGGCTACCAAGTGAGACCTGCGGCTTACAAAGCATTATCCGATTTAGGCGACAAACGATCTTTATCCTATTTTATCGCAGGAACCAAAGCAGAAGACCCAGAAGTGATCTCCGTTAGCTTTGAAGGCCTTGGCAAAACAAAAGACCCAGCCGGCCGTGAATTGATTTTAACACAAGGGATTGCTTCTGAATATGTTGTCATTGTTTCTGGTGCTCTAAGAGGACTCGCCTACCATAAATTAGATGCGGATGTTGAAATTTTTGATCGTTTTTTGAAATCCCAAGAACCAGAAATCAAAGAAGCAGCGATCGAAGCCCTTGCCATTCACGGAAGCCGCGAAAGTTTACGAATCTTAGAGCGAGTCGCAACTGAAGATCCAACACTCGCTTTATTGGCCATTGACGAAATCACAAAGAATCCTTCCTTATCGGCAACATTTGCTTTGATTCGATTGAATGAATCGTTAACAGATGAAAAATTTACAAAACGAATTGGTGAGTCACTGTTACAAAGAAAAGCATTTGGGAAATATGCAATCATCTTAGTAGAAGATGATTACCTAAGGGCTGAAGCTAACGAAAGGTCCAAACCAATTTCCTATATCAAAGAAAAGGAAATTGGCCTCATTTTATCAGAAACCAAAAAGGAATTTGCGGTTCGTATGGGTGAAAACATTGTCACCGACAAATACATCCAAGTAAAAATGGAATCTACCTTACCCGGTGCGAGGAGTGCCTTTGTTTCCGGTTGGGTGTTTTATCCAAAAATTGACATCATTGAAGTGAAACAATTAGGAAGTGATGGGAATTCTGGTAAGTATTCTCAGTTAAAAAAAGGAAAACACAAAAATCTATTCAATCCAGAAAAGGAAGTGAAACTCCCTAAAAAGGATTGATTTTTCCTTTCGAAAGGATGGTGGGCACCCACTCCACCGTCCCTTGTTTGAGTGGAACCTTTGGAATCATCCAATGCAAACCACAAAACCAAGTTAAAAAATAAGCTGAAAAAGGCATCACACCCCAAACATCAAACCCAGTGGATGCAATGACCATCACTCCCTTGTACCCTGATTTGTAGATATTACGCATCATCCACAGACCTGAGGTTTGGGTTTCCATGGTGACATCGGAAACAATCATATCATAATTTGGAGATTTTTGAAACAGATCCCAACCTTCTTTGGCATCGACAGCACGATCTGATTGGATATTTTTTTGGTCAAAATACAATTTTAAATTATTCGCATAGCGGTCGTTATCATCGACAATTAATACTTTTTTCATATTTGGATCTCCGCATCCGCAAATTGGCTATCATATAACTTCTTATAAATTCCATTCCGTTGGAGTAAGGAATCATGGTCTCCTTGTTCCTTAATTTCACCTTCTTCGATCACAACTATGTTTTTGATTCGCCTAACGGTAGATAATCTATGGGCAATGATAAATGTAGTACGATTTTGGAAGAGTCGTTCTAATGCGCGGCTCACCAGTCGTTCTGATTCAGCGTCCAATGCACTTGTTGCTTCATCTAAAATCATAATCTCTGCATTTCGTAACAAAGCACGAGCAATGACTAAACGTTGCCTTTGGCCGCCACTCAAATCCAAACCACGGACTCCAATCATGGTATCGTAACCATGTTCCATTTTGGTAATGAAGTCATGGGCATTGGCCAAACGAGCGGCTCTCACCACTTCCTTTCTTGTCGCCGCACCGGTTCCATAAGCGATGTTTTCTGCAACAGTTCCATGGAAGAGAAAAATTTCTTGTGTCACAATTCCAATTTTCTTACGCAAAGACTTAAGGGAGTATTGTTTGATATCGATTCCATCGATTGTAATTTTCCCCGAAGTTGGATCAAAAAATCGTGGAATCAAATCCATCATCGTTGATTTACCAGATCCACTAGTTCCGACAAAGGCATAGGTTTCACCAAGTTTGATATCTAAATTGATCCCTCTCAGAACTTCTTGGTTTGTTCCAGGATACGAAAAATGGATGTCTTCAAACTTGATCCCATCGGTGATTTTTTCCAATACAGTTTCATCACCATGTTCGATGACTTCTGGGTCACGATCGATGATTTCAAAAATTCGTTTTCCCGCGGAATTGGCTTGGGTAATTTTACCAACCATTTGGGAAAGTTGAGTGAGTGGCCGCATTAAAAATAATAAAGTCAAAAGGAATGCCATAAACTCACCTTGCGTGAATTTACCTGAATATATAAATTTGGCACCTAACGCAAAATAACCGAGTACCACAATGGAAGAAGTCAATTCTACAAGGCTCGGCGCCATTTGTAAGTAAAATTGGCCTTTAAACGTACGGCGATATACCTTTTGGTTGATGTTATCAAATTTTTTGAGGTCTTGGGTTTCTTGCCGAAACGTACGGATGACTTTGATACCGGAAATAAACTCCTGGATATGGCCGTTTAGATCTGCTATTTTTTCTTGGAACCTTGCTGTGGAAGAGGAAATTTTTCGAGTGAAAAGTGTGACTGGTAAAATCACAACAGGCACTGTCAAACATGCTAAAATCAATAGTTCCGAATTTAAATAAATTAAAATGACCAAATGTGTTAAAACATAAAAGAAATTAATGACCGCATCACGTAAGTTACTTGAAATCACTGCGGCAACAATTTCTGCATCGTTGATAACACGGCTCATGATTAACCCTGTTTTTTCTTTATAAAAGTAGGTGAGCGGTAGTTTCTGCACTTTTTGGAATAGTTCTTGCCTTATATCACGGACAGCTTTATAACCTGCCGTTGCAATACAATATACGGATAATAAATAGGTTCCAAGTTTCAATAGATAAAATGGAAATACTGCAATGCATACAGCCCAAACCACTTCTTTGGGTTCCATGTCTTTGGTGTAATCGTTAACTTGGAGTTTAAAAGAGATGATCACTCTTTTAATACGTTCGAGTCCATCAAGGCTATCTTCACCAAGTAACACTTCTTGTACCAAAATGGTTTTTTCTGGTAGGGTGAGATCTAAGTGAAACCTATTGTTTTTATCACTTCCAAGAGAATCAAAGAGGGGAATTAAAGCAGTAAGAGAGATTCCATTGAGGACAGCAGTTAACAAAGCAAAGATGAGTCCTAATACAAATCTTTGTCTATAATGTACGCTATAACTCAGTAATCTTAAAAAATATTTCATGTTTGAACTTCCTCATAGAAGTTACGAAGTAAGGTCTCACCATGTTCCGTGAGGATGGATTCAGGATGGAATTGAACCCCAAAAACCTTTTTCCATTTTCTGTGACGAATTCCCATGATCACACCATCTTTTGTTTCTGCTGTCACTTCCAATTCCTCGGGAAAATTCAGTTTTGACACAGCCCAGGAATGGTAACGATTTGCTAAAAATCGATTGGGAATTTTTTTAAAAAGTCCCTCTCCCGAATGTTCAATGGGAGAAGGCCTTCCATGATGGATGTCTTTTGTTTGTTCCAATTTTGCGCCGAAGGTTTCCGCAATGGTTTGATGCCCGAGACAAATTCCGAGTACAGGTAACTTGGGATACAAATGATTAAAATGTGAAACTAATTTCCCTGATGTTTTTGGCAAACCAGGTCCCGGAGATAATACAACTGCTTTAAATTTTTGTTCCAAATCCAATGGGAGAGTTTCATTATTTCGCATAACGGTTGTAGGTGCGATTTTGTTGAGGTATTGGTATAAAATATAGGTGAATGAATCGTAGTTATCGATGAGCAAAAACATACTAGGATAGGACCAGTGGAGCTGAAATTCTAATCCACCGATCCCAATTCCAACTTTTAAGCGTTTGGAGTTTCGATCCCAACTCCGTCGTTGAGGAATTTCGAAATGATCACTCTTTGGATTTGTGAAGTTCCTTCGTAGATTTGGAAAATTTTTGCATCACGCATCAATTTCTCAACTGGGTATTCTTCGTTGAATCCGTATCCACCAAAAATTTGAACTGCATCCGTTGTGACTCGCATCGCCATATCAGCACAGAAAACTTTTGCAATCGAAGCTTGGTATGTGTTACGGAATCCATTGTCGATGAGCCAAGCAGATTGCCAGCAAAGCAAACGGCCTGCTTCGATGTCGCGAGCCATCTCAGCGATCATAAAGCTAACACCTTGGTTTACGGAAATTGGTTTTCCGAACGCATTACGAGTGTTTGCATAACGAATGGAATGGTCGAGTGCCGCACGAGCCACTCCAACGGCACCGATCGCAACGGCTGGTCGAGTTTGGTCAAAAGCACCCATTGCAATTTTGAAACCTTCCCCTTCCTTACCGATCATATTTTCTTTTGGAACTTTTACATCTTCAAAGGTAACACCGCGAGTGTCGGAACAACGTTGTCCCATATTCTTTTCTTTTTTGCCGATGATGATTCCAGGAGTTTTGGCATCCACGATAAATCCAGTCATCCCTTTGTGTCCTGCATTTGGATCAGTTTTTGCTAATACAAAAAACCAATCAGCATGACCTGCGTTTGTGATCCACATTTTGGATCCATTGATGATGTATTCATCTCCCACACGTTTTGCAGTTGTGCGGATACCAGCAACATCGGAACCAGCACCTGGCTCTGTTACAGCATACGCAGCAAGTGTAAAGTTTTCAGACATTGGTTGGATGAATTTTTTCATCACGTAATCATCAGCACCAAGTAACACGGGTGCGAGTGCGAGATTGTTTGCAAGGATTGCAGTCGCCATCCCAGAACATCCATAAAATAATTCTTCGGAAGCGATGAGTTCGTCTAAAACCCCAAGTCCTGCTCCACCGTATTCGGCAGGGATGTGCATATTCATGAGTCCCACATCGAATGCTTTTTTCAAAATTTCTTTCGGGTACTCACCAGTGTGGTCATGGTGTTCCGCTTTCGGAATCATTTCATTTTTTGCGAAATCTCTGGCTAAATCGCGGAGGGCTTTTTGTTCATCGGTGATTGAAAAGTCGATCATGGGTTGCCTTATGGATGTTTTTTTACAGTACTTTGGAATTTTCTCTATGAGTCAAGAAACTAGGGCGACTTAAATCTGTTGAAAAATCTTTTGAATCCAAAATCCTAGCCATGGGAGACAACAATGTCAGGACACTCGAAATGGGCGACGATTCGGAGAAAAAAGGGAGCCATTGACGCCAAAAGAGGCGCCATCTTTACAAGGATAGCCAAAGAAATTTCTGTGGCGGCCAAAGAAGGTGGAGGGGACCAAGAAGGAAACCCACGACTCCGATTAGCGGTGACAAAAGCAAAAGCCGCGAATATGCCGAAAGACAATATCGAACGTGCCATCAAAAAGGGAACGGGTGGATTGGAAGGCATGGTGTATGAAGAGTGTCTCTATGAATGTTATGCACCCGGTGGAGTTGCCATCATGGTGGATGTCCTCACCGATAAAAAATCCCGTACAACTCCCGAAATCAAAAGTATTTTAACAAAACTTGGAGGTTCCCTAGCCAATGCGGGGGCTGTTTCTCGTTTGTTCGAAAGAAAAGGCCAACTCACTCTCAAAGCGGACCAAATTTCGGAAGAAGCGTTATTTGATTTGGCGCTCGGTGCTGGAGCGGAAGACATCCAAGTGAACGATGGGATGTATGTGGTGCTTACATCACCTGCCGATTACGAAGCAGTTCAGTCAGCCCTTTCGACAAAAGGTTTGAACATGGAAGAATCGGAAATCAAATACATCCCGATGACTACCGTGGAAGTGAACGATAAAGAGACTGCTGAAAAAGTAATGAAATTGATTGAGAACTTGGAAGCAAACGATGATGTGCAAGGTGTGAGTTCCAATTTTGAGTTAGGTGAAGGTATCGAACTCGATTGATGCTGTGACTAACCTTACAAAATCAACCGATAGACAGGGATTTATGTCTCCCTGTCAGAACCATCACCAGTTCCTAAACTTCGCTACAAGGAACGAATTGGTTCCTTCTCTTTGGTTTATTTTTTCTTGATGATCCCTGCGATGAAAATCAAAAGGATCGCTCCGATAACGGCGACAATGAGTTCGGCAATGATTCCATAAGAACGGAAACCAAGTAAACCAAACACGATTCCTCCTAAAAACGAACCCACCACACCAATCACTAAATTGGCAATGATTCCAAAACCTTTCCCTCTAAGGATTCGACCTGCAAGCCAACCTGCCGCAAGTCCGATGAGTAAAAACCAAATAAAACTAAACATAAGTGACTATCCTTGTTGCCTTTTCTATTGAATTCTCATAAAATTACAAGACGTCGTTAAAGAATCAATTCATATACGAAGGTAACATTTGAAAAATCAACTATTAACAGGTCCCTATTATTTTGGAATGAAAGACTTGGAAGTGTTTAAAAAACATTTCATCGAAGAAAATAAAGGAAAACCACTCTTTCTCATCCGATTCGAAAATATCACTGGCATAGAATTAACCGAATTTTTAGATTTATTACGCACTGAATTTTATTCCTGTTTGGACTTGGAAGATATTTGTTTTGGGTTCCATTACTTGGAAAAACAAAACATCTTGTTAATGGGGATCTCACCATTATTTGAATGGGACATTGAAAAATTTCCCAATATTGAAAACTCAGTAGGGAAATTCCAACAACAATGCTTGCAGAATAAAATTGTTTCCTTTCACTTTGGTGTTTCCCGAACTCAATCTAACTTTATCTCTGATAACGAAGAGATTTTTACTGAACTCTTTAAGTCATCAGAAAAAAATCTAAACGATAACTTAGTCCGTTGGAGTTGGACCTATTACAATAAGGCCAATACATACATATCTGGCTCCGTACATGAAGCCATGATCCAACCAACCGTGATCTTCAATCCAAAAGACAAAACCTATTCGGTAAAAGGTGGGGAAGTGTTTTTGGGAGGGGGGGCTTATATTGGTTATAAAGATTTAATCAATGACATTCCTTCTGACCAAGATATCAATCGCATTGAACTATTGATTTTAGAAAAACTCATCATTGCTTGTGAAGGCGCACCTGGACTTTTAAAATTTAATATTTCGCCTCAATCACTGATAGATACTTTTTCTCAAAACGACAGAGTTGACCGATTAAAAAAACTCATCCTAAGCAAAGACCTATCTCCCGAGAATGTTCGTTTTGAACTCGTGGAAAAACCATATGACGAATCAAAATTCCATTTAAAAGACGTGTGCCATGCATTTTATTCTCACGGAATGAGTTTCGCGGCTGATGACTTTGGAGTCAAAAGTCAGTCTCATCAGATTGTACTCGACCTGGGAATTATGATCAAAGAATTCAAATTAGATCCTATCAGTTTTAAATTTAAAATCGAAGAGGACCAAATTAAATTTTTGGACAATTTAGCTTTCATCGATTATTGCAAACGTTTGGCAGACAACCGAGAAGCGGTCATCACTGCCGAGGCTGTTGAAGATTTTGATACTTTAAATTTCCTAATGGAACACCAAATTTATCAATTCCAAGCCAATATCTTATTTGGAAAAATGACGGTTACCGATTACAAAAGGGATTTTGATTTACTCCATTCCATTCACGAAGATGTTGTGAAAGAAGTCCTGTCTGACAAAATTTTATCGGAAAAACAAAAGAAAGTTGGGAACTTGTTCCTCGTAGCATCTGAAGAAGGACTCATTTAGAATTTTATGCATTTTATCATGGCTATCGAAAATGATCCAAATTCCTCACAAGATTTGGAAAATATATTTTTGGGATTACGCCAACGTGTTGTCATTACCAAGTTTTCACAGACAGTACAAGAGTATGTTAAATCTTCCAATCCTGATATCATCTTAATGGGTTTAACCTTTAAAGACAAAAAGGAACTAGAATTTATATTAGAACTCCGCCGAGATGTGATCACTCACAATATCCCAATTTTGGCAATGATACCCAAAGAAGATAGTAACTTCATTGCTAATCATAAAAAACTTGGTTTTACAGATTACATGATTAAGCCACTCGCTAAACAGACATTACTAGATCGAATCCATTCTCACATTGAAGAATATAAGTTTAGCGAATCTTCCAAAACAAGAGATAATGTGTCATTTGTCGTTGTGGACCGAGGTCATGGCCGGGTGTTATTCCAATGCCGTGCCAATTTGAAACGATATGTTTTCCCTGAATTTAAAAAGATTTTTACGATCAACTTTTTAAAATCGATCCAAGCAGAAAGGATCTGCTTTGATGTCAGGGTTGTTCCGGAACTAGGAAAAGAAGAAGTAGAAGTTTTCGAACGTGTGATGAAAATATTTCAGAATCACGATAAAATCATTTTTATTGCTGGTCGACATATGGGTGCTTTTATTGAACATGCAAAAGACGACGAACGAATGTTAGTGTTTATGGCACCAAACGAATTTGATGAATATGTAAAAATGGAAGAGTTAAAAAAAGAGGAACAAAGAAAAAAAGAAAAAAAAGAGAAGTTTGCAAAGGATTCCAATAAAGAACCAGCGCAGAGTCCTTCTGTTCCTCCAACCAATTTAGGAGATGTCAAAGTAGAAATCAATCCAGCTGGTTTGAGTCCCACGCCAGTCACTGATGAGAAACAAACAGAAACATCTCAAACCTCTGCTTCCGAAACAAAAAACAATCTTCAAGATACAAATCCTATAGAAGGATCAAAATAACCATAAACTTTAACACAAAAGCGAATCAAGATTCCAACAATGCGGAAAATAGTAAACAAACCTAAAGAATTTTAAGATAAAAGAAGAGATATATGAACTATAAAAGAGAAGAAATTGATGTACCAAATGGAAAGGCTGAAATCATTCGCTTCCAAATGAATGAACAAAACTCACTTACAGGCCACAACATGAGAGACCTAGGTGAGATTTTAAAAGAAATTAAAGCAGATCCTAAAAAAAGAGGAGTGATCTTTGCAACAGACAATCCAAAATTTTTCTGCAATGGACTTGATGCGGAAAATCTTTTATCTACACCGAAAGACAAACTGATCGACGAAGTAGGTGGCATCGTTCTCCTTTTTGGAGAACTTGTGAAATTCGATAAACCTCTCATCACAGAAGTGACAGGATATGCAATGGGAGGAGGTGCAGTGATCACAGTGGCTTCCGATTTCAAATACATGTTAGATGGTAAATGTCGAATTGGATTTACAGAAGTGAATGTTGGTTTACCACTTCCTGCAAGTTTTATTGATCGAATTAAGATGTGTGTAGAACCAAGGTACTGGGCTGAGGTTTGTTTGGAAGGAACGATTTATAAAGCACCTGAAGCGAAAAAAATTGGACTTATCGATGAAATTGCTCCAACTCCAGAAGAAGTAAGAAAACTTGCTTTGAAAAAATTAGAGTCACTTGCGAAAGTACCATCTTCTGCTTACCGCGCGACAAAAAACACATTGAATGCAAATCTTTTGCGTAACTTGGAACAATACAAAATTGACACAACCAAATCATTTGAACAGCCAGGTGTTGTGGAAAATTTACTGGAAGCAATGACAGCACTCAAAGAAAAAAGGAGACCTGTTTTCCAATAACTGTTCTTCAATGAAAGTCAGGAGACTAGAATTCTGTCTCCTGATTTCTTATAAGTCTTTTCACCATACTTGCCGAAAATTATAGTGAAATCTGATGTTGCGTTTTCTCGTATTAGTCCTCATTCCTAGTTTTTTCACTCTCCTTGCAATATCATCCACTGATTATCCACCCGGATTTGTTTTAAAAAATCCATACACATGGCCCGTGAAAGGACATGATTCCATTACGGGAGCTTTTGGCGAATTCAGAACAGGTCATTTTCACATGGGTCAGGATTTTTCCACTGGGGGAAAAATTGGTGTTCCCATCCTTGCAGTGGCAAAAGGAAAAGTTACACGAGTCCAACGAAGATGGACTAGCATTGGTTATGCGTTATTTTTACAACATGATGATGGTATGACATCACGTTATGGGCATTTACATAAATTTGCACCAAAAGTAGTCAAACAAATTTTAAAATCAAAACAAGCAAGAAGGTTTAAGGACAGAACCGATTTTGACATTGCACTTCCCGAACCTGTGGAAGTGGATGCAGGGGAAACAATCGCTTTCTCGGGAGACACTGGTGTTGGTCCGCCTCACTTACACTTTGAATTATTCAAAGACAATATTTACTATAATCCCATGCATTTTGGTTTGGGATACAATGCGGCAGAGCCAATTGTATTTAATACTTTGCGAATCACACCACAAACTCCACGAACCTTTATCAATGGTCGAAACGAAACAATTGAAATACCATTTTATGAAACCAGCGGTAATCGATTTGAATTATCAGAATCTCCAACACTTTTTATCCAAGGAAAAGTTGGCATTCAGATTGCGATCCATCAAAAATCAAATAATAATCGTTTAGGTATATTCACCTTAGATATGTTAATTGGTGATAATGTTTTACAAGGCTTCCAACTTTCAAAGATCCTAAAAGAACATACAAGAAAAAATGTTTTATTGTATGACAGTTCCGTCAGTAAACCAAACGGAAATCCTTTTTCGTATTATTTACATACAAGAGATGGAAATGATTTACTTGGAATGCGGAGTAATGGTCGTGAGCAAGGCCTATTGGATAGCGAACAAATGAAAATGGGTGAACCTAAAGAAGTAACCATTCGTGCCACTGGTATGGGTGGACAAATGTCACTCGCTTCCTTTTATGTTTTAAAAGACCAAGGGGATTACAGCCACATTGTCACCAAAGAATGGAAGTACAATGTGTATTATGATCGATATACTACTTTCAAATCAAAGGATACGAAAGTGGAACTATTTTTTCCTGTGAATGCAGTGTATTCAAAAGCTTTCTTTGAAATAGAAGCCCAAGAACAAATCAAAATCAACACGCAAGGACTGAACCAACTATCTAGTGTATATAAAATTGGTCCCGATTTTAAAGATTTTAATTTAGGTTATGACCTTTATGTCAAAGTTCCAAAAACAAAGGATATTAATTCGGCTGACTTGTATGAAGTTTTACCAGATGGGAATGTAAAAAAAATCAACGGATCTTCCTTTAGTTCGTGGGGCCAATTCTTCAAAGTACGTCTGCGCAAAACGGGATTGTTTGTGGTATTATCTGACCAAACCCCACCAAACATTTATTTGCATGAATTGATGAACAAAACGGTTTATCCAAGAGAGGACTTTGCTTTGTATCTCAAGGCTGTTGATGTTGGATCAGGGATTATGCCAGATGGATTTGATATCACAGTGGATGGAATTCCAGGTAAGGCTGAATTTTTTCCAAAAGACGGCCGCCTTGAAATTTTTGAACCAGAAATTTTATACGAACCCGGTAAACACACTGTTCTTGCAAGTGTAAGGGATTATGCTGGGAATTGGAGTTCTACAGTTAGATACGATTATGAAATTCAGGCACCACCGGTTGTAGAAGAGAAGAAAAAAATTGTCACCGAAACAAAGGTGATCGAAACTCCGAATGAAAAAAAATCGGCAAAAGAAACCAAATCAAAACAATCTTCGCCTAAGGTACAAAAGGCGGTAAAACCCATCACGATCGCACCTAAGGCAAAGGATAAAAAGTCTACATCCCGATAGCCGCACCACCGTCAACGCGGAGGTATGTTCCAGTAATGTAGGATGCATCGTTACTTAAGAAAAACTTAACAGCAGATGCGATCTCTTCTTGTTTTCCCGGACGTTTGAGTGGGATGACTGCAGGATCCGTTAACTTTTCTTGCACTTCCTTGGAAAGTGTGCCTGTCATTTCTGTTTGTACATATCCTGGGCATACTGCATTTACGAGTACGTTCCTACCAGAAAATTCACGGGCAGATACTTTTGTAAGAGCAATCACTCCCGCTTTAGAAGTGGAGTAGTTTGCTTGTCCAGGTTGCCCAGTTAATCCTGAAACAGAAGAGATATTCACAATTCTTCCTGAATCAGATTTGAGGATGAGTTTACTTGCTGACTTAGTCATAAGGAAAACACCCTTGCAGTTAACATCCATAACAAAGTCGTATTCTTGTTCTGACATACGAATGAGAAGGTTGTCTTTCAAAACGCCAGCATTGTTCACAAGAAAGTCAAGTTTTCCAAAAACTTCTTTCGTTTTGCTGATTGCTGCATCGCAATCTTCGGGTTTTGTTACGTTACATGCAACTCCGATTGCCTTCACACCAAATTTTGCTTCAACTTCTCTTGCAGCTTCTTCAATTTTTTCCTGATTCAAATCAACAAGCACCAAACTTGCACCATGCGATGCGATTCGGTTTGCGATAGCTCTTCCCAAACCAATGGGAGAGGCAGCTCCCGTTACCAGTGCTACTTTTCCTTCGAATTCTTTGGACATATGCCCCCCTAGGATTTATTACTAGATTCTAAACTTGAAACTCGAACATCGTTCGGCAATCGTAAAATTCCCAGTTGAAGCAGAAGTTTGCACTGAAAGACTGCCCTTATGATCGATCGTTATAGCCATCCAGAAATTTCCGCCATTTGGGAATTAGAGAACAAATTTAAAATTTGGACAGATATTGAAATTTATGCCTGTGAAGCTCGCGCCAATCGAGGAGAAGTCCCAAAAGAAGACCTCGAAACCATCAAACAAAAAGCAAAATTCAATGTGGATGAAATTTTGGAAATCGAATCCAAAGTGCACCATGATGTCATTGCTTATTTAACCAATTTGAATTCTTATATAGGACCAGCTGGCCGTCATGTTCACTTCGGCCTTACTTCTAGTGACGTGGGTGATACTGCCCTTTGTGTGCAGATGGTGCAAGCGATGGACCTTCTCATCCAACGAACAGAAACTCTTTTAGAGACGACGAAACAAAAAGCAAAAGAGTACAAAGACCTTCCTTGTATTGGAAGATCACATGGGATCCATGCCGAGCCGATGACACTTGGTCTTAAATTTGCACTTTTTTACGCAGAGATGACTCGTAACTTAGAACGAATGAAAGATGCCCGCGCTCAAGTTGCTGTTGGAAAACTTTCAGGAGCAGTTGGAACGTATTCCAATATTGATTTAGAAATTGAAGAGTATGTATTAACCAAACTTGGATTAACGGTAGATCCAATTGCAACACAAGTAATTTCCAGAGACAGACATGCTTATTATATGTCAGTACTGGGTGTGGTTGCGGCTAGCTTAGACAGAATGGCAACCGAAATTCGTTTGTTACAAAAAACAGAAGGTCGCGAAGTAGAAGAACCATTCGCAAAGGGCCAAAAGGGTTCATCTGCGATGCCGCATAAACGTAACCCTGTTGTTTGTGAAAGAATTTCGGGTATCTCTCGTGTGATTCGCTCCAATGTGAATGTCGGATTACAAAACGTCGGACTTTGGCACGAACGGGATATCTCCCATTCCTCTGCGGAACGAATCGTTTTGCCTGATTCTACGATTGCACTCGATTACATTTTAGAAAAAATGAATTTTGTTTTAAAAGGACTTCACGTATATCCTGATGCTACTGAACGTACGTTAAATGTAACGCGAGGTCTAATCTTCTCTCAGAAAGTATTGTTGTGGCTAATCGAAAAAGGTGGTATCACTCGTGAAGATGCATACCTAATCGTCCAAGAAAATGCAATGGCAGTTTGGGCAGACCAATCCAAAAATCTTAGAGACCTTTTGAAACAAGACCCACGTTGTTCTGCGATCCTAATGGATTCTGACTTGGATGAAATCTTCCAAATCAAACCTTATTTAGAAAGAATCCCACTCATCTTCAAACGATTGGGAATCACTGATTAAAATATTCCTTCAAATATTTTAAAATAATGTTGAGGGTTGGGTTTTGGATTTAATTCAAACCTAACCCTTTTTCATTTACGATTGCAAAACCGTCCCAAAATTTTCGAGACGCTATTATGCGTAGTCACGCATCTAATCGAAAAGCGTTTTTTCTTTTTGTAGGATTTCTTTAATTTGAATGCCCAGAACTGGAATTTAATTTTTAACGAGATCCCAAACAATATCATAATCAACAATAAAATAACCATGGATTAAATGGTTTCTAGTGGCTGAGAATTTTCTCCATTCGGGTTCATTATATTTTTTCTTAAAAGAATCGGAAAGTTTGTTAGAGGCTTCGCCGATAATTTCGATACTTCTAATAAAGGCCCTTTTTAACACATTATTGTTAAGAAATAAGGCTTCGTCAGTTTTTGCTAATTCATCTTTAATAAACAAAATTTCGTTATAAATATGTTTAATATCATCAATATCAGACTTCAATTAAAACTGACTCACTTTCAACAGAGTTTTTGATTGACCCCGAAATAGAGTCAGCAGTCATTAGATCAACTTTTACCTTAAAAAGATCTTCTAGTAGAAATATTAGATTAATGTAATTATCAAAATTTTTCATCCCAGGTTTAAACTTTACAAGGAAGTCAATATCACTATTTAGCTTTGCTTGATTTCTAGCGACTGATCCAAAAAGGTGGATTGTTTCAACACCTAGTAAATCGAGCTCCTGTTTGCATTTTTTTAAGGAGTTTTGAATCGAATTAGCATCTAAGAAATTGACGGTCGTCATATCTCAAATTTTGGCAATTTTCTATAAAAGTCAAGCAATTGAAAATGACTATTTTTATTGTTTTTTTTGATATTCCCGGAGTGTTAATCTATTCCTCATTTTTTGAGATATAGTTCTAAGCGATTACGTATAGCTCGGACAACATACGTAATTCGTTTATTATCTCAATTACTATCTTGGATAATATCTGTAGTTCGGTAATCAATCCATGTCAATTCCGCTGGAAATACAATTTAAGATAAACAATACAAATAAATTTACGTGCTTCTGATTATAATGACAATGCAATTATAATCGTGACTTACTTCAGGGATGTTATGCGTATAGAAATTATTTTCACATTCGAACTTTTGACAAATATAAATAGTTGATTGAAATTCATTTGAAAACTCTTGGAAATAGATGCATTTTAATTTTTAAGCAAAACCAATTCCAATGTTTTAAATCGATTGTTTTAATGATCCAATTTGCTTCTCCGAGACATAACTGTATGAATACGAATTTACTCACTGGTCGCGAATCGTAAATCCTTGATAAGTTTGCAATATTTTCGAATTGAAGATTTTCTTTTTTGATATTAAATGTTTGAGTTATGAAAGATAATTTCTCATCCCAATCTGAACTCTATGCCAAGTATAGACCTCATTACCCAAATGATTTTTTCAAATTTTTAGATTCAACTTTAACAAGTAAAAATATAGCATGGGACTGTGGAACAGGTAATGGACAAGTTGCTTACCAACTTTCAAAAATGTTTACGAAAGTTTATGCAACGGACATCAGTGATGCCCAATTAAAACATGCATTCCAATTGGAGAACATTGAGTATTCTTTACAACCAGCCGAAAGAACCAATTTTGCGGAAAACAGCTTCGATTGTATCACAATTGCACAAGCAATCCATTGGTTTGATTTTGAATTGTTTTATAAAGAAGTGAAGAGAACGGCAAAAAAGAATGCAGTGATTGCTGCTATCGGATACGGTAGAATCGAAACTTCAAAAGACATGGATCATATCATTGATCATTTTTATCAACATACAATCGGAAGCTTTTGGGACAAGGAAAGAAGGTACATCGACGAAAAGTATAAAATGATACCTTTTCCCTTTGAGGAAATCAAAACACCTGATTTTTCATTCGAAATGAATTGGACAGAAGAACAATTGATTGGTTATATTAATACATGGTCAGCAGTGAAACATTACACGAAACAGAATGGTATCAATCCAGTATACAAATTACAATCAATGATCAAACCATTTTGGGAAAATCAAAAAGAGATAAAAGTTTCCTTTCCGCTATTGTTACGAATGGGCTACGTCACTTAAAAAAATTTTTTGTTATTCCAATTCCTTTTCTAACCAACCTACTAAATCTTTTAACATTTCTCTACTGATGGTATGCCCTTCCGTATATTCTTTGTAAATCGGTACAAATCCCACTTTGTCTAAAAAATCTTTTGAGGCCCTCGCAGATGTGACTGGAATCACAGTATCGTTTGTTCCATGGGCAATATAGATTCGTTGTCCTTTGGATTCCTGGTCCATCACAATATTATTTTTTGTTTCGTCCAAAAGCCGACTACTGAGGGCAATGATCCCTTTGATGAGATCGGGATGTTCTAATCCAACGGAATAAGACATCACGGCACCTTGGCTGAATCCTCCGATCCAAATTTGTTTGGTATTGAATTGGTAATTAGTTTTTAGGTAATCTATAAATTTTAAAATGATTTGATGACTCGATTTTTGTTGTTCGGAATCAATTTTTGGAATTCCACCTAAAAATGAAATTTCATACCAACCGTATCTGTCCCGACCGAGAGTGATCGGCCCCCTAACAGATACTATCATGAAAGAATCAGGTAAAAAATCTGAAAGACTAAATAAATCGTTTTCATTACTCCCTACGCCATGTAATAAAATCAAAAGAGGAGGATTGTCGATCGTTACTTTTGGTTTTCGAATCAAATAGAGTAAGGGTGAATTCATATTGAATCTTTTGATACCTTTGTATTGAAATTTAAAGTTCTGTTCAAGAAAAGATTGGTTGCGGATCCAAAAGAACCGAAGTCATTGTTAATGCACCAGCAACTGGTTTGTCATTGAAAAACGAAATGGAATCTGTTTCCATTTGAGTCCCTATCGTATATAAGAGTGGAAGGTAGTGTTCTGATGTCGGTATTGCCCATTGAAATTCCTTTCCTTTTGTTCTGATCTGAACTAATGATTCTGTATCACCTTTCATAATCCAATCCTTCACCTTTTGGTTAACCTTCATAGCCCAGTCAAAACCATAGATTTCATTCAATCTGTCCCAAGCCACCATTCCTAAATTGTGAACAATATTACCACTTCCTATGATGAGAATGCCTTGTTCTCTTAAAGGCAAAAGTTCCCTTGCAATTTCCAAATGTTTTTCTGGAGGAAGTTTGTAATCCATACTCAATTGTACAACAGGTATGTCTGCTTCCGGATAAATATGTTTTAAAACACTCCAGGTTCCATGGTCAAGACCCCATTCGTAATCCAACTGAACCGATTGTGATTTAACTAATGTTTGGATTTCTTTCGCTAACGAAGGAGATCCAGGCGCAGGGTATTGGACTTCAAATAATGCCTTTGGAAATCCACCAAAGTCATGTATGGTGGGAGGATGCTCCATAGCCGTTACAAAAGTTCCGTTTGTTAGCCAATGTGCTGAAATCGCGAGGATAGCCTTTGGTATAGGAATTGTTTTATTTAAGGAACGAAGGCCCTCAACAAATTCATTTTCCTCGATGGCATTCATAGGGCTACCATGTCCCAAAAAAAGGGATGGATACACTCGTTTTCCGCCATTTTCGTTCCTTTCTATATTCAATTCATTTTGGTTCATATGGCTTCTCAGGCAGAAATGCCCAATCTCTCCTCTTGGATATAGTTTAATATCAAACTATTTATTGTCAATCTAATTTGGTCTTTGGAAAACAAATTTTCCCAATTTCTTCTTTTTCTGATTTCCAAATCGAAATCCAATGTATCTATTTTTACATTGTATTCGGGTTACATTTTGTTCACCTAAGATTGATTTTTTGGAAACGGTAAAATATGGATCATAAACAACGGATTACTGCGATCTTACATGAACTTTTATCCAATCCAAAAACGAAAGTGATTCCTGAATATTTTTCTTCTAGGTATATCGCTCACACTTCTAACAAAACCTATAACGGCCTTAAGATCGTAAGCCAATGGATTCAAAATTTAAATTCATTTTTGTCCGATTTAAAAATCGTAAATTTGGAATTCATACATGAAACAGATGATACAGTCGTATGGAAACGCACTTTAAAAGGAAAAATAAAATCTTCTGCCCTTCAAAATCAAAATGTGGGAAAATCAATCAAATGGGAAGAAATGATCGTATCCAAATTTAATGGATCAAAAATTGAGGAAGAATGGATTTCAAGTGAATTTTTGGGAGCATTACTTCCAAAAACTAAAAAGAAATCATCACTTCGATCACAACAAAAATGAAAGATTTTTTTTTAACCAAAATCTTAAAGGAAAAACACATTGAATTCATCTCACGTGCAACATATTAAATATTTCTTTATTAGAATTTTACTCCTGTGGATGGGAATTGGAAATATAAGTTGTAACTATTTAGCCATCGGTTCAGAATTTATTTCTGGGACTGAAGCCAACAAAAGGGTCACGAGTAGAATTCTTGCCAAACTCAATAGTTGTGGATCACTCAATTACACTTACAATGAAAGGGATACCAATCCTGATCCATGGCGTAGGAGCCTTTCGACAGAAACAAACAACGCTTTGTTTCTCATGGTCCACCTCATTTCTCGTTTTGAAGTTTTTAGTATGGATTATCAATACAAATCGGAAGATATTGATCGTTGTTCCAAAGATATTGAATATTTTAACTGTGATCACTTTCGCGCTAGAATGGTAAGTGAATCCAATTTTGGCATCTTTGTCGCAACACTTATATGCAAAGATGTGAAAAAATACAAATCACCATTTGCTGATTACTTACCAAAACAAGATGAAGAGAACGAAGATTAAACAATAGAAGGAAAACCCGATGGTAGCACCCAAAAAGAAAAACAAAACAATCGCAAAAAAGAAGTCACCAAACAACAAAGTAACTTCAGTATCAAAAAATTCAAATCCCATCACACCCTTTTTAATGTTCAATACAAACTTGGAAGAAGTGACCAAATTTTATGCAAGTGTTTTCAAACAATGTAAAATCATTTCAGTGAATCCCATGCAAGCTGAGTTTGAATTGAATGGACAAAGATTTTCTGCATACAACGGTGGTCCTGAATTTAAATTTTCTTGGGGTGTATCCTTTATGATCCATGTAGAAACTCAAAAAGAAGTAGATCACTATTGGAATGCATTGTCCGCGGGTGGCAAAGAATTGATGTGTGGTTGGCTAGAAGATAAATTTGGTATGGTTTGGCAAATCACACCAAATCTTTTATTAGAGCTGATCTCTCACAAGGATCCAATCAAACGTGAGAAGGCAACACAAGCCATGTTAAAAATGCGTAAGATTGAAATCAATGTGTTGAAAGAAGCTATCAAGTAACACCAGCGATTAAACTGGAGCCACTTGTTTTTCTGTATTTAAATTGTATTTCACTTTGATTTGATCGATTTTTTCTTCCATGGATTTCCAAAGAGATTCTTTTTCTGGATGGAAGGTACAAAGCACACCTTGTCTAACCAAATCAATGATCTCATCGATGGAAAAATCTAAGAATCGATACAATTTAAAATATTCGTATGTTAAATTTACATTAAAAATATCCGGATCATCTGTATTGATACAAAGCATCAATCCTTGGTCATAGTAGTATCGAACAGGATGGTTTTGTTCTTTTCGAACATACTTTCCTGTGAAAACATTCGATGTGACACAGATTTCGATCGGAATTTTATTTTCCTTCATATAACGAACCAGTTCAGGGTCTTGGATCGCAGAAGTTCCATGCCCGATTCGTTCCGCCTTACATAAGTTCACTGCATCCCATATTGCCCAAGGTCCATCATCTTCTCCGGAGTGAGCAACACATCTTAATCCAGATTCACGTGCAATTTTAAAAACTTCAGCGTAATCTTTTGCAGGACCCATAAGTTCAGCCCCACCAAGTCCAATACCAATCACTTCTTTGTGTTTTAAACCTAATACTCGTTTTAGGTTATTCATAGCGTTTTCAGGACCAAATGACCTAGAAACGTCGACAAGCAATCGTATTGAGATTCCATCTTTCACTTCGATTTGGCGAATGCGATTCACCATCACTTCAACCATTTCATCAAAATCCAATCCATTTTGGATGAACTTTGATGGAGCAAAGAAGGCTTCACAATAGACAATGTGATTGGATCGCAAATAGTCTGCTAAACTATCAATAAAGTATCCCAAGTCGGATGCTTCTTTAACAGATCCTTGCACAAAAAAGAAAACTTGGATGAAACCATTTAGGTCCTTAAAATTATACTTATCTTCGAATTCTTGGTCTGTGACTTCGATTCCATTTTTTTTGTACAAAAACTTCAAAGTTTCCTTATTCACACAAGCTTCTAAGTGTAAATGGACTTCTGTTTTTGGAATTTCACGGATAAAATTGATTACATCCTGTTCGTTTGGATGGGCAAGAGAAAGATCTCCTGCAAGTAATGACTTTCTCTCTTTCAGTATAGAAACTTGTTCTGAACTTTCCTCTCCCTCTTTTGGCAATAACCAAAGTGGTGGATGGAGGATAGGCAATTCCATCAGTGAAACCCTTTCATTTAAGAGGGTGTTGATTTGTTTATCAAAGGTTAGCTGGATGGTCGGCGAATAGGGTCTGTCAGCTGGCAATCGACTTTTGAGTCGGTTTAATTCCGCAATGTCACGGTCAATGACAGCAATTCGGCTTAGGATTTCAGAAAAAGGAACTTCCATGTTCCAGGAAAGAATGCCGAATTTGATGGGTGCCTACAAGTAGATTTTTAAACCTTAGGTGAAAATCCCTATTTAGCTTTGAAAAATCCCGTCGATAGGAAGTTTGGGAGCGGAAAAGACTGGAAATTTTTTCCGAATTATGTCGTATAAATGAATATGCTCACATCTCGAAAAACTTTCCTACCGTTTGCCCTTCCTTCGATTTCGGAAGATGCAATAGAAGAAGTGGCCCAAGTCCTCCGATCAGGTTGGGTGACCTCAGGTCCAAAAGTAAAACAGTTTGAGATGGAGTTTGGTGACTTTGTCGGAAGTAAAGAAACCATTGCTGTAAATTCTGCAACCGCAGGCCTACATTTAGCCTTGGAAGCGATTGGATTGACTGCAAACGATGCAGCAATCACAAGTGCCATCACCTTTACTGCCACAGCGGAAGTGATTTGTTACTTCGGTGCCGAACCAATTCTTACGGATGTTGACCCCATCCACAACCTCATGACTCCGGAAACATTAGAAGCAACCATCAGTGGAAAATGCAAATGGAACGGAAAAGAACTCACCAGTAAAAAAACTGGAAAACAAATCAAGGCTATCCTACCTGTCCACCTCGCTGGTTATACCTGTGATATGGAAGCCATTCTCAGCATTGCAAAAAAATACAACCTCTATGTAATTGAAGATGCAGCCCACGCCTTCCCCGCAGTTCACAAAAACAAAATGATTGGGACTTGGGGAGATTTTACAGTATTTAGTTTTTATGCAACCAAAGGCATCACGACAGGTGAAGGGGGAATGATCACAACCTCTCATAAAGAATTTGCGGATCGCATTCGTAGGATGCGCCTCCATGGAATCAACCGCGATGCATTCAATCGACCAGGTTGGTATTATGAAGTGGTGGATGCAGGTTATAAGTACAATATGACGGACATTGCGGCAGCACTTGGAGTGGTCCAACTAAAAGAATCACATGGCTTTTGGGAAAGAAGGACAGAAATCGCCAAACATTATAATGTCGAATTTTCTGGTTTAAAGGGAGTCAAACTACCCAAAGAAGATGCAAATGGAATTCATAGTTGGCATTTGTATCGGATAGAAATTGATCCAAAAATTGCAAAAATTGGCCGTGATACCTTGGTAGAAGAATTAAAAGAACGAAACATTGGAACTAGTTTACACTTCATTCCGATTTTTGAACACCCCTATTATAAAAAGACTTACGGCTTCAACAGAAAAGATTATCCAAATGCTTGTTTGATGTATGACAGATCTGTTTCGCTACCTTTATTTGCAGGAATGACTAAAACAGATGAAAAAGATGTCATTGATGCAATGAAGGAACTACTCGCATAACGGTCATTACTTAGCTTAAATGTAGAATCTTTATTTACTATTGGTTCGGAATTCCAAAAATTCCGGATCATATAAATTTAGCAATGCAACAAGACCTGAAATAAATTCCAGATCTGTGCCATCCGCTTTTCTTCGGATCCAAAAGCCCACCAATTCTTTGACAATTTGAGCATCCATCACTTCATCGCCACCAAATACCTTAAATTTGGAAGACTCTTCTGGATCTTCGTTGTCAGTATATGCGGGGTATAAAAATAAAATGAATCGATCAAAGTAAAATGGATCAAGTCTCCCTTCTTCCACTAACATTATATAACGATCTGCTTCTTTTCGAAAAAAATTAGGATTTGAATCTAATTTTTGATAGATGATAAAAAAATCCCGTGCAGTTTGTTTGATCCACTCTTCATAAATAGGTTTTGTAATTTGTAATAACTTTGGGTTCTGTTTTGCTGGAAGTAAATAATCCCTTAATTTCTTAGGAAATTCTGGATTGTAATGGCCAAAATCAGATTGGTCATTACGTTCCAAATAATACTTGGAATGGGGACCAGAAATAAAGATAGGTATTCCAAGATATTCTGCAAGTTTAGGTAAGCTGATTACAGTTTGTAACTTACAAAATAGTTTATGATAAGAAACCTCCTTTTCACAGTACAAACCAATTTTTGGAAATTGGATCCAAGTTGATTCCACAAGAGATTTAAATCGTTCTTCCCTTTCTGCTATTTTTCCTTTCGTCAGAAATTGAAACGAAGGTTGCAATCCCGAACACGAAAGGAATAACAGTAAGAAAAATTTACTTAATTTTATAAGTAATTTCTGCAGGCAAATTCTCCCATTCCGAATTCGCATCTTTACGAAAGTAAACTGGTGAAATTGAATTTTTTAAATTCAAACTTTGGTATAAAATAAGATCTGTTTCTTTTTTTTCAAAGTAACGTTTGTCGGTATTACTACCTAAACCCAAATCCGCGATGGGTATCCAACCATAACCCAATAAAAATACAGACAAAGAATCAACAATTGATTTTGGTTTTCCTTTTTCAAATCGAATCATACGAAAGGATTGTACGGGAATACCATTTGTTTTCATATTTTCTTTAAAATCTGAAAAACTAATACTAGTTTGTCTTGCTTGGTAAATTAAATCTAAATAGTCCCTCGCTGTTAACTTGATATCTTCTTTAGGTTTTTCATAAAATGAAACAACATCATTTGGATAAGCCGCTTCTTTGTCCAAATAATCATCGGTTACGTAATATTTGATGAATTGGTTTTTGGAGGAAAATTTATATTTTACAACTTGTTCCCCTGGCAAATCTTCAATTGATAATTTTTTTAAATGAACTCGATTCCTCTGGATAAAGGAAGGTGAGTAGGAAGTATCAGTAAACTTTACTCCACGAATCCTTTGTTGTTCATTCGAAGGTGGGTGCAAAATCGCAATTTGTGCTTTAGACAAGGAAACGGAATCCAATTTAAATTTCAAAGTCACTTCTAAGTTAAATTCTTCTTCACCAGATGCAATGAATCGTTCTGTTTCGATGAAGGGAATGTTTTTGATTTCTTTATTTTCTCGGTCTACAACCCAAAGTTTGGACCCACTTAAAAGTACTCCTCTTACCGAACGTAAATTCGTTTTAATTGATCCTGTGATTTTTCCCGTTTTTGTATCATAACGGTATATGCTGTTATCAGCAGAATCTGAAATCCAAAGGGAGTCTCTACCATAACAAATATCTCGAGGTCTCGTTCTATCTGTAAAAAAACCACCTATCAAAAGTGAGGTGGATTGGTCATAAATTTGCACTTTTCCAGAATCTAGATCTAAGATGTAATAGTAGTTTCCAACGCTCGCAATACCTGCAACGTTCGCTAAAGGAATTGAAATTTTATCGGTAATCCCACCTGAATTTGGATCTAATTTCAAAATTTGTTTTGGAGCCACTACTAAAATTTTCCCTTCACGCGAATCAAAACTAATTCCTCGTAAGTTCGCCAATCCAAGATTATAGATTTCTTGTTCTCCAATTTCGTTAATTTTAATGATTGCTCGACGGTTTGTATCGATGTACCAGAAGTTTACGCCATCCCAAGCAAGCCCGTATGCTTTATCCGAAAGTTTGTATTCCTTACTCTCTTGTGCCAATATCGAACATGTAAATAGCAATATTAAAATCAAAAATCGTTTCATTCGCTTAATCCTACTGTCTTTACTATCAGACGAAAGACATCATCGAGTAAAGTAGGATTATCCAATTCAGATCCAAGGATGATTGGTTTTGGAACAAAAATAATTAGGAAAGATACTAATATCAAAATTCCAAACAAAAATCGAGTCCTACCAATTCCATTCACAGCATCTCGGATAAAAGGATGTTCCACTCGTAATACATAATAAATCAAAAACCCCCAAATCAACCAAGTGAAATGGATTAAGGTAAAAATCAAAAATAGACCAAATAAAATATGAATCCATTTTCGATATGATTCGCCAAACATAGAATAAATAACATGGCCACCATCTAATTGGCCAAATGGTAATAAATTAATCGCTGTGATGAGTAATCCCACCCAACCTGCTTTTGCTAATGGATGCGCTTGGATATCCATCGACATAAAATCAATCGGTCCAAGGATCCATTGAGTGGAAAGGTAAGTGAAAGTACTATCTCCAAAAAATAAGAAACCAGAACGATCAAAATTACTTGGGATCTCAATTACCTTTGAGAGTGAAATTCCAATCGTCCATGCAATTACTGACAATACCAAACTGGCAGCTGGCCCTCCTATTCCTATATCAAACAAAACTTTTTTATCTGGAATCTGGTCTTTGATTTTAATGACAGCACCCATCGTTCCAATAGGACCAAAAGGTAATGGAATGAAGTATGGTAGAGATGCCCTCACTCCATAATAACGTGCAGGAAGGTAATGTCCCATTTCGTGTGCCAATAAAATGAATAAAAGGGATACTGAATAGGGCCAATTTTCAAAGAAATATAATTTATAATTCTCTAATGTTTGAGGTACTTCTGGATTTAAAAAAATATCTGAATATGTAAGCGTTAAAAATGTGAAAAAGAATAACAATATATGTGTCGTTTTATTGGATTCCAAAGTCATACAACCTAGAAAATAATTTTATGATTCATTTGATCAAAATATGGAAAAGAATCAATTAGATTCTAAATCCAAGTTTCCTTTCTTGGATTGGAAGGAAGGTGACTGGAAGTTTCAAAATTTTGTAAATTTACGTCTCATGATTCCTAAATTGATTGGAATCCGGAACGAAAATAACCAAAGGAACACATTAGCTGTTTGTTCCATTAAAAATATAGTTCCACTAGCATTCAGGAGCCATAGAACTGTCTAAGGATAGATCCTTTTCCCAACAAATCGATGTTTGAAAATATAAAAATCATTAAAAAATTTGACCCAGCGGCAAAATCCTACTTAGAAATCATCCTCTGTTACCCAGGATTACACGCTCTTTGGTTACATAAATTAGCCCATCTCCTCTACCGACTTCGATTGCCCATCATTCCCAGACTATTTAACTATGTAAGCCGGTTCCTCACAGGCATTGACATCCATCCTGGAGCAAAAATTGCCCCTGGAGTGTTTATTGACCACGGTGCGGGTGTCGTCATCGGAGAGACTGCCATCGTTGGAACAGGGTCACTCATTTTCCAAGGTGTCACTTTAGGGGGAACAGGGAAAGAGTCTGGCAAACGACACCCAACAATCGGTAAAAATGTTGTGATCGGTGCAGGCGCAAAAATTTTAGGAAACATCACCGTGGAAGACCATGTGAGGGTAGGGGCTGGATCGGTTGTTATGCGAAACGTTCCAGCAGGTTGTACGGTAGTTGGAATTCCTGGAAAGGTGGTAAAAGCAGGAGATGGAACTTCTGATAGCATGGAACAAATGTTAGATCACAACCAAATGCCAGATCCAATTGCAAAAGTATTTTCTGTTTTATTAGAAAAGGTTGAAACCCAACAACAACTCATCAACAAATTGTACGAAAAACAACAATTATTGGAAAAATCCAACACGGGGGGACCTCCAGAAGATGATTTGTTTTTACAGGAATTCATCCATGGGGATGGAATTTAAAACTCTTTTAACAACTCAGTTTTTTTCTTTTGGTATTCTTCATCGGTGATTAATTTATTTTTACGCATTTCTTCCAATACCTTCAATTTTTCTGGAACCGTCTTCCATTGTTCCAAATCTTTTGGTAAATCATCCTCCTCTTTCGGATAACGATACAGAGGTGGATTTGGTAAAAGATTGAAATCTTTATAAACAATTACATTTCCATAAACCAATGTTTTGGATTCATTTTTTTCCTTATACAAACTGATAGAATCTTTATTTTTGATCCAAAGTTCAGGTTTATAAATTGGTTTGATTTTCGTAGGTTTGATAATAATCCAATCTTCGAATGCATACTGCGTCGGAAAACTAATGTTCGTATTGATCTCTTGGAATAAAATGACCAATCCATGTTTTGTTCCCAAAATATAAAAACTTGTTTTTAGAATTTTGACATTTGGTGAGAGAAGATCATCAATTTTATAACTACAAAGATAAACCTTATTCTCTGGTTGGTTTTTAATTTTTTGAACGAATTTATCAATTTCCGTTACATAGGAATCGGGAACCAATTGGTCCCAATCTTCATATGCAAGGACACCACGTTTGTATTGTATGGATGATAAAATTTTAGGCAAATCTCCTAAGTGCTCCATACTGGGTTCTGATTGTAATATAGATTGAGGAAAAAGTTCTTTCCAATCTCCTTCTTCTACTTCAAAAAAAGCAATGGAACTAGTGGAATCAACCAACTTAATTTTTTGTTGGAAGTGATGGCAACTGATTAGATAAAAAAGAAAAAACAAAACAAAAGTTATTTTTGAACTTGCCGTTAATGAATTGATGAAGATATTTTTTCTCGTGCTTCGAATTTTTTTCATGGTAGCAATAACATTTTTTTGTTTTTCCGCAAAACTTGAAGCCGATTCCATTCCACAATTTCAAATGAAGGACCAATATGGGCAATCGTATTCTGATAGTTCCGTAAAGGGAAAACCCATTGTTTTGATGGGATGTTTTTTACGCGATGTAGAAGTTTGCCGAAAACAAGGTCGTAAACTCTATTGGAAAATGCAAAATTTATTATGGAAAGATAGTAACAAAGTCCATTTTTTGATGTACTTAGATCTAAAAGAATCAAACAAATTGGTAGAAGACTATATAGAAGAGTCTAAACACAAACAATACGAAAACATATTATTAGATCGCAAAGGGCAATTGGCAAATGGTTTATCGAAAGGAGAAGTTTTCATCCGAATTTATAACAAATCAGGCAAACTATTATCCTCCACTTACAAATCAGAGATTGAGGAATCACTCATCCAAGAAGTTTATGAAATTCTCAAAAAAGAAATCTAAAATCCATTTTATTTTACTTCTGATTTTGATTACATTGGGTTCTTACCAATGTATGCATCAAAATATAAACCAATACCAATTTTGGACAGGGTATGACCATTTACAAAAGTCAATCAAATCAACAGCTAAAAACGAAGTCCATTTGGCCGCATTAGCAGGTTCCTTGTCAGAGGATACAGAATCCCAACTACTAAAAAATTCAGATGGATACCCAATGGTCACCCTAACGGGACGTAAGGACCAAAATCAAAACTGGTCAATGCGTTGGTATGAAGTAGAACCAAAACAATACGACTATTATGCGAACGTTACGTTCACTCCAAAATCATGGGATGAAAAAGAAATTTATTCAGTAGAACGTAGGATCATTCATAAACTAAACGGTTTCCAACCAAAGGATTTTTTCCAATGGTTAAACGAATTTGCAATCGTTGTCAATGATCACAATGCCTACCAAGATTTAAAATCCAATTCTAAAAATTTACAATTCTTGTGCAGTGTCATGTATTGCCATGTCACAGAAACTGCAGAATGGCACACATTAGAATTCACCATCAATGAAACAACGAAAGCTAAGTTTCCAGGATTTTACCAAAGGTCAGGCTCTCGTTTGGAAAAATCCAAACTGAACATCACAATATGGGATAAATCCAATCCATCTCATAAATTAAAAATCTCCAACAATGGTAAAACTTTGATTTTCCATTTCCCTGTAAATCCACCGAAAGATTATTTTCTTTCCCCTAAAGAAATCCATTTTTTGGGAGATATCGAAATCAAATCGTTTGGAATCACATTGAAAATTGAAAATTTAGAATACCGATTAAAAACGATTTTGGAAAAAGATACTGATACACTTCATGGAAATTTTGTAAGGATTGGGAAAAAGGAAATCAACGGTAACTTCTTCTATGTAATCCCACAAGGATTTGTAAATTTCTTTATCCCAGGAAACATGGATGAATACTTTGAAGATTTTTTTACTTTACTCATCCATGGAACACAAGGCCGAGGTGGTTCCCAAATCCATGCAAAATTTCAAAAAACAAAACAAGGTCAAGTGAATACAATTTCTACCTATAATGAAATCAAAAGGAAAAAATTCTCTTTGTTTGGGAACGATGATTCTCAAAAAGCAAGTAATGACTTTGATTTTTTTGCCGCTTGGGAAGAAGCAATGTTAGGTGATTTGAAATAAAATCATATTTGAAATATCGATTCAAAAAGTTATATTTTTGCCGTAAAAAATGATGGAAGAGCTTTCTTCCAATCATCTCCATTCGATTCAATAGGTTAACGGTAAATAAAATTACGAAGTAATTCTTTGCCTTCTTCGGAACCAAATGATTCAGGATGGAATTGAACCCCTTCTATTTTAAAGGATTTATGGCGAAGGCCCATAATTTCCCCTTTGCCTTCTCCCGCTGAGACACGAGCCGTCACTTCCAATTCATTTGGTAAGGAATCTTCTTTTGCAACAAGTGAATGGTATCGCATGATTTCGATATTTTGTGTTAATCCAAAGAATACACCTTTTCCGTCGTGTTCAATCGGTGAAAGTTTTCCATGCATCGCAACTTGAGCTCGCACAACTTCGCCACCAAACACTGTGGCCATTCCTTGCATGCCAAGACAGATTCCTAAAACTGGGGTTGTTTTTCCTAATTCTTTTAAAATGTCAGCACTGACTCCAAAATAGGATGGGTCTGCTGGGTGGCCTGGACCCGGAGAAATGATAATTTTATCGTAGTTAGCTTCTTTGATTTCCGAAAATGATTTTTCATCGTTTCGGATCACATCCAATCGAAATGGAGTTTCCTTTTCTTCTAAAATCTCTCCGATGATTTGGTACAAATTATAAGTAAAGGAATCATAATTATCTAAAATGAGAACTTTCATATTTGCATCCCTATCCTTTTGCCTTTTCTTTCTTGTCTGAAGGATCTTTGTGTAGATCCAATGCCTTTCGGACGGATGCCATCTTATTGATGATTTCTAAGTATTCGTCTTCTGGTTTCGAATCATAAACAATACCACCTGAAGCGCGGACAAAACCCTTTCCATCATGAACAAAAAAACTTCGAATGGGTATCGCAAATGTACAATCTCCATTCAGACCAAAACTTCCAACGGCTCCTCCGTAGGGACCACGGGGCGATTTTTCGATCCGTTCAATGATTTTCATCGATTCAATTTTGGGAGCACCGGAGAGAGTTCCTGCAGGGAAAGAGGATGCCAAGCCAGAAAACATATCTTCCTTTGAAGAAAGAATCCCAACCACTTCACTCGAAATATGTTGCACATGGGAAAAACGTTTGATATCAAATCTTCGCCTAACTTTCACGGTTCCGAATTTCGCAACCCGACCAACGTCATTTCGGTGTAAGTCGATGAGCATATTGTGTTCCGCGATTTCTTTTGGATCTGTTAGGAGTTTACGAGCTAAGGTTGTATCTTCTTTTGCGTCCTTCCCTCGTTTCGTAGTACCTGCTAGTGGAAAGGATTCCATTTCCCCTTGTCTCAAACGGAAAAGCAGTTCAGGGCTTGCCCCAAGGATGACTCGTTTTCCAAATTTCACATAATACATGTGAGGTGAAGGATTGATTTCACGTAAGGTTTCATAAATGGCAAGTGGATTGCCTTCTACAGTGTATGTTTCTTCAAAGCCGATTTGGCATTGGAAGGTATTGCCTGCTTTTACTTCTTCCAAAGCCTCTTCCACCATTTCTTTATGGACTTCTTTGGATAAACCTTCTTTTAAAAGTTTCACTTTTACTTTAGGTTTTTTGGAAACGGAAGGGTTAAGAGAACTCAGGATAGACTTTACAACTTCAATTCGGTTCGTTCCATTATCAAAGTAAATCAATTCCCCCGTAAATTTATCGTAAATCAGTCCATCTAAGTACATGCCAAAGACCATCGCAGGGAAATCTGGGTGGGGGGTTAATTTTAATTTTGGTTCAAAAAACTGCATACTTTGGTAACCCAAGTATCCAACGAGTCCACCCGCATAACTGATACTTAGCGAATTATAATCAGTGATTTGACGGAGTGCAAAGTATGGATTTTCCACTTTGAATGGTTTCCCATCAATTTCAAGAACACCTGGTTCCCCAGTAATGATATGGGATGGATCAAAACCTATGACAGAGTAACGCGAATCGTATTGGTTATCGCCAGCGGATTCTAAAAGGAAACAGGTTTCATATTTCTCTTCCATCACCCGAAAGAGTTCCCAAAACTCGATCCCTTCCGGTAAATTTAAGGAAGTGTAATTGGGTTTTTTAGGAATGGAGATTTTCGGAAGTGATTGGCTCATAATGTACTCAATGTTTGTTACCAAGATTCATTTCGAATCAAATTTAGAAATAAAAAAGGCAGGAGCCGGATTCCGGAACCTGCCTTTTCTTGTTTCAGATTAGAATCCGATTTTTAGAGATTTTTATTTGCGAAATCCCAATTCACTAAATTCCAGAATGCTTCCACGTATTTTGGACGAGCATTGCGGAAGTCAATGTAGTAAGCATGTTCCCAAACATCAATCGTGAGAAGCGCTTGCAGACCATCCTTTAATGGGCTACCTGCATTACTTGTGTTCACGATTTCGAGTCCGTCTTCTTTTTTCACAAGCCATGTCCAACCGGATCCAAAGTTTGTGACTGCAGATTGTGTGAATTTTTCTTTGAAGGAATCAAACGAACCAAAGGATTTTGTGATGAGGTCCGCTACTGCACCTTTTGGAGCTCCCCCACCATTTGGAGAAAGAGAATGCCAGTAGAAAGTGTGGTTCCAAACTTGCGCTGCATTATTGAAAATACCACCAGAAGATTTTTTTACGATGTCTTCTAAACTTGCACTTTCAAATTCAGTCCCTTTGATGAGATTGTTGAGGTTTGTAATGTAAGTTTGGTGGTGTTTTCCATAGTGAAACTCTAACGTTTCAGCAGAAATATGGGGAGCGAGTGCATCCTTTGCATAAGGTAGTTCTGGGAGTTTATGTTCCATGGTGGTCTCCTGATGGATTCAAGTGTATTTGTATTTTGTCTCTAGTCTCATTCACAAAAGCAAATCGTAAACTAAAAAAGTAGAATGATTCTAATCATTCCCTCTATCAATTTCGACTGACGGTAGAACGAACTGTCTTCAATAATTTTAAAATTTCTGAGTGTAAAACTCCATTGGAAGCTACTAACTCAGGAAGTCCTGTATAGTAATGGACTCCATTTAAGTCAGTTAATTTCCCACCTGCCTCTGATAAAATCACAGAAATGGCGGAAACATCCCAATGTTTTACAGTTTTTTCCCAAATCGCATCCATCACACCTTCAGCAATGAAACAGGAATCCAAAACAAATGACCCTGTACGACGAAAGGAACGTGCATACGTCAGAAATCCAGACAGGTCTGCCATGATTTCTTGGATCATGTGCGCCCGTTTTGTCGGAAGGTTTGGTGAAAAGATGGCTCTGTTGAGTTCAGATACTCTGGAAGTTACAATTTGTTCCCCATTTTTATATGCCCCTTCCCCCATCACAGCCGAATAAACGGATTCTTGTGGTGGGACAATGACCACACCACCAACTGGCGTTTCCCTATGTTCCAAACCGAAGGATATGGCATAAAGAGGGAGTCCTCTAACAAAGTTCATTGACCCATCCACTGGATCCAGAACCCATTTGAATTCCCCTCCATCAATCGGAGGTTTGTCTTCACAAAGAATTCCATCTTTTGGAAAAGACTTTTGCAAAAATCTAATGAGGATATCACCTAACTTACCATCGGCGGCATCAATCCTTTCTTTTTCATCAGCATCAGTGTCTGACCGAATGGCCGAAACTTCTCTTTGTATTTTTTTAGCCTCATGGATGATACCCATTGCATTGGCTTTGACATATTCGATGCGTTTGATGGTTTCATCGACAGGAAAATTGATAGTTGGTGAAGAGATGCCCATATTGATTTACTTATCCATTATCGGTTAATTTCTGATGTACTTTCCATAAAATATTCCCAGACTTGGAAACCGTTCTCTCAACTTCAAAAGAAGCCAGATATTCGTGAAACATTTTCAATGTTCCTTCGGGAATCGTTTGGTTGGTATTTTCTAGAATTTGGTAAAACTTTTTAAAATGATGTATGGTTTTGGGAAGGCTTGGTTCCAAAAAACGAAGGGATAAAGACAGATAATCAATTCCAATAGGACTGTAAATTCTACCTAACTTCCAAATTTCAGAAGTGATCCCCAGTTCTTCTCTGATTTTAGTTTCTGTATCAGAAAAATCAATTTCATCAAAAATTTCAGAAAACTTTCGTATGGGTTTGTTTTCATCTCGCTCTGACTCAACACGAAATTCTCCTCCTTGGAAACGTTTCGCTTCAAAATCGATTACATTTTCTCCGTCTTCTTTTAGGGTTTTGATGGGTATAACCTTCACTTGGAAATACAATCGATCGGTGATGATCGTAGGAGTCATGTTTTGCGAACCAGGTCTTTTGATTTCTTCTGATTTGGCTCCACCCAAATACAACATATCAACAGAGAAGACATACAAAAATTGAAAGGGGCCAAACATCATGGGCCGAACAAAAAATAATTTACCGGTTTCTCGTTTTGGTCTTGGTTCTGGTAACAAACTAGTCCCATCAACTGCCTCAGGCAAAAACTTAATTAGGGTATGGACAAAGTCTTTAATATCACCGAACTCTGGTTGCGTGATCGATGTTCCATGGATTGTAAAACGTTCTGAAAATTGTATGTAAGGAGAATGTAAATTATCAACAAACAATTCCCCCACCTTGTTTTTGTCAGAAACATCGCCTAAAATTCGATTGATGGTTCTATAATCTTGTATTTTCATTTTTTGTTTTCAATTCAGGTTTCATTTTTGAGTACGTTTGATTTTATACCCAAACGGTTTTAATATTGAGAAGCCAGCCAATTTGTATTGATTGGAATGGTTCATCGTTATCTCATAATTGTAATGTTTTCCTTCTCGGGTATGCCTTTCAATGGTTGCACCTAAGAAACCAAAACTTACCCCCGCTCCCTTTAGGATTTTGCGGTAAAGCAAAACAAAACTTTCAGGAGTGAGCGATGTACCTACGTAATAGACTTTTCCCTTACCAAAAGAATTTACTGTGATGGCTGGTTTTCCCGAATAGAATTTCTTTCGATCACGGTAACGGGCGATTACTTTCGCAGTCGTAGGTTCTAGGATTTCACAAAATTTGGAACCTTTCAGAGGCCAAAATCCCATTCGAATCCCCACCTTATCCGTAGCAGGTGCTTCAAATTGGAACACCTCCACTCCAGCCATTTTGGAGAATACACCAGGAACAGGATCTTCCACCATCCAATGGTCTTTATCCTTAATCCCAGACCGGTACCCAAGCACCAAGGTTCCACCATTTTCCACATAGGTTTTCAACTTCTCTACTGTCTCAGGTGCAAACATTGTATACAATGGAACAGTGAGTACTTTGTACTGAGACCAGTCTCCGTCTGCATGGATCGGCAATGAGTGAGCGTTTACATTTAAGACATTTGTCCCAGCAAACCAGGTCGCAAGTTCGATATCATAACCCACTTCCGCAAATGGAACTGGTGCAAACCGTAGCCCATCACTTAGCGGTTGGTGTTTATAATTCCTTGCATTTTCGATATCGTGAAGGATTGCTACTGGAGCTGGGTAAGGTGCATCGGCTATGTCCTCCGCAAATTCTCTTATGCCTTCGATTGTTTTTTTGAGTTCGTAGTATTTGGAAGTTTTCCTTTTGCCATGGTCCAAGATTCCATAACAAAGTTGTTCTTGGCCAAACCTAGCCGTTCGGTAACGAAAAAAATAAATTTGGTTGGCACCATTGACAATGGCTTGGGTCAGCCAAAGTCCAATTTGTCCAGGTGGGGGAAGGTAACCTAAGGTATCATGCCCTTGGACACCGGAAAATTGTTCCATCACAGTGTATGGTTTGTTTTTTAAACCACGAGAGTACTGTTGGGTGGCTGTGACGAGCGGGTGTGGGTAAGGTTCTTGTTGGTTCCCCCAAACCGGATAATTGTCCCAAGATACATAGTCCAATTTTTTGAACATTTCATACATATCCGTTACGGGTAAAAATGGAGATGGATATAAATTTGTAGTGAGAGGTTTTCCTTTACTATACTTCCTTATGAT
The DNA here is from genome assembly GCF_004769635.1 of Leptospira jelokensis. GTDB lineage: Bacteria > Spirochaetota > Leptospiria > Leptospirales > Leptospiraceae > Leptospira_A > Leptospira_A jelokensis. The sequence goes on from NZ_RQGH01000026.1 coordinate 606,669, forward strand.
CTCTGCTTGGAAGTGAATGTAAGACACCAATTCATCCGATTGGAAACGGTAATAATCTTGGATCATTGCCGGATTATAATTACTCGCCACATGTGCGCCTGGGAGAGGGATTTGATTCCAATCAGAATAGATCACTCCCCAAAAAATATTCCCCCAACGTTTGTTAAGCGAATCTAATGTTTTGTATTTTTGTTTTAACCAAACTCTAAAATTCTTTTCGGCAAGGGGAGAATAGTCAACATCAGAACCTTCATGCCCTGGTTCATTATCAATTTGCCAACCAACCACAGCGGGATGGTTTCCGAAGTGTTTTGCCATTGCTGTAACAATTCGTTCCGTAGCCTTTTTATAAGCAGGGGATGAAAAACAAGCCTGGCGTCTGGTTCCAATCCCGCGGATGATTCCGTTTTTTGAAACCTGGACAATTTCCGGAAATTTTTGGTACAACCAAGGAGGAAAGGTTGCGGTAGGAGTTCCAAGGATTGCTGTCATTCCATGATTTTGCACTTTTTCTAAAACTGCATCAAAAAGGGAGAAATCAAATTTCCCTTCTTTTGGCTCCATGAGTCCCCATGCAAATTCTGCAAGCCGAACAGATGAAAGGCCCATATCTTTCATGATTTTAAGGTCTTCATCCCAGTCCTTAGGGTTCCATTGTTCTGGGTAATAACAGGCTCCAAAGATCATATTTTTCCTTTTTGCGATTGCAGAATCTATCTTGTGACACAGACTGAATCAGAAAACACCTCTTTCAATCAAATAATGTCTGACCAAGTTATTTTAGGAATCTCAAACACTCATCACTACCGATTTACCATTGTGAATCTTACTGAAACTGCTAAGGAACCTATGTTCCTTCACTCTCTGAACAAAGAAATGTCTGTTTTTTTATCCAAAACGATGATGGGTGCACTTTTCCTTGCGGAAATGACAAAGAACCAACAAAAAGTCAGCATCCAATGGAAGGATGAATCCAATAAACAAGCATTAGCTTATAGTGATCGCTATGGAAAAATGAAATCGGTTGCGTATTCTGCAAACCATGAAGAGGGAGACATTCGAAATGAATTTATCCTGGGACAAGGGATTATGAAAGTAATCCGTTGGGATTATGAATCAGATACGTACCAATCCTATACAAATTTAATAGAAGATACATTCGAAGCAAATTTTATCAAATACCTCACTGAATCAGAACAAATCAGGGCCATGGTCGGAATGGATGTGGTTCCATTTGATTTTCCTGGGAATGATTTTTCAGCCAAAGGTATCTTTTTTGAAGCATTGCCAGAAGCTACAGAAGAAAGTTTTATATTTTTACGATCCAAAATCAATTCCCTCATCACAAAGGAATCCTTTTGGACTTTAAACATTGATCAAATTTTGGAAACACTTGAAAAAGAAATTGGTTCTCCCTTGGAAGTTTTAAGTAAGGAATCGCCTGAGTTTCTATGTGATTGCTCCCGTCACAAAGTAGCAGACATCATCGCCTCTCTTGGGGAACAAGAGGCAAACTCGATCATTGATGAGATGGGAAAAATCGAAATCACTTGCGAATTTTGTCGCACCGCATACCAATTTGATTCCTTCGATGTGGAGAAATTTTTCAAACAATGAAAGCCAATTTTCTCTCGCTGAGAGAAACAGAATTACAACCAGTTTTCTCAAGTTTGGATTCAATCGTCTCATCTTATCTTTTTTCAAACAAAAAACCCATACTGCTTTTCACCGGGGAAATGGGTGCCGGTAAAACAACCTTTATCCGAGAATGGTTTTCCCGTTTTGGAACAAAAAGTTCCATCAATTCCCCCACTTTTTCTTTATACAATATTTATGATTCGCATAAGTTTCGTTTGGTGCATTTTGACCTTTACCGAATCCAATCCCTAGGCGAACTGGAAAACCTGGGATTTGAAGAAATCTGGGGAAAAGAAGATGTCTCAGCCATTGAATGGTGGCAAAAAGCGGACTCCATCCTTCCAAAAGAAAATCGGATTTATATCACCATTACTTCAGAGGACATTGAAAATCGCTCCTATACGATCGAATGGTTGGAAGGGGAAGTTATATGAAACTTCTTTATTTTGATACAACCCAAGATTGGATACATGTCCTGATAGCTTCTGTTGAGGAGGAGAATGGATTCCATTTGCCTGCAAAACTCATTGAAACATCGCCGAAAGAGGCCTCTTATCGTTTGGTTTCAATGATCCAAACTGCACTTGAGAGTTCCAATACAAAGAAACCAGATTGTATTGTTGTCCCAAATGGTCCTGGTTCTTTTACAGGCATTCGCATAACGGTGACTACAGCAAGAGATTTGGGACAATTATGGAAAATCCCTGTGGTTGGATTTGAAAGTACCATGTTATACTTAGCCGGGATGGAAACGAACAATTTGGGTGTCAATTTTCCAGAAGGACAAATTCAAACAGCCGCATTGATCTGTTTGGATGGAAAACAGGGAAAATACTATACGAAGTTTTTGAATGGATCCAATATCTCGGAAACGAAAGACCAAACACCTAGCGAAATCATACAATCACTTGATGCAATTGGTTTCACACCTAACAATTGGTACTATACGGGAAATTTGCCTGATTTTTATCCAAAAGATGCGATAAAAATTGAAGCGACAAACTTAAATTTATCGTCTATACTGCAGTATAGTTTGGAAAAAATCAAACAATACGATCTAAAAAATTACGACTATTTATCTCTCCTACCCAATTACATCCGTGGGACCTATGTAGATCAAAAATGAATTTATGGATACCTATAAAATACAAAGAAAAATCATCGAATATCTAGACCAAAAAGCTGGTAAAGATATCACAAGACAAGAGATCAAAAAAAAATTCACTGAATCGAGTGAGTTCAAACGACCCGACCCAAAATCTAAAAAAGTAAAATCCTTTAAACGTAAAGAAAAAGTACCAAGAAAAGAAATCGAATTTCTAATAGACCAACTTTGCAATTTACTCGAAATCGAAGGGTTATTAATCCCGAACAAAAAATACCTTACAGTTGCTAGTCCCTTTCGATTGACTGGTAGAATTTCGATATCAAGAAGGGGCGATGGCTTTATTTCATTACCTTCAAAAAATGAAATTTTTGTTCCAGGCCCGCTCACAAATACGGCGATCAGTGGAGACAAAGTAGAAGTGATTCCATTAGGGATCGGCAAAAAAGATCGTTTGGAGGCAGAAGTCACAAAGGTCCTCAAACGAGGCCGTATCCTCTACCGCATGAAAGTCAAAGAAAAAACAAATAAATTTGTATTTGGAAATTTCTTAGATATGTTAGGCGACGGAAAAGAAGGAGTCCTTCATGTAAAGTCTATTCTAAAGGATAGTTTTGATGCAATTAACGTCGACGATGTTCTTATCGTGAAATTAAAAGAAGGGGCTGAACCTCAAGACAATTTGTATGATGTAAGTTTCATTCGATTTGAATCTGACACGAAAGAAGACTCAGACTTACAACGGATTTTAATGAAATACAATTATGATCCAGTCCATCCTGATTTTATCCCTTTAGATTTTCCTGAAGAAGTTTCCGAAAAAACAGTTTCTGATTGGAATAGTAGAACTGATTTACGTGACTTGTATGCTGTTACGATTGATGGGATTACTGCAAAGGATTTTGATGATGCCATCAGTTTTCTGGACGAAGGGAATCGGCTTCGGGTTTGGATCCATATTGCAGATGTATCTTACTACGTAGAAAAAGGTTCAGCTTTAGACAAAGAAGCCTATGAAAGAGCAACTTCTGTATACTTAGCAAATCGTGTGGTTCCTATGTTACCACCAATACTTTCAGAAGACCTATGCAGTCTTGTTGCAAATACCAATCGATTGGCATTTACGGTAGAGATGGAAGCAAGTAAGACTGGCGAAATTTATAAGGCTAAATTTTATAAATCCATCATCAAAGTGAAGAAACGTTATACCTATGAAATGGCAGAAGAAGAAATAAAGGCGCAGGACCCAAACAATTGGATGTACCAAGTCTCTCTATTCACGGATGCACTTCGGAAACATAGGATGAAAACGGGTCGTATCGACTTAAACTTACGTGAAACAACGATCACTTGGAACGAAAGAAAAGAACCAATTGGAATTGAAAATCGTGAACGCCTTACCAGTCATATTCTCATAGAAGAGTTGATGTTATCTGCTAATTTGAAAGTTGATGAATTCCTGCGTAAAAAAAAGATTCCAACCCTTCACCGCATCCACGAACCAATGGATGAAGAAAAATTAGAAACTCTAAACCACTTCCTCCAACTCAATGGTTACAATGTACAAATCCACGACACAAGTTATCCTGAGATTATGAAGGCCGTAAAAGAAATCCAAGACAATTCCGTTGGAAAAATATTCAATTATTTACTCCTGAGAAGTTTTATGCAGGCATATTATGGTGCCGATCCACTCGGCCACTGGGGTCTAGGTTTTAAAGACTATTGTCATTTCACATCTCCTATCAGACGTTATCCGGATTTAATTGTCCACAGAGTTTTACATGCAACACTATTGGAAGCGGAGAAAGAATACTCTGAGAATGAAATTGCGGTAATGGGACTCCACTGCTCCGAAGAAGAACGAAGGGCAGCCGATGCAGAACGGGACATCGTTAAAATCAAATCCTTTCGTTATTTAGAATCAACAGGAATCAAAGAATTCAAAGGGTTTATCGTGGGGATTCGACCTTCCCAAATTTTTGTGGAACTTGATATCTCAAATTTAGAAGGTGTTCTCGACAAATCCGAATTCACGGATGAATTTGAAGTGATGATTAAAAATGATTTTTCTTTTTATTCCAAAAAATATTCAAAAATCTTTTTTATTGGCGATCCAGTGACAGTGAGTTTGGATCGAATCGATTTTGAAGAAATCAAAGTGTTTTTGAAATTGAAAGATTTTAAAAAAGAAGAAACCTCTCTTAAGAAAAAGTAATCCATTAAACCGAAAGTATTTTAGAATGATGCATTCGGTATTTCATCTCGTTTCCAAATTTTCCTAAAAAACTTTCTATGGTTCACTTCAATCGATAATATTTTCTGAATCACTTCTTCTTCACTGATGTGATGCTCTTTCATCAAATCTTTGTTTAGAGACAACTGGGAATGGGTCACCCACTTTACAAGGGAAGATTTGTTTCTTTCTGACTCGGGAAGTAATTCATTCACAGATTTAAAAAATGTTTCATGAGTTAAGAATAAACCATTGGAAATCTCTGGCATCGGTGCAGCTCCATGATCAGCCGTTACGAGCAAAATAAAATTATCTTCATAGTGAGTTTTTAAGAAATCATATATTCTTTTGATTTCGTCATCAGTTGCCTGCAAAACTTGTTTTGCTTCTTTTGTTTCCCATCCATAAAGATGCCCCACCGCATCAGTAGCTTTTAATGTAAGATACGCTAAATCCGTTTTCCCATCTTTATGTTTATTTTTTTTGAGTATTGTTTCTTCAATCGTATCTCTGAATAAAGCACCATCCATTCTGACTTGGAATTCTGACCCTTGGAAATGGTGTATTTTGGAAAGAAATTCGATTGGGTTATTCACCTCAAAGTGGGTTTTGATATTTGCCTGATTCGCTAGGTAAAATGGATATAAATTATATTTCCCGGTTGCCAAAGGTTTATCAAAGGCACTGGAATACGTTGACCAATTTAAATTTTTAACATCTTGCCAGTAAACGAAATCGGCATCTGGTTGGATTGGATTTGTTTTATTTTGTTTAAGTTGGAATTCTTTTCCGTGGCCTGCCATACCTACAGCTGCCCGATTCGCATAACATTGGCTAATGATTACAGGTTCATTATTTAGAAACAAATCCCACTCATCAGCAAAACTTGCAGAATTTAGTTCACTTAAGTCAAGTGAATTGTTGGTTCCTTGGTAAACAGGGCGGTGTTTCACTTTTCCTTCTGAGTAGGTATAAATTTCATTGGAAAATACCCTTGCATCTTTCGGAAACGCTCCTGTCCCAATCGCCATATGGCCAACAGCAGTATGTGATTCAAGGTGGGCCACTTTTGCCTTTTTAAAATAGACGGAGTTGGAAGAGAGGGACTCTAGAAACGGATAAGCACCTTTATGTGCTTTATAAAGTTGCCTACCACCTTGGTCGACGACAATGGTAACTATGATTTCTGGTTTTTCGTTTTGTTCTCTAAAAATTTTTTGATACGCATCTAAACTGAGTTTGTTTGAAAAATCAAATTGTAATATTTTTGAATAAATCGAAGGAATGTGTTGTTGGAAAATTTCATCAGAGTAAATTCCGTATTGAAACCATTTAGGACCATAAATCCAAATTGGTATTTCTGTATCATACGAGTATTGCGTATAGTGCGAAGTATAATTGACTTCCTTTGTAAAATTTTCCTCTTCTAATTCCAATTTCCATTGTTCACTCAGTGTATCCCAAGAAAGTTCGTGTTCTTCTAGTATATTTTTGATCTCTTCTTTTGAATAATGTGAAAGAGTGATTGCATCCCGCGCCTCTCGATCAAAAATATAAAATGGATAGGGAGCAAGGATCAAATCGGTGTCAGGTTGCATGGAAAGAAATGCAGCGCGTTTATAATCTTTTTCCCATTTACAATTTAATAGAATGAAAACAATACCAACGGCAAATACGATAAAAAGTTTATCTTTCATTCTATTGTTCACAATCACATCCCTTTCGTGTTACACTCTCCCTGATTTCACTCCCACTAGGCAAGTGAGAATTCAATTTGTCGGAGATCTAATGTGCCATTCTTCTCAAATTTCCTCCTATTTTGATTCCAAAACCAAAACATATAATTCCTTTAAAAGTTTCGAATACGTTTCAGAAATTTTACAAAATGCAAATTTGACTTTAGGAAATTTAGAAACAACCATATCAGATAACCCAAGTGAGTTTTCTGGTTATCCTAGATTTGCAAGTCCCGTTGGTTATGTGCATGGTTTAAAAAAGGCCGGATTCAATATTCTATCAACTGCCAATAATCATTCCGCTGACACTGGACCAAAAGGCATCGATACCACAATTCGTGCAGTTTCCGAGAATGGCATGATTCCGATTGGTTCCTATGCATCTTATGAAGATTACCAAAATCGAAAAGATTTTATCCAAGATATAAATGGAATCAAAATAGCAATTTATAATTATACTTATTCCACGAATGGAATACCGGTTCGAGAGGGACGCATCGTACGTTTGTTAAATGAGGATCAAATCAAAAATGATATCGATTTTGCAAAGGCAAATGGAGCACATTTTATCATTCTTTGGTACCACTATGGTACGGAATATTCTGAAAAACCAGACCAATCGCAAACCAAATGGGTAAATCTTGGAATTAATTCAGGAGCCGATATCATCATTGGTGGCCATCCACATGTAGTCCAAAAACTAGATTTTTATAAAGATCAAAATTCTAACGAACAACGATTAGTTGCCTATTCTTTAGGAAATTTTTTATCAGCACAGAATAGAAAGTTTACGGATGGAGGTGTGATCCTTTCCTTTACACTCACATTGGAGCTGGGTAAAGAGTTGGTTAAAAAGATTGAAAAGGTCCAAACAAAATCTGTTTGGGTGGATCCAAGAAACTATATGATCATACCCATCCAAAACTACAAACAACGGGAATTCCCCATCCAATTGCCAAAACATTTGGAAAAGCGGATGTTCGAATACGAATCGTATTTGATAAAAATTCCAGGAATTGGTGGAAGTTTATTCTAATTGTTGGATCTCGTTTTGGATGAGTTCGTAACCTTTGCCTTCGCGGATGAGTTCGATGGAATCATCGTGAATTTGAATCATCGTTGATAACTCGGTTTTTACAATACCACCGTCTACTATCCCATCTACAAGATGTCCATAAATCGTTTCTAGGTCATCTATATCGATGATGAATTCGTCATTACTGAATGCAGAAGTTGAAGTCAGGGGAGAATCATGAATGTTTAATAGTTCTTTTAGATAGATATGGTCAGGGATACGAATGCCAATTTGTTTGTCTTTGTGGTGTGCGATCGAAGGTTTTGGTAGATTTTTATTTGCCTTAAGTACAAAGGTAAACGGTCCAGGTGTCACTCGTTTCATAAACCGATAGGCGGAATTAGGAAGGTATTCGATAAAATGGGACGCCATCGAAATGTCTTTGCAAAGAAGCGAAAGCGGTTTGTCTTTGGGTAATTTTTTGATTGAGTATATTTTTTCGACTGCCGTTTTGGAGTTAGCATCTGCAATGATCGCATAAACTGTGTCAGTTGGGAAAATATAGATGGCTCCATCCTTCAATCGTTCCGAAATTTGTTTTAATTTCCGGATTTCTGGATTTTCTGGATGGAGGTAGATGATCATAATTTTTCTTTTACTGAGCTGTCAGTCCGCCATCAAGAACAATGCATTGTCCTGTCATATACGCTGAGGAATCGGAAGCTAGATAAATGGCAGCGCCCAATATATCTTCTGGTTTCCCTAGTCTTCCCATTGGAATGCCAGCAAGTACTTGTTTCATGATAAATTCTTTATCTTTGATCATATCGGTCATATCTGTATCGATAAGCCCTGGGCAAATGACATTGACGCGGTAACCATTATTACACCACTCAATGGCGAGTGCTTTGGAGAGAGTGATGACGGCACCCTTAGTTCCCGAATACACAGACGCTAGTTTGCTACCAACCATACCCAAAACAGATGCAACATTGATAATATTGCCTCCTTCTTTTTTATGGTGTTTGTAGTAGGCTTGGCAATTTCGAAAGACACCTACATAATTGGTTTGAACAATATTTTGTAGTTCATCTTCTTTAAAACCTGATGCGGGTGTATTGGTAGCGATTCCCGCATTGTTGATGAGGGTATCCACTCGTCCGTGTTTGGATTTGATTTGCCCAATGATTTCATAGGCACTTCCTTCACTCCTTACATCTAAAACAACACCATGGATGCCTTCTTTTTCCATCCAATGGATTGATTCTGGTTTTGAACCAGCACCATACACAATCGCACCTGCATCTCTAAATCCAATCGCTAAAGATTTTCCAATCCCACGGCTTGCTCCCGTAATGAGTACAGTTTTACCTTTTACATCGAATAAATTCATTTTACCTCATGATTGGACGGATAACATTCGCTAGCCTGCGGTTTTGTATCTTCCATTAATTTTTTATAATCGAGAGTATTGTCATCTTTTACCAAATCCCTTCGGATATAGTGGGTACCTTTTTCGTAATAATCAGCAATTGGATTACAATCTTGGATGTCTTCGGAATACCCTCGTTTGCAGCCAATGAGTAGAACGAATACCCATATAAGAATCGTAAAAAATCTTGGACTCACCATGAACTAAGAAAACAATATCCCGTAAGGAATAGCAAGAATTTGTTTGTATTAAAGTCAGCATCCCCCAGAAGAAAACAAATCCTTTCCGACTTGGGTTTTACTTTCCAAATCGAACCAGAACATATCGATGAATCTCAAAGGGAAAACGAAACCCCACTCCAATATTTAGAACGAATGGTTCACTCGAAACTTGGATCCGATTTACGACCAAATCATGTTTATCTATCAGCAGATACAATCGTTGTGTACGAAAATCAAATCCAACACAAACCAACGGATGAAGCGGATGCGTTTCGGATCTTAAACACTCTTAACGGAAAAAAACACTCTGTCTATTCTGGGGCAGCCTTAAGGAAGGAAACGAAAACTGAATTTTTTTTTGAAGAAACATCCATTCTCTTCCATCAATGGAATGAGTCACAGATCCGAAATTATATCAATCGGTGTTTGCCCTTTGATAAAGCTGGTTCTTATGGAATCCAGGATACAGAAGGACCCGTCAAAGAATGGTTTGGGTCTTATACAAATGTGATGGGATTTCCGTTACGAAGTTTTTTTAGTCACCACGAAATATGGATCGGTTCGTGGTTAGAAGCGATTACGCGTAAAGATTGACGAGGTTGCCAGGTTTGTAAGAGGCCTTCGCTTCTGGTGTGGATTGGATTTCCTGAACTTGGTTTTTTGTTTCGGAACTTGGGTATTTTGGCTGGTAGGAACGAGCCTGGATCGCTTCCACTTGCTCTACCGCTTGTGTATTGTATGTGGGAGAAACATACATATACGGTTCCCCTAATCCTGAAACTCTTGCCACATTACTTGAGATTTCCATACTATGATTATCGCCTCAGTCCAGTTGTAAAATTAGACCTGATTTAAGAAAATGGAAACAAAAAAATCACAAGCCAGGGAATATAACTCACTTTTTCAACTTTTCAAAACCCCTGTCAGCCAAATCCCCCAATTCTTTGCGTATGCCGGGGAAGATTCCTATGAATTTGAGCTGATTGTAGAACACTACCGAGAAGTTTTACAAAAAGCTTTGGGAGCCTTTGAAGTTATTTTGATTGTTCCTGAATCGGGAGACCAAACCAAATTATTTGCCGAACTGTTCACACCCGATATGTTTTATCCGCGTAAACTCATCATCATCAAAAACGCAACAGCTCTCTTTAAACCCATTTTAGATACAAAAGCAGCAAATGAATGGAAAGACTATGCATCTGGGTTTCGTAAAAATATCACTTCGGTTTCTGATGAAATATTTGCTCTCATCCATTACGATGGAAAGGACATTCCCAAGTCTCTCAGTGAATTATTCCAAGGCACTCTAAGCCATTTCAAAACCAAAGTTTTTTATCCAAATGACTATCCAAAAATCTTTAAGGAAGTATGTGACCAAGAACAAGTGCACTTCGAAAATAATGCAATGGATGAATTCATCCACCGCACTCCGGCAAATGTTGGAGCTTACATCAAAAGTGTAAAAAAATTAAAACAATACTTACATCGTTCTAAATTTACTTTAGAGGATGTTAATTCTGTTCTTTTCAGCCAAAATGAACTGAATACAAATGTTCTCGTAGAATCTCTTGTACAAAAACGAAAAGTTGATTTCTTCAAAGAATTTACAAAATTTGGGGATCAAAATTCTGAAATTCTCAATTTTTTAACAAGACTTACTTACAAATTAGATGAAATTCGAAAAATTAAAGTGATTCGCGCAAGGCATAATGGTGAAGTTCCCATTCCTATCATGGATGACTTGTTAAAAACCGGAAGTTTTTCAGAGGCACGTAAAAACTTTGTGCGAAGGCAACTTGTGTCCGACTCAGCAAATTTTACCGATAAAATTTTGGATCTTTTTTATGACCAAGTGATTGAGATGAATATTAAATTCAAATCAGGACTTCGAGATGAAGAAGGGAAAAACTATTTCATCCAAAAAATCATGCATTTATTTGCTTTGCTTCAAGATAAGTCTTCTAAATGAAATTCATGTAACTTTCGATACAAATTTCTTTCAGAAATTCCCAACAATTTAGCTGCTTTTTCGCGATTCCCTTTCGTATAAATTAAATTCGCTTTGATGATTTCTTTTTCATATTGTTCCAAACTAATGCCAGGTTGGATGTCCAATTCTGATAATGCATTTTCAAAAAAATGGGAAGGAATTTGTTTCCATTGCAAATGTTTACCTGAAGAAAAACCAACCAAAGCAAAAATGAAATCTTTTAACTCTGCATAATTGCGGTTAAAAATTTTGTTTTTTAGAAAAATATAAAAATCTTCATCTAACGAATTGATTTTTTTACTTAAAGTTTGGTTTGCTTCCTCCAAAAAAATATGAACAAAAATTGGTAATTCTGAAATTCTTTTTTTCAGATTTGGCAACTCAAATCGAAATGATTTAAACTGTTCATAAAACTCAGCGTATATGTTTTTCTGTGTGAAAGTATCCATCTCTTCGGAATGGATTTCCCAATAAAGGTAGAGTTTGGATTTTTCGTTGTATTTTTCAGATTTCCACCATTGTTGTAAGGAAATCATATCTTCTTTTTTTGCTTTCGTGATCCAATCGATCATAAGAGTTGGATTACTTTTTGCAGATTTGAGTTTTCCCAATTTCTCTTCAATAGAATTTGTAAATGAAAAATCCAAATGGACAATGGATGATTCGGAGATATTTCTTTTTTCTAAACTCTTTTGGATCCAAAACGATTTTCCAACTCCCCTTTCGCCCACAATGAGAATGGGTAACGAAGAATTAGAAATCTCGATCCATTGATTTTTTATTTTTTCAATGTCCGACCCTTTGGTGATCCATTCCCCGAAACCGTTACCTTTTTTTAATGACACTCACTGTACCTTGCAGATAACCATTAAATTCTCTGATTTTATTGAGATCTAAAAACTTTTTTGCCTGAGATGGTTTCACCATTAATGTTTTGGGATAAGTGTAATTTGTTTTCAGTAGATTTGTTTCTTGGGCAACATTTTTGATCCCCCATGTGGACAACGGATCTATTACGAAAGTAGTTTGGATCAAATATTCCTTTCCCTTTGTTACTTGAACATCATATGGCAATTGGATCCAGATGGCTTCACCCTTTGATTCCACAAGAACAGATTGGTATCGATCTTTTTCGATTAACTCAGAATTGGATTCTGTTCTTAAAATATATTCCAAATCTGTTTTCACTTCTTCTTTCTCAAGAACTCGTTTTTCGGCAATTTTTTCATATGCCATATAAAGATTGTAAGGTGAAATAACATCGACAGCAGCCCTCACAAGAGAAGCATCAAATTTTTTAATATTTGTTTGGTTCCATTGGAATGGATATTGTAATTCCTCTACGGATGAATACACATTGAACTGATTTAAATACAAATATTCATATCCATCTTGGGTTCCAATTTTTTGATAATCAGTGATTCCTACAACTCGTGAATTGCTTGCCTTCCCGATCCTTTGGATTTCTCGAATCGTACTCAAATCAGAATGGTTGGGAACTAAAATGATGGTTTCAATTTCCATATGCCTTAGGTCATTTAAAGCCATGATGATGGAACCTGATTTGTCCTTCACACTAGAGGAAAGTAACAAAAATAGCTTTCGAGATTCCTTTTTGCCTGAAGATAGTTTTGATTTCATTCCTTGCAAAGCAGAAACGATTGATTCCGATTGGTTGGAACCTTGCCAACCTGTTTCTTCCATGATTTTTTTGATTTCAGCGTGGTCTTTTGTTGGTGGGACCGTTAGAGTTTTGTCTTTTTTTACTAAAGTGATTCCGAGGTACAATCCGTCTTGGTCATACATCGAAGTTAAACTTTTTAAGATGTCTTTTTTGTAATAGGCATAAGAGGAATGGATATCAAAAAATAAATTGATTTCATAATAAACAGGAGTTTTACTTTTCTTTTCGTAAAACCGAGGGGGCAAAAAACGAAAACTTTTTTCTGTATGTTTTTCATACGCCATCACAAAGTTAGAAATCAATTTCGATTGGATGACCTGTTTACTTAAATTTTTACAATTGAAGATATTTGTTTTTACTAAAATGGGATTTCCGAAATCAATTTGGTCCTGCACGACAAAATGAGAATCCCATTCGTGGCAATAACTTGTAAAATCTTGGTCTTTGAGATCCGCTTCCTCGTTCCACTCCGTTTCTGACAGATACGTTTCAATGATTTTTGGATCGGTAATTTCAGTAAAAAAATTTCTTTTTAGATAATGTCGCGAAAGACGGGACAATTCAAAACCTGCCTCACGTTTTGTCCCAAGAACAGGTGGTACTTCACCTGAAATGTATGCAGGTAGGATAGAAATTTCTTTCGCAGAAACATTTTTAGGGAAGAACGCAAAAAAAATAAGCAACAATGCAATAACATGTGAAGGCAGGAATCGAGACATAAAATTAGAATCGGTCTATGAAGCGAAAATGTAAATCTTTATCCTACAAGACAGTTTCGTTTTCTTTGATAAAAGATTGACAACGGTTTTGAATCAGATCAAATTCTTCGGAAAAGGAGTAGATTCTTTATGAAGAAATCACTTATCGTATGTGCCTCTCTAATCGCATTTGTTGTATCTTGCGGATCCAACGATGGAGGCAGAAGAGACGCTACGACCGTAGGTAAAAATGGTTGGATTTTTGAAGGTTGGGCTTGTGCCCCAGATGCGGCGGCTGCAAAACGTGGTCAAAGCCCTGCTGAGTACTGCAAAGGAAAAGAAAAAGAATTCGATTATCTTTACATGAAATTTTCTGCACGTGCATCTGACAAAGCGATCAAAGCAAATTCAGTGGCGATGAAACAATCCACTTGCCGTGAAGCAGCTCGTTTACAAGTTGCAGGTGATGGTTTGAAAAAAATCTTAGGTGAATACTTAGAACAAGCTTCTGGTGTATCCGATGGTCAATCTACTGGTTCTGTAATCGTATCTGAATCGAAAGGAACGATCAAAGGAGTTGGGGTTTATGACTGCTGCTCACTTAACAACGAAACAGGTATCTGTGCAAACGTAGGAGAACCTGAGACTTGGGAAGAATGCCAGTGTGTTGGATACCTCAGATATGCAGGTGGACAAAAAGCTCTCGAAGCAAAAGCAACTGCTGCTCAGTAATTTAGTAGTAGAGTTTTGTTACGAAAAAGCCTCCCTTCCAGGAGGCTTTTTTTTTACCCAAAATCAATCAGCAGAGAAAGTGGAAAACCTTCAGCTTTCCAATCTCCTAGAATCAAATTTATTTTTTAACTTTTGGATCAAAGTAATGTTTGTGGATGAATTCTTGTACTACTTTGTGTTCACTCGCACCGAGTGGTTTGAATACCACTGACGTAGTTTTGCCAGAAGATCTATGCACAGTTCCTAATATTTCTAAGGGATTTTGGTTCAAAGAAAATTGGATTCTCACATGATCCCCTTCATAAAAAATCGCAGTTGTTTGGAAGGCAAGTCCACCCGTTCCCAAATCAGAAAGATGCCCTGTCACAGGTCCCGTTTTGGATTTAACCAATTCCACGGTGCATGGCACATCCAATTTCACTCGGGCATCTTTTCGTTTTTGTTTGGCCCCACCATACTTGCTATAACTATCAGAGAATATCGATTGTTTTGAATCTGCCATTTCAGTTTCCTTATACAAGACTTACAAACGTTTCACAGTTTATATTCTCGTTATTGATTTCGCTTGTTTCCAAAAAGTTAGAATCCATTTTTATAGATTCTAAAGTATCTTTAAATTCATCCACAGAAGTTAACATCAGTAATTTTCTTTTTTGTTCTTCAGGGAATCCTGTATTTTCTATATATTTGATAAAATGTTTTCGAAATAAAATTAACGCATAATCATCGTCTGATGGATAAAAATCCAACATAAGATCTAAATGTTCCAAAATGATTGACTTGATTTCAAACCAAGAAACCAACTCTTTTGGTACTTTTCCAAATACCCATGGGTTTCCAATCGCCTTTCTACCAATGAGAACCAAATCAACACCAAACTGTTGTTTTTTCTTCATTGCTTCTTGGTACGTTTGTACATCTCCGTTCCCATATATTGGGACATTTGCTCGTGATTTGATTTCTCCTATGGCATTCCAATCGGCAACACCAGTATAAGCCATTGCCTTTGTCCTACCATGAACAGAAATAGCGGATACTCCAGAACCTTCTAAAACTTTGACTGTTTCTAAATAATTGAGAGAATCAGAATCCCAACCCAAACGGATTTTTGCAGTCACAGGAAGACCGGTTTTTTTTCGAATCCCTTCAATCATTTGCCCTGCCAAACGAATGTTTTTGAGAAGTCCTGCACCGGATCCATGATGGGATACCTTGGAAACAGAACAGCCCATATTTAAATCGATGATGTCTGGCTTTCGTTCTGCTGCAATCTCTGAAGCATGGACAACCGTATTTAAATCAGAGCCAAAGATTTGGAAAACAATAGGTCTCTCTGATTCTACAAAGCGAAACATATCTAATGACTTTGTATTTCCAAGTTTCAATTGTTCTGTCGAAACAAATTCCGTATAAGAAAATGCAGAACCAAATCGTTTTGTGATCTGACGGTAAGGACTATCCGAAATCCCTGCCATTGGTGACAATGCGACATCACCTTCGATTGTTACATTCCCTATCCTTACCATCTAAGAAGTACCCGACTAAGATTCCACTTGATCAGAATCCGATTCACGAACGACAGCAAAGTCTTTTACGAAATCTTCATCTTTTGTATTCACAACTTTGACACCCATAGCAGATCTACCCACCATCGAAATCGTTTTCACTTCTACTCGAATTGCCATACCTGATTGTGTGATCACAAGAAGTTCATCTTCTTCCTTCACAGAGGAAATTCCAACTGCTCTTCCATTTTTTTCACCAATCTTGAGATAGGTCATACCCTTACCACCTCGACCTTTGGTAGAAAATTCTTCAAAGTCAGTACGTTTTCCAAATCCATTTTCTGAAATGCAAAATAGATATGTGTTAGGTTCTACTTTTGTGATACCGGCAATCGCATCATCATCTTCCAATTTCATAGCAGTCACACCGGAAGCAGTTCTACCTTGGGACCTTAGTTCATTCAAATTCATACGAATTGCGAGTCCATTTTTACTACCGATAAAAACATCATAGTTATTAGGATTTGCAATTACATCGATGAGTTCATCACCATCGCGAAGTCCAATCGCAATGATTCCTGATTTTTTAGTGTTTGTGAATTCATCCAATTGGATTTTTTTCACGAACCCTTCTTTGGTTACCATTAGAAGGTAAGAATCATCAAAGTTTCGGAAGGTAAATAAGGAAGTGATGATCTCATCATCGTTTAGGTTGATGACTGCTTTGAGAGATTTGCCACGCGCTTCTTTTGTTGCAATCGGTAACTCATACACTTTCATTAGGAATGCTCTTCCCTTATTGGAAAAAAGCATTAAATTGTCATGAGTCATAGCGCTACTTAGTTTTTTGACAAAGTCTTCTCTTTTGGTCGAGATCCCTTGAACACCTTTCCCACCTCGTTTTTGACGGCGAAAAGTATCCATAGGAAGTCGTTTGATGAACATATCTTCGGAAAGTTGCACAACCACTTCTTCGTCAGCAATCAAATCTTCTGCATTAAATGTAGATGATTCAAGTGATTCTAAGCTAATTTCTGTTGTGCGAGTATTTCCAAAGGATTGGGATACTTTTCCAAGTTCATCGCAGATGATCGACTTCACTCTTTCTGGTTTAGCCAAAATGTCTTCTAAATCAGCAATGAGAAGTCTCACTTGCTCTAATTCATCAATGATTTTTTGTACTTCTAAAGACGTTAGTCTTTGTAAGCGCATTTCAAGGATTGCATCAGCTTGTAATTCAGATAATGCAAACGTTGCCATAAGTGAACTTTGCGCTTCTTTTACATCTTTTGAGGCACGAATGATGCGGATGACTTCGTCGATATTTTCAAGAGCGATCCTTAACCCTTCTAAGATATGAGCTCTTTTTTGGGCTTTGTCTAAATCAAACTCAGTTCGTTTGACTACAACTTCTCGTCTATGTTCGGCATAAGATTTTAATATTTCTTTTAGCGAAAAAATTTTGGGACGGTTGTCCAAAATGGCAAGCATGGTGATTCCATAACTCACTTGTAATTGGGTGAGTTTGAAAAGTTGGTTTAAAATCACTTGTGCGTTTGCATCTTTTTTTACATGGATTTCAACACGAATTCCCTTACGATCTGATAGATCTAAAATTTCAGAGATACCTTCGATGAGTTTTTCATTCACCAAATCTCCGATTTTTTCAAGCAGGTTCTTTTTGTTGACTTGGTATGGGATTTCATGAATGACAATGATCTCTCGACCTTTGTTGTTTTCGATGATTTCTACTTTGGAACGAATGCGAATCGATCCTTTTCCAGTTGCATAGGCTTGGTACAAACCTTCGCCACCGATGATGATCCCACCTGTTGGAAAATCTGGACCAGGTAATATTTTCATAAGTTCCGGAAGTGTTATTTCCGGATTTTGGATCATGGCAATAACAGCATTAACTGCTTCTTTTAGGTTATGTGGAGGGATATTAGTCGCCATCCCCACTGCAATTCCTGTAGAACCGTTAACTAAAATATTTGGGAAATTGGCTGGTAAAACATCGGGTTGTTGTCTCGTATCATCAAAGTTTGGTGAGAAACTTACCGTATTTTTTTCAATGTCTTTAAGAAGTTCTTCAGCAAGTTTTGTGAGACGCGCTTCCGTATAACGATAGGCCGCGGCATTGTCCCCATCGACGGAACCAAAGTTTCCTTGGCCATCAATCAAAGTTTCGCGCATGGAAAAGGTTTGCGCCATACGAACCATGGTTTCGTAAACAGCTGAGTCTCCATGTGGGTGGTAGTTACCAATCACTTCCCCAACAATCTTCGCTGATTTCACATAAGGTCTGTCGGAACGCCATGCCCTTTCATTCATCGCATGTAATACACGTCTATGGACAGGTTTTAGTCCATCACGAACATCTGGAAGGGCACGACCAACGATGACACTCATCGCATAATCGAGGTAAGCTTCCTTCATTTGGTCTTCGATTTCAACCGGAATGACCCTGACACCAGCTTTTAAGGCACCGGCTACGTCTGGTCTACCGGATAAATTGAGTGCTAAGGTTTTGTTTGATTCGTTTTCTTGGCCGTTTTGTTCGGTCATTTGATTTTCCTAATTCCGATTAAAGATCTAAATTTGCGACTTTGTAAGAGTTTGCTTCAATGAAACGACGACGAGGAGAAACTTCATCACCCATTAAGATGTTGAATGTATCTTCCGCTTCTACAAAGTCTTGTAGTTTCACTTGTAACATCACTCGTTCTTTTGGATCCATTGTGGTATCCCAAAGTTGCTCTGGGTTCATCTCCCCGAGTCCCTTGTATCGCTGGATCACAACTTTATCGTTTGGTCTGGATTTTAGAATTTCATCTTTTTCACGATCAGAGTAAACATACACTGCTTCTTTCCCAAACTTAAGTAAATACAATGGAGGTTGGGCAACATAAAGGGAACCACGTTCGATCACTGGTTTCATATAACGAAAGAAAAAAGTTAAAAGTAGAGTGCGAATGTGTGAACCATCCACATCGGCATCTGTCATGATGATGATCTTTCGGTAACGTAATTTATCTACATTAAACTCATCATCACCGATTCCTGTTCCCATAACAGTGATGAGTGTCCTTATTTCTTCATTCGATAAAATTTTATCCAAACGCGCTTTTTCAACGTTTAGAATTTTACCTTTTAATGGAAGGATGGCTTGTGTATTCCGATCACGCCCTTGTTTGGCAGAACCACCCGCTGAATCCCCCTCGACAAGGAAGAGTTCACAGTGTTCTGGATCTTTCTCAGAACAATCGGCAAGTTTTCCAGGAAGGCCACCACCTTCTAATACTGTTTTACGACGAGTGAGATCTCTTGCACGCCTTGCCGCTTCTCTTGCTTTTGACGCAAGGATTCCTTTCTCTAATATTTTTTTAATGATGGCAGGGTTCTCTTCGAAGTATCGATTGAGTCCTTCGCCGGTGATGGTCTGCATAAGACCTTTCACTTCCGCATTCACTAACTTCTCTTTTGTTTGAGAGTTAAATTGAGGTTGTGGTATTTTTATCGAAATGACTGCACAAAGCCCTTCCTTAATGTCATCCCCTTGCAAACCATTGGGTTGTTTTTTAAACAAGGTTTGGTCTTTTTTTAGATGGTCATTCAGAGTTCTTGTCAGAGCGGTTCGAAAACCTTCTAAGTGGGTTCCACCTAAATTGTTGTTAATCGCATTGGTGAAACAAAAAATATTTTCACTATAAGTATCGCAATATTGAAGGGCAATCTCTGCCCAAACATTTTCTTTTTCTCCCACAAAGTGTAAAACTTTATGAAGGGGATGTTTCGATTCAGTGATGTATTCCACAAAGGAAACAATCCCACCATCAAACTTAAATTCGTGTTTGGCGATTTCTTCTTTCCTGTGGTCTTCAATCCTGATGAGAAGGCCTTTGTTTAAAAAAGCAATTTCACGAAACCGCGCGGAAAGTGTATCAAAAGAGAAGTCAACAGTTGTAAATATTGTATCATCAGGTTTAAATCGAACAACTGTTCCACGGTGATTTGTTTCCCCAATGATTTTTACATCCTCGATAGGGACACCAGCTTGGTATTTCTGGTAGTGGAGTTTCCCATCTTGGTGTACTTCCACTTCCAAATAAGTGGATAGTGCATTTACCACGGAAACTCCTACCCCATGGAGTCCACCCGATACTTTATATGCATCATTTTCAAATTTTCCTCCGGCATGGAGGATGGTGAGTACAACTTCGATGGTTGACTTACCTTTGTCTGGATGGATCCCTGTGGGAATCCCTCGCCCATTATCCCGAACTTCGATGATATTTTCAGGTAAGATGCGAACATCAATTTCAGTACAGTGGCCAGCCATCGCCTCATCCACTGAGTTGTCTACAACCTCATAAACCATCTTATGGAGGCCGGATTCATCTTGGGTCCCGATGTACATTCCGGGCCGTTTCCGGACCGCCTCTAGACCCTCTAGGATCTTGATTTTTGAGGCTGAATAGGCGTTTTGATCGGTTTGGTTGGACATAGAATTTTAAGATACCCTATAGGAAGTATCCTAAAAAGACCCTCGAAGGGCAAGTGAAATCGGGGTCAAACAGAAGGTTTAGGACCTTGGATTTTGGAATTCATTACCCGTTTTAAAATGGATTTTTTCTAAGGAAATTGGGTTTGCGATGCGGTTGATTTTTTGTAACAATTCCGTTTTTTGGAACTCTAATTCCTGAGAAACCATAGAGTGTCGGCAAATAACTGTTAGTTTTTTACCATCTAGAGATTTTGGAAAACTTTGTTTTCCGAATACTTCCCCAACGATCTCATTCCATTGTAAACGAAGTTTCTTTAGGATTTGGTCTTGGAAAACCGATTCTCGATCTAGACCCATTTTTTCTAGGCTTTGGAAAAGTTCTGTGAGTTCTACTTTTTTCATGTGGCAGTAAAAACCTTTACTTTTCCTGATTCTATTTGGTAGATCTCTTTATCAACTGTTAGGTTTCCAACATACTCATTGATCCCCTCTAAATCTGTGGTGGTGAAAAATGCCTGACCACACTCAGAGATTAGATTCACAAAGTATTCCCTTCGTTTTACATCGAGTTCGCGTATGATATCATCTATGAGAAGGACAGGTGCTTCCCCCGTTGTATCTCGGATCATTTGGAAACAAGCAGTTTTCAAAGCAATGACAGCACTTCGTTTTTGGCCTTGGGATCCAAAACCACTTAAATCTTTATCATCAAATCCGATGGGAAGTGTATCTCTGTGGTTTCCACAACTTGTATAACCGATGGCTCTATCTTTTCGTAAGTTGTCAAACAATCGTTGTTTATGTTCTTCTTTAGATCCAATATTAGGTTTGTAAGTTAAGTGAAATGGGTCTTTTCCAGAACTTAGTTGTAATAGGTTTTGGTGGAAATATCCTGCAAGACTTTGGATGGTTTTCGTTCGAATTTCTCGAATTTCAGCATCATGTTCGATGATCGGTTCGTCCCAAATTCCAATTTCCCTTTCACTTGCATTTTCTTTTTTTAATGCTGCATTCCTTTGTTTGATTAACCTTTCATATTCGATCAGCTGTTTTAAATAATAACGATTGGTAGAGGAAATGAACGCATCTAAAAATCTGCGTCGTTCTATGTTGCCGTCTTCGATGATAAGGATATCAGGAGGACTCATAACGATTGATCGAAAGTATCCTACATAGTCGGATATTTTTTTAAACTCTTCTCCATTTACTTTTAATTTTTTTCGTTTGTTTTGAGAATGTTCGATCCCATATTCAAATAAATATTCATTCCCTTCTGATTCAAATTCCGCACGGATAAATGTATCCGATGTATCCCAACGCAAAAGTTGGTTTTGGTCAGATTCACGAAAACTTTTTAAATACGATAAAAGTGAAATGGATTCAAGTAAATTGGTCTTCCCTTCTCCATTGTTACCAATGAAGAAGACAAGACGTGATTTGAATGTGAGTTGGGTTTCTTCGTGATTACGAAAATTTTTGATGTATATTTTCTTAAGAAACATTAAAGTTTCATAGGCATAATGACAGAAACAAAATCGCTGTCAGAAGGATCCTTAAATAAAACAGGAGCACTCGAAGTGGTGAATTCTAAAATCACTTCAGGGTCATCCACTGCTTTCACAACGTCACTCAGATAATCTCCTTTAAATGCGATGGTGATTGTTTCTCCATTGTATTCAATTGGCATATTGTGATCGAACATCATCGTTCCTGGATTCGAAGAACTAATATTCACATTTCCTTTACTGAAAGCCAAACGGATTTGTTTTGATGGTTCTTCCGCTGATATCAAAGCTTGTTTCAAAAAGGTAAGAAAATCAGCTTTTACAAGACGAACGGATTCAGTTGTTTGTTTTGGAATTACTTGTTCGTAATCAGGAAAGTTTCCATCAATGAGTTTGAACAGTAGTTCAACGTTTCCAGAAGAAACGTAAATTTGTTCTTCCACAAATCCAATCTTTGCAGTTTCTTTCCCTTCCATCATCTTTAACATTTCGCGTACGGCTTTGTGAGGGATGATGACTCCATTTTTAAATGGGAATTGTTTTGGAAACTTACGAACGATTTTAGAAAGGCGCCGTCCATCTGTTCCAACTACAATTAAATCAGTGTTATCTGGTTTTAAAAACAATCCATTGAATACAAATCGAGTTTCTTCAATAGCCATGGCATAGGAAGTTTTACGAAACATTTCACGAATCGTTTGGCAAGGAAATTCAACTACACTTGCCTCATCCACTTTTGGGATCGTTTTGATATCTTCAGAATCAATTCCATTGACTTTGAACTTAGTATCCATTTTTCCAGACGCATCAGTGATGGTTGTCTCTGAATTTTCAGATTGTTCTGTTGTGGTTAATAAACTTGTATCAAAGTTTAAATTTTTGAAAATGCTAGAGAGTTGTTTTGCTGGAAGTGATGCCGTTCCTTTTTCACCAATTGTGGAAGGAACAGAAGTTTTGATTGCGATCTCTAAATCAGTCGCGGAAAGATACACTTCGTTTTCTCCAGTTTGGATTTTTAAATTGGAAAGAGCCGACTTGATCTCACGAACTGAGATCACTCCATCCACTGAGTTAATTGCTTTTAGGAATTCTGTAGTATTGACAGTGAATTTCATTTTTCCTCTTCTTCTTATTTATATTATATATCTTTATATATATTATGTCGTTTCCGTTGGTTCTGTCAGTATGTCGATAAAGCCTGGAAAGTTCAATTTTTATTGAATTATGTCAGTTTTTTTCCATTTGGCAAGTGTGAATATTTATGTCCCTTTGAACAGTCCAAGCGACAAATTTGGAACCATAAGCCGTGACTATGTCCTATAAACAGTTTATAGACAGTCTATCATCTTATTAGTGACAGTTTATTGGAAGCTAATCTTGTGTTTGATGGTATGGAAAAGGTCTTCCCATTGGGGCTCAGACTTCATGCGTTCCTTAAATTTGTCGATTCCATGGATGACGGTAGAATGGGTTGTGGAAAAAATCCGACCAATTTGGGCTTTTGGCACATGCAGAACATCGTGGAGGAGGAGCATACAAAGGTGTCTCGGCGGGATAAAATCTGCCTTTCGGCTTTTTCCAAGTAAATCCTTTCTTGCGACGTTTGTGCGTTCGCATACCAAGTCGATGACCATGTCTGGACTGAATCCAATTCGTTTTTTATTGGTAAGGAATCGAACTTCCGCAATTTCTTTGATTTTGTCTTCGGTGAGTAAAAAATACTCATACGCTTTTTTGTACATCACCAAATCATTTACGATCCCAATGAGAGCTCTTGAGTCGCCTTCTAATCGTTCGGCGAGCCAAAGGAGTAAGTTTTCGCTCGCAGGTATGTTGAATTCAGAAAAACTATTTTTGAGTAATGACTTTCGTAATTCTAAGTCGTGCGATTTGATATCGGCTTGTAAACCGTGTACAAACCGAGATTTGAGTCTTTCATGGAGTGGGAGTTCGTAACTCGGTCTATCGGATGCGATGACAATTTGTCGTTTGCGATCGTATAAAAAATTAAAAAGTGCAAAGAACTCTTCTTGGGTTTTTTCAGCACCGCCATTCAAAAATTGAATGTCATCAAATAATAAAACATTATAAGATTGGTATCGAATCTTAAACGATTCAAGAGACTCTCGATTGTTTTGGCGAACAGTAAAAATAAACTCGTTTAAAAATGACGTGCTATTTACGTAACGAACGGTTTTCCATGGATCCTTTTTTTTGATCTCATTGCCAATGGCATGGAGTAAATGTGTTTTTCCTACTCCGACAGGTCCAAATAGATACAGAGGATTGTATTTCCCAGGTTGTTCTACCACAGTTTTGGCAGCAGTATAAGCAATTCGGTTAGAATCCGAAGTGATATAATTTTGAAAGAGGTACTCAGGATTTAAGTCTGAATCAGAATCATCAAATTTAGATTGGATCACTTCTTTTAAAAGATGTGAAGATGTTTCTGATTCTGTTAGGATGGAAACTTTGAATCTGTCGCCGATGATTTGGTAAACCGCATCTTCGATGAAACTAATGTATTTTGTCTCCACATGGCGTTTGATTCCACTAGATGGTGCCATTAAGTGAACCACTTGGTTCTCCCACTTCTCAAAGCGAAGTGGAGCAATGAAATTGGAAAAGTACTTGGGAGGTATCTGTTTCGATATTTCTTCTAAAATTTCTTCCCAACGTATGTCCAAGCTTCCCCGCCCTAAATGTGAAATCGGGTACTATACTTTTAGCAAGTAGGTAGAATTCAAATGAAAAATCGGAAAACGTTCCAAACTCCGAAAAATAGTCGAACCGAATAAAAAAATTATGTCACTTAATCTATTTGACAGAGAAAAATATCTTATGTTTGTTAGCTGGTGTTCGCATAGGTTTTGTTTGATCGAAATCTTTCTAAAAATATGTGTGAAGCCGAAGGGATGAAACAGTAAAACGAAACGTTTGCAAAAGTTGTGGTATCTTATGTTTGTTTTCTTACGTTGCAAGTCGTAAGAATAGTTGTGATAAAAGAACATATTCAAGAGCTGGAATTTCGAAATGGAGTTTCATTTTAAAATCTAGGATGGCTTCAATCCTTCCCACATTGGCTTCAAAGTTTTTTTGTCTATATTCAAACAGTAATAACAAACAAATGATTTCTAAAAAATCGATTCCTGTTAGTCCTTCTTTGTTGGATCGAAATTCAGCTAATTGGTCTCTCACCCAGTTTTCTAATTTAAATAATAAAATGGAATCATGACAATGTTCCCTCACATTTTCATGCCATTCTTCTAAATATTCATCAGCAATTTCAAATGGATTGAGAGAACCTCCATAATATAATTTTGATTCTGTGAATTCTTCCCTTCTGATTTTTTTAATTTCTGATTGTGGCAGGTAATGGAAGGGAATGCAAACAGAACGAGATACGATGGTGGGTTTTAAGTTATGAAGGTCATTGACAATTAAAATGAACTTTGTGTGAGGTGGTGGCTCTTCCAAAGTTTTTAATAAAGTAGTTTCCGCTTCATTATTGATTCGGTTCGCCTCTGGAAAGAGGACAATCCGATATTCAGATGTATGAGGTTTGTAAGGAATTCTTGTAGATAGTAACCATCGAATCGTCAACTCTTCAGGATCTTTTTCTTTTCCAATGGCAATGTTCTTTCGTCTGGGAAACTGAATGAAGTCGGGATGGACTCCTTTCATAAATTGTCTGCAGGAATCACAATTCCCACAAGATGTTCCATTCAAACATAAAATATGGCGCGCAAACCTTTCGGCAGCAAGCCACTTCCCAACTCCATCAGGCCCATAAAAAATAAGAGACCCAGGTATTCTGGAACGATCCTTTAAAAAAGAATTTAAATACGTAAGTGCGACTTCTTGGCCAGACACCTGCTCGAATGAAAACAAAGTATCGACCATTGCGTTTTAGTAAACCGGTGTGAGCCAATTCATGTACTTAGATTCGTCACCACGTACAGTTTCAAAAAAGATGGATTGGATTTTTTTTGTGATCGGACCGATGGACCCATTTCCAATCACCCTTCTGTCGACTTCTTTCACCCAAGCGACTTGCACACCTGTTCCTGAAAAAAATAATTCATCAGCAATGTAGAGTTCCGATCTAGCAATGTCTCTTTCGATTACCTGGTAACCAAGGTCTTTTGCAATTTGAATGATACTCCTTCTTGTGATCCCTTCTAAGATAGAAGATGGGATTGTTGGTGTATGGATCACTCCATCACGAACGATAAAAAGATTTTCGGCAGACCCTTCTGATACAAACCCTCTTGCATCTAAGAAGATGGCTTCATCCATTCCGTTTTGTACGGCTTCCGATTTTGCAAGTGCTGAGTTGACATACCCACCACTCACTTTGGAAAGAGTTGGGATTTGGTTATCAGAAAATCTTTGCCAAGAAGATACCATGGTTGTGAGTCCATTCTGTGTATCGAGGTAGTCATCGAGTTTCAAAGCATACACAGTGATGTCTGCTTTCACATCATGGAATCTTGGTGAGAGTTGTAAGGCTGAAGTATAGATAAAAGGTCTTAAGTACACATTTTGTTTGGCTTCATTTTTGCGAAGTAAATCCAAAATGATGTTTTGGATTTCTTCTGGTGTGATTTTGATTTGGAGTTGCATGATCTTTGTGGAGTTCACAAGACGTTTGCAATGTTCAGGCAATCGAAACACATATAGATTTTGTTTCGCTTCGTTGTAGTAACCTCTGATACCACCAAAGACACCTGTTCCATATTGTAAGGCGTGGGTTTGGACACTGACTTTTGCGTCTTCGGAAGGAACAATTTTACCTTCAAAGTATGTATAAGGGAATGAATTCTGAGCCATTGAGATTCCTATCCTTCCAAACTTCAGGAGTTTCGAAATTAGAAAATGAATTTTATCTTTTTTTCTCTCGAAGCATAGGCCGATGGTTTTGATATCGTTCTAGAGAGTAGTCTTAACTCTCCTTTATTTTCATAAGACATAAGAATCGTTACACTAAGAAGACATAATATGAATCCATCGTTTTATCCCAACCAATTTGATTGTATCGTTGTTGGTGCCGGTCATGCCGGAACAGAAGCCGCTTATATTTCTGCGAAAGCGGGACTCAAAACTTTACTCATCACCATGAACTTAGATACCATTGGTCAGATGAGTTGTAACCCAGCGATTGGTGGGATTGCAAAAGGGCATATGGTTCGTGAAGTGGATGCCCTCGGTGGCCTGATGGGTCAGGTGATTGACCAAACGGGGATCCAATTTAAAATGTTAAACACATCCAAAGGTCCTTCCGTTTGGGCCCCTCGTGCACAAGCTGAGAAAAAACAATACCAACTTATGGTGAAACACCAGTTGGAAAAATTGCAACAGCTATCGATCAGACAAGATACGGTTGAAGATTTGATTGTAGAAGGAAACCAAGTGACTGGTGTCATCACTGGTCGTGGGTTTACATTTTATACAAAACATGTGATCCTAACCACTGGAACTTTTTTATCGAGTGTGATCCATATTGGAACTTACCAAAAAGAATCAGGTCGTATTGGGGAACCAACAACGAAAGGTCTTTCCCATACACTTGCCCGTTTTGAATTACGACTCGGTCGATTGAAAACAGGAACCCCTGCACGGGTTCACAAGAACTCCATCAACTTTGATGGACTTGAAATCCAAGATGGTGATGAGAACCCTCGTCCCTTTTCTTTTTCCACAAAGAAGATCGATCGAAAACAAATCCCTTGTTACATCACTTATACAAATGACACAACACATGAACTGATCAAACAAAACTTAGAGTACTCGCCGATGTATTCTGGTCAGATCAAAAGTGTTGGCCCCAGGTATTGTCCTTCGATAGAAGATAAAGTGGTTCGTTTTGCCGAAAGAGACAGACACCAAATCTTTATCGAACCAGAAGGTTATGAAACAAACGAGATGTATCTCAATGGTGTCTCCACAAGTTTACCGGAAGAAGTGCAATGGAAGTTCCTTCGTAGTATCAAAGGACTAGAACAAGTGGAACTGATGCGTCCTGGGTATGCGATTGAATATGATTATGTGGATCCAACAGAACTGAATCCAACTCTTGAAACCAAAAAGGTAAAGGGTTTGTATCATGCAGGACAAATCAATGGAACAACTGGTTATGAAGAAGCTGCGGCACAGGGACTTGTTGCCGCTTACAATGTGATTCGTTCAGTCCGAAATGAAGAACCAATTGTATTCAAACGAAGTGAATCTTACATCGGTGTCCTTGTGGATGATCTGGTTTACAAAGGTGTAGAGGATCCATATCGAATGTTCACAAGTCGTGCTGAGTACCGCCTACTCCTTCGACAAGACAATGCCGACCAAAGACTCATGCAGTACGGATACGAGATGGGTCTTGTGGAAGAATCCTTATACAAAGAAATGAAAGATCGTTATGCAAGGATCGAAAAGATCAAATCACATCTCTTTGTATCCGCAATGAAACCTTCCGAGGAACTCACAAAAGTTTTAGAAGAGAAACAGATCACGAATTATAAGTTTGGCCACTCGCTTGCTTCCTTTCTCAAACGATCTGATATCAAAATTCAAGACTTAGAACCAATCGTTTCAGAACTTTCGATTTTGAATGAGGATGAAAAAGCAGTTTTGGAAATGGAAGTGAAGTATGAAGGCTATTTAAAACGGGAACTCGAAACAATCGAATACCGTAAGAAGTTTTTGAACTTCCAGATTCCTTCTGACTTTGATTACGCAAGTGTGAAAGGTTTGAAAACAGAAGCCATCGTGAAATTAGAAAAACACCGCCCACTCAATTTGGAAACAGCGCTACACATTTCGGGTGTAGATCCTTCCGATGTGGACCTACTCCTTTATCATTTGGTCGATAGACGATAATCAAAAGAACGTAGTCCACTAAAGGATACTTCCAGCTTTCGAAAAACAAAATCACCAACCGAGAGGGTTCTCTTCTTGGTTGGTTTTTTTTTATCAGAATCTTTCGAATTTCATTTTAGCAAATCGAAAGTAGCCAAATGATTCTTAGAGTAAAAGCGTAGAGCCATACGATCTACCAAAAATCCAAAGTGTATATCCAACCCGATCAGCCGTCGTAGCCAACCTTTTTGAAAACATTCGATTGCTCCATCGCTTGGTTACAGTTTGCAATCGAGAGAAGTGAATGAAATGATTCATTACGAAGAGGTCAGGGAATGGATCTGTTTCAGATAAGGGATTGTTTGGTATTTGTTAATCATAAACAAGGACATGGGTTTTTTCCAAGATCCAATTGTCCCCTTGTTTCACGTGAAACGAGTGTGACTCCAAACTACCATCCGCTTTGTATTTTAATTTGTGAACACGACGGTTTTCCCCTTGGAAAAATTCTCTCTCTACTAAGTTACCTTTGCTATCAAACTTATAGTGAATCTCTCCCAGTTCTTTCTTTTTGTCATCAGTGAGATATTGAATTTGTACGTTTGGTCTTTTGGGATCGATTTGGAATCGGAAAGATTCATTGTCTTTGGTTTCCATATTCTTTCCCTCTGCGGCAAATACATTTCCTTCACCATCACTCTCAATTGAATACACCATCACTAGTTTTCCTTCGCGGTCTTTTACGTTCATCTTTTTCAAAGCACGGCCTTTGAATTGAAAGTCTTTGCGCTCTACCAGGTGACCTCCATTGTCATACACTTCTTCGCTTGTTAACAAACCTTCCGTGTATCGAAACGTAGTTTTACCGTCACCTTTCCCTTCTTTGTCAGAGTATGTTTCCGTGATCAATTTCCCATCAGAGTTGTATTCATATTCTGCGACATAAACCACCTGTCCTTCTGCATTCCGAACGATCTCTTTGGTTGGAACCTTTTTTACTTTTTTGAAAAGATAAGCATCTTTATGGGACCATTTGCCTGGAGTGTAACCTAAGATGGGCAAGGATAAGATGATGAAAAAAATAAATGTTCGGAACATGGAAATGATTTCTCCTACAGGAGACATCGGCGAAAATCTATAAAACGATAATACGATTATGTCAGAAAAAACGATCCAAGAAGAAATCCAATCAATCATACCTGAATTATTCCCTGTCCTTGAACCTGAATTTGATTGGGAGCTTGTGAAAAACTTTTATGAGTTTTTAAAACGTGATAATGAGAAAGGAGGTTTCTTTTCCAAAAACGACTCTGAAAAAATCTTAGAGAGACATATTCTGGAATCACTCATCTTTGTTTGGAAAATGAAAACAGCCGGGTATGTTTCACGTGAAACAAATATTGCAGATGTTGGAACAGGGCCAGGCCTCCCAGGATTCCTGTTTGCGGTTTTGAAAAAAGCTCCGCATGTCTTCCTCGTGGATTCTCAAAAACGAAAACTTGCATTGTTGGAAACTGAGGTAACTTCTGGGAGTTTATCCAAAGTTTCAAAACGAGTGGAGTTCATTTATGCGAGAACAGAAGAGATCAATTCCAATTTTGATGTGGTTACCTCAAGGGCGATGGTTCCCTACCCCTACATTGCGGAAGTGACAACACGAATGGTGAAACAAAAAGGAATCTTATGTCCCTTTCTAGCACAACCTTACCAAGATTTGGATAAGGAAATGGAAGTTCTTAGCAATAATGGTTTCGTAATGAAAAAAGAAATTCCCATTCCTGAATTAGAGTTTGTTGGAAAGAGACATATCAAAATACTGCAAAAGAATTCACTTCCGAAAAAGGGATACCCCCGCGAATGGAAAGAAATCGTAAAGGAGACAAAAAACAAGAATGGGTAAAATCGTTTCGATCAGTAACCAAAAAGGTGGCGTTGGCAAAACAACCACTGCGATCAACTTAGCATCCAATCTTGTTGATTTGGGTAAAAAAGTTTTACTCCTTGATATTGACCCACAAGGGAACTCTGGATCAGGACTTGGACTCGAAGTGCAGTCTCTCAGTAAAACAACTTATGAAGTGATGATTGGAGAGTTGTCAGCTAGAGAAGCGATCCAAAAAACTTTTATCACCAGTTTGGATATCATTCCTTCTAACATCAACCTATCAGGGCTTGAGGTAGACTTTCTTGGCATTGAGAAAAAAGAATTCAAACTCAAAGATGCACTTGCTTCTATCAAAGAATCTTATGATTATATTTTAATCGATTGCCCACCTTCTCTCGGTGTTCTCACGATCAATGCTCTTTGTGCTTCTCAATCTGTGATGATCACATTGCAAACTGAATACTTTGCTCTCGAAGGACTTTCGCAACTCATGCGAATTATATCTCTCGTTCAATCACAATGGAATCCATCCCTCGCATTGGAAGGTGTACTCCTCACGATGTATGACAAAAGAACGAACTTAGCAAACCAAGTCGCAGACGATGTAAGAAATTATTTTAAAGAGAAAGTATATGAGACAGTGATTCCAAGAAACATAAAACTCTCTGAAGCACCTTCGTTTGGAAAACCAATCAACTACTATGATCCTGATGGGGTCGGTGCAAAAAGTTATAAAAGTTTAGCGGAAGAAATTGTAGGGAGGGCATAAGTTATGGCACTCGGAAAAGGAAAAGTTTTAGGAAGAGGACTTGGGAACTTAATCCCAGTGAACGAAAACAATGTTGAGATTTCGAAAGAAGAACAATCGGGACTCCGCGAAATCAAAGTTTCCGAAATCGCACCGAACCCTCACCAACCAAGAAAACAATTTTCAGATGCATCCATCCAAGAGTTATCGAATACGATTGTTGAACATGGTGTGATCCAACCCATCGTTGTACAAAAGAATCCATCTGGTTCGGGTTTCATTTTGGTTGCCGGTGAAAGAAGGCTACGTGCTTGTAAACTTGCCGGTTTTGCAAAAATACCAGCCATCGTCCGTGACTTGTCGGAAGCAGATATGATGGAACTTGCACTCATTGAGAATATCCAAAGGGAAAATTTAAATCCGATGGATGAAGCCTATGCCTACCAAGCCATCATCGACAAACGAGGGTTAAAGGTAACTGACCTTGCCACTCGTGTTGGTAAAAACCGAGCCACCATTTCCAATTTGATACGCCTACTTTCCTTGCCCAAACCATTACAAGACTGGGTGAAGGAAGGAAAATTATCGGAAGGGCAAGCCCGCCCACTCCTTTCGATCCCGGATGCAAAAAAACAATTCGAAGTCGCGCAAAAAGTAATCAGTGAAGGTTGGAATGTTCGTGAAGTGGAAAACTATGTTTCCAATCTATTGAACCCAGATAAAAAATCGAATTCTTCTCCCAGTGGTCCTGACAAACGAGATGCAAGCATTGTGAAATTGGAAACAAAACTTAGGAACAAATTTAGTTCGAAAGTAGAAGTGTCGCATAACGAAACGAACGGAAAAGGAAAGATTGTTTTTTCCTATGCAAACTTATCGGATATGGAGAGAATCTTAGAGCAACTCGGTGTGAAATTGTAATTTCGCCAATCGTTCATACAACTCACTTCTTTTTAAGAGTTCGTCATGTGTTCCCACGGACTCAATCTCTCCTTCTCTGATCACTACAATCTGATCTGATTTGACAACAGTCGAAAGTCTATGGGCAATCATGATCGTAGTCCTCTCTTTGACTAAATGGTCGAGAGCCCTTTGGATCATCTGTTCGGATTCCGAATCAAGGGCAGAAGTCGCTTCATCTAACAAAAGTATACGTGGATTTCGAAGGATTGCTCTTGCAATGGCGATTCGTTGTTTTTGGCCACCAGAGAGTCTTGTCCCTAGATGACCTAAATTCGTATCGTAACCTTGTGGGAGTTGGTTTAAAAATTCGGATACGTAAGCACTTTCAGCTGCGAATTTAACTTCTTCAAAACTTGCATTTGGTTTCCCATACGCAATGTTCTCACGAAGTGTCCCACTAAAAAGAATGGGTTGTTGGGGTACAAATCCAATGAGGGAACGTAAGTCTTCTAATTTGAATTCTTTGGTATTTGTTCCACTGATGGTGATGGCACCAGATGTCGGATCGTAAAAACGTAGGATGAGTTCAAATAAGGTACTTTTGCCACCTCCCGAGGGACCAACGAGCGCCGTTGTTTTGTTAGCAGGGATTTCTAAGTTGATTCCTTTGATGGCCTTGTGTTCTGGTCTTGATGGATAAGAAAATTCCAATTCTTGTAAGTGGATGCTAAGGCCATTTTGTTTTTTGGATCCATTGTTGTTTCTCTCTGTATCGATGGATTGAAAAAATTCAGCAATCGGTTTTGGAAACTTTGGATCTTTGATTTCTGATTCAGATAATAACAATTCCATGAGTCGTTCTGTTGCACCAGCGGCTCTTTGCAAATCACCGAGTACTTCTGAAACCGCACCCACACTATTGGCTACCATGATGGCATAAAATGAAAAAGCGATGAGTTCCCCACCAGTGATTTTTCCCTCGAGGACATCGGTTCCCCCGATCCATAACATAAAACTTATCCCTGTGAGAATGAAAAGAATCACTGTTCCAATGAGCAGTGATCGTTGCCGGATCCTTGCGACAGCCACAGAAAATGCATCTTCTACGGTTTCTGAAAATTTCTGGATGTCTACGTTTTGGTGGTGAAAGGATTGTAAGATTTTAATATTGAGAAGGGATTCACTGACATAGGTTCCGATGTTTGCAATTTTATCCTGAGTATTGCGGGAAAGGTTTCGAACACGTTTTCCATAAATCAGAATGGGAAATACAATGAAAGGAACACTAAAGAGCACAATCATTGTCAGTTTCGCATTCGTAATAAAAAGAAAAATGATGCCTCCAACAAACATTAAAATATTGCGAAGCGCAATGGAGGCAGAGGAACCAATTACCGTTTGGATGAGAGTGGTATCGGTTGTGATCCGAGATTGGATTTCCCCAGGGGAATTGGTTTCAAAAAAACTAGGATGGATGAAGATGATATGTTGGTACACATCTTTTCTAATATCGGAGGCGACACGTTCCCCAATCCAAGAAACGGTATAATGACGAATGTATGTACCAACAGCGAGTAGGATCCCTACAAAGATGATAAATACCAAAGCATAACCTAATTCCTGTTTGGATTTTGCAGAAAATCCAGCATCCACCAAATGCCGTAAACCTTGTCCTAGTCCTAAGGTGACCCCTGCTGTGAACAAGAGGGCAAAGGAAGAAAGGATCATTTGGAATCGGTAAGGTTTGAGATAAGAAAAGGTTTTGGAGAGAATCCGAAGATTTTTTGACTTAGGTCGGTCTGGTGTTTGCAAAGAATTATCCTTTTAGATCAATCAGTAGACCCCTAATTTCATCTAATTGTTTCAAAATAACAAAGGCACTGTTATTCGGTGAAAACATGGTTTTCGCCAATAAGTCCAATTTTTCATCAACTACCTTTACATACCGAACATCTTTTTGGTCATTACGACCGCGTTGTGGCGCTTGCATGACTTTATAATTTTTTTTCAAAATCAATTCAGCGATTTGTTTGATGTGTTTTTTGTAAGACTCAAGGTTTTTATGATTTGGGTCTTTGATAAGATCTTTTTCTAAATCGGGTAAATCTTTCCAAAGTTCATTCAGTTCTCTTGTTTCTTCTTTTCCTGCTGGAACAATGGATTCTAAAATTTCCAAAAAACTTTGTTTGGATTCATCAATGGGAGCTGAAGGTGAAGAGAGTTTGTCTTTAGAACCTTTTTTTGTCTGAGTGGATACAGACTTAGGGTTGTTGTTTTGGATGATCATAAACCCGCCTAATGACGAGTGGGGTTAATTGTACACTTTCCATGGAACACTACACCTTCCTCAACGATGAGCCTTGGAGTGACAATGTCTCCTTCGAGGCGGCAACTGGAAAGTAATGTCACACGTTCTGTTGCATAAATGTTGCCACGAATTTCTCCGCCGGCAACCACCACACGTGCTTTGATATCTGTATCGACGATTCCTGATTTTCCGATAAGGACCTTTCCTGTGGTTTCTAAAACTCCACGGAATTTTCCATCGATTCGTATGAGGCCAGGAAACTTGAATTCACCAGTGAACTCAGCCCCTTCTCCAATGATGCTATTAACTAAAAATTCTTCTTCTGTAGATGGGTTCGACATTATTCTTGGATTTGGTTGAGAAACGAAAACGGATTCAACGCCTGGGTACCAACATGTACTTCATAATGAAGGTGGTAAATCGGATTTTCAGGAGATTTTCCAACATAACCAAGAATGTCACCCTTGGAAAGTTTTTCGTTTTTCTTCACTCGGATACGATCCAAATTGGAATAGATAGTTTTCCAACCAAATCTGTGGGAAATTTTTACATAATAACCAGTGGCAGGTGAATACCCTGTATCAAAGACTAAACCTGGTGCCGTTGCAATGACTTCTGCTCCAGGAAAGGATCCAATATCCAATCCTCGGTTGATTTCTTCTTTTCCCGTGATGGGAGAGATGTACTTTCCAAAAGGAAATAACACATACCCTTTTGTCGGCCAAATCGATGGTGTGTTTTTGATGATACTTTTTCTTTTTTTGATGAGTTTGATGATCTCTTCAGAAAGTTCAGATGATAATTTTAGATTGTGAATGTCTTCTTTGATGCGAAAGGATTCATCTGTGATGTCGGTTTGTGGTGTACCTTGCAGTGCAAGGAACTGACCTGCTTGTCCACCCATCCCTTTAGAAACACGAGAAGGATCTCCACCGAGTTTGATATAGAGATTCGAAATCCTTTCATAATAGTATTGGATTGTTTCGTGAAGAGAGTTCACCTCTTCCTTCATTTTGGAAGATTGTCTGATAAAGTCTTTGTTTGTAAGATTGAGCTCAGTGAGTTGGTGGATGGATCCACTATGAGATAAAACGTTCACGGCACTGATGACTAGTAGGACCACCATGATTCCAATGAAGATGGAAATGGCTTTGTAAGAGATAACGAAGTTAATGGTTTTGCGGTCCGTGTGAGGAATGACCATGATGGTCAACTTTTCGCGGCCTTTTTTGTCCAAATCCTCATAACGTTGGGATAACTTAAGCTTCCATTCCTGGACTTTATACCGAAGTCGGTAAAAAATTAAATGTAATCTTTGTTTTACTTCCACGTTCGTTATAGACCTACGATGATTTAAACAAAAGTTAATCTACCCACTATATCTTTCGATTGAATTTTCATTTTCATCCAGTGGAAATTACAAATCTTGCTATTTATGGGATATTCGACCATAGACACACATTGCCACTTAGACATAATCCGAGAACAAGGACAAAGCATCGAAGAAACCCTGGAGAAATCCCGAAAGGTTGGAGTAGACCGACTGGTTCAAATTGGGATTGATTTGCCTAGTTCGATGGAAGCAGTTCGAATTTCAGAAACTCATTCTACAGATGAATTACAAATATCGTATTCCATTGGTTGCCACCCAACCGAGACACATGAATTTCCAAACGCGGACCAAATTTTAGATTTAGCAAAATCCCGAATGTATGATCCAAAATTTGCAGCCATAGGGGAAATCGGTGTGGATTTGTATCATGATGCAAGCACACGTTTCCAACAAAACGATGTATTGCGAAAGTTTTTACAATTCTCTTCTGAATACAAACTTCCCGTTGTCATCCATTCTCGTGATGCATTTGCAGATACTTATGAAGCATTAAAAGAATTCAAAACCAAAGCATTTGGAGTGATCCATTGTTTTACGTATGATTATGAAGCGGCAAAACAATTCGTAGATCTTGGGTATTATATTTCGTTTTCAGGCATTGTGACTTTTAAATCAGCTACCGATATTCAAGAAGCGGCCAAAAAAATTCCACTCGAATCAATGTTAATCGAAACAGATGCACCTTTTTTGTCACCGATGCCACATAGAGGGAAACGAAATGATTCTTCGCATTTGCCTTATGTGTTAGAAAAAATGTTTAGTCTTCGCACAGAACCTAATGCAGAAGTAGCAGATCGTATCTATCAGAATTCAATAAAATTTACAGAAAGAAAGGCCTATCACCATGCTTGATATCAATCGTATCGTTCAGAACCCAGAAGAATTACTCTCCACCTTACAAAAACGTGGTGTCGTTTCTACTGACATTGAAGCTAAAATCAAAACCGTATCTGAAAAACAAAGAAAACTAAAATTGGAAGTGGAAGAACTTCGTGCAGAACGAAACCGCGTCTCCAAAGAAATTGGAATCCAAAAGTCTCAAGGAAAGGACATCACTGAAATTTCCAATTCGATGAAAGGGGTGGGAGATCGCATCAAGGCAATCGAAGAGGAACTGACAAAAGAAGAAGAATCCTTACATGAATTGAATTTGGGGTTACCCAACTTACTGGATCCATCAGTCCCTGAAGGAAAATCAGAGGAAGACAATGTACTGGTTCGCAACTGGGGTGAACTTCCAAAACTTAGTTTTGAAGCCAAAACACATTTCGATATCGGCGAAAAATTAGGTATTTTTGACTTTGAACGTGGAGTGAAATTATCAGGTGCTCGCTTTTACACCTATAGGGGATTAGGTGCAAAATTGGAACGAGCATTGATGAATTTAATGCTTGATACCCATACGTCAGAAAATGGTTACGAAGAGATGTGGGTTCCAGTGCTAGTGAATGATGAATCAATGACGGCAACAGGACAACTTCCCAAATTTGCAGAAGATTTTTATCGTTTGGAAAAAGATGGACTCAACCTCATCCCAACGGCGGAAGTTCCTTTAACCAATTACTATCGGGATGAAATCATCCAAGAAAAAGAATTACCAATTTCTGTATGTGCTCACACTTCCTGTTTTCGCAGGGAAGCTGGTTCGTATGGCCGAGACACAAGAGGTCTCGTGCGGGTTCACCAGTTTCAAAAAGTGGAACTTGTAAAGTTCGTAGAACCGGAGAAGTCGCAGGAAGAACATGAAAAGATGTTAAAAGATGCAGAATCCATTTTGCAAAAATTAAAACTCCCTTACCGAGTGATGTTACTTTGCAGTAAAGATATGTCGAGTGCGTCTTCGAAAACCTATGATATCGAAGTTTGGATGCCAGGACTTGGTCGATTTATGGAAATTTCTTCGGTTTCTAACTTCAAAGACTATCAAGCAAGGCGCGGAAAAATTCGATACAAGTCAAAGGAAGGAAAAAACCTGCTCGTCCATACTCTGAATGGTTCTGGTCTTGCGATCGGTCGAACACTGGCAGCAGTGATTGAAAATTACCAATCAGAAGATGGAACTTTCCAAATTCCGGATGTATTAAAACCTTACATTCGATAAGAATTATTGGGCAGATGGCCGAGGTGTCAAATGCCCAATATTCAATTTTTAAGATGCAAAGGTAATTTTTTTAAAGTTATTGGCTGTAAATTCATAAAACTTCATTTATATTTTATGAACCCAAAGGATAGGTTTATAAACTGGAAATTTGTTAATAAGCGAAATTCAGTTAAAACCAGATTAGTGGATGATAAAAGAAAATCGCATAAAAACACAATATTATTAATGAATCGAATTTCGTTTAACATCGAGATAGTGGATGATATGCGAAATGGATTTAAAAATTTCAGATCCTTAAAAATTTTACCTCAATTTCTAATCCTTTATCTCTCATTGATCTTCTCTGTTTCAAGCCAATCCGTAGATAAGGAAGAAACTTTAATCGTGGGACCAATCCAAGGACCGATCAATACTGAATTCCAAGAATTTGGCCCTACAATGACACCAGATGCAAAAACATTGTATTTTTATTCCAAAAGATCAAATCGAGGTTATACGGAGATTTTCAAATCGGATCGTAAAAAAGACGGAACCTGGGATTTTCCAGAAGAAGTTAACAATTTAAATTCACCATTTGATGACCAAAGTCCCTTTATCTCGCGCGATGGTAAAACCCTCTTACTTTCTTCCAATCGGGATGGATCTGTTGAGGTTGTTTTACCAGATGGAAAAGTAGGAATTTCAAGAGATTTGTATGTATCCAATTGGAATGGAAAGGAATGGTCCACCCCAACAGCCTTGCCATCGGTAATCAATACGGAAGAGATAGAAGAGAATCCACATCTATTAGGTGATACACTTTTATTTACAAGATATCCATTTGGAAAACCAAACTTAGCAAAAGTATATTATACCCAATTCAAAAACAATGAGTGGACAAAACCTAAGTTACTTCCAAATCCAATTAATGATAATTATGCGACGATTGCGGCTGCATTTAATGATGATGGAAAAATTCTATTTTTTGCATCGAATAGGCCAGGTGGGTACGGTGGTTTCGATTTGTACATGGCAAAGATCGAGGGAGATAACTTTACTGACGTTGAAAATTTAGGTGCCCCCATTAATTCTTCGGAAGATGAGGCCTATATCGTCTTCCAACAAGTGAAAAAAACATTTTTATTCTGTCGAAGGGTCGAGGGAAAATCATTTGATATCTTTACGGCTTCCCTTCCAAAACAAGAGAATATCGTGCAAAAGAAATTAGAGGAAACAAAGAAAATCTCTTTGGATTCTGTATATTTCGAAAGGGCTTCCTCCGTTTTGAAACCTGAGTCTTCTGTTCCCCTTGATGCGATTGTTGACTACTTACATGAAAACGCAGAAAAAAAAATGAAAATCATTGGTCATACGGACTTAACTGGAACGTTTGAAGATAATATGGTATTATCAAAAGAAAGGGCGGATTCCGTTAAACAATATTTAGTCTCTAAAGGAATTGATTCGAATCGTTTGGTGACGGAAGGCAAAGGACCAACACAACCGGTAGTGCAGGGAACGGACGAAGTTTCATCTAAAAAAAATCGTAGAACGGAATTTGTCCTGCTAAATCCCTAATTTTTCCTTGCCGATTCCATTTCGAAAAAGAAGGTTAATGGGATGTTCCCTATTTTCCGTCTTTTCGTTTGGAAAACAGTTTTCCTGATTTGGGTTGTCCCATCCTATCTATTGGGGCAAACAAGTCCGACGTTAGAGAAAATTAGAAAAACCAAAACTCTCACCGTTTCGGTAAATGAATTTTATGACCCGTTTTACATAGAAAATCCTAATGAATTTTATCCGGGTCTTGATGTGGAACTGGCAAATGAATATGCAAAGTTTTTAGATGTGGATTTAAAAATCATTCCACTCCGAACCTTCGACCAACACGCGCGTATGTTGGAAAAAGGGGACACACAAGTTGCGATGGCAGGTATTTCTTCTTCGATCAATCGATTTCGAGATGTTTATTTCACAGATCCTTATCTCATTTCCACACCTGCGGCCCTTGTAAACAGAACTGCACTTCCTCCGGAACCAGAAGGTCAAATTGTGACAGTTCAGTTATTTCGGAACTTAAATGATTTAACAAACATTACTGGGATTTCTTATTCCGTACTTGCAAATAGCTCAAACCATCAGTTTTTACGTGATGCCTTTCCAAAAGCACAAGTATTTTCTTATTTTACCAATGAAGCTGCTTTGAGTGAATTAAAGAAAAATAATGTGAATGCTTTCGTTGCTGATTCATTTTATATCCAAGCCTTATTACAAAAAGATTCTTCGCTAAGAGCAAACTACCTACCAATTTTAGGTGTTGTCCAAGAGGATCATATCAGTATGGCAGTAGGAAAAAGGGACATTGAATTCCTTTACCATCTCAATTTTTTTATCAAAGAATTAAAGCGAACCGGAAAAATCCAACAGCTGATTAACAAATATTTTAAATCCAATCAATGGGTCAAAAAAGAATAAATTTATAATGTTAACTCGTTTTACAACTGTTTGTTTATTTTTCCTTCTACCATTTGGGTTTTTGTATTCGCAAGAAGAAGAATCACAAAGAACCATTATGAATTTTAATGGCTCTTTTCGAGTTAGAGCCACCAATGTTGGACGAGATGTTTTATTGGAAAGAAGGACTCCAGTAACACCGATTACCAATTTAGAAAAAGAAAATGCTGAACGATCTGAAGCAGAACAACAAACCATCCAATCTGATTTAGAAAGACGGCAACAAGGTTTACCAAGTCAGATCACTCGCCGTAAAGAAGATGTGAGCTATTATGATTCCAGATTCCTCTACAATATGAGTTTTTCCGCAAACAAATATGTAGAGGGAATTTGGGGCATGCAGGTCGGGGATATTCCATTTGGTGGTAGAGGGCTTAGGGCAACTGGGCCTGATGGTTTCGATCCTGGAATCGTTGGACCTGGCTCTGGTGGTGAGAGAGGAAGGACTTCTGCAGTGAACGTCCAAACTAACTTTTTGTATTTAAACTTTCGAATCCCCGAATCAGGTCTCTTTATCAAAGTTGGACAACAATTATTTAGTTCTGCGCAAGGACGTGTTTTGTTTTCGACTGGAACAGGCGTGAGTATTTTAAAAAATTTCCAATTTTTACGTTTGTCCTTGGAAGGTGGAGTTTTACGAGCGCGTGACCAAAGTTTTTTGGATGTTGATAAAAATGGTTTCGCAGATAAAAATTACCAAAGTTCAAATATCTATTATAACCGATTAAAGTTTGAATACTTTCGCAACATTCGTAATGAAGTGTATGCATATTTTTTAGATGATAACGATAAAACAGATAATGAAACGGCAAGACTTGCATGGTATGGACTTCATAACGAATTCAATTTCCAAAAATTTTCCTTCATTGTACATGGTATCCTCAATACTGGTATTGTGAAGAAATTGAATGCGGTAAACGATACAAATGATGTAACGGTTTATAATACAACGAGGCGTCATTCTATCAAAGGAGGTATGTATGATTTTCAGTTTACATACCGATGGAATGAATCTTTAAACTTTAACTTAATTGCTTTAGGAACCACTGGTCGTCCAGGTTATGATGAAAATGGACAAGAAGCCAATTTAAAAGGAAATGGTTACCGAACACTTGCGCCAGGATTTTCCATTTCAAATATAGCAACAGACTTTACAGGTGGTTATGCATTGTTCAATGGTTCTAGTTTTTCTGGTTTGAATGAATACGGACTCTATTCCAACATTATTGCCTTCGGTCCGTATCAGTTTACACTCGGTTATTACCAACTTTGGGCAACAAAATCTCCTGAGATCCGAATCAATCGGGAATTTAGTGAAAGGAATGGGTATCGAACTTCCACATATATGGGTATGGAATACAACTTTAACATTCGTTACAACGTGACTTCGGATTTCCAAATCATCTTTCGTTCTGGTTATTTTGTAGCCGGTGATGCATTATTTGTTTTGTTAGATTCAAAATATGGTCGAGTGTTGCGAGAAGCTTTTATTGTATTTGAACATCGATTCTGAATTCCAGTTTACACTGTGTAAGAATGGTTTGTCAAAACATTCATACCAAAACAGTTTTTGTTAAGTGAGGGAGAAAATAATGTTAAAAGTCTCTGATCAGATTTCCATCAATGCATCTGTCCAAAAGGTATGGGAAATACTTACAAATCCGAAGTTCATCAAAGAATGGGATGATATTCCCGAAAATTATACAGAAGGGTCTT
Source organism: Leptospira jelokensis (assembly GCF_004769635.1). GTDB lineage: Bacteria > Spirochaetota > Leptospiria > Leptospirales > Leptospiraceae > Leptospira_A > Leptospira_A jelokensis. The sequence continues at coordinate 649,075 of NZ_RQGH01000026.1, forward strand.
TAAGATTGAATTCTGTTATTGAATGGGAAGGTCATGCCAAGATGGTAGTGACCGAATTTGAAGAACTAAAAACTTTAAAACTTAAATTGTTTTTACCAAAGCTTAAATTAAATCCTTCAGAATATGATGTCAGTTATTGTTATACCATAATTTATGATGCAGGTGTTGTTTTAAAATTCGAAATTGGTGATTTTTCATCACTACCGAATTCCAACGATTACTATGAAAGTACAATTGAATGGTTGAATACGGCCAAAATTAAAATAAAAGAATTAGCAGAAAGTTAATATAACTTTTGTTTGATTTCAATTAAAGAGTGAGTCTTGATTTAATTGCCTTCCCCAAAGTATACTGGTCTGAGTATTCTAAGGTTCCCCCAATTGTGATCCCATGAGCAATCCTTGTGATTTTGATTTCCATAGGTTTGATCACTGTGGACAAATAAGAAGCCGTAGCATCCCCTTCAAGAGTCGGATTTGTAGCAATCAATACCTCGTTGATTGCACCAGAATCCAATCGGTTCATCAATTGTTTGATCCGTAATTGTTCCGGACCAATCCCATCTAAAGGGGATATGGCACCATTGAGGACGTGGTATTTTCCAGAATATTCCTTTGTGTTTTCGATAAAAAAAATGTCTTCTGGTTGTTCTACAACGCATAGGATTCCATTTTCGCGTCTGTCAGATAAACATATCGAACATACTGGTTCTTCTGTTAATCCGCCACACTCATTACAAAATCTAAGTTTGGTTTTTGCCTCTTCGATATTGTCCAACCATGATTGGAAAGAAGTTGGATCCATTCGTAGGATATGAAATCCGATGCGAGTTGCACTTTTTTTTCCAATGCCTGGTAAACTTGAAAATGATTGGATGAGCTTTTGGAATTGAGGATCAGACAGATGGAAATCCCCCGTCTTTTTGCATTTGGTTGAATACACCTTCGAAGTCACTTGGATTGAAACCTAAAACATTTTTCATTTCATGTGACATGGCTTCTTTTGCTTTTCGTTGAACTTCATTGGAGGCAGATAAAATTAAATCTTCTAACATTTTTTTATCATCTGCATTGAACATGATAGGGTTGATATTCAAATTGGTTAGGGTTCCATCTGCGGAAGCAGTCACCTCCACCATACCGGCACCAGCAGAGGCGGTCACACGGATCTGTGCGAGCCGCTTTTGCAATTCTTCTTGTTTTTCCTTTAGATTTCCAAGTTGCGAAAAAGCTTCTCGCATTTGTTTCATTTGGTCAAAAATTCCCATACTTACCTTTGGACTTATAAATTTTTAAATTGGTTTGGATCCACTTCCATCCCAGAGAATTTTTCTTTTAAAAGTTTTTCCATTTCTTCTTCTGAAGATGTTGGATTGGCACTAGGTTGTGCTTTGTTTGACTCTAATGTTTTTTGGGTCATGGCATTCGTTTCTAAATTTCCATTCACATTTGATTGCGATTCTACCTTTTGTTTTGCGCTTACTTGTGTTTCGTTTGTTGTTTGTGAGCCTGCCAGTTTTGGATCTTTTTGATTGGTACTTATGGAAGCTGTTTGGGATGGTATTTGTTTTTTAACCTGTTCCACATTGTCTGGAAGGGCACTAATGTCACCTTGGACCAGTTTGGTGAGTTCAGAAATTTTAGCTAAAAGGCCAGATACACTTGGTTTTTCTCGGTCCAAAATCAATTTACGAAATTGAATTTCTAAATATACTTTCATCTCGTAAGAGCTACGAAGTTTCATTAAATTCAATTTTTCGTGGATTGAAAAAATTCGTTCCGCAAGTAAAACCAATATTTCGCGATCAAGTTCCCGATAGTTTTGTTTTAGTTTTTGGAGGTCTTCTTGGGGAATGTTGATTGATTCTCGGTCAGCTAAATTATCTTTGATGAGTAATAATGAATTTAAAAATTCAATGAAATCCCAAATGAATTTTCCTAAATCGATACCTGCTTGGAATAAATTTTCCAAGGTTTCAAAAATCTGAGCACTCTGAGAAGAATCAATCAATTGGTTGAAAAAATCGGTAAAGGTATCAATCCCATGATACCCAATCATTTTACGTAATTTAACACCAGTTAAATTACCATCTGTAAAGATGACAGCTTGTTCCATAAAAGAAAGAGTATCTCTAACAGATCCATCCCCTTTTTTTGCAATCCAAAACAGTCCTTCCGTATCGTATTTCAAACCTTCTTTAGTGCAAAGGGTTTCAATATAGTTCTGTAAAACAGTAACCGGTACCTTTCGGAAGTGGAAATCCTGACAACGAGATAAAATGGTTTCTGGTATTTTATGGTATTCGGTAGTCGCTAAAATAAAAACAACATGTGCTGGTGGTTCTTCGAGAGTTTTGAGAAGTGCATTGAATGCGGCACCACTCAGCATATGCACCTCATCCAAGATGTAGACTCGGTATTTGCCACCCATTGCATTGAATTTTACGTTTTCTCTAAGTTCACGGATGTTATCGACACCGCTATTGGAAGCAGCATCAATTTCAAAAACGTCATTGGAATTTCCTTTTGTAATCTCCAAACAAGATGTACACTCGTTACAAGGTTCAACGCCATCAGGATTTTCGCAGTTAAGCCTTTTGGCGAGGATTCGTGCAATCGTTGTTTTTCCCACACCACGTGGTCCAATGAAGATATAGGCGTGGCCTATTTTTTTGGATTTAAATGCGTTTTGTAATGAGCCGACAGCTAGGTCTTGGTAAATCACATCTCGAAAGAATTGTGGTCGGTATTTTCGAAAGAGTACTTGGTGGTTTTCGCTCATGTGATTCTACATTCAACTTTCAGAAAGATTCGAATTTTAGATTTCCCCTTGAGTATGAAAATTCATGGCCTAGAAGCAATGAAATAATTTCCAAAGGTGAGGGTTTTGCTCGGATTGAAGCGAGAAAAAGTGGCGGAGAGACCGGGATTCGAACCCGGGGTGCTTTTGGCACACATGCTTTCCAAGCATGCACAATAGACCACTCTGACATCTCTCCAGTGATTTCTACTGCCTTCCATAAAAAGAAACGGTCTTTAGAATTCTACCTTTTCTCTTTGAAAAAACTCAGAAATTCAAATTTTATGTGAGACTTAGGGATGAGTGTGCATTTCGGAAAATGGTTCATAAGGTAAATGGATTCGGTAGTATAAGAGGAAATCCCCTCTCCAGGTTTTGCCGGCACAAAATAAACGACTTCTGGTAGTTTCACTCGGAGGATGGCTCCTGCACAAAGCAAACATGGTTCCAAAGCTGTGATCAAAATGTGTTCGGTAAGGTACCTACCTTCAATTTTACCAAGTGCCATTTCAATGGCTAAGATTTCGCTATGTTTTGTAGGATTTAATGTTTGTTCTACGGAATTAAAGGAAGAGGAAACTAAACTTCCATCTTTCGTCATAATTTCCGAATAAGAGGGAATTTCGTTTTGGTATTTTGAAATTTCTTTGGAGTATCGTTCTAAAAACGATTCATAGAGAAACACGCGCGCCCAAGAGGATTTGAACCTCTAACCTTCTGATCCGTAGTCAGATACTCTATCCAGTTGAGCTATGGGCGCAATGAATGCTTGGAGCATTTTTACCCAGTCCGAAAGAACGGGTATCACTATGGTTTTTTGCAAGCGGATGGAGTAAATCAAAAATCCCGCAATTCCTAGATAAAGTAGAATGGAAAGCAGGTGGATGGTAGCAGCGAAGTAAAGGCCCACAAAAGGAAGTAGAGACAGGACCTGAGCGAGTAAAATTCCCAATAAAAACAAACAAGTATTAATTGCAGAGTACAAGGATAGGGTTACAAATTCAGGGAATTGGCGTTTCCAAGTGAAAATGGGAACCCAGGAGAAATACAAAGGCAACGCCGCAAAAATTTTAGCCGCTTCATCGGTCAGAAGGTAAGCTTTTAGGGTTTGTAATGTTTCTTTGAACTGGGTGATTTTCATGGCGGTTACATCGGAGACGCAGGGATTCGAACCCTGGGTACGATTGCTCGTACGACGGTTTAGCAAACCGCTCCTTTCGGCCACTCAGGCACGTCTCCAGCGACTCGGAGAAGGTAGGATTCGAACCCACGGTGGGATTACCACGACGGTTTTCAAGACCGCTGCTTTAGACCACTCAGCCACTTCTCCAAGAGTACCTATCCGTTATGTTAAATGCGAGTGCAGTGTCAAATGAATATTCATTGAATGGTTCAAGAGAATGGAAAAGTTGCGGATAAAATTAGAAAAGTGGGTGAATGGAGGTTACTGCCTCGCCCACCATGATGGGCATGCTGTGTTTGTTGAAGGTGGGATCCCAGGAGAGACGGTAGACATAACCCTGTCCAAACAAGGGAAAAAAGAATGGTTTGGAATTGTCACAACAGTGATTGATCCTTCCCCCTTACGGATTCCATCTGATTGTCCCGTGTATTTAGAATGTGGAGGTTGCAGTTACCGCCAAATTCCTTATGAGGAAGAGTTAAAAATCAAAACCTCACTCCTCGAGTTTATGTTTCCCAACGTAAAAGGAAAGATAGAAGTTTCTTTTGGTCCCAGTGAAGGTTATCGGAATAATGTGCAATGGCAGGTGGAAGGGAACCAAATAGGATTTTTTGCAAAAAATTCCCACAGAATCATTCCTAGTTCCGCAAGTCTTTGTAAAAACGTAGACAAACGTTTGTTAATTGATAAATACAATGGATTTTGGAAGGAAAATCAAGCTCCAAGATCGAAATGGAATCAAAAACAAATTTCTTTACGTTTATCGCAAGACAAAGTGGTTTTGTATGATGTAGAAGAGACAAAGATTCATTTTTTGAATACAAAGTTAACGGTTCCTAAAAAAGGATTTTTCCAAATCAATCAGTTTTTATTGGAATCATGGATCCAAACCATCCAGAAACTCCTTCCGATCGATGCAGATGTTTTGGAACTCTTTTGTGGCTGTGGGACAATTGGCATTGCCCTCCGTGATCAAATCAAATCCCTTTATGGGATCGAATCCCATGACAAAAGTATACAGTATGCAAAACAAAATGCGAAAGCCAATGGAGTCAATTCGTTCGTTTATGATGTGATGGATTTGTATTTAAAACCTTTGCCCAAAAATTTGGACAGGTATTCCACATGGCTTGTCAATCCTCCAAGGGCAGGTCTTTCGAAAGGACTGATGGAAAGTATATCCCATTTGCAACCCAAAACCTTTGTTTATTCCAGTTGTAACCCGAGCACTCTGCGTAGGGACATCACGTCTTTAGAGGAGCTTGGATACAAGATGGACAGTTTGTACTTATTTGATTTTTTTCCAAGGACCAATCATTATGAAGTTCTTGTGAGGTTACAAAAATAAACAACCAACTCACATCGAAAAGGTGAGTTGGTGAAAGTGAATTGAAATGCTTCTCTCTCTTATTTTCCTTTTGTGGAAATTTTGAAAGGTAAATAAGCGGGACAAAATCCAATGGCAGATGTGGCAATCATCACAAGTCCAATGATAAATAAAACGATGGCTGTGGTTCCTTCAACAACTCCACCTAGGTACAACCCACCTAACACAAGTCCTACAACAACTCGAATGATTCGATCATACAATCCCATATTTTGAAACATAACCAATCTCCTTTCCCAATCAGACGAAAGGATTACAGAAATTCTATTTATTTTTTTCTAACCACTCTAAGATGAGTTTGGTGACTTCTTCCCGTTTTTCCCAATGGAGGAAATGGCCGGCATGATCAAACCCAATTTTACGAAATCCCCTTGGGAAATCGGTTTCATCCAGAAGGTGTTCGAATAAATTTTTATGGAAACAACCATCGTTCAAACCATAAAGGACTTGGGTTGGAACCGTCACATGGGTGTCAAAAATCCCAACAATACTTTCTCTTCCTGATTCTGTGAACAAATCATTCAGGTTTCGATAATAGGCAAGGGCAGAAGAAAGGATCCCTGGGTTTTGGAAATTGGCTTTGATTTCTGCCAAGTGGTCTTGGTTCGGAGTGAAACCCGGCGACCAGTCTTTCCACAAAAAATCAACCAATGCAAATTGATTGGATCTGATCGTTAACTCAGCAATGTATGGAATTTGGAAGAGTGCCACATACCAAGAATGGATGGTTTGGAGTGGTGCCCATAAAAAAGAGTCTTGGAACGTTTTGAGAAGTGGAACTCCCAAACTTGTGATGGATTTGATTCGATTGGGGTAGTACATCCCAGCAGCATAGGCAATGATTGCTCCCCAATTGTGGCCTACTAAATGGACGGAATCAAAACGACGGTCTTCCATCCATCCAAGGATGTCATTCACCAAATCCACAACATGGAGTTTGTTAGCATGGGATATTGTGGAGGCTTCGTAACCTCGCATAACGGGCGCAATGCACTGGAATCCTTTTTTCCCAATGGTTTCCATTATGGGTGAAAAAGTTTTGTGGTTATCCGGAAAGCCGTGTAAAAAGAGAACAGGATCCCCAGATCCAGTTTCCAATGTGGTAAAAACAGTAGAAGAATTTCTAATTTCCGAATGGTGCATTGTTAACCAACTTTTCTTTAGATTCGGCCTTTCGGAAAAATTGTATCACAATCTCTCTAGCATCCAAGTCCTTACTCAAATAACCGTATTGTTTTTCATTTTGGTAGTAAAAGCCATTTGGCCAAATATGACCGCCACCTGGGATCAAATACCCTTCTACGACTTCTTCGTGCATACAATCGGTCAATTTTGTGTATTCGATATCTCGTTTCCAAAATTGGTTGAGATGCCTTTTTTTGCCTTTTGCCTCTGTTTTACAGGAAAAACCTTTACTCCAAAATTTTAGAGAATCGGCAAAAGACAAAACCTCACCGGCAGGGATACGGTCTGCATTCGGCGTCATATCTTTTGGAATGGAAACGGTTCCTCCATGAATGGGGATCACATCGTCTGCTGTTCCCATGATAAAACCAATGGATTTTGTAGGTGGAGTTGGGCAAATATCCACAATTCCTTTTGACGTTACGGCGGCCACTGAATACCCAGATCGAAATAAATCTTGTGCTTCGCATAACAGACGCTGTGTCATAAATCCACCATTGGAAATTCCAACTGCATGGATGCGACTGTAATCAACTGGAATCTGTTTGTCCAAAAACTGTACCATATCCCGAAAAAATAATACATCTTTTGTATTCCGTTTGTCTGTTAACGAGTGGGGGATATTCCTTCCGTCATTCCACCTGTTTGCAAATCCATCTGGGTATACGGCAATAAAGCCGTATTCTTCTGCCTTTTCCGACATTCGAGATAAATAAATCATCCCTTCTCCACTCCCACCACCACCATGTAAAATAAATACAATGGGCAGTCGCGAGTTGGATTTATTTTTCGGAATGTAATAACGGAAAGTACGAATGATCCCATCGGAAACAATGGATTCCAATGTATGGTCTTTCACTGGTACCACGGAGGGTAAGGATTTACAAAAAAAAGTAAAGGGAATCGTAAACATAAGAATCTGTGTGAAACGAAAAATTTTCTGTAACACCAGAGTCATACAAATAGAGACTCAAAATACTTGATGGTTTCTTGTACTTTTTCATTTCCCTCTAACGGGTATTTGGCGTGGAATTCTTTGTCAACCGTTGGGTCATAAGGTCCGGACTTCCCTTCGAAACAAACTGCCGTTTCAGATAAACAAACCAAACTATGCCAAACACCTGGTTGTAAATCAATGCCTCGTTTTGGGCCTTTGGAAGAAAGTTTATGGTATTCTTGGATCTCTCCATTTTCCCGAAAGATCAAAAAACCGATTTCACCTTCGAGTACAACAAAGGTTTCTGGTTTTGGATCCGATAAATGTCTGTGAGGTGGGATATATGTGTCTTTTGATAATACGTTGAGAAACCTTTGGTACACTTCCTCTTGATTGTGGAAGTTGTGGTTTGTTCGTTTTCGTTCTGCGTGTTTTGCTTTTGTGACGAGGGATCCGATTAAATCGGAATCAATGATTTGTATTTCCTGCAAGTTGACCTTCCAATTCCTGCTCGATGAAGGCTAACATATCCGGAACACATGCCGTACACGTATCAGCCGCTCCCATCTCACGGGCGACTTCTAGTATGGGGCGGTTCGTTTCTTTGACAACATTTAAGATAGTTTCAAAGAAAACTTCTGCACAGTGACACTTGATCATGGTTCTGAGAATCAGTCTCGAAGTTCTCAAAAAAACTGACAAGTACTTTTGGGGAGAAAAAAGGAGATTTTTACTTCTTCGTTTTTTTGGGAGCTTGGTTTTTTTGCGCGTGGACGACCGCCCATTGGGTGAGTTCCATGATGACTTTCTCCAACGATTTGCCATGGGCCGTGATCGAGTATTCCACCCCAGGTGGGAAGGAGTCGATGACCTTTCGGTCAATCAGCTGGATTTTCTCTAGTTCCTTCAGTTCTTTTGACAACATTTTGTCCGTGATGCCAGGGATTTCTTCGCCAATTTCCTTAAATCGTTTGTTTCCGAAGGAAAGGGACATGATGATAGGGAGTTTCCATTTTCCACTCAAAATTTCCAAAGCATCTCGCAAAGGTAGGATGAGATTGGCGCACTCCGTATGGTCTGGCGGGCAGTCTGTAGTTTTCCCTTTTGGCACTCTGCTTCTAACTTCTTTCTCCCTAGCTTGACCGTCAACTGAAGGAAAGATCAGAAATTTAAAGATTTTTTTTCTCCGAATCCCCATAAAATCTATCTAAAGAATAGTAGCTATATAAAAGATAGTTACTATTGAATGTAAATTCAAGGAGAATCAAATGAATCTAAAAACTATTTTCTATTGGGTCACCACGGTGGCCATTTCGCTTCTAATGGCATTTAGTGCTGTCACTTACTTTACAAATCCAGAAGTGGTCGCGGGCTTTCAACATTTAGGGTTTCCCGATTACTTTCGGGTGGAACTTGGGATTGCAAAAATCTTAGGTGCGATCGTATTAATCGTTCCAATCATTCCATCACGAATCAAAGAATGGGCTTATGCTGGATTTGGAATCACATTCATTTCTGCCGCTGTTGCACATTCCCAAAGTGGAGATCCAATTGGAATGGTCATCGCACCCGTTGTGATCTTTGGAATTTTGGTTTCCTCTTATGTTTTGTACCAAAAAACAAAAGTCTAAAAAACAAATAACATAACAGGAATTAGGTTTCAATCAGAATTGAATGGTACAGTTTGTAGTATGGTTGTAAAACTTTTTTCCAAAGGAAACGATTTGCATTGAGAAGGCCCTTCTTTTGGGTCTCTTTCTGCAATTTTTGATTGGAAAGGAGGGTCAGTAGTGTTCGTCGCAGACTCTCTTCATCTTTTGGGTCAAAAAAGACAGCCGAGTCCATCAGAACCTCTGGTAGGACACTTGCATCGGAAGACAAAACAACACAACCGACACTTTGTGCTTCGAGGACAGGAAACCCAAACCCTTCAAAGAGAGAAGGATATACAAACATGGTTGCCCCTTGGTAAGCAAGAGGCAATTGGTCATAAGGGAGATGTTCCAAAAATAAAATTCGATTTGGATTTTGTTTCTGGAAATCCAATAATTCCGTTGGAATTTCTTTGCTGATCCCACCTATCACGAGAGGAAGTTTTAGGGAACCGTCCTTCCATAATGACTCCAGAGTAGACAAAAGGAAGGGAAAGTTTTTATGTGTTTTTCCAATCCCAACAGTAAAGAGATATTGTTTTGGCAAATGATAGGTTTTTATGAAGGAATGAACCTTTGTTTGTGGGCGTTTTGCAAAATTTCCTAAATCAATTCCGTTATAAACTACTGAGATTGTTTCACTACGATAACCAAAACTTTTGACAAGATCGTCTTTCGTGTACTTTGAAACAGCGATGATGGATTTTGCAAACCACTTGATTGACCTTAGAACAATTTGTAAGTAAAGTCGTTTGGCAATCGATGCATGGGTTTCTTTGAAATGGTAAGGGATCAAATCATGAATCGTAACAATGCATTTGCGAAGGTAACGCAGTGGAACATTGAAATGTGGTATGTCTAACACATCCATTTCCGCCATTTTCGGATGGCCCAAAAATTCTTTAGGGGAATAAATCTTTGTTAAATAGGGAACGATTTCCGCATGTTTTGGAAGATCGTATTTTTTTAAAAGAATTGGATCACCAAAGATAAACAATTTTGCATCTTTATTCTTTAAGGACCAAAATTTTAAAATATGTTGGATGCGAATTCCGATCCCAGAATTTTCGATCATCCTTGCATCATATCCAATTTTTTTTTGCATTTGAATGTTGATTATGTCCTTTCGAATCAAAAAAAGGAAATGTATCTTTTCCTAAGAACTCAAGTCTAGTCAAATAAGTAGTGAATATTCTGCATTCAAATTTTGAAAAGCAGGATCACAAGGAACTTACTTTCAAAAAGGAATCGGATGGAAAACTTAATCGAAGAAATCCTAAAACAAATTGGTGAAGATCCAAATCGAGAAGGTCTTGTTAAAACTCCAAATCGTGTCAAAAAAGCTTATGATTTTTTAACCAGTGGGTACAAGGCGGACATCAACCAATTGGTAAATGGTGCGATTTTTGAAGAAAACACGACAGGTATGGTCCTTGTTCGTGATATTGAAATGTATTCCTTATGTGAACACCACTTACTTCCCTTTTATGGAAGGGCACATGTTGCCTACATTCCTAATAAAAAAATCATTGGGATCAGTAAAATTCCAAGGATTGTGGATGTGTTTGCACGAAGACTCCAAGTGCAGGAACGCCTGACCGACCAAATTGCACAGGCCATCCAAGAAACTTTGGACCCATTAGGCGTGGGCGTTGTCATCAAGGCAAAACATTTATGTATGATGATGCGTGGTGTCGAAAAACAAAACTCTGAATTATTCACTTCTAGTTTGCTTGGTTTGTTTAAAACCGATCCAACCACTCGTAGCGAATTTTTAGATCTGATCCGAACCGGCTCACATTAAGTTCAATTTTTAAATTCTTTTTTTCTGATTCATGCTGGACTTTTTTTTAAAAAAGTTCAGTCTTTTTCCTCTAGAGGGACACAATGCCGAAAGAAAGAATCGTGGCACCATCCAAAGAATTCGCCAAACTTGCAAACGTTAGCTTAAAAGAATACAAAACCAAATACAAAGAATCCATCGAAAAACCAGAAAAATTTTGGGCCGAACAAGCAAAACGCCTAACATGGTTTAAAAAATGGAACAAAGTTTTGAAACATGACTTTGCGAAAGCAAAAGTTGAATGGTTTGTCGGTGGCAAACTGAATGTTTCTTATAATTGTTTAGACCGCCATCTCGATTCTCCTCTCAAAAACAAAGCCGCTCTGATTTGGGAGGGTGACAATCCAGACGAATCCAAGGTCCTCACTTATCACGACTTACACCGAGAAGTGAATCACTTCGCCAATGTTCTAAAGAAGTTTAAGGTTAAAAAGGGAGACCGGGTTCTCATTTACCTTCCCATGATCCCTGAACTTGCCATCGCCACTCTTGCCTGCACTCGCATTGGTGCTGTTCACTCCGTTGTGTTTGGTGGGTTTTCACCGGAAGCACTGCTTGGCCGCATTGAAGACTGCAAACCAACTCTTGTGATCACTGCTGATGGTGGTTACCGTGGTGGCAAACCGATAGAACTGAAAAAAAATGTGGATGCGGCCCTCGCAGAAACAAAATCAAAAGTGAATGATGTCATCGTTGTCAAACGCACTGGTGATGAAGGGAATCTCAATTGGATCGAAGGCCGTGACCACTGGTACCATTATTTGATGAAGGATCCTGAAGTGAAAAAGGAATGTCCGGCCGTCGCGATGGATTCGGAAGACCCACTTTTTATCCTTTATACTTCTGGTTCGACTGGAAAACCAAAAGGTGTTTTGCATACAACCGCAGGGTATTTGTTAGGTGCCAATCTTACCTTTGCGACTATTTTTGATTACAAAGATACGGACACCTATTGGTGCACCGCAGACATTGGTTGGATCACAGGCCATAGTTATATTTTGTATGGACCACTTTCCAATGGAGCTACATCCCTAATGTTTGAAGGGGTGCCAAGTTACCCAGACATGGGGCGTTTTTGGGATGTGATTGATAAATACAAGGTTACTGTGTTTTATACAGCACCAACGGCGATCCGTGCTCTTATGCGGGAAGGACTTGAACCTATCAAAAAACGTTCGCTCGCATCACTGCGGTTACTTGGGTCTGTCGGAGAGCCGATCAACCCAGAAGCATGGGAATGGTACTATGCCAATATCGGCAAATCCAAATGCCCAATTGTTGATACTTGGTGGCAAACAGAAACTGGATCCATCATGATCTCAGGGATCCCAGGTGCCATCCCACAAAAACCTGGTTCGGCAAGTTGGCCCTTTTATGGCATCCAACCGGTGCTCGTAGACAACGAAGGAGTAGAGATCAAAGACAAAGGAGAGATTTCAGGAAATCTTTGCATCGCAAAACCATGGCCCTCTATGATGCGCGGCGTGTACGGAGATCCAAAACGATTTTTTGATACCTACTTTTCGCAATTCAAAGGTTATTATTTTACCGGTGATGGGGCAAACCGTGACAAGGAAGGATACTTTCGCATCACAGGAAGAGTGGATGATGTCCTCAATGTTTCGGGACACCGCATTGGTTCTGCGGAAGTGGAAAGTGCTCTTGTGGAACACAAATCAGTAGCAGAAGCTGCCGTTGTAGGATTCCCACATGACATCAAAGGCCAAGGGATTTATGCCTATGTGACAGTGAAACAAGGGGTTGTAACAAATGACCAATTGAAAAAAGAACTCATAGCCATGGTGGAAAAGGTAATTGGGAAAATTGCAAGGCCCGATGTGATCCACTGGGCACCAGGCCTACCCAAAACTCGTTCTGGAAAGATCATGCGTAGGATTTTACGAAAGATTGCCAATAACGAATTTGATACGTTAGGTGACATTAGCACACTTGCGGATCCATCGGTTGTTCAATCTTTAATTGACGATAAGAAAAAATACCATAGTTAGTAAATTTAGCTTTGAATCACAATCTCCTTCAAACTTGAAAAAGTTTTGAAGGGTAATCGTTTGACTACAATTCCTGCGGGAGAGCGGCAAAGGGTCCCATCACTCGCAGGAATTCTGTTTCTTCAAATTCCAAATCCCTTGCTCTGAGCCGCTTTCTATACTCATGTGTTTTGTTTTCATCACGGGTTGAAAACCAATGGATCGAAAAAAGCAAATACTCTCTGTTTTTACGATAGGTTGCTATATGGTTTTCAAGTTCCGTCGCCGTGAGATTTTTTTGGTTTATGAAATCTTTGACTAGAGAGTCAATTGCCAATGTATCTCGGTCTTTCCCAAGGTTCGCATAACTTTGGCGGATGAGAAATAAAATTTCTTTTGCATCGGAGTTAGGATCATACTTGAGTAGATTATAAAATCCCCTACGGAAAAGGCTTAATGCCTCTAAATACCTTTGTTTTTCTTGTAGGAAAACTCCATAACGAGTGAAGTAACGTGTTTCCTTTAAAAACACAGTGGTAGTCCAAATATAAGCTTGCTCCAGTAATTCTGAATTACGACCCCGCCTTGCAAGGATTAATGTTTCATACATACCTTCTTCTCTTGGAAAATAAACAAGGTATCGAAGGCTTAAATCATCCGCTTCCTTCCATTTCCTGTTTTTAATGTTTTTCAGAAGGCTTGTTTGCAGGGCGTCCTTTTCCGAAACAAAGGTTTTATCGGATTCCAAGAGGTTCATGTAGGATTCGTATTCACTTTCCAAACCCAATTGCCTAGATAGGATGGCGGCAAGATACAGTCTGTACTTTGCCTTTGGTTTTTGTTCTAGGTATAATTTTGTATAATAAAGGGCTTCCCTTGGTTTTTTCTCTTTTTCGTAGAAATCGGCTATGTACAAAACCAAATCCAATTGGTCATTCTTACGTTTGACGGATTCTTCGTAGGCATGGATCCCATCAAATAACTGGCCGAGTTTCATGTGGGCCTGGGCAGACAAATTGTAGTACCGGTAATCAGGGTCTGGGTTAAGTTCCTTGGCTTTGATGAGAAAATCGAAGGCTTTGGCGGGTGTTTCTTGGACGATTTTGTCCTCAGCCATTCGGAGAAGGTCCTCGTAGCTGTAGAATGCTTTAACGGGATTGATCACTTCTGGTTCCGCTAAAATTGGGTACAAGGACAGAAATAGACTTGTTACCAGAACACTAAATTGCCATATTCTCCTAGACCGAAGTATCATCTATGGATTCTCATCGGTCATCTTCTAAAATATCTTAGAAATACAAATAAACAATCTCAAAAGAGGATCTCATGAATGTAGAGTTAATCATTATCGTCATGGCGCTCGTTTCCATTGCCACGGCGATTTTCTACGCCGCTAGGGTCGTTCGTATCCAAGTAGGCGCAGATGGTGGCAACGAAAAAGAAACCGCCAAATTAAAAGAAATCTCCGCCGCGATCGCAGAAGGGGCTATGGCCTTCCTGCTCAGAGAATACCGAGTCATTCTGCTTTTTATCAGCTTCATGACGGTACTCATTTACCTTTTATTGGATAACCCAAATACAGAGTTCAACGAAGGAATTTACACTTCGATCGCTTTTGTCTCAGGTGCCCTGATTTCCTGCCTTTCTGGATTTATTGGGATGAAAATTGCGACTGCCGGGAACGTAAGAACGGCCCAAGCGGCAAAAACTTCCCTTTCCAAAGCATTCCGCGTGGCATTTGACTCTGGAGCGGTAATGGGCTTTGGTCTTATCGGACTTGCTGTCCTTGGGATGATTGGTCTTTTCCTTCTCTTCATCGGAGCAAACACAACTGTCGCAAAACACATCCTTATGGAGTCTCTCGCTGGGTTTGGTCTTGGTGGATCTTCAGTAGCACTCTTTGGTCGTGTGGGTGGTGGTATTTATACAAAAGCCGCAGACGTTGGTGCTGACCTTGTTGGAAAGGTAGAAAAAGGAATCCCAGAAGATGACCCTCGTAACCCAGCAACGATTGCTGATAACGTAGGAGACAACGTGGGTGATATCGCAGGTATGGGTGCTGACCTTTTTGGTTCCGCTGCCGAAGCAACTTGTGCGGCTCTTGTGATTGGTGCTACCGCATCTGCTCTTGCTGACAATAACTCTGCACTTCTCTATCCACTTTTAATTTCTGCAATTGGAATCCCAGCGTCTCTCATCACTACTTTTTTTGCCCGAGTGAAAGAAGGTGGAAATGTTGAAAAGGCTCTCAAACTCCAACTTTGGATTTCCACTTTCATCGTAGCAGGTGCACTTTACTTTGCAACTGACCTCTTTATGATTGATAGTTTCCAAATTGGAGACAAAACCATTACAAAATGGAATGTGTACACTTCAGTCGCATTAGGTTTGTTTGCTGGTATGTTTATCGGTTGGATCACAGAGATTTATACGTCTCATTCTTACAAACCAGTACGTGAAGTCGCTGATGCTTGTGATACAGGTGCGGCTACCAACATCATTTACGGTTTGGCACTTGGTTATAAGTCTACCGTAGTTCCTGTGATCTTACTTGTGATCGTGATTGTAATTTCCAATATCCTGGCTGGTATGTATGGAATTGCGATCGCAGCCATTGGTATGATCTCTACCATCGCAATTGGTCTGACCATTGATGCTTACGGTCCCGTGTCTGATAACGCAGGTGGGATTGCAGAGATGGCAGAACTTGGAAAAGAAGTACGCGATCGAACTGACAACTTGGATGCAGCAGGGAACACAACTGCGGCCGTTGGAAAAGGATTTGCAATCGGATCTGCGGCCCTTACATCCTTGGCACTTTTTGCTGCCTTTATCACAAGAACACAAAATGCTTCCAAGGAAATGGGAGAAGGTGCGATTGATTTAACTTCGATCGAACTTCTTGATCCATTGGTATTTGGTGGTCTTCTTTTTGGTGCTATGCTTCCTTTTATCTTCTCTGCCATGACCATGAAGTCGGTGGGAAAAGCGGCACTTGACATGGTAAAAGAAGTGCGTCGCCAATTCAAAGAGATCCCTGGTCTTATGGAAGGGAAAGCAAAACCTGAGTATGCAAAATGTGTGGATATCTCTACTTCTGCAGCTCTTCGTGAAATGATCCCTCCAGGACTTCTCGTCCTCCTTAGCCCAATTGTTGTGGGATACTTGTTTGGTGTGAAGTCCCTTGCAGGCCTTCTTGCTGGAGCTCTTGTGTCTGGAGTGGTGCTTGCAATTTCTTCCGCTAACTCTGGTGGAGCATGGGACAATGCGAAAAAGTACATTGAAAAAACTGCTGGTGGAAAAGGTTCTGAAAAACACAAAGCAGCAGTGGTTGGTGATACAGTTGGGGATCCGTTCAAAGATACATCTGGTCCTGCGATCAATATTCTCATCAAACTGATGGCAATCACCTCACTCGTGTTTGCTGAGTTTTTTGTGACAAAAGGTGGAATCATTTTAAATTTCTTCAAATAAGAATGAAATTGATCCCAACAGGTTGGTGCTTTCTAAATTGAAAGCCCAACGCAATTCTAAAAGATGAATGAAGTCTTTAGAGTTTGGAACATTTAAGTAAGAGAAGCCGGCGGTAACGTCGGCTTCTTTATTTTATAGTGTCGTAAAACTAAAACTTGTATTGGTCCCAAGCGTGAGGCCAAAGATGGATTGGATGTTTTGGTTCAGTGTGATTGTGTAGGTGACCCCAGAGGTGAGGGCACTCGTGGGTGTGAGCGTGATGGTTCGATTGGAAGAACCGCCCGTAAGGCTTGGGCAGGAAGGGGAACAGGTGATATTGGTGTTCAGCGAGGTTGGTTCGATGGCCTGTGTCATCACGATGGTAATGGTTGGGGATACACTGACACCAGTGGCTCCATTGGAAGGGATTGTGGATTCAATCGTGAATGTTTCTGAAGTCTGAGTGACAAGTGGTAAAACAAAAATACCAAGAATTGAGGGTGAAGGTTTTGGAACACAGTGCATGTTAAGAAAAAGAAATACAAATAGGATTGTGATTTTTTTCCGCATGACCATTGGCTCTATTCTTAGTTTCGACTAATTTCCCTTGGTTACCGTACATAGTTTTGCGTAAATCCCGAGGAAATTATAGGTTTCTAATTCAATGGACGTAATTTCCTTTAAGTTTCCTTGTTTTTGGGCTCCTTCGACAGATGCGTCACCAATGGAAATGAGACCAAGATACGATTTTGCACAGGCAAAACCTTCCTTTGTGGCCAAATTGCCAGTCTCCATCAGTGAGATCCTCTGGTTTTCATACAGAAGGCCTTGGGTACCAAATCCAGAACTTGCACAATTTTGAACAATAAAAGTGAAGGTGACCAAACTTAGAATCCGAAACCACAAGGAATGGGATGTTGCGAGGCGGAGTTTTTGATTCATAAGGAATAAGCCAAAGGTTCGCATTGAATTGAATTTGAACATCGCAATGGATAGTAGGAACACGGAATGAATTTGATGGTATGGATTATTTTTGGAGTTCTTTGTCCAAAAGATTGGAAAGTTTGTTTTGCAATAGGATGATATCATCATAGAGTTTTTCAATTTGTTCTTCTTTTTTTCGAATTTTGTCAGTTAAGGCATCCAAAGACTTATTCGGTTTGTTTGTTTTTTTGGAATGAAAATCTTTGAGTTTTGATTCAATCTCTTCATAGATCAAACCACTCTTCAATTTTTTTGAAAACTCTTTTAATGATTCAATGTTTTGGTTCATTTGCCAGTCACTCGTAAACAAAGTTCTTGGAAAAAAAAATATTGGTTTTTATAAAAATGATCTACACTATGAATTTCTTTGAATCGAGAATTTTTAGGCATCCAATCATAACTGGCATTCCCAATGCTCACAAGTCCAAAATAGTTTGTTGTACATGATTCCACAAAGGTATCACCGGGAATTGGAATTTTTCCCGGCGAATGCCAACCAGATTGTCCTTTGTTTTGCAAAATTGTGATGGAAGGATTCCCCACTTGGATGCTGATGCAAGTGCCAAAAAAGAGAATCCAACCAAACAAAACAAAAGGCAAAAGACATTTCATCCCAAATTAGTTGGTATCAAAAAAGTAAAAATAGGAGAATCGAATCCCTCGATCGATCGCATTGTCTGCCTTTGGCAAAACTCCAAATGAGAAACTGAAACTAAAGGTTCCAAAACTTTCAGTATTCATTGAAATCCCCGGATAAAAATTAAAGTACCGTAGGTTTTTATCTGCGGTTTTATCGAAAGGCTCTCTATATTCCAACTCTGTAAATATTCGAACCGAGTCAGAGATGCCAAAGGACGGTGCAATTCCTACTTGGTAATATCGTTTGAATTCCTCTAATTTTGATTCTCTACCATGGCGATTGGTTTCTGTTTGGAAACGGAATTCAGTCATGATTTGGAAAATACCCGACTTGTAACCCAAACCAAAATTTGGACGGATCAAGTAATACTCTGGATTTTCATATTCTCGAAATAGGGAATTTCTTTTTTTATCATAAACTCGAAGTCCACCACCAATTAAAAATTGAGAACTACCTGATTCGAATACCTTTCCATATTTGAGTCCAACATTGTATCTGTCCCAAGTGACTTCTTTGGCAGTATCGGTCTGCGAATATTCTGTACGTCCGAGAGATGAGATGACGGAAAATGAATCACTAAATTTGTATTCACCTTCTACACTTACGTTTTTATTAATCTCTTTGACTGAATTAAAATTTTTATCCCAATAACCAATATTGCCTCTGATTTTAGAATAAACGGCGACAGGCTCTACTTGCAAAGGATGTGCGAACCCGTTTTGATTGTGTTGCGCAAGGACTGCCGTTATGGATGTGAAAAAAATCGTGATGAATAAATAAGTCTGTTTCATGATTAAAAACCTACATTTGTGATTGGGTAAATGGCTCTTGCAAATTTGTCAGTCAGTAGAGTATAACCTAAGTTATTTGCATGGATACAATCTAACATAAACTCAGGGCGGGAACTAGGTTTTCCACCCAAGGTATTACGTAGGTCTACATAAATCAAATTTGGTTCTTCTCTTGTGATATCGACTAACAAATTATTAAATGCATCAAGTTGCGTAGAAGTAAAGGCAGCTGCATCTGGTAAAACAAGTCCCACTCGATCAAATTTTGATTTACAACCTTCATCGGAGCTAGCGATCACAGGTGTCATAAATGGATTTGGATAATCATACCCATGAATGATCCATTTCAAAGGTGCACCACCAAATTTAGAAATTTTATAAGCATTTCCTGTGATGATGAGTTGTTTTAAATTAGCTTTGATGGTTGCAAATCTTTGGGCTTGAACAGCATCAACGTTTCCAATGTATTCGGCCAAATTGGCTTGGATGTCATTTCCGCCTAACGAAAGTAATATAACTTTCATATCAGCCCCGCCTTGGTCGATGACTTGGAACTGTAGGCCTTGGCTTACAACTTGTTGGAGCGTTTTTCCGCCAAGGGTAGCACCTACAAATTTGTATTGGAATCGATTTTCCAACTGAGGCCTAAGTGTTTCCACAAATGGATATCCAAATAAAAGATCGGTCCAGCTATCCCCAATGATACCGGTTCTTGCAGGAGTCTCCCCATTACAAACAGCAAAGGAAGTACAAAGTAAATTAGACTCGAAGTCAGCGAGGGGATCTTTTTTGGTATCACAGTGGATGAGTACGAAACTGATTCCGATTGTCAGAAATATTTTTAACGTTTTCATTATTTGTTTTCTTCCTTCCAGATATGGTTCATGATATAAGCGCACGATAGATCGCCGGTCAGATTTACTGAAGTTCTACACATATCCAAAAACCGGTCAACACCAAAAAGAATTGCGATACCTTCAACGGGAATGTGAAAGGTATACAGGATGGACGAGAGGATGACGAGCCCAACACCAGGTGTGGCAGCGGTACCAATGGAAGCTGCGGTCACAGTTCCAACTAACAAAAATAAATCTACTGTACTCAGTTCAATTTGGTAAACTTGGCTGAGAAAAACTGTGGCCACAGCTTGGTAGAGGGCAGTCCCATCCATATTGATTGTTGCTCCGAGTGGCAAAACAAAATCGGAAACTGTTTCTTTTAGTTTTAATTTTTCTTTCGCCACTTTTAAGGAATAAGGGAGGACTGAACTCGAACTGGAAGTGGAAAATCCAAGGATTGGAATTTCTCTGATTTGGCTGAGAAATCGGAGGGGATTTTCTCTGGTAAAAAATAAAATCATCAAACTATAAAAAACTAAAATGAGAAAAAGTCCACCTAACACGGTTACGATATAGGTGAAAAGTCCGAATACCAAAGAAAATCCAATTTGCACCATTGCATAACTCATCAGACCAAGTACGGCAAGAGGTGCCAGTTTCATGGCCAAAGCAACAACCCATAAACAAAAACTTTCTAAGGAATGGCAAAAGGCTTTTAGTGCGGTTCCCGATTCTCTGGATGTCAAAAAAAAGACACCCAGGATCATTCCCAAAAAAACAATGGATAACATTTGTTGTTTGGACCATACGTTTACAATATTTTTTGGAATGATGTTTGCGATGATTTCTGGGATAGATTCCTCTTTTTCTTTTTTTTCTAAGGTAGACGTGTCAGAGCTTTCCGAAGTTTGATTTTGGATTTTTGTTTGGATTTGTAATCCAGGTTTTGTGGTTGTTGTTAATAAAATGCCAATGCTTACAGAAACAATGGTTGTAAATATAAAATAAAGTAATGTTTTACTCCCTAAACTCCAAAGGTCTTTTAGATTCTTCAAACTTGAGACACCTAATGCAATGGATACGATTACGAGTGGAATCATAATCATCTGCAAAAGATTTAAAAAAACATCCCCCGGCAATTTGAACCAGACTAAGTAAGGTTTGATTGATTCAGAAGAAACCAAACCAAATTCAGGATTGAGTGTGATTCCGAAACACAAACCTAACACTAAAGCGATGAGGATTTGTATCCAAAAGGCAATTTTGGGTAAAGACATTCCCAAATATTGGAATTTGGAAAATCTATGTAAATGAAATTTAATTAAATGCTGATGTAAGTCTGGAAGAGTTGGATTTTGTGAAAGATTTTTGCACCATTTTTGATTTTACGCATCTCTACGGTATACTCGTCTTTTGCTCTTTGGATTTCTTTCATCGTTTTGTGAAGGACTGCTTTTTTTTCAGGTCGGTTGTCCCATTTATAAGCAGCTTCTTGTCTCATCAGTTTTTCTTCTAATTGGCGGATGGTTTTTTGGTGGGAAAGTTCTACTTTGTATTCTTCCTTTTGGAAAATGGAGAGAGTTTCCTTTCTTAAAATTTCTTTTTTGTTTTCCGCTTCCTTTTCCACTATTGGATAACATTGGATAAAGGCTTCTTCTAGTTTTGAGAGTGGGATTTCTCTCTCAGGAACGTAAGTTTTTCCTTCCATCCATTCTTTGGGTTTATCTGTGAGTAATACGGTTTTCTTTTTCTTTACGTCATATTCGATAAAAAATAAGTCTTTCCGTTTTAGGGAAAATTCAAACTCTACTTGGAAAACAAAAAGGATTTTTTGTCCTAATTCTTCAGAGTATAAATATTTTTTCTTACGACCCACATTACTTTGTGTAAGTAACTCTGTTACCTTTTCGACAAAGGGATGGCCAAATGCCATAAATTCTAAGGAATCATTTGTAAGTGCTAAATCAGAATCAAAGGTAGCTTTTTTGATTTTTCCTTCAGCATTTTTATATTCATACGAACCTTTGCTAACGGCCGTTAAGGTACCAGGCAATTGGTTTTGAAAAAACTTAGATCCTTCGGATACCACTTCTTCTAAATGGCTATTGTTCCACTCTCTTTCTTCGAGGGTATGATCATAATAATCCTTTAAATTAAAATCTAAAACCTTAGGAGTCACAAGTGCATTTAGTTTTTCAAATCCCTTTTGTGCCACCTGTATCCGTAAATCAAATTCAGTTTCTAATTCTTCCTTAGTTTTTGTTCCTGTGATAAACTTCATCAAACTAGAATTAAAATCTAATTCTTCTTCGATGGTACCAAGCAAATCATCGGAAGCACCAATTGATTCTTCAAACAATCTGATTTTGTTTGTTAAAACTTCTAAAATTCTTTCCGCTACTGTATCTTTGGAGGCAAAGTTAAAGATATACACATTGTCTTTTTGACCAAACCGGTGGATCCTTCCTATCCTTTGTTCAATTTTTAATGGGCTCCATGGAAGATCATAGTTAAACAATATATTTGCGAATTGTAAGTTACGCCCTTCGCCACCAGCTTCTGTACAAATTAAAATTTCATAGTCTTCTTTGAACTTTTGGATCGCAACTTCCTTTTCATCCATGCTAAGTGATCCATGGAATGGAGAAACTTTAAAGTCAGGTTCAAGGACAGATTGTAAGTGGTCTTGTGTGGTTCGAAATTGTGTGAAGATGATAAATTTTTTATGACCTTCTTTTTTCAAACGATAAAGTGTTTCTTTTAATTTTTGGGTTTTTTTATCTTCTTTAATTTGTTTTCCCAAATGGATCAATCGATTGAGTGTGAAAAGCTCACGTTTGATCCTTTGGAAACTAGACATCTCTTCGTCTTCCAGTTCTGTGATGAAGTCTTCAACACCTTCTGTTTCGTCCAAATCCCAATCGTCCAAATTGGTTTCATGTTCTTTCATATAGTGGAATTTGGATTCCAACATAAACTTTCTTTTTTGAAGGGCTGATAATAATGCGATCACCGAAGAATCCAATAGTTTTTGGAAAACTACCATTACAAATCCAATGGCACGGTTTTTGGTTCCCATTGCCATATTGTATTCGCGTTTTACATATTCAGTTGTTTCATCGTAAAACGCACGTTCAATGGGTGATAAATCAATTCGTACTGTTTTTGCAAAACGTTTGGTAAAACCGCCTACTTCGACTTTACGTCGACGGAGTAATACTTTTGAGATTTTCTCTTTTAAATCCCCTTTTTGGCCTACTACATAGTCATTGATAAAGGTATGGTATGGTCCCAAAATATTGGGATCAACTAAATGCATAAGGTAAAAAAGTTCCTCTAACTTCCCTCTGAATGGTGTGGCAGTGAGTAGGAGTAAACATTCAGTTTTACGAGCAATTTTTTCTGCAAATAGATAACCACGTGTGATTTTCGAATAATCACGACGAAGCCTATGCGCTTCATCAAATACAACGATATCCCATTTGGTTCCTAAAATTTCTTCTGCATACCTTGGATTCTTAATGAAATCGATGGAAGTAATGATTTTGTTAAAATTCCTCCAATGATCGGGACCATTGGTTACGAAATTCCGGCGACGAACAATTGCAAATTCCTCATTGAATTTGTTTTTCATCTCTTGTTGCCATTGCACAAGGAGTGGTGATGGAGCAACAACCAACACTCGTTTGAGTCCACGGCGAAACATCAATTCTTTAACAGCAAGACCCGCTTCGATTGTTTTTCCAAGACCAACTTCATCAGCCAAAATAAATCGTGGTTTTAAACTATTGGCCACAATGAATGTAGATTCAATTTGGTGAGGTAATAAACGAGTCCGGGAATTAGAAAGCGAAGAAAGTTTATTAAAATTATATGTGAGTTTGAGTTGGCTTGCAGTGAGTGCAAGTTCCATTGCCTTTGGGAATTCTTCCCAAACTTTAAGAGATTCAGGGTATTGGTTTAAAAAATGTAAATTACGATTCGATTTGTTAACTGTTCTAAAAATTTCTTTGGATTCAAAGAATAATTCAACAGACGTAGATGTTTCTTTTGCAATTTTTGCGAGACCTAACTCAGGTTCGTCGACTAGAAACCCATACTCTATTGATTGTTTTGGTTCAACTGTAGTTTCAAAATCTAAACTTAACTGAGTAGGGATATCCATCAAACTCCTTTCTGATTTCCCCAAAGCACTTTATGAATTTGAAGCGACAAACGACTCTTAGGTGGGTTGTCTATTTTAATCCATTCAACTAGTTCTTTGGCATCCACTTCACCGTGGACTGGCGAATACAATATATTTGTCTGTATTTTTTGTTCGCGAATGACTTCGACACTTCTTTCAAAGTCGATTCTATCTCGCACAACGAACTTAATTTCGTCAAGTGAATTATGTCTCTTTTCTAATATCTGGAAATTTTCTAGGTCCATTCGGTTTTCCATTCCGGAGCCTGGGAGTTTGTAATCCATGGTAAAAATAAAAAATGGATCCATAGTGATTTTTTCACTGCCATTGGTTTCCACTCGGGATGCGGGGTAAGGTTGATTGTGTTCCTTGCGAAAGGAATAGATGGATTCGGCGATCGAAATGGATAGGGTACGGTTTTCTCCCTCGAGTGGTTCTCCCCCAGTTAATAAAATTTGGAACCCATGGTCTTTGTCTAAGGCTTTGATTTCATCCAAGATGGCGGGGAGAGTTTTTGTTTCCCCTTGGTTTGGCCCAAGTGCATAGGGAGTATCACACCAAAGGGATTTTGTTTCTGTTTTTCCACAGCGGAGAGAACATCCGGCAAAGCGAACAAATACAGTAGGGATCCCTTGTGAAATTCCTTCACCAGAAATAGAAGAATAGATTTCATGAATTTTTCCAAACATGGTAATTTGCCTTCCTGTCAGTATAATTGAAATTGTTCTTGCGAAAACATTAATTCGGAATTTGCTTTTAGGGTCATGTTTTTAGAAGCAAAATTGGAATACCCGATCATCCATGAGAAGGAAATCCAAGAAAACCATCTATTGTTACGATTTCGAACTCCAGCCAATCCAAAGGTGGAAGAACGCAAACCCCTTGTGATTGGTCTTGCCATCGACAAAAGTTGGTCGATGAAAGGAGAAAAGATGGAGGCTGTCATTGATGCATCTTGTGCACTCGTCAATTGGTTAACAAGACATGATGCTGTATCCATCGTTGCCTACTCTTCTGACGTACAACTCATCCAACCTGTCACCCACCTAACAGAAAAAGTTTCTGTGACGGATAAAATTCGTAATATCCAAGTGGCAACTTCAACTAATTTGAGTGGAGGATGGTTATCAGCACTCAAAAGTCTTAGTCAATCCAAAATCCCAAATGCCTATAAACGAGTGATCTTATTAACAGATGGCAATCCCACTCTCGGGATCAAAGAAAAGGATGCATTGGTGACGATTGCAAGTGACCATTTGGCGATGGGAATCTCTACCACAACGATTGGAGTTGGTAATGATTTCAACGAAGAGATGTTAGTTGGAATCGCAAAAGCAGGAGGTGGGAATTTTTATTACATTGATAACCCTGAAAATGCATCAGATATATTTTTTGAAGAGTTTGGAGACATTGGGGCACTGTATGCACAGGCCATTGATGTTGAACTACAAATGGCACCTGGAGTACGCCTGAAACAAGTGTTATCGGAAACTTCGCACCAAGTGTTGGAAGAGTTTGATGAATTTTTAGGTGATGCCAAAACCATATCTCGTCAAAAAATCAATCTGCAATTAGGAGACTTACGAGCTGATGACCTTCGCAGTTTGGTGTTACGACTAGAAATAGATGACCGTGTCCACCAAACAAATACTCCTTTTTGTGAAGTGAATGTTTCTTATTATAATTTGTTAAAACAAAATGTATTAGAATCCGTAAAAGAATCTTTTTCTTTTGAAAGGGGAAACAACCGAGGGAAACAAGACCCAGATGTGCTTGTAGAAATTCTGATTGCAAATGCTACGGTTGGGATGAGAGAAATCACCGAATTTGTAAAAAAAGGCCAAAAGGAAGACGCCAAAACGATGTTATATGGTCTCATCCAAGACATTCGAAATAATGTACACTTTGCTCCCAATGCTTTAGGCTCACTACTTGGCCGGTTACAGGCATTAGAATCAAAAATGGATACAAAATCTGAAGATTTACACAAACATCTTTTTATGAATTCACAAATGTTGTCAAAAGGGCCTGAAAAAATTGATTTAAAGGACGTAGTTGTTCACAACAAAATATTTGAATACCATACGGTTGGGGATATTGATTTGTACAAATGCCCAGAAATCAAACAATTGATGGAACAAAAAATGTCGGAAGGGTACCGCTATATGATATTTGATTTTTCTCATACTTCTCATATCGATTCTTCAGCGATCGGGATGGTGATTCAAATTGTCGGTTGGTTGCGAAGGAGGGGTGGAGAACTTGTGGTCGCTAATATCCGAGACTCAGTGAAAAAGATTTTTGAAATCACTCGGTTGTACAACCACATCCGAGTGGCAGAAAATTTATCCTCTGCAAACGAAGTATTACAGAGGATTGTTTATACTAAGGAAGGAGACGAAATCAACTAAGATACAAATTGTATCGTTAGGCTAACCAACGTTCTGCTTCTTCAATGGCCTCTTTTAAGTCGCTCACAAGAGTTGGTGCAATCGCGATCCCTTTTTGGGTGGGTTTGAGTTCCCCATTCGGATCTGTGTACCAGACTCGGATGTTAAAAAAGGTTTGCCCTTTGTATTCGGAAATCTCCACGCGGATGACTTCTCCTCTTCCTTTGTCAATGTCTCGGATGATCCCAGTTTTTGCCATGTTAGTACGTCTCTACAAATAATTGTTCTTTTTCTTCCAGGTCTTTTTTGAAGGCTTCATACGTTAAATCTGTACCACAAGCGGACATGATTTCTTGTATCACTCCTTTTTCCATTCCCTTCGGACCGCCACAAATATAAAACTTACCATTTCCATTCACAGCATTTTTAATGGCTTCGGCATTTTCTTTTGCACGGTGGGTGATGTACATCTTACCCCCATCAAAACGATTTTTCTCCTCACGGCTAATTGCTGTAATGAAATGGAAGTTAGAGTGTTCCTTGGCCTTACCCTCAAAATAATCTCTAAGGACAATTTCATCGGAATAGGGTGCACCGTAAACGAGCCATAAATTCCCTTGGAACTGGATCAATTTTTGCACGAGAAGTTCTTCCACCATCCCAAAAAATGGACTGATTCCGGTTCCAGTTGCAAAAAAGAAGAGATCACCAGAAAAATCAGTTTGGGGCAAAAGGAATTTTTTTCCTGCAGGACCCGTCATCGTGACAATATCCCCCGGTTTTAAATCACAAATGTAGTTAGAACATACCCCTTTGTGCAGGAGATTTCCATTTTCATCATACACATTGTCTCGTTTCACAACAAATTCAATTGTGTCTTTGGTTTGGCCAAAACTATAAGAAGGAGAGGCTATCGAATAGAGGCGAACCGTATAACTGGCGTCAGCGAGTCCTTTTGCTTGTTTTTCTGGGTCAATTCCTGGTGGGATGATCCCAGCACTTTGCCCAATCATATACGGATAAACCGAATGGTCGATGGCGATCGTGATGCGGTGGACTGCTGCGTCACCTTCCTTTGTTTGGCGTTTTCCCTTACCGAGTTCCGGAGTCAAACGGGTGTTTGCTAGGACTTGGGCTTGGATGGGGTTGGATTTTTTGAATAAATTGATCTGAGGGGTAAGCAAAGTCGTCCTCGTAACGGGTGGTTTTACGTCAAGTTTCGCAAGGTTGGGCTTCGGGAAAAGGAGAACTTGGATCTTTCATTTTTCGTCCCGAGAATTATGTCTCTTCCTTGACTCAGAATTTGGATTTTTTAAACTTTAGTCATTCCGGCCCTCCCGCCGATCCTTAAACCATAAGGGAAACAAGTTACATGAGATCGACAGAAGTACAAGAAAAGAAGTCCTATCCATTTCCGAACTCCGTCCTTCACCAAAAATTGGAAAGTTTTACGAACACCATGCTTGCTTCTCTGGAAAACCAGCCTAAACACGAGACCACTTGGGCTGTCATCACGATGAAGGGTGAAGTATTGGCTCATGGTTCCAAACACCCCCACATAGACCCAAGTTCCGATTCCCTATTTTCACTTTAATTTAGGATTTTTTATGTTCACAAACAAACGATCGATTTTATTTTCTTTTCACATAACAATAATTAGTTTAATATTTGTAACAAATCTAAGAACTATTTCCGCAGAACCTTATGGAATGGCAGGCTGTGGTTTGGGTTCCATGGTCCCCGTTTGGAAAAATGATATTGGTCAAATCCTAGCTGCAACTACGAACGGAAGTTTTTCTTCACAAACCTTTGGTATCACATCAGGTACTTCCAATTGCACCACTGATGGACTTGTCAAAAGGGAAATTGCGCAAGAGGTTTTCATTGCTTATAACGAAGAACCATTAGAATTAGAAACGGCCATTGGGAATGGGGAACGAATTCGTGCCGTAGCATCTTTGTTAGGTTGTCCAAAACATGCAGTGGAACTTGGTAAATTGATGAAAGATAACCATTCCTTTCTTTTCGAAAAATCGAATTCTAGTTTGGAAACTCGTCCGAAAGAAATTCTCACACGATTGAAAACACAAATCGCAACCGATACAAATTTAAGATTGGTTTGTTTACATTAATCTCGTATCACTCGAGAGATTTCAGAATTATACCGATAGGCCGCTTCTGTTTGGCTTAAATACCCATACGCACCTAATTCAAAAAGAAAAGATGCTGTGATTCCATACCCTCCATCTGGCACCGAGTCACATCCCTTTTTTCCGGCTGGGTGGATCTTCCAATCACGAGTATTCAAATAAGGAAAGTCATCCGGACAAAGTACGTGCCCGTACATTTTTCCATCGGCATGCCTTGCTTCATGTAATAAAACTAAAACTCGGTCCAAACGATTGAGTGTAAAGAATCCACGCCCAAGTAACACTTCTCCTTCACGGTACATGGCCACGTAGTCTCCTGTGGCTCCAAAATTGTACTTTTTGATGCGGCTTTGGATCCAACGTGATATTTTTTTCCCAGAAAAAGGAAATTTAAAAAACGACTCGAATTGTGAATGGCGGTTGTAGGTGGACTTATCAATTCGAATTTTTTTAGGTTCTAATGATTCCAAATACAAAAAAGTTTCTTTTAATGTTTTGGATTGTTTGGCAGTTAACTTTGATTCATCGGAATGAACTGAGTTTGGTTCAAAAAAGAAAATCAAACATCCAAACAAAAACAGTTTTTGAACATTAAATTTAGAATGTGGCTTGGAGTCCGCCATAGTAAAACCTTGGACGAATAGGATTGTAAGTAAGCTCGTATTGGTCCAAGAGGTTGTCTACTCCGAAAAATAAGGACATCCTTCCTTCAAAAAATTTTTTCTCTAAACGCACGTTGAGGAGGGTGAACGGTTTGCCATACACCACTTTATTGTTCTCTTCTGGAGTGCGAGTTTGTTGGTCAATGAGTGCAGTACTCGTACCTGCAGTGAAATCATTGGTTGTACTATAAAAGGGACGTTTGTCTAAACGTTTGGCACGAAGTGCAAATTCCCAACCTCCAGGGGCGTTCACAAAAAAATTCATTGTACCTTGGTGGAGGGCACGCCCTTCCAGAGGTCTATCCGTTGTTAGGTCCCTTGTGTCAGTTTGGTTGTATCCAAGTTCTAAGGCAAAATACTTTAAAAAACGAACACGAGACCCTGCTTCCACTCCCCTTGTGTAAGCTCGTTGTACGTTTTTCAATTGGAAGGTTGCAAATTCACTCGTCCTTGTTCCAAAACTGTATTGGATGAGATCAGTGATATCATTTCGAAACACACTGAGAGACAAAGTCCAGAATTTGAATGGAGTGTATTCGAGATCGGCATTCACTGTTGTGGATTTTTCAGGCCTTAGTTTGTCGTTACCTTCAACTGTATACCCAACACCAGGGTTTTCAAATCGTAAGTACAATTCGCGAAAGGAAGGTGGACGAAATCCTTTTCCATAACTGGCTCGAAAAACCAAATCACTTGTGATGTCAATTTTTG
Source organism: Leptospira jelokensis (assembly GCF_004769635.1). Taxonomy (GTDB): domain Bacteria; phylum Spirochaetota; class Leptospiria; order Leptospirales; family Leptospiraceae; genus Leptospira_A; species Leptospira_A jelokensis. The sequence continues at coordinate 678,855 of NZ_RQGH01000026.1, forward strand.
TCGCAATTTTTGGAGTGGTTTGTCCACCAAATTGGGAATCCACATCATGCCTAACTCCAGGCACAAGCCGCCAAACAAAGCCTTGCCGCCAAATCACCCATTCATCTTGGATGAAGGCAGCCCTTCTTGTTCGGTATGCATTTCGTCTTGCCAATCGGTCCGTTTGTAATTCCTCAGAAAAAGATTCCACACCCGCCGTGATCATATGGTCCTTATGGACTTCGTGATCAATCTGAGCGACCCCTTGTGAAGAAAATTCGTTTGTGATTTCTTTTACATCAAGTTCGTTTGAATTTCGTTGGTCTAGTTTGTAATGGTTTTCCCAACGAGAAAAATTCCCACGTAGGGAAACCATATTTCGTTTTCCATAAGTATACTCTAGGGCACCTAACGCCAAAAAGTCGTTTGTCATATTGGTGCGATCAAATACGCCACCAGTGGCCCTTGAATCAACCCCTGCTTGGTTTCGATTTAAATAATTGATGCCTGTTTTGACTTTGAATTGCCCGTCTGGATTGAACGTCATATTCCCACCAAGGTTATTGTCTTGGAAAGAGTTCCCAGTAGTCGCCGGAGTTTTAGGATCTAAATCGTATGCTGCCGATTGGTTAAACCCACCAAAGAAATTGGTTGCCACAAAATCATTTTTAAACCCAACATCGGCGATCATATTTTTTTCGCCTTGTGATCCAAAGTTCATTTGTCGTCCATTTCCATAGGATGTGCGGAATTGGTAGTGTTCTGGTTTTTCCGCTTGTTTGGTGATGATATTGATCACACCACCGATGGCATCAGCTCCGTACAAAGAAGAACTACTGCCTTTTACAATTTCAATCCGTTCGATGTTTTGGACTTTGAAACGAGTCAAATCAATTGTGTTGTTGAGTCTTCCGGCAACTCTCTGTCCATCAACTAAAAATAAAACATATTTGGAATCAAGACCTAACATTTGTACTTGGGAACCACCAAAAAATGGTGTGACGTTGATTCCAAGTTGTGTATCAAGCACCTCGCCTAAGTTACGCGCTCCCGTTTGTTCAATCCGTTTGCGAGAAATCACTTCCGTTGCAACGGCAGAATCTTTGAGCCTGCGTTCCCCACGAGATCCAGTCACCACAATTCCATTTTTGTGATCCAAATCTTTGAAGCGATCATCCTCACTCACTTCTTCTGGTTTATTACCTTCAGGAGGATTGGTACTTTCGGCTTGATTTGTTTCTACATTTGGATCCCCAGTGGTGGTTTGTGTTTGTGTAGGGATTTCTGTTTTTCCATTTGGCTTTGATTGTTTGCCATTGGGTTTCGATTGGGAATGGAGGTTACTCCAAATCAAAAAGAAAAAACAAAGATAGAAAGTAGAACGAAATAATTGGGATGACATTAGGGAAGTTTTTTCCAACGGATGGTTGGGTAACCAGAGGTTCCAGCATCACTATAATAATTTTCAATTTTGACTGCATAAATAGATGAACCCGTTCCAGATTTTATCAGAAAGATTTTATTTGCTGTTGGGGTTAAAAAACCAATCGTATAATCATACCATTCGGTAACAAGTGCGTTGCCAATGTAAACAGCTCCTGCACCACCGATTCCTTGTGTTGTAGCAGAGGTATCCGTGACAAAAGGACTGCAACCGGGAGAAGAGGAAGGTCTAGAACTAACTTCATCAAAATTTGAACTATTGACAAGACAAGCCCCACCCAATCCAAACCGATTTGTGTCACCAGAATTTGTTGCCACCTTATAACGATTAAACGCTATATCCCAAGTGAGTGTATCTTTTTGGGATAATGGAACTTGTTTGTTTGTTTCAAAATGAAAAAAGATGTAAAAATCTAAATTGGTCGCATTGAACCGAGTCGTAAAACTCCCATCCCCATTGGAGCGAGAGAAAACAATTTTATCCAAAGCATTGGGATTACTGGCATTGACTATATTTGTGATGAGTTGGTTCACATACAAATCTTGGTCAGTCAGCGCTGGCTTCTGCCGAGCGCAAAAACTAAAACCAATCAGGATCCCAATGACGATGTACTTCAATGTTGTTTATAATCCAGTTACGGTATAAGAAACAGCTGCTGCTTGCCCTCTCGAAGGAATTGCGTAGAAGAAGATGTAATAATCTCCTGCGGTTGTGAAAGCGATCGATCCAGACCCTGAGAGTTGGTAAGAATTGGTAAACTCGCTATTGGAATCAGTGAGTGACGATGGAGTAAAACCAGTCCTTGTCGAAGTTGTCAATGGACAAGAAGAGGATTGGTAAACAATCACGAAGGAGTTTCCAGTCAGAGCAACGTTCGTTCCATTTTTCGCAGTTAATTTTAATGCAGCAGTCTGGTGTCCCACAATGGCTACCGAACCGGTTTTTGTGATCGTTCCAGCACCATTGGCCGTCACAACATTTTGAAAGGTATTGATACTTGCTCTCGGAGGCGCATTTACAGTGCAATCACCTTGGGCACTGGCAATGATCGAAAGGGTGAGAAGGTTTTCTAGGTCTTTATTCTCTTCTTTTTTTTCACACTGGAGGGTAACGGCACCCAAAATCGCCAGTAGGGCGAACAATCTAATCTTTTTTTCAAGGGAATTCATAAGAACCTCGGTCTTTTTTATCCAAACTTCCGTACTGTTATTGAGAATCAATTTCATTTTAATGGAATTGTCCTTTTTTTCAATGGCTGACATTTCTGTGACAAGAGGAGCATTCGTACAAAACCGTTGGTCAATTTCTTTATGATCCAACGAATCTGGTAAGACGGCACTCTCATACGCGTATGGTGTAAAAAATCTATTGTAAGGAAAAGGATTTTTCGTCTACTATGCCTAGGTCATGTCACTCAAGCAGATCACTATCTACATTGAAGAATCAGAGAATGATTTCTACAACCGACTGCTTCGTGACATAACAAACATTGAAACATGCCATGTGCATAGTTTCCCCTCTATCTTAAAAATCAAACCTGGATCCATCCAGGAGTCTGCGGTTTTCCTCTTTTGGAATGATACAAAGGCAATGGAAAAACAAAAATTTATTTTTGAACATTTCCCAGAGTCTCCCTATGTCATCCTATCAACCGTTAGTTTGTCTCCTGAAACACTTTCACAAGTAGCACACCCAACGTTTTTGCATTTGGCAGAACCAACATATTCTGTTGGGAATTTGGACTTAGTATTGAACTTCGCAGAACGTTTGATAGAGGACATGAATCGTTCGATCGCCTACGATAAAATTCGCGAAAAGGTAGTGGTTTTAGAAAACGTATTTGAAGAATCTTTAGACATTCTAATGCAAATTGATCCTACTACCAAACAAATCATCAATGCAAACAAACAAGCGGTTGTTGTGTTGGAATATGCGTTGGATGAAATTATAGGCAAAGAGTTTTCCTTTTTTATGCCCCCGGTGGAAATCGATGAGGATGCAGAGTTCCAAGGAAATTTAATTGAAAGTACGGCACTTCGTTCCAAATCGGGAAGGTTGATCCCAACAGAGTCATCGTTTCGACTTTTTCCTGTAAATGGGAAGATGGCGATTTGGGCAACCTTTCGTGATATTACCGAACGAAAACGTAGCCAAGAACAAGTGAAAAACCAAAAGGCTTTTTATGAATTTATTTTGGATAATTTGGATTCCGACATCGCCGTATTAAATTCAAATTTCGAATATGAATACACAAACCCAGTATTTTTAACCAACAAAGAAATTCGTAAGTGGTTGTACAAAAAAACTGATGCAGACCTTGCTGAAAAATTAGATTTATCACCTGAATTTTACGAAACGAGAAGAAAATATTTAGAGGTTGCAGCGAAAGAAAATGAGATTGTTGAGTTTGAAGAACTCATCCAAGATCACAATGACAAAGTAACCTATTTACTCAGAAAGTACATTCCAATTGATGATTCGGATACAACGCAAAAACGATTCATTAGTTTTGGCGTAGACATCACAGAACGAAAACTTTCCGAAGAAAGGATCACCTATCTTGCGTATTACGATGCATTGACAGGTTTGTCCAATCGTACTTTGTTTATCGATCATGCCAACCAAGCTTTAAAAAATCATAAATCTACAGAAACCCTTTTAGCGTTTTATTTTTTCGATATCGATAACTTTAAATTCATCAATGATAGTTTAGGCCATACAAAGGGTGACATTCTTTTACAAATGGTTGGAGCAAGGCTCAAACGAGTGATGACAGAAGTGGATACTGTAGCTCGCTTTGGTGGGGATGAGTTTGCCATTTTAAAGGTTGATGTTCCAAATAAAAGTGCCGCCGCAGAGTTTGCACAAAAAATATTAGATATCTTAAGCCAACCCTTTCATATCATGGGTCGTGACTTGTTTACGACGATCAGTATGGGAATTGCCCTCTCTCCAAATGATGGCATCACCTCAGCTGAATTATTAAAAAACTCCGATATGGCCATGTACAAAGCAAAAGAACTTGGTCGTAATAATTATAAATTTTACACCAACGAACTCATTTTACGTTCTGAAAAACGTTTGTACATTGAAAACTCACTACGAAAAGCGATCCAAAACGAAGAATTAATTTTATTCTTCCAACCAAAAATTTCTACGATCACAAATCAAGTTTGTGGAGCAGAAGCCCTCATTCGATGGAAACACCCAGAACGAGGTTGGGTTCCACCGATTGAGTTTATTCCCGTAGCAGAAGACTCAGGGATCATCGAAAGGATTGGGGATTGGGTTTTGGAAGAGGCATGCCGTTTGAAAAAAGAATGGTGTGAGATGAAGTTACCAAGTTTTCCATTAAGCGTCAATGTGAGTGGTAAACAATTAGCAAGATCCAATTGGTCACACCGTGTGCAAGCTACCATCTTACAATATGGAATCAATCCAGAAGAAATCGAATTGGAACTCACGGAAAGTTCCATCATGGAAAATCCTGAAAAAAGTATAGAGGCATTTGAATACCTTTCTGAGTTAGGAATCAAAGTTTCGATTGATGATTTTGGTACTGGTTATAGTTCACTGAGTTACTTAAAAAAAATTGATGCTGATGTAATTAAAATTGATAGGTCTTTCGTTGTAGATTTAGAACTCAATGAAGATGACAGAGCGATTTGTAAGGCCATTATCAATATGGCCCATTCTCTTGGTTTAGAAGTGATTGCAGAAGGTGTCGAAAATGCAGCACAAAGGGATTTGTTGCATGATTTGGGATGCCATATGATCCAAGGTTACCTTTATAGCAAACCTCTGCCTGCAGAAGAATTTGTTGCCTTTGTAAAAAAATTTAACGAATCCACAAAAACAAAATAGCCGAAATTTAGGATGATGGTCCGTACAATTTCGATCTTATCATTTATCCTATTTTTTGTCCAAGCTGTCCCTGCGGAATCTCGTGAAGTCAAAAAGAAATCACCGAAACAGGTAACATCACAAGGGAATTACTTCGTTAAAAAGGAAGAAAAAAACTTTTCCTTATTGATGGAAGCCCGTCGTTTCACTCGAGGTGAAGTTATTTTTTTACGACTCACTCCAAAAGATAAAAAATGGATCAATGAATCATACAAGGTCAGCTGGTTAGGGAAAGATGTAATTCTTACCAAACGCGAAAGTAGTATGATCGCTTTTTTACCAATTTCACCTGATACACCAGCTGGTGCCATGACCTTAGAAATTGTATCAAAAATCTTTTTTGTGAAACGTGGGCAAAAACAATACCAAATCATTTTAGAACCCACAAAATTCCAAGTGATCAAAAAAAACCAACAAATCAAAGTGGATGAAAAATTTGTTACAAAGGAACTTCCAAAAGAAATTTTAGATTTTATCCAAGAATGTAAAAATGCAAAAGAATTAGCGTTTGCTAAATCAAGTCCGTTACAATTCCAAAAGAATTTTAAAAATCCGTTAGAATCAATTTTTATCACTAGTAAATTTTATGTTAGGCGAGACTACAATAATAAACAAGGTAGGCCCCATGGAGGTGTGGATTTTCGGGGAAAAACGGGAACACCCATTTATGCAATCCAAGATGGAACAGTTGTTTTGGCCCAAAAAACATATTACGAAGGAAATTTTACAATCATTGATCATGGAAATAAAATATTCACGTTTTATATGCACCAAGATGAAATCAAAGTGAAGGCCGGAGATGTAGTGAAACAAGGCCAACAAATTGGAACCGTTGGATCAACAGGGATGTCAACCGGACCACATTTGCACTTGGGAGCAAAGATCAACGGAGTGTTAGTTGATCCGCTTTCCCTCATTGCATTACAGTCGATTTCGGAATCGAATTGAACTCAAAAATTCACGGATGACTTGTTCGTGAATTTCACCTTTCTCTAGGTTTTCAGTAATGTGTAATAAAAGTTTGTCGTGACTTGCGTTTTCGAAAATCATAAATCCCGTTTTGGAATACCGTGGTCTCATTAAATCATAAAATGTCCAAAACTTAGAAAATAAGATAAAATCCTGAATTTCTTTTTGTTGGATCTCTTGTAAGTCTTCGATGTCACCTTTACTCACTTGGATCTGTAAAAATTCTGAAAACTCTTGGAAAGCTTGTTCTTTTTGGAATCCAACATAATCTGGAAAATAAAAAATCCTAACAAAAGGATACCTTTCTGCATCATGATCACTAAAAGAAAGTAATCCAGCGATTTGACCAACTCCCGTTTTGTTTTCCATACTGAGATCTTCCGGTTTGTAAAAAAACATTCCTTCCGGTAAAGTAAAACCAATTTGAAGTTCTTCATTCCAATAATTGTTGTTCTCTGTGACTTCCCATTTGTTTAAATCTTTTTCTTCAATATGGTATTTGTTTTTGAATAAAAGATAGGCTGAGTATATTTCAGCACCTTGTAATGACTTAAAGGATATGAGAGCATTACTTGCCACGAGACAAAATGCTAACAACAATCTTGCATATTCGGTAAGTTGGAGGATGCGGATAAAAAAAGCGATAGTGATGAATAAAAATAAAAATACCGTTCCTGCTTCAAAAGCTAAAATTTCTGTTAGCCATAATGCAAAAATAAAAAGGACTAAAACACCGATTTCAATGAAAGGGTGAAAGGTTTCCTTCCAATACAATTGGATCAAATACAAACTAAAGTAGGTAATCAAAAGTCCTACAACAAGGGATATGAGACACAAAACAAAGATATAATGCCAAGGAAGGTGAGATTCGTGGTAAATAAAAAATGGGACCACAAGCACGGTGTAAAGGAGGAGCAGATTTCTAGTGGTGCTAGGTGAGAAAAATTGAGTGAAGAAACCACTTGCCTGATTTTTGATTTTGCTTAGTATTTGGTTCATGTCGGCGATTACAGACTTCTTTCAAAAAATCCAAAACCAAATTGTTGAAATCCAAACAACCATCAACCAGATCAAAACGAGTTGGGAGAATTTTCAAAAGTTTTGGGATTTGTTTTTTACTTTAGTCCCTTGGGAAGTTCTCCTTTTACTTATCTTTTCTGTCATCCTCCTTTCTATTTTTAACTCCATCTCTCCGAGTACACCAAAGGCCAATTTGACTCTGGCAGTCGTATTCCTCGCATTCCTTTGGGTTTATTTTTGGGGTTTGTTTTCCAAAGAAGTTTCCTATGGTAAGGTAATCATTGCTTCGTTGTACATCCTTGTGCCACTGCATGCTGTTGGTGTCAGCATGTGGCTTTATGGTTTTGGCAAAAAAATCTATTGGAAAAAAAGAAGGATTTCACCCAAAACTTGGGATTCGGCCCTCCACCAAGTTTCATCGGATTACCACCAACTGATGGGAAAGCTACATGGATTTCACAACTCAATCCACGAAAATCATGAATCGATTGGAAAAGACATCCAACAATTGGAATCCTCCTTACAAGGGATCAAATCCTTGTTAAACAAAAAACAATTATTGGATGACCAAGCGGAGTACCAAAACGAGGTACCAAAAGGTACCTCCTAATAAAATTCCCAATCAATCCATCGTCATTAAATTCTTTCCACCAATTACTTTAGGAAAGAATCCAAATGGGAATTGTGTATCATGATCATGAGCAGGGATCACCTTTAGATTCGGATTTACGTTCAGCAGTTCATGCACCCGGGCAATTTCTGTTCCCAGTTCTTTCACATCATAATCCACAATCCATCTTGCGCCTCTTGGTTTGTGTTTAAGTTCTACAAACCCTTCTTTTCTCCAGACGATATCGCCTGTTAAAAAAAACACTTCACCATTTTCTGTGTGTAAAAACAAACCAACGGAACTTTCACTATGGCCTTTCATTGGCACAAAGACGGCCGTTCCATCACCAAACCAATCTAAACTTTTCGCATAAGTAGCATAAGGTGTATCGCTGAATTGAAGGTGATCCCATTTCACTGCCTTTCCATCATACTGTGATGGAATGTAACCAAGTTCAATTTTTGCATGATTCAACTCATCTTTTCCACTATGGATCTTGGCATTTGGAAAGTCTTTTAATCCACTAGCATGGTCCCAATGCAAATGAGAAAAAAATACATCGCGAATGGTTTCGGGATCATTTCCATTGGATTCTAATTGTGACTTTGCTGTTTCGATGAGTTTGTATTCCATCAAAACTTTTAGATAAAAGGGAAACATAGCAAACTGATCTTTGATTTGGGTTCCAAGTCCTGTATCAAATAAAAAATTCCCTTTTGGGTGTTGGATGAAAAATGCTGAATGGTTGACCGTCACAAGTTTAATAACCGATCCTCCTTCGATGACAAAGGCCTCTAAGGTCTTTGCTTCCCCTGTTTTCAAAATGGAAAAAACCAAATTAGAATTTGTTTTTGGTTTGGGAATCAGATTGGAATCTTTGTTAGGTTTCGATTGGTCCGATTGGTTACGACCGTCTTTGTTTTTTGTTAGATTTTCTTCTGATTGAGAAGTTTTTATTGGATTGGATTGGATTTTTTCATTCGGATATCCCAAAAAGTATACAATAAAACTGGTAATTGCACCAAATACCAATAAAGTGACGATTTTTGATTTTGAGATTGTTTTCATGTTTTTTTACCCTTTAATTTTGTTTTAACAAACTTTCTGCTGTTTTCTCTGCCATTCGCAACGGTTCCGGCGATCTTTGTAATTTGGAAAGCAATAACGCTCCTTCCCATAAAGAGAGGATGGAAAGCGAAAGGTTTTTTGCCACCCGTGTACTGTAACCATTGGATACCAAATAGGTTTCAAACGTTTTCAACCAAAGGTTGTAAACTTCCTGGCAGGCTTTGGCAACGATGATTGATTTGCCGGCTGTTTCCATGGCAGTGGTTGCAATGGGACAACCTTTTTTGTAATCACTGGAAACAATCCTTTCTTCCAGAGCATGAAATACTTGTTTAATGGCATTCGATGGATTTCCACTGTTTGCAAAGACTGAAAGGAAAAATTGATTTAACTGTGTTCCAGAATATTCAATTGCAAGGCTTGTGAGTTCCTCCTTCCCTCCTGGGAAGTGGAAATAAAGAGAACCTTTCGGTGTTCCTGTTTCTTTCCCAAGTTCCGTTAGACCAGTTGCTTCATACCCAGAACCTTCCAAAAGTGAAGCCATCACTTCGATCATCTTTTGTTTGGTATCAAATCCTTTTTTGCCCACAAAACCTATGTCTAAATAAATAATAGACCGGTCAACATAAAAAATGGACCCATCGAATTTCTAGAGGAGCTGAGGTCGATTAGGATTCCAAAAAAGAGACCAAGCGACCAAACCAAGGGTTGGGAACGGGTAGAAAATTAGGGTTTCGTAAGAATGCAATTCATAGGCATTCAGAATCTACTTTTCAGTTCGAATAAATCTCATTGTTTTTTTGAGACTAGGCCGATACAGTAAGTAGTACGGATTTCGGGACGAAGTATGATCAATAAGAAGCCATCGCTCACAGGTAGACAAAAGGCCGCCATCTTTTTGGTTGCGGTTGGAAACGAAGTGGCCTCCGAAATTTTCAAACACCTTCGTGAAGACGAGATCGAACAAATCACGTTCGAAATTGCTCGATTAGATAAAATCACTCCGGAAGATAAAGAGAAGGTGCTTGTTGAGTTCAACGAACTCATGATGGCACAGGAATTTATCACCAATGGTGGTATCGACTTTGCTCGAGGACTTCTCGAAAAAGCTCTCGGTAACCAGAAAGCCATCGATATCATCAACCGCCTTACTTCCTCGTTACAGGTAAGGCCCTTTGACTTCATTCGAAGAACAGACCCGGCCCACCTCCTCAACTTTATCCAGGGGGAACACCCTCAAACCATCGCCCTTATTTTATCGTATTTGGATCCACAAAAAGCATCCAATATCTTATCTAACTTACCACACCAAATCCAAGCGGAAGTTGCCAAACGAATCGCCACCATGGACCGTGTGTCACCAGACGTACTCCGCGAGGTAGAACGGGTGTTAGAACGAAAACTCTCCACACTTGCTTCTGAAGATTACACCTCTGCTGGGGGTATTGATTCCGTGGTAGAAATTTTGAACCTAGTCGACCGGGGAACAGAGAAAACCATCATCGAAGCCTTGGAAGAGGAAGACCCAGAACTTGCCGAAGAGATCAAAAAACGGATGTTCGTCTTCGAAGATATCGTTTTACTGGATGACCGTGCGATCCAAAAGGTAATGCGTGAAGTGGATAACACTGATTTGGCGAAAGCGTTAAAGTCAGTAGATTCGGAAGTACAAGATAAAATTTTCAAAAACATGTCAAAACGTGCCGCAAACCTTCTCCGAGAAGATATGGACTTTATGGGTCCAGTCCGTTTGAAAGACGTGGAAGATGCCCAACAAAAAATTGTAAACATCATCCGTAAACTGGAAGAAGCGGGAGAGATCGTTGTGGCACGTGCGGGAGAAGACGAACTTGTGGTATAGGCCACAAGGGGTTTTTAACTATTACGGTTGCTAAACTTTCCCCATTTTGGTGGGAATTCGACAAGTGCATCTTTGGGGTTAATTTCCCCACGTTCCAATTTTTGGTTTAGGGTAATGAGTTTGTGCAAACTTCCCATGGAAAAGGAAAGTTCGGTCACATCAAAATCATCCAACCTCACCTTTGCATTCCGGCAGAATAATTTTAATTCGGAAAGGATGAGGGTCACCCGGGCATTGGCATACCTTGCCACGATCTCTTCAAATTCTTCCTCATTAAAGAACTCTCTTTCTAAATCGTAATCAAATTCGTTCCGGATCAAATCAATGAGTGAAAGTCCGAGTTCCTTCGCTACCAAAACGACATAATCAAATTTGGATCGCATCCAATCTTCGGTTTCCAATAACTCAATGGCTGATCTTGGAATATTCAATTTTTCTGATAATTGAATGCGTGTGAGGTTTCGACGTTCTCTATAATTTCTGAAATGGTTAACTTTTTCCATGTGCTCCAAAAAAATTTTAAAAAAACCGTTAATAACGTTCTAAAAAGGCTCCAAAAACGTTCCCAACGGTTTGGAAGAATAAGATTCGCATGGATAAGGTTGACTTAGATTGGGAAATCTGCGTTAGGCTGAAATTACGCTAAATTTCCTTTCTGGAGCCACCACCGATGTTACCGTAGGTGGTGTGCTCGTTTTTTCCATCCTTTTCTAATCAGAAGGTGGCAAAAGCAGATAAAAAGAAAGGGAAGTTCCCCATTCGCCGAAACCCATCCCCTTCCATTTTTTTTCTAAAATCGAATCTTTTTTCTTACTTGATGCAATAAAATCGTAAGGTGGAATTTTGCCCAAGTAGGGTAACTTTGATGAAATTGATCCGTTCGTTGTCTCCAATCTACATCTTTGTAGGTTTGATGAGTTTGTTGTTTGTGAATTGTGCCAGTGTCGAAACTCCCAATCGTTTGCGTAAGGACATCGACTTACAAGGCCACCGCGGGGCACGTGGTTTAAAACCTGAAAATACATGGCCTGCTTTTGAAGAAGCCATCAAATATAAAATGGTGACTTTGGAATTGGATACCGTTTTGACAAAAGACAAACGTATCGTCATCCATCATGATTCTGAAACAAACCCTGTCATTTGCCAAAATGCAGATGGATCAGAGATCCAAAAAAAATCATTATATGAACTTACTCTTGCCGAATTGCAAGCGTTAGACTGTGGTTCCAAACAAAATCCTAATTTTCCAAAACAAGTTCCAGTTCCCGGAACCAAGTTATTGTCCTTAGAGGAATTTTTTGAATTGGTCCAAAAACACGAAAAAAAATCCAAAGAAGTGTATGAATTTAATATCGAAACTAAATTTCCAGATGATGGATCTGCCTCTGACGGTTTGGTAAAAGAACATACGGAAAAATTAATTCAGATCATCGAGAAATTCAAAGTGGTAGATCGTTCAACAATCCAATCCTTTGATTTACGAACGCTTTCTGTTTCGAAACAAAAAAATCCAAAAATCAAAACCAGCGCTCTTTTTGTTCCTACCTATTTCCAAGGATTTCTAATGACCATTGGATTTGGGAATGGGTATCGCGAATCCATCATTACAAAAGCAAAAGACAAACAAGCGGATATCATATCCCCTTATTTTTTATATGTAACACCCAAGTTTGTGAAATCATCACATGATAAAGGGCTTTTGGTGATCCCTTGGACTGTGAATGCAGAAAAAGAAATGAATCGATTGGTTTCTTGTGGGGTGGATGGGATCATTTCAGATTATCCTGATCTGTTAGATAAAGTGGTCGTTAGAAAAAACTAAATCCCTCCGACCACTGTACATAAAGTAGAATAGAGAGAGAGGTAATTTGTTGCCTCTTTTTCTATCCGAAATACTTCCTGGATGTTTCCAACACTTGCAGCAGCAGATATACTGGCATCACCTGTCACATAGAAAAAACCAATTCGTTTGAGACAAGATTTTCCAACTTTTAACGGTTGTTTGGGGAGAGGTCTTTCCGAAACTGCAAGAGTATAAGAAGCATAAAACAGTCCAGTTGGTCCAATGCCTTGGGGTTGTCCAAAATTAGCACAGGAACTAAGAAAAAGAATTAGAAAGAAAATCGCACAATAAAATTGGAATTTGTCTACTAACGGTTTCATTCGTTGCCTGAAATTTCGACACATAAATTTGCATAAAGTCCAAGAACTGCGAAAGTAGTCCAATTGGTTTCAGTTACTGTTTGGATTTTGGACCTAGATTTTAGAAATTCAAAGGATGCATCTCCGTAGGATATGAATCCAAGGATAGAGTGTGCACAAGAAGTCACCCTCCTTTTGGAAGTTTCCCCCGTGCCATACATACCAATTTTTGTTTTGGTGAAGATTAGCCCTCTTGGTCCAAACCCAGGGGATGCGCAAGTTCCAAAGAGTAGGAATGATAGGATCAACAAACGGAAATGGAGATTTTTGAATTGCGACAAATCCAATAACCTTTACATCCCCATGATTTGTTTGTGTTTTTGTTTCATTTGGATGCACTTACCTTCTAAATCAATTTGTTTGAAGAGGGTTTTTTTCACAGGTGCAGGAAGTTTTGGATGGTTGCCTGTGAATTTCTTTAGAATGAGAAGTGTTTCATCGGTACAAAAGTCAGGAGCCATACTTTTTGCAAATGCATCCAAATAGTTTTCGTCATCCGTGTGTTGGAACTGATCCAAAGCATTAAAATACAAATCCAAAAATTGGAGTTGGATGTCTTTTTGGTATTCTGGAAAAAGTGAATAAGAGACCACTCGTAATGTAGAAGTGGAGTACTCACTTGCTTTTGGATTCAGTAAAACTTGAATCCACTTTTCCTTTACCTTAGCATTTGGTTCTGCCGCTTCTGCCGCCAAACTAGCGTTCACACCTCGGCTCGAAGGATCTAATTTTTTTTCACGATCGATGATGGTTTGGATTTTGTTTCGGTCTTTTTCCAGTGAGCTTAGTTTTGTGATCATATTCCATCGAAGATCTTGGTCTACTTTGAATCCTGGGAAACTAAGTTTGTTTTCTAATACATCGTACAATCGTTTTTGACTTGGATCCGTAAACGTTGAATCGATAAGGGATAAAACCAAATACCTTTGTTCGTCAGATCCAGGTTTTACTTTTGATAATTCTTCCAATAAAAAGCTTTGCAGGGAGTCGATGCCTTCGTTTCGTTTGGTTTCGGGAAACCAAAACCGGCTGGTGAAATAAGATGCACCGGTATCGCTTGTGAGCCGAGATAATATCCATCGTTTGATTTTTGTATCCGTTTCAGTTTTGTACAATCGAACAGCACTGTTTTTAAAATCATCGAATGTTAGATTTGCTAAAGTAACCTGTCTGAAATAGTCAGTCCACAAAATGAGTTTTCGCATTGGAACTTTATCATGTTCCAATACATATTCCAAATTTTCTAAATTTGTATTCGTCCATTTCCAAATGGCAAAGTCATGGTCATCCGAATTGATAAAAGCAAAGTCAGGGCAAGTGGTTAAGGGAATGATGGCTTCACTAGAACGACCAGAGTAAACAACTGGAAACTCTTCAAAACGTAAGGAAAGATTGGTTTTATCAAAAAAATAAATTCCTAAATTTGTTTTGTGGTCTCGGAATTTATTTTCGGGTCCTGGTGCTGATTGGATGATTTTTCCGTAAAGGTGGTTGTCTGCACAAATGGTTGTGAGTTCGATTTGGTTTGTACCTTTTGTTTCCAACCAATCCTTTGACCATTTTTTCATGGAGAAACCACTTACAAATTCGAGTTCCTTTAAAAAATCGGCGAGTGTTGAATTGGAGTAAGAATACTTACGTAAATAATTTTGAACTCCTTTTTGGAAACTGTCCTCACCGATAAAAAACACCAACTGTTTTAAAACAGAAGCACCTTTTCCGTATGTGATCCCATCAAATTGAGTAAAGGCTTCTTCTGTATCGTTTACTTTTGCTTCGACAGGATGGTTTGTGCTAAAACTATCCTCTTCGTAGGCCCATTGTTTCATTTTTTCAAAAAAACTAATCCAAGTTTCTTGGAATTCAGAATTTTTTGATTGGGCCAAACTTGCCATATAGGTCGCAAAACTTTCGTTAAGCCAAAGACCATTCCACCATTTCATTGTGACAAGGTTTCCAAACCACATATGAGCCATTTCATGTAAAACAACATCCGACAGATTTTCTCTTTGGGAACGAGTCATTGGTGAACGGGACACAAATCGTTCTGAAAATGTAACAGCTGCTACGTTTTCCATGGCACCAAAATTAAATTCGGGTACAATGATTTGGTCGTATTTTTCAAATGGATAAGGAATTCCAAAATAGGCATTAAAAAATACAAAACCTTCTTTTGTGAATGTAAACCAGTCTTTCGGATCAACATACTTAGCGAGCGATTTACGAACAAACAAACGAAGGGGAATGGACTCAAACTTGTCTTCCCATACTTGGTAAGGGCCTGCATGTAATGAAAACACATAGGTTGAAATCTTTTTGGATTCAGGAAATTGGTGTAAGATTTCCTCTGGATTTTCTGTTTTACTTTGTAATGAGGCAAGGGTAGTGGAGATGACTTTCCAATTCTTTGGTGCTCTTACTTGGAGTTGGAACGTTGCTTTTAGATCGGGTTGGTCAAAACAAGGAAACATTTTATTCGCATGGAAAGCTTCAAATTGCGAATAGAGATACGTTTCTTTGTCATCGGGGTCGATGAATTTGTGTAATCCATTGCCTGTTTTCGCATAAGGAGTTTCAAACAGCACAGATACTTTGTTGTTTCCAATCATCAGTTTGTCAGAAGGCAATTGGATGTGTCCATTTTTATACTCGAACCCGGAAAGGACTTCATCATTCATCACGATGGATTTTATTTCTCCTTGGAAATAATCCAAACGTAGGTCACGAATCCTTTTGCCAACAAAATGTATGTCTACTTTTCCCTTAAAACTTTCCTTAGTCGTCAATTGAATATCTAAATTGTATTTTATGTTTTCGATTGTTTCGTAACGGGATTCTGCTTCTTGTAATGTTAAGTGGTACTTGGGCTTTGTCAATTGACAGTGTTGGAATAAAATTAAGAATCCTATTGTGAGAATGGTGAGTGTTTGTTTCATAAAATCTTCCTAATTATGGTTGAAAATTGCGGTACAATATGGCCCAGTCCATGGTCCTTCGATTTTTCCATTCTGGTTCGGGAAAGTATTTTCCACCAATCGAATTTAAAATGAGTTCCATATATTCTTCCCCAGGATCAAAATCCTTTGCATTGAGAAAGATTGATCCACCCCATTTTTTTTTGGCTTGGGTATGACTGAAAACTCCACTTAAGTCTTCCAACTTTTCATTGGACAAAGGTATTTTGTATTTGGTTGTCAGTTCTAGGACTAAGTCTTTTACTTTTTGGATTTGTTCTGGTTGTTTTAATAATTCTTCCGTGTCTTTTGCTACAATTTCGATTTGGATACAATTGTCATTGGTACCTGTAGCAGCGGCCGCGCGGTCTTCGATCACATCTACGAGTTGGTAGGCTTTTCCATTGGAATCAATCATGATGGAAGCAGTAAGATTCCTTGCTTCCAAGGTGCGAAGTGATTTAAAGTATTCAGAGATAGCGGTGTAGTGGAGGACCACACAACTAGGTTTGATTTTCCCACGGAAGGTGTACTTCACTCGGTAATCTTCTGGAGTGAAACCTTTCTCTGTTTTTTCCAAATGATTGAAGATCACTTTTTCCGCTTTGGTGATGCCACGACCATTTGTTGGATGGAATGAATCCTTAAGTAAGTCTTTGTTTTCTTTTTTTAAAACCCAACCTGTGACAAACCTGTCTTTCCAATCATCTTCTTCATAAAACTTTCCACCAATGTTCGAAAGGATTTGGTTGAGTGTTAGCTCACTTCCACAAGAAGAAAAATCGACAAACCCACCAAACCTACGTTTTGCTTGGTTGTGAGTGAAAATTCCTTTTTTGGAAATGATATCATAATTGGTTTTGGGAATGTAGAGGTCTTCGGCCAATGCATCGATGGTATTTTGCAAAACTTCTGTTTGTTTTTTTTGATTGTAGAGAGTCTCTTGAGTCCCTTCGTAAACAATGTGGATGGCTTCCGTATCAATTCCTGGTGCAGCCGTCCATTCCCTTGTTAAAAAATTGGGATCACCATAAATGGTTCCATTGCTATCGATATAAATATGAAATAGAAATTGGTTCTCCACCGATAAACGAAAGAAATCTGCAAACTTCCGTTTGCCAGAATTGTGGAGGATGATGGCAGAGATGGACTTTGGGTCTCTTGGTTTCGCTATTTTTTGCCATTGGATCTGTCGTATCCCTTCTACTTCGCTAAAAGGAATTAAATTGGGAACTTGGATCTTCGCATAGTTTGGAGTCCTTACAAAAAAACGAGTACATCCTGTGAAAATAAGGAAAATGAGTGATATTTTTACAAGATTCTGACACAATGGGTTCAAATCTAACCGAAGGAAATGAGATTTGGAGCCGCACACACCATTCCTACTTTCACGAAATCGTTTCTTAAAATTTTCGCTCAAATGTTTTGCCTTAACTGCTGTATCCATACAGGGAGTGAATTGTGGTCCAGGAGTGAACACTCCCACTCTTCGGGGAATTTCTCCAGAACAATACCATAGTTTTCGCAGTTTGCAAGAAGTCTTCTTACATGACAATCCCATTCCCAATTTTGATTTGGGACTTGCCTTAGATAATTATGTATATGGTCATCCCTATCCGATTGAAACAGAGAGCGTTATACAGCTGTTAGCCAGTGTGCCTTCCTCAATCTTGGCTGCGATAGCTCTTGATTTTTCCTTCACACCGATAGTCAAACTTCCACCAGAAGAACGTATCAAACGATTACACGAATGGAAACATTCTTCACTTGGAATCAAACGTGGTGTGTATGCCATCTTAAGACAAATTTCATTTTTCCTTCTCAGTTCCGACAAAGAGTACCAAAAATTTGTCGGTTATACCCTATAAGGCGGACAACATGGGAATTCCTACATTTAACGAAAAAATCATCACTCCAAAAAAACACGCAGACACGATCAAAACCCACCAAATCAAAAATGGAAAATGGGAACTCACAGCTGATGTTGTGATCATAGGATCTGGTGCTGGCGGTGCCGTAGCGGCTAGAGAACTTGCATCCAATGGATGGAGGGTAGTCTTAATCGAAGAAGGGAGTTATTTCACTCCTGCACAATTTAGTTCAGACGAATTTTTGTCGCAAGCAAGGCTTTACCGAGACGCTGGGTTCATTGTTACCGAAGAACAAACGTTATCGATTTTACAAGGGAAGTCAATTGGTGGTTCGACCACAGTCAATTGGCAAACATCTTTGTACCCACCTGATTATGTGACCAATGAGTGGAGTGAACGATTTGGATGGCAAGGGTATTCAAGAGAAGAAATGGATCCCTATGTTTCCGAAGTTCACGAAAGATTGGGAGTGCACGAAGTTCCAGATAACTTAATCAATGCGAACAATAATGTATTACGTGTGGGTGGGAAAAAAATTGGACTCACACCACAAGTTTTACGTAACAATAATCGGGGATGCATTGGTCTTGGTCGTTGCGGACTCGGATGTCCGATCAATGCAAAACAATCCACATTCCTTACTTGGATCCCCGATGCCATTGAAGCAGGTGCAACCGTTGTTTCCAATATGCGGGCAGTAAAAATCCGTGATGGAAAAATCAAAACGGTTGTTGCGGAGTTTACTCCAGATGCTTATGAAAAGGCACCAAACGAAATCATAGAAACAATGGAGATCAAAGCACCAGTTGTCATTGTGAGTGCTGGTGCCATTGAAGGTCCTGCCCTTTTGCAAAGGAGTGGGATTGGGAATGGTTGGGTGGGAAGGAATTTAAAAGTCCATCCAACTTCGACCATCTTTGGTAAGTTTGATTCCGAAATCAAAATGTTCCAAGGACCACCACAGTCCATTGTGATCAAAGATGGACATAACCAAAATGGAACTGGTTATGGGTATTGGTTAGAAGCGGCTCCTTATAGACCAACACTTGCTTCCTCATTGGTTCCCTTTTACGGCAAACAACAGTTTGATGTCATGAAGGATTATACCAAATACAATGCAGGCATTGTTCTCGTTCGGGATGGTGCGGATGGCGAAGCAAACGCCAGTGTGAAGTACAGTCTTGGAAGACGAAAGGTTTACTTTGAGCTCACCCCAACAGATGGAATGAATATGCTAAAAGGATTAAAGGCTTTGGCGGAAGTAACCGTTGCAGCAGGTGCCAAAGAATTGATATTCCCTTTCACTCGGTTTACAGAACCATACAAGGTTACAGGGAACGATAACTTTGATTGGATCTTAAAAGAAAGCACAAGGCCCGGAGATCTATCAGTGGGATCGGCCCACCCGCATGGTTCCATCCAGTCAGCAAATGATCCTGAGAAGGGAGCAGTTGATTTAAATTTGGAAATTTATGGTCATAAAAACATATTTGTCATGGATGCCTCAGTTTACCCTACAGGACTTTCGGTGAACCCACAAATAACGACGATGAGTATCGTTCTCAGAGCATCGCGTAATTTAGCGGCACAGAAAGAAGAAAGAACGAAGGTCTAACTTTTTTCCAAAAATCCCTTTCATTCCCATGGGTTCCAACTAGTTTGGAATCCGTGCGGAAATATCTTTCCTTTCTATTCACTTTTGTCATCTTTCATACTACAGCCTTCGCTATCGATAGCGATGCAATGAAAGAAGGAAAAAAGGCTTTTTCTAAAAAAGCATACGGCGAAGCCATTAAAAAATTTATGAAACACGCCGACTCACACCCGCAAGACGGTGAGGCATATATGTATTTGGGGTATATCTACGAATACAAAAAAGATTATCCAAAATCCATTCAAAATTTTCGTAGAGCTGCCGATTTGGACTTAGATAAAGACCAAAGGAAAACTGTTTTATTGAAGTTGGCGTTATTTTTTAATTACCACCAAGATTGGAATTTATCTGCTACATATGCTTCTCGTTATTTAAAGTATGATCCTAAAAACGAAGAAGTACAAAAAATTTATAACCGAGCTGTAGGAAACAAAGGAAACCCTTCTTCTACAACTCAAACATATTCTCAACCAACAAAAATAGAACCGAAACACGAGACAAAACAAACAGATTCGAAGCAAACTGATTCCAAAAAAGATCCAATCAAAAAAGTGGACGAACCTGGAGAAGACAAAGAGACCACAAAACCAAGTGAGTCTTACGAACAAATATTGGCAAACCAACCCAATTTGGAAGATGTACGTTGGGATTATGTTCTCGCACTTTTTGATGAAAAAAAATACGATAAAGCAGAATCGAATTTAAACCTTCTCATTGAAAAAAATCCAACACGATCCAGATACCATTACAAAATGGGAATCATTAAACTTAGGTTAGATGAACCTAAGGCGGCCATTGAATCTTTTGAAAGAGCGAAAAAAAATCCATTTTCAAAGGATACAAATGTGTTTTTGTATTATGTTTATTTGAATGAGGGAATTGCTTACCAAAAATTAGCAGAAATTGACAAAGCGGAATCATCCTTCCAAGAAGCATTCAAACAAGTCCAAAAGGACACACCACTCCTTGCCTTAGCACGATTGTATGAACAAAAATCGGATTGGGAAAAATGCATTCAGTCTTCTGACAAAGCCCTTTCCTTCAATCCAAACCAAGTGGAATCCCATATGTTTCGTTTTGTTTGTATGTTTGAGGCTGGAAACAAAACTAAAAAATTTGAATCGAGTTTTGCCAAATATTCCGAATTCATCAAAACCAAATTCCCAGACCCAACACAAACTCCCGAAAAGTTTCAGGTTGGATTTTTAAAATTAGCCCGCAAATATACCGAAAACAATGCCTTCGATATGGCCGATTCCTACTTTGCAGTTTTAGAAAAAGACCAAACCATTTCCACGGGTCGTGAGTATTTGTTCTATCGAGGAAGAAATTATTTCTATGGTGGAAAAATTGATTTGGCCATTCCATATTTGCAAAAAACAACTGGGTCCTCTGCAGCTCATTACCTACTTGCCCGTTGTTATGCGAAAAAAAATGACATCACCAAAACGAAAGAAGAGTTCCAATTGGCGGCCGAATTAAAACCTGAATACTGGACTTCTGCGAGTTTAGAAAAAGATTTTAAAGAAGTTTGGAAAGACATTTCCTTCCAAGAATTTTTGAGAACAAAAGCAGGGAAAGTTCCTTAGGTTCAAAATTCTTGTAACGATAGTACTGAGATAACTCTTTACAAGATGTATGATTTCAAATTTTGGCAGAGAAATTTTTCGTTAGAGACAATGGTTTCAACTCTGCCTTTTTTCGGATTTTTAACCACTCTCCCGATCAATCTTCTTTCGATTCTTTGGCCGATTGTGGACTTTTGAAAAGGTCTGCTCGCATTTTTTTAAACGTATCCACCGAAATTTGACCAGGGGCTTTTGGTTCACCGAGAGTCATATAAGTGAATGACGAATTGAATTTGTCGCCAAACACACGGGAAATGATTCCAAGCTCTCCCATACAAATTCCAATCATAGTATGTGTTTTGGAAAGAAGTTTGATATCGTTTAAAAAATCAGCAGTTTCCTCGATGTTTTCTGGAGTGATGGCAAATTTATAAATCGGATTTTTTTTCTTAACGGGTTTTGACTTAGCAATGAATTGGTTCATTTCATTAGCTAAAATTGATTTTTTAAACGAATGATAAGAATAAATGATTCGGTAGTTCAAAGTTTCGTAATTTCGAAAAATTGTATCTTCACGATTAAGTTCAATATCCAAATAATTTGCATTGTCATTAAAATCTTTGATGATCCCTTCCACATCCTCTGGGAAAAGTTTCACGTAAGAGCGAACACTGCTATCTTCTGCTCGCCGGTAAGTGAAAAGGACAGGAAGACCGAGTGCCTTGATCTTTTTTTTCATCTCTTTTTGGATGTAATTTCTAGAAAATAAATCCAATCGGACTTCAATCACATCTACATCTTTTACATCTTTTTTTTGTAAATGGCGTAGTTCGTCTTCACCTACAGAAGCAACAATTTTATAGGAATCTGGCATTGTCTTTATAATCCTTTTTGTAATAAATCATGGAGGGAAATCATCCCAACAAAAACCCCATTTTCATCGACTACTGGAGCCACAGAAATTGGTCTTTCGCGTCCTTCCATTTTGATGAGAACATCATATGCTTTTTCATTTGGTTGGAAACTATTGGGATTTGGATTCATCATTTCTTTAGCTGTCACGTTAGGAGATAATGTGTGTTTGGTGAGGTATTTTCTGATATCATAATCTGTGATAAGGCCAACCAAATTGCCTTTACCGTCCACAACTCCTGTTGCTCCAATGCCTTTTTCCGTGATTTCTTTTAAGATCACTTCAAGGTTGGCATGGGTGGGAATGGAAGCATTTCGGTCTCCCTTTCGCATGACATCTGATAAATACAACGAAAGCCTTTTTCCCAGTCGACCCGCCGGGTGGTACAATGCAAAGTCATCTGCTTTGAATTCTTTTAATTCCATAAGAGCAACGGCAATGGCATCACCCAAAACAAGAGCAATGGTTGTGCTGGAAGTAGGTGCAAGGTCCAATGGACAAGCTTCTTTTAGTACGGGAGTGATGATGACAATATCGGAAAGTTCCGCTAACTTCGATTTGTTGTTTGCGGTGATACCAACAATTTTTGCTCCAATTTTACGAAGGGTTGGTAAAATATAATTGAGTTCTTCTGATTCACCACTTTTCCCGATGGCAAGCACAACATCGTCAGGTCCTACAATACCAGAATCTCCATGGGAGGCGTCTGTCGGATGTAAAAAATAAGCGGAAGTACCTGTGGAGGAAAGTGTATGGGAGATTTTTTTGGCAATATCACCAGACTTTCCAACACCAGTCACAATCACTTTCCCTTTTGATTTCAGGATTAACTCAACACATTCTTTGACGGAAGGATCTAAGTTTTCTCTAAAATGGATGAGGGATGAAATTTCGTCATCTAATGCTTGCTTGACTATCGTTAATGTATCTTTTGCTTTCATTGAATCAATTCCTCCCAGGCCATATGATCCATATTGATTTCATAAGAAAATATTGTCTCCACACCTGGAATTCTACAAACGACTAATGTTTTGTTTTTTACTTTGACGATTTCCATGGTTTTGCCAGTAAAAGGTCCATCGATGATTTTAACCACTTTGCCTTTTTGGAATAATAATTCAGGGTTCATTTTGAGTGACTCCGCATAGTCTTTTAGGCCTTGTTCTAAAACATCCAAATCGTTTTGTTCCACGATTGCAGGTTGCCCTTTATGGAAAACAAAATGTAGGGAACCTGGGAGTTGGAGGACTTTATTTTTATCCCTCCAAAACACAATCTTCACAAAAATATACGAAGGTAAGATGGGAACTTGGATCCACTTAAAACGATCTGTCCATTTTTTCCTTTCTTTGCGGATGGGTAAGTAGTTCTCAATATTGTACTTTCGAAGGAGTTCACTGAGTTTTTTTTCCGCACGCGGTTTGGTATAAACAATGTACCATTCCCTTTCTTCGGATTGTGGATTAGTCTCGGACATCTAAACGGAACCTAATTGGAAGTACAAATTCTTTGCCTTTGGAATACGAAAATTGCCATTCAGCGAGTTGGCGTCGCACCTGTTGATCAAAAACCGCATACCTACATGCTGTGACCACTGCAATTTTTTCTAAAGAACCATCTTCTTTTACTGAGAGCCTGTAAACACAATCATCCTCTAATTTTTGTTCTAATGCCAAACTAGGGTAACTGAGGCAATTTTGGAATTCGGAGATTTCATCCTTTGTGGTTTTGGTTCCTTCACTTGGTGAATTGGTTTGGGAGAGGGATTCTTTTTTTTCGCCCATTCCCACTGACAGATGCAACTGGAAGGAAGAAATACTCCCACCTTTCCGCAGTTGGACAAGTGAAGGATCTATGTCACTTTTGTAGAGATTTGCCAAGGTAAGCAATAAGAACAAAAGGTGGATCCCGATGCTAAAGCCAATTGCCTTATATTTGGGTCCATTGAAGAGGGAGTGCATTCCAAGTTCATGAAAAACTTTATTGGAGAGAATGCAATCTCCATTTTCATTGTCCGTATATGCCATCAAGTTGGGGAAAAATTTTTAGAGTATCGACCTATGGAGAGTCTCACGGAACATCCGTTGGAGTTGTAGTGGATGGAGTGCCAGCAGGGCTTCCATTTCCGGAAGAAGAAATCCAAAAAGATCTTACACGCCGTAGGCCAGGCCAAAATGACCTCACAACTCCACGAGACGAAAAGGACCGAATGGTCGTGGAGTCTGGTGTGTTTGAAGGCAAAACCACTGGTAGCCCCATTTTAATGAAGGTGAACAACCAAAATACCATTGGCAGTGATTATGATGAGATGGCCCATGTATTCCGACCTTCACATGCAGATTATACATATTCTGAAAAATATGGCCACAGAGCCCATGTGGGTGGGGGACGATCTTCGGTTCGCGAAACCATTGGACGTGTTGCAGCAGCCGGCCTTGCACGAGTGATTTTAGAAAATGAATTGGGAATCTCAACGGTAGGATTTGTAGACTCGATTGGACCAATTGATTCGAATCTCACAGAAGATGAATACCCAATCTCAAGGGACATCGTAGACCAATTTCCCACACGTTGCCCAAAACCATCCGCCAATGACGAAATGGAAACTCTTATCCGCAAACTCCGAGATGAAGGAGATTCGGTTGGTGGTGTGGTGAAAGTTGTGGTTCGAAATCTCCCTCCTGGCCTAGGTGATCCCGTATACGATAAGTTAGATGCAGATTTAGCAAAAGCCATTCTATCAATCTCTGCATGTAAGGGATTTGAAGTTGGGTCTGGTTTTTCAGGTACTCGCCAAACAGGAAGTACTCATAACGATGAATTTTATATTGAAGAAGGCACTGGCAAAGTGAAAACACGAACAAACCGTTCGGGAGGGATCCAAGGTGGAATCTCCAATGGAATGGATCTCGTGATTCGGGCTGCATTTAAGCCAACCTCTACCATCAAAAAAGAGCAAAAAACCGTTAACGACCAAAACAAAGAAACCATTCTCAAAGCCAAAGGTCGTCATGATCCATGTGTATTGCCAAGGGCAGTTCCCATTGTGGAAGCAGTCGTAAATCTAGTGTTAGTTGACGCTTACCTTTACCAAAGAGCCCTTCAACCAAAATGGTTTTTGAAGTATGCGAATTTAAACGCCATTCCAAACCAATAGAGGAATATAGATCCAATGAATCGTCCCAAAGTTTATAAAATTTTACTCTTAGAAGATGATGAGAGTAGCGCCAAACTTTTATTGCATACTTTAGAGAGATACAATTTTGACGTGACTCATGTTGTGGATGGGATGTCTGGGCTTACGAAAGTTCGAAACAATAGTTACGATTTGGTGATTAGTGATGTGAACATGCCATATTTGGATGGGATCAGTTTTCTTGAAAAAGGAAAGGAGATGTTAAAACTCACTCCGGTCATAATGTTGACGGCTGTGAGTGAAAAGGACCAAGTGAAACGTGCCGCATACAGCCATGTGACCGCTTATTTGTTGAAACCAATTGCGAATGTTGCCCTTCTCGAAAAAATCGCCCAGGTCCTGCAACTCAAACCAGAAAACATCATCGACAAAAAGGAATTCCCATTACAGGTGAATGTGACAGAACTTTCGATCTCCCAAATCCAATTGGATATCAAAGGATGCCCAGGGAAAAAATCGACCGAAGAAATTTACGACCGCTTTATGTTGACCTTGGCGGGGCGAGGGTCCTTCACCAATTTGAGAATCAATCTCGATAATGCTTTTTTTTATGAAGTCCGTGCCTTACAGATTTTAGATGATTTGATCGCCAAAATTCTAAAACAGACCAATATCAGAGCCAGTTCCCTATTTGTGGATTCTGAATATTTTTCGAATCATGTTGTGGACTTACAACCCTACTCGTATCTATCCGAGGTAAATATAATTTCCAAATGAAGGTTTGACAAAATCAAAAGACCTAAGTCTAATCAAACCTAGGGGGTCTGTTCTTTGGTTAAGATAAAGATAGACGGAGTCGAATACGAAGTCGACGAAAAGAAAAACCTCATTGATGCAACAAAAGAAGTAGGAGTCGAAATTCCTTACTTCTGTTACCACCCAGCTCTGAGCATTGTCGGTATGTGCCGCATGTGCCTCATTGAGATTGAAGGGGTGCCTCGGTTACAAGCAGCTTGTAATACTCCTGTAAAAGAGGGAATGGGTATCATTACCAAATCTGATCGTGTGAAAGAAGCACGCGCTGGTACCATGGAATTCCTTCTCGCCAATCACCCGTTAGACTGTCCAGTTTGTGATAAAGCTGGAGAATGTCGTTTGCAAGACAATGCATTTGGATCGGGAACAGGACATTCACGTTTTGAATTCGAAAAACGAAATATCCCTCAAGAAGAGATTGGAACCAATCTGATCATCAATCACAATCGATGCATTGTTTGTTACCGTTGCGTTCGTTTTGAAGAAGAAAAAGTAGGTGAGTCAAACCTCGGTTTATTTGAAAGAGGGAACCATTCCATCATCGGTCTTGCGAAATCCGAACCAATTGACCACAACTACCAAGGAGCACTTGCTGACATTTGCCCTGTAGGAGCCCTACTCAATAATAAAACATTGTTTAAATCACGCGTTTGGTGGTACAAATCACATAAATCTGTATGCCATGGATGTTCTACAGGATGTAATGTAACAACGAATGTACGAGACAACAAAATGTATCGTTACATGGTGCGTGAAAACTTTGAACAAGGGATGTTTTTTCTTTGTGACAAAGGTCGGTTTGACCTGGATTGGATGAATCAAAATCGTTTGCTCAGTTATTTGGAAAATGGAAAAAATTCAACTTCCCAAGTGGTTGTATCAAAAATCATCGATCGGATGAAAGAAGCCAAGTCGATCGTTGTTCTTGGTGGTGCACACGAATCCAACGAAAGCTTAGAAGCTCTCAAAAACAATCTTCAAACTCTCTCACGTGAGTTAGGTGGAAAAACCATCCAATGGGAATCTCGTGTAACAGATGCACAAAACAAAGAAACCGAACAAGTTGACTTTTTACTCACAAAAGACTACCACCCGAATACAAAAGGAGCAATTGATTTAGGTCTTACCACTCCCCAAGGTATTTCTGGAATTGTTTCTGCAGTAAAACAAGGAACCATTGATTTGGTGATCCTTCTAAAGGAATCAATTCCAGATGGAATCGATCCAAACAAAGTGATTTGTTTTGATACGAATTTGACTGATGCTGCAAAGAACGCAAGTTTGGCGGCACCAATTCAAATTTTCTGTGAATCAGAAGGAAGTTTTACGAATAAAAACGGATTAAAACAAAACTTTGAAAAGTCAATGAACCCCATCCAAGGGTTGTTCACTTCTGCCGGTGTTGTAGAACTCATTCTAAATACCATGGCAAAAAAAATGGAGGCATCCGTTGGGAACCGTTAATGTCGTCAACGTAGCCAAAAAACACCAGTTTTCTTGGTATGAAAAATTTTATTTTTGGTCCATCGGCAAAGGCCTTTGGATCACTCTAAAACATTTTGTAAAAGTTGCTTTTTTTAACAAACAAGTCACCATTGAATACCCTGATAAAAAACGACAATATTCAACTCGGTTTCGCGGGATGCACTCGATGAAACGGGATGAACAAGGTCGAGAAAGGTGTACGGCTTGTTTTTGCTGTATGTGGATTTGTCCTGCCAATGCGATTCACATCGAAGCAGCAGAAGTGCCAGCAGAACGCCAACACCTTCACCCTGAAGATAAGTTTGCGAAAAAATTTGAGATCAATTTGTTACGTTGCATTTTCTGTGGGTTATGCGAAGAGGCATGTCCCAAAGGTGCGATTTATTTAGATGGAACAGGTGAGATGGCAGCCGACAACCGGGAAGATTTGTTTTTAACCAAAGAAAGGATGATGGAAAAAACAGGTGGTCCCATCCTCGGCCAAAGGAATTAAAATTCTAACCTTTCAGCGAATTTATGACCCGGGTTTGTATTTTCAAAATACATCCGGGTGTTTGACTTAAGTATTTCAATCTAGCACTGTGCTTTCTCAATTTTTCCCTCACATAAAGAAACGAGTTTGGATCAATTTTATGATCTTACTTTGTTTCTTTGGAAACGTGATTGGGCTTGTATCTCCTTTGGTTGCTGAAACCACCATCATTGAAAATGAAGAAGATGAAAAACGTGTTTTGGAAAACCATGCGTTTGAAAAATTACGCTTTGGACTCGCGAATCACATCCACTATTACAAGGTCAAAAAAACAAAAAATACTGTCGTCGAACAAAGGTCAGGCCGTAAACGATTGTATGATCATAATTTGATCTTACGTTCGATCTTTCGGAATCGCATCTTACACCATCAGTATGGTTCAATCGGACGCCTGTTAGATGGTGCTAGTTTTATAGATTTTGGTAGTGCCATTCTTTATGAAGAAGGGGCAGTCACAGTCCGTGATTTGTACGAAGACCAATTCCTTTCTCGTTACATCAAAAAAATTGTCGCAACCGATATCAATGATCCCGAATACGATCACACTCGTTACATCGAAATCCACCTCACAGAACGAGATCCCTTTCCCTTTGCCTTCAATGAAATTCCGTATCGACTGGACGATCCTTCTTACATTCGTATCTTAACAAATCTATATACACCGAACGAATTTTCGCCAGTGATCTTTCGGAGCACTAACTCTGGTCCTGACTTATTTTATACCGTCGAAGAAATGAAGGAACATTTCCGCTCTGTTTTGGATGCCAATCCGCACCGAACGATTCTGTATTTTTTCAACCGATACATTTTTTTCCGTACCCCTTGCGAATCCAAGTTCCAACTGATTGGAACCATCGACGAAAAGGTGGGCGTCAACCATAGTTTCAGTGCCTGGCGGTATGTGGACTGGAACAAACGGGATTTTGCCGAGGCAATTGATCCCAATTTTCGATACATCCGCATTGCCGACGAACGGAATGAAAGCAAAGCCGACCGGCTTGATGCGATGATTGCGGGCTATTCTTGCCAAATCCAAGCGAAAATGAAGTACTACCGTCACAAATTCACAAAAACTATGACGAAATGATGATTTTTTTACTTTTCTTGTGAGGCGAACTCTGTACGTTTTTCCTAGAACACCCAGAGAGAGGTAAACCCATGGGGAATTCCTATATTATTGATGCTGTCCGAACTCCGAGAGGAAAGGGCAAAAAACGCGGGACACTTGCATCCGTCCACCCACAAGAATTAGCTGCTGCCACATTAAAAGCCATCCAATCCCGTACAGGAATCGATCCAAAAACGGTAGAAGAAGTTGTAATGGGTTGTGTATCCCAAGTCGCTGACCAAGCTGCATGTATCGCACGTTATGCGGTAATGGCTGCTCATTGGCCAAAAGATGTTCCTGGTTACACAGTAAACCGTTTCTGCGGATCTGGATTACAAGCTCTAAACAACGTAGCAAACCATGTTGGATCTGGTGCGATGGAACTTGGAATCGGTGGAGGAGTTGAATCTATGAGCCGAGTGAAAATGGGTGATGATATGATCGGTCGTGATTTTAACGTTGGGAACGATAAAATTGCTGCTCATTACAATTTAGTTCCACAAGGGATCTCTGCTGATTTAATCGCAACGAAGTATGATATTTCTCGTGAGGAAGCAGATCGTTTTGCGGAATCTTCTCAACAAAAAGCGCATGCTGCCATTCAAAATGGCCACTTCAAAAAATCTGTGATCCCAATCACTTTGGATGATGGAACAGTTGTAACAGAAGAAGAAAATCCAAGGATCGAATCTGATTATGCATTCCTTTCAAGTCTTGGTCCTGTTTTCAAAACGATTGGTGAAAAAGAACTCGATGCGATTGCACTTCGTTCATACCCAGAAGTGAAAAAAATCAATCACATCCATACACTAGGAAACTCTTCTGGTATCGTGGATGGTGCTGCGGCGATTTTAGTAACCAATGATGATGGATTGAAAAAATACGGTTTGAAACCTCGTGCAAAAATCCTCGCAACAGTAGCAACTGGTGAAGACCCAACCATCATGTTAACTGGTCCAGTTTCTGCTTCTCAAAAAGCTTTGAAACAAGCAGGACTCAGCGTAAAAGACATCGACCTTTGGGAAATCAATGAAGCTTTCGCATCTGTTGTGTTATACGTAAAGAAAACACTTGGAATTGATGAATCCAAAATCAATGTAAATGGTGGAGCGATTGCGCTTGGACACCCACTCGGAGCAACAGGTGCGATCCTTACTGGAACCGTACTTGACGAGTTGGAAAGAAGAGACCTTCGTTACGGCCTCATCACCCTTTGCATTGGTGGTGGTATGGGTATTGCAACAATCATCGAACGATTGAAGTAAAACCAAATTTACTAAAACATTCAAGTTTAGGCCCCAATTCCATTGGGGTTTAAACTTGGTTCTAATCTCTTTCAATTCAATTGATACAATCTAATACAAATGGAACGATTTTTCAGTTTTGACCACTGCATCTGATTGTGGCGAAGGCATTACATTGAAACAACCTTTTGCAAATGAGTGGGAATGTTCCTGCGAATCCTATCTTGAAACTGGGGTGAGCAATAGGAATCGCATATCATCGTGAATGAGGTGATAAACGTGAAACTGAGATTCTTGTGTTATGCGTAATGCTTTAAACGAAATTTATATTCAAACATTCATAGATAAAATTTAATAAATTGAAATACCAAAATTTACCTATATCCTTTTTCAAATAGCCAAAACAAATTCAATTAAAAGAGAGAAAATGAAAAAAATAATATTAATTATTAGTTTATTCGCTAGCATACTTTTTTTAACAAATTGTAGTGAAAAAACAACAGAGGCTCAATTCATTCCAATTCGAGATGAAATTAACCTATTCTCGAACAAAGAAAAAGAAGAATTAGCCGATCTAATTTTAAATTTTAAAAAAAAATATGGATCAGAAATTGCCATTCTAATCATTGAAACGACAAAAAATAAATCTATTGAAGAATATTCTCTGGAATATTTTGAAAAATGGAAAATTGGGAGGGAATTTTACAATGATGGATTACTGATACTACTCGCTATTGATGATAAAAAAGTAAGAATAGAAGTTGGATATGGATTAGAAAAAATAATTAAAGATGAAATTGCCGCTAGAATTATAAAAGAAAAAATGATTCCTCGTTTTAAAAATGGAGAATTCTTTCCAGCTATTAAAATTGCTGTAGAAGATTTGATTAAATTTATAGAAAATAATTCAGATTTGATCGGGGATCAAGAGGGAATTAATTCTCGTTGGGATAAAATAAAAAATCATATTAAGAAATAAAGCACTACGCATAACAGCGACTTACCGCTAATCTTCAACACAATGCCCTCGCACGGCGTCCGTCAAATTCCCCGTCTGACATTCGCTCTGCATATAAAATCAAATTCTTTCCGTTCTTAGAAATTCCTACTGACAAAATCGTAATAGAATTTAAAACCAAAACCGCAAACGATAGAACACAAATATGGATGGAAATTTTTAGGATGAATTTACATTAATATTTGTATGCCATCACTAGGTGAGTCATCCATGAAATCAAAACTATATTTAACCATTTTATTTTTTCTTTTTGTCTGTTCCGATAAAAAAAATGAAACGGAGCAAGGACCAATCCATCGATTTGTTACACAGATTCCGGCGACAGAGGTATTTGATTCCAGTGCTTTAAAAAAGGTAACGTTATTGATTCCTTGGAAAACGAAAGTTACAATCAGGGAGATCATTCAAAACAAAGATTCTACAAATATCATTCATTTTTCATATGAAGGAAAGGATTATTATGGAAAGGAATCTGATTTTTCTGTGAATGAACCAGAGTTGTATATGAGAGTGAATGTAAACTCTCGCCTTCGTTTGCGTTCAAAACCGAATAAGGATTCGGATGTTTTGGAAAAAATTCCGAATGGTTATGTATCATCTATTTTATCCATCGATCCTAAACTTGTTACCATTGATGGAATTAAAGGATATTGGTTTCAAATTGCATATAATGGTTTGAATGGTTGGATATTTTCTGGTTATACAATTACTTCTAGAAGCGAAGTTAGCTTAAGTTGGGCAGATAGGATCAATTTGGAACCAGAAGAATTAAGTAGCAATCTGTCTGATTTACAAACTGAATTAATGGATTACGATGTGAAAGAGACAACATCGGTGAATGGTTATGAACTCATTCTTGCGAGACGAAAAAACCAAACTGAAATGGAAGAATGCATTGAGGGGGATAAACTTTTCATCTACAATAAAAAAGAAGATTTTATTTATAAATCGGAATCATTTTCCATTTCGATCAGACAGGAAAACTATCCATTTACAAATGCAATTTTAGTGAGAGAGGAACATTGCGGATGTTGTTGTCCGAGTGCAAGTGACAGTATTATCCATTTGGGCAAAGTTCCTATAAAAATTAATTCTTTCTTAAATGATAGCACAATGAGTTGTTCCTATGTTTATGGCGAAACTTCATTCAGCTATGAAATTAAAAATAAATTCACAAAGAACCAAGAGAATTTGAAGTACGTGAGAACGCCAGATTGTTATGAATTTTTCAATTCAAATCACGATATTGACTCTGAAGTTACCATAATCCCTCCTAAAATTTCTAACGAATATTTTGTTTATAGTAAATATGGTAAAACCTTGGAAGTGGAAGTGTATAAGAACGAAGGAATACCCAAACAATTCAAAACACTTTGGGAAGAATCGAATACGGATTCTCAATAAAATCCGTCTAACGTCTTGAATATGCTTTTACAATCGAGGAAAAAATTAACTAAACTTTTATGATTCAAAAAGAAGAAATACAAAAATTAGAAATGAATTTGATCGAAGCAATCAAAACAAGTAATGTTTCGTTTTTGCAAGGAATTTTAAATGACGACCTTCAATTCATAGCACCAAATGGAATGATCGTTACCAAACAAATGGATTTAGATTCCCATCGTAATAAAACTATGGTTGTAGAATCCATTGAATCAAAATTAGAAGAGATCAAAATCATCAATGATACTGCCATTGTTGTCATCGTTTATCAAACGAAGGGAAAGATGTTAGGCAACCCGATCGAAGGAAACTTTCGCTATTTGAGGGTTTGGAAACTCATGCCTAGCGGTTATCAGATCATCGCAGGTAGTTGTATACAAATCGAAACTCAAATGCCAAAATAAACAGATTGCATAAATTTTTCCAAATGAAGAGTAATGACTTATGAGCCTAACCGAAACTTTAACTGGCATTTTCTGCCACAAATGCCAATACAAAGTAGCAGAAGTGTTAGATGGTTGCCCTTCTTGTGGTAGTGAATCAATCGAAACTGTAGAACTGAAACAAACAGGAACTATTGTTTCATTTACAATTGTGCATGTTGGATTTGGACATATGGCAAAAAGAGCTCCTTACATACTTGCTATCGTTCAAACAGAAGAAAATGTTAAACTCACAACAGTGATAGATGGCGTAGTTGATTTTAATTCTGTTAAAATTGGTGATAAAGTTCGATTTAAAACGAACGATGAAGAGATCGGTCCATTATTTCAATACTAAACTATGAAATCCCGAAAAGAAACAATCGGCAAATCATTTAACATTAAAAAATGGATAAGTCAGTATCCAATTGCTTCTGATGAAGTTTTGGAATACTATTTTAATTTATCTCCTGCAATGTTAGATAAGTTAATGGAAATTCGAGTTTGGATTTATGAATTATCGAAATCTGACAATCGAATTGGAATGATTCAGGAGTGTTTGAAATGGGGTGAACCAAGTTTTCTAACACCAATTACCAAATCAGGTTCTACCATTCGAATGGCAAAAGTAAATGATAATACATTTGCTCTTTACTTTAATTGTAAAACGACCATTGCAAAGGAGATAGCGATGGAATTTCCGGAATTCAATTGTGATGGAAAAAGGGCTCTATTTTTTCCAATCAATCAAAAATTACCCAAAACCAAACTTACTCTCTGTTTAAAGAAAGCATTGTTATATCATAAACGAGAATTATAGTTTTTATTTAAATTCTGATTGAGTTTAAAGAGTTGTTATGCAAAAAATCAACTTTTCCGGTAAAAGGAAATACACGAAATGCGTACAGAAAAAAACAGTTTTACTTTTTCAATACGAGTTCGTTATGCAGAAGTGGATTCGCAAGGGATAGTATTCAACGCGAATTATCTCCATTATTTGGATGTGGCCATCACTGAGTATTTCCGAGCAAAAGGGATTTCCTACGCTGAATTTGTCGATACATACCAATTGGATTTTCATGTCATCCAATCACTCATTGATTATCGTAATGCTGCAAAGTTTGATGAAGTGATCGAAGTGCAACTAGAACCAAGTTACCAATCTTCGAAAGTATTTTGGCAATTCCAAATGCAGACAAATGGGAAACGAATTTGTTCAGGGTCACTCACTTATATTACTGTAAGCCATGTAACCAAAAAAATTGTTACATTGCCTGAGGCAGTGGTCCAGTTGTTGCAATTGAAAAAGAAAAATCCTTAGAGATTGGAATTTATCATTTCAAATATTGTTCCGTCTAACTAGTTTAAAGTTAGGCTCTAAAAACTTCCATTTTTCCTTTCGCTATCAGATTCGAATTGGCCTCGCCATCCACCACCCAGTGCCTTGTACAAACCAATATTAGATTCAAGTAAACTATACTTCAATTCAAAGGCTTCTACTTGCGCTTCCAAAAAATCCCTTTGACTAAACAAAACATCGATATAATCAATCCTTCCGGCTTTAAATAGGATATTGGAAATCTCAACTGATTCTTTTAAATTCTGCACTTGTTTATTCTTTGCTTCAAATTTCTGAGTGAGATTTTTGATTTTTACAATTTGATTCGTCACTTCGGTAAATGCTTTTAGGAGTGAGACTTCATAATTATAAATGGCTTGGATTTGTAAGTTGTTTGCTGTTGCATAATTGGCTTCTATCGCTTTTCTGTTGATGAGCGGTGCAATGATCCCTCCACCTATTCCATAAGCGAGTGATACTGGTGTTCCTTTAAAATGTTTGGAATTAAAAACTTCATAACCAATGTTTCCGTCAATGGACAGGGAGGGATAAAATTTTGCTCTAGCCACCTCGATGTCTAGTTTTCTAGATTCTAAAATCAGTGTAGCTTGTTTGATATCAGGTCGATTTTCAAGGAGATCAACTGGAACTGATTTTTGAATTTCAGGGAGGGCAATTTCTAAAAAATTGTCTGAGGTACGATTGATTTTTTCTGGGAATCTTCCTAATAGGAAATTGAGTCGATTTTCAGTGATTGCTATTCTTTGCACGATATCATATTTACGCGCTAAATTTTTGGATACCTCGGCTTCGAATCGTTTTACTGCAAGGGAAGTTGTTCTACCAGCTTCCCTTTGTAATACGACGATTTCCTTTACCTTGGACAATACCTCAATATAGTTTTGAATGAGAGTGAGTTGGTTGTCGAGTGCCTTCAATTCAAAGTAAGTATCTGAAATTTCTGCAACTAAGTTGGTAACAACAAATCTTTTTCCTTCAATACTTGCTAAATACCTTAGGTAAGCAGATTTTGTTGCATTCCTTAGTTTTTTCCAAATGTCGATTTCCCAACTCATAACGAGTCCACCGTGAGCAAACAATGTCGGTGAATTCGCATTAGGTGTACTAAATCTTTCTTTTTGTTCGCTTCCTGCGTCCGCTTGGAGTGATAATTTGGGTAAGTATTCCCCTTGCCTTGCAAAAACTTCGTTGTTTGCGATACTGATTTCTTGTTCTAAAACTTCAAGTTCCTGGTTATTTTTGATGGCAATCTCAATCAATGATATCAATTGGGGTTCATTAAAGAACTGGTTCCATATTTCTGTTTGTAACTTGATCGCTTTTTCAGAGGACTCCCAATTTTGAAATTGTTCAGGAAGTTGTAGATCTTCTTTATCTCTTACATAAAGTGCAGGAATACATGAAATATTCCATAAAACTATGAATATGATGATAAACCGTTTCATTTGATTTCCTTCCTTGTTTTTCTATTTTTTTTGCGTTCGATTTCAGAAAAACGGTAACTTGCATCCGATTCCGAAAGTGGCATATGATCTTCATGGTAGATGAGGCTTTTTCCTTTTGCAATGTTGGCAAAAATGATGTAGAGGCCAGGCACTACGATCACTCCAAAAATGGTTCCAAACAACATTCCACCTAATGCACAGGCTCCGATGGTATGATTTGCAATGGCGCCAGGTCCCGTTGCAACGATGAGTGGAAAAAGTCCTGCTATAAAGGCAAAAGAGGTCATTAAAATTGGTCGAAACCTTGCTTTCGCTCCTTCCAGTGCTGCATCTATGATACTAAGGCCAGCTTCTTGCCTTTGCCTTGCAAATTCGACTATCAGAACCGCATTTTTGCCCAGTAGTCCGATTAACATAATCATACCAATCTGGGCATAAATATCGTTGGCTAGTCCGAGCAAACGTAGTAAGAAAAAAGAACCAAAGATACCAGGTGGGAGTGAGAAAATAACGGAAAATGGAATGATAAAACTCTCATACTGGGCAGATAACACTAAATATACGAAGACGATTACGACGATGAAGATGTAGATCGCTTCATTCCCTCGAGAGGCTTCATCGTAGGATAAACCTTCCCATCCAACTTCAAATCCTTTTGGTAGTGTTTTGGAAACTTCTCGAATGGCTTGTATAGCATCCCCTGTTGTATAACCATCACTGGGCAATACATTGATCACGGAGGAAGTGTAAGCATTGTATCTGGTAATTTCATTGGCTCCTTGTCTTTGTTCCAATGACATAAAGGAGGAGTAAGGAACCATCTCACCTTTGTCATTCGGTGTGAATAACCCAAGAATATCGGAAGGTAACCTTCTGAATTCCGGAGATGACTGAACATACACCTTAAAGAATTGATTGAATCGAATGAATCCTTGTTCGTAGGTACTGCCAACGAGGATATCTAGGTTATCCATTGCTTCCCCAATGTTGACTCCTTTTTGCATCGCGAGTTTTCGATCTAACTTTACTTCAAGTTGTGGAAACTTTGCTGAGTAAAAAGAAAATAACCCAGTCAACTCCTCTCTTTTTTTCAATTCAGCCATAAACTCTTCATGTACTTTGTCGAAAGCTGTGTAGTCTCCGCTATTGGTTTTATCGAGCAAACGAAACATAACGCCGCCTGCCGCACCAAAACCAGGAACAGCAGGTGGTTCAAAGAATTCTATGATGGCTCCAAAATTTTTGGTTTTGTGTTCCAATTCTTCCAATACGTCGTGGACAGAATTTTTTCTATCGGACCAATCTTTTAAACTGATAAGACAAGTTCCTGCATTCGATCCTTCTCCTTCCGTAAGGATTTCATAACCCGCAAGTGAAGCAACGGAGTCAACACCTTCGATTTTCAATGCAATCTCTTGCAGTTTTCTTGCGACATCATTGGTTTTTTCGATCGTAGATCCAGGTGGTGTTTGGATCACTGCATAGATCATCCCTTGGTCTTCCCCTGGAACAAAACCTGATGGAACAAATTGTGATAATAAAACGAATCCTAATGAGAAAAAGAGTAAGAGTGAAACGATAAATACTTTTGAACCAGAAAATCGATTCATTAATTGCACATATTGATCAGTTACAATCTCAAAATAAAAATTAAATTTTTCTAAGAAAAGATCTATTGGATTGTGAGTTTTTTTGTTATGGCTATGCGGTTTCAGAATCATAGCCGTAAGGACTGGTGTTAATGTCAAAGCAACTAAACCAGAAAGTACGATAGACGTTGCCATGGTAATTGCAAATTGTCTGTAAAAAACTCCCACAGGGCCTGGTAAAAAAGTGACAGGGACAAACACTGCTGTCATGAGAAGTGTGATCGCAATCACTGCTCCACTTATCTCTCCTAATACTGCTTTAACAGATAAATAAACACTTAGATGGTCTTCGGCCATTTTGGCGTGAACGGCTTCAACCACTACAATTGCATCATCAACAACAATACCAATAGCTAACACCATCGCAAAGAGAGTAATTAAATTGATAGTCAGGCCCAATGCCATCATAAATGAAAAGGCACCTATTAAAGAAACAGGTACAGCAATGATGGGAATGAGTGTTGAGCGCCAATCACCAAGAAAGATAAAAACAACAATTGCAACGAGAACAAAGGCTTCTACCAAAGTATGGATCACTTTTTCAATGGCGGCATCAATAAAGTTTGAAACATCATAACTTAATTTGTAATCCATTTCAGGTGGGAATGTTTGTTTGAGTTCTTCTAACTTTGCTTTGATATCTTCGATGACGACTTTTGCATTACTCCCTTCGGTTTGTTTAAACATGATGGCAGCGGCCGGGTGTCCATCTACATCTGAATAAATATTATAAAACTCACTATCGAGTTCTACTTTTGAGATATCTTTGAGATAGAGTAATTCTCCTCCATTTTTGGCACGAATGATAATATTCTCGTATTGCCCAGGTTCATTGTACCAACCTTCATAGGTTAAGGTATATTCTAATGATTGAGCTTGTTTTCCCGAACTTTGGCCAAGGCGACCAGGTCTTGCAATAATACTTTGGTTTTCAATTGCTTTCATGACTTCGGATGTTGTTACATTATAAGCACGCATCCTGTCAGGATTTAACCAAACACGCATCGCATATTGCCTTGTTCCTAAAATCTTCGCTTGTCCAATGCCATGAATTCTTTTTAACTCAGGTAATAGAAACACAGTTGCATAATTGTATAAAAATTTCTCGCTCGCATTTGGATCTTTGCTATATAAGTTTACGTACAAAAGCATACTCGGTTGGACAGGTTGGACAAAGATTCCTTCCAAACGAACTAATTCAGGAACGCGATACATCATTTGGTCCACACGAGTTTTTACTTGTACTAGAGCATCATTTGGATTTGTTCCTGGATCGAATAATACTTGTATGATGGCATCTCCTGAACTCGTTGAGGAAGAGATCATATATCGCATTCCAGCTACACCATTGATTGCTTGTTCCAATGTAGTTATGGTTGATTGGACTAAAACTTGAGCACTAGCACCTGGGAATGATAATGTTATCGTGACGCGAGGCGGAGCAATTTCAGGAAATTGTGAAACTGGAATGTTTTTGATGGATATTAACCCAACAAACACAACTAATACGGAAATAACAATCGCGAGGACTGGTCTTTGGAGAAATTTTGTAAACATACAATAATCTCCTAATGAGCCGATAACTCGAAACTTTTCATAATGTTTTCACGAGTTTCGATGTTAAATTTTACAGTATCACCTTCATGTACTTTTCCAAGTCCTTCTAATAATACGATGTCATTGTCAGTGATTCCAGATTCGACAACAAATAAGTGTGGGATTTCATTCGAAATTTTAATTTCTCTCGTTTTTAATTTTCCCTTACTAGAAATCGTATATACATAATGTTTATCTAATACTTCAAAAGTCGCTTTTTGAGGAATGAGGAGTGCGTCTTTTAAATTTTCTTTTATCACGACATTTCCCGTTTCTCCATGACGTAATAATCTATTTGGATTAGGAAATGTTGCCCTAAAAGGAATGGTTCCAGTTTCGCTATCGAATTCACCTTCAATTGTGTCAGCGATTCCTTCATGATTGAAGTATTCACCATTCGCCATCAAAAATTTTACTTTTAACGGTTTGTCACCTGATCTTCTGGCATTCGAAAAGTTTAAATAATCTTTTTCCGAAACATTGAAATACACCCATAGTTTGGATATGTCGGAAATCGTAGTTAATAAAGTCCCTTCTTCGACTAAACTACCAAGTCGAACTTGGAATCGATCTGTGATTCCTGTAAAAGGTGCCGTAACTGTTGCCAAGTTTAAATGGACTTGGGCTAATTCCATAGCGGCTTTATTTTTCTTTAATCGCGCTTTGATGAGTGAAAGTTCTGTTTGAGAAACAACATTTTCTTTAAATAATTTCTCTGTGTTCTCAAATTCGATTAAAGTAGATTCGTATTCTGCTTTGGCTTTGTCATATTGAGCATTGACAAGCATAGGCATTACTTGGAATAACTTCTGACCTTTTTTGACAACTTTACCTTCATCCATAAAGATATGGGTTAGATATCCTTTTTCAAAGGCTCTTACTTCGATGCGTTGGATTGCCTTTACTTGTGCAACATAGTTTTTATCGATCGTTACATCCTGTTTCCAAGGATAAGTAGCCATTAATGAATTTTTGTCTTCATGGTTTTTCCCATGGCAATTCAATAATAGAAAGAATGGAATGAAAAATGCCGAAATAAATAGTTTAGTTGAAAAAACGTGTCTGCCCTTTAAAAAAAGATCCATTGTGTCCCCACTTTAGCTAACGAAAGTTAGCCAAATTTTTAAATACCATCAATCGCGTTCTAAAAAGCGATTTTCCGTGGATAAAAATTTATGTTAAGCGGAGATGGGTGGAGCCCGGCCTTTGAGGTTGTTAGCGAAAAAAGATGCAGTTTGAAAAAAGAATGGGATTTGTATTAGTTCAGATTCAAATTGAATTGTAATTTGAACCATTGAAACAAAGGAATGATTGGTGATCTGATAGCGATGTGCATTGATTTCCGATTCTTCCTCATTCGATTCACTGACTTCTTGAATGGTATAAGAAAAATCGCATAAACTACTGTGTTTATAAGAGGTATGCTTTTGGTATGGTTCGAGATTGGATGCGTAACCTTCAGTATTTGTACTGACGAAAACGATCGAAAGTAACAATACTGCAAATCGATAGACAAATGTATTTACCACCAACGTGCGCATCTATTGCCAGCGAATTCCCCAATCGTGAATTGTCAACAGTTAATATAAATAGTACTTAGTCTCATTCAAGTAACCATTTACGAAACCGTTTCCCATTCCTATGGACTCTTTTCAGGTTCCATTTGGATGGGAAAATTTTCTTCTCCGCATGAGAGCGATGATAAGAAAAGAGAGGAAAGATTGCAGCGGAAAGCGGGGTCGTTTTGAAATTGTATTCAGTGTTAAAGATCCATTGCGAGGCGCCCCACAAAAACAAATCGTCCAGATTCATGATTCCATACTAATTTAATATATATTTAAAAATTCAAATGAATCCAATAGAAATAATTTATCTACTATCTGGTATAATGGACAAATTGTTCAAAAATCGTTTTTGATTTGACTTGTCAATTTATTTCTGATTAAGATTCGTGACAAACTTATCACTCAAAGGATTTTCCTATGAACCTTGCTTCCATTTTCTTGCGATCACTTATAACGAGTGCCATTCTCGTGATGGCATTTTCAAATTGTTCAAAACGAAAAGTAAAACCATTGGAACCAGCCATGCGTTTTTACTTTTTCCAATCCAATCAAGATTTGGAACTCATCAAAGAAACAAAGTTACCAGGTATTGCAATCGGAAAGGTGAATGCCAAAGATAACGTTGAAGTTACAGCTTACGTTGAGGTGACAGAAAAAGATAAAACCATTACATATTTTGAAGTAATTTGTCCCGAAAGATTGAAAGCACAGTGTGATGAAGGTAAGGCTTATTTTCTTAGCACTTCAAAACTGAGTGCGGATTATGTAACAAGGTTACTCGATATGGGAAATGCTTTTTTACCTGAAAAAGCAGTCGGAACGATCGTCGGTAAAAATGATTATGGAGTGATCAATGCATTGAGACAGTGGTTGGTGAATCCCGAGAAAATCAAATCCATTGATCTTTCAAAAGTAAATGTGGATATTTTTAACATTGCTCTGGCTTTAGAATTTCCAAAACCAGATGATCGACTAAAAGTTTTGAACGAATTGGTTTTATTGCCAAATTTAGTAGGCCAAGATACACCTAAAGATTTGAGACTTGCCGCCATTGTGAAACGTTATGCGGTTTTACGCGAAACTGGAAAGGAAGGATCGGGATTGGTTTTACCAGAAGGTCAATCAAGTTCTCTAGTGGAAAATTGGAAACTCCAAAAAGAGGTTATTGAAAAACAACTGTATTCTGAATTTTCTGTGAGAGCAAATTCGTATAAGGGACTCGTCGTCCAATTTAATAAATTTAAAAATCACTATTTAGTCCCAGAGATGATTTTTCAATTGATTGCAAAAGATGGGGCTTATTCGGCAAAGGGTTTGCCATTCCAATACTTTTCACTTTCAAGTTCATCACAAACTGCATTAGACATTGTGAAAAAATTCCAAACAAACTTTGATCCATTGTCTGTTGTTGCCAATGGAAAACTAGAGTTTAAAGAAAACGAAGGTGTGTTTATGCACATCACACAGATGGATGGATCAGGCAATTTAGGTTCGGATGAAACAATAGAAGTTCTTTCTATAGTCGCAGAAGAATCCGGAGGATCCATTGGGTTTCGCATCAAGTTAAAATCAGGTGAAGTGATTCTCACACCTCTTGCCACTACGGATTACCTTCTCACTTCGGGACAAGGTTTCAAAGAATTTTTAGCAACAATTCCAAAAGATTACAAAGAAATTTTCAAAACGAATGCCTATGAAAAGGCAGTTGTTCTCGTTGCCGCAAAATTCGGTGAAGGTGGGTTCAATGAAGAGATTGGTGAAATGCAATATCGGTTGTCGACTTCAGATCGTTATTGGATGATTTATGAAATTGTTCGTTCTCATCCCAATATCAAACGTGATAAAGAATCCAGTGGTTCTTTTGTAACAAGTTATGGAAGTGCAAGTGACGGAACTTGTTTTAATGATTTCCAGTGGAGACAACCGAAAGGTCAGTTTTATGTATCGGGGGTATATGCTGGATGCAATGGGGAAAGTGGAGAAACTCCGAAAAGGGAAGAAGAGTTGTGTTTTGAGGAATTGGGTCCTGATGCGATTTACATCACCTTTCCTGCCTCGGACTTACGATCTGATAAACCAAGGATTGACATAGACCTTCAAAATGAAT
The DNA here is from genome assembly GCF_004769635.1 of Leptospira jelokensis. Lineage (GTDB taxonomy): Bacteria > Spirochaetota > Leptospiria > Leptospirales > Leptospiraceae > Leptospira_A > Leptospira_A jelokensis. The sequence goes on from NZ_RQGH01000026.1 coordinate 721,797, forward strand.
CTTCCGTATGCCAATACATCAACCGATTGGTATTCGTTTCAAAAAAATACCAAGCTGAGAGTGGTGGTGAATGATTGGATTCCATACTTTTTGTTATGAAGAAACCCATAAATTTGCACAGGAAGTTGTGATACCAAAACTTTCTTTGTAGTGTAAGGATACTACTTCCCAAAAATCACCGCTTCATTGGGAAGTAGGACCAAATCACCTGTATCCAACTCTTTTTCTAGTTCAAAAGATGCACTTCGATTTTTGGAACTGAATAAAATTTGATTCAGTGTCCATTTCCTTGGGTAAGAAACACTAACAGGTTTGGAAGAAAAGTTCAAAAAGATATAAGTTTCTTCTTTTCCTTCTCTCCTTCTATAGTATAGCACTTGTTTATCGGAACTGAGTAAAATCTTTAGTTTTCCCTTTCGGAGGGATTTGCGATCTTTTCGGATTTGGATTAGTTTTTTATATGTATAAAAAAGAGAATTCGGATCTTGTTTTTGCGCTTCCACATTAACTGTGTTCGCCTCTGCGTAAAGGGGTAACCAAGGTTTTCCAGTTGTGAATCCAGTGGATTCGGATCCGTCCCAAGGCATCGGGATTCGTTCTGGATCACGGCCTGGATGGAATGGCCAATACCGCTTTCCAACAGGGTCTTGGATTTTGTTAAACGGGACTTTTTGGCGTTTCATTCCAATTTCTTCACCGTAGTACAGAAATGGTGTTCCTCGTAAGGTTAACATCATACAGGCGGCAAGCCTTGCTCGATCCAATGTATGTTCCCCTTTTTCATAACGAGTGATGTGACGAGGGAAATCATGATTGGACAATGTATAATTAGGCCAGTTGTCTTCCCCAAGAGCAGATTCAAAATCTTTCACAATTTGGAAAAAACGTTCTGCTTTCCAAGAGGAAAATAAAAACATAAAATTGAATGCAAGGTGGAGTTCATCATTTCGGCCACAATATGTAGCTGGTAACAAAACATTTCCAGGGAAATCTTGCATGATTTCACCAACAAACATGCGTTTTTCGGAATAAGAGTCTAGAAGTTTTCGCATGCGACGTAGAATGCCATGCATTTCTGGGCGGTCCCGATCATAAGTATGTACTTGTTTGTCGTAAGGCCTTGGGCCTTTCATAAAATAAGAAGCATTGTTCCGAAAGAATTCATCTTTTACATAAAGATTCACCACATCCAAACGAAATCCATCCACACCCATATCGAGCCAGTATTTCATCATCCGAAAGATTGCGTCCTCCACATCTGGGTTACGCCAATTGAGGTCAGGTTGTTCTTTTAAAAAGGAGTGGAAATAATACTCACCAGTTCGTTTGTCATATTCCCATCCTGAACCTCCAAAAGCTCCTAACCAATTATTCGGTGGACCATTATGGCTAGGTTCTTTCCAAATGTACCAATCACGTTTGGGACTGTTGACAGAAGATCTGGATTCAATGAACCAAGGGTGGAGATGAGATGTATGGTTTACCACCAAATCCATAATAATTCGGATTCCACGTTTGTGCGCTTCCTTTAACAGGCGTTTAAAGGATTGAATGTCTCCGAATACGGGATCTATTTCTTCGTAGTCAGAAATATCATACCCAAAATCAAACATAGGCGAGGGATAAACAGGTGATAACCAAATCGCATCAATGCCAAGGGAATCTTTGGAACCTGCTAAATAATCCAATCGTTCCGTGATTCCATCTAAATCACCGATTCCATCGCCATTGGAATCTTGGAAACTACGTGGATAAATTTGATAGATGACTGCTTCTTTCCACCATGCCATATTAAAAACTAATCTCCATGATACCTTGGTTTTCTTTGACCCTTGCCACCGAGAGAATTTTTTCTTTGATCGAGAGGAGTAGGCCTGTATCTTCTATTTTTTTACCATTTTTGGTTTGGATATGAAAGGAGTCATATGCAAAATCAGCACTGGTTGAGATTCTAACAAAGATTACTTCCAATTCAAAATCAATTAAGGTTTTTAGAATACGATACACTAACCCGATTGAGTCGGGAACTCTTACTTCTAAAACAGAATACGTATCCGATACATCATTTGCAAACTTAACCAATTCTTCCACCATTCCATCTGGAATTTGTGGTAATGTTTTCCAGATATTGGTTGTTGAGGCCAAGTCTTCAATGTTCACAACTCCTTCGATGCATTGGCCAAGAGTGGATTCAATTTCGATGATCTGTTGTTCGGCGATTTCTCCACTTCCAAACTCATCCGTGATTTGTGCCTGCAAAATCAAATGTTCGTTGTTTGTGCGAAAAAGCCTAAGTCCCACTAAACTGAGTCCGAGTGAAGAAATAATTCCTGATAAATACAATAACATCCGTTTGTCGGCATTTGCAAATATCGACAAAGTGACAAAAGCAGGTTCTTTTTCTGATAACAATCGGAACGGTGAGCCTGACTGAATCCATTCGTGTAACAAAATAAAATGTTGGTACACTCTACGTGGTGTATTGTAATTTAAGTAAGAACTGGGTCGAATTTGCATCCCAAAGTTTACGATTTGTTCCGATTGTTCGGATGTGAGCCCTTCTTTTTCAACTAAGTAAGTTTCTAAAGTTGTTTCGATCCTTTCTTGGGTATCAGATACATTCGATTTGTTTTGTAAGTAAGCGAGAGTTGAGGTAAACAGAAAATGTAAAATTTCTTTTTTCCAATTGGTGAGAACAGATTGGCCAACGGATTTTGTATCGATGATGGTTAGAACATATAACAATCGCAAGGTGTTTTGATTGGAAAATTGTTTTGCAAAGGATGAGATGAGGTTTGGGTCATAGATATCTCGTTTGGAGGAAAGTTCCGACATGATGATATGTTCTGCGACTAAAAATCGTAAGAGTTCTGTATCTTCTTCTGACAACCGAAATCTTTCTGCAATGATTAAGGCAAGTTCTGCTCCGTATTGGGAATGGTCCCCTTCTTTCACTTTTCCCGCATCATGGATAAGGATGGCAAGAGCCAGAATTTCAATTTTTTCACAGACGTTGAATACTTCTTGTACTTGTGGGTCTTCCCATAAATCAGCAATCAATACATCTAATTCTCGTAAGATGAGTAAGGTATGTTCGTCGACTGTGTACTGGTGGTGGTAACTAAATAAAGGAAAGTTTGTACAGGCTCCAAATTCTGGAATGAGTTTCCCTAATACATTGCATTCATGCATGAGGGTGAGGGTATGCCCAATTCTTTTTTTGTGGCGAAGCATTCCTAAAAAACAATCGAGTACCGATTTTTGATTTTTGAAATCATCATCCAAAAAATGAGAAGCAAAACGAATTTCGTTTAAATCAATCCGCGATGGTTCTTCCTCATTCTTTTGGGATTCTGCAAAAAATTGGATGATGTCATCATAAAGAGTATCAGGATTGGAAAGTTCTTTATGAATCCGTTTTTTGTTGAGATTCGTTTTTTCATCCAAATAGGTTCCAATATAAAAGTACACATCCTTTTGTGCCTTATAAAATTGGCTCATAAATCGTTCTAATGTTTTAATTTCGTTTTTTGGACCAAATCCTAAGAACTCCGCCACTTCTGCCTGTAATCCCAAATCCAACCGATCATTTTTTCGACCGCTTATGATGTGTAAGGCGGATCTTGTCAGGAGTAAAAAATCATAAGCCGAAAGAAGGGTTAAACTATCACCGATCAAATAAAAATCAAAAATCCCACCATCGGCACTGTCAGCGAGTGGATTTGTTTTTTCAATCCAATACATCTGTTGGATGTCACGTAGGCCCAAAGGATCGTTTTTGATATTGGGTTCTGACAAAAGAATTGGATTGTAAGAGTTAATGATCCTTTCTCTGAGATAAGAAAGTTTCCATTCATTGTATTCCTTAATGAATTTTTCAGGAATTTTTCCAAGAAAATCGTTTTTAAATTTTTGGAAGAGAATTTCAGAACCAACTAAAAATCGAGCATCAAGTACCGCATGGTAAGTTTCAATTTGGTTTAAATACAAAAATGATTCTTTGATCGTGCGACAACTATGCCCCACTTCCTTATCATTGTTATAGAGAAAGGTATTGATTTTGGAGATGATTTCGCTTAAAACTTTGTCAGAAAGTTTTCCATCATGAAGGTACAATAAATCGATATCAGAATAGGGGGCAAGTTCCCGTCTTCCATAACCTCCTACGGCAATGAGGCAAAGGTGGTCTTTTATGGGGATTCCATTGGACACTTCCATAAAAACTTGTCGTAAGGAATCGTCCACAAGGTTACTCAACTGACGGGTAAACAACCTTCCAGAAGATACAGTTTTTGCTTTTGGAAAGGTACGTTGCAGTTTTGCCTTGAGTTCTGATTTCAACATGTAAAGATAACCCTATTGGACAACTTTAACATGAATCCGAAGATTAAAATCACAATTCAGTTTATTTTCAGTCATCTTTTGGCTTATCTTTTTGTTTCAATCCCTTACTTCCAATTGGTGATGAAAGGGTATTACGAAGGTGAATCTGCTGTCTTCCCTCTCTTTTTAGTGACTGAAAATGACGGGGCTGCTTGGTCAAGGGCAATGACTTGGCTTTTGCCAGCGTTAGTTTTCCAAGCCTTCTTAATGGTGGGTTTTATCCATACCATTTGGGATTGGTTCCAGATGCAAAGTTACGGCAAACAAATGTTTGTACTGGTTTGGATGCGAACCGTGCTTGGAGGACTTGCGGCCATCTCACCTGCTGTGGGGAGTTTGGAAGGGATGGTCTTTATGATTTCTGAAGTTACACTTTCCATCCATTTCTATGTATTATTTGAAATCTTTTTACAGTCATTGGTGCAAGCAGGAGTGTTTCTATGGTTTGTGAGAAGGGCATCAGGGCAAAAGTAGGGTTGGACATCATCTCTCGAAAAATGATCGTTTGGACCAAAAACAAAAGCATATGAAACAGCAAAACAAAATCGAATGGAAACTGGAATCGTTCACCAAAAGAAAATTAAACATACATCCTATTTCTAATTTTTTTTCAGAAATACCATCTTTATCCAAATTGATGATTGTAAGTGTTCTTTTTGTTTGTGTCACCTTACCAACCGTAGCCGATGGATGGGAATCTTCTATTTGGAAAGAAAAAACATACACCAATAGAAGGATCTCAAGTGCCGATCCAACGAATGGGAATGATGATTTTATCAAAATTCCCAAAAAGGAAACGGTTACGATTGCTGAAATCAAAGGCCGAGGTGTGATCAAACACATTTGGATGACTTTGGCAAGTAAAGACCCAATGGCACGTAAAAATGCAGTGATCCGTATGATTTGGGACAACCACCCACATGCTTCCGTTGTTGTTCCGTTAGGTGAATTTTTTGGACAAGGTTGGGGGGAAGAGTACATTTTCAATTCTTTGCCACTGGTTGCGGCCCCAAAAAAAGGTAAGTCAATGAATTCCTATTTTCCGATGCCCTTTGAATCAGGTGCCAAAATTCAAATTGAAAACGAATCTGAGGAAGATATTAGCAATTTTTATTTTTACATTGATTATGAAGAATGGAAATCACCACTTGAATCTCCCTTACGATTCCATGCCGAGTGGAATCGGAGCATCACTAAACCAAACACTTCGAACCAAAGGGAAAACGAATGGTCACTCCTTGGCGAAATGGAAAAAACAAAATTCAAAAAAGAAAATTATTTCACTGTCCTCGAAACGGAAGGAAAAGGCCAATTCATTGGCCTGAATTTATATGTGGATTCTCCTACACCCTTGTGGTATGGCGAAGGAGATGATTTGATTTTCATTGATGGCAACCAAACAACCGCTACACTAAAAGGAACAGGAACCGAAGATGTATTTAATACAGCTTGGTCACCAAAAGAAGTGTTTATGCACCCTTATTTTGGTTATCCGAGAGTGTCTGATTCGATTGGTTGGTTGGGTAGAACCCATTTGTATCGTTTTTGGGTAGAATCCCCTATCCGTTTTGAAAAAAATTTCCTATTCTTACTCGAACATGGTCACGCAAATTCCTTGACCTTAGATTTGATCTCTGTTGCTTATTGGTATCAGAGTCTGAATCCAAAACCAATGAAGGTTTTGCCGAAAAAAGAATTCAGGGTGAACCAACCTGAGATCAATTTTCGTCATATTCACAAATGGCGGGATTCATTCCGAAGTGAAAAAGGAAATGGGGAAATTTGGGGAAATGAATGATTTTAAAACAGATGTTCTGTCAAAGGAAATAGTTTCCCAATCGATTGATTCGATTGTCGTTTTAGATACAAACCAAAAGATTATATTTAGTAATTTAGCCTTACAAACGTTAACTGGATATTCGGAAAGTGAATTGATTGGAAAATCGTTTTCTTTTTTGTTCCCACCCAATGAAAAAGGTGAACAAACTTCGATTGAAGCCTTCGTGAGTTCAAATGATGCACATTACATTGCAGGTTTTTTAAAAGAATTAGAACTCATCACCAAACCAAAAGGTACGATTCCTGTGGAAATTCGTGCGTTTACGATCCAAAAAGAAAACATTGAATACTATGCTGCCATCATCCGTGATGTAAGGGAACGTAGGCGATTAGAGGAACAAAAGAATGTCCTCATCAATAGTTTGAAACGATTGGCCTTTATGGACGAATTGACGATGTTGCCAAACCGTCGTTCGTTTGCCGATACCCTACAAAAAACCATCGCCACAGTGAAACGCCGTAACCGAGAATCGGTGCTTGCTGTGATGGACATTGACCATTTCAAAGTGATCAACGACACCTACGGCCATGACATTGGGGACCTAGTCCTGAAAAAAATGGCCAATATCTTTGTGGATTGTCTGCGGGAAGAAGACACGGTTGGTAGGCTTGGTGGGGAAGAGTTTGGCTGTATCTTGCCGGATACCACCACAGAAGGTGCTACCATCGTCCTTGACCGCCTCCGTGAATCGGTGGAAACCCATCGGTTTTTCATCTTTGATAATTTTTATTTGAATATCACCCTGAGCATTGGTTACACCAAGGTCCACCCCATCCAAAAACCAGAAGAGGTCCTGAAATTTGCTGACATTGCCCTTTACCAGGCAAAAAACCACGGCAGAAACCGGATCCAAGTCTACCCTGTTTGAAAAAAATTGGCAGTTTCCTAGAAAGTCTGCTAAATTTCGCAACTCTGGGCGACATCTTGCTTGACGAAAAAAACGGAAATCCGTAAACTTTAAGCATAGATTAGCACTCTAATCATCAGAGTGCTAAAGGAAGTGCTTGGAGGCTATGGACCTTTCCCCTAGACATCGTTCCATTTTGAAAGCATTGGTAGAGGAGTTTGTTTCAGACAACAAACCTGTTGGCTCCAAAACCTTGTCGGAAAAATACGATATCGGCCTTTCACCAGCCACCATACGTTCTTGCCTTGCGGAACTAGAGGACATGGGTTTCATTGTAGCCCGTCATACCTCTGGTGGCCGTGTGCCAACGGAACGTGGGTATCGGTTGTATGTGGATAGCCTTGTGACTCTCTTTGAGCTCACGATGCGTGAGAAACAAAGGATCCAGGAAGAGTATCTACGGATGCAATTTCGATTGGACCAAGTTCTCATTGCTACTTCCAAGGTGTTAGCTTCTCTTTCGCAATCAGCGAGTGTGGTACTTGGTCCGGAAGGATCACTTGATACACTCAAACATATAGAACTCATCCATGTGAATGGTGGTGAAGTTCTGATGATCCTTGTGATGCGGTCGGGCACTGTGCTCAATCGGAATATCTTTTTCGATTTTCACATCTCGCAAGAGAGTTTGTACCAAATTTCAAGGTATTTGAATGATAACGTCAAGGGATTTGATGTTCATGAAATTCAAAGTAATCTGATCCCTCAGATGATGTTGAAAAAAGAAGGACCAGAAAGTTTTTCTTTGTTCGCTCCATCCATTGCGAGGGCAATGGGGACAGATAGCCAATCAGTTGATAACTTGTATATCGACGGGTTGAAAAATTTATACGAAAACTTTAAGGATGAAGAGGAACAATTAGAAAACATCCTGCATCTATTTGATGAAAAACAGTTCCTCAAAGATTTTTTTAGTGAGTATGTTCCGATGGATGGTGTTTACACAATTATCGGAAAAGACGGCAATGAGAAGTTAGGTGGTGTTACCATCATTACAACAAATTACCGTATGGGTGAAAAGAGGATCGGTTCCATGGGAATCATTGGTCCTCAGAGGATGAATTACAACAAAGCGTTACCTTTGATTGAATTCACTTCAAAGTTAGTTTCAGAAATGATAACGAAATTGAGCAGGTAGTAGGAGGCGAAATGGCAGAAGAAACGAACCAATCCCTAGAAGATCAAAATGTGCAAGTCGAAGAGGGGCAAACCATTTCTGATGAAGCCATTGAACAAGCGGTAGAGGGAGCTGAAAAAGAACTCGATAACGCCAAAAAGGAAATCGAGACTTTAAAAGACTCTTGGTTAAGAGAACGTGCGGAGTTCCAAAACTACAAACGAAGAACCGCTAACGACTTGTTAAACGCTAGGAAAGAATCCATCAAAAAGTTTGCAGAAGGACTCACAAGTGCTTTGGACAACTTGGAACGTGTATCCAATGTTCCAAACCAAACACCGGAAGTGGTCGCCTTTGTTGAAGGGATCAAGATGGTACAAAAGGAATTTTATTCCGTTTTGGAAAAGGAAGGAATCAAACGTTTGGACCCAAAGGGAATGCCGTTTGACCCAATGTTAATGGAAGCAATTGCTTCCGAGGAAAGTGCTGAGTATACGGAAGAGACTGTAGTGGAAACCTACCAAGCTGGTTATTACCATGAAGAAGGTGAAAACAAACAATCGATTCGTCCTGCACGAGTGAAAGTGGGAAAACCACAAAGTTAATATAAGTAAGAAGGAGAAAGACTATGTCTAAGGAAAAAATCATAGGTATCGATTTAGGAACCACTAACTCTTGTGTAGCGGTTATGGAAGGTGGTGATCCAGTTGTCATTCAAAACTCTGAAGGGGCAAGAACGACTCCTTCGATCGTTGCTTTTACAGCAAAGGGTGAAACCATTGTGGGTCAGTTTGCAAAAAACCAAGCGATCACAAATGCTGTGAATACAATTCGTTCGGCAAAACGATTCATCGGTCGTCGTTTTAACGAAGCTGGTGACGAAGCAAAGATGGTATCCTACAAAGTGATCCGTGCTGGAAATGACGGTGTAAAATTTGAAACCGTTTCTGGTGAGTTCACTCCACAAGAAATTGCGGCTCGTGTACTTCAAAAAATGAAAAAAACGGCAGAAGACTTTCTTGGCCATGAAGTAAAAAAGGCAGTCGTAACTGTTCCCGCTTATTTCAATGACGAACAAAGACAAGCAACAAAAGATGCAGGCCGCATTGCTGGACTTGAGGTAGAACGTATCATCAATGAACCAACGGCAGCGGCTCTTGCATACGGTTTTGATAAGAAAAAAACCAATGCAAAAATCGCCGTATATGACTTAGGTGGTGGAACGTTTGACGTTTCGATCCTTGAGCTTGGTGACGGAGTGTTCGAAGTAAAATCTACGAATGGTGACACTCACCTAGGTGGTGACGACTTTGATAACGTGGTCATGCAATGGATGATCGATGAATTCAAAAAACAAACTGGAATTGATATTTCTGGAGATAAAAACACTGTACAACGTTTGAAGGAAGCTGCTGAAAAAGCGAAAATCGAGTTGTCTGGAACATCTTCCACTCAAATCAACCTTCCGTTCATCACTGCTGATGCGTCTGGTCCAAAACACTTGGACATGACACTCACCAAAGCAAAGTTTGACGAAATCACAAGATCTCTTGTAGAAAGAACTCGTATCCCTTGCCAAAATGCACTAAAAGATGCAGGTTTGTCTGCAAGTGAAATCGATGAAGTCATCCTTGTGGGTGGATCCACTCGTATTCCGGCAGTACAAGCTCTTGTAAAAGAAATTTTTGCAAAAGAACCAAACAAATCAGTAAACCCTGATGAAGTGGTAGCAATTGGAGCTGCGATCCAAGGGGGAGTCCTTGCAGGTGATGTAACCGATGTATTGTTATTGGATGTCACTCCACTTTCACTTGGAATCGAAACTCTTGGTGGAGTGATGACAAAACTCATCGAAAGGAATACAACCATCCCTACAAGAAAGTCTCAAGTGTTCTCCACTGCGGCAGACAACCAAACAACTGTTTCGGTTCATGTGTTACAAGGGGAACGAGAAATGGCAAGTGCCAACCGAACTCTTGGTCGTTTTGACTTAGTGGGAATTCCATCAGCTCCAAGAGGTGTACCTCAAATCGAAGTGACATTTGATATTGATGCAAACGGTATCGTTCACGTGTCTGCAAAAGATTTGGGAACAGGTAAAGAGCAAAAAATTCGTATTGAATCATCGTCCGGATTATCTGAAGAAGAAATCAAAAAGATGGTGAAAGATGCAGAAGCTCACGCAGAAGAAGATAAAAAACTTCGTGAAGCGGCTGACACCAAAAACGAATTGGAAGCCATTGTTTACCAATTGGAAAAAACCATTGGAGAATCAGCAGACAAACTCGACGAATCAGAAAAACAAAGAGCTCAGGACGAAATCAAACGCGGCCGTGAAGCAATGGAATCTGGTGACCTCGAACGTATGAAAGCATCCAGAGACTCTATCCAACAAGTTGCAATGCAAATTGGACAAAAAATCTATAGCCAAGCAGGTCCTGAACAAGGAGCTCCTGGTGCAGAAGCTGGTGCCGGTGCGAGCCAAGGTGCAAGTGGTTCCAACGCAAGTGGCGAGAAGGTAGTCGATGCTGATTACACTGTCGTGGATGAAGACAAAAAATAAATAGAGATAAAGAAGTAAAACAATGAGCGACCGTGGTTACTACGAAGTATTAGGCGTTTCGAAAGGTGCCTCTGATGATGAGATCAAGAGCGCCTATCGTAAGTTAGCCATCAAATATCACCCTGACAAAAATAAGGGTGATAAAGAAGCGGAAGAAAAATTCAAAGAGGCTACTGAAGCCTACGAAGTGTTACGCGATCCGCAAAAACGCCAAGCATATGACCAATTTGGGAAAGCTGGTGTGAACGCGGGTGCAGGAGGAGGGTATGGAGCCGGTGCTTATACTGACTTCTCCGATATCTTTGGAGACTTCGGTGATATCTTCAGTGAATTTTTCGGAGGCGGTGGTGGTGGCGGTAGCCGCGGTGGTGGAAGAAGGTCTGGTCCTCAAAGGGGATCAGATCTCCGTTATAATTTAGAAGTTAGTTTAGAAGATGCTGCTCTTGGAAAAGAGTACAAAATCGAAATCCCACGACTCGAAACTTGTGTGGACTGTAGTGGGTCTGGTGCGTCCAAAGGATCGTCACCAACAGTTTGTCCAGATTGTTCTGGAACAGGCCAAGTGAGAAGGACACAAGGATTTTTTAGTGTTACGACGACTTGTCCACGTTGTAAGGGAAAAGGGAAAGTCATTTCCAATCCTTGCAAAACATGTAAAGGTGAAGGCCTAACAGAGAAAAGGCGAACCATTCATATAAAAATTCCTGCCGGTGTGGAGTCGGGAAGCCGACTCAAAGTTTCCGGTGAAGGGGAATCGGGTCCAAATGGTGGACCAAGTGGTGATTTGTATGTGGTAACCCATATTAAAAAACACCCAACCTTTGAACGCCAAGGTAATGATTTAATTGTTCAAAAAGCGATTTCCTTGTCCATGGCATGTCTTGGTGGCGAAATTGAAGTGCCATCGATTGATGGAAAAACCATCCAATTAAAAATCCCAGAGGGCACGGAAAGTGGACAAATCTTCCGCTTAAAAGGGCATGGAATCCCATACCTTGGTTCATATGGCAAGGGTGACCAACACGTCATCATCAAAGTCGAAATTCCTAAAAAACTTTCGAAAAAACAGAGAGAACTGATGGAAGAATTTGCCCGTGAGTCTGGCGAAAAGGTCGGCAGCGGGGGAAAATCGAAGTTGTTTTTCCGCTGATCCTTTAAAATATTGAGAGCATCTATGGATAAAAAAGTCCGACTCGGAGTCATTGGTACGGGCCATATGGGCCAGTACCACGTAAACGTTGCCAAACAATTAACCGATGCAGAACTCGTCGGTATATTCGATGCCAATGCGGAACGTGCCACACAAATTGCTGAAAAACATAAAACAAAAGCATTTGGAACGATTGAAGAATTATTGAAAGTAACGGATGCAATCATCATTGCTGCACCAACTTTCTTACATCATAAAATCGCAAAACAGGCGCTAACTGAAAAGAAACATGTATTGGTTGAAAAACCAATTTCCCAAACAGTGGAAGAAGCCAAAGAACTGGTAAACTTAGCAAAACAAAACAATTTGATTTTGCAAGTGGGCCATGTGGAACGATTCAATGGTGCTGTTTTAGAACTTGGTAAAATTGCCGAGCACCCAATCCTCATCGAATCAAGAAGGATTGCTCCATACAACAGCCGTATCACGGATGTTGGTGTGGTTCTGGATATGATGATCCACGATATCGACATCGTTCTCAATCTTGTGAAATCTGAAGTCACAGAAGTGAAAGCAGTTGGCTCATCCATTGTGTCCAATCATGAGGATGTTGCGACAGTTGTTTTAAAATTTGCCAATGGTTGTGTGGCTTCGCTCAACGCTTCACGTTCTTCCCAAGCAAAAATTAGAACTCTTAACATTTCCCAAAAAGATTCATACGTATTTTTAGATTTTACCAACCAAGAGATTGAATTACACAGACAAGCAAGTTCAACCACACAACTTGGAAGTGGAGAAATCAAATACAGACAAGAATCCATTGTGGAAAAAATCTTTGTTCATAAAGATAACCCACTCAAACAAGAACATGAACACTTCGTAAAATGTATTAAAGGTGAATCTGAGCCAATGGTGAAAGGTGACTCAGACATCAAAACATTAGAAGTGGCCTATCGTATCTTAGAAGAAATTCACGGCAAAAAATAATGACAGAAATTCCTGATTCAACGCGAGGGAAGTTACTCATTTCCAATTCTAGTGTGATTCAGGATTTTTTTCATAAATCCGTTGTCCTTATGGTTGACCATGATGATGACGGAGCCTTTGGTTTGGTTTTAAATAAACCAACAGACCAAACCATGGAATCACTCATCAAAAATCTTCCAGACACAGTTCATTCCAACAAACCAGTGTATGCTGGTGGACCTGTAGACAATCTGTTTGTTTCCATTTTGCATAATGGAAAACAAACGGCCGACCCAGGAGTGGAAGTGGTTCCTGGAATCTATATGGCACGTAGTTTTGATACCATGTTAGAAGTGTTATCTTCAGACAATATCCAATTCAGAGTATTACAAGGGTATGCAGGTTGGTCGTCAGGACAATTGGAAAGCGAATTTGACAGATTGTCTTGGGTGGTATCGGATTTAGTCGATGATACCGTTGTTTTCAGGGAAGATGATTCAGAAGTGATTTGGCGGGATGCACTTCGGAGTAAAGGTGGGATTTATAAATACTTTGTTGATCACACAAAGGACCCTTCTCTCAACTAACAAAAACCAACCAATTTTATATGAAACTTGCTTCGAAAAAAATTGTTTTGACCGATTGTTCTTCTGAATTAGGGAAAGAACTTTTATCGGTGTTACTTGGAGAAGGTGCGCTGGTTGTTGTTGGTGATACAAGACCTGAAGAAATTCCAAATCATGTAAATTTGCAAAAGTATAAAATTGATCCATCCAAACCTGACCAAATGGAACGATTGATTGAATCAGCAATTGAAACTTTGGATAAAATTGATGTGTTTATCCTGAATGCGGAAAAGTTTTCTTATGCAGAGGATGAAAAGGAAAATTGGGCAGATCTCAAATACCTATTCCAAACAAACTCACTCGCTCCTATTTTTGCCATTCAAAAATTAACAAATTTAATTACGGTTGGACTCCACATTATTACTGTTAGTTCTGATATCATCAAGTACCCAACACCAGGATATGGATTGTATGGTTCTTCCAAACGAGCGTTTGCGTATTTTTGGGATTCGTATCGATACCAAACGGGAAAACAGTTTCAATTCTCTCGTGTTGTTTCAGAAGTTCCTGGGAAATCAAACCCATCCAAACTCGCAAAAAAAATCCTCAAATCGATCCTGCACCCAAAACGATCTCGAAATGAAAGTTTTTCCTTGGGCCTACGGAATTATTTTTTGCAAATCCTTCCATTTTCTTATTTTTTCCGAACCATTTCCTACGGTTTTCGATTAAAACTGGAAAAAAGGAAGAAAATTTCCCAGGCTTCGGCTCCACAAACCAACGAAGTTTAATCAATCTGTAGTTTATTTATACACCCATTCGCCAGCCTAGAACTGCCTGCTTAAAAGTTAAGCAGAACTAAATCGATCGATAGCCAACTTATGTCGGATCGGCACGAAAGTCCTGGTTTCCCAACAGATTTTCCATTTGGTACAAATATTGCTATTTAAGTTAGCAGAGGCCAAACCATGTTTATCGCAGACTATAGCGCAAAAAATATCTATGACGAGATGTTTTCCAATGAAGGATTCCCACGTAAAAGTTATGATTTTGTGAAAACAAAAATGGAAAGTTTAGGTGGATTAGAACTTTTGAAACGAAGTAGTTCCGCCGAACGTGCATTAATGTCACTTGGTATCACCTTTACTTTGTATGGTGATGGTGGTGAACAAGAAAGAATCATGCCTTTCGATGTGATTCCACGAATTGTGCCCAGCGAAGAATGGAGCAATATCGAAAAAGGATTAAAACAAAGGATCCTTGCTCTAAATTTATTTTTAAACGATATTTATGGAGAACAAAAAATTCTAAAGGATAAAATCATTCCTTTGGATATCATTCAGTCAAGCACTGGGTATTTAAAACAATGTATTGGTTTAAAACCACCAAAGGATATTTGGATTCATATCACAGGAACTGATTTGGTTCGAGATGGCGCTGGCGCCTTTCATGTGTTAGAAGATAATTTACGGTGCCCATCGGGGGTTTCCTATGTATTAGAAAATCGGGAAGTGATGAAACGAACCTTTCCTGAGTTATTCGAAAAATTAAATATCAGACAAGTATATGATTATCCTTACCACCTAAGATCGATGTTAGAAAATTTAACAGATGTAAGTGATCCAGTGATTGCTGTTTGGACTCCCGGTGTTTACAATTCGGCTTATTATGAACATAGTTTTCTCGCACAAAAGATGGGAGTTTATTTAGTAGAAGGAACCGACCTAATTGTAGAAAATCACAAAGTTTATATGAAAACCACAAAAGGACTACGCAAAGTAGATGTGGTTTATCGTAGGATTGATGATACATTTATGGATCCTTCAAGTTTCCGTGAAGATTCTTTACTTGGAGTCAAAGGGATATTTGAAGCATACAAAAGAGGTAATGTGGCTCTTGCGAATGCTCCTGGAACAGGAGTTGCTGATGATAAGGTAATTTATTCGTATGTGCCAAAGATTATCAAATACTACTTAGGTGAAGATTCCATCATTCCAAATGTTCCCACCTATCTCTGTTCAGAAGAAGCAGATTTAAAATATGTGTTAGAAAATATCCATAACCTGGTTGTCAAAGCTGCCAATGGTGCAGGAGGGTATGGAATGATCATTGGTCCAAAATCTTCCAAACAAGAACAAGAAGATTTTAAGGAACTCGTCAAAGCAGATCCTAGAAACTACATTGCCCAACCAGTTTTAAATCTTTCAACAGTACCTACTTTGATTTCTGATAAAATAGAATCTAGGCACGTGGATTTAAGGCCGTTCATTTTGTACGGTAAGGATATCTATGTAATGCCAGGCGGTTTGACACGTGTTGCGTTAAGAAAAGGATCTCTCGTTGTGAATTCATCCCAGGGAGGCGGTTCAAAAGACACCTGGGTTTTAGGATAAGGTGTATTTATGTTAAGCCGAGTTGCCGAATCTGTTTTTTGGATGAATCGGTACATTGAAAGGGCGGAAAACTATTCCCGTTTTATCGATGTTAACCATCAGTTGTCTTTGGATTTGAATGAAGAAGTTCCAAACCAGTGGTTGCCATTAGTGCATACCACTGGCGATTATGAATTATTTGCTAAAAAATATTCTGAACCAACTCCAGTCAATGTGATTCGCTTTATGACTTTTGATGAAGAGAATCCGAATTCTATTTTTCAATGTTTGTCTAAAGCACGTGAAAATGCACGAACTATCAGAGAAAACATCTCTACTTCCATGTGGGAAGTATTAAATGAATTTTATCTTTATGTAAAAAACTATCGTAAACTTTATATGGAATCTATGGGAGAACATGGAGATACTTTATCCATGGATTTGTCTGAGTTTCTGAGTACGGTACGGAAAAGTTGCCAAAGTTTTTACGGATGCACGGATGCAACAATTTCCCATGACGAAGTTTGGAATTTTGCGTTACTCGGAAGGTTTTTAGAACGAGCAGATAAAACAACTCGGATCTTAGACATGAAGTATTTCATCTTACTTCCTTCCATTCATGATATTGGATCCACTTTGGATCTCTTACAATGGTTATCTTTGTTGAAGTCCGCCAGTGCGCATGAGATGTACAATCGTAAGTATAAAAAAATTGATCCAACCGATATTGCCGAGTTTTTAATTCTCAATGATACATTTCCAAGATCAATTATCTTTTGTATCCAAGAAATGCAGGAAGCTTTAGAAAAGATTTCCGGATTAAAGGAAGGATTACCTCGCA
This sequence comes from Leptospira jelokensis, assembly GCF_004769635.1. GTDB lineage: Bacteria > Spirochaetota > Leptospiria > Leptospirales > Leptospiraceae > Leptospira_A > Leptospira_A jelokensis. The sequence goes on from NZ_RQGH01000026.1 coordinate 738,502, forward strand.
ATTCTGCGCAGGATGCGACTACGGTATATCTAAATCGATTACGATCTGAAAATATCAAATCCATTTTCGACAAAGGATTACACGAATATCTGGATGATATACAAATAGAACTGAATCAAATCGGATCAAAGATAGTTGAACGATTTTTTACCAACTAATTATGAGTATACGAGTTGCCTTAACCCACATTACAACCTATCAGTATGATAAGTCGATTTCACTTTCTCCTCATGTGATTCGATTACGTCCTGCACCACATACAAAGAACCATATTGTATCTTATTCTTTAAACATTCTGCCTGAACAAAAATTTCTCAATTGGCAACAGGATCCATTTGGCAATTACCTTGCCCGTTTGGTTTTCCCTGAAAAAACCAATATCTTACAAGTGGCAGTGGATTTGGTCACTGATTTAAAGGTAATCAACCCATTTGATTTTTTTGTAGAAGAATATGCTGAGAATTTTCCATTTCAATACGATAAAATTTTAAAAAAAGAACTCACTCCTTACTTAAAACCTAAGAAACCAGGTAAGTTATTAACTTCCTATTTAAAAACAATTAAATTTGAACAAAAACGAGTTGTCGAATTTCTCGTTGCTCTAAATGCAAAGGTTTACCATGACATCGGTTATGTGATCAGGATGGAGCCAGGTGTTCAATCGACTGAAACTACTTTGTTAAAACGAATGGGATCTTGTCGTGACTCAGCATATTTGCTCGTTCAAATTTTACGGCATTTGGGACTTGCAGCACGATTTGTATCGGGTTATTTGATCCAACTAAAAGCGGATGTAAAACCATTAGATGGTCCCTCGGGAACAGAAGTTGATTTTACTGATCTACATGCTTGGGCAGAAGTATATTTGCCTGGAGCCGGATGGGTAGGATTAGATCCAACATCTGGTTTGTTCACTGGAGAAGGTCATATTCCACTTGCGGCCACACCAGAACCAGAGTCAGCCGGACCGATTTACGGATTTGCTGAAAAAGCAAAAATGGAATTTTCCTTTTCCATGCATGTGGAAAGGGTTTTAGAAACTCCAAGAGTTACCTTACCTTATTTAGAGGAAGATTGGAATCGTATATTAAAGTTAGGTGATACGATCAATAAACGAATTAAAAAAAATGATATTCGTTTAACAATAGGTGGAGAACCAACATTTGTTTCTACTGAAAATAGAGAAGCTCCAGAATGGAATTTTGATGCACTGGGATTTGAAAAATATTCGAAATCAGAACAACTCATCAAACGATTGGGAAAACATTTTGCACCTGGCGGATTATTGCAATATGGACAAGGAAAATGGTATCCGGGTGAACCGATCCCACGATGGGCATTGATCTCATATTGGCGTAAAGATAAAGAACCAATATGGACTAATCCTCATTTATTGGCTGATGATCGTTATACTGGATCAGCAAATACAGATGACGCTCGAAAGTTCATTTCCTGTTTGGTTCAACATTTAAAAGTACCTTCGCATACCGTATTACCTGCCTATGAAGACAATTTGTATTATCTTTGGCAGGAATCAAATTTACCTGAAGAAACCGAATCTTTATTAGAAAATTTAAATACCTATGATGAATTAGAAAGAAAACGAATCATAAAAATTTTAGACCAAGGTCTTCATCGGGAAGTCGGTTATGCACTTCCTCTAGATTTTGATCCATTCCAAAAGAATTGGATTTCTGATGAATGGAAATTTCGTAGGGGAAAGATGTATTTGATTCCTGGTGATTCACCCATTGGATTAAGACTTCCATTGCAATCGTTAGGTGGAAAATCCTATTATACAAATCCAGAAGATCCTTATTCACCAAAACCTGCTCTACCAAAAGTTAAGGAATTAAGCCAATATCCATTGTCCATGGCCAATGTAAGTTATTCGTGGGGAGGAATTCATACTCGGACGGCCCTCTGTGTTGAACCTAGGAACGGGAACTTACGAGTATTTTTACCACCCATTCAATCCTTAGAAGGTTGGTTACATTTGATTTATGCCATTGAACAAACGGCAATGGAAACTGATTTACCCATTGTCATCGAAGGTTATGAAGCACCAAATGATCCACGATTGAATCGATTTAAAATTACCCCAGATCCAGGTGTAATTGAAGTGAATTTTCATCCTTCGAGTCAGTTTGAAGAAATTGTTGAAAAAACAAAAATCCTTTATGATGAAGCTTACCAACTCAAATTGACAGCTGAAAAATTTTTGATTGATGGAAGGCATTCCGGTACTGGAGGTGGAAACCATATTACGTTAGGTGGTGAATCTGTAGGAGATAGTCCATTTTTACGCAAACCATCATTACTTCGAAGTTTAGTTTCATATTGGCAAAACCATCCAGGGCTTTCTTATCTATTTTCTGGAATGTTCATTGGACCAACGTCTCAGTCACCAAGGATTGACGAAGCAAGAAGTGATTGTTTACATGAATTAAAAATTGCCTTCCAACAAATTGATTCGAGTCGAACTACACCTCCTTGGCTATTGGATCGATTGTTACGCAATATCTTAATTGATGTTACAGGCAATACACATAGAACAGAAATATCGATCGATAAGTTATTTGATCCAGGATCTCCCACTGGTCGGCTTGGTTTGATAGAAATGCGAGCATTTGAAATGCCACCCCATTACCAAATGAGCATTGTACAACAAGCGTTTATGATGGCGATCATTTGTAAGTTTTGGGAGGAGCCCTATTATGGAAATCCAATCAATTGGAATACTGAGTTACATGATCGATTTATGTTGCCATACTTTGTGTATCGCGATTTTAAAGAAGTGATTGTTGACTTACAAAACCAAGGTTTTTCATTTTTATCCAAAGATTTTGATCCATTTTTTGAGTTTCGTTTTCCACAATATGGGATATGTTATTTAGATGGAATGGAAATCGAATTGAGAATGGCGTTAGAACCATGGAATGTGTTAGGTGAAGAAAATACTTCGCAAGGTACATCTAGAGGTGTTGATTCTGCAACAGAACGTGTGCAAGTAAAAATCAAAGGTTTTCATCCGGAACGTTACAAATTAAGTTGTAATGGTTATGAAGTTCCACTACAAGCAACTTCTATTCAAAATGAATTTGTTGCTGGAGTTCGATTTAAAGCTTGGAATCCAGTTTTTACGCTTCACCCACAATTACCAGCTCAGCAATCGTTAGTTTTTGATGTTTATGATACTTGGAATCATCGTTCGCTTGGAGGATGCACATACCATGTTTCCCATCCAGGTGGGCTTTCCTACCAAACCATTCCCATCAATGGGTATGAGGCAGAATCGAGAAGGATTTCTCGTTTTTGGACCCATGGTCACAAAATAGGAAAAAGTTTACCTCCAATCCGATTGGAAAATAAAGCCTTTCCATGTACATTGGATTTGAGAATGGTTACTTCTAAGTAATGATGACAAAAGATCCATATCATCTCATTGACAATTACAAAACCATTCCAGGTGTGTACGATGAATTGTATGATGCCGAAGGACAGATTCGTAACAAATATAAATTTTTAGTGAAATCCTTCCAAGAATTAGGACCCGCAGAACTAATCAATCGTAGGCGTGATACGGATCGAATTTTACGTGAAAATGGAGTAACGTATAACTTATACCAGTCGGAACAAAGGGAAGCCAAAGAAAGACCTTGGGAATTGGATCTCTTTCCCTTGGTAATGGAAAGTGAAGAGTGGCGAGTTTTAGAACGTGGGTTAAACCAAAGGGCAGATCTTTTGGATGCACTCATCCGAGATGTATATTCAAAACGTAGACTCTTATTCGAAAAAAAAATTCCTCCTGAGATTTTATTCAATGAATCCTCTTTTTTACGTGCATGTGATGGGATGTACGAATCCAATCACTTTTTAGCAAAAAATCCTGCGTTATTATTTTTCGTTTGTGATTTGATCAGAGCAGCAGATGGAAATTTTTACGTTCTTAACGATCGTGTTCAAGCTCCTTCAGGTTCAGGTTATTCATTAGAAAATAGAATTGTTCTCTCTAGAATTTTTCCTAGTATGTACCGCGACGCGATGGTCCATCGTGTTGCGGTATACTTTCGCTCTCTTCGAAAATCACTCACACAGCTATCGGGTGTTAGTGGAAGAGATCCTGTCATTGTCTTATTAACTCCAGGTCCTTCTAATGAAACCTATTTTGAACATGCATATCTTGCTGGTTATTTAGGTTACACCCTAGTGCAAGGAGAAGACTTAACCGTTCGTAAAAATAAAGTTTATATGAAGACTGTGGAAGGATTGCAACAGGTGGACTTGATTTTACGCCGAGTGGATGATGATTTTATGGATCCACTTGAACTTAGAGGGGATTCTTTGTTGGGAGTACCTGGGTTATTAGAATCGGTTCGTTCTGGAAATGTAAAAATTGCCAATCCAATTGGAACGGGATTTTTAGAAAATCGTGCTTTGTTACCATTTTACTCAGAGTTATGCAGATTCTATTTAGGCGAAGATTTGATATTGCCTATGGCACCAACCTATTGGTTGGGTAACAATGAACATTATCAATTGGTCATCCAAAATCCAGAAAAGTATGTATTTAAAACGGTTTCTCGTACCGATGAAGAAACACCAGTTACGTTTGTAGAATTGAGTGGCCAACGAAAGGACATATTCTTAGAAAAACTGTATTCTGCTCCAAAACGATTCATTGCTCAGGAAATGATAGAATCGGCAACCGTACCGGTATTAGGTGAAAGTGGCTTTCGACCTGGAAGGGCAATTATGCGAACTTTTGTTTCTTCCTCAGGATCTGGTTACCAAACGATGGCTGGTGGGCTCGTTAGGGTGTCACCTTCACTTGATGAATTTTTTATCACAAGCCAACGTGGTGCATGGAGTAAAGACTTATGGGTATTATCAACTGAAACCCAAAAAGAAGAATCTTTACTTGTTCCTAAATCAGATCAAATTTTGATCTCTCGAAAAAGCTCCGGTGTACCGAGTCGTGTTGCTGATAATCTATTTTGGTTAGCGAGATACTTAGAACGATCAGAAAATCAAACTAGAGTTATACGTGAAGCAATTTTTAAAATATTACAAGTAGAAGATGGGTATGAAAAGGAATCACTTGAAAATATCCTAAAATTAGTAACTCATGTAACGAATAGTTTTCCTGGATTTTTGGGTGATGATTCTGGAGAACTTTTTGCCAATCCATTCCCTGAATTACAACGACTTACCGTAGATAAGAATATTGTAGGAAGCTTAGGTTTTCATCTTCGAAGTTTGGTTTTAGCATCTAAATCTGTCCGTGATAGACTTTCTGATGATATGAAAAAGATTTTACTTCACTTAGAAGACCAATCGAATCATGGAATTGATTCTTATGACCAAATCATTGATTACCTGCAAAAAATCATTGTTAATTTGTCTTCGTTAACGGGACTCTCTTTTGAAAATATGAGCCGTGAAGCTGGTTGGTATTTCTTAAACTTAGGCAGAAGGATTGAACGTTCTATCAACATGATTCTGATGTTACAAGGGATGATCCAATGGAAAAGTTTTGAAGATAAATCTTCTTTTGAAACATTTTTACGAATCAGCGACATTCGAATCACTTACAATAGGCGATATTCCGGTAAAATAGACCAAGAATCAGTGTTAGATATTTTGTTATTTGATATTACCAATCCTAGATCTTTGGCTTATCAATTAGAACAAATCAATTCAGATTTACAATATCTACCTGGCAAAGATAAAAAGATTGTATACTCAGAAGACCGAGCAGCACTCCAATTATACACTCATTTTAAAATGAAAGATATTTCTATTTTCTTTGAATCCGAATCTCCTCTAACGTCTGTGTCTGTTTGGTTAGAAGAATTACATGGATACTTGAGATTATTGTCTGATGCACTTTCAAGTCGTTATTTCAATTATACGGAAGAACAAACTCGTATTGGTGATACAAATGGCTGATTTTCGAGTGATTCATAAAACCAAGTATAGTTATGATGATATGGTCGCTTATTGTCACAATATGGCACACATGTACCCACTCACTACCAATCATCAAGATTGTTATCGAACTCATGTAACAGTGAATCCTAAACCTGTAGTTTCCTCATTTCGAAGAGACTACTTCGGTAACCAAGTTTTTCTATTTTCAGTTGAGGACCCCCATCGTTTTCTTGAAGTTGTTGTAGAATCAACAGTGAGAACACATCAAAGTTTTGATTTTGACTTAAGCAAATCGACACCTTGGGAAAATATTCAAAATTTAATTCACGAATCTTCCCTGGATGCTGATTTACAAGCGATCGAGTTCCTTCAACCATCTCCTTTTATTCCTTCAAAACAATTGTATTTTGATTTTGTAAAATTTATTTTCACGGAAAATAAACCAGTTTTGCTTGGTGCACTGGAATTAACAAAATTTATATTTGAAAATTTCAAGTATGACCCGAAAGCCACAAATATTAATACACCACTAGAACAAGTGTTATTTGAGAAGAAAGGGGTTTGCCAAGATTTTTCTCATCTGATGATAGCCGCTTTACGATCGTTAAATATTCCATCACGTTATGTAAGTGGCTATTTAGAAACCTTTCCTCCACCTGGCACACCTAAATTACAAGGGAGTGATGCTACTCATGCTTGGGTCTCAGTTTATTGTTCTACATTGGGTTGGTTTGATTTTGATCCAACAAATGGAAAACTCATTACTGAAGAATACATCATCACTGCCATTGGTCGTGATTATTCAGATGTTTCTCCATTAAAAGGAATTTTGTTTGGTGGAGGTAAACACAAATTAAAAGTAGAAGTGGATGTGATCCGCGAGCAAATATGAACTTTTGAAAAATAAATTCCACGATTTTCGGAAAGGAGATGCAAAAGGGAGTGAGTTGTGATAAGTGGAATGTATTGGGTGGCGGGTCTAGTTCCCCACCCTCAATCGGGTGGGGATACAAATACCCATCGTGTACCCCCTAAACCCTCTCCCCCCATTCCTCTTCTTTAAAACCCACCAAAAACCAACCATCACCCACCACAAAGGGTCTTTTCACCAAATTCCCGTTTGCCGAAAGTTCCTTATAAATTTGGTCTTCGCTAAGTTTACCTAATTTTTCTTTCCAATTTCCCTCTCGGTAATCCTTTCCAGAAGTATTAAAGAGTCTTTTAATATCACCTAAGTATTGTTTGGCTTTTTTAAGCTCAGCAACTGAGGGTGGAGTCTCTCGAATTGGGAGTTGTTCGAATTCTACTTTTTTTGACTTTAAATATTTGAGTGCATTTCGGCAGGTGCTACAGCCAGAATATTCGTAAACTTTCAGTTTGGATCGGCTCATACGACTGATTTTCTTACTTACGATTTTTGCGGAAACTTTTTATTGGAACTATGTTGGTCCAAAACAATGTCCCATTGGCGCCGCTCACCTCCTTTCGTTTGGGAGGGGAGGCAAAATTTTTGATCGCAATCAAAACCATAGAAGACTTAAAAAATGCGATTCAATTTTGCCAAACGGAATCACATCCCTTCCTCATTCTTGGTGGTGGATCCAATACTATTTTTAGAGACACAGGATTTGATGGAGTAGTGTTTTTAATACAGATCCCAGGGATAAGATGTATAAACGCCAATGAAAACGAAGTCATTTATGAAGTGGGTGCAGGTGTCACTTGGGATCAATTTGTGGAATATACCGTAAAACAAGGATTAACTGGAATTGAATGTCTCTCAGGAATCCCAGGATCTGTTGGTGCCTCACCGATTCAGAACATTGGTGCTTATGGGCAAGAAATCAAAGATTCCATAATCAGTGTGCAATGTTTAGATGACCAAGGCAATTTAAACACGATATCAAATCAGGAATGTAATTTTACTTATCGAAATAGTGAATTTAAGTCAGGAAAATTGAAACAATCTATTGTAACATCAGTTACGTTTCGCCTGTCCAAAATTTTAGAGCCTTGTTTAGAATATCCGGAAGTGAAAAAAATTTGGAATTCGATAACAATGGGTAATCCTCAATCACAGACAAATGCACAAACACAATTCGAAGACCGAACGTTTCAAATCAATTCCCTCCGTGAACTGATAATTGGACTGAGGAAAAAAAAATCGATGGTGCTTGATGAAAACGATCCCAACACACGTTCCGCTGGATCTTTTTTTACAAACCCCATCATTTCAAAACAAGAAACGGATACCTTTCTCTCTTTGACTCAAAAGTTGAATTTGCCGAACCCACCGATCTTTGATGAAAAAAATGGTATGAAGAAACTTTCTGCCGCTTGGCTTATCGAACATTCTGGAATCAAAAAAGGGGACATTTATCCTGGTGGTGTGGGTATCTCTACGAACCATTGTTTGGGTCTAATGAATATAAAGGGAACTACGAGCGCATTATTGGCAATGGCAGAATCGATCCAGAAACGTGTTTACGAAACATTTTCGATCCAATTGGAAATAGAACCTGTGATCAGACCATAAAAAAGATTTGGTAATTGTCGATAGATTGGGAAGGATGGGGATGGAATGAACTCAAAAGTAAAAAAATACCTGATACTTTCAGGATTGGCGGTAACGCTGTTATTTGTATTGGCGCTCATCAGTTTTTTTGTAGTTGATGAAATCAAAGGTGGAGCAGTCGGTGATGGCCAAAATAAATACGAACTCATCATCGATCCAGGTGAACCCTCTTCAAGTGTCGTACGCGAGTTAGCTGCTGCTGGGATGATCAAATCCAGTGTTTATTTTAATTACCTGATCAAGTTTACAAGAGCGGGAAATAAAATCAAACAAGGTGTCTACGACATCAATGATGGAATGAGTTCCAGAAAAATCCTGGATGTGATCATTTCAGGGAAAGTAAAACTTGTTACATTTACGGTTCCTGAAGGATACAACAATCGACAGATTGGTGATCTATTAGTTACAAAAAAACTTTCCCCATCGAGAGAAGAATTTTTAAAAGTGGCACAAAGCCCTGCATTACTCACCAAATACAATATCCCAGCAAAAACCTTAGAAGGGTATTTATTTCCAGAGACATATTCTGTTCCGTTAAATTATCCTTTAGAACGTATCACAGAAATGATGATCAAACGTTTTTATAAAAAACTAGAAACCATTTCAGAAGCAAAAGATATCAAACCAGCTGATTTACACTTTCGTGTTGTGCTTGCTTCTATTGTAGAAAGAGAAGCAGTCAGAAAAGAAGAAAGGCCTATGATGGCAGGAGTTTTTCTGACACGTATCGAAAAGAATATCAATTTAGAATCCTGTGCCACCATACAATATTTATTCGATAAACCAAAAAAGCGATTATTTGAATCCGATTTGAAAATTGTGTCACCGTATAACACATACATCAACGGAGGTTGGCCTCCTGGCCCTATCTCAAATCCAGGTTTACCAGCTTTAGAAGCTTCGTTTCGACCAATGAAATCCGATAAGTTGTTTTTTCTTTTGAAACCCGATGGCTCTCATTACTTTTCTTCAACATTCAAAGAACATTTAGAAGCAAAAAAGAAATTCATCGATGTTTTATACCAATAAATTCCATTCAAAAATGAATGTATAGTTAGCAGGTAATCACAACGGGAATTAAAAATGAACGAAAATATTGTCGAACTCAACATTGCAATTGGTGGGATCTCCAAAGAACTTTTGGATGTACAAAAGGCTTTGGATGCCTACCGCGAAAAACAAAAACGCAAAGAAGCAATCGATGAGGAAGCCATCACCTTTGTGACAAAAGCCGAAAAAGTCATTGAAAAAGCAGAGTCAGGCGAATTGCAATTAACGCCTGACCAGATCCGCCGAATCAAAAGTAACCTTGTAAAAATTCTAAACCGTTTGCAGGTTTAATTTTCTTTTAACGAAACCTTTACCAAACCTTCACTAGCTTGTCATCCCTCTGTAACAAATAAAGAACATAGTTTTCATAGCTAGAGGGAGAATTTTAACGAATCCCTATCGGGAAGACCCGCTAGCAAAACAAATTCGAATTATTTCGAAAGAGGATACAATGAAAAATTCATTCAAAAAAAGCCTGGTGGTTTTATCCATCGCGCTCATGGGATTCACAACTGTGAATTGCCCAGGAAAGAAAGACGATAATACGGCTCTGCTATTGGCTGGATTATTCTTACTTAACCAACCAGAATACACTGTTATCTTAACTGGAACATTGCGAGGTGCAGATAACCTTCCGATGAAAGATGGAAAAGTTACGATTGCTGATGTTGCTGGCGGAGGTTTTCTGACAGGTGGTCAAGGTACGATATCTGATTTTACCACTTGTGTAACGGCCGGGGCGCCTCCAGCAAATGGAACTGCAGACGGAGAGTTTACGTTACTTTTTAAAACTCCATCATTAAGCGGAGTATTGGATTTCACTCCTAATGATGCTGCGTCTGCAACAAATGCTTCCTCTTGTTCCACGATAACTGGATTAGCTGCAAGCGATTTTACGAATGTAACAGGTCCAACAGGTCAGTTAGCTGTAAACCTAGATCTAAATGATCGAAGTAATACAAGTCAAGTTTCTTTAAGCGGAAACACTGGGTATTCCATCACGGTGAAATCTATCAGCGTTTTTGTTAAAGGTGAATATACACTGCAGAGTCCAACCGTTGGAGAAAACGTTTGTGATGGTGGTAGGTTGACTGGTAGTCCAGTCATTAAATCAGGTTCCATTTCAAGTTCTGAAACCTGGTCAGGTGGTATTTTATTACAAGGAACAGTTTTCGTTGAGTCCGGTGCAACGATTACAGTCACTCCAGGGACTGCCGTGTTTGGCCAGCGAGGATCTTCTATCTTTTTCAAACGAGGTTCTAAATTGGTTTCAAATGGAACTGCAGCCGATCCTATTTGTTGGTCTTCCGCAAGCTCACTTGGATCTAGGTTTCCTGGAGATTGGGGAGGTATTGTAACCATAGGTGACAGTGGAGCAACTCGAGCGTCCAACACTGAAGGAACCACTCCTCAAGGATACGGTGGGACGGGAAGTTTGCCAGGAACTAGCAATCTAGAAATGTCTTATACTATCATCGAATTTGGTGGAAATGAGGTAGCCCCAGGAGATGAATTGAACAACTTAAGTATGTATGCCTCAAACACTACATTAAATCATGTGCAAGCACACCGAGGTCTCGATGACCAGTTTGAAGCTTGGGGTGGAACTGGTGCTTGGTCTAATATCTTGGCAACAGGTGGTTTGGACGACGATTTAGATTTAGATGAAGGTTTTGGCGGATCTACTCTTGGTTCAGGAGCAACAATCACAAACTTTATTTCACACAAATACATTGCAGCATGTGGTGGATCTGCTTCCACAGATCCTCATGGTTTAGAATGGGATGGAATTCACAGTGACGGTGGCGTCGCATGTAATTCTCCTTCTGCGCCATTGTTGGCTCGCTGTACTACTGTGACTCTCAATAAGTTCACTTTGATAGGTGCAGGAATCGCCGGAGGAACTGCTGGAAGAATTAGAGAAGGTGCGCAAGCGACGCTCACAAATGGAGTTGCTTATGGACATGCTTCAGGCTTCCGAGTAGATACTGCGACCGCTGTGACCGCAGCAACTGCAACAACAGTAAGAGGACAATCTGGGCAATCTACTACTGGAACTCTGAATACAGTGACATATGATATCACTTCTTTACCAATCACTTCCGATGGTGGAATCAATACTGAGTCAAATTGTGGGTTTGCGTCAACCAAACCTGATTACACTTTGAGGTCTGGATTCGCTGCTGGAATTGGTGGTGCAGCCGATGGGAAATGGTGGGAAAATTGGGCAGTCTTTAGAGCTCGATAATCACATCAAAGTGAATTAAAAAATAAACCCTGGCAGAAATGCTGGGGTTTCCTATTTTTAGAATATGAAATCAAAAATTTTATTGTACATAGCAATCTTTATCACAATCAATCTTAATGTTTGCAAAGAAAATGATTGGCGAGATGATCCAAAATTTCAGAACAAAGAACAAAATACAAAATTATTAGAATCTCAAAAACTAATCCTCTCAAAGAAAAAGGAGAAATACGTTTTAGATCGCGGTTACAAATCTAAGAATGAGGCGATTGAAAACTTTCTTGCTGAAATCAAAACATATCAGTTTCCAAAAAATGGCTTTATAAGCTGGGACGAACAACTTGAAATCATTTTTCCCAATACCTATGGTTTGGGAACAACTTTGGACCATACTCCATTAGATGAGTATCAAAAACTTTTGTCTTCCAGAGAAGCCGTTGCGATCGAATCAATTTACTCTATGATTTCTAGCGGTTTTAAAATAGAGTCAATCGATTGGGAATCACCTAGAAGGCTCGGCCAAATCATTGGTCATAAACCAAAAGTCATGATCGTAACAAAGAAAGGTAAATTTGAAATCACACAAATTAAGATGGTGTATGATGTTGAAGGTAAGTTCATCGTGGGAGTGCTTGGCCCCTAACCCTGAATTTTTGTAACATGTTTGTAACAAATGATTCATGGTAACGTAACGTAACTCAAAGTCCTTTTCGTTTACCTAAGATCTTTCATTGAAAAGCTTGCCGATAACAGGCAAGTTATGAAACTTTCAAAGAAAATAATACTTTGTATTATACCATTTTTATTATCGATACCCACTTTTACTAATGCCCAATCATTAGGATCTATTAGGGGAACAATCATTGACTCTGAAAACGGCGAACCAGTGTTTGGAGCCACAATCGTTGTAAGATCCGAAAAAAAGTTTGCTAAAACTGATTTTGATGGGAAATACAATTTAGAGCTTCCTCCAGGCACCTACCAAGTGGAATACCAAATGTATGGGTATGGTCCTCAAAATAGAACCATAGTAGTTTCTGCTGGCAAACCAAGCCAAATGAATGTTACATTCGGTGCACAAGTGTTACAAACCGTTGAAGTAAAAGATCGTGCTGTAAATGAATCTGACGCGGCATTATTACAACTTCAAAAAAAGGCGGCATCCGTATCAGATTCGATTGGTGCTGAGTCGATCAAAAAATCACCTGACTCCTCTGCTAATGAAGTAGTCAAAAGGGTCACTGGTATCACAATCATCGGTGGAAAATATGTATTTGTTCGAGGCCTTGGAGAACGATATTCATCTACCTATTTAAATGATGCTTACATACCATCAACTGAACCAGATAAACGAGTGGTTCCATTGGATTTATTTCCAGCCTCGTTAATTAAAAACATTCGTATCATAAAAACATTCGTGCCTGAAGAATCCGCAGAATTCTCAGGTGGACTTGTGAAAATTGAAACGAAAGAATACCCCGATGATTTTATTATGAGTTTGGGTTTGGGTGTAGGTTATAATTCCAATACCACGCGAAACAAATGGTTAACCTTCAAAGGTGGTGACTTTATCGGTAGAACTACAGCTGATCAAAGTTTGCCTGATATTGTGAAAGCTGTCCCTAATTACCTTCCATTTGAACCTGGAAGTCGATTCGGCGGCATTAACCCAAGTTTGATTAGCTTAGGTGCGATTACCTTTCCTTCACAATGGACTCCTGATCAAACCAAAGCACCATACGATAAGAATTTCAACTTTACCATTGGAAAAACATTCAAAGCTTCAGAAACAGGCGAAAGATTTGGGGTAATCTTCGGTACAACACATTCAGTCGATTATCGATTCCGAAGACAAAAAGATGCTCGATACGTGCCAATCAATCAGCTGGCACCTACTGTAAATGAGGCCACTACTTTAAATGCAATCCAAACACAGGATGCTGATTTATATGTAGAAGAACGATTATTTGGTAACAATTTAAATTTTGCTTTTGAGCCAAAAGCTGGACAACAGTTTTTCTTTAAGAATTTTTACTCAATTTCATCTGAAAAATCTGTTCGAGAAGCTAGCGGAACAAACAACCGCGACAATTTTGACTTTTTCAGTATTACAAACGATTTTATTAGTCGCCAATTGTTTAATTCAAGTCTTGGCGGGAAACACGCGTTAAACTTAGGGGGATTGGGTAGGGCTCATACATTTGACTGGCAATTCAATTATGGAGAAGCCAAAAGAGATGAACCTAACCTAACACAACAAGTCTGGAGAAGGACACAAGGTGCATCTGTAACCACCCTTCCAACAAGGCTTGGTAATAACCCAGATGGTTCTCGCTTTTACTCAACTTCTGGTGATTACGTCAGAAGTTTTAGTTTATCGTATGAAATCCCTTTTGACCAGTGGAATGGATTGAAATCGAACCTTAAGATTGGAGGTAGCGCACTAGACCGTTCCAAAAGTTTTACCTTTAGGGAGTTTGGTTCCAAATCCAATGTTGGTGCAACTAATGCTGATTTGTATTTAGTACCTGGAGAAATTGTTTTTAATCCACTTGAATATGTAAGAACTAACTCCAATGGTGTTGCAAACAAAACATTTTCCGAACGCCAAGTGGAACCAAATGCTTATGATGCAAACCAAAAACTCCACTCATATTTTGGTCAGGTTGACATCCCACTTATTCCTAAAGTGAGATTCATTGGTGGTGCTCGTTACGAAGACTCATTCCAAAAAGTAAAGACCTTCGTCTTAAAAGAGCAATTTGATGTAAGAAGACCTGGTTATGGTTGTGATTATGGTAGTGAATATGAGCGAATTGCTTTAATCAATAACAAAGTTTGTCCTGCAGATAACAATGGTATCGGAGTGATTAAAACTCGCGATGTGTTACCGAGCGTAAACTTTGTTTATGAATTTTTACAAGACCAAAACCTCCGTTTTGGATATTCACAAACACTTACAAGACCAGATTTTAGAGAGATGTCACCATTTGCATTCACTCCTTATTTTGGTGGTGATCGAATTAGAGGTAATCCAAATTTGCAACGGACTTACATACATAACTTTGATTTCCGTTATGAGTATTTTATGGGTGGTGCAAATTATGTTGGAGCTGGTCTTTTTCATAAAGATTTATCCAATCCAATTGAGTTAATTGGACAACCAGTTGCAGGTCAGATTTCACCATTCTTTACCTATGCAAATGCTAGTAAAGCAACGATAAGAGGAATTGAATTAGATTTTAGGCGAGAATTTTTTGATCGATTTCGATTTGAAACCAATGTATTTTTTATCAAATCGCTCGTAAATGTGATATCTTGGGAACAATTCACAGTTGGTAAGGCGGGACTATTAGATCAAAATGATCGCGGATTCTCCTATGATCCAACGAACATTCGCCGTCCTCTCCAAGGGCAATCTGACTTCGTTGCAAATTTAAAATTTGATGTTTATCTCAACAAATTAAAAACTACAACGATTGGATTGTATTATAACTACTTTGGAGATAGAATTTTCATCGTTGGTGCTAACGGAACACCAGATGCGTATGAAAGGGGAGTTGGGTTAACAGATATCGTTTTCTCACATAGAATGGATGAAAAGTTAGACTTTAAATTTGCGGCTAAAAACGTAACAGACCAAAGGTTTAAAATCTACGTCAAAGATGAACTCTTGAATGAAGAGCGTCTCTTCCGTTCTTACAGAGAAGGGGTTTCCTTTTCCATGTCAGCAAGTTACAAGTTCTAACCTTTATCTATGTTCTAACCCCATCTAAGTGGGGTTAGAGTTTCTCTCTCTCCCTCTCTCCAAATTCTCCCATCATTTCCCCAAAACCTCCTCCTCTTCTTTCCCCCTCCATTCTTGCACAAAAGAACCAACCCCTTCTCTTCTCTTATACACCATCTAGTCTTGTGCTATACAGCTCTCGACTTCTGTTTGCAAAATGCATTGCTCGTCTCCTTCGTTACTTCTTAGCTGTATCCACCATCGAAATCCCTAACCGAACAGATTGTATCCATCTAAAAATCCGAAGTTTCTAACAAATCTAAGGCAAATCTTTGTTAAACTACAATCAATATTAGGAAATTCTAATTGGATATGGCAAAGATGGGATCCTGATAAAATCAATTGACGATTGGTTTGTAGAAAATTGATATAGGAAAACCTTAATGGAATTAGTGGAAACATTCATGTGAATGGTTTTTGAGGTGAAAATGATGATGCTAAATTTAAAAAGTTCTTTGATTTCAATCGGTTGTTTGGTGGGATTCTTATTTGTTTTATTAATGTACTTACTGTTATTTACAAAAACATTTTTGAATTTAACATAAGAGTATTCTGAATGATCTAAAATTCAATCCAATGGTTATCAACCACCAACCAGTTTTGCGATTTGGTTTCGCTATAGACTGGGATAACTAAAATGCTGAGGGAAGGCTCAAACGAATTCACAAGATGGTTCCTTTTGGAACCTTCTTGTGGTTTACGATCTTTTTTCCTCCAAACGGAAACGAATATGATTGGTCGTTAAAGCATCATTTATTTGTTATCTGGATTCACAATGATGGGCAATCCATCTTTGCCATTGGGAACAAATATCAATTTATTATTCGGATTTTCCATGGCTTTCAGTTGGATGTATTTTGGTGTGAGTGAATCCGAAATCATTTTTTGAGCTTTTGCTTGAGCTTCTGCTTCGATTAACACTGCTTTGGCCTTTCCTTCCGCCGAAATCTGTTGGATTTCTGCATCACGTTTCGCGATATTAATCTCAAATTTCATCTGCTCTTGTTCTTGTTGTTTGGTGAGTTTGCTTTCAATCGCCTTTAGGATTGACGGACTGTATTCCACATCATCGACAATCACATCATCTATTTCTATATGTTTGTATTTTAATTTTTCGGTAAGTGATTTTTTGATCTGGGCAGAAACGTTAGGTGTCTCTTTTGAAATCGAGACCATATTGTATGCTGATAATATATTTCGAATGGCTGTGCGAAATTGTGGTTTCACAACCTTTTCATAATAGTCCCGCCCTATCTCCATTTCCAATTCATAAATTTCATTTTGAATGGGTCGAATGATGATGTCAGCTGTGACTGTTATCGTCAAATCATCACGAGTTAACACCTCAACCTTTTCTTGGAAACTACTCCATTGGATTGAGTAAATGTACACACTATTCCAAGGCATATAGGTTTGTACCCGAGACTCCAAAGGTTTTTGGCTAAGGCCCGTGCTATAGGGTCGCCACATCAGACCCACTTCCCCCGGATTGATGATGGAGATACACGAGACAGACAAGATCCCGAATATTAAAACGGGAACGAACTGGAAACTGGTTTGAAAAATGGATCGACGTTTCATAGTTAAACTATTAGACTAAATCCGATGTTGCCTTTTGTATCGAGCCGATTTTTCAAAAAATTAATTCCTTTTGTCATCATTTTTCTGACTACATTGATGGGATTTGGGTGTGCCGAGGACGAAACTGTCGTGAAGACACCTCCCAGTTTGGAATTACGTCTCTTCCAAGCCGTCGACAAAGCGGACTTAGAAATGGTAAAATCCCTTTTGGCCCAGGGAGTATCGGTGAACGCGAAGGACTCTCTTGGAAATTCCTCCCTCATCAAAGCAGTGGATGAAGAAGAAATTGAACTCACCAAATTCCTCCTGCAAAAAGGTGCCAACGTCAACCTTCGAAACACCATGGGAGAAACTGCTTTGTATCGTGCTGTGTATCGTGGCAATTTAGAACTGGTGAAACTTTTGGTAAAGGCAGGTGCTGAAACCAAGGCAAAAACAGTAGGTGGTGTGAGCATCTCTGATCTTGCGGAAGAGCGGGGAGAAGATGGAATCCTGAGATACCTAAATTCTCTATGAACCACTCCTTCGCATTCATCGTGTTATGCTAGGTAATAAAAATCTTTGGTCATGTTTCCTAGATTGGATTTACTTCCTATGTTTAAACCTTTCGTAACACCAATCGAACAATCGCCGCTTTGCCTTTGTGAAACGGACTTTCGTTGAGTTCCACTTCTAAAGCTTCTTCGTATTCTACATTCATTTCCGCGAAGTCCATTCGTAGGTCTTTTAAATGGCATAACATATCAGGATCTTTTGGGCCACCTGAGCTGTACTGCAACTGGTCTGGAGAAAAGGCTTCCAGCAACAAAAGCCCACCTGGTTTTAAGGTGCGAACACAATTTCGATGGACAGTTGTTCGAATGGATTTATGGAAATGACAAAAGATGAGTGCCACCATATCCATTTGTTCTGGAGCATAAGGGTAACCGAGGACATCTGAAATTTCGTAATGGATATTTACATTTTTTTCCTTCGCCAACTGCAAGGCTTTTTGCCTACCTGACTCTGATTGGTCAAAGGCAAACACATCCCAACCAAGTCCTGCCGCAAACACCGCATTCCTGCCTTCTCCTTCACAAGGGAAAAGGATCCTTCCTTTTTTTAAATTGGGAAGTCGAGAATGTAAAAACGCATTTGGATCCTTCCCATAAACATACTCTTCACTCGCATAACGTTCGTTCCAGAAATCTTTGTCGTACATCGTGACCTAACCTTTTGTTGGTTGGAGTATCTTATACCAAAGTTTCCAAATCAGAAATGATTTTTTAATAGAATCGAATTAAATCGTCGGCTCCTTCTCTTGGAGTGTGGTAGCGATTTAGTTCTGAATTTGCTTTTGGATAACCGATACTTAGTCCCATGATCACTTTTTCTTCCTTAGGAAGGTTGAGTGCATTTCGTACAACGTCTGGAAACGCGCCGAGGGCTGCTTGGGGAAAAGTGCCAAGGCCTTCTTCTCTGGCTAAAAGTAAAACCGATTGTAAAAAACACCCAAGGTCGATTCCCACAAAAAAATTCAGATCAAATTTGGATGTGATGAAAACAGCAGTAGGGGCTCCAAAAAAACTAAAATTTCGAAGCATAAATTGGTCTCGAGCCTCTTTGTCTTTTCTGTCGATGCCTGCGACTCCATAAATTTTCATACCCAAATCAAACATCCGTTTTTTGGCATCACTCGGATAGGATTCGGGCCAATTGGTTTCTGGAATTGGGTTGGAAGTTTTGGCGGCATTGGTGAGAGATTCTGCAAGTTCCTTTCGTTTTTCACCACTGAGAATGTGGACTTTCCAAGGTTGTGAGTTTTTCCAACTTGGGCTTCGAAGTGCCTTTGCAAAGATACGTTGTAAAACTTCTTCCGGGATGGGTGTTTGTTCATACTCCCGGATGCTATGGCGAGTCTCGATTGCCTCACTCACTGTATTTGCCACTTCATGGATGGGAATTAGTTCTTCGTTCATCGTTCACCTTCTAAAAAACATACATACCGGTCGGTATGTATTTGCAAGAACTTTTTTACCGACCCGAACAAGGGAAAAATATTATTTAGAAAAAAAATCATACAGACCAGTTGGTGTATTTCTTGCTCGGATTTTGTTTTTTCGCATCCTGGGACAGAAATGAAAAAGGAACCGACGAAACTCCGCCTGCTTACGGTAAGCCGTAACCTTTTTTTAAAACAAGGCTATGCGGAGACTGGCTTAAACCAAATCGTAGAGGAAGCAAAAACGGTTAAGGCGAGTTTGTACCAACATTTTTCATCCAAAGAGGAGTTGGGCAAAGAAGTTTTAAAACTTTATTCCGATGAAAATTTAAACCTTCTGAAAACCTTGATGAAACGTAATCCAAAACCATTGGACTTTATCAAGGCTTGGGTACGAATCCTTTCTAGGGAAGCGAGGATGTCACAATTGTATGGTTGTGGGATGGCAAATTTTCGTGCCCAAATCCATCCTGGAGAAACACACATCCTTTCTGAAATTGAAAGAATAGCAAATGAAACCATCAATTGTTTGTCTGAATTTTTAAAAGAATCCATCCAAAATGGATTTACAAAGCCAAATGTAGATTGCCAATCACTCGCTAAACAGTTGTTCATTGTCTATGAAGGTGTTTTACAAAGTTACCGTTTACTAGATGATAAAAAATCACTAGATGAACTGTATAAAATTGCAGAGAATTTGATTCCTACCGTAGAATGAAACAAAACTCATTTCGATTTTCCTTCTCGTTTCTCTCCAGTTACTTTTTGTTATTCCTATTACAGGTTAATCCAATATGGGGAGAGGGGAATCTCGAAGTCATTTTCCAAATCGTGAAATCCAACTCAGGGAAACCAGTTCCCAATGCTGTTGTCATTTCCAAAAAAGGAAAATCAAGTGGGATCTCAAATTCTGAAGGGATCGCCAAACTAACGTTTCCCGAGCCAGGGTATTACGAGATCAAAGTTTCCACAGCCGACAAAACGGAATCAATGTTTCGAGAAGTGCGATACAAAGGCCAAGTGATCCTTGTTACGATTTCCGAAACAAACCTAACGGGAATTTTGGTGAGCGGTGAAAGGGATAAAACCCCACTTTCTCGGTATGGGCTTGTCCAAGAAGAAATCAAACGATTGCCAGGTGTTTCCGGAGATTCCTTAAAAGCCTTACAAACCGTTCCGGGTGTTGTGATAGGAGCACCTGTTGGGATTTTGCCATCAGTTTTTACAAACATTGGAACCAATTTGATCACAGGGAATCCTTATTCGAATAGCGAAAGAGGTGATCTTTCTTTACGAGGAGGTGGAACTAGACAAAACCAATACTACTTTGATGGATTTCCACTTCCATACCCTTTTCATTTGGGAAACCAATCGTCTGTCCTCAACAATAATCTAATCAAATCGTTTGATGTGTATACTGGTGCTTTTCCAGCAAAGTATGGTTATGCGACTGGTGGGATCATTGCCATTGAAGGCACAGACCGTGTAGATGAAAACAAAACCATCATCAATATCAATTTGTTTTTATCTGATATCTACAACCAAACAAAGGTTTTGCCTGGTCTTACCATGATCAGTTCTGGGCGTAAAAATTATCCAAACGTAGTCCTTTTGCAAACCTATCCACAAGGGATTCCAGAAGATGCGAAGTATGCCGAATACCATGATTACCAATGGAAAATGATTTGGGACATCAATTCTGACCACAGACTCACAGTGCAAACATTTGGAACTCGTGATAGGCAAGCCTATACCAAAGCCCAAGCAGATTTTGAAAGGGGAGGCGAGGACCCAAGGCCGCCTACTGGTCTTGATCGCATGTTTCGTACTGATGCCTTCCGTTATATTTGGAAAGGGAAATCATTTCGGAATACCTTGTCCTATTCACGGACTTGGTTTGATGAATTTTTTGAACTTAGATTCACAAACCCACTCACTGCTGAAAATATCTTTGGTTTGCAAAACCGAACATCAGACACAATCACCTATGTTCAAAATGCTTTGGAGTGGGAATTGTGGGAAGAACACTTAAAATTGGAAGTAGGTGTTCAAGGGAGATTTCGAGAAACAACATTAAAAGGAGAAAATATATCATCTTACAATCGATTATTTTTTAATATCTTTAATGACTTACTCAATTCAAATGCAGCGTTTCGATCTGTGATCGACGGAGACCGAATTCGATACCGCGAAAAATCTGCATATAGCGAATTCCAATTTAAATATGGAGGTTTTCGCCTAACACCAGGTGCAAGGATCGACCATTATTCGGGGAGTAACGAAAGTAATTTAGCTCCAAGGATCACGACAGGGTATGTTTTCGATACAACAAAAACAACCATACTTCTCGGGCATGGGATCCACTACAATGCCCCAGTTTCAGTGGAAGCCCTATCAAAAAAATCAGGAAATCCCAATTTGTTTATGGAAAGATCCGAACACAATTCACTTGGATTAAGCCAAGAATTTGCGAACCATTGGCAGTTCAAAATTGAAGGGTTTCGTAACATCTTCCAAAACATCATTGTTCCTGATTCTTATATTGTAGATCCTTATGCTCTAAATAATGATACCCGGATCTTTGTGAATGAAACGGCCAAGGTTTTTGCCAATCCCGTCACTCCTAAAAACCTAAATTACTCTAACGCCGGTTATGGGTATTCGGAAGGAGTCGAAATTTTTTTGAAGAAATCCAAGGATCCCAGAGAACAATCAGGTCTTTTCGGATGGATATCTTACACGAATTCCATCACAAAACGCATCAACAACCAGTCACGTCTCACAAGTGAAGAATTCCGCAATCGTACCTTACAAAATAATACAAGGCGCCTTCTTGCCCAATCCAAACTGGGAACCAATTACCTCAATTATTATGATGATAACAATTTGGAGCTAATCTATAATAATGACAAAGAAGAGTTATATGATCTCGACAGAACCCATATCTTAAACCTTGTTTTTGGATATAAGTTTAATGCAGAATGGATGGTAGGAGGAAGGTTTCGTTATTTTTCGGGAACTCCATATACTCCCATAACGGGTGCTACGCGAGCAAACCAAGCGGCAACCTTTGGACTCAATTTGTATTTTCCTAACTATTCCAACAATTACAACAGTGATCGTTTTTTACCATTCCATCAATTTGATTTAAGAATCGATCGGATTGAAAATTTTTCTTGGGGTTATATCAATACCTATATTGAGTTTGTGAATTTTTATGGGCGAAGGAACCAAGCGGGATTTGAATTTGATAATACGAAAAATTTCCAAAGGAACCAAAATCCAAGCCCCACCTACGATACAGTGAATTCTCCCTATATCATTTCACAAACTCCAAATGGAAAGATGGCCATCATTCCTCTCATCAACATTGGAATGGAGGTTCGATTTTGAAACAGTCATCAATTTTATTTTTTTGCCTCCTTTTCCTAATTTCATGTTTTGAATCAGGGAAAGACTTACAGAAAAAACAAGAGGAAAAACAAACTTGGATCCTTACGACCTTATACTGGCAAAGGAATTTTGGGAACTGTATCAAAACGGATACGAATGCCAATTCTAGGACCTGTAGCCGTCGGCCACTTGGGGTCTGTAACCACAACCAACTCATTGTGACCCAAGCCGAAGTGAATCTAAATTTCGCTGAAGCAAATGCCTTACTCAGTAGAACCCCTGATTGCCAAGAATCCATTATACAGTCGGGCATTTTAACCTTATCAGCCACTTCCAATGCGAGTAGCGAAAATTTGAAATCGCGGTATCTCTTCCAAGTAACTGAATCCTGTGAGGGATCGGGTTTCGTACCAACTGCCAACGTAAGACTGGCAAATTTTTCTGAAATCCAATGGTTAGAATCCGCTAGGGGTAAAATTGCGAAGGCAGCAAATGCCATAACAGCAAATGGATTTTTACCTCAGGCGAATCGAGACAAAGCTAACAACTGTTTGCGTTTAGAGTATTTAGATTGGGAAAAAGATTTAGCAAAAGAAAATGTTGAAAACAAAGTCCTACTAGAAATCGCACTTCCTTAAGTTTGAAAATCCGCTTTCCTTTCTCTTCCACTCATACAAATTGACTTTATTCCCAAGGAAATTGTAAATTATGAGTTTGAATCGATACAGCCGTGTTTTAACCCAAGATGAATCTCTCCCAGCTTCCCAAGCCATGATCATTGGATCAGGTGTTCCTTATGAAGATCTTAACAAACCTTTTGTCGGAATTGGAAGTACTGGATTCGATGGGAATCCTTGTAATATGCATCTAACAACTCTTTCTGCATTACAAAAGAAAAGTGTCACTGATACAAAACAAATGGTTGGGTTATTATTCAATACCATTGGTGTGAGTGATGGGATTACGAATGGAAATGATGGGATGCGGTATTCATTGCCTTCCCGAGAGATCATCGCTGATTCCATCGAAACCATTTCAGGTGCTCATTTTTATGACGGACTCATTTTCACTGCCGGTTGTGATAAAAATATGCCGGGTGCCATCATGGCAATGGCAAGGCTCAATCGACCTTCCATTATGGTGTATGGTGGAACCATCAATGGTGGCCACTTTAAAGGGGAAAAATTAAATATTGTATCTGCCTTTGAAGCCTATGGGAAAAAAATTAACGGTAAAATTTCAGAAGAAGATTTCAGAGAAGTGATTAGAAATTCCTGCCCTGGCCCTGGTGCATGTGGTGGGATGTATACTGCCAATACAATGGCAACCGCCATCGAAGTGATGGGAATGAGTTTGCCTTATAGTTCTTCTTCCCCTGCACGTAGCGAAGAAAAAAAGAAGGAATGCCAAGAGATCGGAAAATATATGTACAATCTCCTGGAAAAAGACATCAAACCTTCTGATATCATCACTCCTAAATCCATCTTAAATGCTTTGCGTGTGATTACAATCCTTGGTGGGTCAACCAACGCAGCCCTTCATATGATTGCAATTGCAAGGACAATGGGAATTGATTTAGACCTTCAACAAATCCAAAAGGTAACAGATACAACCCCACTCCTTGCGGATATGAAACCAAGTGGAAAGTATCTAATGGAAGATCTGTTTGCCATAGGTGGCACACCTGCTATCATGAAGTTCATGTTAAGCGAAGGTATGTTGGATGGAACTTGTATGACAGTCACTGGTAAAACCATTGCTGAAAATTTAGAATCTCTTCCAGCACTCCCAAAAGACCAAGACTTACTTCGACCTGTTAGTAACCCAATTAAAAAAGAAGGTCATATACAAGTGTTATATGGCAACATTGCAAAAAAAGGTGCTGTGGCAAAAATCACAGGCCACGAAGGTGAAAAGTTTGAAGGCAAAGCCATTTGTTTTGATTCCGAAGTGGAGGCAAACGAAGGGATCCGCGACGGTAAAGTGAAACCAGGCCATGTTGTTGTCATTCGTTATGTGGGACCGAAAGGGGGACCCGGGATGCCAGAGATGTTAAAACCAACCTCTGCCATCATTGGAGCGGGACTCGGAGACAATGTCGCACTCATTACGGATGGAAGGTTCTCTGGTGGAAGCCATGGATTTGTTGTGGGTCACATCACTCCTGAAGCAATGGAAGGGGGAGAAATAGCCCTTGTCCAAGATGGGGACGTGATTTCGATTGATGCGCGCACCAACCAATTGGATCTCAAGGTCAGCGAAGGAGAATTAGAGAAACGCAGAGCCAAATGGATCAAACCACCTTACCGAGTGACAAGTGGTTATCTTTGGAAGTACATCCAAATGGTAAAAGATGCAAGTACAGGTTGTTTGACGGACCGGTAAACAACCGAAGTCCGTCCTGTAACCATTCGAACTGTTACATACAGTTTAATTTGTTTTTGAAGGGAATTCTTCTTTCCCGTTCGCATGTTTGGCAAATCTACCTTTGCCAACATGGACGGGATCATAAGAATCCCAAGGCCAACCACCAAACTGTGTTTTGCGATAGTCGTCAAACGCTTGTTGGATTTCCTCTTGTTTGTTCATCACGAAAGGTCCATATTGCACCACTGGTTCGGCTATTGGTTTTCCTTCCAAAATAAGAATCCTTCCCACTTCAGATCCGTTTCGCATTTCTACAGTTTCATCACTTTTTAGGTTGTACATATGTTTTCCAGGAACTTGTGTTCCATCCAAAACAAGTCCTTCCCCTCGAAAGTAGTACAAATTCCGATTGTTTCCAACTGCAGTTTTCGGAAGTACAAATTGCACTTCAGGATCCAAATCGATGATATAAATTCCCACTTCGTTTTTTGGATCGGCCGCCCATGAATTTGGAGGAGGGTCTAATGCCTTATCACCAAACAATGTACCGGCTACGGTTTTGATTTTTACCTGTTTTCCATTTTGGTCTTTTATTAATTTCACAGGGATGTCTTCATTCCAAAACATTTTGAAATGTGGATCAACAAACTTATGTTTAGCGGGTAAGTTTAACCAAATTTGAAAAAGTTCTAAGGTGTTTTCGCTAGATTCATTGATGAGTGGAAACATCTCAGAATGTTGGATTCCTGCACCTGCTGTCATCCATTGTACATCTCCATCCCCATAACGACCAGCAGCACCTTGGGAATCCGCATGATCAACTAACCCTCGCTGCACGACGGTGACAGTTTCAAATCCACGGTGTGGGTGGCCAGGAAATCCTGGGATGGTATCGCCGTGATACATCCTCCAGCCATCTTTTCCAACAAAATCTTGCCCGATTTGTCTGCCTTGTAAGGAAGCATTCGGTCCAAATTTACCATTCCCATTTGGATAAAAATCTTCGTGGTGGACACAGAAGAGGAATGGGTCCGAAGTCGGCCATTGGAAATCTAATTTTTGCGCATATAAGATGGATTTGTGTTTCATGATTGTCCTATCACCAAGGGTTCACCCTCTAATGATAAGACAAGGAAACTAGATCAAAAGTTTTTCACAAGAGATACATTCACACCAAAAGCGCCAAATTCTTTGGAACTTTGGGATGAATTGATATCAGGAACGGAGCTAAGTTCCACTGGCGTTTTACCAGGACCAAAGTTATAACCAGTCACTTCCGAAACACTAAAGGATGAAATTTGGTAAAATCCACCGTATTTGATGCCCAGTGTATCAAACAGTTTCCAAACTAGACCAAGTTCAAATGAAACAGACGCGCCACCGAGCCCACGTGATAATCCTTCTTTTGATTGGAAAACTGTAATGTCTGTCCTTGATACGGGAGAAGAAAATACCACTTGGTTACTTGCGTTTAAACTTCCTGTTGATGAGGTTTCGAGGCCATAACTGAGGAGTTTTAATTGGCCTGCAAAAACAGTTAAATCCATCATCATATAAAAATTCAGCCAATCCAATATAGAAGTGGCAAATCCATAATTCATTCCATAGTTTTTGGTTCGAAATTCTACCGTACCAGTAGAGAACGCATAACCTTCTGTTACCGTTTGTTCTCCTGTCCGTAAAAATGGGAATTTGATTTGGAAAGATTGGAATGGGCCTTTGGAAGAAAGTTCCGAATAACTAAAACTTAATTCTGATGAAGAAGATTCGGTTAAGTAGTTGAGGGGACCCATTCCAATGCGAAAACCCACTTCATTGATACCCGAGTGGATCTTATCATTTAGATAAAGACCATTAGTACTAAAACTTGTCCTTGTATCGTTGTATTGTTCCCCTTTTGCATAAACAAAACCGATAAAAAAATCTTCAGCAAACTGATGAGAATATTTGATCCGAGGTGAGATGGTAGATGCAGGCCTTGACTCAGCACTTTCCGTGATGATGCCTGGAGGGTTTAAATTATTCGATGCGGTGCTATTGGCAAAACTCGAAGCAACCCTTGCAGAATTTAAAATGCTAGAAACAGATTGTGGACCACCTTCTGAAGGTGTTTGCACAAACTCTCCCGCCAGTTCAAGGACAGCAAGTCTAGTTCCAAAAAAAGATTTTTTCTCTTGCGGTTTTGGTTTTGGAACGTAGAGATCACCTCCTTCGATTTCAGATTCGGCAATCAAAGGAAAGGAAACAACACTGATGAAAATAAACAGGATAAGAAACTGACTTCGCATTCTTCAAAAATGCAAACTCTCGTTTCGTGATCCATTCAAAAAAGAAAACAACTAGGGAAAGGAATCAAAAAAATCCTTCATATGCGAAATTCATTTCATTCAATTGCGATATGTCCTAGTTCAATGAAGAAAGTACTTCCTTTTTTCGGTTCACTTTCCACCCAAAGGTTTCCATTATGTTTTTCAACAAAGTCTTTACTGACAATGAGTCCAAGCCCTGTTCCCTTTTCTGAATTTGTACCCAAAGTAGAAACCTTTTTGTCCAATCGAAAGAGTGATCCTACTTGGTCCTTTGTCATACCCACACCTTCATCTTTGATAAAAAAACGATGAGTGAAGAGGGGAGTTTTTGCTTCGTCTCGAATCCGTTCATACCCAATGGTGATGGTTTGGTTCTGAAAACTATATTTTAAAGCATTGCTGAGTAGGTTACGAAAAACGGTTTCGATCATAAATTGATCGGCAATGATTTCGAGTGTTTCTGGAATTTTGTTTTGGACTTGGATTTGTTTTTTTTGGAATGATAATTTTAATAATTCGATAATGGATTCCACTAATGAATGGATGTGGATGCGAACAGGTTGGAATTGGATGTGTCCACTTTGGTTACGCGCCCAATTCAATAAATTTTCCATCAAGGAATACAAATTGTCCGATGATTCTGATAATATTTGTAAATTGATTTCAAGTTCCGCATCACTAAAATCAGAAATCCTTTCACTTAAGTGTTTAGAGAATTCGCGATGGGTTCCAAGTGGGCCACGCAAATCATGAGCGATGATGGAAAAAAATTTATCTTTTGTGGCATTGACCTCTTCCAAACGAGATGCAGTTTGTTTGAGTTTTGCTTCATTTAATTTTTGTTCGGTGATATCACGAACAATGGCACAATTGTATTGTTTGCCACCATATTCTACTAAATTGACAGTGACCTCAATTGGAAATAGTGAACCATCTTTTCGTTTGTTGATTGTTTCTAAGGTAAACGTCTTTTTTTCTAAGATTTCTTTCCAATGTGCATCCCAAATTTCTTTAGTAAATAACGGATCCACTTGGAACATAGTCATGGATAAAAGTTCTTCTTTCGTATATCCGAAATTGATGCAAGCGGCATTATTTACGAAAATATACTTTCCATTTTGATCCACCCATAAAATAGAATCAGAAATTGAATCAATAGAATATTGAGTGAATTGTAATAGATCACTAACCTTTGTTTGTTGGATATCGGCAGTTTTGATTGTACTTTTAAGAATCTGGTTCTCTTTTTCTAACTCTTTTATCTCTTCTAAAAGAGCCTCGTATGACTTCTGGCCGAGTGACATAGGATATGACAAGATTAAAGCAGTTACTAAAAATTTGCCAAGAATTAAGTAATCGATTTAGGAGAAATTGACAAAATGGAAATTCACTTGACCAATTCCAAGGATTCGTTCTAACTTAACTCCTTCTTCTATGGCTTGTCTCTTTTGTCAAAAAGGTGAAAAATCGTTTTCTAGGTTAGAACCTGTCCAAGACGAAAGGGAAACACCTCATTTTTCCACTGACGAAATCGTA
The DNA here is from genome assembly GCF_004769635.1 of Leptospira jelokensis. GTDB lineage: Bacteria > Spirochaetota > Leptospiria > Leptospirales > Leptospiraceae > Leptospira_A > Leptospira_A jelokensis. Next base: position 767,260 of record NZ_RQGH01000026.1, read on the forward strand.
GGAGCCGCCCTCACTCCCTATTCGGAAATTTATGAATGCAAAGACTGCCACCATTTTTGGTGGATCCGTGTAAGAGGAACTGGAGATCCTCGTTCCACCTATCCTGAGTACTACGAACAAACTGCCGAATGTATGGACGATGAACGTTCCGAGTTCATCCGCAATCCTAATCTATCGGGACTCATCACTCATTTTGAATCTCAGTTTCCGTATTCATTTTTTGAAGAGGTTTTGGAAAAACTCGCACCAAAAGAGCAACTTGGACTAAAATCCCTTTTTGAAACAAGGGAGATGCGATTGACTGGTTCTGCCAAACGATGGATTCGCAAATGGTACCAAAATCAATTTCCGAAGGAGTATGCCGAACAAAAAGAAAAGGGATTCCCAAGTTCAAGCCAAACGATCGTTTCTTTTCCTTTGGAAGAAGAGATTCTAAGAACGGAATGGATAACGATTGACCAACTTGTTGCCATCACAAAAAAAAATTCTGATTACAGTTTATATGGGATTCATTCCCAATCACAAACCATCCTTTGGAAACAATCAGTAAAACCACCCTTCGTAGAAGGGATCAACATCCCTTATTTATTTTACCATTCTGGATATTTATGTTATTACCAAGGATTTCAAAAAGGATCCGAATATTTTTCGAAACTCAATCGACCGAACGAACTGCTTGTATTCGATTTACAAGGAAATTTACTTTTGTCCATTCCGCTTGCCTTTCGTTGTTATGAGATTTTATCAACAGAAGAAAGAGATGTATCAGAAAATCGAATCGTCCATAATTTTCAATTTTCGATCGTATCAGGAAAACTTTACCTCCCACATGCAAACGAAATCCATGTTTACGATTTAAATCAAAAACAACTTTTAAGTAAGATAAAATCACCTAACAATGAACCATATTCTGGCAATACCTTTGAAACAGAATCAGATATCCTTTTGTTCCACTCCCTGAAAGGTGTTTTTGCCTTGGATGCAAACGCAGAAGTTGTTTTCCAATACCAATCTGATTTCCATCCAATCTTCATTGATTCGAAATTACGTTTTTATTACTATTATTCCATTATCGACAATATCCAAACTGGTGAACAAAAACGATTTTATGATACAAAGATTTCTGGAGTGGAATTGCCATTTACCTTGGCATCACCTCCGATCGAGTTTGCAAATGGAATTTTGATGCCATTTTCTGGTGATCATTCTTATATCCTTAATGATCAGTTAGAAATTCAAAAAGAACTGGAATTAACTTCGACGGATACCCTTAGCCCCCATTCCTTTGGCACAAGTAAATCACCGGTTGTCATCACAGAAGAAACCATTTTGATCACAAATGATTACCAAACAATCGTATGTTTGGATCTTTTGGGGAACGTCCTCACAAATTATCCAATCCAATCGGAAGTTTTAAGTGCCTTTACCTTTGATGGCAAACATACCGTTGCGATTTTATCTTGTTATGATGAATACAGCGAAGAAAACCAAGTGGAAGTCATGGTTTTTGGAACAAAAGGAGAGATTGTATTTCGTAATATTTTCCAAGGCCCAGATGGTATCAGTGTAAGTTTTCTAGGAGATTTGGTTTTTGTAAAAGGGAATCGTCTCTACAAATGTAATTTGTTTTCGGAAACGAAAAATGGTATCGGAGGGTGATGACAGATGTATGTTAAGAAACTTTTGTCTCTCTTTCTCATTTTTGGTGTAGGGACATCTATTTTCCCCGAAACTCCTACTGTAAACCTTTCTAACTTGGGAGAAACACCGATATTCTTAGCAAAATCAATGTTAGTGTTTGAAGACCAAACTCTAAATCTAGATTGGGATAAAATCCAATCGGAAACATATAAAAACAAATTCCAAACATTTCCTTCTTCGGAGGAAGCATTTAATTTTTCTTATTCCAAATCTACATTTTGGCTAAAAGTCCATATCAGTAATCCAACAGAAGAGGAAATTCATTCCAATTTGGTGATTGCCTACCCTCGCATCAAAACCTTAGATTTATATGTGAAAGAAAAACTTGGGATAAAAAGAATCCCTTCTGGTTATTCGGTGCCAGTCGAAAAAAGGCCTTACCAATCTCGTTTTTTTGTGTTTCCTTTACGTTTTGCCAAACATTCGGAAACAGAACTATTCTTAAAAGTAAACTCACCAAATGCAATCAACCTTCCCATTCAAATTTGGCGCCAAAAATTTTATGACCGACATGAAATCGATGATCATGTAATGCAGGCACTCTACTTTGGCATAACGATTGCGATGATCATTTTTAATTTGTTTTTATTTTTTATCTTAAGGGACGAAAGTTATCTTTTGTATGTCCTTGTAGTCTTCAGTATTGCCATCACGATTGCTGCTTATAATGGCATTGCCTCTGAATACATTTGGAAAAATTCTCCATGGTTAGACCAATATGCGATCAACCTATTTATCTCACTTGTCCTCATCCTTTTCCTTCTTTTCATGCGTAACCTTTTGCAAACCAAAAAAATTCTTCCAAAATTGGATCCAATCAATCTCGTTTTGATCGCATTACAAATCATATTGTCGATTGCTTATATCCTTTCCTTTGATACTTTTATTCGTTGGTTGGTAATCAGTCATTCGATCACATCCCTTTGGATTTTAATCATTGGGGTAATGTGTTCTCTTAAAAAACAAAGAATCGCATATTTTTTTCTATTAGCATTTGCATTTTTATTTTTGGCACTTATCGTCTCGACTTTGAGGGCTCTTGGTTATATTCCAACAAATGTTTTTACCATTGAGGGGCCACAATATGGTTCTGCCGCCGAGATGATGTTACTTGCTTTTGCATTAGCAGATCGATACAATACAATCATCCGAGAAAAGGAAATTGCTGAATCCAAAGTAAAACATAATTTAGAAAGATCAAATTTAGATTTAGAAGAAAAAGTAAAAGAAAGAACGTTCAAATTAAATCAAACTCTCAGTGCGATGCGAAGAGATCTTTTTGTTGCAAAAAATATCCAAGAAAATTCGATCCAAGTAGACCCCAAGTTACTCAAAGAACTGAAATTAGTGTATCGTTACCTCCCTGTTTCCGAAGTGGGAGGTGATTTTTTTGATATCATCCGATTACAAAATGCAAATTACCGAATCTTAATAGCAGATGCAACAGGACACGGAGTACATGCTGCCATGATTACAATGGCAATCAAAGGACTATACGATCCTATCAAAGAATTTGAACTAAAACCTAATCAAATACTAGAAATCTTTAATGATGAATTTATGGATAATTTTGTTTCATTAAATAGTTTGTTAACAGCAATGATTTTAGATATAAACTTTAATGAAAAAACAATCCAATTTGCATCCGCTGGTCATCCCGCAGCGGTTCTATTACATGACGGCCAAAAAGAATTACTCACAAAAACTGGAAGGATGATAGGATTAAAAAAACAAACTCATTATGATCTAAGTTTCGCAAAGTTTCATGAAGGTGATCGTTTGTTTGTTTTTACCGATGGTGTATACGAAGCCTTCAATAGTAAAAATGAAGAATTTGGAGAAGAAAATTTACACAAATTTTTAATGGCAACGAAGGATTTGCCACTAGGTCAGGTAGAGGAGAACCTACTCCAAACCTTGGAACATTTCCAAAATGGGCCAGACCGGCAAGACGACTTGACCATCCTTGGTTTCGATTTGTAAGAGAAGTTGTATTTTTTCCCCGGTAATGGTTTAATATTGAATTATTTTACATCAAATGGATGGCCGGGTAAGTCTATTCCTTAAAGAGGCTCACTAGGATTTTATATGAATCGATTGTACGAAAAAACAAAATTAGGCAACTTAGAATTAAAAAACCATGTCGTTATGGCACCCATGACTCGTTCTAGGTCCATTGGCAATGTACCTGGCGATATTGTTGCCAAATACTATGAACAAAGATCGGAAGCCGGGTTAATCATTACAGAAGGAACTTCTCCTTCTCCGAATGGTCTCGGTTATGCGAGGATACCAGGAATTTTTTCCAAAGAACAAACCTCTGCCTGGAAACAGGTCACCGAAAAAGTCCACAACAAAGGCAGTAAAATTTTTGTCCAACTAATGCATACGGGTCGCATAGGCCATGAGTTGAATTTACCCAAAACAGCGAAAGTGATTGGTCCATCAGCCATTCTTGCAAAAGGAAAAATGTGGACCGATGAACAAGGTATGTTGGACCATCCAGTTCCCAAAGAAATGTCAAAAGAAGAAATCCATTCTACAATCCAAGAATTTGTTATGGCATCTAAAAACGCAATTGAAGCTGGATTTGATGGTGTCGAACTTCATGCAGCGAACGGGTACTTGCTTGAGCAGTTTTTACATCCTTCTTCCAACCAAAGGACAGATGAATACGGCGCATCCAATGAAAATCGAATTCGTTTTGTATTAGAAGTAACCAAGGCTGTTAGTGATGCGATTGGCAAAGAAAAAACTGGAATTCGATTGTCTCCCTACGGAGCATTTAATGACCTTTTTCCTTTTGCAGAGACACATGACGAATATTCACTTCTTGCAGAAAAATTAAATGAAATCGGAATCGTATACATTCATTTGGTAGACCATTCATCTATGGGAGCACCAGTAGTAGAACCTAAAACAGTATCAGCCATTCGAAAGCATTTTAAGGGTACATTAATCTTAAGTGGTGGCTACGATGCAACAAGAGCAAATAAAGACATTGAGTCAGGTAACGCTGATTTGGTGGCTTTTGGTAAACCATTTTTAGGAAATCCCGATTTGGTCACACGATTCCAAAAGAATTTACCTCTTGCCAATTTTGATGAGGCAACCCTGTATACTCCTGGGGAAAAAGGTTATACCGATTATCCATTAGCTTGATTTGTTGGGGCGCCTCAAATGTTCCGAAAATCAAACTGGAAAGTTAAAAACTGACCGGGCTCTTCCGGGGTTCGCTCACGCTCCCGTCACCTACCATTTAACAATGGCAGGTGACCAAGCCCTCCAGATCCCTGGCGCAAAAGCACTCTTTTCATCCTCTCCTAATTCAGAATCCGATAAAGAAATTCCATTCGCTTCCCTTGGTGCGAAAAGGTGAACCAATCGGAAAGAAAAGTTGAGAATTTAGGAATCTGCTTCTTTTTAGAAGTGGATTGTGATAGAGAGGACGTATTGGGTGGCGGGTGGAAAACCCCTCCCACAATCGGGTGGGGATACAAATATCCATTGTGTACCACGCTCCTTCCCGTAAAAATCCCCCATCCCCAGTTATTTCCCTTGACCTTTTTTGTTTTGATTTTTTATTTAACCAAAAGGTTAATTAGCTGAATGGTTAAATTAGATGAAAAGGAAGAACACCTGAATTTCACATTTCAGGCACTCGCTGATCCCACCCGTCGGAAGATCCTCATGCAATTGGTTTCTGGGGAAGCAACTGTCTTGGAACTAGCAGAACCTTTCCAGATGAGTTTACCTGGTATTTCTAAACACATAAAAGTATTGGAAAAGGCGGGGTTAATCGAAAGAGGTAAGTCTGCACAATACAGGCCTTGCCGGATCAAAGTAGAAGCTTTAGAAGAAGCTAGCTCATGGTTAGATCAATATCGAAAACTATGGGAAGAGCGACTTGATCGTCTGGATGAATACTTAATGGAACTTCAAAAATCAAAAAGGAAATTTAAAAAGAATGAATCATGATGCCAACATTACGTTAGAGGAAAAAATCGTACGAATTGAACGTAAATTTAATGCCCCATTAAAACTTGTTTGGGAAGTTTGGACAAATCCACTCCATCTTGAAAAATGGTGGGGACCAAAAGGGTTTACTAACCCCACGGTTGAGTTTGATTTTAAAGTAGGTGGTTCCTATCGAATCGTTATGCGTTCTCCAGAAGGTATCGATTATCCAGTAATCGGAAAATTTTTAGAAATCACACCTTATGAAAGTTTTGTGATGAGTGATTTGGTTGAGGAACACCCTGAAGAGTGGGTGAAAGAAGTACAAAAAATGGCTGGTGTTACCGGGGATCGATCCATTCTCAATTCGAAACTCAGAGTATTATTCGTTGAAGAAAAGGAAATTACCCAAGTGATCCTCATCACTGAATTTATGAACAATCAAATTCGTGATGGCTTCGCAAAATCAGGTATGAAGGAAGGTTGGTCACAAAGTTTTGAAAAACTAGAATCTGAAGCATTGCCGTCTCCTAATGAATTGATCATCGAAAAACGATTCGCTCATCCAATTGATTTAGTGTACCATGCATTTACAGATTCTATAAACATTCAATCTTGGTGGGGCCCAAAGGGTTTCACTACCACAACAGAGTCAAGGGATTTTAAGGTAGGAGGAGAATGGATCTTCAAAATGGTTAGCGAAGATGGAAAGGTGTATCCAAATGTAATCAAATACAAGGCCATCAAAGAAAATGAATATTTAGAATACCTTCACGGATCAGGAAATGATTCACCAAACGACGATTTTTTAGTAAAGATTTGGTTTACTCCCAAAGAAAACAACCAAACCATCATTAAAATGAAAATGATTTTTTCAAGTGCAGAAAAACGTAATGTAGTCGTTAATTTTGGAGCAATTGAAGGTGCACACCAAACTTTGAGTAAACTAAATTTTTACTTAACAAAATGATATTTTAATTATAGGATTAAATCAATGACAAGTGCAAGTTTATGGAATGATTTAAAGAAGGCATTATCGGGCTCTGAAGAAGACTATACAGAAGTCAATTTAAGAAGAGCGATTTTTTTATTATCTGTACCAATGATTCTAGAACTTGTTTTAGAATCTGTTTTCGCAGTAGTTGACATCTATTTTGTTGGTACCTTGGGCGCATCTGCTGTTGCGACCGTTGGATTAACCGAAACGTATCTGTTTCTGTTGTATTCTGTGGCGATGGGATTGTCATTTTCAGTGACCGCAATCGTTGCAAGAAGGATCGGTGAAAAAGAAAAAGATAAAGCAGGAATCGCAGCAATGCAATCCGTTTGGATTGCTATTTTAGCATCCCTACCATTTACAATAGCAGGTATTTTTTATTCTAGGGAACTATTGGCACTTATGGGAGCCGATGACTGGGTTCTAAACGAAGGTTACCACTATATGCAATGGATGTTAGGTGGAAATATCGTTATCATACTACTTTTTTTGATTAATGCAGTATTTCGCGGAGCTGGTGATGCCGCAATTTCAATGAAAGTTTTATGGATTTCTAACGGTTTAAACATAATCTTAGATCCAATTTTTATTTTTGGATGGGGACCAATCCCTGCGTATGGAATTACAGGTGCTGCCATTGCCACAACCTTAGGCCGAGGTATCGGTGTCTTGTTTCAGTTCTGGTTATTATTCCAAGGTGGCAAACACATAAAGATTCTCTTTCGGCACTTACAAATTGATTGGGAAACCATTTTCGGCATTCTAAAAACTTCACTTGGTGGAATTGGCCAAATGATTGTGGGAATGACATCTTGGATCTTTATCATGAGAATTTTATCTGAATTTGGAAGCCAAACTGTAGCCGGTGCAACAATTGCACTTCGAACCATGATGTTTACAATGATGCCATCTTGGGGCATGTCAAATGCTGTTGCTACTTTGGTAGGTCAAAATCTTGGAGCAGGTAAACCTGATCGTGCGGAACAATCTGTTTGGTTTACCGGTTATTGTAATATGGGTTATCTCATCCTTGTTTCGATCATTTATTATTTTTGCAGTGAAAGTATCATCGGGATTTTCACAGAGGATCAAACTGTCATAATGATTGGATCTGAGTGGTTACGAATTGTGTCCTATTCCTATTTTGTTTATGCTTGGTGGATGGCTGCAAGCCAAGCGTTTAATGGTGCAGGTGATACAATGACACCTACCAAAATCAATATCATTTTCTTTTGGATCATACAAATCCCATTGGCATACACTTTAGGTAAGTACTTTGATTTTGGCTACCAAGGTGTATTTTGGGCGATGATGGTATCTGAAACATCAGTGGGAATTTATACACTCTGGTTATTTACGAAAGGGAAATGGAAAGAAACAAAGGTGTGATCATTGCCGGCTAAGGAAAAAAAATCACCCAAAACGATAGATGAATATATCCAAACCTTTCCCTTGGAAGTTCAGTCGGTATTGCAGGAAGTGAGAAAATCCATTCGAGAAGTTGCACCAAATGCAAGTGAGGCGATCCGGTATGCAATCCCAACCTTCATCCAAAATGGAAATTTAGTTCATTTTGCGGCTTTTCGAAATCATATTGGATTCTATGCGCTACCATCTGGGAATGCAAAATTTCAAAAAGAATTGGCAAACTACAAAATGGGGAAAGGTTCCATTCAATTTCCGTTCGACGAACCGATCCCCTTTGCTTTGATCCAAAAGATTGTAAAATTTAGAATCAAAGAAACCTCATTGAAAGAAAAAAAAAAGGGAACGAAAAAAGTAAAACGCCGAAACAATCGATAAAAGATACGATCGGGAAAGAAACACTGGTCTTTCGCCTTATTTACTTTTGGTTTTGAATGATAGAATTTTGAAAAGATTGTCATGCGGGCGAAGGGACAAAGCCCTCTCCGCTGTTCGGACATCCTGTCCTCACTGCGCTCCGAGGCACGTCGTCGCTCAGGCGAGCCATCCAGGCTTTCTTACTGTAACATTCGTTCCCTATGGGTCACTCATGTTCCAGCTCGCGCCACTGTTCGAGTCAATCGATTTGAATCGTATGTTTGGATTTTGAAAAGATTGTCATGCGGGCGAAGGGACTCGAACCCTCGCCAGAAGCTTGGAAGGCTGCTGTGCTACCGTTACACCACACCCGCGACGTATATACATAGTTTTGGCTGAGGGTTAAGGGTCAATGATTTTTGGTTCCAGAATGTGAGGCAGGGAGAAAATGAGTCTATGGCCCTCCCGCAAGCGCTCGAAAATTACCGAAAACAGTATCGAAAAATCAAACTTTTCCAAGACATTTCCTCAGTCCTCCATTGGGACTCGGAAGTGATGATGCCTGAAGAGGGACGTGAATACAGATCTAGCCAAATTGCGGCTGTTGCAGAACTCACACATGAATGGATGACGGACAAATCATTTTTGGAACAAATCCAAAGCGCAAAACAAGCCGTGAATGACCTTCCTGAATCAGAAAGGAAAGTTTGGAATCGTGAGTTGGAAATCCTTATGGAGGAAAAGGAAAAAGCAGATAAATTACCTTCTGAATTTGTTTCGGAATTTGCAAAACTCACAAACCTAGCACACGCAGAATGGGCAGAAGCGAAAAAGGAAAAAAACTTTAAACTCTTTTCGAAACGATTGGAAGAACTTGTTCAATTATCGAAAAAACAAGCAGATTACCTTGGTTATACGACAGAACCTTACGATGCACTTTTAGATTCGTATGAAAAAGGTGCTAAGGCAAATCAAATTCAATCTTTATTTTTGGATCTAAAAAATTCACTAATTCCCATAGTTGCAAAAGCCCCTCGTTTTGAGAGTCCTTTCCAAAAACCAATTTCCGTTGCGAAACAAACCAAATTTTGTAATCGACTCCCTGCTATTTTGGGACTCACAACAAAAGAATCAAGATTAGATATAAGCAACCATCCATTTTCTACCAGTTTAGGAAAAGGTGATAAACGAATTACCACAAGGTATTCGGAAACAGATCCACTTTCTTCCATCTTCGGTGTGTTACATGAAACCGGTCATTCATTGTATGAATCTGGTTTGTCAAAAATGCCAAATTGGCCAACACCATTAACAGAATATTTAAGTTTAGGCATTCACGAATCACAAAGTCGTCTTTGGGAAAACCAAGTGGGTAGATCCTTACCTTTTTGGGAATTTATGTATCCCATACTATTGAAAGATTTTGAGCTGACTGAAGTGGAACTTCCATTTCAAAAATTGTTCAACTATATCAATAGCACTGAAAAATCAAAAATTCGAGTTGAGGCAGACCAAGTCACTTACAACCTCCATATCATATTACGATTTGAAATCGAAAGGGATTTGATCAACGGAAAGATCAAAGTAAACGATTTACCTGAGATTTGGAATCACAAAATGAAAGAAAGTTTTGGTTTGACCGTTGAAAACGATGCGGAAGGTGTTTTACAAGACATCCATTGGTCAATGGGAGCCTTCGGTTATTTTCCTACCTATACATTGGGAAATATTTTTAGTGCTCAATTTTTTAAAAAGTTTACAGAAGAATTTCCTGATTCGCATAACAAGTTTTCTGCGAATGGAGATTTTTCAGATTTATTAAATTGGTTACGAAAACACATCCATTCAAAAGGTAAAATGGTCACTATCGAAAATTTGATTCAAGAAGCAACTGGGGAGCCAGCAAACGCAAAATATCTCATTTCATATTTAGAAGATAAAGTAAAAGAAGTTTCAGTTACCAATTGATTGGAACAAAAAAGGAATCACCATGTCAGGATCAGAACAAGTATTAGAAAAACTCAGCCAACTTTCCTATTTCGATAATTTAGCATTGTACTATTTGTGTAATGAAACGCCACCCCAAACATTAGCGTTGGCATTTTTGCAAATGGATGAAAAAATCGCAGGATCAATGTTAGGTGTACTAGATGTACAACGCCGAAAGTACGTTCATGAAATGATGGCCTTACAAAAAGATTCTACAGAAGAATCGAAAAAAGCCGCAGCGGAAGGACTCCTCCTCATCGCCGACGGACTGATTTCGAGAAATTTAATTAGCAAACAAGGTCATTATTTTTTTGGGACCAAAAAATAATACATACCCAATCCCAAAAATAACCAACCTAAAAGAAAACTCACTCCTCCAAAAGGAGTGATGGCACCGAGTATTTTGATGCCGGTGATTGCAAGTGCATACAAACTAAATGAAAAGATCAAAATTCCGATTAAAAACATCCAACTTGAAATTCTGAGAAATTTTTGGGTTTTTAAAGAAACTTCCTTGGAGTCTGCAACTAACAAGATAAAGAAGGTAAGCAGCGAAACAATACTATGGTAAAAATGATATTTGTTCCCTGTTTCAAATACCACCATTAGTTCAGGGGTGATTATTTTTTTTAATCCATGTGCGCCAAAGGCACCGATGGCAACGGCCAAAAAACCAGAGAAACATATAAGTAGAATTAAAACTAAATCCGATTGCTTCTTGACAAGTTTCATATTGGATACTTCCTATTGCCTATGACTTCAGATGCATCCGGAAAGAATACTAAATTTATAAGAGTTTGGCGACAACTCAATGTTGAAGAGATAAAAAAACAGTTATTGTATATTGATGATCTTTACGGAACCTGTGGAAACTGTAAAAAACTTGGATTAAATTATCTAAAAGACAAAAAATGCCCGGACTGCGGAATCACTTTCAAATACCTAGCAACTAAATTAAGTAAGGTGGCAGACATAGGCAAAATATTAAGTAGAATCGATAAAGAAGGATTGGATCTCACTTTAATCGAAAGAGAAGATTTTGAAAGATCTAGTGCTTCCGATGCCGCAAGAGATCTATTTAAATCATAACTCAGATAAAAAACTAAAATTTAAAAGACCAACCAAATTGAGCCGTTTTGTTATGAGCGGCAGTATCTTCCCAAGCGTCAAATACACGAACCGCACGTGTGACAGCGAGAGCTGCAAAGATACCAACTGCATTTGGTGATTCCCAAACACTCCCAGGACCTTTCACGTTTAACATGTTTTCATAAATATTTTTTTTGGGTAAATTTTCCTGAGCATATAAATAGGCACCACCGGCCAAAATAAGATCACATAAAAGATAAATGCTCATACTCACAAATGTATCACGGTTGGTAAAAAGAGGAGAGTTCCAAGAATTGTATCCAACGGATGCCATTGGTGTGATCAAATTTAAACCTTGAGAAACAATATGGTATTTCTCCGATAAAGGAATGGCTGACTCATGTGGAGGTTTTTGTAATAACTCCTGTTCCATGATTTGTTTCCACATTTTCTCTTGTCCTCTGCGCGGCGATTCTATCCGGATGATCGAATCGGGAGAAGTTTTTCCAACTCTACCTACGTAGATATTAAAATCATATGGATTGTTCCATCTGTTACGATACCGATAGACAAAACCTTGTGTTTTTTCATCAGCATAAAAATCCGGATCAAGTTTATTTAATACGGCCAACAATCGAATGTTAACGTCTTCTGGGCCACCCAATATTTCAACGGTTTCACCAGCAAATAATGAATTTGGAGAAAAAATAAGTAAACCAAAGAAGAATAAAACCTTGAGCAGGTGAATCTGAATTCCCTTTTTAAAAATTTTCATGATTGGACCACTGGTAATTGAAGATATGCATTGATTAAACCTATTGAATTGTATGTTGCATGACAAGCCATCGCAATCCATAGATTTCCTGTTTTGATGTATAAATAACCGAAAAACATTCCCACACCACAAATGATGAATGGAATGGCAACTGAAGTTCCTTCTCCATAATGCAACCAACCAAACAAAAGAGAGACGATAAGTAGTCCTTCTTGGCTTAACCCTTTATCGATAAATGATTTCAGTAAAAATCCTCTAAAGAAAATTTCCTCTAAAATTCCAGTGATGATTCCGACCACATAAATTCCCCAGGCTAATAAATAACCATTTCCTTGAAGGGAGAGGTATAATTTTTTTGCAAACACTCCTGAATCCAAAGGAACCGATAACTTCTCCAGGATAGATCCAAAAAGGATCACTACAAAAAAACAAATGAGTCCGTTTACAAATCCACGTAATAAAATTGGAATTGAAAGTTCATCTTGTAAGTCAGTGACAGGGATTTGTAAAACCTTTTTGTATAATAGGTACCCAAGTCCCACATAACATAGAAACCATGGAATTGAAATTCCTAATAAGTAATGAGGTTTGTCAGAAAATACTAAATCGTAAAATTCGCTGAAAAGTACATTGGGATTTTCAGTGATTTCTTTTTGGAATTGGTCCTTGATCGGAGTGATTACTTTTTGGTATTCCGAAAGTAAACCCGAAAAGTCAAGCTTACCTTCCGAGTATTCTTCATAGAGCGGTTGGATTTGTTCTTCGGGAATCCTATGGTTCAAAACCGAATGGTTCACAAAGGCCAAAAAGAAAACGGAATAAAAAAAAGAACAAACATAAACGAGACCAAATGAATAGGCTGTGAGCCGAAAGATCTCAAAAAATCGATTCTGCATCTGCCTTACAGTTCCTCAATTTCGGCAAGAATCGTCATCGTTTTTTTGGGAAATGGTCGATAATCAGTTTAGAAGATTATGTCTAAAACCGTCGTTTTTCTCAAATGGACTGTGATTTTGCTCAATTTGGGTCTCACAAACCAGTTGTTTTCTGGCCCTCTCACACTTGCGAATTTAGACTATAGCAACCCAATACTCAAAAATCTTCGTTCCGAAATCAAAGAAAATCTAAGAATCTCGAAGTCGGGAACCAAAAGTGAAAACCTAATTCCCCTTAAATATTACGAATACAAAGTCCAAAAGGAAGATAATTTCTTCAAAATCATGGCTCGTACGGGAATGGATTTGGAAACTTTATCTTCTGTAAATGAGTTAAGTTCCCCACATGATTTATCACCCGGTATGGTTTTGGAAATTCCCAATATGCGGGGAACGTTCCATCCAGAAGAAACAGAGGCAAATGAAAAAACCAAACTTACATTGGCCAATCAGTACCAAATCAATCCAAACAAATTACAGTTTGATGCAGAACGAGGGAAATGGTTTTTGCCTGGGATTTCGATGGGCAAATCAGAAAAATCATTTTTTTACGGATTTGGTTTTCAGTTTCCACTAACAGCCGCTAGAATATCTTCCAATTTCGGAAAACGATTGGATCCTTTTACCAAAAAAGAAACTTTCCACGGTGGACTTGATATGGCCGCCAAACAAGGATCAGATGTATTTTCTTCGATGGATGGTGTAGTGAGATTTGTGGGAGAACAGGGAGGTTACGGAAATTTAATCATCATCAAACATAGTTTGGGATATGAAACTATGTATGGTCATTTACTTAACTTCTTTGTAAAACATGGCCAAAAAGTAAAAAAAGGCGAAAAAATTGGACAAGTTGGGCAAACAGGTAGAGCGACCGGTCCACATTTACATTTTGAAATTAGAAGAAATTCAAAAAGACAAAGGCCTATTTTCCAATCACATTAAAAAAAGATTTTACGACCTTTCTTGATTGTGTTACTTCTTGGAGACAATGGACTTTGAAATTCCCCAAGAAGTAGAATCACTTCGTAAAAATATCCAAAACTTTATCACTGAAGAAATCATTCCTCTGGAAAAACATTATGACTATGAAAAAGGTCGAATGCCAGAAGCCATTAACCAACAAGCGCGCGCTAAAGTAAAGGAAGCTGGTTTTTGGACACCTCACCTTCCAAAATCGGAAGGAGGATTGGGGTTAGATTTGATTGGGACATGCATCATTTTTAGTGAACTTGGTCGTTCACCAATTGCACCGTATATTTTTAATTGTGATGCACCTGATGAAGGGAATATGCACTTACTTTCGTTAGCTGCAACTGAAAAACAAAAAGAATTAATTCTGCACCCTCTCATCAAAGGGGAACTTCGTACCGCATTTGCAATGACAGAACCATCTCCTGGTGCTGGATCTGACCCTACATCACTCCAAACCAATGCAGAAAAACAAGGGGATAAATACATCTTAAATGGGCGGAAGTGGTATTGTACCGGTGCCAATGGAGCCAAGTATTTAATCGTTATAGCAAAGGTGAATGGAAGTTTTCGTAAAACGACAATGTTTCTTGTTCCAACCGATTCCAAAGGGTATACGATGGTGCGGGAAATTGAACTGATGGGTTCCCACGGGCCTGGTGGTCATTGTGAACTTAATTTTGAAAATGTGGAAGTTCCCGAGGATATGGTTCTCGGAAGGGTTGGAGAAGGGTTTAGGTTGTCACAAGAAAGGTTGGGACCTGCTCGCCTTACACACTGTATGCGATGGACAGGAATGGCAAGGCGCGCCCTTTCGATTGCTAGAAGTTATGCGAAAGAAAGAGAAGTGTTTAGCGCAAGGATAGCAGACCACCAAGGTATCCAGTGGATGTTTGCAGAACGGGCCACAGAAATTGAAATGGCCTTTCTATTAACACTCAAGGCAGCATGGCTCTTAAAAATGGGAAAAGACGCAAGGCAAGAAACATCGATGGCAAAGTGGAAAGTGAGTGAGTCTTTGTGTAACACGATCGATACGGCCATTCAAATTTGTGGTGGGAAAGGGTATTCAAGAGACTTACCACTCGAATTGTTTTATCGCGACGCGAGGGCTGCAAGGATTGCCGATGGACCTTCCGAAGTACACAAAATGGTCATTGGTCGAAACTATGTATCAGAGAAGTGGGATTTTTAACTGATTATGGACATCAAAGAACTTCAGGCGAAAGTAGAAGTCCATCTCAGTTCAGTTTGGAAGGAACCTGTAAAGATAACTGAGATTTTTCATTTGAGTGGAGGCGCATGCCAAGACAATTATGCTTTGGATCTTGTTTCCAATTCTACCAAAAAGTCCGTTGTTTTGCGAACGGATAAAGGTGGAAGTTTGCTCTCTTCTTTATCAAAACGAGATGAATACAAAGTAGCGGAACTGGTTTTTAAGGCAGGTGTCAAAACTCCCACTCCAGTGTATTTAGAAGAAGAGGCATCAGTCATTGGTTCTCCATTTTTCCTGATGGAAAAAATTGCAGGAAAAGCTACTGGTCGCTACATCACCAAAGACAAAGAATTGGATGTGTATCGTAAAACCAAAATGGTTTCTGACCTTGCTTCCAATTTGGCAAAACTGCATACAGTCACTCCTGAATCCGTAAATGATGAAGATCTAAAACAAAAATTAAAGTTAGTTACGATTCAAAATTATATACCAATCGCAATCGCTGATCTACGTAAGTCACTAGATGAACTACCAGAAGCTCATCCTGCCATCGAATTGTGTTTAAATTGGATGGAATCAAATACACCTAACATTGATAAAATTGTGTTGGTACATGGTGATTATCGAACTGGCAACTTTATGATGAATCCAGACGGTCTTCAAGGGATATTGGATTTTGAGTTTGCACACTGGGGGGATCGCCACGAAGACATTGCGTGGTTGTGTATGCGGGATTGGCGGTTTGGTCGCCTAAACAAAGAAGTTGGTGGCTTTGGTGACAGGAACGATTTTTATAAAGAATATGAAGCCACTTCAGGGATCCAAGTAGATCCATTCAAAGTGACCTTTTGGGAAATTATGGGAAATATTCGTTGGGCAATTGGAAGTGCGCAACAAGCAGAAAGGCATTTGTCAGGCAAAGACAAAGGGATTGAACTTGCTTCCATTGGAAGGAGGACGGCAGAAATGGAATGGGAAGCCATGCGTCTCATTGAGGAGATAAACAATGCAGTATAGACCAGACTCAAAAGAATTACTCCAAGCGATCCAAGACTTTCTCATGAAAGAGTTACTTCCAAAATTGGAAGGTGATGATTTATTATCTTATAAAACTTTAGTTTCCTGGAATATGTTAGGTGTGATTGCAAGAGAAATTGATCATTCAGATTTTTCAAACACCTGGTCGGAAATTTTAGAATCAAATTTGTCTATTTGCGATTTAGAAAACAAATACCCAATGGATACCTTTCATAAACTATCCAAAAAAGAAAAAAGTAAAGTGCTTCGCGAATGGAACCAAAATCTTGCATTGCTCATTCGTAAAAAATCCAAATTTTCAGAAACTCATCAATTTGAACCCTCCCAAATCAAAATAGAATTGGATATAAAACCAAAAAGCCAGGTTTGGAATTTGGTCAAATCACAATTAAAAGAAAACCTATCCGTCTCCAATCCGAGGTTCCAAACTTAAATGTCGTATTTGTATTTAGTAAGGCATGGACAGGCGGATCGACTTGGTAAAAATTATGACCAACTAACAGAACTTGGATGGAAACAAGGCAAACTTTTGGGTGAATACTTCAAAAATCACAGAATTGAATTTGATTCCGTTTATACTGGTACATTGAACCGACAAAAACAAACCGCGGAAGCAATCATCAAAAGTTTTTCCTCAGATCGTTTTTGTATCCCTGACCCGTTGGAAAATTCTGCTTGGGACGAATTTGATTCTCGAATGTGGTTAGGTATCGCTGCCAAAATTCGGAATTCTAACGAAAATTTTGCAAAATTATACGAATCCTATAAACAATCCTGGGAAGAAGGAAAGGAAGAAACTCGTAGTTACTTCCAAGAACTCATACAACTTGTGTTAGCGGATTGGGTGAATGGAGTTTGGGATCCAGTAGAACCATACACATTCAAAGAATATGTTCAAAAAGTTAAACAGGGTCCAAAGGAAATTCCAAATGATGTGAAAAGCACTTTGGTAGTTTCTTCCAGTACTCCGATTGCCATTATGATGGGACTTTCTTGCAAAATGGATCTTAAAGAATATCCAATCTTTATGAAGTCCATTTTGAATTCATCTCTTAGTGTCTTCCGTCGTGTTTCGGACGGATGGGAACCTGTGAGTTGGAACGGGACTCCTCATTTACAAGATCCTGATCTCATAACGATCGTATAAGCTTTCGAATGGTTAGATCATTGGGCAAAAGAAGAAAGTAACTTCACTCGGTTTTTTGCTTTTTGCCCCCAACCTGACCTAGGATAATTTTTATACAAATGGTCCATGGCTGCCAGTTCTTCTTCATTTGTTTTGCTATACCGAACTGTAATTTTTGGTTCCTCTTGGAATTTAAAGTCTACGGTAACATGAAAACTTCCCATAAATACAACCGTTCCTGGTAATAAATCAATTCTTGATTTTCGAATATCATCCAATTCAAAATCGATATCAATTTTATTTGGTTGTTTAGTGCTACCGAATGCAAAATCAGAAGCGCCACGATTTAATAAATGAATTGCATCAAAGATTTCGTATTGGCCTTCTTTTAAGTTTTGAAAGTAATAATAGTGACCAGAACTTTCACTGTATTCGATTGATTTTTCCCCTTTGCGTAAGGTAACTTTTTGGAAACGTGGGTCAATCAGTTCATCCAATATCATTTCATCTTTTACGATTGTCATATGCACAATGATCAAACTACTTTGCGAATTTTTTGGACCAAAACTGGAGCATTCAGGGAACAAATAGGTAACGAAAAGTAAAATCAAAATTTTACGAAACACTCCAGAAGTGATTTTCTCCCATTTAGAAATTTTTTTCCCTTCTAATTGTGTTTCGTTGTTAGTTTCCATTTCAGTATGCTTTTCATTTTCCGAATTTGAACTCATGTTTGGCAAAGTCCTTAACCCATTGGGTATTGAATTTTTTTAGAAACAGCATTGATCTCGGACAAAATTTCATCGGAAAGGATGACATCAGTCGCCTTCAAAGATTCTTCTAACTGTTCTACAGTATTGGCACCAATGATTGTGGAAGCTACGAAATCATGTTGTTTGCTCCAGGCAACTGACATGACAGTCGAACTCATTCCATACTTTGTCGCAATTTCCATTAATTCTTTTGTAGATGCTAATGTTTGTTCGTTTAGGAATCGATTTGACATCCTTTTTTGTCTTTCTCCTTCCACCATATAACGAACAAAACGTGCCCCTTCAGGCTTTGTTGTTCCATTGTATTTTCCTGTGAGGACACCACCTGCAAGTGGAGAATAAGGTAATAAGGATACACCTTCCTTTCGGCAAACCTGAGCCAACTCATCTTCAAAACGGCGATTCAAAATGGAAAAATTATTTTGGATGGAGTCATATCGGATTAAATTGTATTTATCTGATGTCCAAAGGCTTTTCATAAGTCCGAATGAGGTTTCATTGGAACAACCTGCATACCGGATTTTGCCTTCTTCCTTTAACTCTGTGAGTGCTTCCATGGTTTCGTCATAAGAAACATCATGGTCAGGCCAATGTGTTTGGTACAAGTCTATGGTTTCAACACCTAACCGTTGCAAGGATCCTTCGATTGCTCTACGGATATGGTATTTATCAAGGGCAGTTTTCCCTTCACGGAGTGGTGGGCTAAACCATCCATGTCCAGGGCCTGCTACTTTCGTGGCGATCAGGATCCCATCTCTAGGTTTTGTTTTTAGCCACTTTCCAAAAATCTCTTCTGTTCGATGTACCCATGATTTTTGTGGTGGAACCGGATAAATTTCTGCCGTATCGTAAAAATCAATGCCAGCATCATAGGCTCGGTCTAAAATCCGAAACGCCTCATCTTCGTTACATGAAGATCCAAAAGTCATGGTTCCCATACAAATTTCGGAAACCACCATTCCTGTTTTTCCAAGTCTTCGTTTTTTCATGTTATTTTTTAATTAAAAAAGTTTTGAATTGGTTTTTGGGATCACTCCATTCAATCACATGATCCTTAACCTTTGCCTTAGTAGGTCCACGTTGCATTGCACGGTATAAATCTTCGATAAAGAGTTTGTCTCCTTCAACTACGGCTTCAACTTCCCCATTTGGCAAGTTTTGTGTATAACCTTTGAGTCTCATTTCTTGGGCTTTTTGTAAGATATAATACCGAAATCCCACACCCTGTACGGTTCCCCGCACTAAAATTCTTGCTCTCGCTTCTTCTGATTTTCCCAAAGATTGTCTCCTACAATTACCTTATGTGGTTTTTACATTCTCTGCAATGTAATTTTGAATGGCTGATTTAAAAAGAGGAACAAACTTTTCGTAAACGGGTCGTTTGAAATCAATCACAGCTTGGATTGTTTCCTCAATCTCCATATGGCGAATGGTCAAAAACTCTTGTTCATGGTGGACCAAATCACACTCATCCAAAGCACCATCCCAATAAAACAAAATCCACCGTTGTAATTGTCCCCGAAACTTTTGAAGATGGGAGTTGAGTCCCAAGGAACTGGGGAAATCGTATGGGATCCAATCAGGATATTCCGTTACATAAATTGCCTTTTTGATTCCTAGTTCTTCGTATAATTCTCGTTTAGCGGCTTCAAGATAATCTTCTTCTTCGTCAATGCCGCCTTGTGGAAATTGCCAAGATCCAGGAAATTGGATCCTTTCACCAACAATGACCATTCCCTTAGAGTTAAAAACTACCATTCCTACATTTTTGCGGTAGGGTTTGTCTGTCATAATCGTTAGTATGTCTTTCTCTTTCATTTTCGCAAGAAATTCCTTAATTTTTTGTTTCTCGGGAAATCCGTGGTTCCAATCTTGGGATTAGGAGATAGTATGAAGATCATTTTGGTTCGTCACGGTGAGGCTGAGAACTCTACCTCTACCATTTCCGATACGCAAAGGGAACTCACAGACAAAGGGAAAAGTGATATTCATAAAATTGGAAAGTTCATCAAAAACTCGTCATTATCTGTCAAACAAGTGTATTACAGCCCTTACACTCGAACCAAACACACAGCAGAAATCCTTTCAGAAGAACTAAAGTACGAAGGTGACATGGTTGCTTCAGATGATTTGGCTGCAGGAAGGGGTTGCTCCGATATCATTTCGTGTCTTGTCAACTTTTCAAACTCCGATACAGTTTTGTTAGTTGGTCATAATCCAGATATCACATATTTTGCCGCAAAACTACTAGGGAATACCAGCGTTGCAGAAAATTTAGTTTTCCAACCCGGATCTACAATTGCCATCAACGTCGCTCGAGAAAAATTTGACCACGGCCAAATCATTTGGGCCATTTCACCGGACAATCTCGGAATTTAATTTGAATCAAAGTCTAAAACCAGTAAGGCTTGACCAAGTATGTAAGGCCAGGTTTTTGGACTTCATAACACGGGGTGTAGCGCAGCGGTAGCGCACTTGTCTGGGGGGCAAGGGGTCGCCGGTTCAAATCCGGTCACTCCGAAGTGAAAATGTTGTGATTCAAAAAACCCAGCAGGCTTGAGCACAAACCTGCCGGTAGAAAATTCAGGATGGTGAGATGAAAAAATAAAACTTAAGAAGGTTTGTTGTCTTTGCCTTCTTTCACTTTGTCGAGATACTTCACAACATTATCTCTTAGTTCTTCAATGCGAACGATTCCCCAAGCAACACCCATTTTCACTTTGAGGGCTTTGTCACTTGTATCACTTTCGCCTTGTTCTTTCAGTTTTTGAAAGTTGGTTTCAAATTGGCTTTTTTTCTCGTTAAGGTCTACCACCAGTTTCTCCCAAACTTCTTTGGAAGTTTTGACAGCACCGATTCCGGCATTCACGATATCTTGTAGTTTGTTTTCCACGTTGCTCATCGGATTGACCCCTTCTCCATCCATTATTTTGCACTGCACAATAATGTCGAGAAAGAATTTTGTGGAGGAAAGCGAAATCTTAGGGTAAACTACCGAAATGCACCTGACTTTCCCTAGGCATTTTTTCCTTATTTTTGCAGTCCTAACTGTTTTGGCCAATTGTGGAGGCCAAATCCAAGAAAAACCCATCGCTGGTTGTGAACGAATTTCAGGCACACCTGGGCCAGAAGACTTCGATCTCATCCGAGAAACATCCACTGTGATCGTTTCCTCTCATGAAAGGCGAAATGGATTAAAAGACATTGGTGCCTTATATGAAATTTCCTTTGCCAATCCCAAAGAAAAGTTGGAAGCCAAAAAAATTGAAACCAATTACCCAGAAAATTTCCGTCCACATGGAATCAGTTATGCGAAAGTAAAAGGCGTGGATACACTCGCTGTGATTTCGCACACACTCCAAGACGAAATCCCGCACACACTTGAAATTTTCGAACGATCCAAATCAGGGAAATGGACTCATACCAAAACTTTGAGTGATCCATCCCTTACAAGTCCAAACGATGTTTTTATGACCGAGTCGGGAGAAATATTTTCATCCAATGATAACGGGACAAGCAATGCACTTCGCAAGTATTGGGACATGATCATTCGCAGTGGAAGGGCCGACGTTTCTTATTATGATGGAAAAACATTCCAAACCTTGGGTGTTCCAGTGATGCTCGGCAATGGAATTTACATTCGTAAAAATGGAAACCAAGAACTCCTATACCGCTCTGTTTTTTCTGAAAAGGCAATCCGAGTGTATGAAGTGAACCGAGTGAACGGTAAAATCAATTTAACTTATTTGGAATCGATTTCGATTGGTGCTGGTCCGGATAATATCTTGGAAGATGAATCTGGCATGTTATGGCTTGCAGCACATGATTCCACATACAAATTCATTCGCCATGTGATGAACCGAAATAACTTAGCACCCACACGTGTATTCAAAATCAATCCCAATACAAAAGAAGTAACGGAAGTGTATGCCAATGAAGGTGCGGAAATTTCGGCAGGTAGCACTGGACTGGTATACAAAGACAAACTACTGATCTCACAAGTGTTTGAAGATTTCCTTTTGGTTTGCCCAAGGCCTTAAATAAAAATGTCTAACATGCATAATACGATGGTGAAATCTTTGCTATCGTATTTTGTATATAGGGATTGGCTTGAACATACCCTAAAACCATTCGAAAAAAGATACACTCCCATCGTTTCTAATGGATATCATTGTGATGGATCAAAAAAGAATCTTTAAATCAATGGAAATGCAATGGCTTTAGAAGGTGATGCAAACATTCAATCATTTTCTTCTTCCAAAGAATGGAAGGATTGGCTTAGGAAAAATTTTTCCTCCAAAGATGATGGAATCTGGCTTCGAATTTATAAAAAGGACTCAGGAATCAAAACGATTACTTATGAGGAAGCTCTAGACGAAGCCCTCTGTTTTGGTTGGATTGATAGCCAGAAAAAGACTTATGATGAAACATCGTGGATCCAAAAATTCACTCCCCGTAGGGCAAAAAGCATTTGGTCGAAACGGAACCGAGAGAAAGTCGAAACATTGATCCAAGAAAAACGAATGCAGCCAAATGGATTAAAGGAAATGGAGGCCGCAATAAAAGATGGGCGGTGGGAAAAAGCCTATGAGTCTCAAAGTAAAATGGAAATGCCAAAAGATTTTTTGGTACGATTGAAAAAGAATAAAAAAGCCTATGAATTCTTTCAATCCCTCAATAAATCAAACCATTTTGCGATGGCTTGGCGATTGCAAACAGCGAAAAAACCGGAAACAAGAGAAAAACGAATGAACCAACTTTTGGAAATGATGGAAAACCAACAAAAAATACATTAAATGGATTTGCTTTCATTGAAAAATTCCACAAAATAAATGTTATGTGAATAAATGCAAACCAAAACATAAAATGAAGAAAATAAATAACCTTTTTATATTAATTACTTTGTTTGTCAGTATATTGGAATGCTCGGATCCAAAACTATCTCAAAATTCAAAAATTTCTGATCATCAAGAATGTGTTGTATTGATTCATGGTTTCCTTAGGTCTTCCAATCACTTAAAACATTTAAAGAATTTTCTAATTGAGAACGGATATTATGTTGTGTCAATCGATTATGAATCAACCTCGATGTCCATTCCGGAAATTGCAGATTCCTATCTTTCAAATCTCACTGTCCATTGCCAAAATCAAAAAATTCATTTCGTCACACATTCACTTGGCGGAATACTACTTCGATCTTATTTAAAGAGAAATCAAATCAAACATCTTGGAAAAATTGTTATGTTAGCTCCACCTAACAAAGGAAGTGAAGTGGCCGATTTTTTGTCCAAATTTAAATTGATAAATTCAATGCTTGGACCTGTCGTGTCCCAACTGAAAACAGATCAAAACAGTTATGTGAATTCATTAGGACTGCCAAATTTTCAATTTGGAATCATAATGGGAAACTTAACGTTAGATCCTATTTCCTCTTATTTGATTCCAGGAGATGATGACGGAAAGGTTTCGATTGAAAATTCAAAATTAGAAAATATGAGCGATTTCCTTTTAGTGGAAAGGACTCACAATTTTATCGTGGATGCGCCAGAAGTGAAGCAGGCGATTTTAAACTATTTCAAAACAGGTAAGTTTCAGAATTAAGACTTACTTGGCTGAATTTCATTTGCGCATTGGACTTTTAGCCAAAGACCGACCTACAAACGCGCAAGCGATGGCATCCCAAGAGTCGTCGTGGCCTTTTAAGTCTTTAAATCCCAAAATCATTTGGATCGCCGCCCGAACCTCTTTTTTGGTGGCATTGCCTTTGGCAGAAATTCCTTTTTTGATCTGAGTGGCAGTGAGTGACACCATCGGAATTTGATTTTCACCCAAAGTGAGTAAAATCACACCACGAGATTCGGATACCTTCATCCCTGTGGTTGTGTTTTGTACGAAAAAAAGTTCTTCGACTGCTGCACATTCCGGTTGGTATACGGTGAGGATTCCCTGGAGTTCGGACCGAATTTGTAATAGATTGTCGGGAGAGGGGGTCTTTGGTGCCACTTCGATCGTGCCATAAGCCAAAAGTTCTGGGTTTCGGCGCATTCCTTCGGGAAAGGACAAAATGGCATACCCAACTCGGTGGGACCCTGGATCAATTCCGATGATTTTCAATCATTTATTTCCTAATTCGAATCTTAAGGACATTTTTGGCAGGCCCAACCCAAAACCTAGTCTAAAAATGAAAATGACAGGGTACTTTCCTTCCGTATAGTGGAAGAAAACCACCCGCAGGAACGTTAAACACATGACCGCAACGGCAGTGAAACTCGAAAAATCCCAGGCGGAGAAGGCATTGAACGCCCAAGCCGCCCTCCTCAATGAAGTTACCAAACGACTCGCACAGAAAAATTCCGACAACGGTAAAGTTTCCATCAGCAAAATGGACAAAACGCAACATGTGTTTTACCAACTTGCTTGGATGACAGCGCAACAACGTGTAGCTGAAAACTTTATCGTCTATGCTTGGGATGCTTCCAAAGGAACTGGTGAATTGGAACAGAAAATGGCACTTACCTTTGTTGCTGAAACTGTTTCTAACATTCGTTCTGAACTCGCAGCGCGTCCTGCTGAATACGAACTTACCTACCAAGAATTATTCTCTAAACTGTTTTCTGACGAAATCAATGGTTTCGTGGAAGCAGCTTCCAAGATGGAAAACTATGAGGCCATAGTAGACAAGATCGTTGATCTTGGTCACTTCGGTGCTTACGGACTTTCCGAAGACCATGAAAATTTCCGTGGAATTTTCAAAGACTTCGCTGAGAACGTTGTTGTCCCTCATGCAGAACACGTTCACAGACATGATGATCTAATCCCACAAGAGATCATCAATGGCCTTCGTGATATGGGATGTTTTGGACTTTGTATCCCAGAACAGTTTGGTGGGATCCAACCAAACGATCGTCCAGACAACATCTCCATGTTAGTGGTAACGGAAGAACTTTCACGTGGTTCCCTTGGAGCTGCCGGTTCTCTTATCACACGTCCTGAAATTATGTCCAAGGCCCTCCTCAAAGGGGGAACCGAAGAACAAAAAAACAAATGGTTACCACTGCTTGCTTCTGGTGAAAAATTTGCCGGGATCATGGTAACAGAACCAAACTATGGTTCCGATGTAGCGGGAGTTTCTGTCACTGCAAAAGAAGTGGAAGGTGGATTCGTCATCAATGGTGTGAAAACTTGGTGTACATTTGCTGGGTATGCAAACCTACTTCTCATCCTTTGCCGCACAGAAGCAGACCCAAGTTTGAAACATAGAGGTCTCTCTATCCTACTTGCTGAAAAACCATCCTTCGAAGGTCACGAGTTCAGTTACAAACAAGAAGGTGGTGGTTCCATCCAAGGAAAAGCAATTGGAACGATTGGTTACCGTGGAATGCACTCCTACGAAGTTTCTTTTGAAGACTATTTTGTTCCAAAAGAAAATTTACTTGGTGGTGACGCTGGTCGTGGAAAAGGTTTTTACTTCCAAATGGAAGGGTTTGCAGGTGGAAGGATCCAAACTGCAGCTCGTGCCAATGGTGTGATGCAAGCGGCTCTTGAAGCTGCACTTCGTTACTCACAAGAAAGAAAAGTATTCGCAAAACCTATTTACGATTATACGTTAACAAAGTTCAAAATTGCGAAGATGGCGATGATCACACAAGCAACTCGCCAATACACAAACTATGTAGCAACACTACTCGATGACCACAAAGGCCAAATGGAAGCAACACTTGTAAAATTGTATGCATCCAAAATTGCTGAGTGGGTCACTCGTGAAGCAATGCAAATTCATGGTGGTATGGGTTATGCGGAAGAGTATCCAGTATCACGATATTTTGTAGATGCTCGTGTGTTCTCAATCTTTGAAGGTGCAGAAGAAGTAATGGCCCTTCGCGTTGTCGCAAAAGACCTTCTTGACCAAGCACTTGCATCGTAAAACCAATAGTTCATTATCGAAAAGTTCCTCTTTTCGATAATGAAGCAAAAAATTTTGTTAGTATGTAATGAAGCATACGACAAAATCCACTAAAAAGCCCGAGAAATCGGGCTTTTTTTATCTCTAAATCTAAAATCAAAAAGCATAATGTTCTTTCCAACGAATTGCTAAAAGTCTAACCTATGGCTTGAGAACTTATCTCTGTTATATGAAGTTACGATTCTTATTTTATTTTTTATTTCTGTTGTTTTTGCAAGTGTCATGTAAAACACCAATGCCAGAACTTAGTTCGGAAGCAAAACTTTCCAAAAGCAAAACGATTTCCATTCGATGGACAACAACGGATCCCGTCCTTGCGAAAGTGTTTCTAGATGTATTCCCAGTTCCACCAGCTGTTTTATTAGATGACCAGGTCAATGTTGCAGACCTATCAACTGTTCTCTTACCTCCACCAGACCCAAACGATGCTCCAATCATCCAAAAACCGAAACCAATGAATCCGAATGAACTACCTCGTTGGGACAGAGGATTTGAATTAACAAATATTGACAACTTAACGCTTGTCATCCGAAATGAAAGCCAAAGACCATTCAAAAGTATTGGAATCAGTTTGTTGGCTCTCACGATGATGTATTATGGTACGATGGAAACCGAAGCGGAACTTGTATGGACGTCAGGGGAAAACAATTTACACCGAATTTCCTTTTTAGCAACACAGGAAACCATTTGGGCACCGATGCCATTTTATATTGGTACGGGTTCGAGTATTGTTGCACCCATTCTCAATTCCAACAGGTATCCTTCTCATTTACAAAAATATTGTATCCAAGAGAAACCAACCAAACTCAGAGAATCGATGGAACAATCGATAACTGAAAATTGTAAAGAATACGAAATATTTTTAAGAAGATTGTTTTTACAAAATTATGAAGCCATCCATCTACAACTCACGCAATGGGAAAAACGAAACCAAGATTGGTTCCAACCATAATTTATGTTTAAAATCTGTATCAAAATTGAATCGAATTCGATGCCAAAAAAAAATCCATTTTTCCATTCCAAATGAATTATAAAATTCTCGTCCTATCCATCTCTATCGTTTGTCTATTCATCGTTCCGACAAATAAAGTCCATTCCATCACTATCCCAAAAGAAAATTGGAGTGTTGTTTTGTATGGCGGAATCTTTACCACTACGGATTTAATTCCCATTGTCTTTCGTCAAAAAACTGATTATAAAGAATCATATATTGGAACCATTGGAATCAGCCGGCCACTTGAATACCGCATTCGCTGGTTTGATTTTTTATGGGAAACAAATGTTACCAAACATTTTGGCGAAATGAAACATTGGGAAGTGAATGCTTTTTATATCGTAAAAATCAATCGCATTTATGATTCCCCATTCAGTCTGTCACTGGGTGAAGGTATGTCTTTGGCTTCAGAGAACCCACGATTGGAAAATAAAGCGAAAGGTTATTATTTAGAAACTGGTCTACAAAAAGATGCCATCGAATCCAGAGCACTTTTGAATTATATGATGGTCGAAGTGAGTTCATATCTTCCCTTTGAACGGAAAACAGAAGTTTTTTTGCGAATCCACCACAGGTCTGGAATCTTTGGACTGTATTGTCCACCTGATCCCAATTGTGGTTCTAATTTTGTTTCTTATGGATTCAGGACTTCCTTTTGACGCCATTTGATTTCGTTCAAAAGGCAAAACAATTCTCAATGGATATCAAAAGTTTTTACAATGAAATGAGAAAAGGTTTATCGATTTAGTTTGATCAGTTCCCACAAATTCAATGGATTCCATTGAATTTATAGGACACTTACTTTTAGCGATTTTTTAAAATTAGTTACCTGTGTTTGTCGTCACTGGTTCCTTGATCCAGTCATACTTTGCATCTTTGTGTTTCCCTTGTTCCACTAAAGATTTTAAGTTTAATAGGGTTTCGTAAGGAGTGTCCGTAAGTACCATATTGATGACGGATTGCGGAACAGATCCACCTGGTTCAAAATGGGCTTGGTATTCGATTTTAGTTTTCCCATTCGCAAGTGGAATCAGTTTCCAATACCCTTCAAAAGCAGGCATACGAGTGACTCCAGAAGGAGTTGCCTTCGCATTTGAATCCAATCGTCTCATCTTCATGGTGGTCGTAAGTGTTTTTTCATTCTGTTCGAAACTTCGATCCATGATCACATCACGGTCGTTCACTGGCCAAGGAGCACCATTGCGTAAATACACTGAGGATTTTTTTTCACTACCTGAAAGAACTGTCAGTTCCTTACATTGGTGGTATAAATTCTTACATGATTGTGGGTCTACAAGCAATGCAATGATTTGTGAAATGGAAGCATCTACTTCTGTTTTTCCTAAAAACTCTTCGATATTGGAACCTGCCACTGGTCTTGTCAGAATTTGGATTCCTTTTTTTCGTTTTGATTCAGACCATTCTGTAGCTTCTGAAAAAAGTGGAAGTACGTTTGTGATTAGGAAACATCCTAAAAGGAATTTGAGTGCTGTCTGTTTTTTGATCATGGTTACCTGCCTATTTGCGCGTGTATGAGTGGTCTTACTGTTTCTGCAAAGAATAATGAGGTTGAAGAAGGTGGTAACAAGTTCAATCCATTTTTTCTTCCTAGATTATTCACTGCAAGGATTGCCATGTAATTCCGATTTTTATCAAGCCATGGGAAAAATCCATTGATACCGATACTATGGGATACCAAGTCTTTATCACATTCGGAAGGTACATCGGTCACAGTGCAAAACCTCCAGTTGCCTAAACCATATTGCCAGCGGTACCCAAAGGCCGAGAATTGGGAGTACCCAATCCTTGCTCCATTGTACTGGTCGGCTAAAATTTCTGTCACTGAGTTAGATGTCAAAAACGTGTTCACGTTTGCTCCCGAAGAATTTTTTGCAGTGCCATTCGTAAGCAGGGCATTGAGCATACCAGCATAATGAGATGGAGAAATGGAAAGTCCATAGGCTCCTGACAAACTGCCATCGGTATCCTCACCCGTTCTAAAATTCCCTCGCCACACTGCCTGGCTTGCGTCCCAACCAAGTGGTGTCACGATGAGTTGTGTGAATAAGGTATCCCAAGTTTTATTGCATGCAACTTCTAACATTCGTTGTGCGACTGCCATATGGTTGGAATTGTATTGGTAAAGTGCTCCCGGTGTCCCTGTGGATTGGTCGCGAATTTCATTCACACAATTATTTTTTTGGGTGTCTGAGGCTCCTAGAGGCAATGTAGAAATACAACTCGCTTGCCCAGATCCATTCCCACCACCAGCATTGAGACCAGAGGTAAAGGAGAGTAACTGTCGTAAGGTGACGTTCGCATAAGTGCCTGTCCAACCCAAAACTTGTGCTGTCGTGCGAGATAGAGTGATTGCACCAGCGACGGCACCATTATTACATGAACCTGCTGTTACTGTCCCACAGGTTCCTGCAGACCCAGCATTACAATCAATCGCACGCATGGCTGTAACCGCGGTGACCCATTTGGAACCTGATGCAATTGGTTTGTAAGTGTTATAGTCAAGGACTGACTGTCTGGCATAAATCCTAGATCCATTTTGGTCATACACTTGGAAACTTGCACCCTCGTCAGTTGTTTTCACGTATTGGTCAAAACAGGTATCCAAACTAAAACAAGATCCGAGAATCCCAGCAAATAAAATAGAACGGGCTTCCTTGTTTGTTTCTACGGATTTTTGGCATTGGACGAAAAGGACAAAAAGGCTAAAGGTGACAAATAGTGTGAATCGATTTGTTTTCATACAAATTCTCCTTAAAAACGAATTGGTTCGAGAGTGATGATTTTGCCTGTTTTTTCTAAATCACAGGAAGCAAACTCTGGTAAAAGGAGAGCATCTCTGGCGACTCCCCCAACAGTTGTTAGTCCATCATAAATACTTCCCAAGGCAACGGCACCTTTTGTGCGAATGTCTGATTCACATTGTAAAACAGATGATTCCATAAAAGATTCATCATCTTCGATTTTGGATGTGAAGGAAAAAAGAGTTTTTGCTAAAAATCCATTGATGATGAGCAGGGGAGAAATCGGTCCTTGGCCTCCTTTCATACCTGATTGTGCCAACCAAAATGCGGATGCGGTTGCTTCTGCTTCTAAGATGGCATCTGAAATTCTTTTTTTTGCTTCAGAGCCTTTGACGGCACCATAGGTAGGAATTCCGATCCCTTCCGTGATCATACAATTTGTAAAAAAGGATAAGAAAAGAATGGATAAAATGATTTGTTTCATAGAATACTGAACCTCATAACCAAATGAAAAATTGGGAACAAACATACCTTCAATACCAACCTCGAATCCCCGAACCGGAATTGATGGAAGAACCCAACCAAGTTGTTTCTTATGCGAATGCCGATTTTGAATCGGCACATTCGATGATCATGAATCTGTTTCAAAATAGGTTACCTCTTAAATTTTCGCCACACTCAGTGTTAGACTTAGGATCGGGACCTGGAGATATGTCTTCTCGGTTGTTCCAAATGTTTCCCAATGCAAATTTCACCTTTCTCGATGGCTCCAAATTAATGTTAGATTTTTGTGAGAAGCGCCTTTCTACTTTCGATCTGAAAAAAAGAAACAATAAAATGGTTTTTAAAAACGAACTTGTCCAAGAGTTTGTTCCCGAATCCAGTTATGAACTAGTGTTCTCAAATTCTCTTTTGCATCACGTACACAATCCTTACGAATTTTGGTCTGCCATCCAAAGGTCTATCGATGATGATAGTTTTACTTTTGTTTGTGACTTATTAAGACCCAATTCCATTTCAGAAGCACATCATCTTGTCGAGCGTTATGCGAAGAATGAATCCGAGATTCTAAAAAATGATTTTTTGAATAGCTTACTTGCTGCTTTTCGATTGGATGAAGTGACGGAGATGATCTCAAACATCCGAATGAATCATAAACTCAATGTAGAAATCATTTCAGATCGGCATTGGATTTGTTATTCTAAACCTAAGTAACCGGTTTAGAGCGAAACCATTTTGATCGAATGGAATAACCAATCAGAGATTACTTTTGGAATTGGTTTACGGCAATAAGAGCACTCATTCACATCTACTTCGGGAAGGGGAGCACCACAATTCTCACAAGAAAGTTCAGAAAATCCAATGGATTTTGGCCTTTCCTTAGGCAAAACCAAACGAATGTGTGAGCGCCGGTGTTCTGGTACAAGGCCTTTTTTCCTTGCGACACTCCAACGAATTTCACAGGTCATTTCTGGTACTAGATGATTTTCGTATTTCACAAGATGGCATGACCCTACTACTGGCGAATGCATTGGTTCTTTCCCAGGTTCTCCTAATTCTGAATTTGTTTCATTTGTGCTTTCTCTTTTTAAGATTTGGCTTCCTTGTATGGATTGGAAATGGAGCCACTTCCAAAAAATAGTAGTTGCCCGATCTTCTAATATTTGTTTTGCGACGTTTTCTGGTAAGGATTTGAGTTTTGGATTCTTAGCCGAATCCCACTCGACAGTTTGGGTGATTTCAGTTAATACCCAATCCGCTTCACCCGAATTAAAAATCCCACCACAATACTCACATTTATTGGTACTATGAGAAAACTTTGCCGATGCTCCACAACTTGGGCATAAATCATGAATCAAATCGATTTTTGGTTTGGTAACTGTATTTACCTTTCTTGTATACGAATGGATTTCTTCATAAGTGGAAAATTTTATATGATCTAAATTTTTCTGGATATCTAATTCAGATGTTTGTTTGGCAAAGGTATTGTCTTTTGTTTTACACTTTAGTTTAAGGTGTAATGTCAAATAATCAGATTCGATCGAAAAATCGATAATTTGAACCGATAACACTGAAAAGTCTTTCATTCGATTCACTTCTCCATCTACATCCTTCATTAAGTGGAGTTGGATAAAGAACCTTTGGAAGACCGCTGCTGAGAGAAAATTGCGAACGGGTTCCATATCTCCATTGTTCCAAGCGAGAACAGTTTTTTCCGTAATCGTTGTTACTTTTTCTTTGAAGAGATTGAAATCAAAGTTCACATCGAATTTTTTAATTTCTGAGACAAAGGATTTAAAAGTTTGTTTTTCTCTTTTTTGTTTTTTCTTTCGTTTCCATACATAAAGACCGGTGAGTCCAATCAGGACGAAAAAAATCCCGATAGAGAACAAATATCCTGTATGGTTTCCCGATCCTGGGGAATGCATAAATGCATTTAATACTGCATAATAAATCAATAATGGATTATAAGTGATCTCCTTGTTTTTTTCTCTCATCCGAAGAGAAACAGCATATTGGGAAGGAAGTGGATTTTGCCAAAGGATTGTAAATCCATCAGTCTCCCATTTTGGTTGGACTGGGATAAAAAGGGATGACTTGTCTAACAAATCAGAACAATAGTCGCAAGCAGTGAAAACCAATTCTAATTCGGTGAGGTTTGGTTCACAAGTTTCTTCGCATAACACTCGCAAGGAAAACGAATCTAGTTCTAAATTCTCACTTCTTTCTAATTTTGTAATTCGAATCCAACGTTCGATTCCATTCTCCATCCGATTCGAACCTTCCCCAAGTGTATGATACGAGAACTGATAGTTCTTTTTCTCGTTTGGCCCATCACTTCCCTCTGAAAGGGACACACTAAAGAGATGCCAAAAGTAAGTGGTGAGTCCTTCAAAACCATAGGAAATTTGAAATGCCGGCATCCAAAATTGGTTCCACGTTGATTCGCCAGACTCATGAAATCGATTGAGTCCTAGTTGGAATTGCAACTGGTCAAGGTTTGGGTTTTTATTTGGGATTTGGATTTTGGAAGAATAAAAATGAGAACCGTTTGCTTTCAGTGTAACTGTTTCTTCTAGCGTATAAACACTGTCATGCGAATTTGAATGATTGGAAATATTTTTCTCTGAGGATTGATTTGGGATTTGGTTTAGCATACCAATGACAATTAAATCGGCAGACTCGTCCTTTTCTTTGGTTTGGTAAAAAAAATGGAAATCCTCGAATGAAACTGGTATGCTAATCCTCTCGTATTCTAAAAGGGAAGAATTGAATACTTCTTTTTGGATTCGTAAATCTTTCGAAAAAGAATTGGGATCCCAACGTAAATCCAATTGGAAAGGTTCGGAGGCATGGTTTGTTTTCGTTATTCTCCAATTCACGAGAGATAGTTTTCCCAGAGGAACAAAGGCTTCTTTGATTTTGTAACTAACACTGATGTCCATTTCTGGATTCTGTTCGTTGTTTGACCAAAATAGTGTTAATGTACCAGCGTTATGCGAAGAATAAATTGATTCGGGCAAAATCACTAAATCTGAGATCTCAGCTTCTTTCTGGATTAAAATGGAAGGCCGCCGAATTCCAATTTTGGATTGGTCTTTAAGGACGTGGAAAGTTTCTTTTACGTCGGCGCTTCCGTCTTCATGGAAATGGATGGATATCGTATGATTTTTGGTTTCAAAGTAGGAAGTGGGTTCTGGGCCACTAGAAGTTGAATAGGATGAAGAAGAATCTTTTGATTTTGAAGACGAAGAACTTGAGGAAGAGGAAGGTTTGTAACTTGAATAGGAGGAGCGACTGCTACTCGAACTGGAGCTAGAAGAGCGATAGGAATTTCCCATCCCAGGCCTTGCCTCCAGGGAATTCAGCCAAAAGACAAGTAGGGAAAGGAGAGTGAAAATGTTACGCAAGGTATTTTTTTTCCACGCGCACTTTGTCCATCGGGCTGATTTTCAATTCTTTGGCTAAGTCCTCTAAAAATTGAATTTCCGCTTGGTTTAAAGATCCATCGGAAGCAACGATACAAACCGCATCTTCAAAAAAATTCAACGCATATTCATCACTATCTGCGACAACCTTAGAAATCGTTTTCATCGGTAAGGGATTATCGAACGTTTTGGAAAGAATGTCTAGGACTTGTTTTTTTTGGGTTTGGAACCCACTGAGCAAACAATCAGGTTCAAACAGGACATTCACAAGTTCTCCCACAATTTCCCCTTCTTTTTTTTTGAATTGGCCATCCGCATTACAAGCATAGGACCATAAACTCAAAAGAACTTTTGCATATTCGATATGGAGGTCACTTTCAATATCGAGGGTTTTGTGGATGGTTTCTGGGTGACTCTTTTTATTTCCCTTAACCTGTTTCAAATTTTGAACGATTTTCTTAGCCATAACAAACAGGAAGTTTAAGGGCATTCATACTTCCTTCAACTTCATTTTTTTACTCTTTTCTTGATTTTTCTCAAAAATAGGCTGAATTGGAAAATCCCAATTGGAAACTGGAACTAATCTATGTCGAAACACATCTTAGTTACAAGTGCTTTGCCTTATGCAAACGGCTCCATCCATTTGGGCCATATTTTAGAGGCTGTCCAAACAGATATTTGGGTGCGATTCCAAAAGTTGATTGGAAATGAATGTTATTTTTTCTGTGCGGATGATACACACGGAACACCCATCATGATTGCTGCCAAAAAAGCAGGCAAAACCCCTGAGTCCATGATTGAGGAGGTGCAAAAGGAACATTATAAGGATCTAACATCCTTTGGTGTTGAGTATGATAACTATTACACAACCAACTCGGAAGAGAACCGAAAGTTCTCAGAATCCATTTACTTAACCCTTAAAAAAAATGGACATATTGTTTCTCGGAACATCGAACAGTCGTATTGCGAACACGATAAAATGTTTTTACCAGACAGGTTCATCAAAGGGACTTGCCCAAAATGTGGAGCAAAAGACCAGTATGGAGATTCCTGCGAAGTCTGTGGAACAAGTTATTCGCCAAAAGATCTAAAAGATTCTTATTGCTCAATCTGCGGAACCACACCTGTTCTTAAAGAATCAAAACATTTATTTTTTAAACTCCAAGATTTCCAAAACCAACTTAAAACTTGGATGGAAGAAGGGAACCGATTGAATGAGGGTGCCCAAAAGAAACTTCAAGAATGGTTTACTTCCGGACTTCAGGAATGGGATATCAGTCGTGATGGACCTTACTTCGGTTTTGCGATCCCAGAAGAGGAAAACAAATATTTTTATGTATGGCTTGATGCACCAATTGGTTACATGGCATCTTCTTTAAACCATCTCAAAGATGAAAAAAAATTCAATGAGTTTTGGAAAGATGGAAAAGGAGAAATTGTCCACTTCATCGGTAAGGACATTTTGTACTTCCACGGATTGTTTTGGCCAGCGATGTTAATGGGTTCTGGTTACAAAGCACCGAGCCAACTGAATGTGCACGGTTTCTTAACCGTCAATGGGGAGAAGATGTCCAAGTCTCGTGGGACATTTATCAATGCTTCCACATTTGCAAAATACTTAGATGTGGAACATTTTCGTTTTTACATGGCATGCAGATTGGGTTCTGGAATGGAGGACGTTGACATATCCTTTGATGATTTTGTGTCCAGAGTGAACTCTGATTTGATTGGGAACTTGGTGAATTTAGTTTCTCGAGTTTCAACTTCCATACTTGATAAAATGGATCGAAAACTGGGAAGTTTGTCTAGCGAAGGGAAATCTTTGGTGACTGAACTCCTAAACAAAGAAGTCGAAATTCGAGAAGCGTATGAGTCACGTAACTATTCTAAGGTGATGAGGGAAATTACGGGCCTCGGTGACAAAGTCAATAAATATGTGAATGACTACGCTCCTTGGAACTTAATCAAAACGGATGTAGAAAAAGCAAGAGAGGTTGTCACAACATCTCTCAATTGTGCAAAAATCCTTTTTACGTATCTGGCACCAGTGACCCCAAAAATTGCAAAGGCAATCACAGAGTTATTCCAGATTCCAGTATTGAGTTTTATGAATTTAACAGAGACCATAGAGAACAGAGTCCTTGGTCCCTACCAAATGTTATCCAAACGTGTGGAGGAAAAAAATATTACAGTTATGATCGCGGAAACAAAAGAATCATTCGAAAAATCCAACCCTAACCAATCAAAAGCGGAACCATCCAAGTCCAATACGAACGAGACAAAGTCGGCAACCGTTTCAGAGGATGGCTACATCACAATTGACGAACTTTCAAAAGTGGAACTTCGGGTGGGTCTCATCAAAGAAGCAAACCCCGTGGAGGGGGCTGACAAACTTTTGTTTGTAAAAGTAGATTTAGGAGAAAAAGGGATCAAAAACGTATTTGCAGGCATCAAAGCAAGTTACACAGCGGAAGAACTCGTAGGTAAAAAAGTTGTCGTCGTGGCCAATTTGAAACCTCGCCAAATGAAGTTTGGATTGTCGGAAGCAATGTTACTTGCTTCAGGGAAAGACAAAACCTTATCATTGTTTGTGCCTGACCGCGATGCAAATCCAGGTGACCTTTTGAAATAAAAAAAAATGGCAACAAAGTCAGAACAAATTTTAAGAGAAAAAGAAATCGAAGGGATTAAGTTTAGTCTCTATGGCAAAATGTTTGTTTTTGGACTTTTAACAATTGTTACCTTCTTTGTCGCCCAAACACTTTTTGAATTATTTACCATAAGTGCGATAGCGATTTTATTAAATATTGTTTTGTACATTCTTTCCAAATTTTTGAAACAAGGAAAGTTTGTGGCATTTGTGGGATTGTTTTGTGTAGTGATTGATTTGTTCATTGTTACCGTATTGCCATTTATATGGTACAATGCAGTTGGTGGAGAATTACAAGTTCCACGAACGTATCTCATCAAAACCTACATACACTTTATCATCGCTGGAACATTGATTATGAATGCATTTAGTATCCAACCAATGTATCCAATGTTGTATGCGTTGGGAGTTGTGATTAGCCAAGCTGGGATTTTGGTTTATGCCCAACAAGATCCTCGGTTTGTCACAACGGAAAACTTTA
This sequence comes from Leptospira jelokensis, assembly GCF_004769635.1. Lineage (GTDB taxonomy): Bacteria > Spirochaetota > Leptospiria > Leptospirales > Leptospiraceae > Leptospira_A > Leptospira_A jelokensis. The sequence goes on from NZ_RQGH01000026.1 coordinate 804,386, forward strand.
AAGAAGCCGTACTTGGTCCAGCAGCACATGTCAATAATTACATCACCTCAATGGCAATCATCGGGGTGCTTGGATTCTTTTTAGCATACCTTACTTATCGTGTTAGGCGAACCGTACTTTCGGCCGTGACAAATGAAGTAAAGATGAACCAACTTACCCGTTATTTTTCACCGAACGTAGTAGACGAACTGGACCAAGCAGGCGAAGATTTTTTTAAACCAGGTGGAAAGGAATCTACGGTTGCCGTTTTGTTTTGTGATATCGCCAATTTTACTCAGATTTCCGAATCCTTGGGACCTGAAAAAACAATGGCCCTTTTATCTGAATACCATAACTTTATGTTGGATATTGTTTTTCAAAACCATGGAACACTCGATAAATTCATTGGTGATGGAATGATGGTAACCTTTGGTACTCCTACTACTTCCCCAGATGATGCCACAAATTCTGTAAAAGCTGGAATTGCCATGTTGCAGGCATTAGCTGAATGGAATCAAAAAAGAGAATTAAAAGGCGAACAAGCAATCGCCATCCGAATAGGAATTCATTTTGGTTCTGTCATCGTAGGCAATGTTGGAGTGGAGAAACGTTTGGAATACACTGTCATCGGTGATACAGTCAATGCGGCAAGTCGCCTTGAAGCATTAGGTAAAGAGTTAAAACGGAATTTTTTAATCTCAAGAGAATTGTTTGATCAAATTCGTTCGGAGTTAAAACAAAATTTAAAGATAAAAACTTTGGGAACCCTTTCCCTCCGTGGCAAAACTAAAACCACAGAAATTATAGGAATTGAGGTCCCCACATGATCCCCATTCCAAAAGAAAAGGACATTGTATTCTTAACAAAACCTAACTTTTTATCTCACGATGTCTCCATACAAATTCTATCTTCCATAGAAACAGAGAAACTGATTCAGAATTTCGATTTTACACTGAATCAATTGTATGTGGATTGTGATGAGGATTGTTTTTTGGTCATTTCTAATTCTAAAGAGAATGTCACTAAACAATTGTTATGGGAAAATGGCAAACTCATGTTTACCAAAGAACAATTGGAGACTTTTTTACAGACCATGCCTACACTGGTACCATTTTTGGCTCAAGATACGACGGGAAAGGATCTGATGCTTGCTTGGGGGAAAAACGAAAGTTTACGCAATGCGATAGAAACTGGAAACGGAACTTACTTCAGCCGGTCTCGGAATGGAAAATGGGTGAAGGGTGAAGAGTCTGGTCATTTTCAGAAATTAAAACAGATTTATGTTCACTTTGATCCTTTTTTCATACAGTATGTCACAGATCAAATTGGGGCAGCCTGTCACACGGGGTATTATTCCTGTTTTTTTCGAGAGCTTGGTCGGAACGATTCGGTTTCATTCGTCTATTCTAATAAAGTGGGGGAGTCGCTTTGAATCGCATGATCGTCATTGCCATCGTAATTATCGCAGTTTTATTTATCATTTACCAACTGAGAAATGCTTCGGGTATGAACCAAACACAACTCAAAGAGAGAATTGATTCAGGTGCACTCGTTGTTGATGTTCGTACGGTTGCAGAATTTAATGTGGGTCATTACCCCAATGCTAAAAACATTCCCGTTGATGAAGTTGCAAAGCGAATGGATGAGTTTGGTGATAAAAACCAAACCATCATTCTGTATTGTGCTTCTGGTGGAAGGAGTGGGAGTGCAAAATCCTTTTTAGAATCCATCGGCTTCAAACAAGTGATCAATGCCGGTGGACTTTCAAATATGCCAAATCCTTAATTGGATTTGGCAACCTTTCCAAAAACACTAAATTCGTTTGCGTTTCATATAGAGTTGTAATCCAGTGACTGCCTCTTTTTTCACTTTGTTGCCAAGAGCAGGCCACCAGCCGAGTAGATACCCAACGGGCCCCATTGCCATTCCCAGCCATTTCCACATGGAAAAATGATCCCTGTGTTGGATGATCTTTCCATCCTTGAAACTAAACCTTGCATGGATCTTATTTTGGATTAGGCGTCCTGTTTTGCTAAAACTATAATCAGCTTCCCAATCTGCTGAACCTTCTGTTTCATTTGCTTTGATATTGGAAAACCGAATGGTTAGGTTTTGGCTTCTTTCCAATAACATAAGCCACATGGCTCCCACTTCTTTTCCTTTTAATTTCCCAAACGCAGGGTCTTCAAATTGAATCTCTGGATGGTAAACGGATACCATGGATTGCCCATCTTTATTCTGGAAGGCAGTGTAAAACTTTTGGATCAACTCTTCATTTGCATTCATTGTGGAAAAGATTATGATTGATCCTTTGGGCACATAGCAAGAAAAAAAGCTATGAATCGGATTCTACTTTTTGCTTTTGGTACGAGTTTTTTACTCATTGGACTTGTTGTTTTATTTTTAGCTGTTGGTTATTTCCAAGATCCTAAATTCCATAAAGAGACAAGTGAATGGCTAAAAGCAGAACCAGAAGACATTTGGCATTATATCACTGACATCAATGACCTTCCGAATCGGAGAAAAGAAGTTGTTGCCATTCAAATTTTGGAACTAAGGCCAGATGGAACTCCCACAAAATGGAAGGAAACACCAGATATGGGTGGGTATATGATTTTTGAACTGAGAGAATCCATTCCCAATCGCAAATGGAAAATCGAACTGACAGATGCCAATTTTAAAATGCGTGGTTCGTGGACCTATGTATTGGAACCGAAAATCCCTGGAACCTTAGTGATCATCACCGAAGATTCGGAGATCACAAGCATCCCAGTGAGAGGTGCGTATTATTTAGCCGGCCGTGATGCCACCTTACAAAAAGAGATGGAATTAATTCGCAACCGGTTTAGCGGACGTTAGGGGAAAATTCTGGTTATTTTAAACCTTGGATCCACTCGTCCATTCCCTTACAAATTTTTCTAACAGTTTCCCCATGGAAAATGATCCCAAGGTGCCCTTGTTCATAATAAGTAGTGACTTTGTTTTCCGATTTGAGGTCTTTTAATTCTGTTAAACTTTCTTCTGGAACAATTTTATCAACAGTTCCAACCACACTGTAGATTGGCATTGTGAAATTGTTTAAAAAATTCTCTGTGTAATTGATGCGACCGTCGTTTGACCAAAAACTCCTTTCGTTGGATATTTGGCTTTGGAAAAACTGCATGATCACAGATACAGATTCTTCGCAAAACACATCTTCCATAAGAAAATACCATTCAGGAGGTGTGATTTCTTTATAACCCACAAAATCTTTGATTGTTAGTGATTTGGTTCCAATATTATAACTAAAACTTCTGAGACTTGAGTGTAAGTTTAAAATCAATTTGAAGAATTTTTTGAGATCGATGGTTTGGATTGTGGCTTGCATCGAAAAACTTGCCATACTCAAAATCATATCCGATATCATTTTATGAGGGAGCATACTAAACCCTCGTTTCAAAGTATCTAACCCAATAAAATTGGATTTTAAGCTGATATAATTTGGTGAAGTAATGGAAACAATGCCTGCAATGTATTCTTCCGGTTGAGGTAAATTAAATTCTTCTTTGAGTTCTTTGATTGTGTCATAAGAAGAAACATAAAACCTCGGGATCATCCCGCCCATACTGTGTCCAACGACAACAGTTCTCTCACTTGGGTAATGCCAACGAATCCAACGAAGCACTTCCGGAAAATCGTCTTGGATGTAATTGTCGACAGTCCAACCTTCTTTTTTACCATGTTTTGGCATGGTTTGTCTTGAACGACCACGCATATCCATCAGGAACACTCGGTATCCATATTTGAGAGCCAATTCTTTTGCCAATTTGTCCATTACGGAACGCCTGCAAAAAAATCCTGGGATGAGGAGAAGATTTTTCCCTGTATTGTTTAACTTTTCAGGGATAAAACTTTTGAGAGATACTGCATAACCATCAGTTGTTGGAATGATGAAAGATGCATCCATTCTATATTCAATGTTATACTGGTGAGATTTGAAGATGATTGACGTTACCGGTTCTTTTTGGTCTTTTGTTGTGGTATAAAAAAGATTCCTTGAGTTTGAAACCGTATCGGCTTTTTCGATATTCTTTTGGGCAATATAATGGTCGTTACCCGATTCCATTTCCTTTGCCACAACAAATTCAATCACATCAAAAAGAGAATAGAGTTGTAAGGTTAAATGTCTGATTTGGTCTTCTGGAATCGGATCTTTGGTGATGCCCCATAAAATTCCAATTGGGTTTTCGTTCACAAAAAGTGGAATCCCAATTGCATGGTTCATGGTTTCAGAGAGAAGGACTTTTTTTTCGGGGTGAATCTCTTCTTCCTTCAGATTCACAAATGTGACTTCTGGACGAAGGCCTTTGTTAAAATCAATGATCGCTTTTCGAATGAGTCGTGCAGATTCATTCCTTGGGTCAGCCAAATGGATGGGCCTTGATTTTTTGATGTATTCTTCGATCCCTGGGATTTTTCTACGTTCAGCAATTTCTTTCAGTTTGAAGTGGGTGGCCGTTGCCACAATTTTCATTTCATCTTGGTCAATGACTTCAAAAATCGAAAAATTAAAAATGGGATCGTCGTTAAAGTCCACAAGGGAAACCATTTTATTGGTGAAGGATTGCCATATATTTTCCAAAAATTGGAAGGTAGTTTTTGGCACCGGGAAAATGTAAATTTTATCCGGGCTAACCATGAGATTTTTGTTACTTTCTCTGGTGGAAATTTTGATCAAACGATCTTCCAAAGTGTTTTCTTCAAGTGCCATTTAGCATCCTTTCTATTTATGTGCCTGTGCGGTACGCTATAACTCTATTTTCGACTTTTCATATGCCTGTGAACTAAAAAATAAAGCTAATATGCAACAATCTGATTTCGAATCCATTTCAAGAGTATCCGTTCCCGAATTAGACTCCATTTTAGGAAAACCTTTCCCAATTTTGGATGATGGGTTTGTCAGACTTGTGGATTACATGGGTTCCGATGAATCGATCGTTCAGGCTGCACGCGTTTCGTACGGAAAAGGAACAAAAAAGGTAAACGAAGACCGAGGGCTCATCCGGTACCTAATGCGCCATCGCCACAGCACTCCTTTTGAAATGTGCGAACTAAAGCTACATGTTAGAGTTCCCATGGACACTTGGCGCCAGTGGATCCGCCATCGTATGGCAAATGTCAATGAATACTCTACGCGTTATTCCGTAGCCATTGATTCTGCACAAACCACTTTGCCTGGTGAATGGCGTGTGCAATCAATTGGTAACAAACAAGGAAGTGATGGATACTTAGAATCATCTAAAGGAGACCACCTAACAAAGCGTGAAACGGAATTCCAAAAATTTGCCAATGATATTTATAATGAAAGATTGGAAATGGGAGTGGCACGTGAACAAGCAAGAAAAGACCTTCCACTCGCAACCTACACAGAAGCGTATTGGAAAATCGACTTACATAATTTACTTCATTTTTTGGCACTCAGAATGGATGACCATGCCCAATTAGAAATTCGTTTATTTGCGAAAACCATAGGCGAACAAATTGTAAAAAAATGGGTTCCGCATACTTGGGAAGCCTTTGTGGACTACCGATTGAGTGCCCTCCACTTAACGAAATATGACACCGAAATCATTGCTGCTCTCAATGCTTCCGGCAAAGAAGGGGCTCGCAAAAAAGCGATCGAACTTGGCATGTTAGATGACCAAGGCACAACCGCTAAAAAAAGCCGTGAACGTGAGGAATTGGAGTACAAACTGTCTCAATTGGGTTTTGCCATCCCTTGGTGAGGCCCTAAGACTTCCAATTTTGATAGAATTTGGTTGATAATTTATTTCAATATGGTTGTTAGAGTGATTATGAGCCTCAAAATCCCTCTAACCATCCTTTTTTCCCTCCTAACTTCCGTTTCCCTATTCGCAGAAGACTTTGCTGTTGCGACCTTCACTCGAGGGAAAGTGAGTTTTTTGTCCGCTTCCGATACTTCCAAACTTTGGAAGGCACTCAAAGTGAATGATGTACTAAAACCAGGGGACCGGATCAAAACTGGAAATGGGTCAAAGGTAGATTTTTTATACCAAGAAACAGAAATCAGAATCCAACCCAATACCGAATTCACCTTACAAGAATGGAATCCTGAGAAAAAGGTCGCAAAAGCATTTGTCCAAAATGGAGCTGCTTGGTTTCGCGTGAGTAATTTTAAAAAAGGGAATTTTGAAGTTTCCACCCCAACAACGACTGCGGGAGTCCGAGGGACTGCCTTCGGTGTCTTCTATGAAGAAAAAGAAAAAAAGGGTTATACTTGTGTTTGTGAGGGTCTCGTGAATATCAATGGAACCGATTTTCCAAAGGGAACCGGTGGTGCCAAAAAAGAAGGTGCCACAGAACTTGAGAAAAATGAATATAAAGATATGATCACAAAAGAAGGGGCTACCATTCTTTTGAAAGAAAAGCGAAAGGAGTTTCCAATGCTGAGTCGATGTTTGCCATGCCATAAACCAATTGGTTGGGAAGACAAATCGATCACACCGGATGAAACTTACGGCAAAAAGTGAAGTTTATTTATCGATTCATCATTATTTTTACACTCTTCGCCTATCCTATATTAGGTGAAGAGGTGGTTACAACTAAAAAAGAAGAACCCGATGGTTATTATGGTTTAAAACTTGGTGCCATCATCACTCCCACTGCTTCGTTACGAATACGAGACAAAGCTTCCGGAACAACTGACCTTTCCCCTTCAGACAAGTCAGGATTTTCCATGCCTTGGACCATGTTTTCCATTTCTAAAGAATGGGAAGATTTAGGATTAAAAGCAGAATTTTGGGGAGAAATTTTAAGAAATGATGCATTAACAAATGACACTTCTGTAGGAACGGGATCAAAAGAAAATCCATATGTATTTCTCGTTCGGCGAGCAAACCTGGCAAAAACATTTGAACTTGGAAACACAAAACACCAAATCCAATTTGGTATGTTCGAATTACCCCATATGTTTTCAGTTTGGTCTGGGTATTATGATTGGCGTTATTTTGATAAATCACCCCTTGAGTCACTTGGTTTCGCAAGAGACCCGGTAGATTTAGGAATCAATTATCTGTTTCGGTGGCGGTCATTTTCACTGCAAACTGCGGTGGTGAATGGAGAAGGGTACAGAAATGTTCAGAATACAACAAACACTGGTTATGATGTTATCGGGAAAATTTCTTGGGAACCATCCTGGACTGATAATTTAAAAACTGGCATCCATCTCCTTGGTCGTGCTTCGAATGCTTTTGGTTATGCGAGTGATGAATGCCGAGAAGGAAAAACGAAATGCCTTTTAGATGATGGAAATCCAAATACAAGAAGGCAAGGGCCCGTATCTCTCAACCAAGAACAAGTAGTCGCTTTGGAATCCAACCTCATTTGGAAAGAAACGATAAACTTTGGACTCGGGGGGATGTTCAAAAAACAATTGGGTGGAACCATTGTCGATCGAATGGCTCCCTACCAACCGGGGACAATGGTCCCAGAAGCCACAGGCCGAGGTGCATACCTTTGGCTAGGGCTAGGGAATGGAATCTTACGCCTTGTTGCCCGAGGGGAAGCCGCCACAGGGGGACCAAACCCTGGCCTACGTGCCACAGAAACAGTGGAAAGGGAACCTTGGGTGCGTTTCCAACCTGGAACCACGGAACCCCGTTATTCAGACCAATCTTATTATGTTTCAAAACAGATTTTTGGAGAATGGTTTTTATCTGCGTCCACAAGGCTTGCTTTAGGATACACGGAAGTTCGTTCCTATGATACAAAAGGGGAACCCAATAAATGGTATGTAGACAGTACTGGAGAGGCATCAAATCGTGTCGAATATAGAGAGCAGTTTTCAAAACCGGTAACCTTTCCCATCTCCGAATATGGCAGATTGGATCGAAGTATCGTTTTGAAGGCAACAGCAACTTTCTAAGATAAAGATTATGTTTTCTGAAATCCAAACCTTCCTTGAATCACAATTGTCCTCTGGCAATTTTTCCATAGCCACCATGTTCTTTTTAGCTTTAGGCGGATTATTTGCAGGTTTACTCCCTTGTGTGTACCCACTTTATCCTATCACTGCTGGCATTTTGAAAACTCGTGTTTCAAAACACAAATGGTCCCATCCATTGGTATACTATTTTGGACTCGCTCTGATGTATGCCATTTTCGGTTTGATTGCCGGTGTCAGCGGAGGAGTATTTAATTCATTTTTACGATACCCAGAAACTCAAATTATCCTTTCATTACTTTTATTTGTGTTGGGACTGAGTGTTGCCGAATTTTTATATTTTCCATTTTTTTCAGGGGATGTAAAAAATTCAGTTAACGTAAATTATGCGAATACATTCCTTTTGGGAATGGGAGCAGGTTTATTATCTTCGCCTTGCGTTGGACCTGTTGTGGTTTCCATTTTAGTCCAACTCATCACATACCAAACAGAAGGATTTAAAATTTTACCAATTTTATTCACATCCTTTAAAATGTTTTTGTTTGGGATGGGACTTGGAATTCCCTTTTTATTAATCGGTGTGTTTGGATTGGCTTTGCCGAAATCCGGAAAATGGATGAAGTATGTACAGTGGGCTCTTGCCATTCTCATCTTTTATTTTTCTTACACTTATTTGGACAAGGCTTTCACTTTATGGGGATTTGGATCTGAACTGAGCGCACAAGTTTACTTCCTTTGGATCCTCGCTTTAGTTTCTCTTTTCCTACTAAAACAAGAAGGTTCTCCCACTGAGAAAATGAAACAATCACTTTATCAGTTGGTTGCCATTTCGTCGTTACTACTTTTATTTTCCTTGTTAACTGTTTCCATTTTAAAAAAGGGAGATGGATTTTCAGTAACCAATCAAAATATCACAAAACAGATGTTAAAAGAGGAGCATGGAAATTTAGTTTGGTACCGAAATAAAGCAGATGTTTTTACACTCGCCAAAGAACGAAATTTGCCCATCTTTATTGATTTTTATGCGGATTGGTGCACCAATTGTAAAGAATTTCAAAAAATCACGCTCTCCCATCAGGAGTGGAATCAGACCTTTCAGAAAGATGTGATATTATGGAAGGTTTATGATACGGATCCTATTTTTGACGAATTCGCCAACCATCCGAATTATCCTGAATTAAAAATCGGATTACCATTCTTTTTGATCCTGAATGCAAATGGAGATATGTTGTACAAATCAAATGATTATTTAGATACAAAAGGAATGATCGAAACCATTCGAAAATTGAAAAAATAATAATGGATCAGAAGACAAAACGAATTTCGATTTAAGAAAGATTCGCATTGTCTTTGTTTAGTGAAATTACCTTGGAAGGGAGTTGATCGTTGCCAAATATTCGCTAGCAATTTCCTTCACAATCTCACCCGCAGGTTTCACAGTTTCAATTTGTGCAACACCTTGACCGGCGGACCAAATGTCTCTCCATCGTTTGTATTCTTGTTCAATGGCTTTTTCCCCACCAGCATGCCCTGCCGCGATTTTTTTAGGGCCATCTTCTAAAATATCAGGAGATCTTTCTACTGATTTCGCCAACCAATTGGCTGGAATCCCCGAAATTTTTTCTGTATAAACTATCTCGTCAGGACTAGAATCAATTAACATTTGTTTGTATTCGTTTTGTGCACGCGATTCTGGTGTGGCTATGAAGCGAGTTCCAATATAAACCGCGTCTGCACCAAGAGACAAAGCTGCTGCCATTTGTGATCCAGTTGAAATTGCACCAGCAGCAATGACTGGAAGTCCTGTCTCTTTTTTGAGATAGGGAATTAAAGCAAATGGAGTGATGGCACCAGCATGACCACCTGCGCCTTGTGATACGGCAATCAGTGCATCGGCACCAGATTTTGCGACAATGTTCGCATGTTTTAAAGTTGTCACGTCACAAAACAATGACGATCCATTGGCTTTGATTTCTTTGGCTATGGTCCTTGGAGTTCCGAGACTTGTGATGATTAATTCTACTTTTAGGTCCATCACCACCTCAAATTGTTTGGCCCAATTTGGATTATGTTCCTTATGTAAGATTAAATTTACGCCAATGGGTTTTTTTGTTTTGGAACGTATTTCTAGAATTCCCTCGCGTAATTGCTCAGGGGTTCTGTAATTCAGAGATGGGAAACAACCAATCCCACCTGCTTCTGACACTGCCACCACCAACTCGGGATACGAGACGAGGAACATTGGTGCAGCAATGATCGGTAGATCAATTTTTAACATCTCACTGATTTTTGTTTTGATTTTCATAAATCTCCTGTTATACGATTATGGCTGGGTTGGTTTTGGAGTTAGGTTAGGAAGCTCTGATGGATAACGACCAGATCTGGGAATGCAACTCATTGCAAATCCCTGGATGATATAACAAATGGAATCTTGTGAAATACACTTAAGTGACTTTTGGTATTCCTGGCCATCGATCTCGGTTGCGATCGAATAACATTCCATTTTATCTTCCATGAAGAGTTGTTGGGGAGATTTAGTCTCTTGTCCACTAAGAGCGGTAAGAGACAATAATTGTAATGGGAGTAGGTAAAAAAGTGATTGGAATCGAGTGCGATTCATTGAACGTAATCCTGCTTTTTCTATAGGAATTGAAAATTGAAAGAAGTCAAATCATATAAATCCATTCTATTTCAGATTCAATTCGTTCTTTTTTTATTTGGGTTATTATCCTTCCAAAACTGTTTTGAACTCCATACGGAAAGCAAAGCGGAAAACCATCTGCAACAATCCATCTATTTGATTGATCGGTTTTATTATTGGTCAGAAGAAGAAATTTTAGACCCCGATTCCATTCCAAATGAAAATTGGATTCGGATCGAGGAAAAGGTATTAGGTTTTAAAAAAAGAGAAAAAGAATTTTTGTACATAAAGTTTAGTGATCAATTCATCCGCCAATTACAAAGCCCCATTTTGTATTCGGAACTTGCTTTGGAATCTTTTAAAGTAGTTCAAGGCAAAGAAATTGTGTATCAAACGGAAGCTACTGATTTTATTTTCCCACATTTGATTCCACTTAATTCCGATCCCAAAGGTTTTATTTATATCCAATTCCAATCACGGTATACTGGTTTTATTGGAATGGATCATGATGTTATTTTTAAAAACCATTCACAAGCCCTCATTGAATTGTTTATGGAAAACTTTTCAAAAACTTTTTTTGCACCCATATTACTAGTATTATCTTTTATTTTTATGGGATTTTATTTTTTACGCAGAAAGGAGTTGGTTTTTTTCAATTTTTCAATTTTGTTATTATCTGCTTCGCTAATAGAAGCATTGAATGGTTTTGTTGGATTTTCTTTGCGCCAATACGCAACTTATATTGTTCCATTAACATTCCTGAATTTTACATTTTTCCCTTTTGCACTTTTGTTATTTCTTATTTCTGTATTCCCGCCATTTTTTAGAAATTTGTTCAAACTCATTGCCTTTTTGCATATCATTGTATTTTTCATATCCATATTTCGGCATTACGAAAACGGAATTTCTTTTTTGAATAGTGAAGAAGGATACAATTGGATCGTAGTTTTAGAGGCTGTTGTCGCAATTGTTTCCTCAATTTATGTTTTTGCAAAGGGAAATCGAAAAGTCAGAGAGATTATCATTGGCATTTTAATCATAGTAATCGCTGGTCTTCATGATACATTTGTTGATTTGGAAATCATCAACAATCAATTCAGAATCATACATTATGGATTTTTTCTGATGTTGGGGTTTTTTGGTTATTATGTTTTTAAACACTATTGGGAATTATTGCACTCCATCAATCGAATGAATGCTGAGCTGAGAACCAAAAATAAAGAATTACAAAGGCTCATTCTCATTGATAAAGATCTCGCCTTAGCACACGCCTTACAAAAATCATTATTGTCTTCTAAATTCAATGAAGACGAAAAAATTCGAATCATTGGTTTTTCGCAAAACTTGGAGTCGGTGGGAGGAGATTATTTTGACCATACAAAAGATAGTATGGGCAATTGGGCAATCCTCATTGCAGATGTATCTGGTCATGGAATTTCCTCTGCAATGGTTGCAGCCATGTCAAAAATGGCATTTGTAGGTGCAGGCCCTTACTTACAATTTCCAGCCAGAGTATTTCATTTGATGAATAGGCATTTGGTAGGAAAAACAAAAAATTTATTCATCACTGCAACTTATCTTTTTATCGATATTGAATCCTATACTGCTACGTTTAGCAATGCAGGTCACCCAAGTTTATTTCTCATACGGAATACAGAAACGGAAGTTAAACTCCTCACGGCAAAAGGAAAACCATTAGGTCTTTTTTCACAGCAAACATATGCTGAGGAAACGGTATCGCTAAAACCTAAGGATAGAATCTTACTTTATACGGATGGCATCTTTGATCTGTTGAATGAAGAAGGGGAAAGTTTCGGGGAAGACAGACTCAAATCCCTGTTATGGGAATATCGGTATCACAACATACAAGATTTATCGAGTATCTTGCAAGATTCATTGTTTCGATTTTCCAATGGTTGGCGGCACCAAATGGATGATTTGAGTTTTCTTTTGGTAGAAATCAAATAATCTATCACATTCCAATCCAATGGGAAATGTAATCTCAGAAAAAAGAATGGTAAACGTATTGTCACCTCATTTCTAAAAAGAAACCTCGAGTAAATTGATTTTCCTGTTTTAGAGTTCTGGGTTGATGATAAAACGAATTGGGTTTCCTTTTTTTTCTTCTAAAGCATGAAGGTATTCGTTCGTATCTTCCAATTTATGTATCCCACTAATTGACTTGGTGAGATTCAGTTTTTTTTCTTGGTAGAGTTGGATGAGCTCAGGGATGGCCCGACGATCAGATCCATAAGACCCTGTGATACGAATTTGCCTTTCGATGAGAAAAAATGGCATTGGAATCTCAAGTTTGTTTCTACCAATCCCAACAAGCACAATCCTTCCCCCTCGATTCATGGCTCTGACGCTACTTTCGATATTAGGCATATAACCCGTGAAATCACATAAAAGATCTATCCCACCAGATTTTTCCTTTAATACTTTACCCACTTGCATATTTTTATCAACTAAGATAAGTTCGTCGGCACCGTATGCTTTTGCGTTTTCGAGACTACCACCATCAATATCAATAGCAAAAATTTTACCAGCTCCAAGTGCTTTTGCAATGGCCACAGCATGAATGCCAAGGCCACCACAACCAATGATCGCAATTGTTTCACCAGCCTTTAATTCTCCTTGGTATTTGACTGCGTGGTAGGGAGTAGAAACTGCATCCGCCAAAATCGCACCTTCTGCAAACGGGATTTCATCGGGTAAAATGTGTAGGTATCTTTCTTCCGTTTGGATGTATTCTGCAAATCCACCTCTTTGGTTAAAACCAATCACTCCAATTTGTTCACAAAGATTTTCGCGCCCCGCCAAACAATGTTTACATTTCCCACAAGATGTTCCTGCGCTCACAACAACGCGGTCCCCAACTTTAAGTTTTGTGATCTGTTCACCGATTTCAGTCACAACTCCAGATGTTTCGTGACCAGGGACACAGGGTGAGTAAGTTGCTTTCATTTTTCCATGTAAAATAAAATGAATGTCGGAACCACAAATCCCACAGGCTTTGACCTTCACCTTTACTTGGTTTGGTTGGAGTGGGGGTAGGTCCAATTCTTGGATTTCGAGAGACCTAGATCCCGATTTCAAAACTGCTGCTTTCATAACATAATTCCATCAAGTTCCGATAACATATCACTCGAATCAGTTTCATTTAATTGTTCCAATGTGAGTTCGATCGTATCGTTTAAATAGTACTTCAAATTTTTATAGTTGGATAAAAAGGACTTTAAATTGTTTTTTTCATCTTCAGTGAGTCGATTTTCCATATTGAGTTTGCAAAGTGCTAATACACCAAATGCGGATTTTAATTCATCTTGGTTGGCAGCGATCATAAATAGTTCGCGGATATCGAGTTCGGCAAAAGTTGGGAGTAAATCAGAGATCAATTCCATGGCGCCAATGGGAATCGTGCGATCCAAAGATTTGACATAATTCACAAGTACCCGATAACTTTTGGAGTCCCCAACGTAAGAGAGTAGGTATACCATTCCAGAGAGTAAAACTTTGTGATACCCCCATGACAACCTTCCAGAATCAGCTTCACGTATGATTTGGTAGATCATTGCCCATACATTTTTATCGTTATTTGCAGCCAATTTCATCAAATCTAAGAGGCGTTTTTCCCAGACTGGTTGGTCCATTTCTGATTTGAGTTGGTCAATGGCTTCTAAGGGAGAAATGGGTAGTGGTCCTAACTTTTGCACAGTTTCCTCTCGACATAATTCTGAAATATGAGACGTATATGTCTTTTCTTTTTTATCATGCTAATGTTTTCCAGGTACGGCCGAAACTAGTTGCATAGATGAAACGATTTTCGGTAATACTACTGCTTCTCTTCAGCGCAATGGGAGAGATGACACCGGACCAATCTAGTTCTAAAGCGACACAGTTAATCCGTGTTAGCTATGGACTTAAGGATAACTACGAGTTTCTTCGCATATTAAATTCAACCATCAGCAATCGCGGGACAGAAGACCAAAAAAAATACTTCAAACGCTGCGTACAACACCACATTGAGTCAGAAATCTTACATTTACAAATGGATTTAGGAAAATCATACGCTGAACTGCGTAGGACACAAGGATTACTCATCCAACTTTACATCCATGTTTTGGAAGATGAAATCGAAGAATTGGAAATTGAATTGGGAAGATTGGCAAGGCTTGCCAATGGAAAAGAAAAAACAGAAACAAAATTATATTTGCGATTGGGTTATCGCGAAATTGCAGTGGCCAAACAAAAATTAACCATTGGAAAAAATATCCGTCCTTATTTGTATTTGATGAAATTACAAGAATTGGCTTACTCCTTAAAATCCTTAAAACAGGCGGAAAAATACATTGTCCTTCTGGGACTATTACATGATTCCGTAGATGAATTTGATAAAGAGAGTCGCAGTTTTGAAGCCATGGTAAATGAAGTCATTCGGATCATTGTCAGTGATAAAGAAAAATACTTACGACTTTTGTATGACAGTCATTTTGATTCTTATGGATCACTCAATTATTACGAACAAATTTGGAAACAACCTGATTTACATGAATTGGCAACGGGAATTCCTAATTTTGATCCAGCCTATTTTCGAAATCCAGAAGAAGCCAAAATTCCCACATTCAAATAGTTATGCGATCATTCATTTGGGAATTCCCGTTAACAGCTAGTTTTGCCTTATTCCTATTTCTGTTATACCCGATTGTTTCTATTTTTTTGCCAAGTTTACTGACGGAATATTTTATAGCCACCCCAGGAGAAATTGAACCGATCAATTGGATATTGTCTACTTTTTTCCATGGATCCGGTGCTCACCTCTTATCCAATTTATTTTTTCTACTATTACTTGGTAGAGTGGTAGAAAAAAGAGTGGGAAAGGCCAAATGGTTATTGTTTTATTTTATGGCTGGCCTCTTGTCAGTGTTAGGCGATGGTATTGTGCGTGGTCTTATCTTGGGAGACAGAACACCCATTGTAGGGGCAAGTGGTTCGATTTCAGGCCTTGCATCTGCAGCAACTCTGCTTTCTCCATTTCGTTTTCCCATTACAAAACATAAATCGATTCCATTCCCTGTATTTTTGTTTGGATGGATGATGGTGTATTCGGATGTGACGAATGTGTTTGCTAGAGACAATGTGGCACACTGGGCGCACCTTGGAGGATTTTTTTCCGTCTTTGTCACAAGTTATTTGCTTGGTGAAAAAGAAAGGCAAGAAATCAGGCAAGGCTTTCTCCTTAACTTTACCTTTTTTACATTGACGATCATTCTTCTATTTTTTATCAACAATAGGTAATGAATCTAAAATTCCGAGCAAAGGATTACCTTTCCGATGACTCGTTTGAATCAGCGGAATACGAATACATTGGCAATCAAAATGAGGGTTGGGAAATCATACGAAATGGAACCCCATACCTCCAATTAGGCCCAGGTTACATCCCTCTCAAAACCATTTCCTGTGGAGTGTGTTCTACAGATATCGATCGACGTTTTTTACCCTTCCCCCTACCTCAAATCATAGGTCATGAAGTCTTAGCGGAAGGTCTTGGTGAAAACCAAGGCAAACAATTCGTAGTGGAAATCAATGACACCTACGAAGCCCGTGGGGACAAAAATCCTGATGTATTTTGCAAAGAAGGAATCCCCACCCATTCTCCAGAAAGAAGGGTTCTTGGAATTGATCGCCTGCCCGGCGGTTTTGGACCCTATATCTTGGCTCCAGTCCATGCTGCCATCAATTTGGAAGGTGTTTCTCCGAAAGCGGCTGTTTTAATGGAACCTTTTGCGGCTGCCTTACAAGCGATCATTGCCTCTCCACCCAAACCTGGAGACCATGTAGCAGTACTTGGTCCGAGACGACTCGGTAGTTTGGTTCTTGCCGCACTATCGTCTTATCGTAAAACCAATGGATCCGATTTTCGCATCACAGCGATTACACGACATGATAATCTGATAAAATTAGCGAAAGAAATGGGTGCGGACGAAATTGCTGATCTTCGCATAATGAGTGTTAACGATCTAAAAAACAAGTTTGATATTGTTTATGATACGACGTCCACCCCTTCGGGGTTTGAAACAGCACTTCAAATTTCAAAAAGGGAAGTCCATTTAAAAACAACAAATGGGCAACCGATGGCAGGAATCCATCATCTCACTGAATTGGTGGTGGATGAACTTTCGATTTTACCATATTCTTTGGAGAATACAAACTTCCATTGGCAAAAAGAAAAACGAAGTAACAAAAATGTTTTTGTTTTTGAAGGAGTTTCAGAGGCGATTCAATCTGAATTGAAACAAAGTTTTCAGGTGTATAGGGGAGATGTACAAGCAGGTGAATCCATTTTAAATTCTGAATCATTTCAAGGCCAAATGCCTCGATTTGATTTTGTTGTGGTTTCAAAACCTGAGGAAATTGGTTTAGCCATCAGGCCCTCTTCCCAACACGAAAATTCTCTAGTGCGCCCTAGAGGAGCGATTTTAGTGGATACAACCAATGTTGTCAATTGGTCATCTGAATTCAGTTTGGTGCTGGATTTTTTCAAACAAGGAAAGGAAATTCATAGTTCACGTTGTGGAGATTTCCATATGGCAATTTCCCTTTTAAAAGATAACCCTGAAATCACGAATTCTTTAGAAACAAATTTGATCTCTCATCGATTCCCCGCCGATCAACTGGAAGAAGCGTATGCAAAGGCCAAAGAACCATCGAGTGTTAAGGTAGTGGTAGATTTTCAATAAGTATATGTCTTTAGAGAAACAAATCAAAACATCACTTGGGCCGACCTTACACGAAGTAGAAGCCGGTTTATGGGAAATTGACCTTACAAACCTTCGAATCTTTTTTGGACTTTCTATTTTATCTCGCACCATCGGTGAAGAAATTGGAAACCTATTACAGTCGTTGCCTGGTGACTTGGCGTTTTCTTACAAAATCAATCCTAATATCAATCACGAGTTGGTGGATATGCACATCCAACATGTGCAAGTATTTGCGCGCGCTGGTATTCTCAAAGATTGGGTACTGTTTCGGGAAGAATTTGAAGAGAATTTGCGTTTTGTATTTGGATCGTTCCAACAGCAGTCGATCGCTAAAAAAATACACCCAGAGTTTTACGGAGAAGATCCAAATCGAAATTCTTCTGTAGCCTTGTTATTTCCATTTGATACTGAATTTGTGCATCCATCAGGATATTACATTCTGATGGAGAGAGTACAAAACCAAAATCGAATTGGTGACTTTTTTCTTCGCATAACGATTGATTCACGAGAAGATGGCTGTTTGAATTTGGCAAATATCCAACATGAGGTGATCAGTGATGTGCATTCGAGAACGTACATTGCTGGTGCATCCAAAATCAGTGAATCATTGAGTAATGGGATCATCAATGTTGCGCAAAAAGGGGAAACTTTTTACGAAGAAGAGAATAGTCATTTTAGCAAAGTATTTTCGCAAATTGAAAAAACCCCGCTTGGAAAACTCTCAAACATAAATTTTTATTGGGAAGAACAATATCGCAATTTGATATTGAGTTCGGATCCAAGTGTTTCCCTTTCTATCTTAAAAAAATTATTTTTATTATTGGAAGATTCTTCCGCCTCAAAGAAAATTAAAGAGGGAAATACATTAAGAGCCAACATTGGAAAAACTTCAGTTTATGTTGATCTTTCTAGGTTAGACAGAGTATTAAATTTTAGTTTCAATCAGAAGCGCACATTAGTTGATTCAAACTTTTATTTAAAACGAATGCCAATTTTAGAGTCCATCGCGAATTCAAAAGACCACACGTACAATTTTGATGGCATTCATATATTTTTAATCCACCATATTACATCTGAGATCATATCCTTAATCGAAACATTTCGAAGGTTAAAAACAAAGTCTTTGAATGTCGCCTTCGTGAAGTATGGGGGGAATATCCCACCAATCTATTTGGATATTTTATTAGATATTCCAACGGAATCATTTTATATGGCAGGTTTGGAATTCAAACTTACCAAGAACAACACTCCATATTATGGTGTGTCCCCGCTATATAGTGATTTTGAAGTGCATACTTCATTTCGACATAAATTAGAAGAAGCAAAATTAGGATTTTTTGATGCGATGCGTCGTTTGGCCATGTATTTGTTTCTCAATCAATTACTGGATTTAGCAGAAAAAAATGAAAAGATGATTCTCATTGAAGATGGAGGATATGTTGCACCGATTCTCAATGAACGAGCATTAGATGGAGTTTCATTTGGCGATGTTTTGGCTGAATTCTGGGTTGAAGGAAAATTTAGTCCTTTAAAAGATAAAAAGTTTTCTGAAATTTTAAATTCACACATCGTGGGTACAGTAGAACACACTAGAAATGGTTATGATCGCTTGGCCAAAGTGAAAAATGAAAGAGGATCATTATTTTTACCTGCATATTCCATAGCCATTTCCAAGGAAAAAACTTTGGAAGAATCCAAAGAGGTTGCTCGTTCGATCATCAATGCAATTGAAAATACCTTACATGGAATTGGAAAAGTTTTATCCAAACGCAATGTTCTTATTTTGGGCTCAAAAGGAAATATCGGTGGGTTTTTGAAAAAATACTTGGTCGGTGGCTCCCTCCACGAATCTCATTTGGATGTTTTGGAAGTAGATCGAAAATTTGAATCCGACACAAAGTTACAAAAACAATCATTCCAATCGGTTAGTGAAACTGAATTTGCGAACATCGATTTGGTGATAGGTGTGACTGGTGAATCAATCTTGGAACCAAAAAATTTTGAATCATGGATTCTTAAAAGTGAACACAAACAATTGTATTTGGCATCAGGTTCTACGAAGACAGTAGAATTTGCGAATTTTATCCAGTGGACAAACCAACTGAATTTAGAAGGTAATCCGAAACTAGGTGGGAAAGAGACTTTGATCTCCTTTCATCGAATTTTAGATCCGCAATCGCAAATGGATTTAGGTTCTAAAATTCTTTTTAAGATTCCCGAGCTAAATTTGGAAAAGGAAATTTATTTGATAAGTGATGGAAGTCCAGTAAACTTTTTATTTTTTGGTGTTCCAACCGAGTCGATGGATCCAATCATTTCACAATTGGCGAGTGTTTCATTAGGAATGGTAAACCAACATCGTAAAACAAATCTTCCGAAACCAGAATTATATGCTGTTGACCACCAAATCAATGTTTGGGGAAATTCTTTGTGAGTAAACATGGATTCTTTCAAATCACCCAAAAACTTTTTTTAAGAGACGGTGATTTATTATTAGTTTTAAGAGATAAAAAATCCGGACATGGGGATCTTCCTGGTGGAAGGATGAATGAAGATGAATTTTTTAATGATTGGACTGAAAGTATTTTTCGGGAAGTTGAAGAAGAACTCGGTACAAATATCAAAATTGAAGTCAATCCTGTTCCTATTTTTGTTCATAAACATCGAGTGAATGAAGGAAACCATCCTTGTATTATCATCGCTTATGATGCAAAATGTTTAGATGGCAAAGTAAATTTGTCTGACGAACATGATTATATGGAATGGGTAAATATCAATTCCTTTGATCCACAAAAACTTTTTTCGGAGTATATGTTGGAAGCTGTCCAACTTTATTTAAAAGAATATGCATAATCTCTACGTACCACCATATAAAATTCTATTATTCATTGTTCTGTTTGGGATTGGATATGGTTCTGCCTCATTTTTAAAAGATTACGAAAATACGAATCCAACACCAAAACAAGAATTACCAAAAACCGATTTTAGTTTTAATTTTGATTTCAAATTTGATTTTAATTTTAGCCAACCAGAAGTAGATGAAGAAATTCAAAAACCTAATAAAACATGGTCTGAGATCACCATCCAAACAAATGGATCAGATAGAAAATACGGAAACCTTGTTGGGATCCAACTTGTATTAAAACCTGAAGATTATGTGAAGGAAGAATGGTGGAAAGAAAGAATTGAGGAAACTTTAGCAAAAGCTAAATCATCTGGGATTTTTGACCGCAAAACTATTGTTATTTTTCCAGAACATATTGGAAGTGGATTGGTTTTTTTGAATGAAAAATCAAAATTTTTAAATTCAGATACGTTTGCTGAAGCATTAAAAACCAAAGGGGAAAATTTTACCTTCTCTGATTTGATTTATGCAAAATCCGAATTGATGGCAGAAGTTTATGTTCGCACGTTTTCTTCCTTAGCCAAAGATTATAATGTCCCAATCCTTGGTGGAACCATTGTCTTACCGAATCCGAAAATTGTGAAAGGAAATTTAGTTTTGGATCCAAAGGGTCCATTATACAATGTTGCCATTCCGTTTTCTGCAGATGGAAAACTTATGGAACCAATGGTCAAAAAAATCATTTTGTCCGAAGAGGAACAAAAACTTTATTCGGCGGGTGAAATTAACCAAGATCGTATTTGGATCGTGCCTGGTTGGAAGGTAGCAATTTTCATTGGCCAAGATGTGTTTGAGGCTTCTTTGTATAGTCGCCTAACAGGAAAACCAGTGGATGGTTTGATATCTCCTGCAGCAGTGTTTCCAGATATGAAATGGTCTGGATTAGATTTAACCGATGTCAATGTTTGGAAACGAGAAGGAATGGCAAAGTACATCAAGTCTACAAGAGCGCAGGACTTAGTACAAGTGTTTCTCTCTGGGCACTTATTCGAAAATCATTGGAATGGCAAAACTTTCAATTTAAGAGACTTTACCTTTGAAGACCAAGTGATTTCGGTAGAAAACCCTACAATCTTAAATTTGTACTTTTAAATTTAGAAGTGATACGTGGATTTTTTTGAATTTTAATTTTATGATTTCACTTAAAATCCGTTTGACAGGGCATGCTTTTCACAAAAAATTTTCAGAGTTATGCCACAGAAGTCTCTACCTAAAAACGAATTTTACGTAAAATGCCCTTTATACGCCAAGGGACTTTCTGTATGCCCGAGCTCAAAGGATCGTTTGCAATCGGAAGACTTAGAACGTCTTACATCCCATTGCGTACAAGATCTTTACAAAACTTGTCAAATTTTTTCTGCGAAAAAAGAGAAAGAACAAGCGGCTTAACCGTCGTTCATTTTCCGTACTTTTTTAAAGTATTCGTAAATTTTCCAATCTTCTTCGCTGAAATTTAAATCATCCAAAACCAACTCACCACGTTTGCTTTCATATACAATTTTATCCCCAGCCACTCCCCATAACCTTTCTAAGAAGAATGGGAAATGTTCTTTTTTGCCAGAAACTTTCCATTTCATGGGTTGGTTCGGATCGTTTTGATTCGTTGTGATAAATTCATCTTTGCCTGTTAATTTCCAGGAATATGCTTCCCTTGTAACTATGGGAATTCCTCGGTTGATGGAGGGAGATTTCCCTTGTTGGTAGATTACTTCTTTTAGATACAAATCACCAATTTTGCCTCCAACCACATAACCAGAGTTACCGCTGTTATAATAAAATTTAGGAAGTACGATATCTTTGGAGAGTAATGAGACACGTTTGGATTCAACATTTAGGAAAAACAAATGGTAAGCCCCACCAACGCCAGACCAAATTAAATATTCATTCCCAATCGATGAAATGTGATATTGGATTTTTAATTTTGGATATGGGGAGGGAAATAATTCACTGGAAAGAAAACGTTCTGGTTTTGAGGATTTTCCCGTTTTTTCCAAGAACAATTGATTCTCAAAAAAATATAACAAGAGATCACCAGAATTGGAAATGGCCATTCCTGTTTTACAAGGGATATGAACAATGGATTCGTGTTCCAGGGTAGAATCAGTTGTGGAATAACCAAATAATGCGCAACCACCATATTGTTTTAACGGATATTGAACGGCAACATAATTTCCGTTAGCTGACAACTGTATGGAATCTGGTCTCAGTTTTAATTCGATAGAGTTTCTATTGTCATTTACCAAATCTTTGAAAAATAAGGTTTTATTTTCTGTCCAAACAATTTTAGTTCTGTCCTCAGATACAGCAAAAAGTCGTGGTTGGTTCGGTTTGTTTTTGGATAAAATCTCCGCACTGGAACGATTCGAAGAAAGGCGGTCTTGGAGTAAAACAAGTGCTTTTTCAAACTTTTCTTTTGCAATGAGATCTTCAATTTCAGAAACTAAGGATTCATGTTTGGATTGGCAATGGCTGAGAGTGAATAACGTTAAAATTATGAAGAAAAAAAATTTCACTGAGTCTCCAACAAGTCTCTAATTTCATCCGAATGGATTTCTTTTGAAAATAATTCCATGGCTGTTTTTCCTACACGTTTTGTATCGTAATAGGCAAAGGTTCCTGTAACAACAGCACCACCTATAGGTACCCAACGAGCAAATTGTTTTCGAATGATTGATTTGGAAATCATAATTCCTAATTTTTCTAATACAGATTGGAATACCCTAACGGTTGTTGGGCGAATGAGAATTTTGAAACTAGATTCTTCTATGATTTTTCGAAAAACTTGTGCCCCTCCGTGTTTGAATAAACAATAAAGTAACAATTCTTTTGTGACTTGCACCTCTTTTCCGTAGAGAGCGGCAATATCCATTATCAAATGCCCTTGGATTCGATACACCATGAGCAACTCGGGAAGGATACTTAAGATTCCCAATGGCCCTGGAGGCAGGGAACAGGTAGCGCTAATCAGTCCGGATTTAAAGGAAGCATTTTGAACCAAATCTTTGAGTAATTCCTCAGGTGGTTGTATGGTAGGAGCGTAAGGGCTTCTATAGTCCTCAAATCCAGCAAATAACTCGATGAGACCCTCTAAAAATCCATTAGAATTGCCCTTATGTGGGAGTTCGTTCACGGGTTTCTCAAATCCTCATTAGATTTTAGTTTATCAAAAACAGGCATTCTGTATCCTTTCCATAGACATGATAGATAGATTGAAAAAAATTCAAGAAAAATACCTGCGTATCGAGGATGAGCTCGCAAAGGCCACTGCATCCGATACTTTGAAGAATCTATCGAAAGAAAGATCTCGCCTAACGCCAGTATATACAAAAGCAGACGAATACCTAAAGATCACCAAGGATTGCCAAGATGCAAAGTCCTTATTAGAATCGGAAAATGATGCAGACATGCATGCCATGTTAAAATCCGAAATTGAAGAAGGTGAAAAAAAATTAGAAGAGCTCGCAAAAGAACTCGAAATTATGTTATTACCTCCCGATCCAAACTCTGGAAAAAGTATTTTAGTGGAAATCCGGGCTGGGACAGGTGGCGAAGAATCTGGTTTGTTTTGTGCTGACTTGTTTCGCATGTACAACAAATATGCTGATAAAAAGGGAATCCGAACTGAGATCATTGATATGAGTCCAACAGGGATTGGTGGATACAAAGAAATTGTATTTTCCTTGGATGATGATCGGGCATATGATTTATTCAAATTTGAATCTGGTACTCATCGGGTACAACGAATTCCAGAAACGGAATCTGGTGGAAGGATTCATACATCGGCTGTCACTGTTGCCATCCTTCCTGAAGCAGAAGAGAAGGAAGTAGAGATCAGAGAAAGTGATTTGCGTATCGATGTGTATCGATCCTCAGGTGCAGGTGGTCAGCACGTCAACACAACTGACTCGGCAGTCCGAATCACACATATACCTACAGGCATTGTTGTGGCCTCCCAAGAAGAACGTTCCCAAATCAAAAACCGCGACAAAGCGATGAGAGTGCTTCGTGCAAGGATTGCAGACCAAGCGGCAGAGTCCGCCAAACAAAGCGCAGATGCTCTAAAAAAAGCACAAGTTGGTTCAGGAGATCGTTCGGAACGAATTCGCACATACAATTTCCCACAAGGCCGTTGTACTGACCATCGGATTGGTTTTACGAGTCATAATCTTCCGTCCATTATGGAAGGGGATTTGGATGAATTAATCGATGCATTGGTGCAGGAAGACCGGTCTAAGAGATTAGCAGAAGCCAAGGCTTAAAAGGATCATTTTTTCTCTGGAATTCGGTTGAAACCATTCCGCTAATTGTTATTTTTTAGTAAGGAAATAAAAATATGACTCTCAAACGTTGGATTTTCGCTTATTTGTTGGTGACACTCCTCAATTTGAGCCATTGTGTTCCCAAAAAAAATAATGATTTGGTGAGCGATGATTTTTTATTTTTATACCTACTCAATTCGATTTTAAATGCCAGGGAATTAGATTGTACGTTCTCACCAAATAGTTCCGATTCTCTTTACAATGACCAATGGCATCTATTCAATTATGGGCAATTGGGAGGGACTTCTGGAGAAGATGCTCGTGTGCGCTCCGTTTGGGACCAAGGCTATTCGGGAAACCAAGTCATCGTCAGTGTCGTAGATGATGGGATTGACCTTTCTCACGAAGATTTAAAAGACAATATCTCTATCTCCGCAAAGGGTTTGAATTTATTCAACAATTCACTTTTTCCTTATCATGCATATTCCTCTAGTTTCCATGGATCTGCCGTCGGAGGTGTGATTGGTGCACGTGGTGGGAATGGAATCGGTGTTAGGGGAGCTGCACCTTGTTCCAAACTAGTAGGTGTGAACCTATTAGAAAAATCCACCATTTACACTTCAGACGAATACCGGGCTATGGTGAATGAGATGGGGAAAGTTTACATCTCCAATAATAGCTGGGGTTCACCTGATACGTATGGTTGGTTATGGCCTTCTAGTTCGCTATGGCAACAAGGGATCAATGAAGGCATTAGTTTAGGCCGTGGGGGATTAGGAACTGTTTACCTTTGGGCAGCAGGGAACGGTGCAAATGGTAATACTGTATCCTCACCTTTGTTAGTCGATAATGCAAATTATGATGGCCAGGCCAATTATTATGGTGTGATGGCAATCGGTGGGATTGGGCAAAATGGAATGAAAGCTTCCTATTCGGAAGAAGGTGCCAATCTTTGGGCGGTAGCCCATACCCAAGGGAATTCTGCAACTGCCTACACAACTGCCATCACAACGACCGATGCAGCTGGTGCATTTGGATTGAATGCAGGTGGGACATCGGGTGATTATTCTTTTTCCAATTACACAAGGCGATTTAATGGAACTTCCTCGGCCACACCACTTGCTGCAGGTGTTGTCGCCTTACTTCTTAGCAAATACCCATCACTCTCATGGAGGGATGTTCGCGAGTTAGTTGCTTACTCCGCAAGACAAAATGATCCAGGTGATTTGGATTGGGATACCAATGGAGCTGGTTTACATGTTAACCATAAATATGGATTTGGTGCCATTGACGCAGAACAATTGTTACTAAGGGCTAGTTCCTGGACTCCGATCACTACGCCGCAAAGGGTGGAGACGATGTCTGCCGTTAATTATGGAAATGCAATCCCAGATAATAACGTTGTTGGTGTTTCCGTTATGTATCCTGTATCGTCTTCCATTAATTACATTGAATATGTCGATGTTGAAATCACTACAGGTCATACTTATTTTCCGGAACTAGGAATCGTTGTGACTTCCCCCACTGGTGCGATTCAAAGTGTGCTAGCAGAGCCACACGCCTGTGCCAATCCTGCAACCAATTCGGGTTGTTCTTTTGGAAGTACAACGATCGCAAGTATGACTGGTTCCTCGACATATCGATTTGGAATCGCCAGATTGTTGGGTGAGAATCCCAATGGGATGTGGACCATTCGTGTTTATGATGATGGAGTTGGCGATACGGGAACGATCCAAACCGTCCGTATGAAAATTTATGGTAGATAATCCTATGAAGACAATACAATTTTTAATGATCCCATTCCCACGTTTTCGATTCTTAATTTATATCTTAGGTTTTTTGTTTGTTTTTTCTCTTTTGGCAAAGGAACCTCCAAACCAAATAACGTACACAGAAGGTGGAGTCCAAAAGACATTTTATCGAAACCCGAACTTAGAGGCGGAATTCATAACCCCCAATCAAATCAATTCCTCGCAAAATAAAAGTTATGCGAATCAAAAATTAAAAGTTGGGTGGAATATACGTAAACCAGGAAAAGCGTTGGTAGCCAATCAAACAAAGTCAGGGAATGAAACCAAAGTCACTGAAGTTTACAATACCGGGCAAGGGTATGGACCAAACATCGTTCTCCCTGGGATGATCGTGGTATCCTTTCGGACGGACCAATCCAAAGAATTCATTTCCGAGTTGGCCAAAAGATACAAAATACAAATATTCCATACCTTTAACCCTCGCTTGGTAAGTTTCCAAACAGAACCAGGTTATCTTTCCGTTGAAAAAGCAAATGAACTTGTAAATGAACCATCTGTAGCAGAAGCGTATCCAGAAACTGCTGTCGAAAAAGTTTTAAAGTAATGGATTTGGATGAACTGGAGAAGGGTAACTGACCTAACTTAGTGGGCGATATAAAAATAAATTAATTTTAGAATCTCTATCTTACGAACCGGTTTTGCTAAGTAAGAGGTAATGCCAGCTAAAAAACTCTTTTTAATTTCCTCTTTTTGTACGTTTGCAGAAATTGCGATGATAGGAGTTTCACCACTTTTGTTTTTTGTTTTTACTTGTTCATGGATTCGAATTTGTTTTGTTGCTTCCATTCCATCCATTTCTGGCATTTGCATATCCATCAAAACTAAATCATAGTTTCCAGATTGGAATTTATCAAATGCTTCTTTTCCATTTTGTGCGACTTCCAATTGGATGGGATATTTACGTAAAAAAGTTTTGATGATGAATACATTTTCATTTGAATCTTCTGCCAAAAGGATTTTGCATGGTGGAAAATTTTCGGGGTCTGGTAATTCTAAATCAAGCCAGTGTTGGTTTTGATTTGATTCTCTATGGAGTAATCCTTCATAAGGAATTTCAATATGAAAGGTAGAACCCTTTCCAATTTCACTTTGAACAGAAATTGTTCCATTCATCAATAAAATCAATTTTTTTGTAATCGATAATCCAAGTCCAGTTCCTCCATATTTGCGAGTTGTGGAACTATCTACTTGCGTAAAACTTTCAAAAATGGATTGCAGTTTGTCGTTTGGAATCCCAATTCCTGTATCTTCGATTTCAAAAACCAAATGGCTTTTATCTTCGCTTAACATTAATTTGATAAAGATACTTCCTTTTTCAGTAAACTTCATCGCATTTCCGATCAGATTAATCAAAATCTGTTGGATTCTAGTGGAATCTCCTTTGATCATTGGGGAAATTTCTTTACTAATGGAATGGGAAATATGAATTCCTTTTGATTTTGCTTTCATCAAAAATAGAGATATAGTTTCTTTCATCAAATCATGAATCGAAAATGTAACGGATTCCATTTCTAGTTTCCCAGATTCGATCCTCGAAAAATCTAAAATATCATTGATGATATTGTACAAAGCCCTTCCTGAATTTCGAAGTACGGTAAGATATTCTGTCTGTTCTTCTGATAATTCCGTTTCATTTAAAGTATCAGCCATACCTAAAATGGCATTGAGTGGTGTTCTAATTTCATGGCTCATTGAGGCTAAAAAATCCGTTTTCGCCTGGGATGCTTTTTTTGCCTCAGATTCCCTTTCTTTCGCAATGATCATTTGTTCGCGTAATAATTTTTCTCGGATTACTTGTTGGGAAACATCTGAAATCTGAATCATACAAAATCGATTTGGCTCGTCATCAATTGAGATCGGTATCACATGTAGGTATCGATTTCATTGAGAAACCAATCACTGCCGATAAAATCATTCCTGTTTTGGAAAACATATGAACCACCT
>NZ_RQGH01000011.1:5000-142500 GCF_004769635.1 Leptospira jelokensis
ACTTCTGTGGTTAAGTGAGACATACTTTCTGTATTTTCGACGGCTATATTTGAAATTGAGACTGCAACACCGGATATTTCTTCGATCGAAGCAGATACTTCTTCCGTTGCAGCGGATTGAGATTGCAGATTAAGTGCAAAATCGGAGGTAATTTGCTTCATCGCATTCGATTCTAGTGACAAATGACCGGCTGCAGATTTAATATGGTGAATCAATTCACTTTGAGCCTGAATCATTCTTTCGAATATTTGAAAGAATTCGGCGAGAATGTCTGACTTTTTGTATTGGATATGAACTTGGAAATTGCCCATGCCAACTTCCTTAAACGCTTCTTCTAATTTTGAGAAAATCGTTGTTATCCAATTGCTTTGAATGAGGCCAACTCCAATACTAATCGGTATGATGATGATTAAGGAAAATAGGATTTGAAGTAAAAGATGAACCTTCCATGAGTTTGCAAGGTAAAAAGTGAATAGCGAAACAACGGAACATAATATCCCGAAGCCCAGAAAAATAATGAGAAAGTAAATTCGAATTCGATTCCGCATACGATTGCGATATCTTACCAAAAACCAGAAGGATTAGGCGAGTAAAAAAAACCTATTTCGCTGCATTCATCCCAAATTTCTTTTTTTGATTCCGCTAAAAATTTTTGAGAAATGAAAACATTCAAATCTGGGATCACAGTAAAAAATTTACAAAATCTCCAAACATCTCTTCAACCTCCTACTGCATGATGCAACATATTGGTGATCGAGCTAACTTGTTACATTGTATCTGTAACTTGATTGCAAATAGCATTGACCACATCGTAACTTCGGAAGAAGTTTTTCCACAACCAAGTCCCCATATACAGAATCAATTCCAGTTATACGAGACAGAGCAAATTACTTGTAGTGAGTTCACTTAGGTAAGCTCAGTGCGAGTATCGAACTATGGGAATCTAGTTGGCGCAAGTGGCGACTAAATTTCTTTCTGAAGAGTTCCGTCCCCCGCCCAGATTAGGGAAGACGGGAGTGGCTCGAGGGCTCTGCAAAATCCCTTACTAAAAATCTCCCTTATCTAAAGTTGTTCCAACTTCTGTAATTTATCGCCCATCCATATCAGCTTTTGTTTTGACAATGTTTAAGGTTGATGTGTAGATTTTGGCAGAGTGAACCTTCTGCATCAAAAATTCATCGCAGCTATCCTGAATTTCTTTTTCCCTCCTTGGGGTTTTTATTTTTTAAATGACCGTTTCTATTTTTGGCGAAGCCTTCCCTTCTCATTACTTTATGGAGTTTTTGTTTCAAGCATTGCCTTTCTTTCCGTCCAAGTTTTCTCCGGAAAGGCAACGATTGTGATTCTAATATTTTTTGTTTTTTTCTGGAATATCTCTTGGGTTCGTTTAACTCTCTTTTCTTTTGATAAAAACCTTCAGTCGCAAGCCAAACAATTCCCAAATTCAATATGGTTTCTTCCGTTTATGATAATTTTGATTTTTTCAGTGCGATTTTTACTGAGGGAAAAATTAGAAAATTTGATTGCAAAGCCTATGATTGTATCAACGCACTCAATGGAGCCCAACATAAACTATAATGACATTGTTATAATGACTGAAATGTTTAATGAAACAAATCTAGAAAGAGGGGACATTGTTTCCTACCAATATGAAGAAGAAAATTATATTTCTCGTATCATTGGGATGCCAGGAGAAACGATAAAAATGTTTTCTTATTGGGATTATTTGTCAACTTATCAAGATTATAAGAATGGAGAGGAATTCTATAAGAAAAAGATCGGAACCAATGATTTCTCGGATTGGAAGGGCTATGGTATTTCATTATTCCATGAAAAGATAGGTAATAAAAATGTCTTAATCTTCGATAGCTACAGAAATCAAATTTTTGAGCCAAATGAAAATATAACCATTGGTTTGTATCAGTATTTTGTTTTGGGGGATGATCGAAGTTCTGATTCAAAAAGAAAGAATTCATCTGGCTTGATTGAAGATTCAATGATTAAGGAGAAGTTTCTATTTTCACTTATTTCCAATGACGCTCGAATGGAAGGAATTGTGATCTGTGAGAGTGATACAGATGTTATATGTAATTTCAAACGATACCTTCAGTCTTTTTTATTTTTAAGTAAGAGATGGTTGTTCGTTGGTTATGATAATAAAAATGAAATCGTAATCGAGGATTTTGATCAGATTAGGAAGGATCCAGCTACTATGGTGGTTGAGGATTTGCCAAAGAAAGGGAATATACCTACCAATGAAAGATTTTGTGTTCTAAGCCAGAATGGACTACGGTTACGAAAAGAACCGAATTTAGAGTCAGAGAAAATCGAGTTGATACCCTTCGAAGAAGAGTTACTCGTAACCAAACAGAAGGAAGAAAAAATCACTGTCGATGGGAAAGAAGGAAGTTGGGTGCAAGTCACTTACAAAGATAAGGTAGGTTGGGTATTTAATGGTTATTTGGATTGGCATTGCCACAAGCACCAAGATGTTAATCGTTCTAAAATTGATGAATGGGATGTGATTGGAGTTTGGCACACAGAGGAAAATAGAAATCATTACCTAAATTTGAAAGCAGATGGTCGATTTTTCGCAAGATTGTTTGGTGGTTGTGACAATGATGGATGCACGGTTTCTGAATTTTCGGGATTTTGGAAGATCAATGATCATTATGTGATTTTAAAATCAGATGGTGGCCCAACAAGCCTTCGGACCTATATTTATTGGATTGAAGAGGGCGTATTATGGACCGACATAGAGCACCATGGATTAAAAGAAAACTATGATAATGACATTGTGCCTATGTTCGTCAAAGAACGGTAAAGCTCTCTTTCGATTTGGGATACCAGAATTAAAAACCTAACTAAAGTTTGTCATTTAAAATGAATTCATGTTAGGATCTACAACTTTTTTTGTGGGATTTCTGACGAGTGTCCATGGGAATTTATCTCTCCTCTTCCTTTTACATTTCCATTCCCTCATCTAACGTATACTATATGTGAAAAATCGTATCATTTTTTAGGGCATTCGATTTTAATACTTATTTTTATCCAGAGGAATAGAAAATCAATTTACAAGCAGAATCTACCAATGTTAGGTTGCCATTATGTTTAGAATCAAATATTTCACCTTATTTACAGTGTTCTTTCTTTTGAGTCAGTGTAAATCACTTCAAACTCAAGATCCATTTTACAACTCGCCAACTCAGGTAAATTTATCGAGTGATTTTAAGATCAACTTGGTTGAATTAGGTTTCTATCGCAAAATCGGCGAAGATTGGTGGGGTGAAGATTTTTATGTGGCTACGTTTGAAGTAACAAACCTAACAAAAAACTTTCGATTTTTTAATATCTGTGAAGAAAAATTATCGGAACCTTATTTCGAAATTTCTGCAAAACGATCTAGTTTCGGTCGTTATTATGAAACTTCGCCCGCGCGATTTGAGAAATCAGATTTTGTGAATGGATTTCCCGAAATGAAGTTACTCGTCGAGATTACAAATCCTGAACTTGTTCCTCGGGCTACGTATGCTGGCAAAGCTGTTTTTCCCAAAGTGAATGGAAATACGTATGCTGCTGCAATGACTGCTTGCCATTATGGAATCCCAATGTCAAGGGATACAGATGCTGGCAATACCAAAACAGGATGGATCGGTCAAAATGGAGGGAAAGGTACGATCCGAGCAATTTATTCCGTTCCGGCTGGCGCTCGTTTGCTTAGGTTTGAACAACAGAAATATTTTACAGCAAATTTAGAAAGGTTTGAAAAACAAAAATAGAATCTGAATTGTTAGTAGTCCAACATTCAACTGAATGAAAGGCTACTAACTTTGATTATACTTTAGATTCGAAAATTCAAAATCTCTTTTATTTTGCGATGGGAACTGAGGACCACTCTGTTCCTTCCAAATCTAACTTAGTTTCTTTTTCGATTTCTGCTTTTAATTCTGGTGTTTGCACAATTTCTTTAAATCCAGAATAACCAGAAGTATCAGGTGTGCCGCCACCAAGCAATGCCGATGCGATCGCTCCCGCTACTTTGATACCCAAACTGGTTTTAAAACTACCAACGATGGATTCACCTACATTGTCCATATCTGGATCTTGTTCCAGTGGCGTTCCGTTGAATTCGATTCTGTACTTTCCTAACACTAAAACTTGATTTGGTTTCACAGTGAATTTTGATTTTTCAAGATTCGCTCGGTCAAACACGTGATAAAAATTGGCTTCAGGTTGGTTTTGGTTTCCTTTTTGGTGGATATGGGCACCAGCAAAGGCATAATCACCTGGCTCGATATTCAGATAATACAATCGAGATTGGGATGCGAAATTTGACTCCATTAACTTGAGTTCGCTGATTTTCTTTTTAGTTTTGTCAAATTTTACAAGCCAAACCCTTTGGGCACTTTGGTCTCCAAATAATAGTTTGGGAACTCCCATTTCAAATACGATAGCGGAAGATTTATTTGGATAGTTTGGTAAAATATCCGGTTTCGATCTGCAATTGAATATTGTAGCTGCAAGGGCAAGTGTAATTAAGATTCTCATTTGTTTCCTGTTTTTGGATTTTTATGATAAAATAATCTAATGGAAGTTAAATTGTCAACGAAAATATAGTTTGGTTATCGTAACTACAATTCACAGTGTATAATTTTTCTCGGAAACTACCTGGTTTCTTCCCTTTTTCTTTGCTTCATATAAATATTGGTCAGCAATGTTGATGATTGATTCGGGATTTTCTTCTTTTGAGCGGAGTAGGGAAATTCCAACACTTGTAGAACAATTCAGCTGTTTGTCTTTAAGAGAAAACGAAAGGGAATGGAACGTCTTACGAATTTTTTCCGCTACGACAATCGCGCCTTCTAAATCGGTGTTCGGTAGAAGAACGAGGAATTCTTCTCCACCCCATCGGGAAGGAAAATCTTGTTTTCGTAAAGATGATTTTAGAACTTTTGCAAATTCTACTAATACGAGATCACCGATTTCGTGCCCATAGGTATCATTGATGGATTTAAATAAATCTAAATCAAATAACAAAAATGCAATGGGATATGGATTTGAACTGCGGTGTTGCCTCGCCATTTCGATTTCCAAATTTGAAAAGAAAGATCTGCGATTGGAAATTCCTGTTAATGGGTCTGTCATCGCAATGGCCAATAATTTTTCGTTTACATCTGTTAACGAAGAAAACAATTTTGAGACAATTTGATTAACGATGAATGCACTTCCACCTAACAATAGAGATGAGATGAATATACTTAGTAAGGTTGGTTTTACAGGCGGCATGATGATGTTTACTAAAGGTAAAATTTCATAATAAACCAAAAATCCCATCGAGCTGAAGAGAACTGTTGCTAAAAATGCATTGTAGATACCATAGTTCCTATCTAGTGACATACTGCTAAGAGCGATGGATCCTAAGTAACCTAAGATAAAAAATGAAGTGATATGCCCTGTGCCATAAGCGAGGACGGTTAGCCAAATTAAATCAAATGTAGCCGGTACATACCCACTCCACCATACATCTTTTTCGATTAAAATATCAAAATGGATCAAAAGGAACCAAACACTTGAAAAAAACAAGTGTACGAGTCCAATGCCAACAATCCAGGGCAATTGAAATGAATAAAAGATAAGTACCATGATAAGGGTATAAATACATCGTGCTAAGTTAGCAGTTTGGAATTTTTCTGTTTCAGAAGTATTGGAAATTGATTTGGAACTGATTGTTAGATTGAGTTCTGGATTTTGTTTCATGGAATTAGGAGGACCATTTTTTTCCCATCGTCCATGTTAAGGACAAATACTCATTTGGAATTAGGGGAATTTGGGAAGTTAGATTCAGGATAAAAATATGCCCCACGACACTGAAGGAAAGGTGAAACAGGAAAGGGTGTCAACCAATTAAATGAAAGAGTAGTTTTAGAGTTGATCCTTTCCTTCGCAATTGGGAGTTCCAAACCTAAGGCAATTAGAAATGGACAACTGTTGAGGAATCACTAAAATTCTTGAATCAGTGGTTCAAATTTTTTAATACTTTCCCCTCCATAATGAAAAACGATAAATGATTTTTGGAAAAACGAAATCCAACACAACGTTTACCTAAATGATAAAAAAAGGGAACCCCTCTGCTCAATCGTTCTTCCATGTTAGGTGATATCGCCAAAATTTGTTCCCTTAATTTTGATAATACTTTTTTTTCCTTCTCTGGTAATTGATTTAAGTATCGCTCGACTTCGTTTGTATCTTTCATTGTTCGATTTTTATTATGAAAGAGAAATTTAAATTGGAGATTTTCTCATGATGGATTGGTTTTACCAAATGTAACTCTTTTTAAAAAATGCCAATCGATGATCAGGACAAGCAGAGAAACGATGGATAGTCCCAGTGCCCAAAAGAAAGATAAATAATCAGAAAGCACACCAAATCCAGGGATTCCTGGTTGAGCATTTCTGATTGCTGGCAAAACGAGAACTAGTAAGGCAAATAGGAATAATTCAGAAACATGTATTTCTTTTTGGTACAATAAGATTCGCGTTGTAATCAATATCGTAATCAATCCAATACAGAACATTGTCACCATGATGAAGACAGAGACAAATTGGTTGCTTTTTGTTCGTTCCACTTGGATGATGCGGTCTACATTCCCTGTGGATCGATCGACCCAAAAATCTTCTACTGGTTTATCAAAAAATTCCAGTTTATAACTGGCAATAGGTGATTGCATATTAAATACAATTGGGATTCCCATGTAATCTATTTCAGATGTTTTTTTGAAAAATCCCAAACTAATCGTGGATTGGAATTGATCAAAGGGATAGTCAGTAATCGTTCCAACTAAAGGTAAAGTGATTAAAATTTTACGGATTGGTTGCTTGGCTTTGAAGTTAAACTCTTCATTGCTACTGTAAGAAATTAATCTGAGATCTTCTTTCGGTGTGTCGGACCTTCGGTTGAAACTCAAATCCTCAGCCAAATAAATTCTTAACTCGACCTTCGCTTCCCTTTTGTCAATTTCAACAGATCTTACATCAGCATGGATTACGGAAGTTTTTACATGATCGATATCGACGTCCGTAAAAGATGCAAAGTCTGATTTATCTTTTATAAAATACCGTACGCTTGCAATGTAACTTCCAGTAATTAGAATTAAAATTAAAAAAATTAATTGGAATCGGTTAGATGAAACTAAACTTCTAAGCGAATTCATGATAAATTTGTCCATGCTAAGGATACTAATGTGAAAAGTGCTAAGAAGAAAATGAATCCGTAAAAGTAAATTTGAAACGTATACAAACGGATAATGCCTTCAAAAGATTTGATTAAATCTTCAAGTGTTAGGATTTCCTTACCTGAAGCTAATTTGAAAAGAAGTGATACCCTGACAGTAAGGTAACCTAAAATGATCTGCAATAATCCTTCAAAAATGTTCCCGTAATTGTCTTTGATCGTAACTAGTCCACCGATTAAGTAAATGACACCTAAAACAATTAGAATTTTCCCAAATAAACTCATCCTAGATGAGAGTTTATGCAGGATACGGTTAATATTGATTTCAGTTGTTTGTTGTTCCATTATTCTTTTTCCTTTTCTAATCTTTTACATGCTTGCACAAGTCCTTGTCCATTATTGCAAGCCAAGTCTAAATATTTGATTCCTTCATTTCGATCTCCTAAAAGTAGATTTGCCCGACCAATGGAATAAGAGTTTTGGTGGGAAACTACCATGTCTTTTTGTTGTGCATAAACTTCACTGTTTTCAGCCTCTAAGTGGTATTCCCTTGCTTTTTCGTAATTCCCTGCCAGTAAATAACTATCTCCAAGGTAAGATAACAACCGATATGTGGGTGTAAACTTTTCCTTACAACTCTCTAATAACTTGGTTCCTTTGACGGAATCTTCGTAGTAGGCATAATTAAATCCATACTCTATACAATAATCCAAACTATCTGGTTCCTTTTTGGCAGCTAATTCAAAACTTTTCAACATTTTGGGTGTAAGACTTTCCTTCCATTGGTCATAGTAACTCAATCCCAAAACGTAATCATATAAACCGATGTCACTTTTCTTTTGAGATAATTCGGTAGTTAACTTTTCAATTCTTTTCAGTTGGTCGCGACGGTATGAGGGGGAGTGGACCCAATACTCAAACAAACTATGTTTTGAAAGGATGTTATCTCCTTTTTCATGAGTTTCTAAACTCCTTTGGATCAAAGTAAATGCTTCGCTATCCAATGCAAATTTTGAATCAGGAAAATTGTTTGAATTTCTTAACTTCACTAAGGCTAAGCCGATAAAACATTCTTCACGATCGGACTGAAGTGAGATACAAGTTTTATAGGATTCCTCTGCGTTTGCGTAATCATTCGCATACAAACGCAAATTCCCTTCTAAAATAAAAAATTCCGCATTCCTTGGGTCTGAATTAAAGGAAGTATTTTCCATTCCAATCGCAATGTTATAATAATTGAGAGCCTTATCATATTTCTCATTCCAGATTTTTGAATATAAGTTGTAATCATTTTCCCAGAACTTAAATACCAATTCATCTAACTGGAATATGTCGTGGCCCATCCGTATATGAGATTCAAAAATTTTATTTTGAAATGGAAAATTTCCTGTTACATCGTTTTCAAATCCTTTTGTAAAGTATTGGATTGCAAGTTCGGGATTATTTTCTGTATCTAAATAAAATAGTCCAAGTTCCCAATTTTCTCGGACCAAACTTGGGGTGTTTTCAATTTGTTTGATGAGCTTTGATTCATATGATTTTTTTTGGAGGTAAATTCCTAAATCTTTTGCCCATCCAATTTTATCAAATACGCCAAACGAATGTTTGAGATCCAAATTCCCTAAACTCAAAAAAACGAGTATAAAAGCAAAGATTGCCTCTGAAATAAGAATCCGTATGTGTTTGTATTCTTTACTTAGAATTTTGAGTCCTAGTTTCATTTTTATCTCCTAATATCCTATGATTGTTTCGGCGTTCACTTCTTCCACTTTCCCAAATGATTTCATCATTTGGCGATTGATCTTTTTGGAATCACCTATCAATGAAATTTGAAACACACCAGAGGCACTTATGTTTTTGGTAAAGTTTAGAAAATCTTTCCAATTTTTGTTTTGAATGGATTCAAAAACCAAACGATCTAAATCTTCTTTGATGTTTAATCTCTGGGATCGAATGTATTCATCGATTAAGTACTTGTCTGATTTCGAAATCGTATTTGCTGCATTGATCATAGATAGTTTTGCTTCTTCAAATCGTTTTTCTGAAATGGATTCTAAACGTAGACTTTCCTTGGAATCTGATAAACAACTTTGTAATTTATCTACTTGGCAAGATAAACTCGCCATCCAGAGGATCGGATCGGTATGCGAGTCAGGGAAATCCAAAAAAAGATTTGCAGCGTAGGCATTTCCAGTCTGTTCACGCATTGCCATAAAATAAGGAGAAGCCAATCCATCATACAACGCATTGAATAAACCAATGTATGGAAAAGTATTTTTATCTTTTATGTCTATGGTTGCAAAATAATTTAACTCTGCATGTGGCCTTTTCCGATTGAGTACATAAAAGGTAGTTTCTTTGTTTGGTCTAAATTTCTTTTTTGAAAGGTTTGTGGGATCAATTGGCTTTATTTTATGGAGGTATTCGTTGAAGATACTATTTTCTAAAGTATCAAAGTTCATGTTCCCATAATAAGTGATTTTTGCTTTGTATTTAAGTAAGTCACCTAGTAAGTTGACTGCTTCTGAGGATTTAAAGGATTTTAAATCCTTGGGTGTGGCATAAAAGTAACGAAGGTTGTTTTTTCCATACAATGCATACTGGTGCAAAGCTAAATCGAGAGAAAACTCATCTTCTTTATGATTCTCTAATCGAACTATGTAATCACTCACTACATTTTCCCAAACTTCTTTGGAGGAGTTAACGGATTTGATCGAATGTTCTAATAATCGGAAAGAAGAAAGGAATTGTTCGTCTTCTCCTTCCATTGTGATTTCAAGTGTTTCTCCGTTTGTTAAGATAGATAAGGAGCTTCCTAGTAGGTAAAATTTTGTCGATAAGGCATTTGCGGTGTATAAATCAGTTCCTAGATGTTTCCAGTAATCGATTGAGATATCTAAGTAAGGGCTGATCCAGGCTCCTTTTTCGATGATCATTTTAAATTTAAATAATGAATTTTCTTTGTTCTTTTGGTATATAAATTGGTTTCCGTTTGGATAGGTTTTTGAAACAATTTGTTCGAAGTCCGCAAAGCTTGGAGACAATGAATGAGATGGTTCTGTAGAAAATTCCCTTTTGAATTTTGATTCCTCTTCTTTGCTAAATTCTAATTTTGAAATCAGAGGTTTATCGATAAAAGCATAATTCTCTTTCCCTTGTTTGGTTTCAATTGACACTATATTATTGTTCACATAGGTTTTTACAAACTCACTCAGATCGTCTTTTGTGATTTGGTTTAAAGATTCAAATTTTTTTTGTAGGTCTTGGTAATTCCAATTTGAGAGAAACATTTCAGACATCTCATGGATTCGGAATCCATTATGATCTTTGTATTTGATATGATTGAGTTTTTCGTTTTTTTGAATGGATTGGACTTGTTCATCCGTAAAATCTTTTGTTTCAATTTTTTTGAATGCCGCTAAGATTTCTAATTTTGTTTCATCAAGGGATTTGATTTTACTTGGTTCAATCCAAATATTGAGGATGAGGTAGTCTTTCCATTCCGTAATCGTGGTGGAAACAGAACTTACTTTCTGACTGTAGTACAAACTTTCATCCAGAAGTCCATTATGACCATTGGAAAGTAATAATGATAAAATATTGAGTTCAGATAACAATTTGGGTGAAGTTTTAGGAAGTTTGATTCCGAAGAGATAAATTTTCTTTTTAGATGGAACCCAAATCGTATTT
This sequence comes from Leptospira jelokensis, assembly GCF_004769635.1. Lineage (GTDB taxonomy): Bacteria > Spirochaetota > Leptospiria > Leptospirales > Leptospiraceae > Leptospira_A > Leptospira_A jelokensis. Next base: position 15,921 of record NZ_RQGH01000011.1, read on the forward strand.
TTAGATTCTTGTGGTTTATGTTCAGGGATTTGAAGTTTTGATTTCGTTTCTTTGGATGGCATACTACCAAAGGTTATTTTGATTTCATCCATCACTTCCTTTGGATTCAAATTTCCAGACATACAAATAGCCATTTTGGAAGGTGCATAGTTCTCTTGGAAAAATTGGTGGATTTTTTTTAGAGAAGGGTTCTTCAAATCCTCATCTTTTCCAATGGGTGTTTTTACACCATAGGGGTGATTGGGAAACATGATTTCGTGGTATTGTTTGAATAAATTAGAACGAAAATCCATAACTCGTAAATTTCGTTCTTCAAAAACCGATTCCAGTTCGGTATGGAAGGTTCGGAACACTGGGTCTCGGAATCGTTCCCACTCTAATTGAATGAAATTTTTGATTTGGTTTGCGGGAACTGTTGCAACATAGAATGTCCGATCATTGGAAGTGAACGCATTGGAATCTGTGATTCCCATTTTACTTTGTAATCTCGAAAATTCATTGGGTATGACAAACTGGCTCGCTTCAAACGATAGTTTGTCGATTTGTTCATAAATCTGTTTTCGTTTGCCTTTCTCTTTTGTTTGGCGATAAGTTTCGTATAAGGATTCAATCTGTTCTAAGTAGGGTTTTTCTTTTGAAAAATCACTGGTTCCTATTTTACTTGTTCCTTTAAACATCAAATGTTCTAAATAATGTGCAAGGCCAGTTGCATCCTCTGGATCATCTGCGGAGCCTGCATTGATGAGGATTGAAGTTTGTACTACTGGTTGTTTGGGATTTACACTTAAGTAAACGGACAATCCATTTTCTAGATGATACTCTTCAACGGGGAATGGTTCCGAAAAAAGTGAAACCAAGCTGTTGCAGTGGAGTTGCAATACTGACAAAGGTAAGATGAAGAGTCGAAATTTACTGAAACGGGAAATCATTTAGATATCAAAAATCTTCCCGCCGTTGATTTTCTTGCAAGAAAAAACTAGTGATTGACCATTTAACATATCGTTTATTTTAAATGCTGTTAGGGGAAAAATATGAGTTATGACGAAAATCTGAAAGGATTAAAAGGTTGGTTGGTTTTGGTAGGGATTGGGCTTGTCATTTTTCCGATCCGTTTGGGATACCTTTCTGGTCCTTTGTTTTATAATATGTTCACAGATGGAAGTTTTGAGTATTTGACAACACCTGGAACTGAATCATACCACCCTCTATGGAAACCACTTTTGTTTTTTGAAGCATCCTATAATGCGCTTCTATTGATCGCAAGTTTAGTGTTGTTGTTTTTGTTTGTGTCGAAACATTATTTATTTCCAAAAGGATACGCTTTGTTTTTGTTTTTACCAGTGGTGATTTTACCTTTGGACCTTTGGCTTGCATCACTCATTCCAATGGGAGATGATCCATTGGACCCTTCTACGCTTAAGGAAATGGTTCGTTCTGTGGTAGCCGCTTTGATATGGATTCCTTATATGTTCCTTTCCAAACGTGTGAAAGCCACATTCGTGGAAGGTAAATCGCAAACAGGTTCGATGGATTCAGAGCAAACCACAAACTAAATCAGTTTCTGTATCACAATTTACACTCCATCCTTTTTCATTTAAGGATGAGTGTGGACGTTTTCTTCGGAAAAAATAGCGAACAAGCATGTAGGGATTACGACAAATGCATTGATCCCTCCATGTAGATAGTGCATTATGATTTGCAAGTTATTGTGGTCTACATCAAACAAAGAAAATTCTTTTCCAACTGCGATGCAAAGTGAAAAGAGAATGGAAAAAAAATGAATCCATAAAAAGAATTTTGAGATACTCCGCTTCGGTTTTAAAACTTTTAAAATATAAAGTGCAATAACTGGGAAAAGGACCATATACCCAATCACACCAATTTTTTTAAAGGGTCCGGATTGATCGATTCCAATCGCTATCACAAGGAATAAACTTAAAACAAGTCCCACAAAGACGGTAAGAATTTGCAATTTACTATTTTTGATCGCAAGAGAACAGATCCCTGATAAAAATAACCATCCTATAAAACAACCATGAATGCTTGCGTAAAAACTCCAGGTTTTGTTGTAACCTAATAAGTATAAATCATTTGTGCCACATACAAACCATGTTGCTGAAACCAAACTAAATAGAAATGGAACGAGTCCTAACCAGTGTTTGTTTCGTAAAATATCTTTTTTATGGATTTTGAAATAGAGAAAGAATCCAAAGCTAGAATAGAATAACCATAAAACGGAAACTTGTGGCAATATTCCCCAAACGGAAAGGAAAACGGAAACAATGGCAGGGTAATAGATTTGTTTGTATATTTTTGAGTTTTTTAAAAAGAAATAATTGCTTACGTAAGGAGAAATCGTATAACCAAAACAAAGAACGATGGATAGATAGTCGATTGTTCCTAACATATGTTCTCCCAATGGACAAAAATCCGATTCAAACACAAGAAATATTTAGTTTCCATTCTTTCGGTCTGCCATTTTATCAAATCCCTTTTTATTTGTTTGGAAAACGAAGGTATAATAAAATAAAAGGGTTAGTCCACTCCGAATTTTTAATTCCTATGTCACTTGGATTGCCTTTGTTTTCCTGGAAACGTTACAAGATTTCCGGATTGGTTTTATTTGCTCTTTGGCAAACAGAAGAAGACTTAAATCAATTTCTATTGTCAAAAGAATCGAAATGGATGCAATGGGGATGGCACGTACGTTTACGAATGATTAGACGGTGGGGGAAAATCCAAGAACTTGCGGAAGCAACTGTGTTTGGACGTAATTCAAATCCCGATCAAACAACAGTATCAATCACACTTGCGCGATTGAAACTAACTGAACTCCTTAGGTTCACGAAATGGGGAAAACCTGTGGAATCCCAAATACAAAACCATCCAGGAAAACAAATGGCATTGGCTGCCTTTCGTCCTCCCAGGCATTTTTTGACCTTCAGCATATGGAAAACAGAAGCTGACATTGAGCAAATGGTGAATGGAAACGATCCTATAAGAGACGGGATAAAACACAGAGATGCCATGGCAGAACGGAAGAGAAAGGATTTTCACTTTGAGTTTACGACACTTCGATTCGAAATGTTAGGTGGTAATGGATTGGAACTGGGTATCAATTCAAAATCTGTTTAGAAATTTCAAGGATGGTTCAACTCATTTCAACTAAATGGTTTTCTTTATGGGCCATCGGAAACACAACGAACATAATCAAATGAGGATTTTGTTTGGCTTGAAATGGCAAGACCTGTACAGTAATTGATAAACCAACCATCTGTTAAACTAAAGGCACTGCCTGTCCAATAACGACAAACTTTTGAAGCATCGTAAGGGAATAAATCTGTATTAATTTTAAATCCACTAGAACTGCAACTACTTCCGTTATCATCGGAAATTGTAGTAGGACTGTTGGCACAAAATAAAGTAAGTTTCATTTCATTTTTTGTAGCAGGTCGCCATGATCTTCCAGCAAGTGTTAGACCATTACAGTAAGACCAAATCCCACTTGTTCCAAGACCGTTCAGTTGAAGGGTACCAGGGTCATTACAAGAATTATCGTTAGCACTACAAAAGCGAAGCGTACTTGGAATTGCAGGTGAACATGTATTTGATGAATTTTCCCAAATTTGACCTGATGCACATTTAGCAAAAAAAAGATTTGTAGACGAATACACTTGGCTTCCAAATGTTCCTGCATTTCCTTGAAATCGAATTGTTCCGTCATTCATATCCGTAAAATTTCCCCAAGGATAGATCACTTGAATCCCTACCGAGACGCTCCCTCGAGACCGTTCGGATTCTACCAATATGAAAGGGGTCACAAATTGTGTAACCAATGACTTTTCTTTGGTCTCAGTTGATTGGAAAATATGGTAATACAAAGGGGAACAATGGTAGAACATTAGAAGCAAACTGGTAAATACGATTCGAATTTTTTTGTGCATACTTGCTAACATTGATGGATCCAATCCAAAATTTGAATTTCTGAATTCCAGTCGATTGTTACCGATGGAAATCCTCGTACCCATATTCTATATCACTGAATTCCGAGAATCATAATTTGATTTGTAGCACCTCCTTAAACAGGGGGTTTTTGTTCGAAAGCCATTGGAATCAAATTTTGCTTAGAAAAGATAATTTAAAAATAAAATTAATTTACTTGTTAAGGATTCACATGTATTTCAGTTCTATATTTGCATTTATTTCAGATTTAGGAATTGATTTTGAATTTTAAAGTTTTAGTTTCCATTCTACTATTTTCAGTTTTGATTCAGCCCATAAGTGCCACAAATATCCTGTTGCGAAATGGGGAAACTATCAAAGGTAAGGTGGTAAGCCAAGATGACCTAACCATACAAATAGTTCCAGATGGCGGTAGTCCCAAATATTTAAAAAAATCAGAAGTGCTAAAAGTCGTTTATAAAGAAGTGTCTGAAATGGAATTGAAAAACATTCGATTGGAGGAAGAAAAGAAAATTAGATCTGCTAACAAACAGTCACCTTCAAAGGAAAATGAGAAATTTGCCAATACATCCGAAAAGAATCTCCAAACAATTACTTTAAATCTAAATCAAACTCAAATTTGTGAACCATATTCGATGAATTCCCAATGGTATTGGTTGTATGGAAATTTTAGAATGACCACAGAAGAAGATTGGAACCAAATCTTACCAAAAGATGGACGATCCGTAAAAATGAAGCAAACTTCAACTTGGAAAGATACACTCATCACCATTTTCATAGGATCTTTAACCTCTATAACACGACGGACTACACTTGTTGAGGTTTGTGATTCAATGAATTAATTGAGTCGGCAAAATTTCAAAGGAACATTTGGGAACAAAAACAAATGGCTTGTTTCTGTTCCCAAATGATTGATTATTTCTTTTTATACTCTAACAGAACCACCTTCGACTTGTATTCCTTGGATCGGACGAATTTAAGTTGCTGATCCGATTGAATGGAATCAAATAAGGGCACGCCTTTGGCTATGACCATAGGATTTACTTTAACGAACAAACGATCAATTTCGTGATGTTCCCAAAGCAATCCAGCAAGTTTTCCACCACCACACAAATAAATATTCCCTTTGTTTTTCTCTTCGCGTAACAGTTGCAAGGTAGACTTTATTTCCGTTGTCCGGAGGATATTGATGTTTTCTCCGAAATGGTTTTTTACCAAATGGTCACTGACTAAATAGTGGTCCATCCATGGGTATGCTTTTTCCCCAGGGGTCAGACCAAAATTGAATCCATATTCGTATGTTTTTTTGCCCATCAGAACATCCGAATATTGGAGTAAATCGTTTTTATATTCAGTTGCATGGTCGCCTTCAGATAAAAACAATGATGTGTTTGTGGAATGGCTATCAATATAACCATTGATGGAAGTGGCTACGTAATAATGTATCTCTCTCATAAATCACCTAATCAGATTTAGAAATTGTTCGTTGGAAAGTGTGAAATAACACTTTGTTTGGATTGTAGGTGGGTTAGGAGCGAGTTATTACCATTGTCATTCGTCAGAAAGAACTTTCTTCTGTCTGCCTCATCTGCTGTTTTTCATGATAAGGAAAATAAGGATTTTGTAAATTCTTTTTTATCAATGATTGCATACGAATCAATCTTATATTTTAGTTTGAAGAGTTTGTCTTTGCCGGTGGGCAACAGATAGCTACTAATTCCTCAAGGTGATTTAAAATGAATTTAAATTTTTGAATCGCGGCACTTGGATTGAGTTGGTAGTAAACATGTTTCCCGGATTTTTCTCTATGAAGGATTCCTACTTCTTGTAACAAGGAAAGGTGCCTTGAAATCACCGAACGATCGAAATGTAAATGTTTGGAAAGTTCCGATACGTCTGCACGACCATACCGTAATACTTGTTTTAATACTTCTATGCGACTTGGTTCAGACAAAGCCGTCAAAAATTTTGAATCTAAAACAGAATCTAAGGCTTCGATAGCGGATTCTCTTTTTTTTTCTGATGGTGTACGTGATTTTGCCACAATCATTCTAATCTAGAATTATGCGAGTAAGGGTCTAGTCTTTTTCCTTTTAGATTGACAATCTGTGTTTACATCAACTATGTGTATATGTGCACAAAGGTGCATACATACACATAGGAGCGGATTATGGAATTAAGAGACTTAAGTTTAGTATTTTTGGTAATGTTTGCAGGCCTTGCTTTTTTTGATGGTATAATATTACACTTGTGGAAGTTTAAACTCTACAAATACAATGATACCATTTATGAACACAAATTGCATACATATAGAGCAATTCTTTTCCCTATAGTGCTCGTTGGATTGTTTCTTTTGGATTTGTCGGGAATTCTATATTTACTAATCCTTTGCGTTGTATCTATTGATTTGTTGATCCAAGTTTTTGATATGTGGGAAGAAAAAGATGCCCGTAGTCGATTTGGTGGACTTAGTTCAGTTGAATATATCTTACATGTAACACTAACGTCTCTTCATTCATCAATGTTATTGCTGTATATACTTTCCAAACCTCTGAATTCAATGTCTTTTCAAATTATGGAAATCAGTATGACCAATGGGATTCAACATTTTGTTGCCACTAACATTCTGCCTGGTGCGATTCTTGTCGCAATCTTACATATCGTTTTATGCCACCCATATTTTCGAGAGCCAAATGTTTCCACAATGCTCAATACGATAGAAAGTAGTTCTGAATTGATGCTAAATGAGAATCCCAATTGATACATTGTTGACAAGGAAACAAAATTTTGCGATACTACGGATTCGTTTCCGATTTTGATTTAGAGTTTGGTTGTTGCATGTAGTGACGCAACAACCATTCAGTTTAATTGCCCGAGAGTTTTTGTGCTTCTTCACATTCAGGGATGGACACTTTTTCTTTGGCTCCTTTGAAACTGTCGCAGGTTAATTTTCCAAAGGCGCTAATGCATTTTTCAAAGGCTTCCACTTGGTCGGCGGTCACTTCTCTTTTTTCTTCGATTCTTTTTTTCTCCGCTTCTTTCATTTTCTCATCGAAGAAGGAGATACAATTTTCTTCCGATTGCATAAAAGGAGGGATCATATTGCGGTAAGCAGGAGGAATTTTTGCAAACTCGTCTTTTGTGCATTCAATCGTTTTGGAACACATTGTTTTTTGAAATTGTGGGACCAGTTCTTTGAGTTTGGCTTCTGGGGATTGTGAAATTTTGTTGCAATACCCGAGTGCAAAAAGGCAAGAAACAATTGTTAACGTTTGTAATGTTTTGGTCATAAAAACCTCTAGATGGTAGAATTTGACCAAACTTACAAGTTTTCAATGCTTATGGAAAGAATTATTTGTAAATTTGGTATTGTTCTTTAAAATCAATCTAAGATTTTTTGTTCCGATCCAAAAGGTAACGAAGTGCACCAGTGGACCAAAGCGCCCATAGAATTAACACTGGTTGGAAAAACAATCGAATCAATCTTTTCTGGTCGGTATCCAAACCAAAGGCACTGATTCCATTTGTGTATTGGGAGATATTACCTGGAAAAATTAAGATAAAGAAGATCGCAAGTAGGATTCCCACTTTGATTCTCTCTTTTGCCCAGAAGAGTAAAGAAAGACCGAAGGCAATTTCGACGACTCCTGACGAAAGGACAACAAAATCCATAAAAAATGGATCCTGTGGCAACCATCTCGGAACTTGAGCAAGAAATTCTTGCCTTTGGAATGTTAGGTGGCCAATCCCAGCCAATGTCATAAATAAACCCAAAATAATCCTGAGTACATTTTGTAATAAATGAGTTTGCATTTGTATTCTCCAGCTGATTAGACATTTAATTAATACAAAGAGTTTGAGGAAATTTCAATCGAGAGGATGTTATGTTATGAATTCTACCGATAACAGAGTGACATCATCTTCAAATTTTTGATTTGATTGGTGAGATTTTGCCATCTCCAGTAAGAGAGATAATGAGTTATCCTTTTTCCAAATCTCTGGATCACTTGCCCATTGGGAAAAACCAAGATCTCGGAATAAAATCTGATTTTCCGACCGAACATCAAAAAGTCCATCGGTGAACAAAAACAATTTGTCTCCCTTGGAAAAAGGAACGGATTCTCCCTTTCCTTCCCAATCCGAAAGGATGCCCAAAGGTTTTCCCGTTGCATTCAATCGTTTTAAGCCAGTATGGTTTCCAAAATAAAGGTCTTCATGCCCAGCCTTTGCATATAATATTTTTTGTTGAGCATGATCGACGATTGCTATGACAGCTGTAACAAAAAGTCCTGCTGTATTTCCAAATAAAAATGTATTCAATTCTTTTAGGCAGAGGACTGGATTGTTTTTGGTAAGGTTTGGCAATTGTAAAACAAAATGTAATATGGCAGCCACCATACCAGCGGCAAATCCATGACCTGAAACATCAGCTAAAAAGAAAAATGTTTTGTTTTCCTCTATTGATTGAACTGCATAATAATCGCCAGCAATACCATCGCTTGGTATGAATTCCAACTCCAGTTTGATTTTCTCTTGGTTGTAATGTGGTTCGGGAATCAATTTTTTTTGGATCCGAATCCCTCTTGCCAATTCCTCTCGTAAATAAAATTCTTTTTCTACCAATCTGAATGCATTTTTGACAACACTTAAAAGTTCAGATTCTAAAAATGGTTTTGCCAAATAAAAGTCAGCACCTTCGCCATGTAACGTTTGTCTTGTGGCCGTGTCTGCCTTCGCAGTTAGTAGTATCACTGGAAGGGAATGGTAATGTTCGCGTTTACGAATTTCTTGGATCAAATCAAGTCCACTTAATTTTGGCATCATTAGATCCGTGATGACTAAATCGGGAGATTCACGTAAGACGGCATCTAATCCTGCCTGTCCATCTTCTGACACTAACGCGTGATAACCGGCTCGCGTGAGGATTGATCCTAAATAAGAACGTAAGTCAGGGTTATCTTCTACAACGAGGATTTTGTAGGCCCTAGAGGATCGTTCCTCATTCTTTTTTAGGGTATGTGTTTCGGAATCTTCCGGGATGTATTCATGTTGGAATAAAAGAGATTTTTTCGCCTTCCAATCGGAATTCCCTTCGGTTGGGATTTCCGAAAGTTTGGGCAGAGTGAAATAAAAATGGGATCCCTTTCCAAATTCACTTTCCACTCCCACTTTGCCACCATGTAGTTCGACCAGTTCTTTTACGAGGGCAAGACCAAGTCCTGTCCCTTCTTGTTCACGAGTTAAGGATGCTTCACTGATACCAAAACGGGAAAACAAACGTTTCATTTGGCTTTCCTTCATTCCAATGCCAGTATCGTAGACTGAAACAATGGCTTCCTCATCCTTGTTTGTCAGTTCGAGCCGGATCGTTCCTCCCACTTCCGTGAACTTAATGGAGTTTGATAGATAATTGAAAATGCACTTGTCTAATTGTTCGGCGTCAGCATCTACATAGATAGGTGTTCCTTCCAATACCACTTCGAAGTGAATGTTTTTTCTTTTTACATATGCAGTAAAATTTTCTGCCACCAAACTTAAAAATTCGCCCAAAGGCAGTGGAGATTTTTTTAATTCCATACGCCCAGAGGTGATTTTCTGTAAGTCGAGGAGTTGGTTTACCAATCGAGTGAGCCTTCGCCCTTGGTTGACTACGACTTTGACTTCCGCGGGATTTAATCCTTCTCCCCTTAGGAGAGCGGACTCGGATGGACCAGAGATTAAGGTAAGAGGGGTTCGGAGTTCATGGGAGATGTTTTGGAAAAAAGCAGTTTGAGCTTTGTTTTCACGTTCTAACGAATCTTCTGCGATATTTGCAGCGAGTGTAAAATAATAGGCAAAACCTGCATGAAAGAGCGTGGAAAATACAATATTGGAAACATTGATGAGTGCTAGGAAATTGGGACTCCAGGCATAAATGGGAGGGTAGTTCATCGAGTAATAATAAGTGGAGGCAAATAAAAGGCAACCAACGACAATGCTTCCGAATTTCAGGATATTTTTACCTGGTGGTAATAGGAAAATTCCTGTGGCAAACAACATCATGTAATACTGGTAACCGGCACCCCAGCCAAAAAAATAGGTGGCGGTGAGTGCATGTAAAAATACTTCCAAAAAACATAAATACAAGGAGGTGAATAAATACCGTTTACGATTGATCCAAATGGTAAACGCAAACCATAGGACACTTCCTAGGTTAAAAACTGCCATTTCTGGAGCACCCACCATCCAGAAAAAAAAGATAAACGTAAAATGGATGAGTCCTGCTAACACATAAATGGAATTAGTTGCGACAAAATACCTTTGGTAACGAAGCTCCACCCCCTCTGGTGCATGGAATAAGGAGCGAACAAAGGTTAAAATTGAAATCATGTTGGAAGGAAAAGAATCAGACAAAACGAAAAAAGTCAAGGAATCCACTGGATATTTTCATCGCATCGCTTTTTACAGTCGGTGTAAAAATGTAATGTAAGTAGTAATGTATCCTCGAATTGGATTTTGGGAAGAGGGGAGACCCTGATGTTTACGCGAAGTGTAAGAATTTATAGCAGGTGGCAAAACAGTAAATCGAAGCTTAATTTCCATTCTTGAAGCTTAAAAATGGCAAACTCTAGGATCCATTGAATGATGAAAATTTCGTGAATTTAAATGAACGAAAAATAATTCGTCAGTATCGACAGTTTACATGAATTCGTTTTAGATTCAAAAGGGATGTGGAATTTATTTTGGTTTGGATTTGGAATCAACCAAAGTTTTTAATCAATGAGTCTAATCTCCATGTCTGGTTTACTAGCAGTCTTTCTTGTCCATCTTATTGTCTGTTCAATGATGGTAATATTGATTTGGGTGATCCAAATCCTTCACTATCCGTCTTTTTATTTTATCGAACCATCACAATTTTCTAAATTCCATTCTTTCCATTCCAATCGCATCACATGGCTAGTTGCTCCCATCATGGGAATCGAACTCTTCACTGCGATAGCACTCATCTACCATTTCTCAAATTCCATTCTGTTTCAAATCAATTTGGTTGGGGTATTGGTTTTGTGGGGTCTTACTTTTTTTGTGAGTGTGCCCATTCATAACAAACTTAAGTTTGGAAAAGAGGAACATCAAATCAAACGTCTGATACGAACCAATTGGTTTCGTACCATGTTATGGAGTTTCCGACTGATTCTACTCTTATGCAGTTATCATCTTCTTTTGGTTTAATACGAGTTGCCAGATTCTGTGTCCAATTTGACAAACCCTGCTCGGTATTTTCGGTTAACCGAAGTTATATTTCCAAAAGCATAAACAGCATTCCCGTGAGCGATCACTTGGTAAACTGTAGATCCCAAGGACAAGTTTGCATCCCATTCATTCATACTAAAATCATTTCGATTGAGTGAAAATAATCCATTCCGAACCTTTCCCCCAAAATTGGCAAAATTACCACCCAAATAAACTTTTGTTTGGTTTTGGTCTATGGAACGAACAAATTCTGAAGTACTCGGAAAAGTGGATGAAGGTGTGATCGTTTCCAAATCAGGTATTTGGTAAAATGTTAATCCAAATCCATTGTATGGTGCTGTCACTTGGTATTGTCCACTCATCATCAATCGGCCGTCTGAAATATAACTTCCATAAGCAGAAAATCCAGTAAAGGTTTGTGTATGTGTTCGGATGAAAGCACCAGTGTTTCGATTAACACTTGCTAGGAAGTTTGCCGCATTTGGAATCGTTGTAAATTGGCCTACCACATACAATTCATCACCTTGCAGTTGTAAAGAGCGAATTAGATTATTTGGGTTTGGGTTGAAACTAGAATCTAAGTTTCCTTCGATAGTATCAATTTTTACAAGCCTGTTGACCGAGGTAGAGTTCACTGTCGTAAAATTTCCTCCCACATACATTGCATCATTTTCAACTAACATTGCTTCAATGGAGGCGGCAGGAAAAATTGGATTCCATCCAAGTAAGGTTTTTGTTTCTAAATCAAAAGATGCCATGGTTTGGCGGGAAGTATTTGCAATCGTCGTAAACTGGCCATGAACGAATATTTTTTTACCGGAGACTGTAAGTTTTGAGATGAGATCATTTGGATTCGGATCCCAGTCTGTTGGAACTCCTGTTTCTGCATCCAGTTCTGCCAGATAATTCCTTTGTCTGGTATCAATTGCACCAAATCCTCCTCCTAAAAAGATCACATTTTCCTTTAATTTGATGGCAACTCCTTGAGAAAAAGAATTCGGATTTAAAAATTTTGGATCCCAAGTTGTGACTGTATCAGACTTTAAATCAAGTTGGAAAATATGGTTTCTTGGTTCGGAGCGAACGGATTCAAAAAAACCAAATGCATACAATTTCTCATCTACGATCGATAATTTATAAACAATTTGATAAGTCCCACCAATTGAATAATTATTTGTTAATAGATTTCCATTTAGATCTGTTTTGATGAGTCCTTCTCTTGGGCTTGTAATTTCCCCTCCGATGTACAATTCATCTTGGAAACATGCAATTGCATACACAGCTGTCCCACCGATGGTAAGGGAACTAAATGCTGGCAGAACAGTATTTGTTGCCAAATCAATGGCTGCTATTTTGGATCGGGTTACGGTGGAGGCATTTAATGAAGAAAAAAGGCCGCCAACGTAGAGGACTCCGTTCCGAATGAACATCGCATTGACGGTATCATTTGTATCCATAAAAGAATAAAATGTAGCTCCATTATCTTTGTGGAGTTTTCCTAAATTACCAGCTCCATTTGAGTTAACAGCTGTAAATCCACCACCAATGTAAATGAAAGTTCCATCTGTTTCCATACACCTTACATCGACACCGGAAACATTGGGAGCCCAATCATCCATAAGGCCAGTGATGGCATTCACAGATGCCACATGTTGTCTCAGTGTCGGTGTCGGGTAGTTTGTGAGAGCTCCAGTGGAAGTTTGAAAACTGCCTGAGAAAAAAATTCGACCTTCTAAGTACAATAAATCATAAAGAACAGCGGAGGTATCGTTTAACCTGGCATCAAATTCCAAATCCACTTGGCAGTTTGGTTTGATTTTTGCTATGTTTCGTCTCGGAAAACTTTGCACATGTGTAAAGTTTCCTAGGATGTATAAATTTCCATCGGGATCTGAAACTGCTTCACTGATGGTTCCAGAAGCCACGGAATTTTCATCATACAAGTTCAGTTGTGGGCAATAGGTTGAGCCAATCGGTTTTGCTGAATCACTCCAAACAAAAGCACCGCCACCTGTAGTTGCCGCAAGTTGTGTGAACAACCCACCAATATAAATTTTTCCATTGGCAACGGCAGCGCTATAGATATCGGATGGTGAACCTCCTAAAAAAGCACCATAACTTAAAAAATTGGTTTCAAATCGATCGAAATAGGGGATACAACTTGGAGAACGATCATTGGCGATGTTCTTCACAATCAGTAATTCTAAGAATGATTTAGAACTTGGGTCACAAGCATTATTGAGAGCCGGAGGTTTGCAGTCATAAACTGTGAAATAAAAAAGAATGAGATACAAAAATGAGAGGTATGATTTCATATAACCATAGGTTAGACAGTCTCACAAATTCTCTAGTCAAATACTTTTTATCGATTGCTTCTTATTGAAACGTTCTATAACATGATCCTACCTTTTTTGGAGGTTCTTTTGAGATGAACACAAAGGTTTTTTCCCTAATAGGCCTTATAATTGCATTCTCTTCCATTCAGGCAATCGACGAGGAAACAAGAACCAAAGCAAACCGACTATTGGAAAAAAAAGAGTATCTGTCTGCCTTTCGTCTCTCCGATTCGATCCTTGCAACCAATCCCAATGAAACATTTGCTTGGCGTTTGCGATTGGATGCTTCTGCGGCACTCTCGAACCAAAAAGGAAAATGGCCTAGGGAATGTTACCAAAGTGCCAAAAAACTGGGAGCCCTTGTTCCCGAGGAAGAGGTTACGATTACTGTCACAGCGATTTGGTGTTTGAATGATGACGGCCGTTACCAAGATATGGTTTCCCTGATTCCAATTGTGATCCCAGTATCCAGAAAAAAAATTGGAGATGGGAACTATGGACTCCTCATCAATATCTTAACAATCGCCTACATGAAGTTAAATGACAATCAGTCTGCACGTAATATTTTTTATACAGGTTTGTCTGAATTATCAGGCACTCCTTCTGCGATCCATACGAGTTATAATATAGGGGAACTTTTTTATGATCCAGAAATGACAATGGATGAAAGAGAAAAATGGCATGAACTATTCAAAAACAATTTATTCAAAGACCAAATCACAAACCCACTTATCCCTTCCATTGCTTGGAATACTTCGATATTAACGGATGAATACACCAAAAGAAAGAAATACAATTTTGCTTATGAAACAATTTCGATGATGTATCCCGAAATGGATATCCATGTTTCTAAATTTTGGAATTTTTTACGAGACCAATTATGGATCAAATACAAAGCCTTACAATTTAAAACAAAGAAAACCAAAGAAATTCCTCGTAAGAATCTAAAATTGGTCATTCTGATTGTTCCCAAAACAAGGTTAAAGGGGCCAATGCCTGCACCACTCACGCAGTACAATTTAGATTCAGACTTAGAAGAAAAATCAATTTCAGACTTGGTTGTGAGTACAGAGTATTTCCGTGATTCCTTTGCCGAGATAACCGATGGGATTTATTGGGACTTTGAGATCATTCGTACAAACTCAGAGATTCGTGATACGAATTTTATAAAAGATAATACTCGTTATATTATGCAACCTTCTATTACTTCTATCCAACCTCCACTTGAAGCAGATGTGCTCACAAAAATTAAGGCGGCTGATGGAGTTCTTTTGATTTGGCCAGGCACCAAACAACCGAGTGGGGTATTCATCACCAATGGGGGAGGAACGGAGTGGAATTTTGGAACGGAGGATGATCCTGAAATCCGCTTAACCATCATTTCTGATTCCAATAAAAAAATTGCCGATGGAAATCATGCAAACCATCCCATTTTCCTTTACCATGAATTGTTCCATGTATTGGAATGGGCTTACCACAAATCCAAATTCCCTAAAAAAGACCATCCGTATATGCGAAAAAAAGAATGGCCAAGTGATTACGTGGGAAATACTGAATGGGATTTTTATTCCGAAACCTTCCGGAAACGCCTCCTTGTCGAAGACAAAATGGAGCGAGTCTTTTGGTTCGGTCGAAAAGAAGGATTTTATGGAATCAAAATCAAAGAAGAAAATAAGCGGTGAAACGATTCCCTTGTTTTGGAACTGCGAAAGGGCCTTCATCCAAAAGGACAAACCAAAGTCCGGACTTAAGTTTTTGTTTGATAGGTTTGTAAAAGTTTTACTTTACATTTTTGATTGATTCCCATAAATTTTTCCAGGATGTCTCTCTTTCGCCTTACGTTTGTTTTTTTCCAAATCTTCCTATTTTTACCCTTATTTGCCAACCCAACTCCATCTCGATTTTCTACCATATTGAAAAATGATGTGGGGGAGTATCCACTTGGTTTCCATATGGAAATTTTGGAACTACCTCCCTCCAAAATTTTAAGTTTTCAGGAAGTGCAAAAATCCACTGACTTTAATGAAAGCCGGACGATCTCACCAAACTTTGGTTTTACTAAAAATGTTTATTGGGTGCGTTTTGAGCTTAAAAACAATTCAAACCAAAGGGATTGGTTCATTCATGTTTCCTATCCATTACTCGATAAAATTGATTTTTATGAATCTAAAGATAAGGATTGGAACCATGTGGTCACAGGGGATTCCTATTTGTTTCGAGAGAGACCATTGGAAGAAAAAAGTTTTATTTTCCCTATCAAACTATTGCCAAAAAAAAATAATACCTATTACTTCCGTTTTGAAAGTGAAGGTACAGTCCAATTCCCAATCACTGTTTATTCTCATGAAAGGTTTCTAAAACTCAAAGAAAAAGAAAACTTATCTCTTGGAATTTATTATGGCATCTTATTTGTTTTGGTGATTTATAATTTAATCCTTTTGTTTATGTTAAAGGATTTTGGGTATTTGTATTATTTGTTATACATCAGTTTTTATGGATTGTCACAATCGGTTTTGAATGGATTGGCATTTCAGATCTTCTGGCCAAATTCTCCCCATTGGGCCAATATCAGTTTACCCTTTGTGGGTGGGTTTTCTCTTTTTTGGGGTTTGCAATTCACTCGTAGTTTTTTAAACACAAAAAAGAATACACCTACTTGGGACAAAATCATTTTGTTTCTTATGGGGCTCATGTTACTACTTATGTTGTCCTCATTTGTTTTTTCTTACTACATTAACATCTATTTGTTGGCATCTCTTGTAATGTTTTTTGCGATTGTCGTATTTTTGGTAGCTGTTGTTTGTTGGGATAAGGGATACAAACCCGCCAGGTACTTTCTCATCGCTTGGGTCGCCTTATTGTTTGGAGTTGGGATTTATTCTTTAAAAGGTTTTGGTATTTTACCTGCCAATATTGTCACCGAGTATGGATTGCAGGCAGGTTCTGCAATTGAGATGTGTTTACTCTCACTCGGACTTGCTTACAAAATTAAATTGGTGAATTCCGATAAAAATAAAGCGGAAAGGAGGATGGTTGCTTACAAAGCAAAATTGCAAGATGCCAAATTGGTTTCGAGTCGGCTCGAAGTAGAATTATTAAAAAATAATATCCATCCCCATTTTCTTTTGAATTCGATCAATTCCACCATCATTTGGTTGGATGAGGATCCCGAGACAGCCAAATTATTGTTAACTTCTCTGTCGGATGAACTAAGGGCAATCCTAAAACTTTCAAACAAAAAAACCATTCCCATCAAGGAAGAAGTGGAAATTTGTAAACGATACTTAGAGATCATGAGTTTACGAAAAGAATCAAAATTTGAATTTTTAACCGAAGGAATCGGTTTAAAAGATGTGATCCCTCCAATTGTTTTGTTAACCCTTGTTGAGAATGGTGTGACCCATGGTTACCAGGGAAAAAATGCAGGTAGTTTTATCTTAAAGAAGAAGAAGGAAAAAAACAAAACAAAGTATATATTATTCAACGATGGTTTGCCAACTACAAAGTCGGATTCACTTGGGACAGGGATTAAATACATCAAATCGAGGTTACAGGAGGCGTTTCCAAACAAGTGGGAATTCACTTCCCGCTTGGTCATGGGTGGGTGGGAGAACACAATCATCGTTTTAGAGTGAGGTGCCATTCGCGGTGTTCCAGTGCCACTCGCACTTTTTTTTAAGCGAACGTAAATAGATTCGTTATCCTCTGCGTTGAGGATAACAAGATGAATACAAATTCAAAATGGCTCTTATCGGTTTTGGTTTTGGTTTCTGTTTACCAATTGAATGCACAAGCCAATGCTAAAAAGGAAGAAAAACAAACTTCTGTGCAAACGGAAAGTAAGCCAAACCAAACTCCAGAAGAGATTCAAAAAAATAATGCGGAATTGGAAAAATATTATGCAAAACTGAAATACCCACCAGGTTTTTATGAAGGTGCGTTTTTAATCAGTTTTATGGGTGGAGGGACATTGGCACCCAGTGGTACTTTTATTAGTCACGAAAAAAATTATGACAATGTGTTACAATACAAGGTAGTCAATAAAGAAGTTAGCCAAGACTATTATAACCAAGGCAATATTCGGAATGAAGAATCAGGATTGTATTTCAAACCTACCTATACACCAGGAGTTGCCTCTCAATTTGATTTTGAATATGGTTGGAAAGAAAAAATCGGATTAGGATTTACAGTTATGCAAAATTCCATGAAAGCGAAAAGGCAAGATGTAATTCCAGGTATCTCGTATTACAAAGAGTATGTGGATCCATTCCCTCGTGAAAGGACCATCTACCGTGGTAATTCAATGAGTTTTTTAGCAACCTACCATCCCATTCCAAGGAATTTTTTTGATCCTTACTTGGCAGCAAGAGCAGGGGTTGTTTCTTTTACGGGGGAAGCTCACTCAGGGATCACACATGACCGGTTTGTTTATAGCAACCAAATCACAAGTGGTATCGGTGGAATTGTCGGAGTTGGGGCAGGACTGAATATTTATTTAGGTCGCTATTTTGGAATCAAAGCGGAAGTTGATTATTACAGAGAGTTTTTAAAATCGGATCAGTTTTCGATGCGAACATTGAATTCTTACCAAGCTATGGTCGGAGTGTTTGTGAACTTATCCAATGTCCAGTACAAATTAGAACAATATTAAGGAAGTTCCATTGAGGATTTTGATTGTAGAAGATGAAACTGTGGCTGCAAGAGGCCTAACGAAAATTCTGCGGGAGATACTTGGGCCAAAGATTTCATCTCTACACATCGAAAGGACTTTGCTTGGTTCCCAATGTTTTGTAAAGGAAAACCCCATTGATCTTTTGTTTTTAGATCTTAATTTAGATGGTGACATTGGTTTTGATTTGTTAAAAGAAACATCTGCTGCTTCATTTTTTACCATCATTACATCTGGAAATGTTGCCGAAGCAATTCGTGCATTCGAATATGGTGTGTTGGATTTTGTTCCCAAACCCATTTCGAAAGAACGAATCAAAATGGCGTTAGATAAATTCCAATCAAACGTCCGCCAATCCAAAACCAAATACATCGGCATCAAACAAGAGGACCACTTACAATTGGTCGCAACAAAGGATATTCTTTACATCCAGTCCTTTGATAAAAGGATCAAAGTATTTAAGAAAAATGGAGAAAAGTTCATTCATTCTAAAAGTTTGGATTCGATTTCGAAAATATTGCCAAACCATTTTATCAGAATCCATCGATCCTATATTGTGAACAAAAAACAAATCAAATCCATCCAAACAGGGCGTGGTGGGTTTTACCAAGTGGAACTTTTGACTGGTGAGAATTTAAAGATGGGAAGGAATTATTATAAAAGCCTGAAGGCGACCATTTAAGGTAACATCTTAAAAAGCCACCTAAACTTTGTTAGAAAATTGGATTAAGAATGGGAAGTTTTTTTAGATTCTACATAAGTCTTAAACTGATTTAAAATTGACTGCCAACCTTCTCGTTGCATTTCCAATGGATTTTCATTTTCGGCATCAAAACAAACCACTACTTCTGTGGACTGATTTGACTCTTGCATATCAATTTTAACATTTCGATTGTCTCCTAAGGTGTAAACGAGGTGAGTCGGTTCTTTGACCTCATCGATCACAGCTTCAAAATCAAATCCAAAACTTCCATCTTTTGCTTCCATACGTGCTTTGTAGACTCCTCCTTTTTTAAGGTCTACAGAGGCAGATGGACAATGCCAAGAGGGATCAGCAAAATTCCAATGGATGATGTGTTCTGGAGATGTATACAATTTCCATACGGTATGGATGTTTTCTGGGATATTCGTTTGGATTGTGATTTCGTTAGGCATAGGAAATCTTTTATGACTGAAATTTACCTATCGTCAATGAAAAATTCTAACACAAGTAGGTGGATTTAGATCACAATTGATTCAGGATTTTTTAGAACATTTCGTACATCTTTTATCGTTCGTTTTCATTTGTCTTAAGAATAGGACCTTTCTCCTAACACCTTTATTTTTTTTGAAACCATTTTGGTAATCTTTTACCCCACCTAAATCAGAAAGGTGGTATCTTTTATGGTTCAAAAAGTTTTGTTTTCTCCGATTTACTTACGAATTCAG
Source organism: Leptospira jelokensis (assembly GCF_004769635.1). Classification (GTDB taxonomy): domain Bacteria; phylum Spirochaetota; class Leptospiria; order Leptospirales; family Leptospiraceae; genus Leptospira_A; species Leptospira_A jelokensis. Next base: position 35,547 of record NZ_RQGH01000011.1, read on the forward strand.
ATTTTTTTTCTCTGTGGTTGTTTGGTATTCTGTTCCTCTAAAGAATCCACTCCCAATTCGCATATTTTTGCCAACTTACTTGCATTTGTTGGTTCCGCGATTGAAAATCCAAATGAAAAAGAGGAAAAAGAAGAAGAGAACCAAAAATACTTTGTGATCGATACGGTTTCACCTCGTGTGCTTTTAGAAAATACAGAATTTGTTTTGAAAGGAAAGTCCCTTAGTTCTGTGACTGAAATCGATTTATTAGGTGATGGTGCCAAAAAATATGTTTTCATTGTTGAACAATCTGATTCTAAAATTCTCCTCCATGTTTCGTATTGCCCAACTTTAGAATTAAACTTGATTAGAACAAATGAACCAGGTGTTGCAAATAAGTTACTAGTCCCGTGCTTAGGATCCTTTCGTTATTCTTTTCGGAATTTAATTCTGAATTTGGGAGAGGTTATCGAACCAATTCCACCAACAGAGTCGGTCAACTTACAAAGGTTACGTTCATTGGGAGAGGTTAGTTTTTCTGTGGATAAGACCTTTCCAACTGGTCTTCACTTGGATCAAAACACAGGAGAAATTTTTGGAACTCCAACGGAAACAACTGGTGATGCATTCCAAACATTTTCCATTGTCGCCCAATTGAAAGAGGACCCTCTTGTTAAGATCAATACCCAAATTTCAGTTCTGGTTGTGACAGAAGCAGAACGAGAAAATCGGATTTGCCGACCAGTTTCGACCACTTCCACTTGTCGTTACCCCGCGCCGTATTCGTGTGCCAACGCTGGCATCTGTTTTCAGGGGCAATTTTCCTGCCTAATGGACATTCGGTGTGGCCTCTAAAGGATCCTCTTTGTAAAAAAATGGGAACCAACCTTAGTTTTTGTTACCTGTATTGATTGAACTTGAGTAGGTACAAAATGCGTAAAATTTCATTGGTCATCGTTTCCATCATCCTTTGTTTGCAGTGCAGTCAGAAAGAAGAGAAGGGGCTCATCCCAGGGCAAAAGATTACTGGCAATGCCTTTTCCGATGTTCTTCTTTTTTTGGCTTTATCCAATTCACCCTGCCATTTCATCACAAATGAAAATGCAAGTCAGGTCATCCATTTGGGGGAAGGGAGTTTCTCGATTTGTAGTTCCGAGAAAGTCAGCGGTGCATTACAAGTGAAGGTATCTGGAAATTATGAAGTCACAGCAAACTTAGGAAGGCAAACCTTAACGTCTTCCAACTGTTCGTCGACTCGATTCGATGTTCATGTTGCATTAAAAGAAGACACTGTGGAACGATTTTCAACCAAAAATGCTCTTACTGAAACCATTTCCCTTTCGGAAGGGAAAACATATACAATGGTTCCCAGTGGACATGTTGATCCAAGTCTCTACCAGTGCCAAGGTAGAGCGGTCTCTTCTTCTGTCTCAGCTTACCGAGTTACCTTTCGGAAACTCTAAATGGTTCTCGTTGGTTTTTCATAGGACCTTTGGGGACGAGTCTCTCATCACGAATAGGTAGTTTCCGCAATTGCGGATACCTACCATCGCTTTCCCACCGTTAGGAGGTTATACTTCCTGGAGAATAAGTGGGGTTAAAAATCGTATGGTCCGAATCATCTTCTTGATTGGTTTCCTTTGCCTCCATTGTGTGAGCAAACAAAGGGTTCATGCATCATACAGATTAGAAGGAGCAGCAGATCCATTCAAGGTATCCGATGCAAAATTTTCAAAGAAGTATGGTTACAATTCAGAATGTTTGGTTTTAATGGAAGGTCCAGTGCCTAGCCGAATGGAACCTTGTGTCATAGGAGACATTCGTTCGGCATCCATGATGTATAAAGAAACCGAGGTTACGGTAATTGGTGATACAGCCCAATTTGAATGGCAGATGACTGGTGTTGTTTACTCTCCTTTTGTGAATGAAACCTATTACCAAAATGAGATTTTATACCGCGGTTCCTTTTTTAGAAGGCTTAGTTTTCGAGATGGGCAATATCCAAAAATGCGTTATCATCCATCATTTTTAGGAGGACCTTACCTTGTTTCCCCATACTACCGAAGCTATTATGGAGGTTATTACCGTTTTGGTAGGCAATGATTTCCGGTTGACGCTCCAAGGAAGTACTCTAATCTCATTTGGGTGAGAACTTGTATCAGTTTTAACGTATCGTTTCAACAAATTTTCCTTGGTTTCTACTTCATTGGATGGATGTCCATTGCAACTCCACTCGTTGCCAAAGAGAAACAGACTTTGTCGATTGGGTTTGGTTCTTGTTTGCACCAAGACAAAGAAAGTCCAATTTTTAACTCAATCCTTTCGCAAAAATTGGATTATCTTATTTTTCTTGGTGATATCGTTTATGCTGACCATTTGTCTGCGAAAGAGAAAATCCCAGCTTACGAGAAACAGTTCCAACGAAAAGAGTGGAAGTCCCTTCGCAAACAATCAAAATTTTTATTCACATGGGACGACCACGATTTTGGTATCAATGATAGTGGTGCCGAATATGCTGATCGGGAATTGTCGCGTCAGATTTTTTTATCCTACGTACAACCTCTTATGCCAAAAGACATCAAATTTGGAGCGAATGGCAACCAAGGGGTGTATTATTCCTATTGGATAGAATTCCAAAAAAAGAAAATCCATATCATTGTTCCCGATACAAGATACTTTCGATCTCCCTTACAAAGGAGTTACATGTCCTATCTCACTCGTAAAAGCCACTACAGACCATCATCTGACGAAAGTCAGACGATGCTTGGTGAAGAACAATGGGTTTGGTTGGAAAATGAATTGTCCAAACCATCCGATTTACTTGTTTTCGTTTCCAGTGTACAAGTGATTCCAACAGAACAACCATTTGAAAAATGGAATAATTTACCCATGGAACGGGAAAAATTAATCCAATCACTTCATAAAGCCAAATCAAAAGACATTGTGATCCTTTCAGGGGATCGTCATATTGCAGAGATCCACGAATACAAAACTCCAAACGAACGAACGCTAGTTGAAATTACATCCAGTTCACTAAACCTGCCTCTACCATTTTTATCTTTGGAATATGATTCTGAATGGAAACTTGGGAATGCATACCGAAAAGAAAACGTAGGTAGACTCGATATTTTTTTAGAAAATGGATCGTTACATTGGAAGTCCATGATCCAGGACATCGAAGGCAAACAAGTTTTGGAATACAAATTTAGTGAAGAAAAAAGCGTACAATAAAAACAAAACTGGAATTAGGAGGTCAAATTGAAACCAAAAGAAAAGATATTAGAAAGTTCATTTGCTTTGTTTCGTGAGAAAGGTTTCCAAGCCACAGGCATCGCTGAAATTTTGGAACGAGCAGGTGCGTATAAAAAAACACTTTATGATCATTTTAAATCCAAAGATGATATAGGATTTGAATATCTAAATTATTTATCAGAACAACAACGGATTGTAATGTTGAAGGTTTTGAGCAAAGCTAATGACATCACTGACTTCATTGATAAATGGGTGAACTTTATTGTTAGAAACCAAAGGAATACATCTAGAAAGGATTGTCCCATTGCACTTTTTTCTGGTGAAATTTCTCATTTACACCAATTCGATTCTTATCGAAACAATGCCGTGCAACATGTGTTAGAAACAGTTGAGGTTTGTATATTAAAGTTTGAACCCAATTTACGTCCTGATTTAGTGAAGTCGTTGAGTTATGAATTGTATATGAGTTACTTAGGTGGTCTACGATTGTATGCCCTCACCAAAGATCGAAAGGTCATCGAAAGGATGAAATCACAAATGATCCATTCAGCTCAAAGATTGATCAAATCATAATCGCGCATGTTGTTTGGATGGTTAAATTGGAATCCTTACCAACTTCCACTTGCGCCTCCACCACCAGACCTTCCTCCACCTCCAGAATATGAGGAACTAGAAGAGCGGTAACCAGATCCCGAAGAAGAACTAGAGCCAGAAGAGGATGGTGTGAAGAAATCTTTTGTGTTTCTGCCTACAATTTCGGCCCAACCGATCTTACGAAAAAATACCACGCATACATAACTGAAAACTGCGGAAGAAAAAAATAAAATGGTATGATAAATGTTGGGAGAATCCGGTAATAAAATCAATTTGCTTCTTATGATTTGGCCTATTACATAAAATATGCCGTAAAAAAATAAAATACCTTCACCACTGGCTAACCCAACCCATATCACAAAAAACAACGACATAAAGAAAAATTGGAATAAAAAATGTGGTTCCAATACCTGGGTTTGGTCTCTTTTTGCATCCGATGTTGGATCCAATTGATTTTCCTCTCCCAAAGTTTTTTGGTATTTGAGTCGGTCGAGGTAAGTGTCGATTCCTTCGGCACTTCGGATGCACATCCAATCTATATCTGCTGATTTTAAATCCGATGAGATTGCGGAACTAACGATTTCGGACAAAGTTTCCATAACAATTTGTTTTGGGATCGATTGGCCTAATACTTGTATATTTGAATTTTCATTTGTATAAACCATGAATTTCTTTTGGTTCAATGAAAAAAGTAAACTGATCCCAGAATTTTTTCCAAAAGCGGATTCGTGGAATTTTTTTGCTTCGGGAGTTAAATCAGTTTTTGTATCTAAAAATAAAATTTGGATTCCAACATTATATTCTGCTTCTAACTGATGAATCGTTTCAAGTGCTCTTTCATAGGAGAATTTTTCTAAAGCATCATAAGGATCAAATATACCACTACCTTTTTCGAATGTAAACTTTTGGTTGTGTTTGATATGATCCAACATATCGAGAAAGGCTCTGTATGTGTAATTTGTAAAATCCCCACTTGCTTTTTCTGCATACCGATTTAAAAAAATACTCCGTACTTTGTTTTGGCTAAGGGACCAATAGTATTCTGGGTCAACTTTGATTGTACCCATATAACCATTTTTGGGTGAAGTTAGAAATACTATGGATTTTTTGTTCGTTTTTTGTTGGTTTAAGTATAATTGGTTGGCCAAAGTTTCCAATCCTAATTGGTTTTCTGCGGGTACCACACAGAAATAAAAACTTATTTTTTTCTGTAGTGGTTTCACCTCTTTGATTAAAAAGGGAATCGTATCAGGATGTAAGTCGGATTGTAGGTCAGTAAATTCATTAGGGCAAAATTCATTGGTTAGTTTTGGGGAACCATACCGAAGTTGTTCTAAGATAGCATTTGTCCCCGAAAGCATTGCCAAAGATGGATTGCCTGATTTCATATTTGGAATGATTAGTTCGTCTATGATCCGTTTGGCGACTAAATCAGTGAGAACACCTTCAAGTCCATAACCAACTTCAATTCTAACTTTTCGATCATTTGGTGCTAGGAGTAACAAAATCCCATTGTCTTTATCTTTTTTACCCAATTGCCAAAATTCAAATACTGCACTCGCTTCTTTTTCAATCGTATCTTCCTGAAGTCTTTCTGTCACATAAACCACAACTTGGTTGGTAGTTATTTTTTCTTCCGAAAGTAATGTTGTTTCCAATTTTGACTTAACATCCAAAGGAAAGTAGTTGCTTGGATCGATCACAGGTCCTGTTAGTTTGGGATAGGGATCTTTTGTATTTTTACATACAGAAAAGAAAACTAAGGTCAAACAAATGAAAATTCGATTCATAGTAGGATTCCTTTATTTTTCTTTCGGAATTTCCTGTACGAATAACCAAATGATTCCATCTTTTACTTTGCCAAGGCCTAAATACAAATAATAAATGGGATACCCTAAGGGACCTGGTTTGTATTCTTTTTGGACCACGGGTTCCCATTTTTGCCTTACATGGACTGTAACAGATGATAGTTGGATTGCAGATGAAAGGTATTTGAGTTTCCCTTCCCATCGTTCAATGGATTCAGATACTTTGTTTAATTCAGCTTCAACTTTTAAAGTTTCTTCTAAGGTTTTGGCTGTTTTCAAAATTTCAAGCAGTCGTGTCCGCATCTTTTGGGCATTTTCCAAACGGATTTCTGTATCCAAATAGTCTTCTGTCACATCTTTTGCAGATACGTCTTCAGAGTAGTTATGAGATTCTTTTTTTAAGGTCTGTAAAAAGTTTTTTAAATTCTCTTGTGGGATTTTTAATTGAATCGTTCCTTGTGAGCTGTATTGGAGTGCGTAACCACCAAATGATTCTGCAAGTTTGATGATCTCTGTTACTTTTGGTTCAATTTCTTTGGATTGCAAATTGACGACTACAGTATACACCATCATTCTTTTGGGAGATTTTGAGTCTTGGGTTTTTGAATCTGACTTGGGTGCTTGGGAAACTCCCGAACTCATTTTTGCTTCTTCATAATTGTCTGCCATGTTTCGGGAGAGAACGGTTTCTCTTTCCATTCGATTCATATTAGAACATTGGATGATGGAGAAAAGGAAGGGTAGGAGGAGGAGTTTGGATGAGTGGAAAGGAATTGTTTTCATGGCTATAATTGGAAACTGAATCTAATGGATTCAGTTTCCAACTTCAAACCTTTTTTAAACTCCGATTTGGGATTCTAAAAAGCGTCCATAACCTCGTTCTTTTCCGAGGGAATTGACAGGTTTTCCCGAATCAACTGCCAATTTCCCATTGATGAATACTTTTTTGATTGTATCGTCATTACGTCGAACCCAACGTTTGAAATTTTCCATAAAAGGCATCGGTGCTTCCACATCCTTAGCAAGAGAATCGTCAAGTTTACTTGGATCAATTAATACCAAATCTGCTCGTTTCCCTTCTTTGATATAACCTGCATCAATCCCAAACCAATCTCCAATTTCACCGGTGAGACGATGAACAGCTCTTTCCATTGTCATAAAAGGTTTATTTTCTAATTCTGCATCCCTAACCAGTTTTAACATACGAAGTGGGAAATTATAATGAGCCATCCCACGTAAATGGGCACCCGCATCCGAGAAACCAATTAGGATATCGGGATAGGAAACGATTTTTTGTAATGGTTCCTTTCTGTGATTTGCCATGACTGTATACCACCGAACATCATTTCCATGTTCTGCCACTAAATCTAAGAACGCAGTGACTGAGTGGACCCCTCTTTCTTTTGCAACGTCATCAATTGATTTACCGATCAGAGATTTGTCTGGTGCATCAACAATTTTCGTTTCTCTGAAATTTCTGTGGAACACTCGCGGTAAAAACCAGTTGGTCCATTGCCTTTTGAACCAAGACCGATACTTAGGATCTTTCATAAGTTGTTTTCGTTCCAATTCATCTTCAATGTGATTGGCTTTCGCACCTGCTGCAAATTCTTCAAACACAACAACATCCATTCCGTCGGCATACAAATCAAATGGCTCGGGTAGAGCTTGGAACCTGAAATCAGATCGAAATATTTTATTTGTGATACGTCCGATCACTCCCAAGAGTTTGTACAAACCAGGATCAAATTTCACATCCATAAGGGAGATGATGGTAGTTTTTAAAGGTTTTCTAAAAATTCCAAACGCTTCTTTTAAAAACATAAGTACATTGATTTTAGTGGAAACATTGGGAACACCTTGGAAAATTTTTCCTCGTTTTCTAAGTGTTTTGTTTAAAAATTCGTATTCACTCCAATTGGCAAATGTGGAAGGAAGTGGTCTGGATCGAAATCTGGAACCATCCATTTTATCCCAAACAAGGGTATTGATTGATAATCCCATAAAACCAGCATCCAAAGCTTCTTCGAGGTGTTGGTTCATTTTTTCTAACTCTTGTTTGGTTGGTTTTTCTCCCTTGGTTAAGGATCTTTCCAATCCCATCACATGGGCCCGAATGGCAGAATGGCCCGCAAAGGAAGTGACGTTTGGTCCGAGCGGAAGTGAATTAAGATGTTTTTTGTATTCAATAGCCGAGTTCCAATTTTTTTTACTCTCTAATATCGATAATACATTTTTTCGTGGAATTGCTTCCACCCGACTAAACATGTCAGCAAGATCAGTAGGATCACCTAACGCCAAACTTAACGAACAACTGCCTAAGGAAATAGTAGTGATTCCGTGCCGAACCGACTCTGATAAATCAGGGGCCACTTCAATTTCTGCATCGTAATGCGTGTGGAAATCAATAAAACCTGGCGTGAGCCATTGGTTTTTTGCATCGATGACAGTTTCTCCCGGTTTAGGATTCAATTCAGTTTTGGAAATTGTTTCCACGATCCCGTCTTTGATCCGAACATCTCCAATGAACGATGGATTGGTGCTGCCATCAAAGATACGCGCTTGTTTGATAAGAGTCTCTGCCATGATACCTCCAGAAAAACCATTCGAAATTATGGCAGATTGACAAAGATTTGTCAATGATTCCCTATCAATTGCCTTAAGTTTCTCTGGACAAAAACCTTCTTTGTTCACTGATAAGAGAGGATTGATTGACTAAGTGCCACTAACTCTGCTTCGGTGATCTCACGGTTATTCTCCTTTGAAGAAATGGATTTTGCCAAAGAAAACAAATGGTGGATTTCTTCTCTTGAAACTTTGATTCCTTTTTGATTTAACAAAAATTCAATAGCTTTGTGACCCGATTGGTTGGTAAAGGAGATGGTTTCTTTATCCCTTCTACCAACAAATTCAGGAGAAAAGGTCCGATACGCACCTTTCGTTTGGTGTAAGGTTTTTGTGACACCATCTTGGTGGATTCCGGATCTATGAGAAAAAATATCTTCTCCAATGATTGGTGTTTTTTCCCCTATCGGAATTCCCGTAAGTTCTGAAATTCGTTTGGCAGTAGGGTAGATCCTTTGGAAGTTTAAATTCAACGATTCGCCATTTTGGTGTAAGGCGATAGCTGTTTCATACAAGTTGGTATTTCCAGCACGTTCCCCAAGTCCATTTAATGCCACTTCAATTTGATTTGCTCCTACATACACCGATTCCACAGAAGTGGCAGTTGCCATACCTAAATCATTATGTGTATGAATGGATAAAATCGCCTTATCTCCAATGTAGTCTTTGATTTCCTTCACCATATTCACAAAAATCATGGGCCTATACCGTTCGACTGTGTTTGGTAAGTTGATAATGTTTGCACCCGCTTCAATTGCCGTTTCAAATGCATATTTTGTAAAAGCGAAGTTTTCAATGGCATCACCAAAATGTTCGCCAGAAAATTGGATTTCCACATTGGGTCCAACGATGGACCTAGCAAAAGACACGGAAGACTTGATTTTTTGTAGCACTTCTTTTTCTGAAATCTTTAATACATGTTTGATGGAAAAATCACTCACTGGATAAACAATATGCATCCGTGGTTTGTCTGCATTTTGGATTGCTTCCCATGTAACAGCGATTTCTTTTTCATTGGCTCTTGATAAAGCTGCAATCGGTTTACCCTTTGGGGCACGTTTAGACAACACTTGGCATGTTTGAAATTCGGCTTCGTTTGAAGATGGAAAACCTACTTCGATGCCGTCCACATTCAAATCGACTAACAAATCAAAAACTTCGATTTTTTCATCAATGGTCCACGGTCGTTTTAAAGCTTGGTTCCCATCACGTAAAGTGACGTCTTGGATGTGAATGGTGTTTGGTTTCATTGTTCCTCCGAATCCGCAAAAAGTAACCACTTCCGACCGGGGGACCAAAAATAAAAAAGCCCACTTCCCGGTTGGGAGTGGGCTTTGTCACATAGCTCTCTCTCCCTCGAATTATAAAATCTCGAGGAGGAGTAGGAGCTGAATGTGTGCGAATGATTTCATTGTTATTGTTTAGACGATCCTAAAGCTAAGTTTTCGTCAATTTTTTTTTATCATCCCAGTTAGGGTGACAAGGCCAAACAAACTCCCAAATCCGATGGGGATGAGGAGGGTAAACGAAAGTTTGAAACCAATTCCTACAAAGATAGTAATGAAGATACTCAAGAGGAAAAATAAGGAGAAAATCGAACCCGAAATGGGAAGGTCTTTTCTCCCTTTGGCTAGGAAAAACACCGCAATGGATGGTCCCAAGGTATAGGAAAAAATGGTGAGTCCCATTTCTAGGATGCCCTTTTCCCAGGTCTCCACAAGGAAATATGGGATGAGGCTTGCAAAAAACAATAGAACACCGAAAAACAATGATAAGGTTCTTGGGCTAAACCATTTGTCCATTTCCCAATCCCTTGCCCAAGTGAGAGATAAGGAATTGATCGTTGAACTGAGTGTTGACATGGCACTAGCAAGGATTGCTGCCACAAGGATACCGAGCATTGGGGAAGGCACTTCGTTTATGATAAAATGGCTAAAAACTTTTTCTGCTGGAACCATCTTTCCTTCATAAAACAAATAAAGTAGGGATCCAATGCATAAAAAAAGTAAAAATTGGAAGAAAACGACAATCCCACTGCCAATCAAAATCTTTTGGCCAGAGAGTAAATTCTTTGTCGCAATCACTCGTTGTACCAACATCAAATCGGTTCCATGGGAGCCAACAGAGATAAAGGCACCACCTAGGATCGCAAACAAAATGAAGTAACTATTATCACCCGTTAGGTTGTAATCAAAGATAAATACCTTCCATTTTCCTAACGTTTCTAAATGTTGGATTTGATTTGTGATGGCGAATCCACCCAAGTTGATTTGGATCAGAACAAGTGCAAAAATTCCACCCAATAGATAAATGATCCACTGCAAAACATCAGTGAAAACAATTGCTCTAAATCCACCAAACACAGAATAAATGATGGTTACCACACTTAAAATTAAGAGAGCCAACATACCTAAGATCTCAGCAGAAATAGGAAATCCCATCCTTTCTAAAAGGAAGGCAATCGGTAAGGAACTTACATACAAACGAATTCCATCACCAAGTAATCTTGAAATGGTAAATACAAAGGATAAGGTTTTTTGAGGTGTCTTTCCAAATCGATTGCCTACATATTCATAAACCGAAATGGTATTACCCGAAAAATAAGAAGGGAGTAGATACAAAGCAACAATGGTCCTACCAATGATATAACCAATGGCAATTTCCAGAAATCGAAAATCTCCCTTATAGGAAAGGGAAGGAATACTTAAAAAAGTTAAACTAGAAGTTTCTGTGGCAACGAGTGAAATCATGAGAAATACCCAGTGGATTTCTTTTTTGGCTAAATAAAAATCCTCTTCTTTCTCTGTGTTTTTGGCAAAACGAAAACCAAAATAGAATACAAATAAAAAATAAAAACCTAAAACAATGACATCCCAAATCATAAATACCCTTATCATTTCATTCAGACTGTTAAACTAAAATTGGGATATTTCAAAAGAAGGCGAAGTAAATCGGATCTTGTGATGATTCCAATAGGTACATTATCGTCATTTACGATGGGTAAACAACCGATTCTTTCTTCTAATAAGAGTTTCGTTACCTGTCTTATCTCGGCTCCAGGTGGTCCAACTAACACGCGCTTTATCATAACGTCTGATACTGGCATTTCCCTCTCGTAGGATTTTGTTTTGTCCAGTAAATCTCTGTCGGAAACAAATCCGACAAGTTCTCCCGTCCTATCCGTTATGGGTAAATGGCGGATTCCTTTTTCTAACATAAAATCCAGACAGGACTCGATGGATTCCCCTTTCTCTTTGGTGAACACGGGACTTGTCATCATTTCGTGGAGGAAAAATACGGGTTTTTCCGTTGGAAGTGCCGCCTCCTTGTAGGCATCCCTCGGGTTTCTGTGAAGGAAAGATCCTGTAGGAGAGGTTTCAGGTTCCCCGTCCCCGATTTCGCTTGGCGTAGATTGGGCAGATGGATGGATTTTGGGAACACGGTCGGGGTGAGTGGCTGGTGGATTGGGGGAAATGCGCCCGTCATGGATCCAAAAGAACATAATTATGCCCTACCTTTCTGAAAAGTTTGTCAAAAATAAGAAAAAACTTGCAAAAAACGAACAGTGGTTTTTTATCCATCCTACATTTCCAGTAAAAAGCACCAAATGAAAAGGCAAAGACCATGAACCAAAACTACCAAATCCTCTACCAAGCATTGGAATCCGTTGCAGTGAACTTCCCAAACAAAGTATCGTTTCGCAAACGGAAGTCCACAACCGAATTTCCTGGAATCAGTTTTGGAGAATTGAAGCAGTTTGTCGACCACTTGACAGTTGGATTCATCGATCTAGGTGTTGGAGTTGGAGATCGAATCGGTTTTTTTTGTGATGCGTCTGTCAACTGGTTGCGTACAGACATTTCCATTTTGACTGCTGGGGCAGTTGTGGTCCCTCGGGGAACTGATATTGTCCGAGAAGAAATTTTATACATCCTGAATCATTCTGAAGCAAAGTTTCTTGTAGTACAAAAACCCAAAGACAAAAAAAGAGTCGAAGACTTGTTAGGTGAGCTTCCTCATTTGAAACAGATTTTTGTTTTGGAAAATGAACAAGGAGAGCTTATCAGCGGCAATGATTCAATTTTATCACTTGTCGAAAAAGGTAAACTGATCTGGCAATCGAATGGAAAACAGATTTTAGAAAACAGAATCAAACAAATTGATCCAGATGCACTTGCAACTCTCATTTATACATCGGGTACAACTGGGAATCCCAAGGGAGTGATGTTAACACAAAAAGGTTGGATCACTGCCATTCAAAATACCATCGCACGATTGGACATGAATTCAAATGACAATGCTGTGAGTTTATTGCCACCATGGCATGCGTTTGAAAGGGCCATTGAATATGCAGGGATATTTTTAGGATTGGATTTTTTAATTTCGAATATGACGAGCCTAAAAGATGACCTTCGTGATTTTCGTCCTACTATCTTTCCATCGGTTCCGAGGATTTGGGAATCAGTTTACAATGGGATTATGGCAAAGGTTGCCAAAGAAGGTGGATTCAAAGAGAAATTATTCCATTTTTTCTTAAAAGTGGGAGCAACATGGGCAAGATACTATGCTATGTTTATGGGATTTGAATTTGAAATCCAAAAACCAAATTTTTTGATTTCTCTATGTAAACGTAGTTATGCATTATTGATTTTAGTTTTACTTTCCCCACTCAAACTTCTGAGTGTTAAAATTTTTTCTACCATTCACAAAGCACTGGGTGGAAGGATTCGGATTTGTATTTCTGCCGGTTCCGCCTTACCAAGCGTAGTTGATGGATTTTTATCAGCAATCGGTTTGAAAGTTTTGGAAGGTTATGGCATGACAGAAACTTCTGCCGTAGTTTCCATTCGGTCCAACTCCAAACCAACAAAAGGAACCGTTGGCATTCCCATTGATGGTTATCAGATACGATTGAAAGATGACATGGGAAAAATCCTTACAAAAACAGGTGATAAAGGAACACTCTGGATCAAATCCAAACAAATTCTGAAAGGTTATTACAAAAGACCCGAACTCAACCAAGTTGTTTTTGATGCAGATGGATTTTTTGATACGGGGGATCTAATGATGATTTCTCATAGGAACGAACTCGTTTTTGCTGGCAGATCCAAAGATACAATTGCGTTGATTGGTGGAGAAAATGTTGAACCAATCCCAATCGAAGACAAACTTTTAACATCACCTTACATTGACCAGGTAATGGTCGTTGGTCATGATAAAAAAACATTAGCAGCCCTCATTGTGCCCAATTTTGAAGCTGTAGAAGCTAAAATTACAGGGATTTCTAAGGACAAATCTCAGGAATGGAATGCAAATCCTATGGTAAGAGATTTGTTTCGAAAAGAAATCTCAAAAATCATTTCACGCGAAAATGGATTTAAATCCTTTGAAATGATCCCAGCTAACAATTTCTATGTGGTTCCAAGACCATTTGATCCAGATGTAGAAATGACAAGAACTCTTAAAATGAAACGAAACATCATTTCAGATGTTTTCGCAAAACAAATTGAAGGAATTTACCAATGATCAATCCAAAACTAAATCCTTATCTAGGTGATGAGGAAAGGAGTTTTTATAACACAGTATACCAATTCTCAGAAGAAAAAGTATTCCCTACTTCAGAGGAGCGGGACGAAAAAGAAATTTGGTCTGACGATCTCTGGAAGGAGTTTTCGAAGGCAGGATTAACAGGGCTTACCATTCCACAAGAATATGGTGGGGAAGGGGCAAGTTGTTTATTGTGTTCGATTGCAACAGATGCATTTGCATCAGGTTCCCTTGACGGTGGGATCGGTTTGTCATGGGTTGCACATCTGGTGATTGGAACCATGCCCATTGTTTTCCAAGGAACAGAAGCACAAAAAACAAAGTATCTCACGAAACTTGCGACAGGTGAATGGATGGCAGGTTTTGCACTCACAGAACCTGCTTCTGGATCAGACGCTGCCTCACTCCTCACGAGAGCAGAAGAAGTAGAAGGTGGATGGAAATTAAATGGATCCAAAACATTTATCACCAATGGACCTGTTGGACAAGTTTTTGTTGTGATGGCGAGAACTTCTGAAAAAGGAAGAGGGCCGATGGGAATCTCTGCCTTTATTGTGGAGAGCCATACTCCTGGTTTCAAGGTGAGTAAAGTTTTAAAAAAACTAGGACATCATACTTCAATGACTGCTGAATTGGTATTTGAAGATATGATCATTCCAAAGGAAAATCTACTTGGACCACTAAACACTGGTTTTATGAGGATTGGGAAAGAAACTTTGGAATGGGAGCGAACTGTTTTCGTCGCAGGTCTTGCCGGTGCTATGGAGTTTTGTTTTCGGAAAGGCATACGATATGCAAATGAACGAATCCAATTTGGAAAATCCATTTCGAGTTTTTATGGGATGCAAGATATTTTAGTTAGGAATTGGGTTTACATCCAAGCTGCAAGAAGGTTGATATATTGGGTTGCAGAAAGAAAAGATAGAGGCATTCCCTCTCCTTTAGAAAGTAGTTTGGGTAAGTTGATTTCATCAGAACTTGCAGAAGATGTGGCAAAAGACACCGTACAACTCTTTGGCGGGTATGGGTACATGAAAGAGTATGCGGTGGAACGCTTTTACAGAGATGTAAAACTTGGAACCATTGGAGGTGGTACAAGCGAAATCCAAAGGTCCATTATCTCTTCTTTGTATTCTGGAAAAGAAAAATTCCAAAAGGAATTTGGAAAGATCGAGTCTCCCAAAAACCAAGCAGATCTGATCCAAAATTTACTATTCGAAATCATTTTGAAAATGGATGGAGAAACCAACCGTAAAAAACAACAGTCAATCGAATTTGCCTTTGCTGATGTTTTATCTGTGTTTGTGATCCTGTATTTATCCGAAATTGATACTCACAAAACAATAGAATCTTATCCAACGGAAGAAAAAATGATAGATCGGAAGTTACTTTCGTATTATCTTGTGGGGAAGTATTTGATGTCTATGAGCCGGCTAAATCCTTATGTTCCAAAAGAGCTCACTGAGCTTTGGTCCCTTTATCGAGAATTAGGGGCAAACATTGAGGAGACAGTCCATAGCCGTTTTGCGACCTTACAGGAGCTAACATAAATTGTGAAAGCAGCAGCCCGAATTGCGATCTTTTATTTGTTTTTCGGGTTTCTCTGGATTTACTTTTCAGATTACGCCATTTCACTCCTTTTCCAATCCGCAGAAGACACAAGAGAAATTCAAAGTTTTAAAGGTTGGGGATTTGTTTCTGTCTCAGCCTTTATCATTTATGTTTTACTTGTACGAGAACTCAAAAATCAAAAAAAAGTACTATCGGAGAAGTTTGAATCAGACCAACTCTTCCAAGTGATTTTAGAAAGGATTGAAGACGCGGTCATTGTTTTCAATTTGGACACCTGGAAAATTGACTTCCTTAGTGAACAAGTATGCCGGTTGTTTGATATCAAAACAGAGGATATTATCTCAAACCCTCAGCTTTTAATTGACCAAGTCCATGAAGGTGATCGAGCCAGAATGTCTCATATTTGGATGAACCAATTAAAAGAAAATCACACTGGTTTACTTTACCGCATCCAAATGAAGGACGGAAAAATCAAATGGGCATTGGAACATCGACTTTTCATCCCTTCCAAAGATGGAAGTCCGAATAAGGCTGTGGCTGTCATTTCAGATATGACAAGTTATATGGAAAACCAAACCAAACTGGAGCAATCACTTAAGGAAAACGAAACTTTACTAACAGAAGTTCACCATCGTGTGAAAAATAATTTAGCTGTCATCATATCTTTTTTACAATTACAAGTATACTCCTCTCCAAGAGAAACAGCCGACATATTGGAACAAAGTATTGTCCGAATCAAAGCCATTGCTCTTGTTCATGAAAAATTATACAGTGGCAAAAACCTATCAGGTTTAAGTTCAGTTGATTACATCACAAGCCTTGTGGAAAATATCAAACTGATGTACATGAGAGCTGATATTTCGATTGAATTGGATATCCAAAAAATGGAGTTTAACATCATTGATGCGATTCCTATGGGTCTTATGATCACAGAGATGTTAACAAATAGTTTCCGTCATGCTTTCAAAGTATCTAAACCAGAAGCTCAAATCAAAATTGAATTTGTTGTAAATGAAAATCATCAATTTGAACTAAAGTATCGAGACAATGGAGTTGGATTTCCAGAAGGTTTTGATTACCATAAAGCAGAAACCATTGGATTATCAGTGATATTTTCTTTATCAAGTCAATTGAATGGGAAAGAAGTAAGTTGTATCTCTAAACCCAATGAAGGTGTTTTTTATCATTTTTCTTTTTCACCTAAAAATACAAATTCAAAGTGATCAATTTGATTCATCGATAATTGCAGGTAAGTATGTACACAAAAGGAAAAAGTTTTTCAGAAATTCAATTAGGAGAAAAAGCTTCGTTTACGAAAACAATTTCAGAAACAGATGTTTATCTTTTCGCTGGTATCAGTGGTGATTTCAATCCATTACATGTAGATGAGGAATATGCAAAATCAACTGCTTTTGGAGCAAGAATCGCTCATGGAGGACTTGCTGCATCTTTACTTGCACCTGTACTCGGTATGAAATTACCAGGCCTTGGAACTGTTGCGTTGGAAACCACAACCAAGTTTCGAAAACCTGTGTATTTTGGAGATACGATCACATGTCTCGTGGAAGTTGTGGAAAAAGTAGAACGATTAAAAGCTGTTAAAATGAAAATTGTTTGGACCAACCAAAAAGGGGAAGTGGTCACGAAAGGTGAAACTTTGGTCATTCCTCCCGGTTAAGGAACTGGCCAACCAAACCAATTTCATCTTCTACAAACTCACGAATTTCTTCTAACTCGTCGGCATCCAAAATCTCTTCTAAAATTTCTTCTCCTGCTTCATCTTGTCCTAGTCGCATCACAATGTAACCAGGAACATCTGAATCGGGATCATCCATCTCCACGTTAACAAATTGGTACTCTTGTTCTGTTGTTGGTAAAAAAACTAAATAATCATTTCCCATTAAAGAAAAAGAATAAAACACTTCCCATTGGTAACTATTTCCTTTTTCATCCACCAAATCGATTTCTTCCGTTGTCCGATTCGGTAAAAAGTCATCTGCTTGGAATCCAAAATCTTTGATATCCATTATTGGAAAAATTCCCTTTCAAAAGGTAAACTGTGCTTTTTTTTGAAATTACATTCTTTACAGGCAGGAACCAAATTTGCTTTCACTGATTTTCCGCCTCGTATAAGTGGAATTAGATGGTCCATCGTCAATTCCTCAACCTTAAATTTTTTCCCACAGTAATGGCAGATTCCAGAGGCACGTTTATTTTTCCACCAAGCAGTGTTTTTTAGATCCTTTGCTTTTTTTCGTTCTCGTTTGATTTCTTCGTCGCTGATGTCGGAAAAAAATGGTTCGAGTGGCGGTTCCGTCATACATTAAAAAAATCTGTTTTTTTCTCTTCGTCAAGAAAAAGATGGAGGAATGGGACGACTCATTTACCTGGACAATTTACGTTCATTTGCGTTACTGCTTGGCATTGTTTTCCATTCTGCCATCGTGTATGCGGCAGAGATCCAGTATGCAATCCAAACAAAAGAAAGGAGTGAGATGCTTTCGTATTTTTGTTATTGGATCCATAGTTTTCGGATGCCAATGTTTTATATGATCTCAGGTTTTTTTTCTGCCATGGTTGTGGAAAAAAAAGGCACCGGCTTTTATTTGGAAGGTAGGTTACGAAGGGTTCTCATCCCAACCATTTTTGGACTTTTGTTTTTGGCTCCGATCCAATACTTTTTGATGGAAAAAACAAAAATCCCGAATATTAGCCTTATGGATTTTTTGACTCATTTTTTTACGAAAGAAAAATTCCAACATTCTCATATTTGGTTTTTAGTAGATCTATTTTGTTTTAGTATTTTGTATCTATTACTCCACAAATGGATTGATAAAATCATCCATTGGAAAGTTTGGAAGGATTTCCGGTTCCGATTTTTGATCCTTTTTTTGTTTTGTTTCTTATTTGTATTAGGTTCTCATACCCAATTCGGAAAAGGGGAATCTTATTTTGGAATATTTAAACTTACATTTCTGTATCAATTTTCTTTTTTTACTGCAGGAGTAATTTCATATTTTTGGAAAGAGATTTTTTTCCAAAGGTTTTCTTCACCTTACAAAGTGACTGCGATTTTTCTTTGGGCATTGGTGTTTTCTCTACTTTTGATGGATTTTGAAATAAACGATCCACTTTGGATTTATTTTTCCTACGCGAATCCGTGGTATCGAACCTTTCATATCTTTTTATGGGTCACTTCCCCTTATCTGTGGACTTTGTTTTTTGTGAATGCATTTATTCGATTTGGAAATGAAGAAGGGAAAGTAGGAAGTTATATCATCGAAGCGAGTTTGCCGATTTATCTCGTCCACCATCCCATCTCATTGGCGTATGCTTTTTTTGTGAAAGACCTTCCTTTCCCTTTATGGGAAAAATTTTTGTTTCACAATTTGGTAGTGTTGTGCCTTAGTTTTTTCCTCTATCATTATTTCATCCAAAAGTTCAAACCATTACGATTTTTGTTTGGATTGAAGCTACATTAGGTTTTGCTAATGGCTTGGATGGCAGAAGCAACTGCAGAGTCCATACTGCCTGTATGTAAGGCTAAATGTTCTCCCGCAAAAAACACTCTTTCAAAGGGATCATTCCAAACATCTTTGATCCCATAACTTCCTGGTGGGAATAGGGAAACAAAACCTGGTCTGCCTGTTGATTTTTGAAAGCTATGAAAATGGAATG
The DNA here is from genome assembly GCF_004769635.1 of Leptospira jelokensis. GTDB lineage: Bacteria > Spirochaetota > Leptospiria > Leptospirales > Leptospiraceae > Leptospira_A > Leptospira_A jelokensis. The sequence continues at coordinate 54,602 of NZ_RQGH01000011.1, forward strand.
GATTTTCAGAGATTAACTCAAAATTTCCCACCTCTTCTAAAGCCGACACCATAAGATTTTTTTTCTGACGATCGGTCCCTTTTTCAAAGAGTGAAGCTTTGTCCCCTGTGGAGATGGAGGTAAGGGCCGTTATGTTGGATCCCATTGCGAAGTCCGATACATACAATGTTTCTGCAGCCGTTGTGGTGTTTTGGAAAAAATTGGAAAGGTTGGCATTTGATTTCACAAAACATAAATTTTTAGAAATTTTTCCAGTTTGCATGCGAAGTGCCGAATAAATCAAATCTTTCGGTAAGGTTGGTGTCCATTTGATATCAAGTAATGCAGAAGTTGGAAGCGTACAAACTACCAAGTTGCCTTTGACTGTACGCCCTGATTGTAGCTCCACAGTCACTTGATTTTTTTGTTGTGAAACTTTGATTGCCGTTTCTCCAGTAAGTAACTCTTGTCCTTTCAATTGTGAGACTAGGGATTGGATGATTTGAAATGCCCCGCCCTTAACTTGGTATTTGGGTTTTAAGGCAGATTGCAGGGCAGATAAGTCGTCGAGAACCGACTCACTTGAGATTTGGTTTAAGTCGCCACCTAAAATGATCCGGTACAAATCATTCATGGATTGGATTTCCTCTTCTGATAAACCTTGGTAACGAGCGTAAGAAGAAAAATTGATTTTATCTAAACCTTGTTTTTGGTTCGCACCAAGTGATTTGTGTAAGTCGATCACTTTGTCGAGTGTGTCTATGGAGGTGCTTGAGATTTTATGGTATTCTTGGTTTGCCTTCGTGAGAGAAAATCGATCTGCGATATTGGAATTTACTAGTTCTAAACCAAGTTGTTTCACCAAACTTTTGATATCCGTTTGGTTTTCGCTAATCCATTCCCCACCTAAGTCTTGTACAATTCCCAATTCGGGGTTTTGGTATGTGGCAATCCTACCACCGAAATTTTCTCCTCGTTCAACAAGAGTTACATCATAACCCGTTTGTTTGAGTAAATAGGCTGAATAAAGGCCAGCAAGTCCTCCTCCGAGGATGATGGCTCGTTTGCCTCCAGTTGGCCTTGGTTTTGTCTCGGCGGTCACAACTCCTGTGGATTGTCCGAAGTATTTTTTGGGGAAGAGCAGGCTCGCTCCTGCAGCAGTGAGAGTCAAATTTTTGAGGAAGGTTTTTCGATTCATAGAACTTTCCCCTATTTTAGCACTCAAAACAAAAAAGGCTAGAAAAATTACAAAAATAGAATCTATTGACTTTGGCTTTTTATGCGAAATACAAAAACTCCTTTCAAAATATACAATCCATTCTTTGTCCTCACTCTTTTCTTTGCCCTTTTTTATCCCCAAAAGTACCATGCAAATCCAATCATCCAATTAAAATCGGAGATGTTTGGAGAAGCGATTTGGAACCAAGTTTTGGTTTTGGAAGACCCCAACCATTCTCTACTACCAGAGGACGTAATTTCTGGTAAAAAGGATCTGGAGTTTAAGGTTCTGGGTTCTCCCAATTTAGGATTTTCACAGTCCATCTTTTGGGTGCGAATGGAAGTGGCAAACCCAACGAATCGCTTACTTCGTTGGAATTTATTATTTGATTTCCCACTTATCGACGAGATCCAAATCTTTGGTGATCCGTTGCCTAAGGATGCAAAACGAATCCTTGGAGATTCCATTGCCTTTGCAGAGAGAAATATAGATTACCGTAATCCTGTTTTTCCTTTGGAATCAGCTGCCAACTCAAAATATGTTTATTATCTGAAAATCCAATCAGAATCGACGATCCCTCTCACACTCAGTTTATGGACGGAAAGGGAATTTAATGAGAAACTTTCCAAAGAACAAATGATTTTTGGGGTTTTTTATGGAATTTTGTTTGTGATGATTGCATATAACTTCTTCATCTACATTTTCACGTATGAAAAAAGTTATTTATTATACCTTTTCTTTATCAGTTCTATATTTTTCTTTCACTTGGTAAACAACGGTTTTGCCTTCCAATACTTTTGGCCGAATTGGGTGTTTTGGGCAAATTATTCATTACCTTTTTTCATTTGTTTGTCATGTATCACTGGTGTCATCTTCACGAATAATTATCTAAGTTTAAAAAAACATTTACCAAAAATTTCCAAGTTAATTTGGGTTTGGGTGGGGATTTTAGTACTGTTTTCTTGTATTACTTTTTTCTTAAGTTACAGGATTGCCATGGTAACCTCAATCCTATTAACGGTTCCTACTGCCTTATTACTCGTTTATAGTGGTACTAATACATACATTGCCAACGTGAGAACTGCCCGTTATTATCTAATTTCTTGGGCTTTCTTTTTGTTAGGTGTTTTGCTTTACTCATTAAAAAGTTTGGGATTTTTATCTGACAACAACATCACAAGGTGGACAATCCAAATTGGTACTGCCCTACAAACCATTTTGTTGTCACTTGGTCTTGCTGACAGAATCAATTTTTTAACAAGAAGCCTTAGAGAAAACTTAAGAGATTTATCTAACGCCAAAATCAAAATCGAGGAATCAGAAAAACGATTTCGCGAAATCTTCCAAGGTTCTGATGAAGTGATCCTAATGATGAATGAAGATTTCCAAATCATCAATGCCAATCGGTCTTTATCCAAACACCTGGGTTACCGCCTAGATGATTTAAAAAATAAAAAAATTACAGAAATCTTATATACGGGTCGTGACCAAAAATCCGATTACAATGTGATGTTTGTGAATGACAAACTCACTGACTTAAAGATGACAGGTTCTGCCATTAATTTCAAAACGGAACTTTCTCAAAAGTATGTAAAAGAACCCAAAGAGATGGTTTGTCGGATCCAATACATTGATTTTGAGGAAACAAGAGAAGTCCTTATGACCTTATCTCCTGAATATGAAGACACCATCATCCAATTGATTGAATCCGAAAAAATTGAAATTTCCATGAACAATTACTTACGAAACGCAGAACTTGTTTCTCAAAAGATCACTGCCCAATTATCAAAATACCTTACAACCATCGAACAAACAGAAATTCGTTCTTCTGTCCGTGAGATCATCATCAATGCAGTGGAACATGGAAATTTGAATATTAGTTTTGATGAAAAGTCGAATGCCCTTTTAGAAGGAAATTATTTAGAGTTTTTACAAAAACGCCAAGAAGACCCGAGATACCGTCAGAAAAAGGTAAAAATTGAATATTCCTTCAGTCATGAATTTGTGGCTTACCGAATCACCGATGAGGGAAAGGGGTTTGATCATAAAAAACACATGGAAAAATCCATTGATGCCATGAATGAAGCTCATATACAACATGGTCGCGGAATTTTAATGACTAAGTCAGTATTTGATCGAATTGAATACAATGAAAAAGGAAATCAGGTGAGTTTGATAAAATTTTTAAACCGTGATTAATTCCTCTGCCAATCTAACACCCACCATTCGTTCCATTCTTTGGAGTAGAGGAGTTTGCCTGGCAAATGGCTTTGTAATAAACTTAAAAAATCATCTTTTTTCTCAGTGATGATCCCGGAAAAAATAATCCTCGGAGCATTGATTTTTGCCAAATGACGGATGTTTTGCGATAGTACAGCAAAGGTGATATTAGCAATCGCCAAATCATAGTATTCGTTACTTAGTTTAGGATTGTCGATCCCTGACTCTTCTACACGAAACTGAAAACCCTTTGGGTAGTCGTTTTCTGTCCAATTGGACCAGGCAGCTTTTACGGCATTTGGGTCAATGTCCAAAGCAAAAATTTTAGAAACACCAAACTTAGCAAGGCCAATGGAAAGGATTCCAGATCCAGTTCCCACATCGCAGGCTGATGCAAACGGAAAACTACCTTCCGCATACAAACTATCCAAATGTTCTAAGATCAGTTTGGTGGTCTCATGGTGTCCTGTGCCAAACGCAACACCTGGATTGATAAAAAGTGGAATCCCACCTGTTGGTTCCCAAAGAGCAATGGAGTTAGGTTCTTTTTTTTCCCAAGTTGGGATTACCCAAAGTTTGTTTCCAATGGGAAAAGGTTTGTAATATTCTTTGTAGGCTTCTTCGTAATCTCTAGTTTCAATGATCCGAGATTCCGAATTGGAGTTGTTAGGTGCATGGAGTTTTAAAAAAATTAAAATTTTTAATTCTTTTTCAACTTCATCTGTTTGTAAATAAATTCGAATGTTAGTGTTGTCACGGATTAGGCCTTGTTCTTTTTCTTTGGGAGCTTCCCCATCAAAAAGAATTTCATAATACCCTGCGCATTGTAAAGAATCAAGGAGTTCGTAAAAAACATCGGATAATTCTTTTGGTAAATTGACTTTGAGTTCTCTATATTCCAAAGTTAACCTATTTCATCCGTATAATCCATGACTAGATACATAAGTGTTTCTTGGTCCGTAGGATTGGAGTATTCGTGTGAGACATCGGCTTTAAAGAATACTGAATCTTTTGGTTCGAGTTCGACCACCTTTTCTCCCACACGCAAACGAAGTTTGCCAGAAACCACAACAAGGTTTTCTGTTGTTCCTGTTTTGTGTGGTTCGGCGACTTCATGTCCACCTGGTTTTAAAATGAGTTCGTAGAATTCTGTTTTGCGGTTCCCGAGGAAAGGGAAGAGGGCTCGACTGGCAAAAACCTTCGAGTTGGAATACAATACTTTTGAGTTTTCCGCTTTGAGGATATGGATTCCATCTTGGTTTTTTTCTTTGAGCAATTCCGAGAAGGGGACATTCAACCCATTGGCAATTTTCCATAAAACAGAAATGGTTGGCACGGATTTTCCTTGTTCGATTTGGGACAACATCGCTCGGCTCACACCACAACGGTTTGCGAGTTTGTCCAAAGAAAATCCTTTGGTATGACGGATGAGTTTCAGGTTTTCTTTGACAACATCTGTTATATAGTCGCCTGATTCTGAAATTAGCGGATCTAATCCGTCACTTGTTTGTTCTACTTTACTAACCATTGTCCAAGCGTTCAATATAACAGAGGTACTGTCAAGAAACTAACGTTTGGGCCTTTCTTTTTTCTCTTCAATCACAAAGACGGGTGGGAGTTTCATCCCTTGTGGGAATTTTTTTTGGACTTCCTTGGCAGGCCCTCGGAAGGAAGTTTCGTGGGCAAACGAGATTCCAAGGGAAAGGAAAATCCTACGGTCATGGGGAAGGATTTTTGCGAGAGTCTCCAAACAATGTTTGGCACGGTAAGGAGTTTCATAAAATGCCAATGTGATCCCTAGGCCTAAGTATTGTTTTAACGTCCTTTCCCTTTCTTTTTCCTCTCTCGGCAAAAATCCAAGGAACAAAAATGGAGAAGTGGCAAAACCAGAACTTGTGAGGGCAGAAACGAGAGCGGTTGGTCCTGGAGCAGAACGAACTTCCACACCCATTTCCCACGCCAAGGGAACAAGCCATTTCCCTGGGTCTTCTAGGCCAGGGCTACCAGAGTCGGAAATGAGGCATGTCCTTTTTGTCATGGCCAACTTCATTCCAATTTCATCCATCTCGGCTCTCGTGGTATGTTCATTTAAAAGATCAAAGGGTTTTGTGATCCCTAACTTTTTTAAAAGGGTAGAAGTGGTCCTTTGTTCTTCTCCCAAAATCCAGTCTGCTTCTTCTAGCAATTGTTTTGTGCGAGGCGGGAGATCTAAATCATTTCCAATGGAATTGGATACTAAATACAATCGGTTCATTTGGTAAGAGTTGGGAAGGCAAAATATGGTTGGATGAGAATCCCTTGGGAAGAACAAACCTTTACAAATTCGGGATCACCTTTGTCGATTGCCACACCAAATTCTTTTGCTTTGGTTAACATCGGATAGTCGTTAAATGAATCACCGAATACCAAGTCTGGGTATTCGCCGATCCTCTCTTCGATAGCCTTCACTTTCCCTTCACCATAGGTATAGGGTTCTATGAGTTCGTGAGTGTATTTGTTATTTTCATCTAACGCTTGTCTCATGCCAATCACATGGGATTCCTTGACTGGAAAATGGTGGGCGATCGCAGAAATTCCAGGTTCGGGAGAAGCTGTCACAATGTACACTTGCCAATTGTAATGGTTTAAGTATTGGATGAGGTCCTTCATTTCCACCTGTGGGAAAACACCTGTCTCTTTATCTGGTTGGTTTACGAGGTTCCAAGCACGCTCTGAGACTTCAAAATAATCAGCTTTCGTGAGTCCTTGGAAGAGAAAGGAAGTCCAACGATACCCTCGTTCAATCCCAAATTCTTTTAATTGGTAGGCATACTCTTCCCAAACCAAATGTTCTTTTTCTGCAAAACTAAGTTGGGTATGGTCTTTCCAAAGATCTTTATCCCGAAAAAAAGGAGAAAGGTCTTTTGGTAAAAAGACAAGCCCTTCTTTGATCAGTTGGTCCATGATCTTTTCGCCAAAGTCATTTCGGATGAGCGTATTATCAAAATCGAAACAGGCGATGCCTGTTTTTTTCGGGATGAGTGATGTCAGACGTTCATAAATTTCATCCGTCCAACTATTCTTTGTAAGTTGTGTCACAACTTCTTAGTCTGCAAATCCGACTAGGTTTGTGGCAACCCCTTCTTCAAAGGGAGTGAGAAAGTTTTCCGGGTTTAAATACACATTGTGAAATCGAACTTCGAAGTGGACATGGGGTCCTGTTGATTTTCCTGTGTTTCCAGAAAATGCAATGATCTGTCCCTTTTTCACGACATCACCAGGTTTTACGAGTAACTCTTGGTTGTGTCCATACACAGTATGGAAGTGGTTCATGTCATGGTGGTAAATTTTGACAGCAAGACCATAATCACCACCTCTCCCTGCTTCTTCGACCACACCGTCTGCTGCCGCAAGGACAATGGAATTTTTAGGAATGGCGATGTCGAGGCCAGTGTGCCAAGTGTTCCAACGCCTTCCAATCCGAGAGGAAATCCGGGATTTGTTATTGGGGAGTACGGGCCAAATGAATTGGTCAATTGGTGATTCAATGGTTTCGCGAAAGAGTTCCTTTTCTTGGAGGTTACGCATGTATTCTGAAGAATACGGGAAAAAAATGGATCGTTTCAAACGTTTGAGGTCGGCATCCGTCAGGTGGTTGATTTCCATCACCTCTTGGGCCAGCACTCCAAACTCAGAAGCCTTTTCCAGGAGGGACTTTTTCTCAGCGTTTAAGTCCACCCAAAGACCCCATTGGTCGTTGTAACGTTGGAAGACATGGTTGTCCAAAAAAACAGGACCGTTTTTTTGTTTTTGGTAAGCCGCATAGGCCGAGTAGGTCACGACAAAGAGGATTAGGACCAGTATGATATAGTAACTGCGGTTTCGCTTCATCTCATTTCGCCTCAAAAACTATGGTGCAATGCCAAATTCTCACGGCCCCTCGCCGGGTCAAGGCGAAGAGGCTGGAATCCTGCCTCAAACATGGCTTTTATGTGACATAAGAAAGTTACCTGGATCGGTGTCATTTCCTTTTCTAGGTGGGTTGGTGGGCATTAACGTTGTTAAATAGAATTCGGGAATGGTGTAATATAGGAAAAATCTACAAAGGAAGGAGGGTGTGGGAAAAAAGGACCGATCGGGTTTTCGGTCCTTTTCATTGGATTCGTTTAAGAAGTGACCTGTGTCTTTTGTTGGCCCGTACGGTAGAGATAAATCCCTGCGATCACAAGAGATACGATGCCAATGGCATAATAGGCCCAGTTGACATCGAAGTAACCTAGTACTAAGAATCCAAATAACAACCTTGTGATCTCGAGAGCCCCTGCCCAAGTTTTGTTTTCAATCAATGCATTGATCGAAACCAGGGAAAGTGTCACCCAAATCGTGACCAGGATTTGTGAGACCAAACTGAATTTGGGAACAAAGAGCAAAAAGGCAAAGGACAATAATAAAACGAGGACAAACCAAGTGGTTGTATAGGTTTTCACTTCCGATGCTGGCTTTGGGTCATACTTTTGGAAGGTTGTGGGACTTACTTCCGGGATCGGCAAAAATCCAGCTGGTTGGTTTCCTTGCCTTGGGATCCAACCGGGAGGTTTGAAGAACACAAGGATTTTGTCTAAGAAATATTCGGCTTGGAAGGACTGTTTCAAAAGTTCCCAGTAATAATGGAAATTGGCATAAACCGGATTAAAACTCCGTAGGGGTTTTACGGTTCCATAGACACAAGGTTCTGTTTCTTCCCGAAAGGTTCCAAACATCCGATCAAAGATGATGAAGATCCCCCCATGGTTTTTGTCGATGTAGATGGGGTTAATCGCATGGTGGACGCGGTGGTGGGAAGGGGTGGAGAGGAGGAACTCTCCAATCTTACCAATTTTACCAACGGCTTTGGTGTGCACCCAGAATTGGTAAATCAAATTGATTTGCCCACTGGCCAGGTACATCCAAGGGTGGAACCCAACGAGTGCGAGTGGCACATAAAAAATCCAAGTCACAAGTCCACCAAGGCCCGTTTGCCTGAGGGCAACCACAAGGTTGTACTCTTCGCTATGGTGGTGGATGACATGGCCCGCCCAAAGGAAATTCACTTCGTGAGCCAATCGGTGGGACCAGTAATAACAAAAATCTTGACCGACGATGCAAAGCACCCATGCCCAAGGGTTTGTCAGAGCAAATTCAAAAAAACGAAAGTGTTCGTAGATATAAAAATAGGCATATAACCCGATCCCTTTTTGGAAAAGACCCCAAATCTGCGAAATGATCCCCGTACTCAGATCTGCAATGGAATCATTCAACCGGTAAAGGTCTTTGTTTTTTCGGTAACCGATGTAGACCTCAATCCCAATCAGCAAAAAGAAAACGGGGATGGCAAAGGTAACAATTTGAGGGGCTTTGAAATTCTCGAACATAGCGGTATAGATTTGACATCATTTTGACAAAATGTCAAGCAAATGTTGACCGAGATTCAGAAATTGTTCCTGGTTCAATTCTTCGGGACGTTTGGTCGGGGGGATGCCAGAACGTGAGATTGCCAGAGCCAATGCCTCCCGAAACTTTGGGTCATCGGAGAATGGGGATTCTCGTAAACTGACTTGGATTTGTTTTCGTTTCCCCCAAAAAAGGGTTCGTAACATCCGAGACCAAATTGCCACTTCGCTTTCTGATTGGGGGGACCAATGGCTCCTACCAGTTTCCGATTTGGGTGTCAGTAAAATCAAAGCGGAGTGGATTTTAGGAATGGGGAAAAAACAGTTTTTGTGGACTGTCTTCAGGTATTTTACATCACAGAATGCAGACAAAAACACTGATAAGGAAGATCTTTCTTTCACCAGGCGTTCGGCAAATTCCTTTTGCACCATAAAGATCCCACCTTGGAACTTTCGGCAATGGATGAGAAGGGTATTGATGATTTCGGTTGTGAGGTGGTAAGGTAAGTTACCGAAGACAAACACTTGTTTGGGAAAGATATGGAATAAATTCTCTAATGCATCCCCTGCATGTAGATGGGCATTGGGAAATTTTGGTAAAATCTCCTCTTTTGCCAGTTGGATGTATGCAAAATCGATTTCGAAGAGATCGGTTTCTTTTTGTAGGCTGAGGATGGGGTAGGTCAATGTCCCAAGCCCAATCCCAATCTCTGCAAGTGAAACTTCTTTATCGATAAACAAAGGTTTTGCGATGTTGACGATGTATTCCACAATATTTTGGTCGATCAGGAAATTTTGACCAAATTTTTTTTGGGCACGGATTCCTTTTTTTTCAAAGAAAGTTTGGATTTGTGAGATTGTGGAGTAAGGGGATTTCAAAATGATCCTCAACGATGAAGATTTCCCAGGCGTTAGAAATCCCAAGTAGTTTTTGGTAGGTGATCCATTCTTTCGCTTCCTTTTTTTTCCAGGGAGGGAAATCCAAAACCAAGATTCCTTTCCAGTTTTTTTTCTTATTTTTTCTTCCTGTTTCGTGTAAGGTACGTAACAAGGATTGGATTTCCTTGGGATTGCCATCAAAACGGAAAATGCTCCTTTCACTTGTAATGGAGTCGCCAAGGCGAGAGGAAGTTTGGATTTGGATCCCTTCTTTCTCCAAAACTGATTGGAATGGTGAAGAGGATTTGTCATACCAAATGGTGTTCTGGACATTATGTTTCTTTTTTAGCCGAAGTACGGTTTGCAAACAAGATTCGGATTCAAATAAAATGGTATTAATTTTATCTTTAGTGGTGGGTAAATCCAAACGTTTGTAAGGTGAACAATTTCCGTAAAGAAAAAATTGATTTTGAATTGTAAGAGAAAAGTATCCTTTTCCTTTTTGGAAGGGAACTGGTAAACTCCTTGATTGCGGATAAAAATAAACCAATGGAAAAAATGAAAACACAAGGATGGATAATGCCCACTTTATCATTGTTTTTTGGCATAGGTTGTAACGATACACGAACCATAAGAAAAAAATTAACAATAGTGAAGCGATCACAAACGATTCTGTGAACTCTTGCCAAATTTGATAACCCCTCCCTTGAGCCGAAAGGGATTGAAAGAGTTTCAAAAAAAGAGAGAGTAAATACGAAGTTGGCGTCCAAATCCAACTAGAAATCAAAACTTCCAAACCACTTGGTAGGAATGCTTGGAGAAACATGGTGAAATAAAGGCAAGGGAGTAAAATTCCGGCCAATGGTACCAAACAATAATTGATCCAAATCCCACCAAATGAATAGGAATGGAAGTAGTATACAAGGACAGGGAAACTGCAGAGGGAACAAACGAATGTTAATGTGAAATTTTCTTTAAATAAAGATTGAGAATTTGGCAGAAGTATTTGGTCTAAACTTGGTTTGAGATAAAAAATTCCAAATACAGCCCCAAACGAGAGTAAAAATCCAATACTTAAAAAATCAGAAAATAAAAAAAATGCAATGCCTGCCGAAGAAATGATGAGTAGATCGCTAACAGCGATTTTGCGATAGAGAATAGAAGACAATAAGGTGAAAAACGCAAAACAATATGCCCGAACAAAAGAAACAGGGAAGTTCAAAAGATACAAATAATACCATCCCAGGGCCAAAGAAAGGAGAATCGAAATCCATCTCTTTTGGGTAAAGATCAGATTTCCAAAAAATTGAAGGCTACCAATAAAAATGCCCAAATGCAACCCTGAAGCTGCAAAGAGGTGTAAGATCCCTGATTCCTTGGCAATCTCCTTAAAGTCCTTTGGGATCTCTTTTGTGGAACCGGTTACAAGACCTATGACAATCCTTTGTTCCAGAGGAGAAAGGGGAGATTGTTTACACGTATCGATGAGGAATAAACGAAACCACGGTTTTGGTTGTCTTGGCAAAGAAATTTGTCCTGTATCCGCAAACAAAACAAAAACAAACGAAGCAATGGCAAACGTTAACAATCGGCTCTCCCATGTTTTCGGAAATAGAGGAGGGAAAACTAGTATGATGGAAAGAGAAAGTGTAACAAGCGAAAATGTTAGTAGGTAAAATCCAGGGATTTGGGTTCCAAATTTGAAGAGTGATGCCGTGACACAAATCCCAAAACAAAACCAACCAAAGGAAGAATTCGGAAGTAGTTTTGCATTCACTTTCACAAGTGAATGAGGTAATGAATTTATGTTTTGGTCTCTAGGAAATTAGTAAGGGTAAATGCCGAGAGTGGAACGCACTTCATCCAATTTTTTTTCAGCAACTTCCACTGCTTTTTCCTTTCCCAACTTCAGAACTGAATGCACATAATCTAAGTTTTGTGTGAGTTCTTCTCGTTTGGATCGGAAAGGGGCAAAGTGAGAGAGGATCGATTCTAAAAGGTCTTTTTTGAGATCCCCGTATCCAAATCCACCTTTCGTATATTTTTCTTTTTGGGACTCTTTTTCCGAGTTGGTTAAAAATAAGGAATGGATTTGGAAGATCACCGATTCCTTGGGATCTTTGGGTTCTTCGATGGCTTTCGAATCACTCACGATTGACATGACTTTCTTTTTGATTTCTTTTTCAGTTCCAAAGAAGTCGATGGTATTGTTGTAAGACTTGGACATCTTGGCACCATCCACACCTGGAACAATGGCTGTGTTTTCATCGATGTCTGGTTCGGGGATGGTTAAAACGGATCCAAATTGTGTGTTGAACCTTTCTGCAATATCACGTGCAAATTCCAAATGTTGTTTTTGGTCTTTTCCCACAGGGACCTTTTCTGCAGAAAAAAGTAAGATGTCACTTGCCATAAGGATGGGATACGTAAAAAGCCCCGCTCCCGGGACAAACCCTTTTGCAACTTTGTCTTTAAAGGAATGGGCAAGTTGCAATTGTGAGACTGTGATGGATTGGGAGAGATACCAAGTGAGTTCTGTGACTTGTGGAACATCACTTTGAACCCAAAAAACAGTTTTATTGGGATCAACACCTAGCGCAAGTAAGTCGATTGCACATCCTAAGGTATATTCTTTTAGATCTTCCTTCGAACGGAATGTCGTGAGTGCATGAAGGTTAGCGATAAAAAGAAATAATTCTTCTTTAGATTGGTAATCCAATATTTTTTTGATCGCTGAAAAATAATTTCCTAAATGTAATTTGCCGGAAGGTTGTAATCCAGTAAGGACTCTCAAGATTCGTCCTCCGCACCTGAGCCATCTACTAATTCGGAATTTTCTGTTTCACCAGAAACTCCTGTGGTTTCTGGCTCTGGGTTCCCACTATCCTTGTGAAAGGTAGAATAAGTTAACCTTTCATACTCTTTATTGAGTTTGATGAGTTCTTGTTCAATTTTTCTGTGAGCAGTGAGTTTGGATGTAGTGGTTGGATCTTTAAAAATCACAGCATAATTATACAAATACTTTGTAAATTGCAGAAAGACATCTTCGACTTTCATTCCATTGATCCGTTCTTTTGCAACCACTGCTTTGTCATAATGAGGAATGAACCGTTGGGCAATTTTAACTTCTTCAATGACTTTGTCTTTTGTAGAAGCAATTTTATCACTCGCTTTACCTTTTGATTCGGTTACCTTTGCCATCAAATGGTTTTCAATGATGATATTGAGTTTGCCTGCAAAACTTCCAAAAAATTCGGATGCTTCCTGGAGTGCCTGAACAATTGGCCCAGCGATTTGGTCATTTGCCGCATTCCCTGTGCTGTAATCCATACCATACTGTTGGAAACTGTATTGGAAACTAGGGAACTTTTTATTAAAATTATCAATGGTTCGCACAAGGGAATTGAGCTCATCGATTTCATTGCGAAATAAACCAGGTTGGATGATTAGGAGTTCTTGGTTTTGGTTTTTGTCACCTAACCGCACATACCCTTCAATTAAATTCACATATACAGTTTGTAAGTCACGGAGTAATAAATAAACAAGCCTGTGAGGTTGTGATTTATAACTATTTTTTACGGTTTGGCTTTTTGACGATTCTGGCATGTGGTGGGCCATATAGTCGTCCACCACTTGGTTTAAAAAATCAAAACTGATTTTGCCTTTGTCATCAATGGAAAAGTAACGTGATCTTAAATTTTGCAGTTCTTCTTTTTTGAACGTTCTAGTATTGATATCGTCTGAAATTTTAGCGACAGTGATTTCTACTTCTTTTTGGATTTCACGTGCCGCTTGGAATTTATGTTCTTGGATGGGTGGGACACGTAGGTCAGTGACAATTTCAGGCCAAGTGAACATTTTCTTTTTGGCAACAATATAAAATGCTGTAATGGCATCGGATAACTTGGGTTTGTTGTTTTCGAGATTAAGGGCATAGTTCACACCTTCCATAATTTTGTTTAGCTTTGGTGTGAGTTTTTCATCCATTTTTACGATGTCTGGTAAATTGGATAAAATAATATCTTTTGCATCATCTCGTTGTAAAAACCGTACATAAAACATCTGCATCTTAAGTGATCTTTCTAAAAAGATATCTGCAGAAATTTTATCCAAGATAAGAGCATCGAGTGAGGCAAAGGCATTAAAGAATTTATTAAAATTATTGATGATGTTGTAAACAAGGGGAGTCCATATCCTCCAACCTTGTTGTTCCGAAACACGAAGGGCTTGGATGGTTGGGATGAGGACATCTTCTTTCAGCCCACGAAAAATCTTTTCTACGTTGTTGGAAATGGATGGGTTACGGCCAAACAATCCGATCTCAATCGTTCCCGTCTCTTTCGCAAATTTTCCGATGGAACTATTGGCACTATTTCCTCCCCCAAAAAGACCAGCGAGTAGTCCACCACCTTGTCTTTGTTCGATGGCTTTTTTTCGGCCAGGGTTTTGTTTTTGTTTGGCACTGTCGATTGTGACGAGGTCACTCGAACGTTTTGGTTTGGGGTCGGGAGTGGCGGGCCTTGAGATCACTTCCCTTCGTGGTTGTTCCCTTTCTGGCAAACCTCGGTCACGACTGTCTTCTTTTTTTGGTTTGTTTTTGTTTTCGTAGTCTTCGTCAACTTTACGGATGAGGTCGATGCGAATGAACACATCATTCGATTTTAAAATCGCTTCATCAATGAGTTGTTGGTGTTCGGGTGTCCGGGTTTTGCGGTACAAATCCGCAAACACACGATGGGCTTCTGTACGCGAAACTGGTGTCACAATCACTCCTTTTGGTTGAGAGGGTTCTCAACAATCTGTGAGCTTGTGGGAGGTTGGAAATTAAAAAGTCCTGTTCCGAGACCAATATTGGTCGCAATGCCAGAGAAGGCAATTTCAGTGATTTCATCATCGGAACGTTTCATTTTGAGTACACGTGGGAGGTCGTTATCTGAGACGACCAAAATGATTTCATTATAACGTTTGGTGTTAGAAGTGAGGCGAAAGGTTCTGCCACTCACAGTTACGTTTTCGTAACCTGAAAGCAGTCCGCCAAGTCCACCAGAGACACCTTTTAGGTCTTGTTTCCCTGCAATTGAGGAATCTGGGTTATAAAACCATAAAATACGGCCATTGGAAGAGATAATCCTTCCATCACTAAACCGAACATGGAGTTGGTTTGGGCTTTTGTAGGAAACGACACCCGTTAGGCCACCATTTAAGGTCACAGAGGCACGGAAACTTTCGAGGGAGTTCATTCTGCCGATGACGGCGTTGAGACGGTCTCGTCCATCCTCTGCCCAAAGGGAAACCAATGGGGCAGAGAAAAGGAGAACAATCTGGAATTTGAGAAGGAAATTTCTCAAAGTGAGATGGTTCGTATTGGGAATTAACCCAATACTTTTTTGAATTCAGAAGTGAGTGCAGGCACCACTTCAAACAAATCAGCGACAACACCGTAAGTTGCTACTTTGAAAATAGGAGCATCTCCATCTTTGTTGATCGCAACGATGTATTTGGAAGATCCCATACCCGCTAAGTGTTGGATCGCTCCAGAAATTCCACAAGCGATGTAACAGTTAGGGGAAACAGTTTTACCTGTTTGGCCCACTTGGTGTGAGTGAGAAATCCAACCAGCATCTACAGTCGCACGGGAAGCGCCAAGAGCAGCACCAAGAGTGTCTGCTAAGTCTTGGATGATAGGCCAGTTTTCTGGTCCTTTGATCCCACGACCACCAGATACAATGATAGAAGCATCAGCTAACTGCACTTTGTTTCCACCAGAAAGGTCTTTGGAAAGTGATTTTGTTCTCACTTCACCAGCAGAAGCTCCTGATTTTTCAACTGCACCAGCTCCATCTTTTGGAGTGACTTCTTGTGAGTTTGCACGCACAGTAAACATTTGGATGTCAGAAGAAACTTTAAAGTTTGCGTAAGCTTTACCAGAGTAAATTGGTTTTTTCGCTACTACTTTTCCACCGTCAACAGAAAGTGCCACTGCATCCGCAACGATTCCAGCATTTGCTTTGATCGCTACTCTTGCAGAGTATTCTTTTCCTTGTGCGGAGTGTGGCATAAGAACCACTGCAGGTTTTTTCTCTTGGATCACGGCAAAAATACCGTTTGCATAACCTTCTGGTGAGAATTCACCAAGGTTTGCACCAATCACTGCATCAGCACCAACTGCTTTCAAATCACCAGCATACGCGTCCACGTTGTCAGTGATGATGAGAGTATGAACTTTACCACCGATTGCATCCGCAATTTTGCGAGCTGCAGAAGTGAGTTCTTTTGAGATTTTTTTAAGTTCGCCGTTTTTTAATTCACCAACTACTAAAACATCAGCCATGTTCGTCTCCTTAGATGACCTTCGCTTCTTCGCGAAGAGCTTTTACAAGTTGAGATGCAAAACCTTGTGCATCTGCTGCTTCCAGTTTTCGACCAGCGATACGTGGAGGAGGTGGTTCGAGAGATACTACTTCGAGTTTGGAACCAGTTGCACCGAGTTCTTCTGGTTTTTTCACATCTACTGGTTTTTTCTTCGCAGACATGATTCCTTTTAAACTTGGGTATCTTGGTTCGTTCAAACCTTTTTGTGCAGTCACTGCGAGAGGAGCAGAAGTTTCAACCACTTCCGTTCCACCTTCGATTTCGCGAGTGGCAGTTACTTTTTTACCGTCAAACTCAAGTTTGAGGGCCATTGCTACGTGAGGGACATTCAATCTCTCTGCAATTTGAACCACAACTTGTGAACTGTCAGTATCGATTGATTGACGACCACCGATGATAACATCTGCATTTTCTGCTTTGATGAAATTAGCAAGGAGTTCGGAAGTGTATGTAGAGTCAAAAGTTACATAGTCATCCACTTTTACATGAACGGCTCTGTCTACACCCATTGCGTAGGCAGTGCGAAGTGCTTCTACGACACGGTCCGGACCGAGGGAAACAGCGATGACTTCTCCACCGCTCTTTTCACGAATTCTAATTCCCTCTTCGATAGCGAATTCATCATAAGGAGAGATGATCCATTTTACGCCAGCTTCGTTGATCGATTTGTCACCGACCTTGATATTGGTTTCCGTATCCGGAACCTGCTTTACTAGAACAACAATTTTCATTCCTTAACCCCGTTTTCGTGGATTACCTTAAGACCAGAAAACGAGAGGGAAGTCATAAGGGAAGTAATTTATTCTCGAAAGAAGCTGTATTTGGACCAATTATAAGCCCAAATGATGCCTACAATGACCACAAGGACGTTTGCATCGGACCTAAGGTAGAACTGGAACCCAAGGGTGAGCGGGAGGAGTAGGAACAGTACAAAGGCAAGGAGGAGGACGAGGTGGGGTGTTTTTTTCCAATCTTTACTGGCATTTTGGACTTCTATGAGGAGATTCCCTTTTGGACCCTCAGCTTGGGAACGAAATCGGAACCAGTAGAGTGAGCTAAGGAGTAAAAATAGAAAGAGATGTACGAAAAGGAAGAACATAAACCCATGCTTATTTTTTAGGGGAGTCCAGAGAAGAAAAAAATGATTTGGGGCAAAAACATCGGGAGGTAGGAAAGTTCTGCCAAAGATTTGAGGGTGGTGGTGTTCCTTACAAGGAAGGTCGTAACGAAAAGCCATAGGTAGGAAAGGCCAAGTGCCAATCCAAAGAGGAGTGGGGTTGTCATCGAGTATGTCGTAAGGCAAAGGAAAAAAAATCCTACCAGAAGGAAAAGCCGTAAGAAAAACTGCATGGCATCATAGGAAAAAAATCGGCTAAAAACCAATGCATTTTGCCTTTTGTCTAGGTCTCGGTCTAGGTTGTAAGTGAACAAAACATTGGAGAAAGCATGGAGGAAAAAGAGGAAGGTGATTTCTCTAAGGCCATTCTCCCAGGGAAAGGGAAGGAGGATCCCCCAAGTATAAAAAAAGGAAACCAAAAGTTCCTTTGGGATGGGCGAAAGTCCTTTCACAACGAGGAGGAGGCTTATGGCAAACGAAAGGAAATAGGTAAGGTTATCGAATAAAAAATCCAATTCCCAGAATATGCCAAGTGAAACAGAAAGGAGAAGGGAGATTCCGATCCCCCATTGGATCTTTGTTTGGTGGCCTAGGTAAACCTGAGACCTTTCTCTTTTTGGATCCAATTCTCTTTTGGCATCCCAAAGGTGGTCCAGAAGGTACAATCCCCAAACCGAAACAAAATAAAAAAGAAGCAGTGGTATCCGTAATGGAATTTGGAAAAGGGTAGAAAAAAAACTGAAATTGGCAAAAACAGAAACGACAACATCCAACGATCCATAAGAGATCAGAAATTGCGAAAGAGACGTTCCATGATTTTGTTTTGATTGGAACATAGTTCATCTATCCTTTTTTGGGAATCCTTTGGCAAAAAGAAAATTCCCTTGCCACAAAATCTTTTTTCGTCTGAAATGTATGCCAATGTTTCGTTCGATTCGCAATGCCATCCAATCTGTTTATTGTATCCGTGACCAATTCCCTAAATACATGTCGGAACTTCTTTTCGAAGAAGAAGCCATGGGAGCATTATTTGCAGTTCGGTTTCGTTATGTAATCGGATTTGCTCTGATTGCAAGTGCCATTGCGAATGTAAGTAATATTGAAACGATTTGGGGGCATTTAGTCAACTTCATTGCAATCGCAGTTTATTTTACCAATACATTTATACATTTGCATATTCTGAAAAAGAAGGAGAGCAAGTGGAAAACAAAATACGACTACATTAGTCTACTTGTGGATAATGTGTTGATTACCATGACGATTCTCAATTGGTATTGGATTAAGGGAGATGGGAATCCAAATTTTTTAGTGAAAACTCCACTTATGATCTTTTATTTATTACCTTTGTCGTTATGCCTCTTCCAATACCGGTTTTCACTCGTGGTTTTTTCTTTTGTTTGTTTTTTGATTAGCTACTATGGATTCATCGCCGTCGCCCTTCATGATCCTGATGCCATTGTGAGTTTGGATTGGCATAGTTATGTGTTAGGTGATGAAATCATCCTTTTGGATGCCCTAGTTTCAAAACCTGTCATTTATTTGATCCTTGTGTTTGCCATCTCTTATGCCATTTTTCGGTCCTTAAGGATGTTGCTTAAATTTGCGGCTTCCGAAACTCAGAAAACCACTTTATCTCGTTACTTTTCCCCTGATTTGGTTTCTGAAATTGTTTCGGACCCTGAGGTTTTAGGCAAAGGCAAACGACAAAAGGTAACTGTATTATTCAGTGATATCCGAGGTTTCACTCAGTTTTCAGAACTATTGGATCCGGAAGAATTGTCGATTTTTTTAACCGAATTTCGTCGGCGAATGGTACGAGTGATTTTCCAAAACAAAGGCAGTTTGGATAAATTCATCGGGGATGCTGTCATGGTAACCTTTGGAACACCAATGCCTTCTGAAATTTTTGGTGAAGATTCCCTAAATGCAGTGAATGCCGCCAAGTTGATGTTAGAAGAGCTTAAAAACTGGAATGAAGAGCGAAAAACATTAGGACAGGTGGAAATCAAAATCGGAATTGGAATCCATTCGGGAGAAGTATTCTGTGGGAGCATTGGTTCCGAAGAAAGAATGGAATACACTGTGATTGGTGATACCGTGAACACTGCATCAAGGATTGAGTCTGCTTGTAAAACCATCGGTTCACCGTTACTGATCTCTGAAGCAGTATGGAATGAGATTGGAAAACCAAATGATTGGGTAAAAAATGAAGGGATATTGTTACCAGGAAGGGAACAAAAAATCAATTTGTATTCGTATCAAAACGAAGTTTGATTAAGAGTTTAGATTTAATTTGTACACTGCTTCGTGTAAGGCGGGGTTTAACTCTGGGTCTATCGTATAAATCACACGAGTGGTCCCTGCTTGTAAGGCTAAATCCATAATTGCTTTTCTGCGATCAATTTTGATGCTCTTTAGATCAAAGTCAGCAATTTTAAATTTGATCCCTTTTTGGAAAACAGGATTGATGCTACAGATCCTTTGGAGTTTGGGTCTTGTTTGGTATCGGCCTACATCTAAGACCAAACAAATATCAAAATGGGCACGCCTCTCTGAATCCACCGAAGCCGTAATCACAAAGTCACCAAAGTTGATGATATTTTCGTTATTTGTGAGGGAACTACCAACATAATCGAGAAGGTGGCGAATGTTTTTGTTACTATAGGAAAAAAAGGAATCATTTAAAATCATCTTGAGAGCCGTAGATGATTTAAATGCTGGCCTCCAAGGTTGGTTGGATGTGAGAGACGCGTATTCGCTTGCTAGGGACAAAATTGCGATGTCTTCCTCAAAACTTGATGTTGTGACATTGTTTTCTTGTAAATGCAATTGTAATTCGATGTCTTGTGTGATCCTTTCTTTTCCCACCTCACGGTTGTATTTATCGCGCACTGACATGAGTTTGGTGAAAAGGGATCTTGGGTCCGGAAAATTATTATTCACCCCATTGCCACGATAGGGTCTGTGATGGTTTAAGATGAGAGTCCTGACATGCGATTCCACTTCAGGTGCAGGCAGTGTCATTAGGTAACTGATGATTGGATGTTGTTGGACAACAGCGTATTCTTCTTTGGTGAGTTTCGGAGTTTGTTTGACCTCAAGTCTCGAATACCCTACATCCATCAAATAACTTGCCATCATAAGGCTTAAGTGGTCTTTTTTGTTGGATTCTTCTTTGCCTTCGTTGACGATCTTTCGTGTCCGAACCTTCATTCCCATGGCGACAACAGTTCTTTTTGTCATGAGTTCTGATTCTACCGAAACTCCTGCCACACTTAAGATTTCTAATATATTAAAGATCCCAAGTTCAAAATCAGGGTTACTTGTGAAGTCTGTGAGCAGTTCATTGACCGAGTTTTGGACAAAAACGGCCTGGTCAGAGGAAAAGGAGGTTTTTCGTAACTCTTCGATGAGCGCCTGTGATTGTTTTGCGAAGCGGGCAGTTTTTTCTACATCAAATAATTTTGTGGTCCTTCCAGGTTCCAAATACGGTTTTTCATTCCCGTTGGGTTTATTTTTTTTAAGTTCGGAGATGAGAAAATAAACCCCTTGCATTTCAAACTTTAGAAGTTTACCAAAGTCTGCTTCGGTTGGGTTTCTTTTTTTATGAATTAAAATTTGGCCGTCTTTATTGTACAAATCGAGAGGGATATTTTGGTTTTTCCGAAAACTATTTAAGGATTCTTCGGTTAACTCAAATTTGGCGAGCTTTTCTCTAGGTACTATATTGGAATCGTTTGTGCTCATGATTCGATACTCATTTGGATAAAAAAAACTTTCCGAATGTTTATGCGATGTTGGAGTAGATTCAATAAATTGTAAATTCATTCCTAATTTTTTAATTTCATTTTTATTCTTTAGGGAATTGCCGTAGGTAGTAATCCTAAACTATAGTAGTAGATGTTTGCTTTCGTGAATGAAATGTAATAAGTTTTAAAAAGATGTGTCAGGAACCAAATATCTTCTAATAGACGTTAGTTTATCTCCTAAAAAAAATGATTGGGTGTCCATACTGCGATCATGATGGCGTTCGTTTTTGAAACAAAATGATGCAAGCGAGTGCAATTCCCTTTGATTTTTTCGTTTACAGTTTCAGGAAAAGTACGAGAAAATCTTCCCTATGAGTATTGTTACGACCAAAAAATCCTCTTATGATTTATTCAATCCAACAGAAGACCACTTAAGCCTAAGGCAATCCGTTGCTTCTTTTGCAGAACGTGAATTGGATGACCAGGCAAAAGAAAATGATGAAACAGAATCTTTTAATGAAATTCTATTCAAACGTTTGGGTTCGGAACTTGGAATTTTTGGTATCACTGTCCCCGAAGAAGATGGTGGGCATGGACTCGATCCATTGGCTTCTGTGATCATCCACGAGGAGATGAGTCGTTTTGATCCAGGGTTTACATTATCTTATTTGGCTCACGAAGTTTTGTTTGTGAATAATTTCTTTTATAGTTCCAATGCCTCGCAGCGCAGTCGTTACCTCAGTAAGGTCATCACTGGGGAGTGGATTGGTGGGATGGGCATGACAGAACCAGGAGCAGGTACTGATGTTTTGGGTATGGCGACCCACGCAGTGAAAAAGGGAGATCGTTATATCATCAATGGTGTGAAACAATACATTACCAATGGTTCCGTTGGCCAGGTCTTTGTTTTGTATACAAAGTTAGATAAAAACGCTAAAAAGATGACTTCTTTTGTGATTGAGTCGTCTTACAAAGGTTTTTCGGTTGGGAAAAAAGAAGAAAAAATGGGAATGCGTTCCTCTCCCACAACACAACTTGTTTTCGAAGATATGGAAGTCCCTGAAGAAAATTTATTAGGGGAAGAAAACGGTGCCATCACTCATATGATGCGGAATTTGGAAATTGAACGTGTGACACTGGCTGCCCAATCCCTTGGCATTGCCCGCCGCTGTGTGGACATTATGTGCGATTATACAGTCCGACATAGAGAAGCCTTCGGGAAAAAACTAATGGAATTTGGTCAAATCCAGAGGCTCGTCGCTGAGTCTTACGCGGATTACCAAGCAGCAAGGGCCCTTGTTTACCAAGTCGCAAGTGAACTGGGACCAGATGTAAGAAACTCACTTGGTGCCGCTTCTGCAAAACTTGTTGCCACACAGATGGCGGAGCGAGTGTCTCGAAACGCCATACAGGTATTAGGTGGGTATGGTTACTGCCGTGAGTATCCTGTCGAAAGGCTCCATAGAGATGCAATCCTTTTAAGCATTGGTGGTGGAACCAACGAAGCCATGCAAAAAAACATCGCCAGTGATTTAAAAAAACTTTGGTCAGAGTGATTTTTAGATAAACCCGTAACAAAACGTTTTCCCATTCGATTTTCATGAACAGTCTACAAGTTACATGGAAAAAGAGTGGGATGTGATTGTCCTTGGATCAGGACTAGGGGGGCTATGTGCTGCTCTTTCGTTTGCAAAAAAAGGCAAACGGGTACTCGTCCTCGAAAAAGGAATTTCTCCCGGCGGGTCTGCCTCCAGTTTCCTAAAAAAAGGATTTTTGTTTGAATCAGGTGCCACCACTCTCGTTGGCTTTGAAACGGGTTTGCCCATGGACCGACTCACCAAAGAATTTGGGATCCAGTTTCCCATCCTCCCCATCAAACGATCCATGCTCGTTCACCTCAATGGAAAAACCATTGAAAGGTACAAAGATCGAGATCGCTGGACAAAGGAAGCCTTGCGTGTGTTTGGTGGAGGGCGACGGATGGTTTTCTTTTGGAAAATCTGTTTTTTGATTTCGGATAGGCTTTGGGATTTGTCCAGCCGATACAAATTGTTTCCATTTCGTACGTTCCGTGATGTCTGGATGAGTTTCAAAAGCTTTCGGCTTTTTGACATTCTTGTTTTTTGTTTTTCATTGGTATCAGTCCGTTTTGTCCAAAGGATTTTATTTTTACATCGAAATGAGGAATGGAATCAGTTTTTAGACGAACAACTTCTCATCACGAACCAAACAACGGCAAAGGAAACTCCCTTCGCCATGGCGGCCGCAGGTCTTACCTATCCCAATTTACAAAATTATATCGTATTAGGTGGGATGGTGGAACTTTCGAATGTTCTGATCGCCAGATTACGTGAGTTAGGAGGTGAGTTTTTAACGAAACAAGAAGTAAATCAAATCACAAAAAAATATTACTCGGAACAAACTGAATTATCCGGTTCAAAACCAAAGGACGCTGGTGGATTTTTATACCAAACTGGACCAACCTACTGGGAAGTGAATTCCAAAAATCGGGAAAACTCTTCATTCAAAGCTCCCATCCTTGTCTCAAACCTTCCGATTTGGAACCTTGTGGAACTGACAGATTACTTACCTCACCTGAAAACAAAAGCAAAGTCTATGGAAACTGGAATCTGGGGTGCGTTTACGATGGGAATCGCTGTGCAAGTGGAGATGGATGGATTGACTTGGAAAGAAG
This sequence comes from Leptospira jelokensis, assembly GCF_004769635.1. Taxonomy (GTDB): domain Bacteria; phylum Spirochaetota; class Leptospiria; order Leptospirales; family Leptospiraceae; genus Leptospira_A; species Leptospira_A jelokensis. The sequence continues at coordinate 78,240 of NZ_RQGH01000011.1, forward strand.
AATGCCTCCACCACCAAATCCATTTGGACAAAGCACTCCCTTATGGAGGTGGCCATTCTGTTTTTGTATCCTTGTCCCATCCTGAAGATAAGATTCGGTCCAAGGATAAAACAAGGATCCTTTCCCTTTCGACCCATATTTCCCATCCTGAAACTTGGAAACGAGATGCAAATTACCCCAAACAAAAAAAAGAAATGGAATCCATTTTGATTTCCTGTTTGGAAAAAACCTTTCCTTGGTTTATACGAGAAAAGATTATTTTTACTCACTCAGCAACACCTGTTACATGGCAAACATGGACAGGGCGAAAATGGGGGAGAGTCGGAGGTATCCCTTCTTCTTATTTTTTCAATCCCTTTCAAATGGTATCCAATCGATCGGAAGATCCAAATCTCTTACTAACGGGTGACACCGTGTATCCTGGCCAAGGCATCCCTGCTGTCGTCCTTGGGGGATTGCATGCGGTAGAACAATTCTTTGTGAGAAAGAGAGGTTGATTTTCGAACCGAATCTAAGAGCCTGGGCGAAACGATGGTTCGCCTACCTAAGATTCTCATCCAAGTTCCAGGGACATCCGCCAATTTAGGACCTGGTTTTGACCTTATGGGTCTTGCCCTTGGCATTCATAATGAATTTGAATTCCAGTTTTCTAAAGAAATTACAGAAACCAAAACAGAATTGAAAAATGGGAATCCTCTTCCCTTTACCAAAAAAGAAGATTTGGTCGAAGAGGCGTATCGATCCTATTTTACTAAATTTGTTCCAAATTTGAATCCTCCACCTTATCATTGTAAGATGACACTTTCCTTACCTTTAAAAGGGGGACTTGGTTCGAGTGCTTCAGCCATTGTTGCCGGTCTCTCCCTTGCGAGGGAAGTTCATAAACGTTTGGAAAAAGAATCTGTACCTTCGGAACAGGAGTTCACCCAATTTTTAGCAGAGTTTGAAGGCCACCCCGATAATACTTTACCTGCCTACCTTGGTGGTTTTGTCTTCGCATATTCTACGTTTGGTGAGCCAATTCGTTATTTTCGAAAAAAATTCCCTTCTTCTGTTGCAATGTTTATCCTAACTCCCGAATTTGCAGTCTCAACGGAAGAATCAAGAAAAACCCTTCCAAAGAACTATGTGACTGCTGATGTGATTTTTAATTTGTCTCGCATTGGGGCTTGGATGCATTTTTTGGACAAACGTAAGTTCGGTGATCTTTTGGTTGGGCTTGAAGATAAAATGCACACTCCGTATCGGATCCCCAGTTCTTCTCCTCTATTTCCTTTAGCGGATACATTAAAACAAGAAGGGATTGGATACTGTTTGTCAGGATCGGGACCAAGTTTACTTATCTTTTTAGAAAGGAAAACGTTAAAATCCAAACAAATTGAATTGGAAAAAAAGGTAACACAGGTAATGACTGGTGCAGGAATTCCGTTTCAATTTCGCAGAGTGAAACCAGACGGAATTGGCGTAAGGATCCAATTCAAATAAAAATACGGAAAGCAGAGTATGGAGGGAACGAAACAAAAACACCGCTTTGTTTAGTCTTCGTCGGCTCCTTCCTCTTTTCCAAATCCATACACATCACCCCGAAAACGAACCTTTCGGTTGATCCCGGGTTGGATTTTTCCCACTTCAAATGTAAATTTCATCCTTTCTTTACCAGAACGATTGAAGTAAAAGGAAGAGGTCAGAGAGATTTCGATAAAGTTTACCATTCGATCTTTTGTAATTTTATCGGAAATACGAAATTCTGCAGGATGGCCAATGATTTCATAAGAATCAAAACTTTCTTTTGATTCCATTTTGCCATAATGTTCCATTCGAGGGGGTTTGTAGAAACTTGGCCCATTTTTTAAAACGGTGATTGTATAATCTTCACTATCTCTACTTTTTTTGAACTGAAAGATAAGATGGTCTTCCGTAATCGCATTACAACGAGTTGCAAGTTGCCCTGTTTTGCAACCCACATGAAAACTGGCGAAACGAGAAAGTTCATCAACGACCAAATCGTATTTATCACCGGTTTGTACTGGGATATACCGATCTGATTCCTTTCTCATAAAAATGGGATGGATGAATTGGTTGTACACAACAAATCCCAGTCCCATCATGGAGATGGTTAACACCCCGCTGAGGACCAGGACAAAACTATCTAAAATGGCAATGCTTAAATACAAAATTACCTTTTTGTATCAACCTTATGGGATTTAGATTCCGGAAGTGGGGTCCTTGTCACAAGGGAAAGTAGGTCCTTCACTTCTTCGGGGGAGATGATTTGGTTTAGTTTTTCCTCCAGGGAAGCAGGTGTCGGTTTTAAAACCAAATCCTCTGGTTTTACCTTTGGTTCGGATTTCAGTTTGGCAATTTGTACAGCCACTTCTTGGTTTGCTTTTTTCGGAAGAGAATCCTTTCCATCCTCCGACTGTTTCCCTGTTTGGGTGGGCAAAGTAGGTGGGATCGGTTGGTGGACGTTCCCTTGGGTATTGATAGTATTCATAATTCCCAAACCTCCGTGTTCAGGATCGATCTCTTGAGAAAAAACTTTCCTTTTCCCTCCCTCAGATTTTCGGTCTTTTCCTGGTTCGCTTTAGCGAAAATCAAAGAATTTTTTGGGATTTTTCCGTTTGATTGCCCGCTTTATGGCCGGGAAGCTGGCAGAGATGGAAAATTATTTTAAATCTTGGATGGCTCACCCCATCTCCAAAATCTTCATGGCTACCAATTTTATCTTTGCCGTGTTATTCATTGTCAGTGTTCCTTCCTTTGTGAAAGAACACATCACGCAAGATGCAGTGAGCATCGGTGGAAAAAAATACGACATTAGTGATGTCAAAGAGTCCTCTCCCATTGCGTATTCCAAATTCCAATCAGAATACAAATCCCTTCTCAAAAACACGTTTGGAGAATTTGCCCAAGACAAATTATTTGAATTGGTTGCCAAAGATAAAAACTTAAAACCATCTGAGGTATTAACCCAAGGATTGGTGGTAAAAGAACCATCTGAAGAAGAAATCATCAATGTGTATATGGCAAACAAAGCCCAGTTAGGTGGAAAATCGCTTTCCGAAACGAGAGACAAAATTGTTGGATTTTTAAAAAACCAACAAGAACAAGAATTTAGCCGAAATCGTTATAAAGAAATCATTACCAAATACCCAGTCGATTTTTTAATCAAAGAACCAGATATTGTCCGGGTTACAGTTGCAGAAAACAACAATCCAAGCATCGGACCTAAAGACGCTAAAATCACAATCATCGAATTTTCGGATTTTGAATGTCCATTTTGCAAGCGAAGCCAAGAGGTAAATCGACAACTCCGTGAAAAATACAAAGGCCAGATCCGTTGGGTATTCCGTGATTTCCCTCTTCCTTTCCACCAAGATGCTATGTATGCCCATATGGCTGCCAATTGTTCGATTGAGGAAGGAAAGTATTGGGATGTATTCAATGTATTATTTGAGAACACTGGAAACTTAAGTAAGGGAAACGTTGATGCCCTTGTATTAAATACAGGTATTTCAAAATCCAAGTACCAAAATTGTATGAAAAACCAAACGAAACTCAAAGCTGAAATTGAGGTCGATATCCAAGATGGGCAAAAGGTTGGGGTGAGTGGAACACCTGCATTTTTTATCAATGGGATCTTTGTTTCTGGTGCATTGCCTTTCGAAAACTTTGATGAAATCATCCAAAAAGAACTTAAACAATAAAGATTTATAAAAAAGGAAAAATATTATGAGCAAAAAAGTAAAAGTTGCTGTAACAGGTGCTGCCGGACAAATCGGATACGCACTCTTATTTCGTATCGCTTCAGGACAAATGTTTGGACCTGACACAGCTGTTGAACTCCAATTATTGGAACTCGAACAAGCACTCCCAGCAGCAAAAGGTGTTATTATGGAATTGGACGACTGTGCATTTCCATTGCTCGAAAAAGTAACTGTTTCATCAAACATTGATGAGGCGTTCCGAGACATCAACTGGGCACTGCTTGTCGGTTCTGTTCCAAGAAAAGCAGGTATGGAACGTGGAGACCTTTTAAAAATCAACGGTGGAATCTTCACCACTCAAGGTAAGGCGATTGAAAAAAATGCAGCAAGTGATGTAAGAGTTCTCGTAGTGGGTAACCCTTGTAATACAAACGCACTGATTGCAATGAACAATGCAAAAGGTGTTCCATCTGACAGATGGTTTGCGATGACAGGCCTTGATGAAAATCGTGCGAAAACACAATTGGCGCAGAAAGCTGGAGTCCTTGTAAAAGATGTATCCAATGTAGCCATTTGGGGGAACCACTCTGCGACCCAATACCCTGACTTTTTTAATGCAAAAATCAATGGAAAACCAGCAACGGATGTGATCAGTGACCATGATTGGTTAAAAGGTGATTTTATCTCTACTGTGCAAAAACGTGGGGCTGCCATCATTGCTGCAAGAGGTGCTTCTTCTGCGGCTTCCGCTGCGAATGCTGTTGTGGATACAGTGCGTAATATTGTGACCCCAACGAAACCTGGGGACTGGTTCAGTGCCGCTTGCCATTCCAATGGTGAATATGGTGTGGACAAAGGACTTATCTTTGGTTACCCTTTGAAGTCCGATGGGAAAAAAGTAGAGATCGTAACAGGCCTTGAAATCAATGCATTCGGTAAGGAAAAATTTGACATCACTCACAACGAGTTAAAAGAAGAAAGAAACGAAGTGAAAGACATGTTAGGTTAATCACCTTCCCAATCTTTCTAAATCAGTTTTCAGGACTTGTTCCTTAGCAAAAGCTCACATCCATTTGGGATGTGGGCTTTTTTTATGGGATCACAAAGAGGAATTCCTTTGGCCTTTCATAAAATGGCAAATGCCCACACTCTTCGATCACAAATTTCTTCACACCAGGGAAACTTTGTAAGATAGGATCCCAAGTATAATGAGGAGCCACTTGGAAGTCATACTTTCCGAGAACAATTGTGATTGGGCATTTGATTGCGGAGAGGTAGTCTTCCACTTTGATTTCGACAAAAAGTTTCCCAAACAAATGGTCGAATGCGAGTTTGTTTGTTTTCACTCCTTCCCAAAGGAGAGTGGAATCAATCGAAAGATTATAAAAACCCAAAGCGTCTTGGCTCACACAATACAAATTGAAAAAATCCTCCAATCCCTCGGGCTCTCTTTGTATTTGCCTTTGGAATTTGTATTGGAGCCTTTGGTGTTTTTCTTTTCGTTCCACACTTGCCATTGTTTCAAAATAAGATTCTCTCTCTTGTAAAGGGGCCCCGTGGCTTGGTCCAGTCGCAACGAGGAGAAGTTGTTTCACAAGTTCTGGGTATTTTTTGGCATAGGCAAGTGCCATATAACCATGCCCAGAATGGCCAAGCACGAGACAGGGTGGAATCTCTAGTTGTTTTTGGAAAAAGGAAAAATCAGAAAGCAGAAGATCCAAGTCGTAACTGCTTTCCTTTTCCACATCGGTTCCCAATCGTTTGGCAAACCCTCTTTGGTCGACAATTGTGATCTTAAATTTTTTTGACAATGCTTCGGGGATTACCCTTGGGTAATAGAGGGCACTTCCCAACCAAAAGAGATTGGGACCCTCTGTATTGTTTTCTGCAATGAGAAAGGAAAATCCTTCCCTTTCGATTGTTTTGTATCTCCATTCCATACCATTCCCTCGTTTTTCTTTTTATCTGTGATAACCAAAATCAAATATTCATTTAGTTGTAATATACAACCATATAGTTGTAATTTGCAACTAAAAAACTTGCCAAAACCAATATAAATTTAAAATGGGAAGGATGTTAGAGATCACTTCATTACTCGGAATCCATTTTAGCCAGACCTTACTCCTAATGAGGAGGTATCTTTCCAATCAGTTTGAATTGGAAAACGTTGGGATGAAGTTTGAGGAATGGATCCAACTTCTACCCTTACAATCAAAAGAAAGTACCAACCAAAAACAATTAAGTGAGATGTTAGCAAAGGACAAAACCACCGTATCAAGGTTAGTGGATGGATGGGTGAAAAAAGGTTGGGTGAAACGAATCCAAATGGCAGAGGACAAACGAGTTTTTGTTTTAATACTCACCACAAAAGGAAAAAACATTTGGGAAAAAGGAATTCCTGTTGTGATTGCCGCAGACCAAGTTTTTAAACAAAATTTGAATGAAGGGATGGAGAAAGAACTGTATATGACTTTATTTAAGATCCAAACTGCGATTCAGTTTTCAGAAACAAAAAACGTTCCTTCTTAGAGCTATCTAGGATTCGTTGCGAAGAAACAAAACCAAGTGATAGGGCCAAATTTTCTAATTCATGGATATAACCTGGATGGGTTTCCATTAAAAACCAACCACCTGGTTTTAATCTTTGTTTGGCGGATAAAAACAGAGCCCTATGGAATTCGAGGATATCATTTACAAATAAAGCAAGATGAGGTTCATATTCCAAAACATCTGGCATGATTTCTTTTTTTTCTGTTTCTGGTATATAAGGTGGATTGGAAACAATGATTTCAAATTGTAAATCAGAGGGGAGTGATTCGTCCAAATTGGACACATAAAACGATACATCTGTTAATTGGTATTTCTCGGCATTCCTTTTGCTTGTGCCAATTGCCTTTTCCGAAATGTCAGATAACACTACGTGATGGGGACGGAGGAGTTGAGAAAGGCTTAGGCCAATACAACCACTTCCAGAACACAAATCCCAAATTTGAAACCCACCCGGAAACTCTTGGTTCAGAGTTTCTTTCTGTTTGTAAAGGTAATCCACGAGTTCTTCTGTTTCCGGTCTTGGGATGAGGACATCTTCGGAAACTAAGTATTCAAATTGGTGGAAACCTTTTTTGCCAATGATGTATGCCACAGGTTTCCGTTTGCTGCGTTCGACGATGCGTTCCCGATACAAATCAATTTCCTTCGGAGAAAGGGGCATTTCAAATTGGGAGTAGAGTTTGATGCGAGGGAGATTTAAGAGATCAGAGAGGATCCATTCGGCATCGACACGAGGGTTTGGAATTTCCTTTTTCTCCAGAAATTCTGTGGAACGTTTGAGATAAAAAAGTAAGGTTCCTGGTTGTTCCGCCATAATCTTTGCCCCCAACAGGATTCGAACCTGTGTCCCCAGTTTAGGAAACTAGTGCTCTATCCACCTGAGCTATGGGAGCTTTACGTAGGTTTACGTTTCTGATTCACTATCCTTTGGAAATCGGAGATATTGTGAATAACAATTTTATCTGGATAGAGGTCAAGTTTGCCTGTTTTTACATATTGCATGAGGACTTTTTGGACTTCACCCACAGGTTGGGCACACCAATTGGCAATATCATCCACAGTCGCAGAAAGTATGATTTCATTATAAACATCATTATTGTACTGTTTTTCGTATAACATCACAAAGACGTCACATACCTTTCCGACAATATCATCCATAAGGAGGATCATAAGCCTTCTTTTTTGGTCATAAATCCGAAAGGAAAAGATATGGAGTAATTTCATCGCAAGAGCTGGGTTTTTTGTCATCAGCATTTCAAAATTGGCACGATTGAAATTAAGGGCTTTGACTTCCGTAACAGCAATGGCAGTGGCAGACCTGGGTTGTTCTTCTAAGATTGCCATCTCACCTAAAATATCCCCCGCTTCCAAAACATCTAAGGTTTTGATACTGGTCCCAATGGTTTTTGTGATTTTGACCTTTCCCTCTTTGATGAGGTAAAAATCATTTCCCGGTTCGTATTCACAAAATAAAACTTCGTTTGGTTGGAATACCTTTCCAAATTTCCCAAACATTGCTTCTAACATTTGGTCGTTCACGATCTACCTCCTTTGAGTTTGGATTTGGCATCTTCTGAAATGCTGTCATCCATAGGAGGCATTTGGGTTACCTTTTGGAAAAGTTGTTTTGCCTTTTCTTTATCCCCTGAAGCTTCTGTGGCAAGGGCTAAGTGGTAGAGGTTTTCTTTTAATAACAAACCTTTTGGGTAACGTTTGATAAAATTGGAAAAATGAGAAATGGCACTTGGGTAGTCTTTGGCCTTGAAACTGGATTTTCCCATATAAAAGAGGGAGTTTTCCACAAATTGTTCTTCTTCTTGGGTGACGGAATCGGTTCGGTCCGAAACTGTTTTGAACATATCAATTGCTTCTGCATACTTTCCTGCATTCATGAGGGTGGATGCTTTGTCATATTGGGAAAGGATGGAATTTGGATCCACACTGGATGTTGTGTTGGAAGCCGGAACTGCCATTGTTTTTAACATTTCTTGCAGTTTGCCAGTTTGGGATCCAGGTTCTGGTTTATAAACTAACTCTTGTATGGTGAGTGGGAATGGGGTTTTTTTACGAGCTAAATCGATGAGTTGTTTGGCTCGGTCGATGTACATTCCGTCCGGATAATGTTGGATGTATTTTTCGAATGCATAGGCTGCATGTTCAAAGTTTCCATTTTTGTAAAATACTTCGGCCACATTCATGAGCTCAAACGCTGGGTTCTTTGCTTCCCCTTGTCCGAGGATTTCCCTAACCTGTCTGTGGACCTGCCGCAGTTGGCTTGAGAATACTTTTAACATTTTGATGATGAGATGGGTTTTGTCTGAGACAAATTTTTCAAATTCAGGGACTTTGAAGACAAGGACAGTCGCGGCACCTATGACCTGCGCTGTTTCTTCTCTGGGATAGCGACCGATGGCACTCTTGACACCGAAGAACTCGCCAAGTTTGACATCTTCTTTGAGCTCTACACCGTTGATGTTCGTGTAAGTTAGTACAACTCTTCCTTTTTGTAGTACAAAGATATCCTCTGCCTTATCTTTCTCGAAGTAGACAATGGAACCACCTTTGTAATTGCGTACTATAGGACCTGACAACTCATGCCTCGCTTGGGCTTCATTTTCAAAAATTAGGTAAAAAAGCCAAACTCTTTTTGTAACCGACACTGTCAGAAACTTGTTTCATGAGTTTTTTTGGAGAACCGGCAACCAACATGTTTTTCCCTTCAATCGAAAATTCTTCTGTACCCAATCCAAACTCTTGGAAGAGTGACAAAAATTCACTCGATCCATAAATAGGATAACCATCAATCACAACCAAATCAATGTGTTTCCAATGCAAATCTGATACATTTAGTTCGGAAGATTTTTTCCCATCATTCACTACAACAAAATCACACTTGAGTCCTGGCATAAGAGCATTTGGATTTCCCAAACGAAAAGCCTTTCTTGGATTTTCTGTGATCATCTTGAGTAATGTTTCTTCTGGAAGTTCTTCGCCATACAATCCAAAATAAATGGACTTCGTTGTCCTTAGCTCTTCCAATAAATGATTGGAGCCACTTGGGGATGAGTCAGTCCCCAAACATACGTTAACTCCTCGTTCTAAAAAGAGTTTGATATTGGTAGTTTTTCCAAATACATGTAGATTGGAAGTAGGGCACCATACAACGGATGCTCCTTTTTCTGCGATTTTATCTGCTTCTTTTGGACCAAATGGCAAACAATGCACTAAAACAGAATGTGGGCCGAGAGCATCCATCTTCTCTAAGTAACGAAGTGACTGTTTGGAATCATCATCCAAGCCCTCTGCTAAATGAGTGACAAAAGGAAGGCCTGCATGTTCTGCCATTCGGTATTCTAAGGCAGGGCCTTCTCCCCAATCCAAACTATAATTCCCAACCGAATGGGCTAAGGTATAATCTGAAATCAATTTGACAGGTAAAATTCCACGGAATGGATTTTGAACAAAATGAGGGATGTGATCGAAAACAGAAGTCACTCCCGCAAATAAATTTTTATAAGCCCCTAAGTAATATAAAATTTCAGGATCAATTTGTTGGCGTTCGGCAAACACACCGGAACTTTTATACAAATTGTCATAAGACAACCAAGACAAATGTTTTTCCCCGCCACCAACTTTTGGAAGGTAACTTGCGAGTAAATGATCGTGTGAATTGATAAATCCTGGATAAAGTTTTTTCCCTTGTAAGGAAACTGTAAACAAATCTTTGTTAGATGGAATGGATGGTTCTAATTTTGAAATTTTTTCTCCAGAAAAAAGAAGGTCCATGGTTTCCATTTTCCCATTTTGAAAGAGTGAAGCTTGTTGTAATAGAATGGGTTTTGTCATTCAGGCCCCCTTTCCAATACAGATTCTGGATTTAAAATGGATTTGTTTTGGTTGATTTGAAAATACAAACCTTTGTCTTTTGATAGGATTCCCAATCGGTCTTTTGCGTTCACTTGTTGTCCTTCTGTGACTTGGATCCGTTCCAAATTCCCATACACCGAATACAGTCCGTTATTATGTTCTAAAATCACAAAATTTTCGTATCCATCCATATAATCCACATGAACGACCTTTCCCCCTGCACTTGCTCTCACAAGGGAAGAATTCCCCCGTTTGAATTGTACTCCCTTGTATGGATCATAGGTAAGTTCGGAGAATTTTTTTTGTACTTTTTCCCTTATGGTGAGGGGAAAGAGAAACCGTTCTTTCACCTTTGTTTCTTGTGTTATGGATTTGGTTTCCTTTCCACTTGGGATGCGTAATTTTTCGTTTTCGTATAAATTTTCGTGAATGGTGCGGCCATTTAACTTTGCCAAGGCTTCTGGAGAAACCTGCATTTTGCGAGCGATGCCATACCAAGAATCCCCTTTGGTGACCCTGTATGTGGAAGTTTGGTTTTCCTTTCCCTTGGTTTTGGAATTTTGTTTGGAGATGAGAGGGGAAAAGAGAAGGAAAAGTCCGAGAGAAAGGATGATACCGTGATTTCGCATAAATTCCCTATGGCAAGTATCGACCAGAAAAAGGGAGAGGGCAATAAAAAAGGCGGGAGAACCCGCCTTTTCCAAAATCAGTCTGATTGAAAACCGAAGTTTTAATCTTCTTCTTTGTTATTGACTTTGTATTTTTTCATCAATTCTTCCGCCACGTTTCTAGGAACTGGAGCATACTTGGAGAATTCCATCGCAAACTCAGCCTTTCCTTGGGTAGAAGAACGAAGCACTGTGGAGTATCCAAACATATCAGCTAGAGGGACTTCTGCTTCAATTTTAGCATAACCATTCTCTTCTGTTGTGTTTAGGATCATACCACGTCTTTGGTTTACAGAAGCAAGGATGGCTCCTTGGAATTCTGTAGGTCCTTCTACTTCCACACGCATGATTGGCTCAAGGATGATTGGAGCTGCTTTTGCGAAACCTTGGCGGAATCCGTAACGAGCACCAATTTGGAATGCCATATCGGAGGAATCCACATCATGGTAGGCACCGTCATTGATCACACAACGAACACCAATGATAGGGAAGCCGATGAGCGATCCTCTTTCCAAACAAGAGCGGAAACCCTTATCACAAGATCCGATGTATTCACGAGGGATGGAACCACCCACGATTTTATCCACGAATTCGTAATCTTTTCCTTCTTCTTGTGGGATTGGTTCAATGTAACCTGCCACACGAGAGAACTGACCTTGACCACCCGTTTGTTTTTTATGAGTGTAATCAAACTCAGCAGATTTTGTGATTGTCTCACGGTAAGCCACCTGAGGTGCACCAGTGACAAGATCCACACCATACTCACGTTTCATCCGTTCGATGTATACTTCGAGGTGGAGTTCTCCCATCCCTTTGATGATGGTTTGGCCAGACTCTTTATCAATTTCCGTTTGGAAGGTTGGATCTTCTTTTGTGAAACGGTTAAGGGCTTTGGCAAGGTTTGGAAGTTGTTTTGATTCTTTACATTCAATGGTAAGTGAGATCACCGGGTTTGGAACAAACATTGACTCCATTGTGAGTTTTGTTTTTCCATCAGTGAACGTATCCCCAGAAGCACAATCGATTCCGAAAAGGGCAACGATGTCACCCGCTTCTGCTTTGGAAATATCTTCCATTTCGTTAGAGTGCATACGAACAAGGCGTCCGATATTATGGCGTTTGTTGTTAGAGGAGTTGTAGATCGTCATCCCTTTTTCGAGTCTACCTTGGTAAACACGAACATAGGTTAACTGACCGTAACGACCGTCTTCTAGTTTGAACGCTAAACAAACGAGTGGTTTTTCTGGATCGGAGTCCAAAACAAGTTCGTTTTCTTCGTTTCCGATTTCTTTGGCAGTGTTCTCCACGTCGTAAGGAGAGGCAAGGTAATCAGCAACTCCGTCGAGAAGTCTTTGCACTCCTTTGTTTTTGAAAGCAGATCCCATAAACACAGGGACAAACTTAAGCGCAAGAACACCACGACGGATCGCTTCTTTCACGCGTGCTTCCGATGGTGTTCCTTCTAACATCTCTTCCGTGAGTTCGTCACTGAAAAGCGAAACTGCATCAAGAAGAGCTTCCCGTTTTTCGTTTGCTTGGTCTTTGAGTTCCTCAGGGATGTCAGTGATTTTGATATCTTGTCCGTTTGGACCTTCAAAATAATACGCCTTCATCTCAACTAGGTCTACCACACCTTTGAGGTCGTTTTCTAGACCAATCGGAAGTTGAACGGCATGTGCATTCAGGTGGAGTTTTTCACGGAGTTGTTCGATCACCCTCCATGGGTTTGCACCAGTTCGATCGAGTTTGTTGATAAAGGCAACACGAGGAACATTGTAACGTTTCATCTGACGGTCAACCGTGATGGACTGAGACTGAACACCCGCAACCCCACAAAGGACCATAATGGCCGAGTCAAGAACACGAAGGGAGCGTTCTACTTCGATGGTGAAGTCAACGTGGCCGGGAGTGTCGATGATGTTGATGGTGATGTCTTTCCAAGTAGCGTAAGTTGCCGCTGATTGGATGGTAATCCCTCTTTCTCTTTCGAGGTCCATACTGTCCATAGTAGCACCCACACCGTCTTTTCCACGTACTTCGTGGATGGCATGGATTTTGTTCGTATAAAATAAAATACGTTCTGTAAGGGTTGTTTTCCCTGAGTCAATGTGTGCGGAAATCCCGATGTTACGGATTCTTTCCAATTTTGGATCACGTTTTGTTGCTTGCGTCGCAGAGGTCATATTTTCCTCAAAAATAAGGTTAAAGTTGAATTGATTCTACCAAAATCTGAAATGGACTGCGTTTGTAAAGTACTTGGGATTTTTGGTTAGAGGGAAAATCCTGGAGAAAGTAGAGAATAGGGAAATATGCCACTTGCTCGTTTCAAACGATTTTTTCGGACCTTGTCCTTTGCCCGAGTGGTCTGCCTTGGTTTTTTTGCGGCAATCTTCCTAGGTTCCTTTGCCCTCTACATTGCAGAAGCAGGGGAGTTGTCCTACGTCGATAGCCTTTACCTTTCGGCTTCCTCCATCTGTGTGACAGGCCTTTCTCCCATCCCCCTTTCAGGCCTCAGTCCAAGCACGCACTGGATCATGTTATTCCTCATCCAACTCGGGGGACTCGGGATCATCAGCTTTACTGTGATTGTAGGATTTCTCATCACCAAAGGGATTTCAAGGAATGCCAGGTTTAATGCCTTTGTGGGTGCGGCGATCGATAACCAATCCGAAACCGAATCCCTAGAAACCAGTGAAGTGAATCGCATTTTACTCTCTGTCATCAATATCTCCTTTTCCATCGAAATTTTGGGAGCCATTGGTTTGTACCTCCATATGCCAGAGGGAGTGGAAGGGGAGAATACAAGATGGTTTTACTCACTATTCACGGCAGTGTCTTCTTTTAATAACGCCGGTTTTTCGATTACGGATGACCTCAGTGCCTTAAGACTCGATCCATTTTCTCTTTATATTGTTTCAGGACTTGTGATCTTTGGTGGGATTGGATTTCCTGTGATCATCTTACTGGAGAAAGTATTACTCACAGTTTTTGTTCGCATAGTTTACCGCATCGAAGTATTGGCGGAAACGTTAATGATGGAGAAAGCATTAAAAACAGGAAATGTTCCCAGGTTTTTGTTATTACCCGCACAATTTTCTGCCATCTTGGAAAATAGAATTGAAGAATACAACAAACACTTACGCGGAGAGACCACAAGGATCCAATCCAAACTTTTGGTGTACGGATCGTTCGCCTTGCTGTTATTTGGTTTTGTTGGTATTTATTTTTTAGAACGTTCCAACCCACATACATTTCATAATATGGACGTTGTTGATAAAATCTCCAATGCATTTTTTATGTCGGTCTGTTCGAGGACAGCTGGTTTTTCCACAATGGACCTTGGGCATCTAAATGATGCCACTGTGATCATCATCACAGTACTCATGTTTATTGGTGGTGGCCCTCAAGGGACAGCAGGAGGTATCAAAATCACAACTTTTGTTTTGTTACTGGCGTATTTAAAAAACGTGATCCAACCTGCAAAACCAGTGATGTTATTTGGTGAAACGGTTTCTAAAAACTCGGTAGCCGTTGCCATAAGGGTTTATTTTTTAGCGACAGTGGCCCTTGCTTTTGTTTTTATTTTACTCGGTATTTTAGACCAAAACCAACATTCGCTCCATGTGATTTTTTTTGAATTGATCTCCTCTTTTTCGACAGTTGGTTTCAGTTTGAACCTTACGTCTCAATTGGGTGATATTGAAAAATTATTTTATGCTGCTGTGATGTATGTGGGCCGAGTCGGGATATTTACCGTTCTCATTGCAGCAACGGGCCACTCAGGGGTTCCCAAGATGGGAACTGTAGACGATGGTGTAAAAATCCAAGTTGGATAAAATGGATCAAAAAATCAGTTTTAGGAATTTTAGGCACAAGAAGGATTGGTAGTTGTGAAAATGTCATTCAAAGAAATATTGTTTTCGAAATGGAAATCCCCTGACTTAAGCGCAGAAGAAACGCAGTTTGAGGAAATCAAAAAAGAGAAAAAACAAAAATTAAACCAAATGGAATCTCGTTTGGAATCACTTGAGATTCTGATTTCCAATGACAAGTTAGAAGATGCCAATATTTTGATGAAATACCTGGTGTATGATATGGTGAATTTTTACCAATCACTCACTGGGAAAAACACCATTCCATTGGAAGGGGATTTGGGTGGGTTTTCCATCCCTGAATCCAAAACAAAAGCATTCCAATTCCTTTCTGGTTATTCCAAAGAAGGAACAACCGATGATTCAAAGTTAAACGATCTCTTTGAGTCATGCCTCGTAACTTATGATTTTTTATTAGGTGAATCCAAAAAACAATTCCGTACCAATTGGTTCACAACTTTGGACCAGTTCAAATCCGTTCGCAAAATCCGAATCATCCTCATCTCTTCCATCCTATCCTTGTCAGTGTTTGGCGTTTTGTATTACCAATACAAATTCCCAGTGATGAAAGACCAAAACATCAAATTGTATAGTTTCGCTGACAAAGAACACCCACAAACTTCCGAATCACAAATGGTATCCATGCCAGTTTCCAAACAAAAGATTGGGGAATGGAATGAGTATGTGTTTGCCTTACCTGATTCCATGGCAAAATTTGGTGGGCTTAGGATTGATCCATTAGAACAAAGGGGGATTCATTTTGTTTTGGATGAATTCCAAATTTTGGACGGGAAAGGGAGAACTCTTTATTCCAAAAAAATCATCGTAAGCCAAAACCTTCTCCCGGAAGATTACCAAGACTTCTTAAAGATCTCCGATATCAAAACAGCAGGAAAACAACAACCTGGTGAACTTGTGGAAATGGTGACAACGGGAAGAGACCCACAAATCCTTTTGGTTTTTCCACCAGTAGAAGGTGCAAAAACAATTAAAGTCAAAATGAAATACATCGAAGCACATAAATTAAAGAAAAAATGATTTACCTATATTTAAAACTCATGCGGATCCCACAGTGGATCAAAAATATCATCCTTTTTGCGGGACTCATTTTTTCAAAACGAATCTTTGACCTTCCTTCTTTGACAAAAGTATGTTTGGCGTTTTTGTTTTTTTCACTTGTTGCAAGTTGTCAATATGTATTCAACGATTTCCTTGACCAAAAAGAAGACGCGACTCACCCAGAAAAAAAACACAGACCTCTTGCGAGTGGTGATTTGGATTCGGGCATTGCACTTGCGATCACAGGTGTGATCCTTCCCATTGCACTCATTGGATCTTATAAACTTTCCCCAGTTTTCTTTTACCTTACGATTTTTTATCTCTTATTCAACATGTTGTACAGTAAGGTCTTAAAACACATCGTGATCTTAGATGTGATGAGTATCTCCATTGGGTTTGTATTAAGGGCCATTGCGGGTGCTGTTGTCATTGGTGTTGAGTTTTCCCATTGGTTATTGCTATGTACGTTTATGTTGGCTCTCTTTTGGGGATTTTCCAAACGAAGAGGGGAGATCAACATCCTCAAAACCGAAGCAGGCAAACACCGCAAAATTTTGGAAGAATACTCAATCGAATTTTTAGATTTGATGATGGCCGTTGTTGCAACATTAACTCTTGTTAGTTATGTGATGTATACAGTTAGCCCAGATACTGCAAAAAGTTTAGGGACTCCTTATATGGTGTACACAGTGCCCATTGTTGTGTATGCGATTTTTCGGTCTCTCTACATCATCTACATCAAAAACATGGGCCATAATCCCACGAGGGCCATTCTCACCGATGTGAGTGTTCTTGTTTCTGGTTTCATTTGGTTATTACTCATCTTATTTTTAATGTTTGGGAACTTATCCGGCCAACCACCAGTCTACCAATAGAGATGATGCGATTCTGGAAACAATTGCCGTATGGGTGGAAGGTCGTTTTTGCCTTTGTTTGCTTTTTTTCAACGACCTTGGGTTTTGCTTATTTCAAAGCCCGAGACACAAGTCCAGGCATCCCCATTGAGGCCCTAGCCACCACACCTACGGAAGCAAATTCCTGGAAGGGCCACCCCAAGGTGGTGTACTTCTGGGCCACCTGGTGCACGGTTTGTAAGGCTTATGCCCCTATCCTCGAGGCCAATTTGAAGTTTTTGCCGAAAGGGACCTTGTTTTTATCCGTTTTGGAATCCGAAGATTCAGAAGAGACAAAAGAATTACTCAGGAACCAGTGGGAGGAAAACAAAACTCCCCTTTACACCGCAGACTATCGGATGTTAAAGGAATGGAGGGTGACAGCCTATCCAACCACTCTCTTTTTGAATGGGGAGGGGAAAGTGGTTTTTTCTGATTCGGGGATTGTCAGTCCCATTGGATTTTGGATCCGCACTTTTCTTTTGCGTTTTTTTTAAAATGTCGATAGTATAACATGGACTCGAGCTTCAAACCCAAACCGCTTTTGAATAAGTCGGAACTTCGCCAAATCAAACGAAGTAAAACAAGGGTAGAAGGGAAAAAAGTCATCACCGATGACGTAAAGAAACTTAAGTCCCTCAAAGTCACACCAGAACTCAGTTTCCAAGAATCCATCGATTATTACAAAGAACCCATTTGGATTGAGTACTACATTCCCAAAGAATCTAGGTTCGCGTTTGAAACCAAATACCTGTTCATTTTACTTGTGGATCCAAAGATCACGGAGGAAACTTGTGATCTTGCACGGAAAGAAGCCAAGGAAAAGGGAGAGATTGTGGACATCTTTGCTTACATGGAATCACACCCTGATTCCATACGCCTTATCGAAGACTCTTACCATTCCACCATGTCGATGCATGAAACGATCCACCATATTTACCGCAATTACAAAGAAACGGGTGCCACAGAAGATTTAAAAACAGCCTGTTATTTGACAGAAGCTCTCCTGAAATATGAACCCACCATTGCAGGGCTGACCTACTTCCGGGATTATAGCATTTATAATTTGAATTTTTGGATCCGCACCCTCAATCGATTGAAAATCGATTTTGCACTTGAAGATGCCACAGTTTCCCTTCTCATCAAACGAAGGAATGAAATTTGGGAATTAGAAAACAGGGAAGAAGATGAGGACTTCGATTTACTCGCAGCTTTATTTTTTGAACAAGCATTTCCAAACCGGGGAGCCGGGGAACTATCAAGTGATGATATGTTGTTATTCGAATGATAGAAATCTTCGAGAAACAATCTCCGGTACATAGCAACCGAACGAAACGTTAAAATCCAAATTTATAAGGAAGATAACCAACGAAACAAATCGATGCGATGGAAATGCTCATCTTCGATGGGATTTGCTCTTACAATGATTGTTTCGATTTGTTTCATGGAAACAGGGATTCGTTTTTCCTGAAAGGTAAAACTTAGTTTTGTAGCGGAGTAAGAAGATTCTCTCCAGAGTTTTGTAGTGGCAACTTCGTCGGAAAGTGGAAAACTTTCTAAAAAAACATTCCAAAACTCTTTTATGCCTACAAGAACCTCCGATATTGCACCGATCCCCATCTTTAAATCCCGATACAAATGTTCTTTATCAAAGTCCTTGATTCCAATGGAAAGGAAGGGTTTTTCACCTTTGATTTTTTGTAAGGCCGGGACAAGAGTTTTTGCATCCAAATTGTCCCAATCCAAAATTAAAAAATGGCATGGACCAACTAACAATCTTTTGACTAGATATTCAGGGTTTGCTTCTATAAAAACTTGATACCCCAAAGATTTAAGAAAGGTATTAATGTTTTGGTCAAAATTGGGATTTTTTGTACAAACAATCCAAGTTAATTTTTTTTCGGGTAATTTTTGAATGGGAAAACTATGGATTTGGGAAAAGGGTTTGTCCCAATGGAGTGAAACTCCCGATTTTTGGTATAGGCCTTTTTCTTCCTTTGTGAATTTTCCGCATAAGATTGGTTCGATGCTCCAATCCAAAAGTTCTTTTGAAAGTTCAGGTGTTGGTTTGGAAAACACACGAATGGAATCTGGAAAGTCTTTCCAATTTTTGTTTGTACATTCTTTCACTACGAGCCCGTTTACTTGTAACCAAGAAATCAAAAGCTGTTTTTCAAGCTCTGGAAGTTGTGTCAAAACGGCACCGAATAGTGAGTCCATACGATTGTATTTTAGTTGACCCCCTAGGCTTGAAAGTCATTTTAAAAAGCATCTCCAATGAAGCTCCTCAAGCGATACGCAAACCGCAGGCTCTATGATCCAGAAACTAGCTCCACAATCACTTTGGAAGATGTGGCAAAGATGATCATCGGCGGTGAAGAGATCAAAGTCCAAGACAATCTTTCTGGCGAAGACATCACACCCAAAATTTTGGGGCAAACATTTTTGAAGGTGAGCCTTGGTCAAAGGAACGAAGACTTTTCCAATTTTATGTTAACCTCCCTCATTAGGGAAACTGGCCGTGACGTTTCTGGATTATTTGAACGATTGGTTTTGGGTGGGATCGGCGCCAACTACCTCACCCGCGAACGATTGGAAAAAATTGTAAATTCCATGGTGGAACTGGGGGAATTAAAAGAAGTCGATTTCAGCCTCTACCGAGAGGATTTACTCCGCAAAATGGCTTCCCGTGCCAGTGAAAAAAAGGAACAAATCCAAAAGGATTTGGAAAAATTCAGCCAATCCATTTTGGAAGAAGACAAGGCTACCCTTGGCGACCTATCTGAAAAATTAAAAGAAGTCGCAGAAAAATTAAAAGAAAATTAACCAAAATCGGTTATGATGTCCTCCTATTTCAGGGGGAATGAATGAAATTCCAATATGTTCTGTTACTCTTCATTTTGGGTAACATCGGATTGTATTCCGAAACAGATAGTACCTTTTTTGAAACACAAAGGAAACGACTCAACTCGTCTGACATTTTTGAAATCAGGGATGCCATTGATCGATTAACATTCATTAAATCTAGTCGTGGGGTAAGAGACATCCTTTCTGTTTTGGAAGGGAACCCCAATTTTCCGACGAGTGAAACCAATGCTCCTGCTGTTAAATTTTATGCAAGTAGGGCATTGGCAAAAG
Source organism: Leptospira jelokensis (assembly GCF_004769635.1). GTDB lineage: Bacteria > Spirochaetota > Leptospiria > Leptospirales > Leptospiraceae > Leptospira_A > Leptospira_A jelokensis. The sequence continues at coordinate 97,994 of NZ_RQGH01000011.1, forward strand.
AAGGGGATAAAATTGCGGTTCCCATCCTCATCAAAACATTCCAAAATGAATCCCCGAAGTTAGTGGAACACAACCCTCCTAAACAAAGAAAGATCATTGATGGAGTGGCCGACAGGCATTCCAATTCCAGTCCTTATTTTTATGAAGATGGCGAAATTTCCATGGTTTTGGCTTGTGGTGAAATCTTACGGGCATTAGGTTCTTTGCCATTCTCAGAAGAATCTGAGAAAACTATCAAACAGGCATTGGCACACCCCAATTTTTATATCCGCAGTTCTGCGGCAGATGCAATGTATGAATCGAAACGAAAGGAATTTTTACCTTCTCTTTCGGAAGCACTCGGAAAAGAACAAATTCCGTATGCAAGAATTGCAATTTTGGCAGGGATTGTTGGGATCGAAAGACTTCCCAACCAAAACTTTAAATCGGTCACGGAATTCCTTTCCGATTTGGATCCAGAGGTGCGAAAAAAAGCATCCGAGGCTTTACGTCGTTTGGATCTCCGAATTGCAGCACCTTACCTAGAAAAGGCGATCCAACTGGAAAATCATCCAATCGTATTATCTCAGATGAAAGAGGACCACTCGTACCTGATTTCATTTCGTAGCCCCTAAGGGAGAATGAATTCATTGTGGACAAATCTAGATTTTTTTTAAAAATGTGATCTAAACGGAGAAATTATGAAATTTAATAGTATTTTAGATGCCATTGGCAACACACCACACGTAAAATTGTCTCGTTTGTTTGGAACCGATCATGAAGTTTATATGAAACTAGAAAGACAAAATCCAGGTGGGTCCATAAAGGATCGCATTGCCCTTGCAATGATCGAAGACGCAGAAAAATCAGGAAAACTAAAAAAAGATTCCATTATTGTGGAGCCAACATCTGGGAATACAGGGATTGGCCTTGCGATGGTTGCAGCTGTGAAAGGTTATGCGATCACTCTAGTGATGCCAGAACATATGTCTGTGGAAAGACGACGCATCATGGCGGCTTACGGTGCAAAATTTGAACTCACTCCGAGAGAAAAAGGAATGCCTGGTGCCATTGCAAAAGCACAAGAAATGGTAGCAGCAAATCCGAATGCATGGATGCCACAACAATTTGAAAACGAAGCAAACATCCAAGTCCACAGAGAAAAAACCGCCGAAGAAATCGCAAAAGATTTTCCAGATGGATTGGATTACATCATCACTGGAGTTGGTACTGGTGGGCATATTTCAGGTTGTGCTGAAAATTTGAAAAAACGTTTTCCAAAACTCAAAGTGTTTGCTGTTGAACCAGAAGGTTCTCCTGTCCTCAGTGGAGGGAAACCAGGACCACACCCATTACAAGGGATTGGAGCAGGGTTCATTCCTAAAAACTGCAAAACAGAATTGTTAGATGGAATCATCACAGTCGGAAAAGAAGAATCGTTTACAATGGCAGTCCTTGCAGCTAAAAAAGAAGGCATTTTCATTGGAACATCTTCTGGCGCTAGTCTTGCGGCAGTTTCTAAAAAATTAAAAGAAATTCCTGCTGGTTCCAAAGTATTAACTTTCTGTTACGATACAGGAGAAAGATACTTATCAGTAGAAGGACTTTTCGTTTAATCATTGTTTAGCGAGATTGTAAAATCACCAATTTATTAATTGTCGAATCACCAACAAAAGCAGCAACCATCAGTTCTTATTTAGGTAAGGATTGGGTGGTTGTTGCTACCAAAGGTCATATCAAAGACCTACCACCCAAATCTTATGGAGTGGACTTCTCCAACTCTTTTGAACCTGAATACGAATGGCTGAAAGGTAAAAAAAACCTCTTCCAGTTAATCCAAACGAAAGCAAAAAAATCATCTGCGATTTATATTGCAAGTGACCCTGATCGAGAAGGAGAGATAATCGCCAAACATTGTTTTGATGAACTAAAAAAGTTAAAGAAACCAATGTATCGATTGCGATTGAAAGAAATCACAAAAGACGAATTAAGTCTTCAATTACAAAAGAAAATGGGACTCGATTGGCAGTCCATTGAATCTCAAATTGCAAGGCGTGTGGTGGATCGTATATTTGGATTTGAAGTCTCACCTGATTTATGGAGAAAATTAAAAATTCCAACTCTTTCTGCAGGTCGAGTCCAATCAACCGTTTTACATTGGATATGCGAAAGAGAAAAAGAGATTCAGAATTTTTCTAAAGAAACGTATTACCAAATAAAATTGATTGGAACGTTTTTAAATCAAAACATAGAACTCAAATACCAATCCAAAGATAAATTGAAACTTGAAGATACCAAGCAAGTTTTAAAGGAGATTCAAATCCTTCCAGAACCTTCTAGGTTAAAAGAATTGGTTTTGTCTCATATCAAAATCAAAAAAATCAATCGAAATCCTCCGAAAGCCTTTTCCACAGCCAGTTTACTTGAATCTAGTTTTCGTAGCCTTAAATTTGATTCAAAAAAAACAATGAGGATTGCTCAAAGTTTATTTGAGGGAAAAAAATTACAATCGGGAGAAACAGTAGGTCTTATTACTTACATGCGAACTGATAGCACTCGTGTGTCAGATTCAAAACGTGAGTTAGGTGTAAACTTTCTAAAGAAACATTATCCAACTCTTCTCTTGGAAGGGAATCGTAAAAACCAAAAACAAAAAAAGTTTTCGCAAGATGCTCACGAAGCAGTTGTTCCGATCGATCCTAATCTGAGACCTGATTTGATCAAATCGTATTTAACTGCGGATGAATGGAAATTATACCAATTGATTTGGGAACGATTTTTGGTCTCGTTGATGAAACCTGAAATTGGACAAGAAGTGATTTATGAATTTCCCATTGGAAACCATCTGTTTTTACATTCCTTTGAAGCCATATCTGATTTTGGTTTTAAAAATTTTTACGGTATCAACGAAAAACGAGAAAAAAAGAATCTGTTAGGCAAAGTTGGGGATTCGTTTTTCTATGAAACACATTCCATAGAAGAAAAAGAAACAGAACCACCGACAAGGTACACCCAAGGCAAATTGATCCAAAAAATGGAAGACACGGGAGTGGGAAGGCCCTCAACCTATGCTACCATTTTGGAAACCTTATTAAAGAGAAAATACATAGTAGAATACCAAAAGAACATTGGTCCGTCTGCGTTGGGTATGAAAGTGGACGACTATTTGTTTTTAAACTTTGGAGAAATGATTGGAGAGTCGTTTACAAAAGACTTAGAAACTAAACTTGACCAAATCACGGAAAAAAAAGAATCAAGAGTGCAATTGGTTTCCTCCTTTTATCATCAGTTGCAAATAATTTTAAAATCTCCGAGAAAAATGAATGTTGGATCAATTCAAAAAAATCCAAACCAATCGGAAGATAAAAAGCAGAAAAATTCAAATTCAAATCAAAGACCAAGTGGAATCAATCACAGAAATATTGAAATCAATCCAGAACCAACTAAATCTAAGGTTAGTCTAAACACAGGATCGAATCAAACTTGCCCAAAATGTTTGGAAGGTTTTGTGAAAACCAAACTTGGGAAAAATGGAAAAACCATTTATTTTTGTTCCCGTTACCCACATTGTGACTACATCACTTATGACAAATAACATAGAGAAAACATTAATTTTAGTAAACTTAGGAGGGCCTAGGTCTTCAGATGAAATAGAAGTTTTTTTAAAAGATTTATTCTCCGATCGATTTGTCTTTGATTTGCCACTTCCTGAATTTTTAAGGATCAGGCTTGCTCGTTTCATCGCCAAAAAAAGGGCTCCTAAGGTAAAAAAAACTTATGATTCCATGGGCTTTGGAGGTGGTTCCCCTCTTGTAGCTGAAACGGAAAAACAAGCAAACGCATTGGAAAGAATCCTTACCCAACGTTCTGGAAATCCGTGGAAGGTAAAGGTAGCGATGGCATGTGGATTTCCTAATATTAGAGAATCTGAATTTACGAAACCAAATACAAATACTTTGTATTTACCTTTATACCCTCAGTTTTCACGTTCAACCGTATTATCCACACTTGCAATTTTAGAGGAGAAGTTTGGTGAATGCCCAGTAGGAAGTGGGGGGTATGTACCTCATTTTGGTTTAAAGGAGAATTTCTTCAAACTCACGGCACAATTTATTTATGAATTTTTTACCGACCAACTCAGAAAAGATCAATACTTACATTATCCAGAAGAGAAACCAAATTGTGATTGGAAGGATTTAGATATCGTGTTTTCCGCACATGGTGTTCCCATGCGACTCATTGAGAAAGGGGATCGTTACATGGAAGAGGTGGAGGCCTCTGTAAAAGGAATCGTGGGCGAACTTCGAAAATTTGGGTTTAGGGGATCATTTCATATCTCTTACCAAAGTAAGGTGGGGCCTGCAAAGTGGACAGAGCCAAGTACCATTCAGAAAATATCAGAACTTGCAAGCAATGGCAAACACATCGCAGTGTATCCCATTAGTTTTGTAAGTGATCATTTGGAAACTTTGGAAGAAATTGGAGAACAATTTAAAGAACTAACCTGGGAAAAAGGTGGAAAAACATTTGTTCGGATTCCCGCGTTGGGGGTGTATGAGTCTTTTTTAGATTTTTTAGCAGAAGAAGTGTTAGGTGCTGATTCCTCGATACAAAACTGTATCTGTAAGGAAAGGGGAGGTGAATCCTTAAGGCATTGTCGTTTCAAAAATTGATCTAAGACCAATTCCTTTTCTATAATTTCCAAAAAATTGAATGTCCAATCCTTGTTTTTTCCAATTGGCTTCTATTTCATCGAGTTTTTGGTTACATAAAAAAAGGTTTCGGTCGTATGCCGGGAAAACTCCTTCCCAAGTGGTTTTATAAATTGCTTTCGCCTTCTCTCTATTTTTTGTGATCACTTCTCTATCGGTTTCAACAATGGATTCCATTTCCTTATCAGTTGTAATCCCGTCTAACTTGGGATAAATCCACGTTTCTGAATGCAAATGGCCCGTAACTCGTCCTTCAAAAAGATCAGAATTACATAAAACCCCAAGTGCTTTTATCCCTTCTCCTTTTCCGAAAAGGACTCCAAAACATGGTTTTTTGGTTAACCTTGTCTCACCAAACCTGGTAACGGTGGAAATAGTGAGTAAATTTGGTTTTTCTTCTGGGTTTAATAAATTTCCGAGGATTGGCGTTAGTTTTTTTAAGGAGATACAGATTCGAACAGATCCTTTTTGTTTTTCTATTTCAGATATACTAGAAAGGGAAACTCCAGTTTGGATTTTGATTTTGGGAGATAAGTAGGCGATTAAATGGGATACCAAATCTCCCATTCCATTCGGAAATGATACAGTTCCATATGTTTTCATTTTGTTTTTTTTGATTTCTTTAAAAATCGTACTCGTTCCACTTCCATCCCACTTTGAAAAAACAGTTTCTGCTTGTAATTCATTTAATCGAGTTCCGTAGATGCCTCCTAATGCAGGTTCTATGATATTCTTTGTTACTGATGAACCAAATGTAATGTTTCCCCAGTCTTCAAAATTCAGATTTGGATAAAATTTTAATTTTTTTAGGAAAATGGAGTAAAGTAGTTTCGTGCCAGCGAACAGGGAAATGGGAAACTGGGATAAGTTTTTATTGATAAAAAAATACCTACGTTTGGAAGCCTTTTTCGGAAATAAGGTCTTTAGCCCTATGTCGTCTAACATCGTTTTGATATCCTTTGTGAGAAGGATACCGTTGGCAGCCTGTTCCACCAAACCTTCTTTTACTTTTTTTGTGGCGATGACTCCACCAAGTGTTTTGTTTTCTTCATAGAGAGTGACCGAGTCACCGCGTTTTACATGATGGTATGCTAAAAATAATCCAGTGATCCCTGCACCATAAATATGAATTTCTTCTTTCATATCGCTTTAGAGAATACTGGGCCTGTTGGTTTTGTATTTTGCAATTTTTCATCAAATGCCATGGCAACGATCCTTAAGTATGGTTTTCCTAAATTCGTTACAGTTAAGGTTCCATCGTGCCAGGTGACAAGTTGATCATTTTCCATTTCTGATAAAAACTCTTTTGTATGAGGTTGTAATTCATTTGGAACCTTTACTTGCCATGTTGTCATCAGTTCTAAGATCAATTGTTTTCTCAATTGGTCGGAGTGTGTGAGTTTGTGTCCCCGAAAGATTGGTAAACTATTTGCTGCAAGAGACTTACGATACTTCATCTCCAGTTTGATGTTTTGGAAAAAAAGATTGGGAGTTTCTGAAATTGCCGAAGACCCTAATCCCAACATCACATCTGTTTTAGAATCGCTATACCCCATAAAATTACGATGCAAAGTTTTATTATGAAAGGCCTTCCATAATTTATCATGTGGCAAAGCAAAATGGTCCATTCCAATTTCTCGGTATCCTTCTTTTTCTAAGATGGACCTTCCCAATTCATATAACTCACGTTTGAGTGTAGGGACAGGTAAATCTTCTTCTGTAAAAAGTCGTTGTGATGCCTTGATCCATGGTACATGGGCGTAGGAATAAAACGCTATGCGATCAGGTTTTAGTTCCAAGGTTTTATCCATTGTGTACTTCATGGAATCTAGTGATTGTTTGGGAAGGCCATAAATTAAATCAAAATTTACCGAATCAAATCCAAGGTTTCTTGCTTCTAAAGTTATATTTTCTGTGAGTTCGTATGGTTGGATACGATTGACTAGTCGTTGTACTTCGGGATCAAAATCTTGCACTCCGAGGCTTATCCGTTTGAACCCTAATTTATGTAAAAGTTTGAGTTGGGAAACTCTTGTCCTTCTTGGATCCACTTCGATGGAATACTGTGGATCTTTGGCTGGAGATAACTGATTGAATATAAACTCAATTATGGATTGAAGGTTGTAATCAGATAAATAGGTGGGACTTCCTCCACCTAAATGAAGTTCGCTTAGTTCTTTACCTTTTAAATTGGAAACATGTTTGGTATACAATTCAAGTTCCTTTTTGATGGCACTCACATAAGGTTCTTCAACTGCATGGTTTTTGGTGATAGAAGTATTACACCCACAAAATGTACAAAGTGTTTCACAAAAGGGAATGTGTAAATAAAGAGCAAGTTTCGATTCAATCGGAGCGAGGTATTTGTTTAAGGATTCGATACAATCTTCGGTGGAAGGTGAGTCTGTCCAATAAGGCACGGTTGGATAACTTGTGTATCTAGGTGCAGGGGTATCATATTTTTCAAGTAAGTGTTTCATGCGCCAAAAACCTTTCTTGTGGTTTCGATCAGTAAATGAACGGATGTTTCCGGAGTGAATTGTAAAACACCGTGTCCAAGGCCAGCAACCCAACCCACTCGGTCTTTGGGATCCATATCCTTCATCGGAGAAAGGTATTCATTTATTTTTTGTTTTAGCGTGGAAGGGTCAGCGAATAAAAGTTCTTGGTCAAAGTTCCCTTGTAAAAAACCTTTTCCACCAAATTCCTTGAGGATTGATTGCATGGAAAAACGATGGTCCACTCCAAATCCCACCAAGTTAGGGACGGAGTGGATTTGCGAAATTTGACTTTCGGTTGAATTTTTTGCATAATAACCAATTTGATTTGGAAATGATTTTGTGAGTTCTTTGATCGGATCTGTTACATAACGTCGGAAATTGTTTGGATCTAACATTCCGGCTGCAGTGTCAAATACCATCACTACTTCTGCACCACCTTGCAATTGCAATTCGATGTTTTGTTTTAAAAGTGGTAAAAGGATTTTATAAAATTCATCTACAAAGTTTTGATTGGTTTTGAGAAAAGATAAATTTCCATCATGTTTTCCTATGCTGGCATAAGTCATCAGAGTGAAAGGGCCACCTACAAATCCTATAAGAGATACATCTTTTGGTAAAACTTCTCTTGTGCATCTCACTGCTTCTTTTTGGAAATACAATCCTTCAATTGCATCTTCAACAGTTTTTAGTTTGTTTAGATCCGCCTCCGAAGTAAGAGAAAAGGATAGTTTGGGACCAGGATCGTATGTTAATCCCATACCTAAGGCTTCTAAGGGAAAGAGTAAATCGGAAAATAAAATACTGACATCAAATCCAAATTCTTTGACAGGGCCTAGTGCAACTTCTGCTGCAAGTTCTGGATTTTTGCACAAGTCCATAAAACTATGAGATTCTTTTAGTTTGCGATAGTGAGAATGGTATCGTCCCGCTTGGCGCATAAACCAAATGGGTGGGATATTTTGAGGCACTAAATGTATCGCATTCGCAAATCGTTCATTGTGGTATTTTGTTGTGATCATGTTTAGCCCTGTAATGCTTGTTTTGTTTTTTCAAGAGTGAGATCGATAATTTCTTTGGTGTGTGCTGATGATAGAAATCCCACCTCGTATCCGCTAGGTGCCAGATATACACCTTGTTTTAGGAGTTTATGGAAAAGGGTTGCAAAGTTTGATTTATGTGTATTTGGAATTTCGGAAATGGTTCTAATTGCTTTCTCGGTTTTTCCTTTCAGCCAAAACAAACTTCCAAAGTTGACAGCTTCCCAATTCGAATCACCGGATTGAGATAAAAGATTCAAAATTCCATCTGTTAACTGTTTGGTTGCCTTTTCCAAATTTGGGTATGGGTTTTCCGTCCAAGCTTTGGTGAGAGTTTTTAGTCCAGCTCGCATACCAATCGGATTTGCTGATAATGTTCCTGCTTGGTAAACTGGTCCACTCGGAGCCACAAGATCCATATACTCACGTTTTCCTGCATACGCTCCAACGGGGAAACCACCACCAATGATTTTTCCATAACATACAAGATCGGGTTCAATGCCTGTGATCCCTGCCATCCCTTGGAAGGAAACACGAAATCCAGAAATCACTTCATCAAATAATAAAAGCACTCCATACTTCGTAGTTAACTCGCGGCATTTTTTTAAAAATTCAATTCTTTGTGGGAGTAGGCCATAATTTGCAGGTAAAGGTTCAATCGCCAAACAAGCAATATTCGATCCTTCTCTTTGAAACAACTCTTCCAGTTTTGATTCATCGTCAAGCGGAAGGACCAAAGTGTTTTGGATGATTTCAGGACCAATGCCTTTGCTATCACTTGAACTTAAACCTGCAAGGCCAGATCCAGATTTAACTAAAAGTTGGTCGAGGTGGCCGTGGTAGCAGCCATCAAATTTTAAGATTTTATTTCGTCCCGTTGCGGCTCTTGCAACGCGAAGTGCACTCATCACTGCCTCTGTGCCGGAATTCACAAATCGTATTTTTTCTACCCATGGGATTCTTTCTGTAATGAATTCGGCAAGTTCAAGGGAGTAAGGTTCACAAGCACCAAAAGACCAAGCTTTCCTTACTGTGTCTTCTACCACTTCTTGTATCTCTGGATGGCGATGGCCAAATAAAAGTGGTCCAAAACTCAAACAATAATCAATATAATGTTTTCCTTCAACTGACGTGAGATAGGCGCCGTTTGCTTCTTTAAAAAAGATAGGTGTGCCACCTACTGAAGAAAAAGAACGAACAGGGCTATGTACCCCACCTGGAACAACTAATTTCGATCTTTGGAATAGATCTTCCGAATTCATGCATACATCCTTTGTGCAATCCTTGCACCATATGTGATGAGAAAAGAGGATCCTGCTCTTCGAAACACATCCCAAGTTTCTTTTAATCCATCTTCAAAATTTAAAAATCCTTCTTTGGCTAAATACACAAGGCTTGCATATTCGCCACTCACTTGGTATGCTCCAGTGGGAAGACCAGTTTTTTCTTTGATTGGGCCAATTAAATCAATCGCTGTCATACCAGGTTTCACCATTAAAAGATCAGCACCCTCTTCTTTATCGCGGATCGAAGTGTGAATGGCTGTGTCTCTATCTCTCACATCCAATTGGTATCCACTCCTGTCACCAAACTGTGGTGAGGAGTCAGCAGCACCTCGGAAAGGTCCGTAAAAATTACTTTTAAATTTAGTTGAATAACTCATGATGGGAACATGTGAATGGCTGTTATCATCTAAGATCTTTCTATGCGAAGCGACTCTGCCATCCATCATATCACTTGGTGCAATTCCATCAGCTCCTGCATCCGCATAAATCAAAGCAAGTTCTGACAATCGTTTTAATGTTAATTGCAAATCAATCGTCCCTTGTGGATGGAAATGGCAACAATGCCCTGTAGTTGTGACCGAACAAATACAAGTATCTAACCATAAAAACATTTCCGGAAATTCTTTTTTTATGGCACTGATATTGGTTTGGTAAAACTCTTTTGAAAAATTTGTATCTGACTTAGCACTAGGAACCATAAATAATAAAAATTGAGACACACCTGATTTTAAATCAGATTCAATCTGAGTGAAGATGGATTTGTTTGTTTCGCGATACACATCAGGTAAACCTTTGATTGGTTCTTTTTCTGTGAGCCCTTCCACAAGGAAAAGTGGTTGGATCATTTTATTTGCATTTAAGGAACCGGACTCACTCAAATGGCGAAGGAACTGATTGGAACGTAAACGTAGAGTATGTTTTTTCATGGTTTGATGTACCTTTCCACCCAAGATTCAAATGATAAGGATACAAAAACTTTGTTTTTTGAACCCTCTTCACCTAGCGCATGTTTTATTTTTCGGAATGTGGAGCCAGGTCCCACAAAATGGACTACATTCAATAGTTCAGGGTATCTTTTGGTAACGATATCAAATTCAGATCCACTCCTCCAGTAGGCGGCTTTGATTTTGGATGGATCAAAGGGGATCGGAATTTCAGGAGCAGATACAAAATAAGTTGGAATCACGGGATACACACTTGAATTTTTATCTGAATCCATATGTGTGAGTTTCACAAAATTTGGTTTTCGACCAAGGATAACGTCTATTTCTGGAGGTTCACTTTCACCGAGTCCATCACAAGTTCCATTCACCCAAAACCCACGGAGTGCCAAGTCCTTCCATGTAGATAGTCCTGCTGACCATAGGATTTGGTTACTTGGGTTGACTGACAAATCCAATGGAAATGCATAACCACGCGATACGAATACATCAACATCTTTAGGAATTGAATAGGTTAATCTTTCACGTTGTCTTGCCGCCATTTTCGCATTAGGTGGCCAGACTTCTTCTTTTGAAAAGGACAGGTTTGGACTTCCTGATAGTTCTTTCGTTTGTAATACCTTCCCATCTTCAGTTATACCACGAACAAACGTGATTTTGCCATAATCCCTCTCTAAAACCGTTACACCTATTTTTTGGTGGCATCCTCCGCCATACTTCGATAAAATTTTTCTCTCTTCCATAGCAGTGAGAACTGATTCTTCGTCTGAGATTTCTTTTAGTATGGATTCGAGGTGTTTGTCATCTTTTCTGATTTCAGCGCATAACGCACCTTGTGCGGGAGCACTTGGGAAAATGGAAGAAGGTAAAACCATAAATAAGGATACATTTAAAGTATCGCGGATGAGTTGTTTGGTTTCTTTAAGTTCTGGTAATTGGTTCTCTTTGTCTTGGAAATTTAGAATTCGATCTAAGGCAGCTTTTGCAACAAGGATGCCTCCCGATTCATGGTCTAAATACTTTCGAAGTCTCGTTTGGATATTGCCACGAACTGATTCGATTTTGATTTCAAAATTACTGATGGGTGTAGGAAAATAATTTTTAAGAAATTCTTTGATATGGTATTCCCTTCTTGGTGAGGAAGTTAAAATCGTGATTTCATTCGGTAGATTGATCCATTTGTTTTTTTTAAAAAGTAAAACATCTCTTACATCTTCTCTTGGCAAAACTGGAATGAGAATTGTGTCCTTTCTTTCTTTTAAGTCCATATCTTTAAAGGAATGGATGACGATATCAACTTTCTGATTGAGTAAGTCTTTTTGTAAATCTTTGGTAAATATCCCTTGTCCAGCAAATTGCCAAAGTGGGATTGTTAGATCTTTGTCACCCGATGATTCACGAAAAAAAGTTTCAAACTGAAGGTTTTTGTTTTTTTCTTTTAGAGCATTGGTTACAGTGTGAATTTGAATACGAGAAAGTAGAGAGGACCTACCTCCTATTTTAATTGTTTCAGACAAGTAAGTCTTCCCATCCATTTAAGATATGCAATTGTTCTTCCTCCCTTTCCCTTGTGAGTTCCGTAAGAAAGTATTGTAAGTCCATTTTTACAGTCTGGATCTGTTCATCTGTTTCTTGTAGGTCATTGAGGATTTGGGAAAGTGGAATGTAATGGTTGTATCCAGTATATGTTCCAGAGTTTTCTCGAAAGTCGAGTATGATGGATGCGGATCGGATCATCTCATCCCAGTTAAACGGTAAAAAACTTGAAGCAATGACAATCGCTTCGTTTTTTGGTTGGTAATCTTCCCAATGGTAGGTCGTGATGTTTGGGTAGAGTTGGTTAAGTTCTAATAAACGGTTTTGGTTTCTACCAATGAGTTTAACTTGTTTTTGTTTGGAAACAAGGTATGGCAATATCGAATCCACAAGTTTTCCCGTTCCAAGCAGAGTGACTTCTTTGTGATTTTGTAAATAGGACTCGGTGACACTACCGTAAGTTTGCCTTCCAATCCCAGTCAGGTATTTGGAACGGATTTGTTTTGTCTGTTCTAAGATTTGGTCGCGGAGTCTGAGGAGAGAAAGAGCAAAGTTGGAACCATTGGTATTTTCTTCGCGGAAACGATCTCGAAACTGTGCCTGGATTTCCGATTCCCCAAAAAGTTTGGAACGTAAACCCGCTACCACTTCCAATAAAAAGCGATAGGCATCGTAGCCTTGGTAAACTTCCCAACCATCAAAAAACCTTTTGTTTTCCTCTTCCATGGGAAAGATCCTCTTGTCCGTGAAGGCAAGTGTCCTTTGGCATGTCTGCCACACCTCAACGCGAGAATCGTCTAAGATTTGCGTTTTGGGATCCGTTGCATGGAGTAGAATCAGGTTTGACCACATAATTTTATTCTATCAAATACAATCTCGTAACTGTCACAAGATTGTCAGTTCCTAAAAAAATAAAATGTGATATTGATACTAAATCTCAATTACTAAAAGGAGAATGAGGATGGAAAAACAAAATTGGAAAGAAACTCTCACGCCATTACAATACCAAGTGACTAGAGAAAAAGGCACCGAACGGCCGTTTACTGGCGAATACTATGCACACAAAGAAAAAGGAACCTACCTTTGTGTCTGTTGTGGTGAGGCATTGTTTTCTTCTGATTCCAAATATGATTCCGGTAGTGGTTGGCCAAGTTATTATGAACCAGTGAGATCCGATGTGATTGCCACTGAAACAGACAAAACACATGGCATGGTCCGAACTGAAATCATGTGCCAAAATTGTGGGGCTCATTTAGGACATGTTTTCCCAGATGGACCAAAACCTACGGGACTCCGGTATTGTGTGAATTCTGCTTCTCTCAAATTTCAAAAATCAGAATAGAAACAAAATAGAGGGAACTAATTTGCAGTAAAGAAACAATGGATTTGGTAAGATTTTCCCTCCCTTTAAAATCCAATGGGAGGTAAAATGAAATGCAAAGGAATGCTTTGATTTCGGAGAATCTTTTACCGCGAAGAGTTTTTTAGTGCGTGAAAAGATCCTCTTTCGCGAATGATTTCTGTTGTAACGAGGTTCTATTGAATGGATTGCAGCCTTATTCTTGTAACCATGAAATTTCTTCACAGGATTCCCACTTCCCAATAGAACCACCTCGGTTTTGAGAAATCTTTGAATCGTCGGAACGAAGGCTCACCTTTTTCACAATTTGTTTGGCTAGGGAAGTGTAGTGGAGGGCATCACAACTATGTCCTAATTTTGTTTCCAAGTTGGCCATCTGGAATAACAACTGGGCATTGCCTTCCGATTCTTTCATGCCAATGGATTGTTTGAGTAAAATGGCTTTTTTCAAATCCTCTCTCGCACCGGTATAGTCCCCTGATTCTACTTTTTTCTGGGATCGTTCTTCTAATTGGGTGATGACGGTCGGAATTCGTGACAAACGAGTTTGGTCGAGGATTTCTGAAACTGATTGGTCTAAACTAGGTTCTGCCACTAAACCACTGGAAATGATTAAAAATAATGCAAAATAGGTAATCTTCATACGTTGGGTCCTTGCCGTTTTCAATTCATTGTTTAAATTGCATAAATTGTGCCAAAGTTTCGAAATACTCCTCGACGGTGCAGGATTCTAAGATTCCATGAAAGAGACTCTGGCCGAGCGATCGCCTTTTTCTTTCCCTCTGGAAGGAAGGGGGAGGAAAGTCCGGACACTAGGGGACAATCGGACCAAGTAATGCTTGGGCTTTTCCTTGTTAGCAATGGCAAGGAGGGGACGGAAAGTGCAACAGAAAGGATACCGCCTACGTGAGTGGGTAAGGGTGAAATGGTGGGGTAAGAGCCCACCGCCTTGTTTGTAAAAACAATGGCCGGTAAACCCTCCGATGTGCAATCTCAAGTAAACAACCGTTATGAGCCTGTCCCGCCAGGTTGTGGGTAGAGAGCATTAGATAAATGATCGCCTAAAACAGAATCCGGCTTACGGGCCAGAGTCACCTTTTTTTAAAATGGTTTGGATTACATCTTCTTCGTTAGGTGGATAGAAAACACAAACCAAACTTCTGATCTTTAAAATGGTTTCTGCCAATATCGTTTTGGTTTCATTAAGGTTCCAGTTTTCAAAACCTATCAAAATTCCACATGTTTCTTCCATACCCGCAAAATCTACGCACGAATAATGGCGCATTTGGTTTTCTTCTAAAAATTGTTTTAAACCATATTTTTGGATCGATTCTTCTGACTGATACAAAACAACAATTTCATCATTTTCGATCTCTAATACTTTTTTTGCATAACCATAACACCATCGAATTTGGTCTGTTAGATCTTCATCTGTTTTGATGAATTGGATGTCCGACAAATTATTTTGTACAGGTGATTCTGAAAAGTCATTCAGTAAGGTGTTTGCAAATGCCAGAATTTCTGGAGAATTACGAATGTTTCGTTTGATATCCCAAATGTGGACAGGCAATGATTGTAAATAATCTAAGAATGGAGTTGAGGTGTACTTCAATCTTCTCGAAACAAAGAGAATCCATTCTTTTTGTTCCCAAAAGAGTGGAGAGAGATACAATTTTATATCTGAAAGGACTGCCTCATGGAGTATCTCTTCGATACCATCTGCAATGAGAATGTCGATGTGGTTATGGTTGATTTCATTCAACCTTGAAATCAATTCGATGTTGTTTTTTTCAGGGATTTGGGAGAGTTCTTCCTTCCAAATTTCGTATAATGCTTTTGCACCTTGCCATAATAAAACTTTTTTTCCTTTCCTTGCATACTGCAAAGCAAGTTCCCCACACAAGATGGACTTACCAGATCCGGGACTTCCGTAAATTAAATTATGCGAATATTTGGTAATACCTTGTACAAGAGAAAATTGTTCTTTTGTAAAAAACAATAAATTCTCTTCTTCTTTTTCTTTGTGAGATCGAAAGGTTTGGAAAAAGTTTAGATTTTTTTTGATGATTTCGTGGGCTTTGACAAGAACAGATTCTGGTAATGGTTCTCTTCCGCTACGATAAAAGATAGATTCTAAAATATCGTTTAAACTAGTTTCATCTCCTACTTCTTTGCCGCCAAAAACAAATAAATTTTGGTCATTGGGTAGGTGGAATTCTTTTCGTTCATTTTTTAAAAAGAAAATTGCACTATCGTAATATTCTTTTGGAAACAAATCCACAAGTTGGTTGTGGTTTTTAAAAAATTCGCGTATGATTTCTCGTTGTGTGGTGACTTGTTCAATTGGATTTTTATACGATTTTCCGGTAACAGGTTCCCAATCCCTAGCGCGAACATTGTAAAATTCCCAATCTCCTTTTTTTTGCCTCCACTTCCCATTTTTTAATTCGATGGTGATCACTCCATAAGGTGATACCACAAGAAAATCAATTTCCCTCATCGGAACATCAGGTGTGATCAGGGTGAGTGAATAATAGATATTGCAAGGGAGTTGGATTTCCTTAGAAAAACGGTGGTAATAATGGGATTCGAGTGAGATGTCTCTCGTTTTTCCATGAAACTGTTTGGGATAAATCATTTTTTTGTTCTGTAATCTTCGCTTTGTTTCATCTAATGGCGATATGAAACGGATACCACAAACCATATTTTTCTGCCTATTGTTTTGTGCCTGCGCAGGTGGGAATATCAAAATAAAGATCAAACCCGATCACTCAGGTGACTTGGTCATTTACCAAAAAACGATCACAAAGAAACAAAAAGGAAATTTTTTAGGTTCAGGTATCAAAGATACAGGGGAAGTTGTGGTTACCTTCAAAGAAAGGTCATACCAATTTGGAAATTTTACCCAAATGTCTCCTCCTGGGTTTCGTTTCATTCAATTTACGGAAGAAGATGCGATTCAGATCCAACTTGCCATTGATACAAGTAAGAACTCTCCGCTTTTAAAAGCCCTGGAAATCAACCCAGAAGAGATCAGTTCGATTTTAGCGGAAGCGAAGTTACGAGATGACCTATTGCGATTTAATACCCTTGTGGAATTCATCCAATTCGAAATCCAATTCCCTTATTCCATAAAAAATGTAAAATTTTCAGAGCCAAGAACGGCGGGTGAGTGGACAGTGCGCCTTGATAGTAAAGACAAGATGGTTGTGAACATTCCATTACATTCGATTTGGGCAGGCGAACATCCGTTAACGATTGTTCAAATTTTTCCAGAATGATGTTTAAGGTTTATGAAAGTATTCAGAATTTAATTTTTGGATGATACCTTTTAAGACCTTTCGTCTTTCTTCTTGGTTGGGAAGTAATTCCTTTAAATTCCTTCTCATGATAAAAATGGTTTCCAAAAGTTCGTGGTCTTCTTCTGGTAAAACTTCTTCAAATAATTTGCGAAGTGTAGAAGAAACACCGGCAAACATTCCATCGGTGGAAATCGCAAACTGGATAGGGCCAACTGTCACTGTGGAAGAAGAATAAAAATCACAATTTTTAGGATCATCTACAGAATTCACCCATATGCCTTTGTTTTTGGCTAAAGTCCGAAACCTTTGGTTTGTTTCTGGATCACTTGTGGCTAAAAAGATAATGTCTCTATGATTTAAATCTTCCTCGATTACCGCGCGCGTTTCCCTTTTGATTTGTGGGTATCTTTCTAAAAAACGAATCACCTCATCGCTATATTCCAAAGAAATCAAGTGGAGGTTCGCCCCAGTGTGCTCCAATCCCATTAATTTTTCAAGGCAAGCACTTCCTCCTCCCACGATGAGGATTTTCCTTCCTTCTAAATTGAGAAAGATGGGGTACTTTTTAGGGGTCATAGAGATTCCAAAATGGAGGAGGGAGACGGGACTTCCTCTAGGACTAACCTTTCCCCTTGCAAAAGGGAACGGAACACCTCACCTACATATAAGATTCCTGGTCCTTTTGATTGTTTTTCTATGCCGTTTAACATCGTATTTGCGAGAGTGGAAACTGTATGAGTGACATTACTCTTTCCAACATTTTCTGAAAGGACAATGGGAGTGTTTTCTGAAACTCCTTTCTGGATGAGTCTTTCAGCAAGTTCTTTTGTTTTTTGGCTTCCCATAAGGATAACAATTGTGCCTGGAAAATTTTCCATTCCCATCCAACTGCGTTCATCTTCTAAAATGGTATGCCCATCGAGGATGATGATTTGTCGAGCTAACCCGCGTACGGTGAGTGAGATACCCAGGTCCGAAGCTCCTGCAGTTACCGAACTCACACCAGGAACAACTTCATAATCAATGCCAAACGATTCTAAACTTTGGATTTCTTCGGATAACCTACCAAAGATGGAAGCGTCACCACCTTTTAGTCTTACGACTCGTTTGCCTTGGGTGGCAAATTCCACGAGGAGAGAATTGATTTCAGATTGTGTTCGGTAGTGTTCTTTCGCACGTTTTCCCACATAGAGGATTTGGGCAGACTCAGGGAAGATGGAGAGAAAACTTGGATCCAGTAGGGCATCGTACAAAATGACCTCGGCGGATTCGATCCGAGATTTTCCACGGAGCGTGAGTAGGTCAACGGGGCCTGGGCCACCACTTACGAAACTCACAAAGCCCTGTTCTGTCTTATTGGAGGACATATCTGTTATACCTTGCAATTCTGCTAGAAATAGTCAAGTGATTGGCTAATTATTTCTACAAAATCTCCATTTTTTTAGTTTACTCGTCTCTATCCTTAGGAAAAGATTCAATTTATAAGACTTTTTGGATGTTTTACTGGAATCCAACACAAGCATAGGTTTTTATGTTATCCGATGAGAAACGCAATCGATTTTTACAATTACTAAAAGAATCCACAAAAGACGAATGGGTATGGATGTCGGGTTACCTTTCTGCCCTCACCCAGGCAAGCATTGGTGGCAGTGTGGATGTTTCTTTGAGCCCACCTGTTAGCATCTCCTCCAATGATCCTTCCCATGGCAATTTAAAAGCCGCACCCATCCAATGCAGTGTGGTGTATGGAACAGAAACGGGGAATTCGAAAAAACTGGGAACTGAACTTGTCAAAAAGTTAAAAGAACTCGGTGTCCAGGCCAAATTAAAAAGCACTGATACCTATAAAGCAAAAGACTTAAAAGAAGAAGAATACCTTTTTGTTGTTGTTTCCACTCATGGAGATGGTGAACCTCCGCAGGCGGCAAAACCTTTTATCCAAATTTTATCGGAAACAAAAGATTCCTTATCAAAAGTAAAATTCGCCGTTCTCGGGTTAGGTGATACAAGTTACCCACTATTTTGCCAAACGGGAATTGATGTGGACTCAATGCTAGAAAAACTCGGAGCAGAGCGAATCCATGAACTTGGAAAATGTGATGTTGATTTTGAAATCGTTTCCAAACCTTGGATGACTGAACTCATTTCCAAATTGAATACAATTTCAAAAACAGCGACCACACAAGTTTCCAAACCATCACAAACGACTACACCAAAACCAAGTTCTGGTGGTAAAGTTGTATATGAAGGGACAGTTGTCACCAATCTTGTGTTAAATGATATTGGGGCAACGAAATCAACAAGGCATATTGAAATTAAATCCTCAGTCCCTGTCGATTATTTGCCTGGAGATAGTGCAGGATTTCTCGCATACAACCGAGAAGACGAAGTCAATCGAATATTAGGATTATTGGAAGCGGATCGAGAAACACGAGTAACATACAAAGGGGAAACCTGGATGTTGTATGATTTGCTCCAAAAAAAAGTTTCCATTCGGTTTTTACCAGACCGAGTGATCCAAAAGTATGTGACACTTTCAAAAAAAGAGATTCCTTCAGGAAAATTGGATTTAGATGTACTTTTAACATTATACCCTGCCGAATCAAAATTAGAAATACAATCCCTTATCGATATTTTAGAACCAATCGTGCCTAGGTATTATTCCATTGCCTCGAGTCCTTCGGCTCATGGGGAAGAGGAAGTCCACCTAACAGTAGCAGAAGTAGAAATAGAAACCTTCACAGGTTTAAAATCAGGTTTTTGCTCTGGTTATTTGGCAACACTCAAAGAAGGAGACAAGGTTCCATTTTTCATCCAACGAAACAATTCGTTTCGATTGCCAAGTCCTGATACCGATATCATTATGATTGGGCCAGGAACAGGGATTGCACCATTCCGCAGTTTTTTATTTGAAAGAGAACAGTCTGGTGGAAATGGAAAAAATTGGTTATTTTTTGGAGAACGAAACTTTGTTTCCGATTTCTATTACCAAACAGAGTTATTGGAACTTATGGATACTGGTGTATTGCATAAATTGAATACAGCATTTTCTCGTGACACCAAACAGAAGGTATACGTCCAAGACCGTTTAGGGGAAAATGCAGTGGAACTTTTGAAATGGATCGAAAATGGTGCAGTCATTTACCTTTGTGGTTCCAAAGATCCAATGAGTAAAGATGTGGATCGCAAATTGGTCGAAATTTTAGCGGATAGAACTTTTGACACTGGAAAAGAAGCTTCTGAATATTTAAAAGAATTAGAAGAATCTGGCCGTTACATCAAGGACGTTTACTGAGGAAATCATGGCAGAAACTAAAAAAGAAACACTCG
This sequence comes from Leptospira jelokensis, assembly GCF_004769635.1. Taxonomy (GTDB): domain Bacteria; phylum Spirochaetota; class Leptospiria; order Leptospirales; family Leptospiraceae; genus Leptospira_A; species Leptospira_A jelokensis. The sequence continues at coordinate 117,978 of NZ_RQGH01000011.1, forward strand.
CTGAAAAGGTAAAAAGACTAAGCCGTGGCCTTCGTGGTACACTCGCAGATAGTTTAAAAGACGAACACACTGGTTCTTTACGATCCGATGACCAATTATTGCTCAAATTCCATGGGATGTACCAACAAGATGATCGGGATAGAAGGGATGAACGGGCGTTAAAGAAACTTGAGCGATTGTATTCCTTTATGATCCGCCTTCGGATTCCAGGTGGGATGATTGGTCCTGTTCACTGGGAAGCCTTGCATAATGTAGCTGGTGAAAATTCCACTGGAACGATCAAAATCACAACAAGACAAACAGTCCAACTCCATGGGATTTTAAAATCCAAAATCAAACCGACAATCAAGGCCTTTGATTCTGTATTTTTAGATTCTATCGCAGCTTGTGGTGATGTAAATCGAAACGTAACCTGTACATCGAATCCAGCGGCAAGCCCACTCCACAAGGAAGTGTTTGGTTATGCGGGGGAAATCAGTCGTTCTCTCCTTCCTAAAACAAGAGCCTATTATGAAATTTGGTTAGATGAAAATCTAATCGCAGAAAAAGAAGAACCAGAAGATCCTTTGTATAAGGACGTTTACCTGCCTCGAAAATTCAAAATTGCAATTGCAATCCCACCTTACAACGATGTGGATCTATTCACCAATGACATTGGGCTCATTGCCATCATTGAAAATGGGCAACTATTAGGTTTTAATGTTGCAGTTGGTGGAGGACTCGGAACCACTCATGGGAATCCTGATACTTACCCGAGAGTAGGAACAGTTTTTGGTTTCATTCCTAAAAAAGACATACTCAAAGTTGTGTATGAAATTGTAACCGTCCAAAGGGATTTTGGAAATCGGGAAGACCGAAAGTTATCTCGTTTGAAATACACATTAGACCGGTTAGGTGTTGAATTTTACAAACGAGAAGTGGAAAAACGTGCAGGAATTAGTTTTGAACCAACAAAGGATTTTCAATTCACTCAAAGGTCAGATGATTTTGGTTGGAAACAAGATGCGGCAGGAAACTGGCATTATACCGTATTTGTTGAAAATGGAAGGGTTTGTGATGAACACGGATACAATCTAAAAACAGCGCTACTAGAAGTTTCTAAAACAAGGCGTGCCACGTTCCGATTCACTTGTAACCAAAACTTGATTTTGTCTGATATCTTTCCTAAAGATAAAGACCTGATTGAATCCATTTTAGTGAAATTCGGTGTCCATAGAAAAACAGCAGAAGTATCTCCGATCAGAAAAAACTCGATTGCATGTGTGGCATTGAACACTTGTTCTTTGGCACTAGCCGAAGCACAACGTTACTTACCAAGTTTGATTGATAAAATTGAACCCATCCTTTCCAAACATGGTCTGGCTTCGGAACCAATTTCCATTCGTATGACAGGTTGTCCCAATGGATGTGCAAGGCCATACATTTCCGAAATTGGACTTGTGGGAACATCGTATGGAAAGTACAACCTCCATTTAGGTGCCGATGCGGAAGGTTACAGACTGAACAAAAAATACAAAGAAGATTTGGATGAGTCGGCCATTTTGCAAGAGTTAGATGGACTATTTGGAAAATACTCGAAAGAACGAAATGGAAAAGAATCGTTTGGAGATTACATCAATCGAATTGGGATTCTGAATTAGGATTCAAAACAAAAAATAAACAATGGTCTGTGAAAATCGGCCATTGGATTTTATGATGCCTAACTATGGTATTCTCTTTTCCTTTAGGATTATGAAATTGTATCATTTATCATTCGAATGGTTTTTCTGTGATATGCGATCAATCGAATAAATGATCAAATCTGTTGAAGCAGAATAAAAACCGGGATTTGGATTCGGCCAGGAAAGGAAAAAAATGCAAAGGTGGACAGGTATCCCTAAAGAAAGATAAAGATTTAGGAATTTGGATTGAAACTCACTTTTATGTTTTCTGCATAAAAATCTACAAATTAAGATTGATGACCAAATTTGAAATACCAGAGAGAAACAGAAATACACGAACAGATTCAAAATCATCGCAAATCCACCCGCTGGGAATTCCGAGACGGGGAACGAACCAGCAACTAATAGAGACCGAATCAAAACAGAAAAATAGACCAATACAATTGGCCTATTTAAGAAATGCTGAAACATTATGTGAAATTGAATTTGATTCTATATTCGAATCCAATCCTCTACAATAACATACCTGCCGCAACGGTTTGGTTTGTACCTTCATCCACCAAAACAAAACTCCCTGTACCTCTGATTTTACTGTAAGGGTCGTAAGCAACGGGTTTTGCCGTGCGAAGGGTAACCTTTCCAATTTCATTCAGACCAAGATTGGTTTGTTCTTTTTTTTCGTGGGTGCTTGTTTCCACTCGGTATTCCAAGGAACGAACCGAAACTTTTACTGCATTCGTGGTTTGACGAAGGAGGTATTTGGATCCTGGTGCCATCACCTTTTGGTCCATCCAACAAATATGTGCTTCTAAATCTTGGGAGATGGTTGGTTCTTTCCCTGTCACAACGAGCATATCTCCTCGGCTCACATCAATTTCGTCTTCTAAACGAATGGTTACAGACATCGGAGCATATGCTGTTTCGAGAGGGCCATCAAAGGTATCAATGGCTTTGATTTTGGAAGTGAGCCCACTCGGTAAAACGGTTATGGAATCTCCAACGGTGAAGTGACCACTTCTAATTTGGCCCGCATAACCTCTGTAATCATGGTATTCTGTTGTTTGTGGTCGAATCACATTTTGAACTGGGAATCTCGGAGCAGGCGACTCCTCTTCGGTATGGATTTCGATTTCTTCTAAAAAATGGAGTAAGGATTTTCCCTTCCACCATGGCATCGAAGCAGATGGCTCTACAACATTGTCGCCATTTAAGGCGGAGATCGGTAAGAAATGGATGGACTTTAGATCTAAGTCTTTTGCAAATTCTAGATACTGTTTTTGAATGTTTAAAAATACTTCTTCTGAAAAATCCACTAGATCCATTTTGTTCACACATACAACAACATAGGGTAAACGTAATAATGAAACGATGTAGGAATGTCTGTAGGTTTGTTCGATCACACCTTTTCTTGCATCAATGAGAATGATCGCAAGGTCTGAGTTGGATGCACCCGTTACCATATTTCTCGTATACTGCACATGTCCTGGAGCATCAGCTATGATGAATTTACGTTTAGGTGTGGAAAAGTATTTATACGCCACATCTATGGTAATGCCTTGTTCTCTTTCGGCTTTAAGTCCATCTGTGAGAAGGGCTAAGTTGATTTGTCCATTCACTTGGCCTGCACGTTCAATGGCTTCCAATTGGTCTTGGAAAATAGATTTGCTATCGTATAACAATCGTCCGATGAGAGTCGATTTTCCATCGTCCACACTTCCAGCTGTAATAAATCGTAAAATGTCCATTAAAAATACCCACCTTTTTTTCTTTCTTCCATCGCCGCTTCGGAACGTTTGTCATCCAAACGTGAACCTCTTTCTGTGGTGCGTGAAACTTGGATTTCTCGAATGATATCATCTACTGAATTTGCTTCTGATTCGACGGCAGCTGTACAAGTCATATCACCAACTGTGCGAAACCGAACCGTCCTTGTTTCCACCTTGTCGGTATTGTCTAAACTGATAAATTTTGAAACAGGAAAGACCAATTCCTCTCGCCAAACAATTTCTCTTTGGTGTGAGAAGTATAAGGAAGGAAGGTCAATCTTTTCTTTTCGGATGTATTCCCAAACATCAAGTTCCGTCCAGTTACTAATTGGAAACACACGGACATTTTCGCCTACATGGATTTTTCCATTATAGATATTCCAAAGTTCTGGGCGTTGTAGTTTGGGATCCCAAGATCCAAATTCATCTCGAACAGAAAATATTCGTTCTTTGGCTCTTGCTTTTTCTTCATCCCGACGTGCCCCACCGATACAAGCATCAAATTTGAATTCGGCGATCGTATCAAGTAGTGTTACTGCTTGGATGGCATTGCGACTTGGAAACTTTCCTTTTTCTTCAACGGCTTTTCCTTGGTCGATAGAATCTTGAACATAACGAACAATTAACTTTTCGCCAATTTTTTCAGCCAAGTCATCTCGAAATTTGAGCGCCTCATCAAAGTTATGCCCCGTGTCAATGTGAACGAGGGGAAAAGGAAATTTACCTGGACGAAAGGCTTTGAGAGCAAGGTGAACCAAACAAATGGAATCCTTACCACCAGAAAATAATAAAGCAGGCCTTTCAAATTGGGCTGCCACTTCTCGTAAGATATAAATGGCTTCTGATTCTAACTGGTCCAAATGAGAGAGACGATGGGTGTGATTCATATTTGATTATCCTTTTTTTGGTGTGAGTTTTCCATCTACCCAATGTAACCCACATTCCTTCTTTGATTCTTGTTCCCACCACCATCTACCAGCACGAAAGTCTTCCCCTGGTTCAATGGCTCGGGTACACGGGGCACAACCGATACTTGGAAAGCCTTTGTCATGTAATACGTTATATGGTACATTGTGTTCGCGGATGTATTGCCAAGTTGTTTCAAAACTCCAATTCAGTAGTGGTTGGTATTTGATTAAATTCCTTCCTGGATCGGATTCAAACAAAGACATCTCGGTGCGAAATCCTGATTGTTCTTTTCGTAGTCCCGTCACCCAAATTTCCATTCCTTGTAAGATGGAATCAAGAGGGACCAGTTTACGAATCCGACAACACTCTTTTCGTAAGTCCTGTGAATCGTAAAAGGCATTAGGACCATTTTCATTGGTAAAATTTTGGATCTCTTTAGCGTTTGGGAAATATGTTTCAATTTTTGCCCCATAACGGATGTTTGTTTTTTGCCAAACATCATAGGTTTCTTGGAAAAGTCGTCCTGTATCAAGAGTGGCAATGCGAATGGGGATGGATTCACTTAAGATGGCATGGGTAATGGCTTGGTCTTCCAGTCCGAAACTTGTGGTGAACACCACTTTTCCCGGGAATTCGGCGCTCAATTTTTTTAGGCCATCGGCAATCGATAGATTGGCGTAAGATTCTGTCAAAACTTCCAAATTTCCCATTTTTATCCCGTCCTAGCATCCAATGTTTTGTATATTGGACGATTTGTAAAGTATATTAGCGGAAATTATTAGATAGAGAAGTCTTCTACGTAAACTTTTGCTTTTTTGATCCGTAGGTAAACGGTTTCCCCTGGGAGTAAATTTAGGTATTTATAGGTTTCCTGTTCGAGAACGGACTCGATGAGGGTGCCCGTATCCACCCGTTTCAGTTCCACACGCACATTCCTTCCTGTCGAATGGATGTATTGGATCTCGGCAGCGATCCCTTGGTCTTTTTCCCGAACAATTTCCACATCATAGGGACGCACATAAGCAACGGCATCGGACTCTTTTATGTTTTGGTGCTCCGATGTTTCAAGAGCCAAATTCCCAATTTTGGTTTTTCCTTCTTCAATTCGACCATGGAATAAATTCACATCACCTAAGAAGTGAAAGACGAAAGGAGACTTGGGTTTGTTGTACACTTCATCCGGACTTCCCACTTGTTCCAATTGGCCTTGGTTTAGGATCACAATCCGATCACTCACCTCAAGTGCTTCTTCTTGGTCATGGGTGACAAAAACACTAGTGATATGGATCTCATCGTGAAGCCTACGCAACCAATTGCGTAATTCTTTCCTAACCTTGGCATCAAGTGCTCCAAATGGTTCATCGAGGAGGAGAAACTTAGGTTCGATGGCAAGAGCACGGGCAAGTGCCACCCTTTGCCTTTGTCCACCTGAGAGTTCGTGAGGGTAACGGTTGTGAAATTTTTCTAGTTGGATGAGTGTGAGGAGTTTTGCGATTTTTTCTTGGATTTCCTTTTTGGAAGGCCGAGTTTTTTTAGGACGAACTTCCAAACCAAAGGCAATGTTTTCAGCGATTGTCATATGGCGAAAGAGGGCATAGTGTTGGAATACAAATCCAACTTCCCCATTTTGGATTTTGGAAGATGACAACTGTTCGCCGACAAAATTCACAGACCCCGATGAAGGTTCTTCAAGACCTGCAATGATCCGAAGTAAGGTTGTTTTACCCGATCCCGAAGGACCAAGCAGTGCAACCAGTTCTCCATCTGGGATGGATAAGTTGACATCTTTTAAGGCAGTAAAGGATCCAAAGGTTTTGTTTACATTTTGTATTTCGATTGGCATATTAGGATCTCTCGGTTCGTTTTTCCAAAATCAATTTGAAGATTAAAGTGAGTAGCGATAAAAACACAAGTAAGGTGGCACAAGCAAAAGCTCCCACAGAATCAAATTCATTGTACAACATTTCAATGTAGAGTGGAAGGGTTGTGGTTTTTCCTCGGATGTGTCCGCTGAGAACTGACACCGCACCAAATTCTCCCATGGCCCTTGCATTACAAAGAATGATACCGTATAACAATCCCCATTTGATATTGGGTAAAATAATCCTACGAAACAATTGGCCAAAACTGGCTCCGAGTAACATTCCTGCTTCTTCCTCTTCGCGGCCTTGGCTTTGCATTAGGGGAATGAGTTCCCTTGCAACAAAAGGAAAGGTGATAAAGACTGTGGCCATAATAAGACCTGGTGTATTGAACACAATTTTGAGATTATGTTCAGCTAAAAAATCACCGAAAGTGCCTTGCCTACCAAATAACAACAAAAAGATGAGACCTGACACTACTGGAGATACAGCAAAGGGAGAGTCGATGATGGTGATGAGTAGGTTTTTCAATGGAAAAGAAAACCGAGTGATGGTAAAAGCCGCGGTGATTCCAAAAATAGTATTTAAGACCACAGAGAGAAAGGATACCTTGATGGTAAGTCCAATCGCAAAAAGGGCATACTCACTCGTAATGGATGCATAGTATTTTTCAAAACCTTCCCGGAAAGCCTCTGTAAATACCGTATAAATAGGCAAAATTAAAAGTACACCAAACAATGTATAAGCGAGTAAAACCAAAAATATGGGAAAAAGTTTCGTTTTCATGTGAGTTTTTTGGAAGCCCTTTCCTGGAAAAAATTGATGAGGAACATAAAAGAAAAGGAAGTGAGTAACATCACAAGGGCGATGGATGTTGCCTTTTCAAATTCGTATTGTTCGAGTTTGGTGACGATGAGAAGGGGCAAAATCTCTGTTTTGCCTGGAAGGTTTCCTGAAATGAAAACCACAGATCCGTATTCGCCGATGCTACGGGCAAATGCCATCCCTGTGCCTGCAAGTAATGAAGGCCAAAGTTCTGGTAATAATACTTTCCAAAAGGTTTGGAAGGGAGTGGCACCTAGGCAACGTGCACTTTCTTCTAATTCTTTTGGTAGTTCTTCGATGACGGGTTGTACGGTTCGCACAACAAAAGGAAACCCAATGAACACAAGTGCGATTACAATTCCAATGGGAGTGTAGGCAATTTTGATCCCCCATTTGTCAAAAAAAGATCCGATGATGCCTGTTTGCGAATAAATCGTAGTGAGTGCAATGCCTGCCACCGCTGTAGGGAGGGTAAACGGTAAATCGATTAAGGTATCAAAGAATTTTTTGAATGGGAACTGGTAACGAACGAGGACCCAAGCAAATAAAAACCCGATGAAGAGATTGATGACAGCGGATATGAGTCCAACGCTAAAACTTAAAACGAGCGCACCTCGGATGCGCTCATCGGTAAATACTTCAAAAATTCCGGTAAAACCAATCCCAAGGGAGTGATAAAATAAACCGAGTAGTGGTATGATGACCACTGCGGACGAATAAAAAACGGTGAATCCTAAACTGATTCCTAAATGGACTTTTTTATACGGCCGTGTTTCAATTTGCATCATTTATTTGGTTTTGTAGATGGCATCAAAGACTCCTCCATCTGCAAAATGTTTTTTCTGAGCAGTCTCCCAAGTTTCACCTAAATCGGATAGAGAAAATAATGTGAGTTTGGGAAATTCTTTGGCAGAGGATTTTGCTGTCGCAGGGTCAATCGGTCTAAAAAAATGTTTCGCAATGATGGCCTGACCTTCTTTGGTAAAAAGGAATTCCAAATAGGCATTTGCTTTTTCTAAATTACCTTTTTCGGTGGCAGTTTTTGTCACAACAGCAACCGGAGTTTCTGCTTTGATGGACTCAGATGGGTAAACCACTTCTAGGCTATTGTTTCCGGAACGTTTCTCCTCGTCTAACGCTAGTTTTGCTTCATTTTCCCAGGTGATGAGAACATCGCCAATTTTACGATTCACAAACGTAGTCGTGGAACCTCTTGCTCCCGTATCGAGAACAGAAGTATTTTTATACAAAGCTTTGATAAACTCTGTTGCCTTTTCATCTGACTTAAATTTCCGTTTTGCATACCCATAAGCCGCCAAATAGTTCCACCGAGCTCCACCACTGGTTTTTGGGTTTGGAGTGATCACGGAAACTCCAGGTTTAACAATATCATCCCAATCTTTGATTTTTTTAGGATTTGATTTGCGGACAAGGAAAATGATCGTTGAGTAGTAGGGTGTACTTTTGTTAGGGAGTTTTGTTTGCCAATTCACATCGATTAACTTTGATTTTGTGGCAATGCTATCGATATCATAAGAGAGGGCAAGGCTAACCACATCAGCATCAAGGCCATCAATGACGGCGCGGGCTTGTTTTCCAGATCCGCCGTGAGATTGTTGGATGGTAAATTCAGAACCTTTTTTTTCCTTCCATGATTTTAAGAAGGATTTGTTGATTTCTTCATAGAGTTCCCTCGTTGGATCAAAGGAAACATGGAGAAAACTGGATTCGGCAAGGAGAGAGGTCATGATCCCAAATCCTAAAAAAATGAACAATATGGCAGAAAAACTGGGTTTAAATGGGATAAATTTGGTAAATTTTTTCATTTTTTTGTCCTTTTGGCTAATAAAACAAACTCATCCTCCAATTTAGTGAATATTTGTCAATGGAAAAATCTTTCCTTTCCGTAGGCAAAGACCTTTTCCCGACATAAACAGGGAAAGGAAGAAGATAATTCTCTCAAGGAAATCTAGGGAAGTTCGATCCTTAAGGGAGAAGGCACCCCAATGAATGTAAACGTTGACAAACAAAACTTAATTCCTTTTCCCCAAGCTGAATTGAGACCAGGCAGACGTGATGGTGCCGATAACAACTATTTTGCGGTGAAAGAAAGTTTTGGGGAGATTTTGGAAAGGGAATTCCAAATCCATTCTGAAACTCCGAAGTCTCATTCAGAGTGGAAACCACTCAGTTCCGAATCAAATTCATACGATGTTTCGAGTGACAAAGGAATTCCTCGAGAAGTAGAAACCAAAACAAATTCAGTTTTGGATGCAAACCAATCTAATTCTGAATCTACTTCCAAAACAAAATCAAAAGACGATGCAAATGACGATTCTACAGAAGAAGATGATCTTGATCGTGATGCGTTAGAATATAGCATTGGTATCTTATCCAATCACAACTTGTTTGAAAAAAGTTTCCTTCCGGCAAATGAAGGTAACGAATCCTTATTAAAAGAAAAATCAATTGCCTTATCCTTACAGAAATCAGCGGAAAAAAATCCATCATATGCAAATAAAGAATCCAAAAGTTTTTTAGAAGAAACTAAAAAATTAGCAGAGAGTTTCTTGAAAATGGGACAAACCGATCCCAAACTGCTTTTGCAAAATACAAAAACTTCCCCATCTGAATCCCTTCCATCCAATCTTGTGATGTTTCCCAATTCTGCAAAAAAAATACAAACGCAAGATAAAGAGAAAGATAACAAACCAAGCCAGATTCCTTTTGTTGGAAAATCGGAACTTACAATGAGTGGGATGGCACTTGCTCATTCTATGTTACAAAAAGACAAAGGGGTTCGTGGGCTTGAAAATGAAACCCAATCAGAACCAACACTCCGTAAATTGGAACAAAAAAGTAAACCTTCCAAAAACAATAAATTGGAATCAAATCACAACGAAACTTCCAGTGAAAAAGATAATGCAAATGGTATCATCACATCTGACAAAATGATTCGTTCCCTTGGGTTAAAGGATAAAGAATTCCAAAAACAAAATGAAAACAAAAACCAAGTCCAAAATGAAAAACAAAAATCGGACTCTAATTTTGTGAATCAAATTGTAAATGTTTCTTCTTCTAAAATGGGTGAAGAAAATGGAAGGCCAACAGATGACAAAGGTTCTTCCAAACAGGGGTTTAACTTCCATTCGGTGGAAAATAAACTCCATTCTAAAACCGAATCAGTTAGACCAACTGAGAGAACGGAGAAACCAAAAGATACCAATTTGAAACAAAATTTGGACGAACTCATCAAACAAGCGAAGTTTGACATCATCCAAAATGGAAAGTCAAGTGCCGAGATCATCATGAATCCAAAAGAATATGGACGCCTTACGCTAAAGGTGACTGTGGATGGCGAAAAGGTAGAGGGTCGAATTTTGGTAGAATCAGAAGAGTTACAAAAATCACTCCAAAACGAAATCCAATCGATTAGAGACAATTTAAAAGAATCAGGCCTCGACTTACAAGCGCTCATCATTGATTTGTGGGACGATGGAAGCCAACTTGCAGACAGACAAAACCAAAATGAACTCTACCAAACCCTTATGGAAACTGCTAAAAATCGCGGAAAATTGCGATCCGAAGGGAAGGATGAAGGATTGGACTTAAACGGAATCAAAGAATCAGAAGATTCCAAAGTATTAGAATTTTTCGCATAAACAAAGAGAATCAACAAAAATCGAGGACGATATGCCAGACGGAATGCAAGATATTTCTACACAAAATTCAGCAAGGACCAAATACTTTGAAGGGGATAGAAGTTTTAATATCCGCAAACATTTGGACCAATTGGAAAAAGAAGAAACAAGTGGTTTGAAAGGAATTGAAATTCGAGAAAAACAAAAAGAATTAGGCAAAGATGATTTCCTAAAACTCCTGTTAACTCAACTTTCTCACCAAGATCCAACAAACCCAGTGCAAGACAAAGACTTCATCGCACAGATGGCACAGTTTTCTTCATTAGAACAAATGAAAAACATATCATCTGGAATTGCCAGAATGGAATCAAAACAAAGTTATTCGGTCGTAGGTAAAATAGTATCAGGACCAGATTTGGTGACTGGGGAAGACGTAACAGGTCTTGCAGGTGCCATACTTTTTGATAACGAAGGGAAAACCTATGTTCGTGTGAACGGTAGAATGCTCGATGTTTCTAAAATTAATTTAATCTCTGATCCAGAGTTATTAAAATCAGAAACACAATTCCAACGCCAACCTAACATTCCAGAGATTCCGAACAATACGTTAAAAAAACAAGAAGCTTATCAGGATTAATTGAAAAAGGTCGATAAAAAAAGAGAGGAAAGAACGTTATGATGAGATCACTTTACTCCGGTGTTTCCGGATTGAAAAACCACCAAGTTAGAATGGATGTTATTGGTAACAACATATCTAACGTGAATACACATGGATTTAAAACAGAACGTGTTACGTTCCAAGATATGATCTCACAAGAATTACAAGGTGCATCTGAACCTAATGAAAGGATCGGGGGAACAAACCCAAAACAAGTGGGTCTTGGATCACTCATCGCTGCCATTGATAAAATCATGACCCAAGGTGCATTACAAACAACCGGGAAAAATACAGACCTTGCTGTATCTGGAGAAGGATTTTTTATCGTAAAAGATGGAGACAAACAGTTTTATACTCGTGCAGGTGCTTTCAACGTAGATAAAAATGGTTTTTATGTAAACCCTGCAAACGGACTCAAAGTACAAGGTTGGAATTCAAGACTTGATGAAACTGGAAACAAATACATCAACTCGGCAGGCTCACTAGAAGACATCGTAATCCCTCTTTATTCCAAAGAACCAGCTCGTGCCACACAAAATGTTGATTTCCAATCAAACCTCAATGCAAGTGTAGCAGCAGTCCCAGCAGACGCAACCGAAGAAGACATCCAACGATATATCAATGACCCAGACCCACGCCAGAGAAGAGGCCATGTAACTTCCATTAACGTATATGATGAACTTGGAAACACTCGCCAGATGGGAGTGGAATTTTACAAAATGCGTGAGAATGTTTGGAAGATGCGTTTCAAATTGGAAGATGCAAGCCAAGTTTCTGTTGATGTGAATGGAACAGGTGGGGAAAACACAAGTGTCTCTGGAAATACAGAACTTGAAGTGTCCTTTACCCCTGATGGTAAAATCATCAGTGTTTCTGATGGAGTGGATTCACAAACCACTGGCAAACTAAAAGCAGATATTTCCTTCCGCATCCCAGGAAACCCAACGGCACAAAAATTTAGTTTGAACTTGGGAGAAGCAGGCCTTGTTGGTGGGATCACTCAATTCTCATCTGACTTCACAACAAAAGCTGTGAAACAAGATGGATACCCAATGGGATATATGGAATCTTTTTCCATCGACAATACAGGAACTGTCACGGGAGTTTTTTCAAATGGCGTGCGCCAACCTCTTGCCCGTGTTGCCCTTGCCAACTTCACAAACCCTGCAGGTCTAAACAAAGAAGGGGATACGATGTACAGTTTCTCTCTCAACTCTGGGGAAGCAAATATTGGAGAGGCAGGAAGCCAAGGCCGTGGAAAAATCAATGCAGGACTCCTAGAGATGTCAAACGTTGATCTTTCTGACCAATTCACAGATATGATTGTGACCCAAAGGGGTTTCCAAGCAAACTCAAGAACCATTGTGACATCCGACCAGATGATCCAAGAAGTACTCGGACTCAAACGATAAGAGTAGTGGGAGAACGGGGGTAACCCCGTTTTTTCCTTGAGTTCTGCAAAATTCTAAGAAAACTAGGTCAAACCAAACCTTTTAGAATTTTGTCCATTGTCACGTTTTCAAAAAAATACCCTCCTCGTTTTCACACTCCTTGCGGCAATCGCCTATGCGCCGTTATACTATTCTATCAAACAACTCATTAAAAAAGAATCATTACCCATTACCTTAGAAACTCCCGAGACGGTAGTATTCTTTAGTTTGGGAGAATTTGAGGCAAAAGGGGATGGTTTCGATGCCAAAACCATACGTTTAACCAAAAAACTTTTGGATTACCAACTCCAAAAAACTTCAGACGGAGTGTACTTAGGAATCCATTCTGAAATTTCAGAGGCAAAACAAAACCGTTCTGAAATGATTTTGGATGGGTTTTGGGAGTGGAAAGAAACAGGAATTTCTTTTACACCAAAACTCCGTTATGTGGAATCCAAATCCACAGTAGAAGGCAAACCTACTTTGGTGATGTACGAAGGACGTGGTTCTTTGTCATTTGAGGTTCAAAATTCTCTAACACATCTAGTCGAAGAGACAATCCGATTGAACCGCCTCACAAAACGAATTCCGCGTTGGACATATGTCACTCGCGATGACATCCTTTCCGAATCAGAATTTGTAAAACTTTCTGAGTGGGAACAAGGTGTTAGTTGGGAAGAATCAAAAAACTGGGTCCAATCATTACCATTTAAAAATGAATTTACAGAAACTTTATATTACAAACTTCGATTGGAAAAACAAACCGAAGACAATTTAAAAGACATCTGGAAAGAGGTGGGATCAAATCCTCGCATTGTTTCTGACTTAAAATTCCAAATCGCAAAAAACATTGCGGAATTTTATTTTGCAAAATCAGAATACACGAAAGCCATCGAATACGCAAATGCAGCCAAACGTGAAAAAGAAACATCTAAACTGATTTTCCATAGTGAGTATGCTGAAACAATCTCTCTGATTGGTAAATGTTTGGCTTTGGATGGAAAAAAAGAAGAAGCGATTTTTTATATCACATCAGCGAAAAAGATATTTGAAACCTTGGGACTCTCTTTTGATCCAATGGGGATTCAAAATTCTTACTTTTATGGCCTAATACTACATGATTTGTCCCAACTTGAACTTTCTGCTTATGAACTTTCAGCAATCCAAGGAAAGTTAGGTGATGTTTACCAATCCATCTATTTAGATTATAATTTAGCTCTGATTTTATATAAATTGGGACGGTATGACGGGGCAATTTCTCTTTTAAAAGAACAAAGAAAGAAAATTTTTGAAACATCAATTTCAAATTTTGACATTGCATTACAATCTTTATTATTGTATGGGGCCGCCAAATACCAAGAAGGAAATTGGAGTATTGCCAAATCCGTTTGGGAATCCATCCTAAATGCAAAATCCACCTATGCAATTGAGGACAAAGTATACTACCGGCATACGCTTTTTAATTTGAGTCAGCTCGCCTTACAAAGGAATCAGGTGGAACAATCGGAGTTGTATTACAAACAATATGTAAAACTTTCTCCCTATGGGCAAATCCAACCACTCCCATCCGATGTAAATTTTGAAATTGGTAAGGTGATTTATCCTAATACTTGGATCATTCCAAATTCTAGTTTATTTTCTGATTTAGAAGAAAAAACCATTCGTTCGTATACTGGTCGTTATCTGTTCCAATCCCAAGATGAAGAAATTCGGGCAAGAACCTATGAAAATCGTTTAGAGGATACCAATTTATTTTTAGATGATTTGTTAAATCCAAAAGCATATTTATCCAAATCGATGATGATCCTCAGAAAATCGTTGTTTGGTGATTTAAAAGTTTACGAACGCGGAAACCAAGTTGTTTTTTTGGATATTGGACCTGGACTGAACCATCCTGAATCACCGGGAGTCACTTCACAAGCAGTTGCCAAACATTTTCCGAAAATGGAGGTTGTGCTTTGGGAATTACCAGGGGAAGTGGATTTGTTTTTGAAAAAAGTAAAAACGGAACTCAAAGAAAAGTTGTATGGGTTTTCTAACATTCGCATTTTATCCGCTGATGGGGTGGGTGATTTTCATTCCGAATACAATGATCCAAATCACTGGATCCTAAAGAATCGGCCGATTCCAAGTTTGAAACACAAAACGATTGTCATACGAGCGGCAAACTCAATAGATATCTACGAACCTTATACAAAGATCCAACCTCACTTTCAAAACATTGGGAAAGAGTTAAAAGACAATCCAGTTTTGTATTTTTTTAATCGAAGTATCCTTCTCAAACCAAAAGGGAAAGAGAAGTTCATCCTAATTGGAAACCAGTCCATACGTGGGTTCCATCATAATTTCCAAAGCCTCGATCGAAATGGAGAACCTCCATACTCCATCCTGCCTTATGCCATCAGTGATGAGGTGATGCCATGATTTCATTAGAAATAGACTTTATCTTCTTTTTTGTATCTTTGTTTTTTTTCTACCACCGTTTCGAATCTATTGACCATTCAGAAAAAAAGAATTTGTTACTGTTGTATTGGTTTTCCAATTCTATTTTTTCAGTGATCCTCATACTTGGACTTTCTCGATGGGGGTATTTTCTCCCTGGATGGGAAACAAAGTCTTTATTTCGCATCCTCACAGTTTCCAATTTGCTGATGTTTTTCACCTACAATGCGTTAGAGGAACGAATTTTTTCTTTTGGTCGGGTGATTGGATTTTTATTCCAATTTGTTTTGTATGTATTTTTTTCTTCCTTCTTTTTTTGGACAAATCTATTCCAAACGAACCTTCATGCTGAAGATGAGTCCCTAATCCTACCCTTCACAATCAGCATCGGGGCATTTGTATGGTCAAGGGAAATGTTTTGGACAAACCCGAACTCTCTTGCATCAAAGTTAGAGGGTGAGAAACCTCCACATTTGACCTTTTTGTTTTTACCGAGTTTCCTTTTCATTTTGTCTCCGTTCACAACCAATTACGGTTTTGTGGAAATTTTGTCTTCAGCAGTCGCCCTAGGCATTTCTTCTTTTGTTGGTTTTAGTTTGGTTTCCCAATTCCTAAAAAAGTCCATCCCTAGAGAAGCGGAATTAGGGATGTGGGTGGGTTGTACCAGCTTTTCCTCCGTTCTCGGTGTGGACTTATTTGTAAGCCTACCCATTTCCTTTTTTGTAGGGATGTTTGCTCGCGGTTTGTATGCGTATTTAGAATCCCTCAGTTGGTCAGAGTCTGGAAAAACTGGAGTCGTATCCTATTTGTATCCTTCTATCATGGGAATATTTTTACCCTTTTTGGTGAAGGAGCCAAAAGATTGGAGCCACGCACCCTATGTCTTGTTAGGAGTCCAAGTCCTTTATTTCTTAAGTTTTTATCTGGTTTCTAGTTTGGTTTTTGGATTTCTTTTACTCTTCAAACCCAAGTCAGATTAAATTTTTCAAAAAACAATCGACAGTGAATTTTTTGCTGTCGATAGTATTTCTGTGAACCAATCTTTGGATTCGAAATACATCATCACGGATGACCCTTTTTTTGAAGGCAAAATTGCCGATTATTCTAAAAAACTCAAAACCAAGGTTCTCACTCTTGCAGAATTACTAACCACCGATTTTGATTCCCAAGGAAAAATCATAAAGGTACTGTTTTACATCTCACGTTACGAGTTGGAAAACAAACACGAGCAAATCCACCAATTCTTAAAGGAACATCCAACTGTGATGTCCAATATCATTGTCCGTGCTCCTATCGACTACACTGGTTATATGGCATTGTCCATTGAAGAAGACTTGTTTTTTACCAATGTTCCTGATGATGCTCCATTAATTTTTCTCATCAAAAATTTGGTGAATGCATTTACCAGCTTACAAATGATTGTTGATAAGTTCGAACTTCAAAAACGGATCAATGTTTCGACCAATGAAATTTCGAAATTGACAAAAATTGGGATTAGCCTAGCCAACGAAAAAGATTTCACTAAACTGCTACGCGATATTTTAAATTCAGCAAGGGAAATATCCAATTCTGATTCTGGTTCATTGTATTTAGTGGAAAAAGATGAAAGGGGAAATCCTCGCAATTTACGATTTAAAATTTCTGCCTTAGATTTGAATAGTGATGAATTCATTTTGCCTATCAATAAAAAAAGTATTGCAGGTTATGTAGCCTTCACTGGCAAACAATTAAATATACCCAATGTATATGAACTCTCTGGCAAAGAGGAATACAAATTCAATAGCGACTTTGATCGCATGAGCAATTATTATTCAAAATCCATGTTAGTGGTTCCGATGAAAGACCATCATGATGAAGTCGTAGGAGTGATACAACTCATCAATCGCAAAAAGAATTTCCAAACCAAACTCACATTAGAGGAAATGAAAACCAGTTCTGTTTTGGAATATGACAAATATTCTGAAGAACTTGTAATGGCAGTAGCAGGACAAGCCGCTGTTGCCATTCAAAACAATAATTTGGTACATGATATCGAAACTCTATTCGAAGGATTTGTCACTGCTAGTGTATCTGCTATTGAATCCAGGGATCCAACAACTTCAGGGCACTCGTTTCGGGTTGCACAGTATACGGTAGGGCTTGCTGAGTCCGTTAACGGAGTGCAAGTTGGTCGTTTCAAAGATGTACATTTTAACGAATCACAAATTAAGGAGATACGTTATGCATCCTTACTTCATGATTTTGGTAAGGTTGGAGTTCGGGAAAAGGTTTTAGTCAAAGCAAAAAAGTTGGAAGACTATGAGTTGGATCTCATACGTTGGAGATTCCAATTTATTTTGAAAGACGTTGAAGCAAAACTTGCACAAAAGAAAATTGAATACTTAAAAAAACATGGTAACAATGGTTATCTGCAGTTTGAAAAATCAATTCAATTGGAATATGCGCTTGAAAAAGAAAAATTGGAAGAAATGGTACGTGTGATTACCGATTCCAATGAACCTACCATTTTGGAAGAAGGTAATTCTAACTTTTTAGAAGAGATTTCAAAAATGAGTTATCACACAACAGATGGTAACCAACTGAGTTTACTACTTCCAAAAGAATTTAATTTTTTATCCATCCGCCGTGGTTCTTTGGATTTTGAAGAACGCCGTGAAATTGAATCTCACGTAGAACATACCTTTCAGTTTTTATCCAAAATTCCTTGGACAAGGGAACTTAAAATGGTACCAAGCATTGCCCATGGCCACCATGAAAAATTAAATGGATCCGGTTACCCTCGCGGTTTGTCTGCTGTTGAAATTCCTGTACAAGCGAAAATGATGGCAATTGCTGATATCTTTGATGCCTTAACTGACCAAGATAGGCCTTACAAAAAGGCAGTGCCACTTGAGCGAGCATTTGACATTTTAAAAATGGAAGTGCGTGACCAACACATTGATGGGGACCTATTGGATCTCTTTATCGAAAGCCGGGCGTACGAAAAAATTCATCACAAACATTAGAAAAAACAGGAAAAAAAGTTCGTCTTTTAAAGCACCTCCGAAACTTCTGTGTCTAAGGACTAGGAGGAGACATGAACCAAACTTTAAAGGGTCGCATGGTGGTCATCACTGGGATTACAGATGCGTCCTCTCTCGCACTCGTTATCGCAAAAGAATGTAAGGACCAAGGTGCCAAACTCATTTGCACCGGACTTGGAAAAACTCCATTTCATAAAAACTTATCTGAAAACAGCATTAATTTTTTAGACCGCACCTATTCTGATTTTCAAAACACCGTCAAAAAAGAGTTAGGTGACGACGTGTTAACTTTTCCATTGGATGTAACAATCCAAGAAAGTATTGATTCCTTCGCTGATTTCGTTAAGGAAAAAAAAGAATCCGTCCATTCCCTGTTACATTCCATTGCTATGGATAAAACCATCCGCCAAGGGAAAGTAAAACCGATCATGTCTGTGTCAAGAGAAGAGTTTATGGATGCGATGAACGTATCTTCCTTTTCTTTACTTGCCATCGTCCAAAGTCTTTACAACCGAGACCTATTAGTGAAAGGAGCATCCATCGTCGCACTCAGTTATTTGGGTGCAGAAAAGGTGGTGGTCCACCCTTATAAAAACATTGGTGTTGCCAAGGCTGCTCTTGAGCGACTTGTGAAAGAAATGGCAATGGAACTTGGAAAGGAAAAAGAAATCCAAGTGAATGCAATTCGATTTTCACCGTACCGAGCGAGTAAAGCCGGTTCTGCGATCGAAGGATTGGAAGAAGCAGAAATCCACTGCAACGAATCTTCTCCCCTAGGCAATGCAAAAGCAAAAGACCTAGCCGAAGAAGTATGTTATTTGTTTCGACCTTCAAATCGCATCACGGGCGAAATCCGTCATGTGGATGGAGGTTACCACATTAGAGGATAAAAATTTTGGGACTATGAACCAAAGTTAGTTTGTACTAATTGAACAAAATGGTTTCCACGTTCCTCAAAGTTTTTGTACAAATCAAAACTGGCCCCTGCTGGTGAAAAAATCACTGTCAGGGTTTCGGTTTTTGGATCATTTTCCCTTACCTTGGTCCAAAGGATTGTATCGAGTTTGACCCTCTCTAGTAGTGAAGGCAGATCTTCAAAATAATAAACAGGTAAACCCACTTGGTTTAGTTCCTCTTTCCAAACTTCTTTTGCTTTCCCAAAGACATACAACGGGCATTCCAATTCTTTCCATCGTCTAAGAAAAGGTTCTAATGGTTCCACTTTTGGTATTCCACCTAATACCAGGTAAAGTGGATTCTCTTTTTGGAATCCAGAAATCCCCGATAACATGGAGTGAAGGTTTGTCGATTTTGAGTCATTGATAAATCGAATTTGATTGTACTTTGGATTTAAACTTTCGTTAGGAATGGATTGGAACCTATGAGGCAATCCTTGGAACGTTTCCAGTTGTGACTCAATTTCTTCTTTTTTCATACCTACTGATTCGCAAAGGGCAATCGCAAAACATAAATTCATTAAATTATGTTTTCCTTTGAGAGGGAATTTCTCCGCATCATACAAATTCGATTTTGTATGGATCCGATTTGGATTTTGGCTTACAAAATAAGAATTTCCTTCACCGATCAAATGTAAATGATCCAAGTTTGGTTTTGGGAATGGAGTATAGGTAAAAAAGTTTGGATTCACAAAACAGTTGTGTTGGTTATCCTCTAGATTTTGGATTTTCCATTTAGCAAGGGCATAGTTTTCCATCGTTTTATGCCTCTCTAAATGATCGGATGCTAAATTTAAAATCGCAGATGCCGTTAACTTTAAGTTAGGTGAGTCTTCAAGTTGGTAACTTGATAATTCCAAAACCACGATCTCAATGTCCTCACGACAAAAAGAAGTAAAAGGAACACCGATGTTTCCACCCATTCTGGCATTTGGGAATTTTTTTTGTAAGAGGTGGTAAGTGAGCGCAGTCGTTGTTGATTTGCCATCGGTACCAGTGATTCCAATGATTTTACCCTTAAAAAAAATTCTTCCTAAACAAATTTCACTTAGAATAGGAATCTGTTTTTTCTTTGCCAACTCTATGATGGGATGGTTAGGAAGGATCCCGGGGCTTTTGATAAGGCAATCGATACCGTCTAAAGACTCATGTGGCACATTGTCTGACAAAACATTTGTGTACAAATCGCGATTGGCATTTTCAAGGTTACGATCGGCGAGGCTTAGTTTTTTTCCGAGAGAATGGAGCAGTTTTGCCGCGGAATCTCCAGACGATCCTCCCCCGAGAATCAGGAAAGAGTGAAGGTTTTGCAGGTCAGATGGACTAGGAATGGAATCAGAAAACATTGATTGACACTCCGCTAAAATACGATGATTTTGTAAAATCATATCAGGTTGGGTAAATCGGTGCTGAAACACGAAGTGAAAGACGGAAAACTAGTCGTTTATTTGGAAGGTCGATTGGACGTTTCTGTGGCAAATGAAGTGGAAGAGGGACTTACAGAACTCATTGATTCTTTAGGTCATAGAAAGGTTCTCCTCAACATGAAAGATGTAGAGTATATGTCTTCTTCTGGATTTCGTGCTTGTATCTCTACCTTACGAAAACTCAACTCCAAAGAGGGATCCCTGAAGATCTCCAATATCAAACCAGCCGTGAAACGTATTTTTGATGTCATAGAACTCACTTCTTTATTCGATATCCATGATACGGAAGAAGCTGCGTTAAAATCATTTTAACCAATCGATTTGAATCCTATTTTACATAAAATTGTAGAAACCAAACATTCTGAAATCGAACGAAGTCGTGGGAAACGTTTGCCCACGAGGTCCATTCCCATCCAAAATTGGAAATCTCATCTCAAAACTAGTTCTGTTTCCGTGATTGCTGAGTGTAAAAAAGGGAGCCCAAGTGCTGGAGTCTTAAGGCCAGAGTATGACCCGGTTTCGATCGCCAAAGATTATGAAACGTCTGGGGCAGGGGCCATCTCGGTTTTGACTGACGAATTGTATTTTTTTGGATCCTTGGGTGATTTAGATTCAGTTGCCCGTTCTGTTTCACTCCCCGTGATCCGAAAGGATTTTATCTTAGATCCCATCCAGATTGATGAAGCCTATGCTTATGGAGCCTCGGCAATTTTACTCATCGTACGCATTTTAACACCGGAGCAACTCCGATCCTTACTTGCCCATGCTCATGGACTTGGTCTTTCTGTTCTTGTGGAGACTCATAATGAAAGGGAAGTGAACATTGCCCTCGATGCAGGGGCAACAACCATTGGGATCAATACAAGGGACTTAGATACGTTTGAGATCCACAAAAATTTAATCGAAGAGATTGCTCCAAAATTAGATCCTTCCATTATTCGTGTGGCAGAATCAGGAATCGAAAGTTATGAAGATTGGCAAAAATACAAAGGTGTAATCGATTCGATGTTAGTTGGCACATTTTTCATGAAAAGCCAAAACATCAAACGTGATTTTCATAATCTTTTGAATGGATCTAAATAATTCATTCCAAATACAATTTAAACGTTAGCATTCTTACAAAAGCAAAGATTTTAAGGTTGTTTTTCTTCATTTTTCCAATTCATTTGGATGTGAGTAGAGCCATTTATGCGTTGGAAGTCAATATTTAAGGCCATATTCCTATTTAGTGTTTATATCGCGACGGCTAAGTTAGGAATGTCTTATTTTGCCTTCCATCCTATGAATTTAGCAGTGCTTTGGATTCCATCTGGTATTGGACTCATCGGATGTTTGTTTTTTGGATACAAATTCATTCCTATAGTTTGGCTTGCTAGTTTCCTTGCAAACAAAGATGGCCTAATCAGTAGCCACAACAATCTGACAGACTTTCAATTGTATCTGAGTATTTGTTTAACAGCATCTGTTGATGCATTTCAATCTGCACTTGCTTATTTTTTTTGGCACCTAAAGATTCGTAAAAATCTCACTTCATCCAAAGATAATTTTTATTTCATCGTTTATGTTGCCTTTTTATCAAGTTTGGTATCGATTTTAATTTTAGGTTTTATTTTAAATTCGTTTGGTTATTTTACAAAACTATCGGATTCAGAAATTTTTAGAACCTTACTTGTAATCACCTTTGGTGATACCATTGGAATTTTTATCACAGTTCCTTTGTTTATGGCTTGGAGGAAGGTTGTTTGGAAGGAGATTTCGCCACAGCTCGTTGTGTGGATTGTAGTTTTTGTTTCCATCCAAGCAGTCATAGTATACCAATTTCCATTTTTATTTTTTTTATCATTTTTGATTTTGATTTATATTGGATACAAATTCCAAATCAAAGGAGTCACTCTCGGCGTTTTGTTTTTATACTTGTCTAGTGTGATCATGACAAGGATGGGAGTGGGTCCCTTCATCCAACCAGGGACCTTTGACTCTTATATTTATCTCATTTCCTTTCTCATCCCATTTGCCATCCTTGCTGAGTTTATCACATTGCAGTACCAAAGGCTTCTCGCCAATCGATTTGAACTTGAAAAAAAAGTTTTGGATCGCACCAAATTATTAAGAGCACAGGTATATGAAAAAAACCAAGCCATAGACGCCTTACATAAATCAGAAACTTTGTTAAGTGAATCCAATCGAACGAAAGATATCTTTTTTTCGATCATTGCCCATGATTTGCGAAATCCACTTGGATCTTTCAAACAAATTACGGAACTATTGTATTCAGAATTTGATACTTACTCCAATTCTGAAAAAAAAGAAATTATATTTGAAATCCAAAATGCGGCCTCTAGGGTTTACAGCCTTCTTGTACAGCTGTTAGATTGGGCACGGACCCAAACAGGTAATATGCCCTTCCGACCCAAGGAAATCAATTTACGTTCCATTGTTTCCAAAATCACCGACCAGATGTTAGGATCCGTTCAGAAAAAGGGAATTCGATTATCAATTGAAATCCCTGAAAAGTTTTCGTTTATATACGCCGATTCTGAAATGATCCAAGCAGTACTTCGGAATTTGATTTCCAATTCTATCAAGTTTACAAATGAAAATGGATGGATTCAAATTTCAGCTTCCGAAGAAGAAGATGGAGTGAGGATTGAATGTAAGGACAATGGTGTTGGTATGGACGCGGCAGATTTGGAAAAACTATTCCGTTTGGATGCACAATTGACAAGCATTGGTTTGGAAGGAGAAAAGGGAACAGGGCTTGGTCTTATTTTATGCCATGAATTTATCAAATTACATGGTGGAGAGATTTGGGCAACCAGCGAAAAAGGAAAAGGAACAACTGTTAGTTTCCGATTGCCTGATCCGAAATGAAGCCAATGAGTTCGTAAAGATTTGGAATCTTATCTTATAGTTTCATTCATAAAATTTGATTTGTCCAAGTAAGGCAAATACACAATAAATTTTGTATTCCCTTTCTGCGATTTAACATCAATGATTCCCTTGTGTTTTTCGATGATTTGTTTTGAGATATACAAACCAAGTCCTGTGCCTTCTCCAATCGGTTTAGTGGTAAAAAATGGATCAAAAATTTTATCTAATATCTCTATTGGCACTCCAGGGCCTGAATCCTCGATACTCACATAGGCAAATTGATTGTTCTTTAATACGGTTTGGTTGATTTCAATCGTGAGTTTTCCTTTCCCATTCATGGATTGGACGGCATTTTGAATCATATTGGTCCACACTTGGTTTAACTCATCTGGATAACAAGGGATTGGTGGGATATTGACAAAATTAGTTTTTAAATCAATCCCATGTTTCATTGAACCTTGTAAAATCGTCAGAATTTGTTGTAAGGAATCCGCTAAGTGGATGGTTTTGAGTTCTGCTTTGGGATCAAAATGAGTGAAGTTTTTTAAGGCTTGTGCAATTTTAATGGCACGGTTTGCAGAAGTTTGGATCGCATTTGTTCCCTGTAAGATGTTTACAATTTTTTCTGCCAAAAGAATAAGAGATAAGGAGTTGTGTTTTTTTAAAATTTGTAGCCATTCTACAGGAATTGCTTTGATGCCAACATTGATGAATACGTCTGCATATTGGTCACCATAAGATATTTGATTCTCTTCGAAGAGTTGGATGAATTCAGATTTTTTATGACGGTATTCGATACCAGAAGGCAATTCATTTGATTGGATTGCTTGTTCGACAAGGGATAAAATAAATGGGTAACTATTTTTCGAAATTGACTCTAGGTTTGGGAGTTGTCTAAAAAAATCAGATACATTTTCTTTGATCGAGTCACTAGTCAAAATAACAGCACTGAGTGGCGAATTGATTTCGTGAGCCACACTCGTTACTGTCATCCCTATGGATGATAGTTTTTCAGATTGGATCAATTGGAATAAAACATCTTTAAATTTGAT
>NZ_RQGH01000011.1:147500-492282 GCF_004769635.1 Leptospira jelokensis
TCCATAACTTGCGACTATCCGCAAACTTACTTTCACGATTCGAAATTTATTTCCAAAAGAGTTCGCTTCCTCGTCAGGTTCTTATCACGAGGCTTCCTTGTTGGTACCGCGAACCATTCATACTTACTCGTCCTGTTCGGTGTTTTGTGCTGCAAAGGTTTTGAAAAATGAATCTTCCGCTTCAGTTCTAAACTTCCAAGATTTTTGGAAAACAATTTTTCCGAATTGGTTTTTCACTTTGGTTTTTACCGTATATTCGGTATTAGGTTGAAAAGGTTCGTTTGCAACAAAGGCTACAAGTTTCATACTTTTTAGGAATGGTTTTGTATCTGGGGGAGGGTTTGCTAAACTTAATGTAGATATCGGAACCGATTTGCCTTTTGAATCTAGGAGAATGGCTTCTTGCCAAAACAATTCCGTTTCTGGATTTTGATCAAAAAACAGCTGTACGGTGATTGCTGTTGAATACGTGAGATACGTTAACTGAGGAAATGGATTCGGTAATTCAGGAGGCATCCGAAGGCGAATTTGTTCCTCGTTAGAGACTGGATAATGAACAAAGGCAGGTTTTTTACCTGAAAGGCAATATTCTGCAAAGAAAACTAAAATATATTTTCCGTTTTCATAAGAAACCCTTTTCATACCAATTCGTTGGATGGCGGGGTGCAGAACCATTGACCTATGAAAAGGAGTGTCTAGTAATCCTCGAAACAAAAATTCAGGAGATTCTCTGTGCTCTTTTTTCATCAATGGTAATACCGTGTTTCCGACATAACAACCAGCCTCAGGTTTGAATCCTACTGCAAGCGCTTGGTCTTGAGGACTTTTGCCAATAAAACCTGGAAGTCCTTCTCTTTCGTTATGAACCCATTCAATGGATTCCATTTGGCTATCGATTTTTACATCTGAATTTTGGTTTAATGATAAATAGTTCCCATGTTTCTCTGCTGCGATGTTCAAATGAGAATCCAATGCCGGTGAGGGAAATTGATTTGCCTGTAAGATAGATTCGAGAAGTTTTAAGCCACGTTTTTGGTATTCTGCTTCGGAAATCGAAAATGTTTGAGAAGAAAGTGGAATGGAAAAATGAAATAAAATCAATGTAAAAATGAACGTTAAAATTAGTTTCATGGTTTTTACTCGCGAAAAGTTTATATGAAACGAAAAATAAAGTCAATAATTTGTTTCAAAATTTATGTTTCTTAAATTTCTTTTTTTGATTTTATATCTTATTCATTCACAAAAACGAATCCTTTCATCAAATGTCCGTTCTGAATCATTGGGCGGGCCTTTTTTTTGAAAGAATCGATTCAAAGTTTTCAGGATCTAATCTACACAAGATTTCATCGTTATATACGCAGGCACCCATTTGGGATTTCACCATAAAACAAAATCCTTCAAACATTTTTCTCTTCCACATTCAATTGTCCTTCCATTGACATTCGAACGCGTTCCAATCATTTCTCATGAATCGCCAAATGCATATTTGAAAGATGATACATTGAGTTATCAGTAAATTGCTTTTGGAATTGAGAATTAATTTCCTGCGTGTAAACCAAGATCTTTTTTCATTACGATTGTTATCTTAGTGGGAATAAACTTGCGGAAGAAGGATCAATACGGCTTGTTGGAAGTCGTATTGTCATATCAGAATGTATGGGTTAGAGCCATGGTGCTTGGTGGTGAAGGCTTTAGGATGCTCACTTTTTCAATGGTTCGACCTTTAAAATTGTATAAAACATAAGGTCACTGTCTTTCTCTAATTTTAAAATCTCTGCTTCAAATTTAGCATTCTTTTTTAGTTTTAAAAGTTGATTGCCTATTGCATACTTTGTTCTAAATTCTTTATACTCTGGATCAGTTTCAAATTCAGTTTCGTTTCGTTCGCTAGGTTCAAATTCGGTTACAGTCATTATAGGCATTAGTTCTATTGTTTTTTGATTTTTTTTACCTTTGTTTTGATGACAGATAATTTTCATAAAGAACGCTACTTCATCTTTAGAGCCATCCAGTTCGAGATAACAAAAGTCTTTTATTTGAATGATTTTCGATTTCGGAAGGCATTTTTCCGAATGGAATTCCTTCCAAAAATCTACGTCTTGGATACTGCTTTTTTTTAACTTTACTTTCAGGTTTTGGCAATATTCTAAATGAGTTTCTGTAAAGTTAAAGTGGGGAATCTCTTTAATATTTTTGATTTCAGTGTTAGGTGCTCCGAGTAAGTTTAGGTAAAATGAAAATAGTAAGATAAAAATTGTTCTAATCATAGTGAAACGTATTTCTAACTTTTGTGTTTTGTCAATGGCAAAGGACGACTCAAACGAAATATTCTATGAATGGCTCACTCTTATGATCGAAACATTTTATTTGCAAAAATGGAACATTATAAAGACAAATCACAATATTGGATCTTAGCCAGAGTCATGAGAATGGGAAAACATGAAGTTTTTAATAGATATTGTAGAAGAGTCACATTCGATTGAGTAAAATTATGAGACATAATTCTCATGCAATTCCTCTAAATCCCCGCCCGAGTTAGTCCATGCGGGGATTGGTTCGTGGGCTTTGCGACTTTTCCCACTAACAGAAAACAATCGTTTGGTAAATTCGATTCCTGAATTCTCAGATTTTATTTCCAGAAGGTTCATTGTTTCGATTGCATCAAAGATTTCTAAAACTTCCTACCTTCCTAATAAGGTTATGATTTTTGAAATTTCTAGGATCGTGGAGCCTATCGAAGTATGAACTCGTCTATCACTATTAAGATAGCAAATGTTATCATTTGATCAAAGGAACAATCCATAAGTATATTTATGAAAATATCCGGAATCATGAATCTGGATAGAACAGAATCTATAAACTGATTTTTGTACGCGACAAATAGAACGATTTTGATAGACTCTGGATTTTCGGAGGCCGAAAATGATTCCTATTTTAAAACCAATTCTACCAATTTCACTTCTTTTATTTTTTACCTTAGTCTGTGGACCCAAAAGGGTAGAACGGTATTATCCTAATGCAGATATGAAGTTAGAGTATGCAATGAAAGACAATGACGTCGATCTCGCAAAGGAAGCTATCAAAGAAGGAGCCAATTTAAATCCTGTGACCAAAGAATTGATGGGGTATACACCTCTTAATTATGCGGCCGCATTGGGAGAAGTGGATATCGTAAAACTTTTGTTAGAGAGTGGCGCTAATCCCAATTTGGGAGACGTTTACGGCAAAACACCAATCATGAGTGCCGCAAGCCTTGGAAATTCCGATGTTCCTTTAGGGACTTATTTTGAAATCATTACTTTACTGATTGAAAAAGGAGCCGATCCCAATGCATCAATGACCCATCATGTTGGATCCAATGGAAAATTGGTCAAGGGGAATGGAAAAAATGCACTCATTATGTTGTTACCAGGCTCCCCTACCTATCGTGCAAAAGAGAGAATGAACATTCTTAAACTTTTGGTCGAGAAGGGTGCTAAACTAGATGTGATCGATATTTGGGGGGAAACTCCGGTAGGTGAAGCGATATTCAGTCAAAATTTTGAAGCGGCAAAATTTTTACTCGAAAAAGGTGCTAATCCAAACCTTGCAAGAGAATTAGAACGTTCAGCAAATACTTCTCTCATTAGAGTTGCACGCTATCGAGAAAAAGAAGAGATCCTTCCCTTTTTAAAACTCTTACTCCAATACAAAGCTGATATCAATGGACGGGATAAATATGGGGAGACTGCCCTCATCTCTCTTGCATGGAACAATCGAATTGAGGAAGCAAAATTCCTTTTGGAAAATGGTGCTGACATTCATGCAAAAACCATTTATGGTGATACTGCTTTGCATAGGGCTGCACAACAAGGATTCGCCGACATGGTAAAGTTACTTTTGGATCATAAAGCGAATCCTAAAATAAAAGACAAAGATGGACGCACGCCACTTGCGGTTGCAAAATCCTTTGAGCATACAAAAGTCATCGATCTCCTCAAAGCGTATTAATACAATCTTAGCTTTGTTGCCTTTGAATCAATCTTTGTTTGTCTTTAGAATTTCATTGGAAGAAACAAATTGAATTGAGATCCAATGAGCGTAACACTCGGTCCTTTCCATTTCAAAAAAAAGCAAAAAGGATCGAGTGCAGCACTCAAAGCTTTTGGTTCCATATCAGCCTCAATCCACCGCTTCAATCCTTGTTCGTTTTGATTTTATTTTGAAAGCACCAAGGAAATCATATCGATGGCTAACAAATTCTTCTTGATCATTTGTTTCGATTGGGCTTTTTTCCAACATGCTCCCATCGTTTGCTCACAATTTCTTTTTGGTATTATTGGTTCTAAATTGTTCTTCCCTGCGTCGGCCTGATCCAGATGCCTTCGCCAGGGCTGCCGCAAATGGGCAAACCGAAACACTCCAAACTTACCTGAAAAATGGTGCCAATCCAAATGTTCCCAATCGGCATCAGGTCTACCCATTGCGTTTGGCAGCAACTTGGGGGCACACCGAAGCCGTCCAGTTACTCCTAAACTCAGGGGCAGACACAAACGCGCAGGGTTCTGGATCACAAGATCGTGGAACTGCCTTAGAAGGAGCGGCAAGCAGTGGTCATATGGATACGGTCAAACTGCTCCTCTCTCGGGGTGCCGATGCCAATTTGTCCGCACCGGTTGTGGGAGCCGCGTCAAACGGGCACATAGAAATCGTAAGACTTTTGTTACAAAATGGAGCAAATGCCAATGCAGAAAACAAAGACCATACAACAGCTCTCTTTGAAGCAACAAAATCAGGCCATATCGAGATCGTAAGATTACTCCTAGCTTCTCATGCCGATGTTCATTGGGAAGCTAAGGGGGCTCGGAATCGTAGTGCCCTTGTTATGGCCTCTGCTCAAGGAGATTTGAAATTGGTAAAACTCCTCCTCGGTGCGGGAGCAAATCGAAAACTGCATACAAGCCAAAGTCTAATCGCTGTTATTGGATACAAAGACCATCCCGAAGCAATTCAGCTTGGAATCACACGTCTCCTTCTGAAAGCAGGTGCAGACCCAAATGCAACCGATCCTTTTGGGCTCACTGTATTGGGGATGGCAACCTTATACAAGCGAAGTTCTCTTCTGAAAGAGTTACTCACTTATGGGGCCGATGTAAACGCAAAAGATAAGGATGGTCGCTCTGCACTGAGCATTGCTCGGGAACATCAATTCAAAGACATCATTCGGATGTTGGAAAAAGCGGGAGCAAAAGATTAATCCGCTACAGAGTGTCCATCTTTCTTGCTGTATCGTAAAGAGGTGCGTTCATTTCGGGATCGATGATGTAAATGATCCTTTGGGTACTGGAAGTTTGGCCCGCAAGGTCTATGACGGCTCTCCGTTTGTCCATTCGAATTTCGTTGATGTCAAAGTCGGCTATGCGATACTTGATTCCCTTTTTGAATAAAGGTTTGATGGTGCATAACCTTTGTATTTTTGGTCTTGTCTGAAAACGATCTACTTCTAAAATTTTACAGATATCAAAATGAACCTGTTTTTCTGAATCAATCGATGCAGTGATGACGTAATCCCCCACATTGATAATATTTTGGTTATTGGTTAAACTTGCACCAACATAGTCTAGTAGGTGGCGAATGTTTCGATTGCTATAGGAAAAAAATGAATCGTTTACAATCATTTTTAAAGCCGTTGCCGAACTGAAGGCTTGGCGCCAAGGTTGGTTCGTGGTTAAACTGGCGTATTCACTTGCAAGGGAAAGGATTGCAATGTCTTCCTCAAAATTGACAGAGTTTACATTTGATTCTTGGATTCGAAGTTGTGCATCGATATCAGCCACAATCATTTTTTTACTTGGATCTTTGATAAACTTATCTCTTATCACCATCAACTTTCTAAAGACTGTTTGGTTATCAGGGAAGTTGTTGTTGATAGAACTTCCTCGGAAAGGTCTGTGATGGTTGAGTACAAGGGTACGAATTTCTTGAGTGATTTCTGGTGCTGCCAAAGTCATCAGATAACTGATAATCGGATGTTGTTGGATCGCAATGTACTCTTCCTTTGTCAAATTTGGTTTGTCAGGGAGTACTAATTTTGAATATCCGATGTCTGCAAGAAAACTTGCTGTCATAACGGAAAGATGGTCCTTTTTGTTTGGTTTGTTGTCTTCGCCAACTCCAATCTTTTTCGTTCGGACTTTCATACCCATGGCAACAATGGTTCGTTTGGTCATGAGTTCTGATTCTACGGGAACACCTGCATGATTTAGAATTTCCAATATATTAAATAATCCTGATTCGAAATCTGGATTACTTGTGAAATCATCTAAAACTTTACCAATTGATTTGTGTACACGCAGTGCGTGGTCTGAATTAAAAGCTTCTTTTTTTAATTCAAGGATCAAGGCTTCCGTTTGTTTTGCAAATTCTGTCGTTTTGTCGGGATCAAATAGTTTTGTATTACGGGGGTCATTGGCTTCTCCTGAGGGGGCACGCAAATTTTTTGATTCCGATGTGAGGTAGTAAGCACCTTGTAACTCGATCTTTAATAGTTTCCCAAAATCTTCTTCCGTTGGGTTCTTTTTTTTGGACATGATGAGTTTCCCCGTGCGATCATAAAGATCGAGAGGGATGAGTTTGTTTTTGCGGTAACTACTTAGTAAATCATCATTGAATTCAAATTTAGCAAGTTGGTCAGGGGTAATGGAGGGGATTTCGCTCAAAAAATGAATGTCCAGTTATGGTATGATACTTTAGGGAAATCAGACGAAAAGAAATGAGAGGATCTAACATTGGGTTTTTCATATTTTTTTTGGTTCCATTCCTTTTTAGCGCCAGATAGGATCCTATGCTTGGTAGGGAAGATTTCATTTTTAATCCAAACGAATTGTTCTAAATGTACGGAGTGATTTTTTTTGTTCCCACTTGTTTGCATGTTTCTGAATCCATTTGCATTCGCGTACCAATGTGTTACGATACAAATGACAAGGTGGTGGACTGATCCAATCCATGAAAAAAATAATTCCGACTCTATTTGTATTCCTACTATTAGCAAATGCATCCCTCCGAAGTGAAACCATCCTTTTGAAGTCGGGAGAAAAATGGGAAGGGGTCATTTTGGCCCAAGACAAAGATTCATTGACGATCAAACTTGGTGATGGAAGTACGAAATCAGTACCCAAGTCAGCGATTCGAAAAATTTCCTTTGCAAAGAAGTCGGAACCTTCTCCACAAAAAAATGAAACACAAATTTCCGAAAAAGAAAAGAAACTCAAAGAAGAAAGAGAACTCGCTGAAAAACAAAAACTGGAAGAAACAATTCTAAAAGCCAAGGAATCCCAAGAGAAAAAAAGAGAAGAAGACCTTACTCTCGCGAGGCGCCATTACCTCGAAGGTTCCTTGGGAGTGGGTAGGGGTGATAGCCAATCTGAGCTTAGGCCTTTTTTCCAAACCATCCAAATTGCAGGCCTTCTGTTTAGTAGCAATGGCCAAGCAGAGATACAAACAACTCCTTACATAACGAAAAACCGAAGTGCCACTGCGCGTTTGTTTTATGCTTGGAACCGCTTCACGGTGGAAGTTCGAGGAACGGAAGCGAAAGGAAATTTAGAAATCGCTGGCATCCAAACACTTGCGTTTGGAAGTGGGGGAAGTTCGTCTTCCACGTCCGATCGATCTACGAATGTTCTTTTCGGAAACGGCGATACAAGGTTCCAAAAATTTTCTTCGAGGGTCGGATTCTCTCCTTACCCACATCCTGTCTTTGACCTACAAATTTTAGGAGGATTGGAAAGAATTTGGACAAAGAGTAACCAAGAAGTGGATAGCATTGGCGGGATTACCGCCACAGGACAGAACCCCAATCGAATCAGTTATCGAAATACAACTAGCTCTCAGAAAGGTTATAGCATTGGAATTGGATTCGAATGGAAATTTTTGGAAAGGTTTTCCTTAAATGGACAGATTTTGCATTTAGATATGCAAGGACCCTCTTCTTTTAGAAGCAATGAATTTCGGACGGATTCCACTTCTTATCGATACAGTCAGGATGGACTAGACTACCAATGGAAATCTACAGGAACCGAGGTGAATGTAAAATTCACAACAAAAGTCTATGAGAACTTAAGTTTGTTT
Source organism: Leptospira jelokensis (assembly GCF_004769635.1). Classification (GTDB taxonomy): domain Bacteria; phylum Spirochaetota; class Leptospiria; order Leptospirales; family Leptospiraceae; genus Leptospira_A; species Leptospira_A jelokensis. The sequence goes on from NZ_RQGH01000011.1 coordinate 155,610, forward strand.
TTAGAAGGAAGTAATATGACTTTGAATAATAAAATACAATCAGGTTCTATCACAGAAAGCGATGGTGGGGGAAACTCAAATCCTTCCCAGATCATACTCAGTTTTTATGGTCCCAAAATTTTAATTCCGATGTTATATGATTCGAAGACAAGTTTGAGTTATGTGCAATTTGGAACCAATTATCGTTTTAATTTTTAAAACCGAACAAATGAAACGGTATTGTTTGCACTTCCAAACAAGTCTTTGATTTCGTTATTGATTCCCATAAATCGGAATTGGATCCAATTGGTTTTAGTCCAATGGAAAGGATTTCTTTTTTTAAGAATAGGAAGAATTTAATTTTTCCAATTTCCATTTCTCTACCGATTTTAAAATTTCTTCTGCGAGCATCGTTAGTGCCGGCCCCGATTTTTTCCGATAACAGAGATAAAATTTTCTTTCTGCATTCCAGTTTTCGAATTTTACTTTTTTTAGTTTTGAACTTATGGAGTATTCAGATAAAAATCCTATCCCCAGTCCTGCTTCCAATGATTTGATTACAGATTCAACACTTCTCAGTTCCATGGCTACGTTAGAACTGAATTCTTTTGAAAACGATTTGATTTTTTTCTCTACTGCTCGTCTGAGAGCAGAGCCTGGATGGAACATTACAAAAGATTGTTTTTTAAGGTCTTCGATTTTAATTTTCTTTTTTGTAAAGATAGGATGATCTTTTGCTGCGCATGGAAAGATTCTGTCAGATAAAAATTCTAAAACATTCAAACTAGGTTCTGAAATCGGCCCAGTCAAAATTCCTAGATCTACTTCTCCTTTTAATACTGCGTTTTTCGTTTCAGTGGCATCTCCTTCTCTGACAGAAAGAGAAAGACCTTTTTTTGATTTTAGGATTTCTTTTAAGATTTGGGGTAAGACCCAAGCAGAGACAGTTCCACCAGCGGAGATGGAAAAATTTCCTTTGAGTTCATTTTCTTTGGAAAGTACATTTTGCATTTCTTCCCATAATTCTTTCATTCGGATGGAGTATTGATAGAATTTTTCACCTTCTTGTGTTAAGCGAACAGACCTTCCACCCCTTTCTAAAACACTGACTCCCAATTCCTTTTCCAAAAGAAAAATCTGTCTAGATAATGCTGGTTGGGTTAATCCCAAACGAGACGCTGCTCTTTGGAATGTGCCTGCTTCTGAGATTTCAAGAAAATATATGATCTGTCTGAATTCCATAAGACATATAACATTTAGTTATAGTTAATATAAAACCAATTTATTTGCGTTATATCAAATAATTTGATACTCTTGATTCAAAGAGGAAAATATGGGACAAACTTTATATGACAAAATTTGGGAAAGCCATCAGATTTTAAAGGATTCAGACTCTGAGTCTATTTTATACGTGGACCGCCATATCCTACATGAAGTGACATCCGCCCAAGCCTTTGAAGGATTAAGAACTAAGAATAGGGACGTAAGGAGAAAGGATCTCAGTTTAGGAGTCGTGGATCATAATGTTTCCACAAAAGATCGTAAAAACAGAGATGCCGCAGGTCCTGTTTCCCGTTTGCAGATCGATACTATGGAGAAAAACTGTAAAGATTTTGGAATCCGTTTACTCGGTCCAGAAGATCCCGACCAAGGGATTGTACATGTAATCGGTCCTGAGTTAGGATTCACAATTCCTGGGTCCGTGATTGTATGCGGAGATTCACATACAGCGACTCATGGAGCTTTTGGTGCATTGGCTTTCGGAATCGGGACAAGTGAAGTGGAGCATGTACTTGCAACCCAAACTCTTAAACAGGCAAAAACAAAATCTATGTCTGTTCGCTTTGTTGGCAAACCTGGATTTGGGATTACTGCAAAAGATGTCATACTTGCACTCATTGGAAAGATGGGAACTTCCGGCGGAAGGGGGTATACCATTGAATATACTGGTGAATGGATCCGTTCCCTTTCGATGGAAGGGCGAATGACAGTTTGTAATATGAGCATTGAAGCAGGAGCCAGAGCAAGTCTGATCGCTCCTGACCAAATCACATTTGATTATTTGAAAGATCGAAAACTTGTCCCTAAAGGAGAGAATTTTTTGAAAGCAATCGAATCTTGGAAAACATTATTCACAGATGAAGGAGCAAGTTTTGATGCAACCATAGAATTTGATATATCGACGATAGAACCTCAGGTCACTTGGGGTACGAATCCCTCACAGTCTTTGTCCATTGGAGGAGTGATCCCAAATCCAGAGGGATTCCAAGACCAACGGGAAAGAGACACGGCAAGGAATGCCTTGGAGTATATGGATTTAAAACCAGGGACACCAATTGCTGAGATTAACATCGATAAGGTGTTCATTGGTTCTTGTACAAATGCGAGGATAGAAGATTTGCGATTGGCTGCAATGGTCGCCAAAGGAAAAAAAATCCATCCAAGGGTACAAGCTTTGGTTGTCCCTGGTTCTTACGCAGTCAAACGGCAAGCGGAAAAAGAAGGTTTGGATCAGATTTTCAAAGAAGCAGGTTTTGAATGGAGAGAACCTGGTTGTTCCCTTTGTCTTGCGATGAATGACGATGTTTTAAAACCAGGGGAAAGGTGTGCATCGACTTCGAATCGCAATTTCGAAGGAAGGCAAGGTAGAGGGGGAAGGACTCATTTGGTTAGTCCTCCGATGGCAGCTGCCGCAGCAGTCCATGGAAAATTTGTAGATGTGAGGGAATTCGTATGAAGGTAAACAAGTGGACAATCCATTCTGGTGTGGCTGCAATCATCCCAAGAGAAGACATTGATACGGACCAAATCCTTCCTAAACAATTTATGAAGCTGATCGATAAAAATGGTTTTGGAAGGCATTTGTTTTTTGATTGGAGGTATTCGGATTTAGAGGGAAAGGTTTTAAGGCACGACTTTGTTTTGAATGAGGATGCTTTTAAGAATGCCAGTGTTCTCGTCACAGGAAAAAATTTTGGATGTGGTTCGAGTCGGGAACATGCACCTTGGGCTCTTTCCGATTTTGGTTTTAGAGCGATACTTGCTCCATCATTTGCCGATATCTTTTCCATTAATTCTGCAAAGAATGGGATTGCTCTTGTTCGTTTGAAAGAGGAAGAAATCCATTGGATAATGGAATGGGTTTCCAAGAATCCTGGTTCTGAAATCAAAATCAATTTAGAAACCTTAGAGGTAACTATTGCAAACAAAGCATTCTCTTTCCCTTTGGATTCTGCATCGGTGAATCGGATTCGTAATGGGTTAGATGATATTGATCACACTCTAAAAAATGAAAGAGAGATCACTGCATTCGAAGGTAAACGAAAAACAGAAAACACATTTATGGAAGTTTGTTGGTAAGGACCAAAAGTTTGGAATGGTTCCGCGTTTGAACATGACGCGGAACCAGTTCACTGATTGTGATCGGTTTAGATCAGTCCATCTATCTTTGCTTCTTTTAGTATGGAGTGGACATGGTGAACCACTATTTTTTTCAATTCAGGCGTTTCAGGAAAAATTGGCCACAGAGGTAAAAAGATCCATCCCATAAAAATTTTAACTTGGGATTCTCTAACATATGTTTTGGCCATACCTGTTTCATTGTTTCGAAAGGTAATCTCAGTAGAGATTATATCATGACCAATCCCTGGTAAAATTCCAAGACTTAGGCCTGTGATGAGAGGGCCTTTGCCTGTATCTGCTTTTCGTGTATAAAAAACCAAAGCATAAATGTCATCTTCCTTATTTCCTAACTTCACTGATTTAAAATAACCAGATTCTTCAAATGCTTGCTGAATTCGTTTTGCATCGGCCACAACGATTTGTGGGTGATTGATTAAAGAGGGTGGGTAGATGGTGATTGATTTTGCCGATGGATTTTCTTTTAGTTGTTTCAAAAAAGATTCATCCACTTCCGACAAATTTTTAGCGAAAGAGATACAGTTGAATAATGGTATTAGAATAGTTAAATAAAATAGGGTATTGAAACGCATTTGCAAATTTTCGAAAAACACCACCTAATGGCAAGTTATTTTTTGTTGACAGGGTTCCTTGTTTTATCTCTGATAACAGCATGTTTTCCATTTCAATTCATTGTATTAGAATTTTATTCATTTTATTTATCTGCTTTTCGTGTAAATCAACCACGGAACGTTTGTTTGATCCTCGAGATTCAAAAGATGAACAAGTAAAAACATTGGTAGGCTTTTTGTTATTTGATGAAACGGAAAGGACAGATATTCTAATCGCTAGTAGTTTCATTTCACTTCAGTCATTGTCTGGTGACAATATTGATATTTATGAAATCCAAGAAATGGACGAGGCGAAAAGTATCTTTAAGGGTGGGTCTACGAAGTTAGGATTTTTTTATTTTGAAGAAGAGGAAAATACATACGTATCCTATGCAAACTCATCTAAGAATTCGATATATAATCCGAATGTATTAGATGGCAACAAAGAGTATTTGATTCGTGAACTGAATTGGACAAGGGGTTGTGGTGATCGATGTAGGATTTCCATGAATTCCCGATTAAATCCATTTAAAAGTTATAATACATTAAAAATAAAAGGAAAACCAGGTGAAATTGTATTTTTAGGAATCTATACAATCAAAACGAAAGAGGTGCCTGGTTCAACTTCTCTCTTTTCAAACAAAGGTAACTTTACAATTGAATTCAATCAAATCTTAGATGATTCAGAGTTTTATCACCGAAAAATTGATCCAGATCGCGAAAAACAGATTTTTGATTTGAAATATGGTAAAAACCAAAAGTCCGCTGAAATCAAATTTTTACGATCTATCATCGAAATGCAAAAAGAAGGGTTCTGGCATTCCAAGGCAAAGGAAAAATTAAAATTGATAGAGAATTGAAATGACCTTCCGTTTCACCTTCTTTCAGAATTTTTTAGTCTAAATTAGGATTCAATTTTTGGAGGAAGGCGTTTTTGAGAACCTTGCCAATTCATTCTATCATTATTTTTGGGTTTTTGTTATTGCAGTGCAAAGCTTTCGGAAAAGACCCTGCCGGTGACCATTTAGAAAAAATCAAAACTTCCTCTCATTTTGATACATCGCGCGAACAGTTTGTCAACCGACGCCCTGATATCTTAGAAAAAATGCGAGAGGGTCAAAGTTATTTTTCCATTCTCACCAAGTTTTTTTTTGGTGGAGAGAAACACCGCAGACCAGATATAAAATTGCCTGAGGAAAAACCTGATTTTAAGGAATTTCTAAAGCCTGATGAGAGTATCAAATTCATTTGGTTTGGCCATTCCACGTTTTTGGTGAATATCGAAGGAAAACTTTTGTTATTTGATCCTGTTTTTTCTGAATCGGCTGCACCATTCAGTTTTATGGTGAAACGTTTCCAGGACGCTGTTGTGAAGTTGGATGAGCTTCCCAATATTGACTACATCATCATCTCCCATGATCACTATGACCATCTAGACTTTCCAACCATCGAATTTTTTAAATTGAAATCGACAAAGTTTATAACCCCATTGGGTGTGATTTCCCATTTACGAGAGTGGGGGATTGCAGAGGACCGACTAACAGAGCTTGATTGGTGGCAAAGTGTAGAATTTGGAAAACTGAAATTGGTTTGCACACCTGCACAACATTTTTCAGGAAGAAGTGGACTTAACGGTAACAAAACCCTTTGGTCTTCTTGGACTGTGATCGGCGAAAGAGAACGATTTTATTTTAGCGGTGACTCAGGATATGATGTGCACTTTAAAGACATAGGAGAGAAGTTTGGGCCCTTTGATTTAACCTTTATTGAAAATGGACAATACAATCCCATGTGGGAAGCCGTTCATGTTTTGCCAGAACAAACGGCAAAAGCACATATGGATTTAAAAGGAAAACGACTTGTGCCCGTCCATTGGGGTATGTTTGATTTGTCGTTGCATAGTTGGTATGAACCGGCAGAATCCTTAGAAAAAGAATCAGAACGATACCAAATCGATTTACTCACACCGAAATTTGGGCAAATTGTGAGATTAAGAGAACCCAATCTTATGGAGCGTTGGTGGAAAAAATTCATCCAAAGGGATTGATGGGAAACCCAGTGTTCGGACTGGGTTTTTTGTGATTTTCCATTCGCTGATTTCCTTTGCTTCCATTTCCGGATAATCCTGCAAGGGATGGCAGCGCACCAGGGATTTTGAAGGTAAGATCATTTAATCTGCAAAGGCTTTCGAATGTTTTTTCAATAGATCTGGGTCATAATCAGTTAAGATTTGTTTTAAGAGTTTACGGATTGTGTCCCAACTTCCGTCGATTTTCCTTCGCATCACAAAGGAGGAACCTATTGTATCCCAGTCTTTGGTTTGTTCGCCCTTTAGATCGATAGGGCTTCCTGTAAGTTCTGACTTTTCTTTTTGAAAGGTAAGATAACTTAAATCAACGGACACTTCCTCTTTTGATTTTGTTTCAATTGCTTTTTTCATAAACCATTCTTGGTATTCTTTTGCATCAGGGATGCTCTCAAGTTTTGTAAGGCCTTCCAAAAACCGGTTCATCTCTGGTTTAACTCCCTTTTTGTAGAGTTCAGAATACTTGTAACCGAAGATTGTTTGGTCAGGTTTTCTATACATCCTTTTGAATAGATCTTGTAAGACACTGGTATTCACTGAATGAAATCCATAATCGGTTGAGACTAAAAATGGGTTACCGGTGATACTTTCTACCGACTCATTAAAGTATGTAAATAATCTCCTTTGGGTTGTGAACGCAGTTTCTTCACAAAATTGTTTTGAATACTTTCGTTTATCAGAATATCCTTGTTTTGTAAAATAGAAATCCAACATTGATTTTGTTTTACAAAAATCCATTTCTTTGGGGCCACCATATGACTTGGATTCTTTTGCCTGGCGAATTAAATCATCATCAAAAATGGAAGGACTAAATTCGTATTTGGAAGAAGCTAGCCATAAAGAATTCATCAGGTGCAAAACCGCATTGGTAAAGTATCGTTTTGAGTTTGCTTCGTACGAAGTGATTGCATTTAAGAATGCTTTTTCTACTAATTCCGGTTCAGTTTTGGCTAAACCATCTTGGTGGGCCCAACCATCCATTTTCTTGCCTTCTATCGGATCAACAACCACTCGAATCTTTTCATAAATTGATTTTGGATTATTGGGATCAGGTTCGGTTTTACCTAATAATTCGACTTGGGTTCGGAAGGGAAAATAACTTAGAGTTTCACTTCGATCTTCAGTGGACACATTTAAGTCGATTGGATCGGCTACGTAAGCGATTTCTTTTTTGCAGTTTATGCTCATACTGAGTAAGAGAATTGGAATCAGTGGTCGGAACATCATTCACACTCCATTACGGAAAAGTTAAGCTATTGAAAGAAAGAATGATTTCAATCTCTATTTTTTTTACTTGGCATTTGGATTTCAAAAAATTTAAGTCATATGGATATGAAATATACCTTTCTTGTTTGTTTGATTAGCTTTTTACCCTTGTTTTCCGTTTTCGCTGAAACCTCTGCGGGAAGTTCTGGAAAATTTGGATTGGGTTTAACATTATTTGGCCCCACAGGGATCAGTGGAAAGTACGTCCTGAACCAAAAGTCTGCGGTTGAAGGGAGTTTGGGTTTAGGAACGATTGGAAATGGAAAGGCACACCTGCATGTAGTGTACCTTTATAATATTATGGATCTTAGTCCATCGCTCCATATGTATGTAGGAGGTGGTGGCGTATACCAAGAGCGGAATGCAGAAGGAAATTCAGGCCGAGGGAGGGGACTTGGAAATTTATTTCGAGATCGTAGCCATGAACCTTCGCTTGGAATCCGTGCGCCTCTTGGTTTAAGTTTCTTAACAGAAGATAGGCGGTTTGAATTGTCGGGGGAAGTGCACATGCAAGTATTTGTGACTGGCAAAAACGGAGTTGATGTTGGCCTAGCTTTGGCCGGAAGGTATTATTTTTAGAAAAGTATAATATTTTACTTTTCATTTTTTGATCCAATGATTCGCTGAACGTTCCTTCTTATGAAACGTTTAGCGCTTTTTGGTTTCATTCTGTTAAACCAGTTTTTGTGGTTCCATTGCCGGCCAGCATCACTTGACAATGTTTGTGATTCCAAATCAAAATCTTTTTTCCCTCAATTGATATTATCGACAAGTGGCGAGTCTTTGTTTTGTTCAAGACAAGTGTTTCGGGATGGCAATCCCTATGCCTTCCAAGATTTTACGTTTTACAAGAATGTACCAATCCAAGTGAGACCCATCTCGGGTTCTTTATCTAACATTCAACTTTCCCCTTCCCCGCCGGAGGGAATTTTTGTTAATTTAGAGACGGGTACCATTTCGGGAACACCAACAAATCTTTCCCCAAGGACTTACCACCGAGTACTACGAAAGGGGGCTTTCATTGGGACCGTATCCATTGAAGTCAGGGATTTCACTCCGTCTTTTGTCTATGGACAGTTTGGAAATTTGAATTGTGGTGTGAGTAACAACCAAGGTGGTTGTGTGAATGGCATTCCATTCAGTGCTTCGAATCTTTCTTCCCCACTGACTGTGACTTCTGATCGTAATGGCGGAGTTTATGTTTCCACTGGCAGTAGGGTTTTGTATTATCCGAAGGCCGAATCGGTTGCAACACGAGTGTATGGTCAACATGGCCTCTTTAATTGTAACATCACAAATGCGAATTCTGATTTATCTTGTTCCAGTTCTTCCTTGTCCGAAAAAACTCTGCACACTGCGCGAGGGATATTTCTCACTCCTTCTCAAAATGTTTTTATCGCGGATAGTACGAATCATAGAGTTTTAGTATATTCTAATGAAAGTACGGATGCAAATCGTGTGATCGGAGCAATTAATTTTTCTGTTGCTGGAGGTGGCGCTGCATCCCAGTCTACTTTTTCCAATCCGTATGAAATGGCTTATGACAATGTAGGTGGTTTTTTCCTTTCTGATGCTGGTTCCAATCGGGTTTTGTATTTTCCAATTGATTCTTTTTCCGCATCCGAAGTTTGGGGCCAACCCAATTTCATCAACAATGGATCTTCGCAAGGCACAGGTGGATTGAATATCCCTACGAGTATGATTGTGGATCGCCAAGGTGGACTTTATATTGCTGATAGTGGGAATAATCGAGTCCTCTATTACCCAAACGGTACGAAATCTGCAACAAGGGTTTACGGACAACTTGACTTTGCATCGTCGGCCCCTCCTGGTTCTGCTTCTGTAAATCGATTGAATTATCCTCTATCGGTTGCCCTTGACCAAAGTGATAATTTGTATGTAGCGGATTATAATTACAATCGGGTTATGATCTTTCCATCGACTGAAAACACAGCTGGAACCAATGCAATTGCGGTCATTGGCCAATCCGGAAGTTTCACTTGTGGGATAGAGAACAACGATGGAACTTGTAATACTGGGTCTGCATCAGCTGGGAATTTGTATAGACCCTCAGGAGTTCATATCGATCAAGAGGGACGCCTTTATGTATCGGATACGAGTAATAACCGAGTCTTACGTTATTGATCTGAATTTTAGAAATCCAAAATCACGTAACCACCCCTTGGTCGATTCGCAACTTGTGTGATTTTTCCGCCGATGAAATGGCGATTTTGTACGGAGAGGGACCGACTTACATTTCCTGTAGAGGGAAGATCCAATCCAAACACTTGGTCATTGTTAAAATCATAAAACACAAATCCTGCTTTGGCAACTCCATTCACCGTTGTAAAATTTCCACCGATGATCCCTTTCCCATTTTCTCCAAGAGAAATGGTGGATACATCACTATTTGCTGCCATTAGGTTGTAGGTATAGGTTCCAGTTTGGCCATCAAACTTTGCAAAAAAAGGATAGGCCTGTGCACCGATGGATGTGAAAGCGCCGCCGATATAATACTGATTTTGAAAATTGGAGATCGTATTTACATTGGAATTGGGAAAGTTCGTATTCGATGGAAATAATAAATTCGAAGTAGAACTTTTACTGACTTCAGTTAAATTTGAAGTGGCTGATCCAGCAATGTTGCCAAAAGAACCACCAACAAACAATCGATTGTTTTCGGTGTTCAAGGAAAACACAGCGGCATCGGGATTGGGATTCCAGGTATCGACATTACCAGTTTTCACTTCCAAACGAGTAAGATTATTTCGAGGGAAACCAGCTACGTTGGAAAATGTTCCACCCATATACAAATATTGATCATCTGATTGGATCTCATTGAGACTCGCATCAAAGGTGGGAGCCGTTCCCTCGAGGGATAAAGTCTCAAGATTTAAGGCGAAAAAATTGGTTCTCGTAACACCTAACACAGAACTGAAGGAACCCCCAACATATAAAATTTTGTCTTTGGTATGGAATCCATTGATGTTTCCCACAAGTTGTGGGTTGAAGTCGGTCGGTTTTCCTGTAATGAGATCGATGGATCCAAACCCATTCCGTTCGACTACGTTTACTGAATAAAAATTTCCAGGAACTAATACCTTCGATCCATCGGAAGAGAAGGCTATTTTTCCTGTATTGGATAAGAAACCATTGGTAAATTTTGGATTCCAAGGAGTAAGAATGGCGTTAATGGGATCAATCGAAAATCCAAATTGTCGTGGGGTTCCAAATACCGAAGTAAACGTTCCCAATACATACAATTTTCCCCCAAACTCCGTGAGGGATGCAAGACTATCACTTGCAATCAGGCCTAAATTTTCAGTTCCAACAGCCCCTGTATTATTGTCAACCACAGCAAAGTAGTTACGGAGTGTTGCTCCCAATTGTGAGAACGTTCCACATAAATACACTTTGGATCCTAGTAAAGCAATGTCCGTCACTTGTGCGTTAGGTGCTGGGTTCCAACTTGTTGTGCTTCCGTCCATAAGGAAAGATCCTGCATAGGTTTGAGACACTGTTATAAAATCCCCTCCCGCATACAAAACCTTATTATTACTAACATCTTGGCCGAGGACAATCGTTTGCACTGCAACACCTGTCACATTCGGTGCAAAACTTGATACCAATGCTCCCGTGTCATAGTTGACCTTAACCAATCGTCCGAAATTTACTTCACCATTTAATGTTGTAAATCCTCCTGCCACAAAGATTCCATCAGTGTCTGGGGCAAGGGCGTTTACAGATCCTGACGCATTGGGTACCCAAGCATTGTCCAAAACTCCCGTATACCGATTTACGGCTGCTAGGTTGGACCTAGCCTCTCCATTCCATATTGTAAAACTCCCTGCGATATAAATTTTATCACCTACCAATTGGATGTCATTGATGGTAAAACCAGAGGACCCGGTCCCTACATCAAATTTTGTGTCGAGAGTACAGTTTGCATTGATGTGAACGATGCTACGTTTTGGTTTGCCTTGGACATGGGTAAAACTCCCTGCTAAATAAAACCCTCCGTTTTCGTCCGAGATGGCAACATTGCTAAAGGTTAAGACTTCCAAATAAGGGCATACGGTTTCATCCAATAGCTTTCCATCGTTGGAACCGAGGATTGCGGCACCACCAGTGTTCGGTCCTAAATATTGGAAAGTGCCACCTAAGTAGAGTTTGTTGTCGTAAACTGCCATTGCCTTTACATCCACATTGGCTGGCAAATCGCTATAGGCCCCCCAAATCTGAAGAGGCAGTTTTGAAAATCCAGGCAAACAAGAAGGTGAAGAATCATTCAAAAGGAAACGAAGCAAACTGGCTGTAAGATAGGCATCTGATTTTGGATCACAGGTATTGGAAAGTTCTGCCGGTTTGCAGAAAAAGAAAATCGGGAAAAGGACAAAAAGGACCGTGGGTTGCCAAATTCGCTTCATAAGAATGCCTATCCAATCCTAGTGCAAATTGCCTTCCCCTGACAACTGCTATTTTCCAAGCGATGTTTAAAACAAATGGGTTTGTCAAAATAGAATCAAACATGACATAGGATCGTCGGAGTACTTCGTAGTTTTCCTATGGATTTCCTTAAGAAATTTCTTTCGTTTGACAATTTCCAATAACATAAAAAATTTTCCATGTAGAGTCCCTCCAGTTGAAGCCCCATTTTCGTAAGCTCTTCCTTTCCTTTGTACTTAGTATCCACGTTCTCCTTCTATCTTGTAACAAGGCCCAATTAGAAAACGGCTGTGATCCAAACTCCGAATCGTACCAAACGTTTTACTTAGCGCGGATTTTAAATGATGATGACCGTGAGTACTGCGGGTCCGTCGCTCCCAATAAATCCATTTGTGAAATGGACAGTTTCAATGCGATCCAACCCAGACGTTGGAAATACGTACAGGCCGAACTGCGAAAGCAGGCGGCTCTTGGGACAGAGGGTCTTGTGACAGAAAGTTTTAGCTCCACAGTGAGTGCTTCCTCCAAGTGGCTTGGCGGGGTACTCACATCTAAGGGAAAGATTGTCTCCCTACCTTTTGACCAATCTGATGTCCTCATCATTGATCCTTTCACCAATGGAATTTCCTTTTTGTCTACGGGTTTTAGTGGATTAGGGAAATGGGAAGGTGGTGTCCTTGCTCCCAATGGGAAGGTGTACGGCATTCCGAGAAATGCAAATAAGATCTTAGTGATTGATCCAGAGGCTAACACAACGTATACGATTGATTCTCCCTTAACAGGTGGCAATAAGTGGAGAGGGGGAATCCTTGCTCCCAATGGGTTGATTTATGGGATTCCCATGGCAGCAAACCAAATCCTAGTGATCGACCCAAGGACCGATACGGTACGGACCATCGCCTCACCATTAGCAGATTCAAATATGTGGGAAGGTGGGGTCCTTGCTCCCAATGGCAAAATATATGCCTTTCCTCTTGTCTCAAATTCGATCCTAGCCCTCGATCCTTATTCGGAAAGGAGTTATATTATCCCAACCACAATTGGCACTAATAAGTGGAGGCATGGGGTTCTCGCACCAAATGGGAAATTATTTGCGATGGCGGCGGATGCACCCAATTTTTTAGTTTTGGATCCGAGTGATGATTCTGTTACTTATTTTCCGGTAACTGCCGGTGGTGTGAGCACAGGTCGTTGGCGCGGTGGAATTTTGGCTGCCGATGGAAAAATTTATACGATCCCTGCAGATAACGAAAATATTGTGACAATTGACCCTGATACTCTTTTGACCTCTGTTTTCAACGCGGGATACGTAACCTTTAACAAATGGGGGGATGGTGTTTTAGCACCTAACGGAAAAATATATGCAGTCCCCCATACGGAAAATGATGTTTTAGTGATCAACCCTGGTGCCAAAGGGAAAATATGTAACACACTCATCCAAAGTAGTTATTGGAATAGTTATTAAAGAATATACGAATCCACTTGCGTTGGGTGTGGAATATGATTTCTAATTTGGCTTCGCAAATTTCGTATTTTTAAATTAACATTGACACAATCGGTTTTGCCTTATAAGACTTTAGGATGCGATGGAAGGCATCTCAGTTCTGGAAAAATGCATCTCCTAACGAACTTTTGACGTTTTTTCTTTCCATCGAAAAAGGCGAAGATCTGAGGTCTCTCGCTGATCATATGTTAGATGATCATGAGTTTTGTGATTTGGTTTTCGAATACCTATGGTTACTTCGTTCTGAAGATGCCACGAAAAAATTTTTAAACGACGAGAATATCAAACCTGACCTTCTCATGAAGTTCATTTACTTTGGGTATGGGAAACAATTTTTATTAGACCAATTTGATTCGAATTCATACTTTTTGCAAATCCGTCAATTGTTCGGCTCTGGCCAAAGTTTGCGTATCCTATCCCTTGGTGAGGAAATGGACAGAGACCCCACCCTTAAGATCCACCTGCTTTCCAATTTGGACCCTCAAACATGGGAGGCATACTTTGATCTCTTAGAAGAAAAAAATATGACCATGCAAACTCTTCTTGGGATATTTTCTAACTTACGAGAAAACGAAATTCGTAAGATCCTTTTGAATAGCCACACCTTATACTATTACTTGCGGATGATGATGGTCTCAGGCAATCAATCAAACGAGGAATTAACGCCGAAAGAAAAAGAAAATCGACTGCGCCTTGAGACGATCTTAACGGCCATCCATGTTTGGGAAACGTTTTGCCAAGACTTAAAAGAAAAGTATGACCTCCCAAAGGAAAAGAGTCTTGCACCTAACAAACGTGATTCCTATCGTTTGTCTCTCGTTTTAAAAGAACTTGTAAAACTGCAGGCACAAGACCGATTCGATGTTCTTGTATATTTGAAAGGCAATGGAGTGATCCTTGACAGTTGGGAAGAAACAACCGTTCTCTCAGCCCTTGGGAATTATGACAAAGTGGGGAAGTATTTTTGACTTCTGTTTTGAACTTAGCATCCCTTTTTACCTTTCCTTTTTTCGTTTCATTCCCTTTGGTCCCTGTCGCAACACAAAGACACTCTCATACCCAATCCTGACAATTCTTACATCTCGATTTGGTCCATTGTTTTCGTTTCTTACCAAACGAATTGATAACAAATCACCTCCAAATCGACCCTCTAGCAAAAATGGTCCCTCATTTGTCCCAAGAACCCTGACTACGTGGGCAGGGATGTCCCAACTTTTTCTATAAAATTGAACTTAGTTCAAAAAATTGCAACGGTTCGGAAATAAATTATTTGACACTCGTTCAAAAAGACACCAAAATGTCGTAATTGTTCAAAATATGTTGAAAATGTTCCGATTGGGAGGAAGTATGAACACAAAAAAAGCATTCGGATTGGTGCTCGTTTTGTTGTTTGCTGGCTCATTGTCAGCCCAAACACAAAGTGAAATGTTCCAAAAAGTTGGGGTCATCGGGGATTCCTTGAGCCAAGGTTTCTTTGGTGTGACCGTAGAAAAGAAAACACAAGATTGGGCATACCCAGTGCTTGTTTCGAAACAAGCAGGTGCTTCGGTTTCGTACAATGTTTTAAAAGGGCCTTTTGTCAATTTAGAGGACGTACTCAAATGGGACTGCGGTGTTTTTTGTATCGCAGAAAGCATCATTGGTGGAAATGTTTCCACTGTTTCTTTACCTTCGCATGCTGGTATCACCGGAGCTGAATACACAACGGTTCTCAAAACTTCTGGTAAATGTGAAGACATCACAGCCACCAAACAAGTGAAAGAATGGTACTGGGCAAAATGGTATTGGTATACCTACCGTTGGGTCACTGTCGCAGACTGCCAAGAACCAGACAAGTTCCACCGATTTGGACTAAGAGATGCGGGCACACAAGCCCAAGTGATGGAAAAAGTAAAACCAACTTTCCTTTTTGGATCTGCTGGTGCCAATCACGTGCTTTGTACGGCACTCCATACCTCTACAGATTGTTTGGATGAAGCCCGTTTCAAAAGAGACATTCGCGAATTTTTCCGTAGAATGGCAGCGATGGGAAGTTTAAAAGGTGGTGTGTTGTTTACTGTTCCAAATGTAACAGCGATTGCTTTCCTAGAAAACTACAGAGACCCAAATGGAAGAGCGAACTATTCCGGACTCAAAGCATTCTTTCGTAATTCTGTTTCTGATCCAAACCAAGTTCTGGATGCCAATGAAGTGGCAACAATTTCCAATTTCTTAAATATGTTAAACAATGAAATCAAAGCACAAGGGGCTACAATGCGTTTTGCGGTGGCTGACCTTCGTGTGATCTTTGATGACTTAAAAGAAAATGGAAGGCCTATTCGAAGTGCCTCTGGTTGGTCTCCTGGGAATGCAAGAGCAAATTGGCCACTTCCTAACCAACCTGGTGTATTTGGATTAGATGGTGTTCACCCAAATATGTATGGCCACTCATTATTTGCGAACGAATTGATTAAGGCAATTAACACTCGTTACGGATTTTCAATCCCACAAGTAAGTGAATATACTGCTTGGTATTATGATTCACTCAATCGAAACCCAGTTGATTTGAAAAAATTCTTAACAGAGAATATTTTTGGTCAGGCGATTTCTTGGGTAGTTTCAATCTTTACGTAAGAGGATAAAAGAATGAACCAACGGTTGATAGGAATCCTTTCTGTTTGTGGTTTTTTCATCGTATTGTTTTGCATCACACTTTGGAAGATGTCTGGAACAAAATCGAATGAAAACCAGGTTGTGTCTGATACCAATTTTGGTAGTCCAGAAAAACACGCTAATTCCTTATTTGATGATCCGGAATTTGCAGATGCTCCCAATCCAGAAGAATTAGAATTGGCACAAGCAGAAGTCCTATGGCCGTTTGCTCTTGAGAAAAAACCAAATCGTAAAGAAGAAATCAAAGAGGAGTGGAGGGATTTTGCGGCAAAATACCCAAACAATTTTTACATTCCTCGTGAGATTCGCACTCCCTTAACAGAAAACCAAGAGAAAGAACAACTGGAAATGTTGGATTCTTTCACTGCCATGGATGCGAGTTTTTCTGCGAGTGTATCCAAAGAAAAATGGTCTGATAAACCAAGTGCAGAAGAACCAAATGTTGGAGAACGTCCTTCTCCAAAAGTGCAAAAAGCTTATTTTGATTTTAAGATCAATGAGTTAGAATCACGGATCCAAATGGTTGAGTATTGGTTAGAAAATAAAAAACCAGCTGGAGATGTAAAAAGTTCTGCTGAAAAAGATTTACAACTTTGGAGAAAGGAACTCGCTGGCTTAAAAGATGTAAGGAACCAAGTTCCTAACACATAATCACAAAATACAAACCAAAGGTTAACTTGAAAGTTAACTTTTGGTTTACCATCCATCTCATTTTCCATTCCATAGTTCTATGCAAATCATACAAAAATTCATCATCATCTCTTTATTCTTTCTCTTTAGCCAAAATTGTTTTGGTGGACCAAGTGAACCTGAGGCACCAGAGGTTTTGCCCATGGAAGAAGAAATTTCCACTGATGTTCTATTACAAACTTTGGAATCAGGTTCCAATTTTGACAAAGGCCAAGCTGCCATCCAATTGGGGAATCGAGGGGTTTCAAAAGCAATTCCATTACTCAGGCAGTTATTATCGGACAAAGATCCCGGGCTTCGAGCGGGTGCTGCCATTGCACTAGGTGATCTAAAAGACAAAGTTTCTTCTCCCAAAATTGCCAATTTGATGTGGTCGGATACAGAAAATCCAAAGGATGTTTATTTGGATGCTCTCACACGGATGCAAGACCCAAGTGTTGCCAATCGCATTTACCCTCTGTTAGATTCTGAAAATCCAACCTTACGATTGCAAACTGTGGATACACTGGTGCAAATTGGAGCCACTACCGTCGGTTCCCAAATTTTAGCTTTGGCTACCAAAAACAAAGACAGAGAAAAAGATAAAACCTATGCCATGGCCCTTGGAAAATTAAAAGTTTCGCCGGCTGAAACCTATTTACTGAATCTTACAAAGGTCCAAGATGAAACACCTACACTTGCTGCGTCTTACTTGGCATTAGGAAGGATCAAAGCAAAAAATGCGAATGATGTATTGATACAAGCCTTAACTTTGCCCTATGATAAAGGGAAAGAAAATGCATCTTTAGCTCTCATTGAAATCGGAAATCCGAATGTGATCCCGAAAGTGTTTTCTGTTTTAAACGTTGAGAATCAAGAATCGAAACTTTATGCAACGGATGTACTTTGTTCCATCCCATCAAAGGAAGCTGGAAAATTAGCCTTTGGTATTTTAAATTCCAATGAAACAAAAAACTGGGGTTATGCGGCAAAAATCATCGGACGGCAAAAATACAAAGATGGTAAAAATCGTTTAGAGGAATTACTCTTAAAACCAAATACACCAGAGAGGGATCATTTTGCAGAAGCACTGGGTTGGATTGGGGATCCGAGTTCTGTTCCGATTTTAAGGAAGGTTTTACTTTCTGGTGAAAAAGAAGGTCCTTATGGATCTGCTTGGGCACTTGGGGTGATGGGGGCAAAAGAAGCGGTTCCGGATCTCATCCTCGCATTGGATAAAGGGGATACTAAATTAATGAGTTATGCCCTTGAAGCATTGGGTTCCATCGCAGACCCAAGTAGTTTACCAAAACTAAAATCACTTCTCGCAGAAAGGCCAAAAATGGCACCGCAGATTTTATCCACAGTGGCACTTTTAAGAACCGAAGAAGCGCGATTGGTTCTTGAAGAGGCAACTCGTTCTAAAAATGCAGAAGTCTACCGTCCTGCCATGGAAGAAGTAGCCAAACGGAAAGACAAAAAGTCGATTCCATTATTACTTGACCTAGCCAATGGAGAAGACGCCGAAAAACGAAAACTAAGTTACTATGCATTAACATCGATTACAGGGCAAAAGTTTCGAACTGCGAAGGAATGGAATCATTGGGTGAAGTCTAATCCGTAATTTCAATTTAAATTGAGTCTATCTTTAAAAATATACGAGGATTCAATAGGACCTCAGGCGATTTGTGAATGCATCCATTGTTTGGATCAATTGGGATGGAATCCATTTTCCTTCCCAATTGAATTTCCTTTTTAGGACATACTTCTTTCGATTCGGTTTAAAAACCGTTTGATATTGGGAACTCCGTATTGTTGTTTGGGTATGTAGCTGGCTATGATTCTACCATCGTAAAAGGCAAACAAACCATGTGCCAATCGATGTGAATGCGAAACACCGACCCCCAATGAATTTTTGAATTCTGATACTTCTGCTGCAGGACAGTTTTGAAGTGAGTATCCTTTTGCTTTCAGTTGTGGGTGCAGTTTTTTAATTTCAAACCATGAGTCCTTCCCACAAGAAGCAAAATGGAAAATTTTAGCGGGAAGTTTTCTTTTTTTGATCTCTTCTTCTAAATCCAAAACTTGAGTGGAGCAAGCAAAGGATTTTACATTTGGCAGTGTCGAAACAAATACAAGTCCCTTCACTTGGTTTAAGTTCGGAAACTTATTACTTGTATTCAGTGCAGGTTGAAACTCAAATTTCCCTGGGATACGGTCTCCCAGTTTTGGACGTTTGCCAGTGAGTTCCACTGGCATATCTCCTAAAAACACTTTCATTTTGATGCCATCTCCGAATCAGTTTCATGTTCCACTGCTTCCTCGGATGAAGAGACCATCTCATCCCAATTCGGAAATGGATCTTCTAAGGTTTCCCAAGCCTCTGGGCCTTTCGCGTATTCTGCATCGGTAAGGAGGCATTTGTCGAGAGACGCTCTGATATTTTTTTCATTCATATCGCGACCGATGAGGACGATTTCTTGCCTACGGTCTCCCCAAGGTTCCATCCAATTTTGTTTTAAGTTTTCGATGACACGAGGATCATCAGGGATGTCTTCTTCAGCGATACTTGCCCACCAATACCCTTCAGGTTTGTAAGAAGAAAGATTTCCTGCTTGGGAATAAAGGAGTACCCAATCCATTTTGCTTGCGAGCCATACAAATCCCTTGGCTCGGACGAGGCCTGGTTTTTCAGAATCTAACCAATCGTAAAATCGTTTTGGATGCATAGGCCTTCTATTTCCATACACAAAACTTTTGATTCCATATTCCTCAGTTTCAGGGACATGTTCCCCTCTTAATTCCTTTAACCAAAGTGGGGACATACTTGCCTTCTCAAAATCAAACTTACCAGTATGGAATACTTTATCTAAGGGAACTTTACCATAATCGGTGGTAATGATTTCAGCTTCTGCATTTAAGGAGCGTAAAATTGTGAGTAATTTATTTTTTTTGGATTCTGATAGGAGGCTAATTTTATTGACAACAATCGTATTACTAAATTCAACCTGGTCCACAAGTAGGTCCACCAAATCCCGATCATCTTCTTCACCGGCACCTATCTCTCGTTCTTTTAGTGAATCAACGCTTTCGAAGTCTTTTAAAAAATTGACCGCATCGACAACAGTGATCATCGAATCCAGTGTTACCAAGTCTTTTAGGCTAATGCCATCTTCATCTTCAAAGGTAAATGTTTCAGCAATCGGCAACGGTTCAGAGATCCCAGTGGATTCGATCAAGATGTAGTCAAAACGGTTTTCTTTTGCTAACTTAGTGATTTCGATGAGTAAATCTTCTCGGAGCGTACAACAGATACAACCATTGGACATTTCGACGAGTGATTCATTGGTTCTGCTAAGACTTGCCCCACTTGCAACCAGTTTGGCATCGATATTCACTTCACTCATGTCGTTCACGATGACAGCGACACGTAGTCCGTCCCTGTTGGATAAAACATGATTGAGAAGGGTTGTTTTCCCCGCCCCGAGGAATCCTGATAATACTGTCACTGGAATTTTTTTGTTCATTTTGGCACCCGCTTTACGCAATTCAGTTGCATTTACTTTGGATGGGCCGATTTTGTCAAACTTAAATGCAACGATGTTGCAAAAAAAGCGCGCCTGCTGTCAGGAGAAAGGGAGGAGGGAAATGGGACGAAACGGAAAATTCCCTTCGCATTTGCGGAGTTGGTAGTAAATTTTACCATGAGTGAAAAAATAAAGTGACCGTAAGCTATGAGTTTGGTTTCCTAATGACTGCAAGATTATTTCATGAAAGATTATTTATTCTCTGTTTTTAAAACCAATCCCCTCGAACTGAAGGGTCTCAATGGAATCCGTGGGATCGCTTTTTTTATGGTGATCTACACTCATATGTTTCGACCGTATAAATATTTTGGATTTTACGAAACCAATGTATGGATCGAAAATTTTTTAAACAATGGTTCGCTTTGTATGGATGCGTTTTTTGTTTTGAGTGGGTATCTCATAGGTGGACAACTTCTTAAAGAAAAAATCAAAACAAATGTGATCAATTACGGAAACTTTCTCACAAAACGTGTGTTACGTATTTTCCCACCTTATTACATTTTTTTAACCTTTCAATTTCTCTTTATTTACCAACTTTCTAAACATGCAACCGATGAACTGGTTAAAACTGAATCAGCTCAACTAGTCCACCGAGTGATTTGGGATTATACATATATGAGTGATTATTTTGCTGGGATCATGATCCATGGATGGTCTCTCAGTGTGGAAGAAAAGTTTTATATCCTTTTGCCAATTTTATTATTTCTGATTTTAAAATTGAAACAACCAAAACAAATTTTGATTTCCCTTGCTACATTGGTGATTTTACCAACAATCACGCGTTATGTTCATTTTTCTCTGATTCCCACAGAAAACTTAAATTTTGGAACCTATACTGGGGCTTTTTATTATCCATTTCACTCAAGGATGGATGGTTTGTTTTTGGGAGTATTAATTGCCGCAGTGCAAATTTATTTTCCAGATTGGATCAATCGATTTTTAAAAAACAAATTCTCTCCATTTGCAGTATTTTTATCGATCACGAGTTTGTTTGCCATTATGTTTTTCACAACAGAAGACCGACCTGAGTTGTTTACTTGTGTATTTCGGTTTTTAGTCGCATCGATTGCCTGGTCAGTGATTCTAATCAAAACTTTTGATGAAAATACTTGGACAAGTAAGGTATTATCTGTCCCGATATTTTCTCCCGTCGCAAAACTTTCCTATTGTGCTTATATCATCCATTTACTTGCATTAGGTTATCTATCTAAAAAGTTTATCGGTTATCAAAAAATCCATTATTATGAGATTTTCCTTTGGACGATTCCCATTGGAGTGATGATTTTAGGTTACGCCTATTTTTATTACCTTTTGACCGAAAAACCATTTTTGGCACTCCGCAATCGAATTTTGGCGCAGAAGAAGGTGGGGTAGTTGAAAAAACAAAATCCCTCAAAGATTATCCCTTAAAGATTCTAATTCAATTTTAAAAAAAAGAGAACTCTATGGACGAATATACATTACGATCAGCGAAAACCATAAACACCATTCGATTGATTCTTTTTGGAATTTATGTTTTAGGAATTTTGGGCAGTTTAGGCTCCATTCGTACGGATCAATTGGTTGTCATGGTCACATCCACAGTGTTATATGGCGTCCTTGCATTTGTACAAATGTATTTGTTTCAAAAGAAGTTAAATCCTTATCCGTTTTGGTTCGTTGTGGGGGATGTCATTTTAGTTGGAATTTCGACTTGGGGCCAATCTCTTATCACTTTGGATTTGGCTGCGGCTGCTCTTAAGTCTGGGATCAATTACACCATTTGTTTTTTTGTGATTTTGTATTCTGGATTTTTGTTTTCTAGCAAAAGAACGATTGTGATTGGTTGTTTACTCCTCATCGTACACATTGGATCCCTTGTATTTTCGTTTCGGGAAGGAGTGAGTTTTGTTGATCGAAATGACGTTCACACATTAGCACATTCTGTTTCCTTACCCATTGAAATTGTAAAAGTTGTCTTTTTGGTATTGGCAACTTACTTTATGAGTAAAATGGTTGGATTACTCATTGCAATTCGGGAAGAGGCAGTGGAAGGAAAAAAAGAAGCTGATGCCCATTCCAAAATTGTTTCCGAACAAAAAGAAGCAATGGTTGAAACGGGTGAGAACTTAAACCAATCGGTCGCCGCCTTAAAGGTGTTTACCGATGATTTGAATGGCCTTGTCCAAAACCAAGCGGCATCGATCGAACAGATTTCGGCATCCCTCACAGAAATTGCACAGTCAACAGAAAACTCATTTCAATTTGTAAAAGACCAATACTCGCGGATCGAATCTTTAAATGAAGAAAGCCAAACCTTGGAAGGTATAGTGGCTTCCGTAAGAAATGAAATCGAACTCATTTCCAACCAAATCAAAGAATCTTCTAAATTTAGCAATTTGGTCACAATTTCTATGGAAAATTTAAACAACGTACTTTCTGAAGTAAGTTCAAGTTTCCAAAAAGTGGAAGACGTAAACCAAATCATGAAAGAAATTGCGGATCAAACCAACTTACTTGCGTTAAATGCATCGATTGAGGCGGCAAGGGCTGGTGAACATGGTCGGGGATTTGCTGTTGTTGCGCAAGAGGTTGCAAAACTTGCCGAGAACTCAGCTTCGAATGCAAGTATCATCTCTAAAACCATTTTAAAATCGAAATCGGATCTCATCAAAGGAAATCAGTCTGCAAAAGAAGCAACTTCGATGGCAAGTAACCAAGAAAAGGAAATGATGAACATCCAATCCAAAGTGATCAATTTCAATGAAAAGATCATCGATATGCAGAAGTTAAATGCCCGAGTTGTGGAATCCCAAAAACAACTAAAGGAGATTTCTTCGCAACTCGAAACCATCGCGAAGGAACAGTCCATTGGAAACCAGGAAGTGATGCGTGCCGCCCAAAACATCGAAGATGCAGTGCAAGTGGTGGCAGAAAATACACGTGTACTGGCAGATCACATTGAGGACATACAAGTTCTCGCAAACAGAATTCGTTAATCCTGAATCCTTGGTTAACACCATTAACTTAACGTTAGAGAATTTCGTTCAGGATAGGGAATGGGAAAATTATTTGTAATTCTTTTGCACCAATTCTACATTGAGTGAAAGTCTTGGTCTGGAGCCAAAAATTGTATGATATCTAATAACTATTTTAATGATAATGATGACCTAATTGATCATTTTGATTCCCTCACTCCTTGGAATTCGGTCATCGACCAATACGAACAAGGATTCGAAGATTTTGCCGAATACCAAAAATCAGGAAAAGAGGAACTTACCTTTGCCCCTGGCAATTATGAAGATGCCATTGAATTTTATCGTTCAACTTTAGAAGCAGGTGGAGACATTGCTGGAAATGACATCTCTCAAATTGCCAAACAAATGGACGAAGAAGGTTTAAAATACAAAGATGGACAAGTTGGTTTCCCCAAACCTATGTTAGATGTCGTTGAAAAAATTAAATCTGCTGGATTGTTGCCTTACGGGATCCATAGGCATTACGGTGGTTTAGGGCTTCCTTCTGTCGTACAGTCAATGTTATCCGAATGTGTCTCTCGTGGAGACGGCTCCCTTGCCATCACTCTTGGGTGTATGAATCTCGCAGAAACGGTAGAACGATTTGGAACAGAGGAGATGATCCATGAGTATGTTCCAAAGATGGCTGCGGGTGAACTTTGTGGGGCTATGGCTCTCACCGAACCGAACTACGGATCAGACCTCCCGAATTTACAAACCAAAGCAGTAAAAGGAGAGGATGGTGTTTGGAAAATCACTGGAACCAAACGTTTCATCACTCACGCCTGTGGGTTTGGGAATGCACCTTCTATCATTTTAACCTTGGCTCGAACTGGTTCCACAACAAGTGGTGCAAGAGGGCTCTCTTTCTTTTTAGTGCACTCTAAAGATGTATTTGTTGCATCCATTGAAAAGAAAATGGGTCTCCACTGTTCCCCTACTTGTGAAGTTGTATTTGAAAACTCACCAGGCATTCTGATTGGGGAAGAAGGCAAAGGCCTTGTGAAGTATTCCATGGCAATGATGAACCAAGCTCGCCTCAACATCGCAGCGCAAGCGATGGGGATTGCCACAGCAGCATACTTTGAAGGAAAGAAGTATGCCGAAGAACGAGTGCAATTCGGAAAAACCATTAGTAACATTACAGCTGTTAAAAAAATGTTGGAGCGCATGGAACGAGAAGTTGCCGCAATGCGTTGCATTTTATACGAAGCAAGTTTTGCCGTAGACCAATACCGTTGGAAAGAAGAACGAGGGAAAATGAAAGGTCTCTCTGAGAAAGACATCAAAAAAGATGAATCCTTCAAAAAATGGGAAAAACTTGCCTCACTTTTCACTCCCCTTTCCAAATACTACATCACAGAAATGGCAAACGTAGTGGCCTATGATGCGCTCCAAATCCATGGTGGCTCCGGTTATACAGAAGACTATGATGTGGCTCGTTTGTACCGAGATGTCAGGATCACAAACATTTACGAAGGAACCACACAACTCCAAACCGTAGCTTGTATCGGTGGGATTGTGTCAGGGATGACGGAAACGGGAATTTACCGTGAATACTTAAAATCGGAAATGGCGGGATTTGTTTCCTCTTCCGAGTTAAATGATCTTTTCAAACAATTTGAAACGGTTGTAGCAGAGTATGCCGAAATCGACTCCACTCCACTCCGCGAAGAATTAGCATTTGAAGTGGTTGAGTCTGCTGCTCGTTTCCACAATAGTTTGTTACTCGAAAGGAGCATTGGAAGGTCAAAGGTGGAGAGAAGGGCACACCGTAAGTCATTAACTGAAAGTTATATTTTGGATAGTGCCGCAATCCTTGCCTCTAACCTCACTAAAATTCGTGGAAAGAAAAAAACTCCCGTCACTGCATAAAGAGTCTTTTGACCATCCCTTACTTCCCTGTTACGCTTGTTTTGCGGGGGAAGCAGAGGGTGGTATCTCTGCAAATCTTACAGACACTAGGATTTCCTCTCCATTTTCTTGGAGGGGAAACCAGTTCCCCCCAATTACCGATGCAAAAACTCCGGAACACTTAAAACAAATTTCGGATTTGGGTTTACCTTTTATATTTGATATCCACACCCATTTTTTTCCTGAAACCATCATGAAGTTGATTTGGAGATGGTTTGACAATGTGAACTGGGCCATTGGCTATCGGTTGCCTGAGCCTGAGCGAGTGAAGTGTTTGCACCATAATGGAATCAAACACTTCACTACTTTAAACTATGCACACAAAAAGAATATGGCAGAATCTTTAAATGATTGGACCTTTGCCAATTATCAAAATTGGACAGGTGCCATTCCGTTTGGCACGTTTTACCCAGAAGAAGGTGTACTGCGCTATGTGAAACGAGCCGTGGAGGAATATGGGTTTTTGGGATTCAAACTCCATTGTGAAGTCTCCAAACTCAATTTAAATGATCCAGAACTCGGCGATTGTTTTACCTATTTAGAAAAAAATGAAATTCCCATCGTAATCCATACTGGGACGGCACCACTTCCTGGTGAATTTACAGGCATTCAATTTTTTAAACCTTTTATCGAAACCTATCCTAAGTTACACGTAATTGTTGCGCATATGGGGGCGCATGAAATCTCCGCCTATGCTTCGTTACTTGGTAATTATCCAAACTTGGCGCTTGATACAACGATGGTCTTTGTTGATTTTCTTGCCACAGGCAAAGCAGAAGATGTGGATTCTGCGATTCCGATCCTAGAAACCTTCCAAAACCAAATTTATTTTGGATCAGACTTTCCGAATATCCCTTATAACTTAAACCACCCCATTTCGAATCTCCTTTCCCTTCCCATTTCAGACCAAGCCAAACAAAAAATCCTCTACCAAAACGCAAAAAACCGATTTTTTAAATGAAACGGGGTTGCATTTGCAACAGCGTTGCAAATACTAGGCAAACAGAGGTAGATATGAAATTTTTACAACCATTCATGATCGTTTCTATGTTAGTTGCATTTGGAAATTGTGCCGAGTTATTTTCATCCAAAGACAAAGACAATAATGAAGAATTGATTTTGGCAGCGCTACTCGCGGGACCAGGCTGTGGACCTACGGCTGTTTCGGGTTCGGCGGGGAACGGAACAAAGTATAATTTTGCAGGGTGCTCTGGAGATGCGAATACGATTTTAAGTGGCTTTGGTTTTACCGTAAATGGAGTTACTTTTAATTCTGGAATTCAAGGTACATCAAGTGCATCTACAATTGTTACAAATGCATCTAGCTTATCTGAAACAGGGAATGAATCGAAAGCTGGAATTGAAGTTGTGTATGTGATGAACCAAGCCGGATCGAGTATTGATGCAATGATACAAACTACACCTAGTTTAGCTGGGCCTGGTGTCCGCTTGAGTCCAACGTCTGCTCAATGGTTAGATGCATCTACTGCTTCTGCATTTGGAACGAAAGCCGGATCTCCATGGGCATCCTCAGTTTCCGTTGAAAAGTCTGTTTGCCTTGAAGTTCATAAGGAGAGCGGCAAGGCTCACATATTTGGTTGGTCTGTTCCTTGTAATTCTGTTGCTGATAGAGGTAATTATGAATTTGATCAAGAAGATGCTACTATTACTAATTTTTCAGGTGATCGAGTAGGTGTCCGTATTAACAATGCAATCATAAAATCTATCACTATTTATTCTACGGCGATCGGAACTAACGGTTCTTTCCGTTAACAAACAAACAGGATCAAATTTAGATTTGATCCTCGAATGAAGGTAAAAAACAGTTAATTCAGTGAAATTTATATTCTCAAAATCCAAATCTTGGGTGCGACTGGTGGGGGTTACCTTGCCAGTCTTTTTTGCGTTTTGGTTGTACGCAGACACCAATGATTGGGAAAAAGAATTGGAAGATCCAAAACCCACAAAACAAACGAACCCAACCAAAACCAATTCGAGTGGCAACGGTTCAGAAGATTGGGAAGCGGAACTTGACAAAGACTTAAAAGACCAAGAAACGCGCAGTAAAGTCACAGAAGGCAGTCGGGGAGTGACATCCAACGTCCAACAACCCAATCAAATCAACCGTTCTGCACAAAATCTAATGATGGATGTGTCTGCGGCCATTGACATTGTTGGGGCTTGGGATCGAAACAAACCTAGAGGCACAGGGGAGCGGATTGATAACAAACTTGATGTACGTTCCGCCGAGTTTGGGTTTACAGCCGCCGTTGACCAGTGGATGCGTGCCAATTTCCTAGGAGCGGCCCATGGGGAAGATGGAAAGTATTACTTCGAAGTCCATGAAGCCAATGTATTATTTCCTTTTTTACCATTGAACACTTCGCTAAAAGTGGGACAGATGTTCATCGACATTGGGCGACTCAACCGCATCCACTTACACGATCGACCTTTTACCATGAACCCGATTGTCCATGAAAAATTCATTGGTTTTGAATCAGCTATGGATACGGGAGCAGAATTTAGCATCTTACTCCCTTGGAAGTGGATTACCCAAGAACTCGTATTAGGTGCTACAAATGGGAAAAAATGGGGGCATTCTCATTCCGAAGGCCAACAGAAAAATAACCCAATGGGTTATGCCCACTTAAAACATTTTTATTATTTTGGAAATAACTGGGGGACACAGTTTGGGTTTTCTGGTGTACGATTTGAACCCACAACGGACAGGCGCAACCAAAGGTATTTGTATGGAATGGATGCCGTTTTGCGTTGGAACCGCTCCAACTTACGGGAACTCATGATCATGTCAGAAGGTTGGTACCAACAAGAAATTTTCCCTGAACAACTGGACCCAAGTACCTTTCGAACTTCAAAAGCCCCGTCTCGCGACCAGTGGGGTTATTACTTTTTTGCGGATTATAAATTCCACCAACTTTGGTCTTTGGGTTACCGTTATGATTATTTTACAGACAAATCCCTAGTCGACAAAAATGGAAAACTTGCAGAGAATGCAATCGAGGCCCATTCCGCACAAATCACCTTTCATAGTTCTGAGTTTGGAAGGATCCGAGGTTCGGTGGAGAGGCGTTACATCCAGGACTATTCCAAAACGGAATTCCAAGAACAAAGGGAATGGCGATTTTATGTGCAAGCAGTTGCGATCTTAGGATCCCATCCTGCTCATAGTTATTAGAGGAAAGAAAACAATGATTGATTACCAAATAAAACATAAAAAAAATCCGATCTCCAATCTATTTCCTTTTACGCTTAAATTTCTTTTCGTGTTATTCATTATTTTTACTTCCCCACTTTTTGCAAAAGTTTCCCTTGTTGCCAGTATTTCGGATATTAAGTATATCGCCGAACAAATCGCAGGTGAACGTGCTGATGTGTATGGGATGATCCGTGGTGTGGATGATCCGCACTTCGTGATGACTCGCCCTGATTTTTTAGTGAAACTCAGTGAAGCAGATGTCCTTTGTGTGGTAGGTCTTGATTTAGAAGTGGGTTGGGTACCGTATCTACAACAACAATCCCGTAATATGAAAATCCAAAAAGGACAACCTGGCTATTGTGATACTTCTTTTGGTGTAAAAATCCTAGGAGAACCAACGGTGATGATGGACCGCTCTATGGGGGATATGCATATCTATGGAAACCCTCATTATTGGAATGATCCCATTAATGCCATCCAGATGGCTCAAAATATCAAAAATGCTCTCACACGTGTGGATCCTTTGAATGGTGAATACTACGAAGGGAATTTTAATGCCTTTAAAAAACGCCTGATCCAAGTCACAAAGGAAGAAATGAAAAAAATGGAACCATACTTTGGACTCAAAGTAGCAGTTTTCCATGACCAATTTGTTTATCTTGCTTCTAGGTTTAAATTTAATGCCAATTTGACAATAGAAGAACGACCTGGAGTTCCACCTTCTGTTCGTTATATGGATCAAGTGATCAGTTACATGATCGCCGAAAAGATAAAAATTATCTTGATCGGGCCTTATCACAATCCAAAGTATGCAGAGTATGTCTCTTCGAAAGTCCCTGGTTCTGTGGTTGTCACATTACCTGTTTCTGTAGGTGCCCTAGATACCACAAGTTACGAAGATGCATTACGAATGAGTTTACAAAAAATACGCGATGCAAGCGACAAAAGCAAATAATTTGCCAAAACCAATGAACTTTATCCATACTGACCATTTGTCTGTAGGATACAGAAAAGAATTTCCCGTTGTCACTGACATCCACCTGCATATCGAAGCTGGAAAAACCTATGCTCTTGTGGGTGGCAATGGCGCTGGCAAAACCACACTCTTTCGAACACTCACTGATTTGCTTCCACCTCTTTCCGGTTCCATTCAATTTTCAAAAGAAATTTCTACTTCCTATGTGCCCCAGGCAAAAAAAATGGCACTCGATTTCCCTTTACGAGTAGAAGATGTTTTACTCATGCCAAAAAACATTGGTTTTAGTTTTTTACCTAAACGTAGGTTTTCGGAAGAGGATCTATTACTCATTGAAAAAACAGGTGTTAGTTCCTATTTAAAAAAACAAATTTCACTTTGTAGTGGTGGTCAATTGCAAAAGGTTTTGATTTTACGATCACTGCTGACAAAAGCCAATTTGATTTTTTTAGATGAACCAATGGATTCTTTGGACCATAATGCGAGAGAACTCTTCCAGTCCATCCTATCTGAATATTTAAAAATCGGGAATCGGTCACTTTTTTTTATCACCCATAGCCTGGAACACGATTGGGGTTTTGGATTTGATGAAGTTTTTGAGATCGATGAAGGAAAGTTGTTTAATATCACAAAAGGAGAGAGGCCACCTAACTGCCACCACCATGACTAGTATCCTCTCCAGTTGGAATTTATTTTTACCTCAAGTATTAGTAGGTAGCCTTGTGGGGGCATTACTCTCTGTCCTTGGGATCCTCATTGTTCTGCGGGGTATGACATTTTTTGGTGTGACACTTTCGCAAGCCGTTACATTTTCTGTTGCCTTGTCACTTTTTATGGAATGGCCAGGAGAAGTGTTTCCCATTTTGTTTTCTTGTATTTTGGTTTTCCCACTTCTCTATGTTCGCAAACTCCCTGGAATGAAAGAAGAGGTGATCCTTGGGATTTTCTTTGTATTCTTTTCGGCTGCTTCTCAGTTTATGCTCGCTCTCGGTGGCAATGTGCAAAACCATTTGATGGCTGCTTTTTTTGGAGACATTCTAACCTCCCAGGTGAGAGCCGATTCCCTTGGGATCTATGTTGCGATTTTCTTTTTTTTCCTTTATTTAAGTTTTTTTAGAAGGTTTTTGTTCATCAGTTTTGACAGAGACGAATACAAAATCCAAATCGGAAACCCACTCCCTTTCGATTTACTATTTTACATCATCCTTGCGGCCTCACTCACAGTGGCTGTCAACTTACTTGGAACATTTTATAGCATTGCCCATTTATTACTTCCTGTGTTTGCCTTACTTCCCATCATCCGTTCCTTAAAAATCCTAACGATTGTTTGTGTATTGTTTTCGATATTCTCCACTTGTGTCGGATTTTTGGTCTCTCTTGTGGGCCTCGAACGGAATGGTGAAATGGTTTATTTCCCCACATCCTCGAGCATCATCCTTGCGCTTTGTTTGTTTGCTTTTTTCATCCACCTGATTCGGTTTCTTATCTCTTCCTTTTTTTCAAAAAGAAGCCGATAGATATTCTGTGGAAACCATTCCTTGTAATACCTGCGGCCAATCTACCTTTCGTCCTCTTTTTACTAAAAATAGCCCTCTTGGCGAAACCTTCTCCATTGTCAGTTGCTCTTCTTGTGGGCTTGTGCAAGTGAACCCTCAACCCAGTTTGGATGCGGTGAAAAAATACTACGATGATTCTTATTTCACCCAAAGGACGGAACGGGGGTATGATAATTATTATTCGAGTGAACTACGAAAAGAAATCTCCCGTGTTTTCCAAATGAATTTGAGAGACTTGGATTTTTTTTCTTGGGAGGTTAAACGAAAGAAAGAGGCACTGGCAAATGGAAAAACCCTGTCTTCTCTTGATATTGGATGTGCGGCAGGATATTTTGTGGCTTACATGAAAGAAAATGGCTATGATGCAAAAGGAATTGAAATTGCCGATGGTCCCGTTAATTTTGCAAGGGAATCTCTTGGACTTTCTATTTTTCAGGATAATTTTTTAACTTGGGATTTGGAATTTCAAAACCAATTTGATGTGATCACCCTTTGGGCGACCATTGAACATTTACACAAACCCAAAGAAACCTTAGAAAAGATCAAAAAACACTTGTTACCTGGTGGTATCTTAATTTTATCCACATGCCGGTATGGAATACTCGCCAAATGGAATGGTTTGCATTGGCGTTACCTCAATGTTCCAGAACACCTATACTATTATTCATTTTCTGGATTAAAAAATTTATTACTTTCTCTTGGTTACAATTCTCCCAAGGCCTTTACCTATGGGAGTGGACTTACCAATCGAAAAGATGCAACAATTTCTTTTCGATTGCGAAAGGCATTTTTTGATCGATTTGTGAAATGGTTCCAAATGGGAGATATGATGGTATTTTCTGTTAAGAAGTAGGAACCCGTTACGAAAGAGACTTTAAAATATCCTCTACACAAAAATTAACCACTTCATCTAAATCAGCGGTTGCATCCACAAAGATGGTCGAATCAGGGAGGATAGCCAAATAATTTTGATAAATGCGAGTTTGTTCGCCTTCGTCGTCAAATGCCTCTTTGTTGCCACCACGTGAATTTCTGCGTTCCAATGCTTCTTCAGGAGAAAGGTCTAAAAAATAAACACGGTTTGGTTCCGGAAAACCTTTGTCTTCATTCATGTACAAAATGTCAGCAGCATGTTCTTCATCTTTTCCTTGGTAGGCAGCTGTTGAAAAATAATAACGGTCTTGCACAATTGAATTACCATTCTTTAACGTTGGTAAGATGGTCTCGTTGACTGAAACTTCTCTATCGAGTAAAAAAAGTTTCAATTGTTCGTCTTGGTTTAGTTTGATTTTCCCTTGGAGGAATTCTCTAATTTTTTTGCCATGAACACTCTCCGTTGGCTCCCGGTGCCACTCCGTTGGAATGGATTTGGAGTTCAGAATTTCAGAAACTTTTTTTGAGACTGTCGTTTTCCCGGAACCATCGATCCCTTCGAAGACAAAAAATTGAGAATTTTTGGACATATCTCTTCCATTTTCAGAATCAGCGTTTTTTCCTCGACTTATTTACGAATTTCGACAGTTTAGTCTAAGGAGCAAATACATGAAAAAAATTTCGTCTATGCTAATCATTGCTTTATTGGCTGTATTTATGATCAACTGTGCCTCTGAAGAAGTGAAACAACCGACTCAGCCAGTGGTAGAAGAACCAAAACCTTCTAAAAAGCCAAAATTGGATGAATCATTCAAAACAAGAACAAGAGACATCAAGTAATTGATGTTTCCGTTCGGAGCCACTCAAGGGCAACCTGGGTGGCTTTTTTTTTACCATTTTGCTAAATAAATCTACATAATTCGCGAAACAATCAACACCTCGTTCTCTAATGCTTTAATTTTAAGCATGATGCAGTAAACTTCACTACAATGCCCATTGGTACCGATCTTGCAATAGATTTGCATGTATCCTTCTATGCAGATTGAAAATGAAAGTCATAAACTAGTTAGGGAGTGGAAGGAGTGGCTTTCGAAAGGGGAACTCACCCCAGTGTTCCAACCGATTTTGTCTTCTGAATCCACTGGGATTTATGGATATGAACTGCTCGGTCGATTGTCAACAAACGAAGGCTACCTTAGTTTAGGTGAATTCTTTTTAACACACACCTTGGGTTACGATGAACTGTTTTTTTTAAAAAAACAGGTGGATGAAACCATTCGTTACACCGCTTTACAAAAATTTGCAAAGCATGCTCCACCCGAAACAAAACTATTCCTAAACATTTCACCGAACATTCTGTACCATGCCCTTCTGAATTTAGAAACCACCTTACCGCAAACCATTCGGATGGTAAGGGAAATCGGACTCGATCCAACACGGATTGTGATTGAGATCACAGAAGAACGGTTCCCACATAATTTAGAATTATTAAAACCTGTTTTGAATTTATACCGAAAAGAAGGTTTCTCCATCGCCGTAGACGATGCAGGATCGGAAGCGAGTAATTTAGACAGAATTGGATTGTTCCATCCAGAGATCATCAAGGTGGATTTACAAATGTTACGCCGTTCTACATTTTCAAGAAATTTTAAAGAGATCCTTCTCAATTTATCAAAGTTAGGTGAATCTCTAGGCAGCAGTTTATTATTTGAAGGGATTGAATCAGAAGATGAATTGTACAATGCTTTGAATTATGGAGCCCGTTACATCCAAGGGTATTATTTTGCCAAACCAGAAGTTCCGTTTTCGGGAAGATTTGAATACCGATCCGAAATGCAATCTTCTTTGGAATACTTCCACGCAAGGAAACAAAAAGAGATGAACCACCAAATTGAGTGGGAGACTATTTGGAAAAACAAACTCTCTGAAATTGTAATGGGATTTGGGGAAGTGGATGGGATTTGGGAATGGCAGGAAAATTTTAATACTTCTGTATTTGGAGATGGTGATTTTTTCCGGATGTACATCACAAACCATATGGGGTTCCAAGTTTCCCCGAATTATTCGCGCACGGATTTTGGAGACATGAAACCAGATTACTCCTTTCTCGGGAAAAACTGGTCCTTTCGGCCTTATTTTTTTGAACACCTTCACAAATCCAAAACGAGCCGTGATGCATGGACACTTTCCCATATGTACCATGACATTTCTGAAAGAATGATGTTACGAACGTTTGCTCGGAACCTTTCTGAAAACTTGATTTTATTTATCGATGTGGTGGTTTCCCGAAGCTGAAAGGTTTTGCCCAAATGGATTGGTTACGGAATTTTGGTATGAGATATGGCAAAAATCCAGTTTTTGCAATTACCCGTTCCACCTCCGAGTTATTTTGCAGCCACAGGTAATGTTCCCCTAGCA
The DNA here is from genome assembly GCF_004769635.1 of Leptospira jelokensis. Taxonomy (GTDB): domain Bacteria; phylum Spirochaetota; class Leptospiria; order Leptospirales; family Leptospiraceae; genus Leptospira_A; species Leptospira_A jelokensis. Next base: position 189,759 of record NZ_RQGH01000011.1, read on the forward strand.
GCTGCTAGTCTTGCAAGTTGTTTGGAATCAAAGGTTGATCCCGTAAAAGGGATCACCGCTTCCGTGATTTCACCAGAAGATACGGACTCACTGGGTGACATCAATTTAATTGATCGAATTTGTAAGGAAGGCCCTGATTTTTTAGGACTCTCTCTGTATTTATGGAATACCGAACGTAGCCTTTACATCGCAAACGAAGTCAAAAAAAGAAATCCAGAAATCAAAATCCTTGTTGGTGGCCCGGAAGTCAATGAAGACAATCCTTATGTGTTAGGTGAAACAGGGTTTGATATTGCCGTATCGGGAGAAGCCGAACACAGTTTTCGTACGTTAATGAAATCTTTACTCAACAAAGAATCATTGGAGAACGTGGAAAACGTTGCCTATCGGAAAAAAGATGGGAGTCTCAGCACATTTGGAGTTCCGGCACAAGCAAACTTCCCATTGACGGATTTTCCTTCCCCTTATACCACAGGCCACTTACAAGTGAATCCGAAACGTTCCACGTATTTGGAAACAGTGAGGGGATGTAAATCGCAGTGTACCTATTGTTTTTATCCAAAGTCATCCCAAAGTTTACGAACACTTGATATCAAAGAGACCATCCATTTGATCTCCAACTTAAAAAACCAAGGAGCGAGAGAACTTGTTTTTTTAGATCCTACGTTTAACCATAGGCCTGGTTTTGAATCCTTTCTCGATGCCATTGCTGAGGTGAATGCCGATGGCCAAATGACAATGTTTGCGGAACTTAGGTCGGAAGGTGTCACTCCGAAACTTGCCACCAAACTACGAAAAGCTGGGTTCAATCGGATTGAACTTGGATTGCAGTCTGTGAACGAAGAGACCCTAAAACGAGTGAAGCGGTATGGCAGTCCCGAAAAGGTAGCGGAAGTGGCAAAGATGCTTGCGGGAGAAGGGATCGATTTATTGTTAGATCTCATCATTGGGCTTCCAGGTGACACACCGGACGATGTGGAAAGGGGAATTCATTTTTTCTTAGAACATGGGTTAGGTGAATGGGTACAAGCCTTTCCACTTTCTGTGCTTCCAGGTACCAGTATGCGTAAAGATGCAGACAAAGAAGGTTTGGTGTATATGCCAACCCCTCCGTATCGGATCATCCAAACCCCAACCTTTAGCCCAGAAACCTTACGAGATTCCGTTTATTTTGCAGAAGACCTTCTGGAACGAAGGTTAGATGAATTTCCAAGGCCGTTTTTATGTGATGGAATCTCTGGAACGTCTGACCGATTTGATTGGTATCCACTAGATTCAAAACAAGTTTTAGCATCTAATTTACGTTTATTGGAGCCTGGGACAAGGCACCATAGCATTTGGTTCCATCCAGAGTCTTTCTCGAAGGACCTCTCCGAAATCCAAACTCTTATGGCAAAAAAAATAGATTTGGAACCATTTTGCACCATTGATTTTGTGATCGAACTAAAAGAAGTTCCCAAATCCAAGGAAATCCAATCCCTTGTGGACATACTTGAATTGAAACGAAATTCCTATCTCTCCAAAACCTTGGCATACCGAGGGGAAAATTTACAACACCGTTTGGTATTTGTTTTCCCTGAAGGAAACGAAAGGTTTCGCAATTGGTCTACCCAATTGGATGGATCAGAATCATATTTAGTTTATGAAACCATTCCACCTAGTGCAATTTCCAATTTGGATCCAGAGGTGGCCCATTTTTATTACCTAAAAGGGGATACGGTAACCCAAAAAGATTGGGATTTTTTAAAAGCCAGTATGGACCCTGAAATGATTACCTTTTCCTCTCGGACTTTGGAAGAGAAGTGGTGTATGGAAGTATTGGGATACGGAGAGATTTAACCACCAAATATCCATTCGTTAGGAATGGATCAATTTGTTTAAGGTTTTTGGATTTGTTTTCGAAAGAATTCGACGTTTTCCAAAAATCTTTTTTTCTCACCAGCTCTAGAAGAATGTCCTGCGATCGCAAGACCAACCGTTAGGTGGCCTTCTTCGTTTTTGGTAATGGTTTTGATTTGGCCAAACGCAGTTAGAGGGGATTGCATTTTAAAAAAGATATCAAATTGAAACCCAGAAAGTTTCGGTAAACTTTGTATCAGATCAGGGTGGTCCACAATCACTTTGAGACCACCTTCGGAAATATCAATCACTGGAAATTTCCCATCGGACTTAATCATGTTGGAATGGCGGATTCTATCGACCATCTCAAAACATAATGTTTTCATCTCCATGGCTTTTAAGAGATCAAAGTTTTCTGTTTTGCTTTGCATATGGATGTAACCGATGGGAATGGATTCATCTTCATCATTCAGATACAAAATGGGAAGGATGAGTTCTGATTTGATTTTCAAATTCCTGCGGTTATTGATTTCTTTGTTAATGTCTTCATCAATTTCTTCTGCAAAAACGATAAAGTCTTCATTCGGAGAAGTTTCATAACATTCCTTATTATTGACATCTTCGAGTAGGAGACCTTTTTTTGTTTTTTTAATCAAACGAATGACTTCATTGTCTTCACGAGAATTAAAAGTGGAAATCTTGATGAAATCCACAGAGTTTTTTAATTTTGTTTCATAATCTTGGAAATTGACTTTGACTGCTGTTGGAACATGGAACATATCGGTTTCAATTTTTGCCTTACTCGAAACCACATTTGTAATCCAAGCAGAACCAGGAGGGACTGGGATTCTTGAACTCTCTCTGTCTTTTTTGGCGATGGCAATTTTATTCAATTGCAGGATGTATTGCGATTCACCTTTATCCTGCTCTACCGTGCATTCCAAGTGTAAGTAACGACCGAGGATTTTGTAGAGAGTGATTTTTTGGCCCACGGATAAGGTGATGGTAGGGCGAACACCCACGAGGATTTTGTTCCCATCTTGGGATACTTTTTTTAGGTAACAAATTTCGCCTGAATGGATGTCATCTTTTAGGTTCAATTCTTGGTTTAATAAAAACTTTGTCAAAACATGCAGTTTTTTTTCCGTGTCGGAAAAAACATCCAAGGAACGTTTGTTTCTTTCTACTGTTTCCATAAAAGGTCGTGGTACTCACTATTATCGGTCAATTTTCTCCTGAAATTCTCTTGCACGCAGAGTTTTCTTACCTAAAGTAGAAAAAGGAAGGATAATTATGTCAAATCACCCCCTACCAGGATCTGAGCTTCTCGACGGAGTCAGTGGACAAGAGCTCTTCTCGGTCAACATGGGTCTCACGTATCGAGATTTTTTAGTACTACCTGGGTATATAGACTTCAATCCAAGCGATGTGGAGTTAGAAACAAAACTTTCCAAAAATATTTCACTCAAAAGACCCCTTATGAGTTCGCCTATGGACACTGTTACCGAGTCTGAGATGGCGATTGCCCAAGCACTTATGGGTGGAATCGGAATCATCCATTATAATAATACGATAGAGGAACAAGTGGATCTCGTTCGTAAAGTGAAACGATACGAAAATGGATTCATCAAAGATCCAATCCTACTTTCACCTGAACACACCGTTGCCGATTTGGATGCGGTCAAAGAAAAATATGGCTTCAGTGGAATTCCGATTACGGAAAACGGGACCGCTAGTACCAAGTTAGTTGGGATTGTTACCAATCGTGATGTGGACTTTGAAAAGGATCGTAATATCAAATTAGGTAAGGTGATGACGACAGAACTCATCACCGCAAGTGTTGGCATTAGTTTACTCGAAGCAAACGATATCCTCCGAACGAGTAAAAAAGGAAAACTTCCTATCGTCGACAAACAAGGAAAACTTGTGGCACTCATTTGCCGAAGTGACCTGAAAAAAAATAAAGAATTCCCTCAGTCTTCCAAGGATGACCAAAAACGTTTGCGAGTGGGAGCTGCGCTTTCCACCTTACCAGAGTCACGCGATCGTATGGCAGCTCTTGCTGGGGTTGGAGTGGACGCTATAATCATCGATTCGGCTCAAGGGAATTCCAGTTACCAAATTGAAATGATCCAATGGATCAAATCTAATTTTCCAAACATCGATGTGATTGGTGGGAATGTGGTCACAAAGGCGCAAGCTGCCAATCTCATTGGGGCTGGGGCTGACGGACTACGAATTGGTATGGGTCCAGGTTCCATTTGCATCACACAAGATACCATGGCAGTGGGGCGAGCGCAAGCGACTGCTGTTTTCAAAACGGCTGAGTATGCACAGGCACACGGAGTCCCAGTCATTGCCGACGGGGGGATTTCGAATATTGGTGACATCGCCAATGCACTCGCAATTGGTGCTTCCATGTGTATGATGGGTTCCATGTTTGCTGGAACAAAAGAAGCACCTGGTGAGTATTTTTATGAAAACGGCATTCGTCTAAAGAAGTATAGAGGGATGGCAAGTTTGGAAGCGATGAGTAAGGGTGGGGACAAACGGTATTTCTCTGAATCACAAAAGATCAAGGTTGCGCAAGGTGTATCCGGTTATGTGGTAGACAAAGGATCTGTTCTCAATCTCATCCCTTATCTTGTGCAAGGCCTAAGACAAAGTTTCCAAGATATGGGATACCGAAACATCCCTGACCTTCACAAAGCCTTACGCGAAGGAAAACTTCGTTTTGAACGTAGGACAGAATCGGCGCAGGCACAAGGAAGTGTGCACGGATTGTATTCGTATACAAAACCTTCGATGAGAGCTGAATAAAGAAATTACATGCGAAAACTTTGGATTTTATTTTTTTTGATTTCTTTTGCCACACTCGAGGCACAAGCGCCTGATACGAGTTTGTCGGCACAAGAACTTTTGGCAAGGCTTGACCGAGAGATGGATTTTGGAAAGGGCCTTGTAAAAGGAACCTATGTCCTCATTCGTAGGAACGGAACATCGGAAACTTGGAAAATCAATCGGTTTTTCAATGGGGAAGATGCACTTCTGTTATTCGATCGAAAAGGGCGTGGCCTTGAGTCCAAACTCCTCACAAAAGATGAAGGGGAAAATGTATTTTTCTTCAATGTCCTCAGTGCCAAACTTTTCCGCAAAACCGATGATGAAAAATACGAATCCCTAATGGGGACTGGATTTTTTTACGTGGATCTTTCCGGTTATTCCTATCAGGCAAATTACAACCCACTTGTAAACGGAGATTTGGAAATTGGGGGAGAGGTGTACTACCGTGTTTCCTTAAAACCCATTTTACCTTATTTTTATAAGAAATTAGTTTTACTGGTTGGGAAAAAGGATCTAAAACCCTATCGTGTCGACTTTCATGACCGTGATGGAATTTTATTCAAAACCTTAAACTTAAAATACGGGCCTGTCAAAATCAAAGACAATGCAGGAAAAGTGGAAGAAGTCCAAAAGGCTTCCCGTTTGGAGATGTTAGATTTGAATACAGGTAGCATCACTGTGTGGGAAATCCAAGAAGTGGACAAAACGGTGAACCCGGATGCTTCTCTTTTCAATGTGGATAACCTAAGCCGGTAACATTCATTTGGTAGAGCCAGGTCTTATCCTTTTTCGGACTCCCTTCCAAAAAAAAGAATCCATACAACTGACGAAAGAAGAGTTAAACCACCTTCGTGCCCTTCGTTTGCAAAATGAATTTACCACCATCCAAATCCGAGACGGAGAAGGTGGTCTTTTTAATTATGTTTATTCACCTAATTCCAAAGAACTTTTCTTTCAAACCGAAGCGTTTGTGCCGAGAAAAACCCACCGCAAAAAAATAGCCATCGCCTTACCAAAAGGGAATCGATTGGATTTCTTTTTACAAAAAGTCACAGAGATTGGTTTGGATGAAGTGGTATTTTTGGTATTCCGTCACTCGATCCGAAAAGAATTCAATTTAGAACGTGCCGAAAAAATTGTAAAAGAAGCGGCCGCCCAATCCAAACAAACTGAAATTCTAAAACTGTCCATCGAATCCGCAAGTGACTGGTTAGAGGCACATAAAGAAAGTTTGGTGGTCTTCCACCCCTTTGGCAAAAATCCGTTTGTGATGGGAACCTTGCAAAACAAAATCCCCGTGATTGGACCAGAGGGTGGGTTCCATGCGGACGAAGAAAACTGGATGGAACAAAACAAAATTGAACGTATCACCTTGCCTGGTGGGGTGTTACGAACTGAAACTTGCGGAATCGTTGCCGCAAGCTTTTTGGTTTATGGAACAGAATGAACCTACTTATTCGTTAACAGTAAAATGGTTCCTGATAAATTGCAGTTGGTAGAGCAGTTGCTAAAACAGGCGGAGGCGGCGGTATAATTTGCTCCGGTGATATCAGGATACGTCGCAGCACAGCCTGAATTACAAGCCTCCAAACTCCCTCCCGTGCAGGATACAATGAAGGTGAACAAATTTCTCTCTAAGGTTTTGTCTTCTCGTTTTTGGCAGGATGTAGATAAGAACACGACAAAACTAAGCACAATCAGTAAAAAAAAACGTTTCATAACACATAGACTCTCCTCTCCTAGCATTTCGTCAATCGGTTCGTAAAAATCTTGACCCTTGTGACTTTTCCTATGCATTGGATGAGATTCCGATATGGCAGAAAGTTCTAAAAAGGTTCTGGAGAAAAAAGGACAGGGAGAATATGAATTCACCGCTTATGGGGAATTTCTCTCTTATTTCCACGCCCACATCGATATCTTCAAACGCCTACTCAAAGCAAAAAAAATGGACCCAACCAAAGTGGATGAGGTGGCCAAACAAATTAAGTCTTATATGACAGGGAATATCAAAAAAACGGACCAGTTTTTTGAACACCTTCCACAATTTGCCACAATCCTTGGGGTTACCAAAGAAGAAGTTTCCGCTTACCTCAATTCTAACTTTATCGAAGTTTTAACAAAGGTCCAAGAAAAACTCAAAAGCCAAGAATTAGAAAAATTAGAAAATGCTCCGGCTCCTAGTTTTACATCCATCACAGAAGAAATTGTAGAACGATTACAAGTAACCCATCCCAAAGACTTTGTGTTTGCCCAAAAAGGCATTTTGATGGTTTTAGAAAACCCTCTCACTGGTGAAATCATTGAACCACAAGGACTTATGGCAGCATCCGCAAAAGCGGCGCTTGCGATCCCTGCGGGAGCCGATTCAGAAAAAGAACCTGTTTCCTTAACAGAAGCACTTGCCGTTGCCAATGCACCTCCAACACCTACAGTTAAGAAACAATCTTTAATTCCCGAAAAAGATAAATCCATCCTACAAGAAATCGTAGAAACTTTTGGTGAACACCTAACAGGCGAATTGTTAGAGGTCAAAATTGGACCAGAAGTCACTGACACCCCTCATTTAGAATCCAGTTCCACTTCTTCTGCAACAAAAACGAACGAAGAATATGAAATCGAAGATTTAGAATTTGATGATTCGTCTGAATCGGAGAAGGGAAGTGGGAACACATCTGTTGCGAGTGATGACCATGATGATTTTTCCGACGATTTGGGAATTGAATACGAAGAAGAAGTTCCACCTGCCCAAGCGGTAGATTTAAATTCGGTAAGGCTTGGCAATTATTCAGTAAAAGAGTTTATGGATTTGGTGCAAACCATCACCACCTACCAAACGAAAGGTGACCAAGTTGGTTACCAAAATTGGTTACGAAGTTTGTCCGAATTTGATAAAGCTGTGGTATCTTTACGTACCCAAGTGTTAAAAGAACAAAAAAATGAAATGGTGGATTGGAATTCACTCTTTCAGATGATGAGTTCCAAATCAGAACTGAAACCAGATGTTCTGAAAGGCATCGTCAAAAAAATCAAAAACTATCAAATCGTCAAACTGACGCTCGACCGCATGATCCAAGAATTCAAAAAAGGAAGTCCTGAGTTCATGCAAATTGTAAAGATGGCATGGCCACACATCCAAAAGTCATTTTACGAAGTTCCCAATTACCCACAGGTCCAGAATTTACTCCGCGGGATTTTGTCTCGGGTGAATGGTGAGGCACATAAAAAGGAATTTTCAAAAATCTTTTCAATGGCCCTCAATTTTATCCAATCCAAATTCCAGGTGTAAGTGATGCAGAGAGAGGATCCATCTCTCAAATCCTACAAAGCGAATGCTCATTTTGTTTTTTGGAAAAAACGATGTTTGTTATTTGTGATATCCGTTTTTTTGATCCTTTGGTCTGTTTTCTCAAGTTTGCAGCCACAGTCGCAAAGCAGTAATGGAATCATTGTTGACCCACTGCTCCAAAAACCTTGGATCCCTGATGCTGAGGAAGAAGAATCCAGGAGTTACCACCGTTTCTTAAGTGAATTCAAAAACAAACAATCCTCAGTCAAAAAGAAGGATCGGTTTGGTCGTAATTACTTGGTTTCTCCTTCAGGGAAAATTCGGTTTTTAATTGATGATGAATACAGGAAAGAATTTCCACAACAACTGGAAGCTGATATTGCCGCGAAAGAACTGGAAGTTTTGTATGAAGTGAGAAAAGAAAAGGAAGTCGTTTTTCTCGGGAAAGGGATCCACCTTTGTTACCGTTTAAAAAAGGAAAAAGACTCTGGTTTTTTTCCCGAATGGCTCATCCAGTCCAATGAAATTACAAACCGAGCCGCCAATGAATGGTCAGACCAAACCATCCCACTCGATTTAGTAAGCGAACCATACGGATGTTATGTGGATGAAGTTTCCCCTATGGACTATTTGTATTTAGAGTCCGAGTCATTTCGATATCGTTTGAAAATTCCTGCCAGTTTGCGTTATGAAGGACTGTTTGGAAATCGTTTGGGGATTTATGGGGAAAATCGAGATAGTATTTACCGAATTGTTCGATTTGTAAAATTTTTATCGAATTATCTACCAGAAGGGCAAACGGAATGGGATGAAGCCTTGAAACTCCAAACCTCTGGCAAAAAAAAGAAAACGTTACCAAAAATCATTTTGTCAATTGGTTCTAGTTTTGATAAAGTGAGGCCACTTAGAAATCCAAAAAACTATTTTGTGTTTTGGGATTCGGTTCGTTCCTTATCCAAAAGCCAAATGCGTATGTTGCAATTCAAACGTACAGAAGTGAATGGTGGGTATTTGAGTGAGTGGGTGGAAGTGGACGAAATTGGAAATTCGATCCCAATGGAAATGATGGAATATTATGTATACAATGCCCCCAGGGGTTACTTTTTATCGTTATCCTATCCAAAACGCGAGAAGGAATTAGCAAATGCCTATTGGAATACAATTCGAACAAGTTTTACGGTGAAGGACTAACAGGAGATTGGTGGATGTACACTTCTTTTGTTGAAAATAAACACCGAAGGAAAAAAGAACCAAGTGAAGGTTCTCCTTCCTCATTTCTCCTTTTTTGGATTGGCTTTTTCATCATTTTTGTTTTTTCACTCATATTACTTCCGTTTGGTATGTATTGGCAACTCTCTCATTCGATTTGGGTGTTTTTAATTTTCTTTTTGCCACTAGTATTTTTGGGAATTCATGTTTCCAAAACATTTGGTTACAAAATTTTTTTTGCAGTGTTTTTATCCTTACTTGCTGGTGGGAATGTTTTACTGTTTTTGGGTGATGCGATGGGTTACAAACTCGGTTTAACCGCTAAGTTTGATGTATTACCAGAAGAAGTACACCTAAACCTTGGGTATCGGTATTTGTATTTAAGGGAATTTCGTTTGGATGAAACGGATGTGGGAACATTTGATTCTCCCTTGCTTGTGAGACGACGATCTGGTGGTGCTGTATACGGACCTGTCATCACATTCCGATTCAAACGGATCCTATCCCTTTCAGGAAAAGAGACAAAACGGCCGTTATATGCCATTTGTTATTCGAAAGATTATGGAACTTGCCAAATCTCAAGCCTTGGATCTGGAGGAATCTTACTGCGTGAATCCATTTGGGAAAAAGATGGAACAAGTTTTAGCGAAGGTTCTTTATTTATCGTTTGGAAAAACCGATTGGATGGTGAATCCGAAACAAAAATTATGTATTCCATTTTGTTTTTGGTTTTGGTCCATCTGGTTTGGGGGATTGTGGTGTATTTTCCGACAGGTTCGTTCGAGTAATTTCATTTTTTTCCTCCGAGTTACTCTGATACTTCTCAGATTTTGAATGCCGAAACCAAATGGATTCGGTCTAAAAACTGTTCATAGATGTTTCTCCTTATGAGACCCGCAGGGAGGGGCCAATATCCCTGATTTTCTTTTTTTTCTTTCCAATCCCATTCCCTTTTCTAATTTCACTCCATGTTCTTTCGCCTCCGAGTTTTATTCGTACTCATCTTGTCCCTTGTTTTGGTAGATGCCGATTTCTCCCAAAGCGCGCCACCTTCGATCGAATTTTTTACTCCCAATGGTTTTGTCAAATTGCCAAAACAAGTAACGGTCCGTTTCACAAAGCCAATGGTGGCCCTTGGTGATATCCGGCCAGTCACCGAAATTTTCCAAGTGAATTGTCCTTTTTCAGGAACCAGTCGGTTTATTGATTCCACTACTTGGGTTTATGAATTTGAAAAAGAGGTCCCAGGCGGAGTGGTTTGCCGATTTGATTTGAAAGAAGGAACCAAGTCCTTTAGTGGAGAAAAGATCCAAGGGGAAAAAAGTTTTTCCTTTCATACAGGTGGACCTTCTGTAAGATACTCATCGCCATATAACGGTAGTTCGATTGCGGAAGACCAAGTTTTTTTATTACACTTAGATGGAAAACCAGATCTAACAAGTTTTCAGAAGTTTGCCTATTTTCGTTCTGAAGAATTGGGAAATCGGATTCCAGTGGTTCTTGTCACTGGTTCGGAACGAAAAACATTTTTACAATCACTTGGAAAGAAAGACAAAGAAGAAACAGTTGTTTTAAAAGCAAAACAAACATTTTTACCTGATAAACAGATCCAACTCGTACTTGGCAAAGGGATCAAATCAGTTTGGGGAGGAGAAATCCCCGAAGACGAAGTGCAGACTTATACTGTACGGCCTGTGTTTTCAGCTCGGTTTAGTTGTGAAAGAACGACCGCAGATGCAAATTGTATCCCTATCCTTCCGGTCACTCTTTCGTTTAACTCTCCCGTATCACAAGAGTTAATAGATAAAATCAAACTTGTGGGCAAAGATGGAAAAGAATACCCGAAACAAAAAACAAGTGGCAAAGGAAATGAATATTCCGACTGGGTGAGTTTTCCTGGCCCGTTTCCAGAAAATGCAGAATTTGAAATCAGAATCTCTGAGATTATTGATGATGCAAACAGGAGTTTGGCGAATAGCGCAGCTTTCCCCCTAAAATTTAAAACTGATGAATTCCCACCACTCGCAAAATTTAGTGCCAAGTTTGGGATTTTAGAATCAAAGGCTAACCCGGCCCTTCCCGTCACCTTACGCAACTTAGAAGCAAACCTGCCTGTTAAATCCACTTCCCTTGGTATGGGAGGGAAAAGCCAAAAAACCATGGACATATTGGAAATCCAAAAATGGTTCCAAGCACTTTCGAAAGTAGAAAGGAACCAATCGGTATTCCAAACTCAGGCCACGAATGCAAAAGTGAATTCTTTCCAAATGCCAAAACCGAATGGCAAAAAACCGATGGAAGTGGTTGGAATCCCCTTTGATTCCCCTGGATTTTATGTTGTGGAGTTAACCAGTGAGGTCTTAGCAAACCATCTCTTTGCCAGTGGTGAAGGAAAAAAAATGTATGTTTCCAGTTCGGCTCTTGTAACCAATTTATCACCTCATTTCAAATGGGGAAAGGATACAAGCCTTGTTTGGGTCACAAGCCTTGATACGGGATTGCCGGAAGCAGGTGTACAAATTAAAATTCTGGATTGCCAAGGGAATTTGAAAGGAGCAGGCATCACAGGAAAAGACGGAACCATGCTCTTTGGCAATATCAATTTCCAAGAAGTACCATATTGTGGTTATCATGAGTTGGGTTCGGGGTTAACCATCTTTGCTCAAAAAAATGATGATATTAGTTTTACTTCGAGTACTTGGGAAAAGGGAATTGAGAGTTGGCGTTACCAGCTCCCACAGGCAAATACAGGTTATGCGAATTATTTGGAGTCAATTGTTTTAGACCGAACGCTTTTTAAAAAAGGGGAAACAGTTCACCTCAAACATGTTCGTAGAAGTTTCGGAAACAAAGGATTGTTACCTGCAGATCCAAAAGAGTATCCACCAATGGTTGTGATCAAACACGAGGGATCTGGGGAGAGTTTTTCTTCACCTCTTGTTTGGTCTTTTCCTGGTCATGCCGAATCTGAATTTAAAATTCCAAAAAATGCAAAACATGGTGTGTATTTGGTCACTTATCCGTATAACAATGAGGATACGAGCTATGGTAGAACCATCACCCAATTCCGAGTGGAAGAATTCCGCCTTCCTGTTCTCAAAGGTAACATCCAACTTGCAGGTGATTCCCAAAACCTCATTTCACCAAAAGAGGCAAAGGTCCTATTTGGATTAGAATACCTTTCGGGAGGTGGGGCATCGCAAATGCCTGTGAAAATTCGTTCCCAAGTTGTTCCAAGTTTTTACTCTCCAAAAGAAGAATATTCGGCCTTTAGTTTCACACCAGATTCCATAAAGGAAGGGAAATGGAAAGTGAGTGGATATGAGGAAGAGGAGATTGAAGAAACCAAACCCAAAGTGGTTTCAACAAATGCCAAAACAGATGACAAAGGATTTTTATCTCATACATTCACGGATTTAAAATCCATCCCTGGTTATGGAAATTTACAGGTGGAGATGGAATATGCAGATCCCACTGGAGAAATCCATACTGCCTTTCGTAGTTTTCCTGTTTCCCAATCTGAGGTTCACCTTGGCATTTTACCAGATGGTTGGTACTTTACAGAAGACAAAGTGAAGCTCCAGTTACTTGTGTTAGATGCCAAAGACAAACCTGTTATTTCTCAAAAAATTAAAGTAAATGCTTTTAAAAAGGAATTTTATTCGAACCGCAAACGCCTTGTGGGTGGTTTTTATGCATACGAACATTATGAAGAAGTCAATCGATTGGGTGAATTCTGTGAAGGCAAAACAGATTCTAAAGGCATTCTTATCTGTGAAGGGAAATCACCATCAACCGGTGATATTGTGTTCATTGCAGAAACAAAAGATAAAAATGGGAATGTAACAAACTCAAGTTACCAAGTTTGGGTGAGTGCCAAAGAAGAAGCTTGGTTTGATGTGAGTGATCACAACCGAATGGACATTTTGCCAGAAAAACGTTCTGTTGAAGTGGGTGAAACCATCAAAGTGCAAGTCCGCTCGCCATTTCGCGAAGGCACTGCCCTTGTGAGTTTGGAACGAGAAGGTGTCATTGATTACTTTGTGACCCAAGTGAGTGGAAAAGATCCCTTTATCAATATTCCCATTAAGAAGGAATATGCACCCAATGTTTATATCTCGGTATTTCTTGTTCGTGGACGTATGGGAGATCCAAAGCCAACAGGACTTGTAGACTTAGCAAAACCAAGTTACCGTTTGGGTTTAACCATGCTAAAAGTAGGTTACAAACCGTACAATTTGTCCGTATCGGTCACTCCAAACAAAAAACAATACCAAGTTCGGGAAACTGCTGATGTCGAATTAGAAATCAAAACCTCAGATGGCAAAGTACCATCAGAAAATACAGAAGTAATTTTGGCTGTTGTTGATGAAGCACTGCTTGAACTTTCTCCTAATCCCACCTGGAATTTGTTAGATGCCATGATGGGAACAAGGCCCCACCAAGTGGTCACCTCCACAGCACAATCACAAATCATTGGAAAACGGCATTTTGGACTGAAGGCAAAACCAGAAGGAGGGGGAGGTGGAAAACAATCCACTCGTTCCTTATTTGAAACCTTACTCTATTGGAAGGGAAAGGTAATTGTCGGTAAAGATGGGAAATACAAATTTAGTTTTCCATTAAACGATTCCTTAACTTCCTTTCGGATTGTCGCAATTGCCACATCAGGTGCCAAAGAGTTTGGAACAGGCATGGCAAAAATCCAAACTTCCCAAAAAATACAATCCTTTTCAGGAATTCCACCAATTGTTCGGTTAGGTGATACACTGCAACATGAAGTGAACCTTCGGAATGCCTCTGACACCAAGGAACAATTGCGTGTACGTTTGAGTGTGGTGGATACAAAAAATGGTGTGGAAGTGAAATCTGATTTGGAAACAAAGTCAGCTATGTTGGCACCTGGGGAAACAAAACTCATCACTTGGGATTTAACCGTTCCAGAAGATACCACAAAACGAAAGTTTGCTTTAGAAGTTTCCTCACCAAACGGAAATGTGATGGATTCACTCACGGTGGAACAAACTGTGATCCCTGCTTTTTCGGAACGTGTTTACCAAGCAGGACTTTTGTTATATGAAGCACCTTTTAAGGAAACAGTGGTCACACCGCCTGGTTCAAAACCTAACTCAGGCAAAATGGTTTGGAAAGCGTCACCTACCATTCTTACAAGTCTCAGTGGCATCCAAAAATACTTCCAAACCTATCCCTATGCTTGTATGGAACAAAGGGTTTCCAAAGCCATTGGCTTACGTTCTGATGGGTTATGGAATGATGTTGTATCCGATCTAAATTCATTTTTAGATTACGATGGACTTGTGAAATACTTTCCACGGATGGAACATGGAAGTGAGATCCTCACAGCTTACGTTTTAACATCCGCTAAACTTTCAAACAAAACCATTCCAGAAGAAACTTTGGTAAAAATGACAAATGGACTCCAAGGATTTTTGGACGGAAGGGTGTATGGAGAACGTTACCGATTCGGAGCAGACCTTGTGGTTCGTAAGATCATTGTTTGGGAGGCACTCACTAGGTACCAAACTTATGATTGGGAACAAGTCCGACCCATTTTTGATGGACTGGAATTTTTACCAACAGCATCTTTAATCGATTTATCAGAGATTTATAATCGAGTGAATGGGGCAGATCCTAATGTTAAAAATCGCCTATTTAGTGTATTGCGATCAAAACTCAACCTACAAGGTTCCGAACTCATCATCGCTGATTCTGGGTTTACCAATCCATGGTGGATTTTAGGAAGTCGGGATTACACGATGGCCAAGTTTTTGCTTTGGTCCATAACAGAACCCTCTTATAAAAAAGACCTAGCTCGGATCATCAAAGCATTTGTAAAAATGCAAAAACAAGGAAGGTATGATAG
Source organism: Leptospira jelokensis (assembly GCF_004769635.1). Taxonomy (GTDB): domain Bacteria; phylum Spirochaetota; class Leptospiria; order Leptospirales; family Leptospiraceae; genus Leptospira_A; species Leptospira_A jelokensis. Next base: position 204,821 of record NZ_RQGH01000011.1, read on the forward strand.
TACATTAGGAAATGCGTATTCAGTTCTCGTTTTTGATCGTGTGAGTAAACTCATCGAAGGTGAAAAGGTGGCAGGTGGAAAGGTCAAAATCCAAACAGAAAAGGAAAGTTTTGCATTGGAACCCAATGGAAAACAAACCATCTCACAATCCCTTGGCCAAACTCCTGAAACTCTCACGGTGACCTATGACGGAAAAGGGAAACCATGGCTTGAGTGGTCGGTTCAAAGTATCCTCCCACTGAAGGAACCCATTGCCAGTGGCTATCGGATCAAACGTACTTGGAAACCCCTCCAAGTGGCAAAACCAGGTGTTTTGTCGAAAGGGGATACGATTCAGGTGAAACTCGAAATTGATGCTGATTCCGATAAGACTTGGGTAGTCGTCGAGGACCCGCTCCCTCCTGGATCTCTCCCGCTTGGGCGGGGGTTTGGGCGTGAATCCCAAATCGGACAGGATGGTCCCAAGGAGACTTCGTACTACTTAAGTTTTGAGGAAAAAACCTTATCCCTTTACCGAGCTTATTTTGAATACCTTCCGAAAGGGAAACATGTCATCGAACACAGTTACCGTTTGAACCATGTGGGAAATTTTGTGATGCCTTCGACTCGGGTGGAAGCGATGTATTCTCCCGAAACCCATGCCGAATGGCCGAACGAAATCGTGAGGATTTCGGAAAATAAGGACTAGGAAAAGTTTACGGATAAAGAGGGTTTGGAATGATGACTCTAATGGGTCCGAACCAAGCCCCTCTTTTCCCCATCCGAATTTTCAAAATATCCTTTTATCATTCAGTTTTTTTTTATCTATTTTTCTTACTCTTTAATACTAGTTTTACCATTATGGGAGTTGATGTAGGTGACTTCCTAAAACAGTACTTAGGTGCTTTTTTTGGAGTTTATCTCTCTACGACAGTAAAAGTTTTTTCTGTATCTCTTTTTCTACACACTACTCTATTTACTCTCGTCCACTTAATTTTCAGTTTTTTAAACAAACAAAAGATAAGTTGGTATGTGTTAGTTGGTTCGGTACTAGGAATTGAATTTTTAGCGCTTTCGGAATCGATGATTCGGTTCCCTCAAATATATGGTGAATTCTTTTTTTTCCGCTATCCAAGTTTTGCACCATTACTTTATTTTTTGACAGACCATATCCCTCCCATTTTACCTTCAATGGTTTTGATTTTGGCCTTGGGAATTTTGTTTGGACTTCTGTTTCGTCAAACTTACCTTTATAAAACCAAAGAAAGTTTTTTTGCCATACTCCATGTTTTGGTTTTAGGTTTCCTCCATATCCATGGATTGTATTTTTTTGGATTGGTTTATTTTGCCTTTATTCTCTGGCAAGGAAAACGATACCAAAATGTCCATATCAAAACCTATGGACTTGGTTTTGTTTTCCTTTTGTTTTTGTACCTAATTCCGAGTATATGGACCTCTATCTCATCCTTTCGTTATTCAAAACAGTTGGGAAAACCTCCCATTTATATTCTTTCTGCCGATTCTTTGCGTTATGATAAAATAGGATACCAAATCAATGGATCCTCCATCACACCAAATATCGATTTGTTTAAAAGAGATGCCTTCCAGTTTCACGACCACCATACAACGATTCCACGAACCTTTCCAAGTTGGACTGATACCCTAACTGGTAAATATGCAATGGATCATAAAGTTCGGGATATGTTTCCATCTCCAGAGGAAAAACAGCGGATCGGTTCTTCATCCTTCCCAACGATCCAACAATTCTTAAATAAAATTGGGTATGAGAACTATGCAATCGGTAGTTTTGCCGCTGATATTTTTCCGAGAGCCAATTTTGGTTTTGATTCTGTTTTTGCTCCTAACTTCAATGCAAGGATCATGACTGTGCAAAGGACTGCGGAAACACAGATTATGGTTTTGCCATTTCTTGTTGGTTCTTGGTTTTCGGGTGGGATGTATTTAGAAGAATTGGATGGCCTTTCGACTTGGGGAGATGGGAAAAGGCTGATAAACCGGTTCCGTTCTTTGGTAAAAGAAAAAAAAGATTCTCCATATACGATCACCTATTTTTCCAGTGTGATTCACTTTCCATACACTCCTTCATACCCATATTACAAACGTTATACGAATTCAGATTACTATGGGAAATACAAATACCTAAAATTTGTGGACCCTACGGATGCAAATCTACCAAATCAGGAAGAAATCTCACAAATTCGTAGCTTATTTGATAGCGCAGTTTATGCCTTTGATCAAGAATTTGGTGAAATGATAGGATATCTGAAAGACCAAGGGATTTATGAGGATGCCATCATCATCCTCACTGCCGATCATGGTGAAGCTTTGTATGAAGATATCCACGGACAAGGGCATGGGGAACACTTACGTGGGGAATCTGTCACACATGTTCCTTTCATGATCAAGTTTCCCAATTCTTCTAAGTTCCAAGAAGCCAGAGAAAGCGAAAGGGAGTTTTTTGGAATCACTTCCAGTGTGGATTTGGTTCCAACATTTTTAGATTATTTCAAAATTCCTTATCCATCGGAATACCCAGGTAAATCGTTGTTAGGCGTCTTAAAGGAAAAAGATTGGAAAGAAGACCGATTTGTATATGCAGAAACTGGGATTTGGTTTTCTGATGTTGGGAATCATTTTTTCCAAAAACAAAGGATCCCATATCCAAATATCTTATCCCTCCACCAAGTTGTACCGGAAGAAGATTACCAAATTATGATCACAGATCCAATTTATCGGGAGACAATTGCATTTTCCAAACACAGAAGCATTCAAAATTCAAATTACAAATTGATTTACATTCCCACAAGGGAAGGTGTGAAATTTGAGTTATACGATCGAAAAAAAGACCCCCTCAATCAAACGAATCTTTATCCCAATCACCCTATGGCTGCTAAAATGAAAGACGTTTTGTACAAAACAGTTGTGAAATGGGAGAGTGCCTCGGTTGCCGGGGAATATTTAATACCAAGTTCTTTATCAGATATCAATGAAAACTTATAAGAAAAAAAGAGGAAACTATGCCGCAACGTAACGACTTACAATCAATTTTGATCATCGGATCCGGACCAATCGTCATCGGGCAGGCATGTGAGTTTGACTATTCCGGAACCCAAGCAACAAAGGCTTTGCGAGAAAAAGGAATTCGAGTTATATTAGTGAATTCGAATCCTGCAACGATTATGACGGATCCCGATCTTGCAGACGCTACCTACATCGAACCACTTACTGTCCCAGTCCTTGAAAAAATCATTAAAAAAGAAAAACCAGATGCCATCTTACCTACAGTAGGTGGACAAACTGCCCTGAACTTAGCCCTTGCCTTACACCGTGAAGGCATTTTAGAAAAGTACAATGTCGAACTCATTGGTGCCAAAGTTGATGCCATTCGCAAAGCCGAAGATAGAGAACTCTTCAAACTTGCGATGGAAAAATTGGGAATTCGCGTCGCAAAGTCATATATGGTTTCTGATATGGAAGCCGCAAGGAAAGCAAAAGATGATATCGGATTTCCTATCATCATCCGTCCTGCGTTCACCTTAGGTGGTACAGGTGGTGGAACTTGTTATGACGAATCTGAATTTGAGGAGATCGCTCAAAAAGGTTTATCGGCTTCTCCAATTTCTCAAATCCTTGTAGAAGAGTCTGTAATGGGTTGGAAGGAATTTGAATTAGAAGTGATGCGGGATCTAAATGATAACGTGGTGATCATTTGTTCCATTGAAAACCTAGACCCAATGGGTGTTCACACAGGAGATTCGATTACGGTTGCCCCACAACAAACATTAAGTGATAAAGAATACCAAAGACTTCGTGATATGTCGATTGATATCATACGAGAAATTGGAGTGGAAACTGGTGGGTCCAATATCCAATTTGCTGTGAACCCTGAAAACGGTGATGTGATTGTGATTGAGATGAACCCAAGGGTATCTCGTTCTTCTGCACTTGCCTCCAAAGCAACAGGTTTTCCAATCGCAAAAATTGCAGCTCTGCTTTCGATTGGCTATACCTTAGATGAAATCAGAAACGATATCACTCGCGTAACACCTGCTAGCTTTGAGCCGTCCATCGATTATGTTGTGACTAAAATTCCAAGATTTGCATTTGAAAAATTTCCAGGTTCTGACAATACCTTAGGTGTCCAAATGAAAGCTGTTGGGGAAGCAATGGCCATTGGACGTAACTTCAAAGAAAGTTTTCAAAAAGCCTTACGTTCATTGGAAACGGATCGATTTGGATTCGGAAGTGATGGGTATTTAAAAGAACTAATGGAATGGGAAGCGATTCCCAAAGAACAAAAAAAGGAATGGCTGACTGCGAAAGTAAAACGCCCAACCGACAAACGAATTTTTTATGTTAAGATGGCGTTTGATTTTGGGATGAGTGTAGAAGAAATCCATGAAATTTGTAAAATTGATCCATGGTTTTTATACCAATTTGAAGAACTTTTCCAATTGGAAAACAGATACCGTAAAGAAGGCAACCAAATCATCGAAGAGATGAAACGAGCTGGTTTTTCGAATCGCCAACTTGCTTTCCTTTCGAAGGAAGAACAAATTTTAGCACAAGTGAGAAGTGGTGCGGCCATTGAAATCACAAAAGCGAAAGTGGATAAAACTCTTAGAGAAGAAGAAGAAAAAATTGAGGCTTACTTAGAGGAAAAAAACATCCATCCAGTTTACAAACGAATTGATACTTGTGCAGGTGAATTTGAAGCCTTTACGCCTTATATGTATTCTTCGTATGATGAAGAAGATGAATCGGATGTAACTTCCAAAAAGAAGGTGATGATCCTTGGGGGAGGCCCCAACCGAATTGGCCAAGGGATCGAATTTGATTATTGTTGTTGCCATGCTTCTTTTTCCTTACAAGAAGCAGGAGTTGAATCAATCATGGTTAACTCCAATCCAGAAACGGTATCCACGGATTACGACACATCAGACAGATTGTATTTCGAACCACTTAGTTTAGAAGATGTGATGGCGATTTTCAAAAAAGAAAGGCCTGATGGTGTGATCGTTCAGTTAGGTGGCCAAACCCCTTTGAAACTTGCGAAAGCATTGGAAAAAAGAGGGGTTCCAATCCTTGGAACAAGTCCTGATTCAATTGACCGTGCTGAAGACAGAAAACGATTTGCGGAAGTATTGGATAAGTTAAACCTAAAATCCCCAGAAAATGGAATTGCATCTTCCAAAGACAAAGCTCGAGAAATTGCAAGAAAAATTGGATACCCAGTGCTTGTGAGACCATCCTATGTGTTAGGTGGTCGGGCGATGCTCATCGTCAATGAAGAAACAGAATTAGATAAATACATGGAAGAAGCAGAAGAGGTGTCGGAAGACAGACCACTCCTTGTGGATTCCTTTTTACAAGATGCAACCGAAGTGGATGTGGATGCACTCTGTGATGGAAAGGATGTATTCATCGCGGGAGTGATGGAGCACATTGAAGAAGCAGGGATCCATTCTGGTGACTCCGCATGTGTATTGCCCCCTCAAAGCATTTCACAAAAGATGATCCAAGAAATTGAAGAGGCAACTTACCGATTGGCTTTAGAACTTGATGTAAAGGGACTCATTAATGTCCAATATGCAATCAAAGATGAAACACTTTATGTTTTAGAGGTAAACCCAAGGGCATCGAGAACAGTTCCTTTTGTTGCGAAATCGATTGGAATCCCTGTCGTGAAAATTGCCGTGAGACTGATGCTCGGTGAACCACTTTCTTCCTTTAAATTGGGAAAACGATTCACAGCACCGATGATCACTGTCAAAGAAGCAGTGCTTCCGTTTAGTAAGTTTCCTGGTGTCGATACCATCCTTGGTCCTGAAATGCGATCCACAGGAGAAGTGATGGGAGTTGCGGCAACCAAGGGTGAAGCCTTTGTCAAAGCGCAGATCATGGCAGGGGAGGAACCTCCTAAACATGGGACCGTTTTTGTTACGATCAATGACAAAACAAAAAAAGAACTTTTAGAATCTGTAAGATCACTTTCCAATCTTGGATATAACATCATTGCCACGGAAGGAACTCATAAGTTTTTATCAGACAATGGAATTTTATCCAGTAAGATCAATAAAATCTATGATGGGTACTTTCCAAACGTGATTGATTACATCAAAGAGAAAAAAATCCACCTCATCATCAACACACCATTGTCTAGGGTAACTCGTGAAAACGCATTTACAATCAGACAAGCAGCGATCAAATACAAAGTACCTTGTCTCACTACTTCACAAGCGGCAAAGGCATTGATCCATGGCCTTGTGGAAATGAAAGACAAAGGTTACTCTGTGAATTCCCTTCAGGAAATTCACAAGAAAAAATAAGAGATAGAGGAAACATCACCAATCGCGGATTCCTTTCTGGGAAAGGATTTCACGATTGGGTTTTCGTTAGGGAAAACGTAAGGTACTAAAGTATCCTTTGTATTTAAATGGTAAGGTCCTTTAAGAGTGTTTCGATTCGTTTTCGGTTCACTCCAAAGTCTGATTTGCCGAGTCTTGATGCCGAACGAAAATGCAATTGTTTTGTTTTTTCATCAAAATAAAATTCGACATCGTCCACATAACGCATCAAAAATGATGTAAACTCCACATAAAGGTAATTGTTTTCTTCTTTGATGATTTTTGTACGTGGTGTTTCCAAAATCCTTTGTTTTAAGATTGCCACTGCTTCGCTCGTCGGTTTGGTGTAAGGTGCCGGAGCTCGGAAATGTTCTTTGTCGGAAGGATCAGTGTACGAGCTGACACAATTAGGAGTGGATGGGCATTCTAATAATTTTCCCGATCGGATTCCTAAATCGTTTGGTCTTGTGCCAGTACAGTCCACAAAGAACAATAAGGGGCTGGCAATTCCGATAAGGGTGATTAAAAATTCTGTTTTCATTGGTTCCTTCTTTTTACGTCGTTTGGTTTTGTATTGCCTTAGACTGATTCCTTTGCCACAAGTCGTTTGGATTTTAATATGGAAAAGATAAAGAAAAGTAAGGTAAAAATACCCAAATAAAATAAGATTGTTGTGAGATAACCAGAGATTGGTGGGTAAATCAAACTATATCCAAATTCAGGGTTTTCCATTTCCTTTCCTAATTTTGCCTCAATTGGTGTTTTTTCTCTCAAATCATCGGAGGAAGGGTAGGTGTAAGGGTCAAAGTTCGCAGTCCATTGGTAAGGGTTTCCATAGTACAAAACATAGTTTTGTACTTCTGAATCGGTATCTGTAAAAAATAATATTTCTTCTAAGGGTTGGACTGTGATGACTTCCTTAAGATGGAGGGTTTCATTTTCACCATCATTGATTTCGATGGTAAATTCAGAATTCACGGGGGAAGAGATGGGAATTTCAGTGTATGTCCCTTCGTTTTCCCTATGGTTCATTGTACCTTGGAAAACAGTGTCCCATTCTTTTTTATTGATTTTTGCACGCACGGTGATGGTTCGTTCCCAATTTTTTTCTTCAAAACTCAGTTTGAGAGATTGGAAACTACTTTGGTTTTCGTTTGGAAACGAAAATAATACTGAGTTTTCTTCTAAGTTTGGGTTCGGGACTGGATGAACTTTTTCAAAGTAAAGATTTTTGTTTCCTTTGATACGAGTCACCGAAGGGAATTTTAAATTCGATCCATTTTCCGCTTCTAAACGAACATAACGATATTTTGTATTTCCTAAATCAATTTCACCGGAGGTTTGTGATCCATACTTATATAAAAATACATTTTTCGTTTCAAAAAAAGTATCGGGATTATCACCTAATTTTAATGTGATGGACGTTTCATAATCAAAGGCACTTGAAACTGTTAATTTCGAATAACTCATTCCTTCTGGAAGTTTGGGAAGCTCTAATACATAAACCTCCAAATCATCTTTTTTCGTAAAAAGTAATTCAGGTTTTAATTTTTCAGTGTATTTGCTAATCTCTTCTGCGTTTTGAATTTTATAAGGAACGATTTCTCCATTTTTTGTGACACGTAGGTCGGCATAATAGGAATGTTTGTAAAATTCATCATCCAGTAACACTCTAACGATTTGATTGGATGGGTTTTTTGTTTGGATAGTGATTTCCTTTTTGTATTTAAAATTCTCGATTGGCAACGGCCTTGCGATCATTGCAACTGAGAATAAAATTGTGATAAGAGAATAAATTTGAATGATTGATTTCATACGGTTTCCTTTTTGATACGATTGTAAAATGTTCCTGTAACGATGAGTGTGATTCCTAAAAATAAACCTGCAAGGATTCTGTAACCCAAGGATAAATTCCAAAAATCATATAGATAAAATTTAGCGATGACAAGTGCCAGTGAGACAAATCCCGCCACTTTTAATGATTGGATCTCTTTTTTAAACCCGATGACAAGTGTGCAAAGCCCATAAAAAATCAAACAAATCGAATAGAGGAATAGTCTTTTTTCTTCAGGAAAACCCAAATGAATCTCCACAAAGTTACCAAGTAAAAAATAGGGATACGCAACATATAAAAAGAGTTTGGCGAAGGGAGAAAAATTTCGGCTATACCAATAGGATAATACCAAATACAAACTTCCCGTTGCAAAAATCACAAACCTTCCATTGAGAAAAGGGATTTCATTAAAGGATCGATAGGTGAATGCGAAAGCATACAACAAAGCAAAAAACCAAACAGGAAAAGTTGCCAAATACATATACATTTGTTTGGAATAGGTGCTTGCCATAGTGACAACAAAGGCAAAACTGATCAGGCTAAAGGCCAAAGTTTTTCCTGTCATACCCATTACGATCACACTGATGATGAGAGGTAAACCAAAGAGACCTACAATGTCATAGGTAGATTTGGCTTTCTCTGTTAATGTGATTTCTTTTAAGGACCTACTATAGATCATGTAAAAACTCAAAAGAAACAACGTGAGTAAAAACGGTTTCAGAGTTGGGTAAAAAATTCCAAATATCCAAAAAGCCTGAATGAATCCAAGTCCTAATGTAAACCCAAGAGTGACCAAAGTGAGGACTGGTTCTTTTTCTCGATTGGCTTTTAGAACCTGGAATTCTCTGATTAAAAAGAGAAGATACACACCAATCTGGAATGCCAAAGGATAAAACAACTTGGCATCTTGTAATTTAGATTCTGCCCAAATGGCAAAGATGAGGTGGTTTGCAAATAATACGATAAGGGGAATGACTTTCCATTCCATCTCTTTACGGATCCAAAAGAAAAGAGCATTCCAAATGAGTAAGTAGGTAAAAAGAAATGGATACGAATTTTGACCCGTGGAAACTAAAATAGGGGAAAGGAAAACTCCTAAACTCGCAAACCCAAAGAGAACTTCACTTTTTTCCGCATACGAAATACCAACCGCCGTTAAACTCAATAGGATAAGTCCTACAAAACAAGTTTCTGTTCCGTACAAATCGTACCATACATAGCCTGAGTAATACGCAGAAAATAATACTGCAATTCCTAATCCAAGTAAACTAGGAGATAGGTAGGGGCGTGTATCTTTCGTTTTATAGCCATACCACAATACTGGTAAGGAAGATAAAATTCCAATCCAAATGCGAACCGATTCATTGATCCAATACTCTTCGATGGCCAAATAAAAAAACCAAACCGATGCAAGGATGAGAGAAAACACACCTAGTTTTACAAATAGATTTTGGCCGATCCATTGGATGAACCAATTGGGACCTTCTTCCAAAGGAACAGTTTCTTTGTTGTCCAAAGGATGGATTTGTTTTGGTAATTCGGAAGGTATTGGTTTTGAAATGGTTTTCGATTGGGATAGGGAGAGGACTCTTTCTTTTAAGAAAAAAAGTTCTCTCTCCATCGATTGGATTTTGGATAAAATTTCTTTTGATTCGTTTTCTTCCACCTGGATGAAATTATCGAAAGGAGAAACGAAAGGAAACTATTTTTTATTCAGGATCTGTCCACATCCCATTTTCACGGATGAGTTCGATGAGAAGTTCAGGAGCTTCGACTTCTGATACCCCTTTTTTGACAATTTCCTTTCCTTTGTAGAGGTGTACCTTACCCACTCCAGCTCCCACATACCCAAAATCAGCATCAGCCATTTCCCCAGGTCCATTCACAATGCAACCCATCACAGCGATTTTCACACCTTTAAGATGTCCTGTTTTTTCTTTGATTTTTGCAGTTGTGGATTGCAAATCGAACATTGTCCTTCCGCAAGAGGGACAAGATATGTATTCTGTTTTTGTCAAACGAAGTCGTGTGGCTTGTAAGATATCAAAACTCAAATGCAAACATTCTTCTGCTTCCCCATCTCCATACGATAGGCGAATCACATCTCCAATCCCATCGAGTAAACTCCCACCAGCCTTAATGGATGCATTGTACATCAGCTGGTCTTTGTTTTTGTCAGTTACTTCTAAGACAATTGGGTAATCCGATTCCTGCAAAAGAAACGCAAGTCTTCTAACAGAGAGTAGGTCTCCATCACTAACAGAAAATAAAATATTTTCTAGTTTTCTTTTTTTACATTCCTTTAAGACAAGTTTCACATCTTCAATCTCGGAAACCCCAAACGACCATTCAACTGACCGTTTGTCTTTGGCATACCTCGAGACAAAGTCCAAAAGATCATCCCAGGACTCTTCCGATTCCTTTAAGAAAAGGGAAGGAGTGATGACCCATTTTTGAAATTTATACAATTCTTCTGCCAGTGCATCATATTGGTAAAGGAGTTCATTTGAGAGGGAAACGGAAACGGGAAGTGGGAAAGATCCTCGCCTAACATTTGTTGCAAGTGACAATAAATCCATTTCGGAATCGATATGGAAAGACAGTAGTTCAGGGACTCTTCCTGATTTGGATTCTTTTTGGATGAGGTGGAGGACTTCTTCGGCAGTTCCTTCTCCAAAAAAGGGAAAACAGGATTCGATCCGAACGGGATTCATATCCCCAATTTTTATATCCCCGATGGTGATTTCTTTAGAATAAAACTTCGAATATTGGTAAGGGTCTCGAAACTCGGAGTAAATGGTTTCCCTTTCGTTTCGGATCGGATTTCCAGGATTCGAAAGAGAACTTAAAAAAAGTTCATTGTATTTGCGCACAAGTTCCTTTGCGACAGGAATTTCGTGGATGGCATCTTCAGTGAGTGAAACTCGAATGGTATCACCGAGACCATCTTCGAGTAAACTTCCAATACCAATTGCAGATTTGATCCTACCATCTTTTCCATCACCTGCTTCCGTAACTCCTAAATGTAATGGGTAATCCATTCCTAAATCGTAAAATCTTGCAACTAACATGCGATAGGCTTGTATCATCACTTGAGGGTTCGAAGCTTTCATGGAGACAACGATATCTTTGTAGGAATTTTTTTCTGCGATCCGAATGAATTCTAATGCAGACTCCACCATCCCAAGAGGAGTGTCTCCGAATCGGTTCATGATCCGATCAGATAAACTTCCGTGATTGGTTCCAATCCGCATTGCTACACCTAGTTCTTTTGCTCGAAGCACTAGGGGAGTAAATACTTCTTCAATTCGTTCGAGTTCTTCGTTATAGTCTTTGTCAGTGTATTCTATGATTTCAAATTTTTTTTTGTCGGCAAAATTTCCTGGGTTGATGCGAACCTTTTCGACCCATTCCACACATTTTAATGCAACTTGTGGAGTGAAGTGAATGTCTGCGACCAAAGGAACTTTTAGGCCAAGTTCTTTCATCCGTTTTCGGATATTTGGTAGGTTATCGGCATCCGCCTGACTTGGCACTGTTAGGCGAACGATTTCTGAACCCGCTTTTTCTAACTCTAGAATTTGTTGGATACTTGCATCCGTATCTCTTGTGTTAGATGTAATCATGGATTGCACGCGGATTGGATTTTTGCCTCCAATTCCAACATCTCCCACCTTCACTTCCCGAGTAAGACGTCTTTTATAGAAAAAGGGTGATTCGTTATATTTGGTGCTCATTTGAATCTTATGTTCTCATTATCTAGGAAATTAAATTCGAAATTTTGGGCAAGCAGTATGAAAAAAATCTGTGACTTTCAATTTCACTCCCTCCCAAACCGAAAATCTATTTAGGAAGAAACCCTGGGCTTTTTTAACCAATGAATACGGAAGTAAAACAAGGATTACAACGCAAATACCGCGTGCAGGTGACTGTGGCAATTTACCGCGAGGGAAATTTGTCCTATAAAAGTGAAATTTTATCACCTGCCTATTACGACAAAAGGCAAGAAGCTCGCGACCACATCCGCCAAGAAATCCGCGAACGCTTGGCCCATTCCAAATTCTTCCGTTCCACTCGTTTGGACTATGATTTGGTCCGTTATACCGAAGAGGGAAGTTGTAATACCTATCTCAGGTACAGCATCCAAGATTCGGAAATTTGAACCCACAAAAAAAGTTACACGAATGGTACACGTTACACAAAAGGGACTTACCATTTCGTAAAAAAAAACAAGCATATCCCATTTGGATTTCAGAGGTGATGTTGCAACAAACGAGGGTTGCCGCCATGTTACCTCTGTTTGAAGCGTTTTTAGAAAGGTTTCCGAATCCAGAATCACTTGCCAAATCAACCGAAGCAGAAGTCCTATCCTATTGGAAAGGGCTTGGTTATTATAGCCGTGCCCGTAATATCAGAAAGGCTGCCATCCAACTCGTAAACCAATACAATGGTTCCTTTCCAAAAGAATTGGACTTGGTGTTAAAACTACCAGGGATTGGGAACTACACTGCACGTGCTGTTTTATCCATCGCGTATGACCTTCCCTATGCAGTTCTCGATGGGAATGTGAAGCGAGTTCTGTCACGTTACTTTGGTTACACGGAAAATATATTAGGACCAAAAGCGGATAAAGAATTACAATCAAAAGCGGATGGGTTTCTAAACCCAAAATTTCCAGGTGACCACAACCAAGCGATGATGGAATTAGGTGCCACTCTTTGTTTGCCAGAATCTCCTAAATGTTTGGTTTGCCCATTAACAGATGGATGTTTTGCGAGGATCCATGGAAAAACAAGTGAGATCCCATTCCGCGAAAAAAAACAAAATCAAATTTTTTTATTAGGTAAGATTTGGGTGGTCCAAAAGAAAAATTTGTTTTTACTCATTAAAGAAAAAGAAAATCGATTTTTAAAGGGTATGTTCCATTTCCCTTATGGATTTTTTGGGGACATTCCAAATGATGGATACAACCCTTCTTCCTTCGCTAAATTTTTAAATTTAATCGGAAAAGAGATCCCAATCATTGGGAAAATCAAACACACCATTACCCATCATAAATTAGAATATTCCGTATTTCACGTAAAAATAGAAGGCAATCCTCCCATTGAAAAGAAATTAGAACCAAAACAATTAGAAAGAGAATTAGAAGGACTGGGCGTGGAATACAAATGGGTGGGAATGGAACATTTGGAAGCAGAGTTCCCTTCCTCTCTCACAAAAAAAGTGAAAAAGATTTTGCTTTACTAATCTAAAAATCCCCTTAGGATGTTTTGGCCATGGCAGAAACCCTCATTTGGTTAGAGTTCATCATTTCCAAAATTCCACTGCCAATCTTAGAAGTATGGGGACGATTTGCTTTTTTACTTGGATCCCTTTTAACTCTATTTGCCTACTCTGGATTTACCTTTCGGAACGGAAAACATTTCCGTATCTCTCGCGAAGTTTGGACTTGGAACCTCAAAAGTTTTTATTTTTTTCTCATTACCTTTGTTTCCATTTTTGCAACAGGTTACATCGGTAGTTCCGTTGTCCTCATCCCTGGTGCGCAAACCTTAGAAAGTCTGAAAGACTTATCGGTTTTCCTTTGTTTGAATTTTTTTGGATACCCAGCGTTGATCGCCGTACCCTTTGCCTATGGCCTTTCTGATTTGATTGAAGGTGTTCCTCCAGATTTTTTATGGGACTGGTTACCGGGTTATTTTATCAACCCAACACTTTTTTGGATCTCATACCAGATGATTGGGAAATCACCAAACTTTCGTAATGTGCGTGTTTGGGCTTATTATCTTATTTTTGTGGTATTGTTTTTGGTATTGGAACCCTTTTTATGGGGTTATCTCTGTTCCAAACAATTTGGCTCCGAGATTTCGTATCATACCATCAGTTCTGCTTTGGTATTCACCACTAGTCTCACTTGGATCTTTGCACCTTTCGTGACAGCATTCCTTTTTCCCATTGTGAGAAAAATAGGATATTTTTGGGCAGAAATTCCTTCTCAGGTGAAAGAAGTAAGCATCACGGAACCAAGATTGGTATGGAATTCGGCATCAGCAAATTTGGATCCATCTGACCAAATTAACGAAGACCGAACAGGAATCTCTTTGCAACTTTTTATCGTGGCACCTTTTGTCTGTTTGGTGTTGCTACTCGTTGGTATCACGTCTTACGTAACTCTCAAAAATGCAGAAAACTCGGCATACCAAATGGTTGAAATCTTACATAAACAATGGTCAAAAAACATTCGTTTGCAATTGTCCGAATTGGAAATCCGAGAAGGATCCATTTTCTTTGACAAAGTTATGGTCCAAGAATTATTGGATGCCTCCGTTGTCAATGCGCAAGGCCGTGTGTTTTTGTTAGACTCACAATTGGGATTCCTTGCAAGTGTTTCCAAAGAGCCCCAATCCTCACTCCTATTGGAAACATTACGTGTGGAAATGAAAAAACAATCCACAGACATTCGGTATACAGAATCTAAGTTGAGTTTTTCTGTTGTGACGAAAAAACCCCTTTCTCGTGAAACTTGGAATGCAAATATTTCCTGGGTGGAAGATTCAAAGCACCGTAGTGGATTTTATCTTGTGACCCTTTTCCCAAACTCATTTTATTTGAGTGGGGTGTATACGGGGAACAGTGAATCAGCCATGGTCTTTGCATGGGCAATCCTTCTTAGTTTGATACTTGCCGTACTCTTGGCAGAACTTGTGACTAGGCCAATTTTGCGTTTTTCCAGTGCTTCCAAGTCACTTGCCAAAGGAGACTGGGACATCCCTGTGGGTGAAAGTATGATTGCCGAACTCCGTGGGCTTTCGGATGCCTTTCGTTTTATGTCAAGGGAGCTTAAGTCCAGTTTTGAACGGGTGAGTGCAAGCCAACGTATGGTGATGGAAACCAATGCCAATTTGGAAAAAATTGTGAATGAGAGGACGAATGCCCTTGTGGAAAGCAATCGGAATCTTCGTGATACCATCGAAACCAAGGAACGGATCTTACTCGACCTCCACAACACACAAAACCAATTATTACTCAGTGAAAAATTAGCAGCCCTTGGGCAATTTGCTGCTGGGATCACACACGAATTGAACACTCCCCTCGGAGCGATTTCTTCTAGTGTTCGTGCCATGTCGGAAATCTTAAAAAAAGATGTGATCAAATTACCTGAATTTTTAGAAAGCCTAAATCATGAATCCTTAGAAGATTTTAAAACATTACTTTTGTTAAGTGTCAATTTTGGAGACCGAAGTTCGGGGCTTATGAGCCGGGCCGAAAAAAAGGAAAGATTGGCCCTCTTACGAGAAAAAAATATAGAATTCCCAGACGAAATACTCGACCATCTAACATCGATTGGAGTCACCAATTGGGATTCACAAATTTATACCATCATTGAAAAACCTGGGGCAAATGTCTTATTACAAAATGTAGTCACCTTGGGAAGCCTCTACCGTCTGGTATATGTGGTTCAATCTGCTACGGAAAAAGCCTCACATGTAGTGAACGCTCTCAAACACTATTTGTATACGGACCAATCTGTCGGAGATTCTAACGCACAAAAGGTGAACATTCCAACCGAACTTGATTCCATATTGACACTTTACCAGGCAAAAATCAAAAAAGATGTCGAAATCATTAAGAATTATTTCACATCTGATTCCTGTTTGGCGGATCGAGACAAACTCAATCAAGTTTGGATCAATTTGATCAATAATGCTTTACAAGCAATGGACTTTAAAGGTAAAATCAAAATCTCTGTTACCACTGAAGAAGAATTCATCCTAACATCGATTAAGGATAGCGGAAAAGGAATTTTACCTGAAATCCAAGATAAGGTCTTTTTACCTTTTTTTACGACAAAAAAACATGGAGAGGGGATTGGGCTTGGGCTTGACATTTGCAAACAAATCGTGGAAAAAATGAATGGAAAAATTGATTTTATATCCGATCCTACTGGAACGGAATTCAGGGTATACATACCAAAAGTTTTGGAAGGGGAAACAGTTTGAATTTATCACAAATCAAAAATGAGAAAAATGCCATACTCTGTGTAGATGACGAACCCATCCTCCTTCTTTCCCTCGTACAAGAACTAAAACGAGAAATTGGAGGCAGTTACACATATGAAACGGCCCAGAATCCAGAAGAAGCGATGGAAGTGATCGACGACCTCTGCCAATCAGGAGTGGAAGTCATCCTCATTTTGTCAGATTGGCTGATGCCAGGCATGCGTGGGGACGAATTTCTCATCAAAGTCCACCAAAAGTACCCACATATCAAGTCGATTCTCATTTCTGGGCACGCAGACCGGGATGCCATCAACCGCGTCAAAGAAGAAGCCAAAACCTATGCCATTTTTTCCAAACCTTGGAACACCAAGGAACTTTTGGATGCAGTTCGTTTCTGTTGCAATTTGACCTAAGTCCATTTTTTTGGACTTAAGGTGCGTACCATCTACATCCGCAAGCTCAGGTTCGAGGAGGCTCGGACCAAACTCGAAAGGGAAATCCATGATGCCTTTATGGATGGGGAAACCTATGTGGAGATCCTTCACGGGATCGGGGAAGGCATCCTCCGTCAGATGGCCATTGACTATGTGACCACTTGCGGATTTTTGAAATTAGTGGAATCCGATCCTATGTTTCGTAGGAATCCAGGTGCTACCCTTGTGGAAATCCTTGCCCCCTCCAAAGAATACATCAACCGATTGAAAGCATGACAGAACCAAATTCCAAAATAGAAATTTTAGACGTAACCTTACGTGACGGCGAACAAACAAATGGTGTGTCCTTTTCTTGGCAGCAAAAATTAAATATCACCAAACATCTATTAAAAGACTTAAAGACAGACCGAGTCGAAATCGCAAGTGCTCGGGTTTCCCCCGGTGAATTTGAAGCGGTTCAAAAAATCATCGAATGGGCAAAAGGGGAAGGCCTACAAAACCGAATTGAAATTTTAGGATTTGTGGATTTTGACAAAACGGTTGAATGGATGAAAGGGACAGGAGTGAAGGTGTTAAACCTTTTGACAAAAGGATCTTTGAACCACCTAACAAACCAACTTCGAAAATCTCCCGAGGAACATTTTTCAGATATCAAACAAACTGTGGATTTTGCAACTGCCGCTGGGATCACAGTGAATGTTTATTTGGAAGACTGGTCCAACGGATACTTACATTCCAGAGATTATGTGATCCAATATTTACAAACAGTTTCCAAACTTCCGATCAAACGTTTTTATTTAGCTGACACACTTGGTGTCATGTCTCCCGAAGAAGTAAAAATTGCTGTCACTGATTTGGTGAGTGTGTTTCCAAACTTGTGGTTTGAATTTCATGGGCATAATGATTATGACTTAGCCGTTGCCAATTGTTTGGAAGCAGTGAAGGCAGGGGTTCGAGGGTTACATGTTGCGGTGAATGGACTTGGGGAACGAGCGGGGAATTCTCCATTGGAAGCTGTCGTCACTTCCCTCCATGACAAAACCAAATTTAGAACTTCCATTGTAGAAAAAGAAATCACCAATGCTTCAAGGCTTGTAGAAGTGTTTTCTGGCAAACGCATTTCGGATAACAGACCAATCGTGGGAGAAGATGTGTTTACCCAAACGGCAGGGGTTCATGCTGACGGAGACAAAAAAGGAAATTTATATGCCAATCCCATCCTTCCCGAACGATTCGGAAGGAGTCGAGTCTACGCATTAGGGAAGTTAGCTGGAAAGGCAAGCATCACAGAAAATTTAAAGCAACTTGGAATGGTTTTGTCACCAGAAATTGAAAAAAAAGTGCTCGCAAGAGTGATTGAACTTGGGGACCAAAACAAAACAGTCACCAAAGAAGATTTACCTTACATCATCTCGGATATCTCAGGTGAAAATTTAGAATCTAGTTTTCGCATTGAATTTTGTACGGTGACAAGTGGGATCGGTGTGAAACCAAAAGCTGATGTAAAGGTCCAATTCCAAGGGAATCTGTATGAAGCAACAGGAGAGGGGGATGGCGGTTACGATGCCTTTATGAATGCCCTTGGCAAAATCTTAACAACCCTCAAAATCCAAATTCCCAAACTTTATGATTATGAAGTAAGGATTCCGCCAGGTGGGAATACCAATGCCCTTGTGGAAACGGTCATCACTTGGAAAAAAGAAGGAGACGTCCATCCCATTCGTACCATTGGGATTGACTCAGACCAACAAGTTGCTGCGGTAAAAGCAACCGAACGTATGTTACATATTGTACTTGGGAAATTATGATCCACTTTTTGATTGTGGGGCTTGGAAACCCTGGAGATAAATACAAAAATACCCGTCATAACATTGGTTTTATGGTCTTGGATGTACTGGCAAATCAGTTTGGTGTATCCTTCAAAGATGTAAAAAAATATGCAGAGGCCACTCACACTTGGGATGGGGACAAAATCCATTTAGTGAAACCTTTGGAATTTATGAACCTTTCTGGGAAAGCCACACAAACCCTCTCGAATTTGTATAAAATCCCACCTTCACAAATCCTTGTGGTGCAAGACGAAGTGGACTTACCCTTTGGCAAAATCAAAAACAAAATTGGTGGGGGAACGGCAGGCCACAATGGTCTAAAAGACATCGTGGCAAAACTTGGATCACAAGATTTCCATCGTTTGCGGTTTGGTGTAGGTAAACCTGAGAAGGGGGGAATGGAAGTGGCTGATTTTGTTTTGCAAAATTTTAATTCAGAAGAACGAACTCTCCTTCCAACTCTTATCGGAGAATCTGTTTCAAAAATCGAAGATTGGGTGAATACCAATCGTATCCTCATCCAAAAGGAATCCAAAACTTAAATGGAATTTACCATGGTTGTGCGAATCATTGAAAAAAAACGAATCTTATCTTTGAGACCAAATGTATGACAAAAGAAAATGATCCTTCGATCAATTTGAAACGTCTCATCATCCAAACGGTTGGATCCATAATCCTTGTACTTGTGATTGTGTTTGGTCTCGCCTATTTTTTCCGAACTGAGTTACTAGGATTTAGCGAACACTTTGTACGGATATTTGGTTATTTTGGGCTTTTTTTTGGCATGATCCTTTCGGATAGCCTTCCTGCCTTTGTCCCACCTGATGCCTTTCTTGTTCTTGCGATCTCTGGGGAAATGGATCCGGTTTCCACCATCCTTTCGATGTCAGTTGGGAGTATCATTGGTGGGAGCCTTGCCTATTACATAGGCCTCTATCTCATCCCACGTTTCCATTTGGGACGACAAATGGTGCTGCATTACGAAGACAAATTGCTTCCCTACATTCGGAAATATGGATTTGGAGCTGTGGTTTTAAGTGCCCTCACACCCATTCCTTATTCTTGGATGGCCTATACGGTGGGAACGTTTAAGATGCCGTATCGATTGTTTTTACTAGGATCGCTTTTTCGTTTTGTAAGGGTTTCTGTTTATTTTTATGCGATGTACATTGGTTGGATCACAGGAGGGTAAAATGTCCGAAAATCGATTGTTTCCTAAGTC
Source organism: Leptospira jelokensis (assembly GCF_004769635.1). Lineage (GTDB taxonomy): Bacteria > Spirochaetota > Leptospiria > Leptospirales > Leptospiraceae > Leptospira_A > Leptospira_A jelokensis. The sequence continues at coordinate 224,487 of NZ_RQGH01000011.1, forward strand.
AGTGGATGAAGTGATTTTGGAAAAGGTTAGGTTTTTCTTTTTGCCAGACAGGACAGCTGCTTTTGTGAAAAATCTAGTGGAGGGAAAGGTTTCCGAACGTTCTCTCATCTGCTGTAATTCCGGTTGTGATGTTTGTAACGAAACAATTTACAACTGTTATGTGGCTGTAAAAAAAGAATTGGATTTACAATAGTTTGGATTCTCTTTTCGCAAATAACAAACAAGTTCCCCTGGCCCACCAAGTAAGGCCCAAAACTTGGTCCGAATTTGTAGGGCAAACCAAGGTGGTCTCTGCCCTTCGTTCCATCCAAAAACCCACCTCCATTTTGTTTTATGGTCCACCAGGCACAGGGAAAACAACACTTGCCCATTTACTTGCGGAATCTTGGAAATTAGAAAAACGGTATTTGAGTTGTGTGACGAGTGGTGTCAAAGAAGTGCGAGAGGTGTTGGAAGAAGGGAAACGCCTTGGTACCATAGTCCTTTTTTTGGATGAAATCCATCGTTTCTCCTCATCCCAACAAGATGCCTTGCTTGCTTCTGTGGAAGAGGGCGAAATCATCCTCATTGCCGCCACTACGGAAAACCCAAGTTTTCGAGTGAACAAAGCACTCCTCTCCCGAATGCTTGTGTACCGGCTCACAACACTGACAGAAGAAGAAGAGGAAACAATCTTCACTTCTTGCCTGACAAAACAAAACACAAAACGAACCATCCCCGAACCAGTGAAACAGGAACTCTTCCGTCGTAGCGCAGGAGATGCAAGGAAACTCCTTGGGTATTTGGAACGGATCTTAAGTGCTACGGAGGAAGGAGAGGAAGTCACAGAAGAAAGGTTATCTCTCATCCTCGGGGACACACTTGTTACGTATGATAAAAATAGTGAAAGCCATTACGATATTATCTCCGCGTTTATTAAGTCTCTGCGAGGAAGTGACCCAGATGCAGCTCTCTTTTATTTGGCGCTCATGCTCGAAGGGGGAGAAGACCCACTGTTTATCGCAAGAAGGCTTGTGATTTTTGCCAGTGAAGATGTAGGCAATGCCAGCGTCCATGCTCTCCCCCTAGCCATTGCCACTTGGCAAGCCGTGGAACGGGTAGGAATGCCTGAGGGTCGGATCCCACTTGGACAATGTACCACGTTTTTAGCATCCGCACCAAAATCAAACGCAAGTTATGTGGCAATCAATGAAGCATTGGCCTTTGTAAAGGCAAGGAATCAGTCATTTCAAATCCCAAACCACCTCAGGAATGCACCGACTGCCACACATAAAAACGAAGGTGCTGGCATTGGTTACAAATACCCTCATGATTTCCCAGGACATTTCCTGAAAGAACGATACTTCCCGGAGTCCTTTTATCCAAAACCTCCTAACTTTTACGAACCCACAAACCAGGGCATGGAAAAAATCTTAAAAGAACAATTGGAAAGGTTGTGGGGGGACCGGTATTGAGAGTTTATCTCAAAAATTGGACATCCCTCTCCAAATTTCGAAAAATATGCGAAAACAAAGGGGAAATTCTTTCTCATCTTGACAACTAACCCTTTTCGTGAGAGCATTTTCATACATGGGATCCGCACCGGATAGTTTTGCACCAATCCTCTTACAACTTTTGCTCGGAGTCGGTTTCTCCGCTCTGATCTTATCGCTCGCCTTTCTTTTGAATCCAAAGAAAAAATCAAAACCACAAGATACCTTTGAATGTGGTGTGACGTATTATGGAGATGCGAGAGGTTTATTTAACATCAAGTTTTACCTTGTGGCAGTTCTCTTTATCTTATTCGATATCGAAGCTGTTTTTTTATACCCTTGGGCTGTGAATTTAATTGGGTTTAAGGAAGCAGGGCTCGGTGGGTTTTTTCTTTTTGAAATGTTTTTCTTTTTACTCATCCTAGTTGTGGGTCTATACTATATCTGGAAAAAAGGAGCACTGGAATGGGATTAACAGAAACACTTTCCAAACCCGGTGAAATGTTTGGTGACATGTTCCAAGTCGCCACACTCGACAATGTGGTGCAGTGGGGGCAAAGTTTTTCTTTGTGGCCTTATCCTTTTGCCACAGCTTGTTGTGGGATCGAATACATGAGTACCGCTTGTGCTGATTATGACATTGCACGTTTTGGTGCGGAACGTCCTTCCTTTTCTCCACGCCAAGCCGATATGATTTTGGTACTTGGAACCATCACATATAAAATGGCTCCCGTATTACGCCAGATATACGACCAATTGGCGGAACCAAAATTTGTAATCTCTGTGGGAGCTTGTGCCTCTTCCGGTGGAATGTTCCACACGTATGGTGTGTTACAAGGTGTTGATCGGATTTTACCTGTAGACGTGTATGTTCCCGGTTGCCCACCAAGACCAGAGGCAATCCTTGATGCCCTTGTGAAGTTACAAAAAAAAGTCCAAAGCCAAGGGTTGGAAGCACGCCGCCAAGAAGTCATGAAGAAGATCCAAGAGATCAATGAACGTAACAAACCCCTCGTAGTGGCATGAAAGAAACAATCACTGAATTCCTTACATCTCGTTTTTCCGATTGTTTACTCCCGCAAAGGGACATAAACACAAACCTACTATTCTTTAGCATCCAAAAAGAAAAACTAACAAACGTTGTGCGAGCCTTAAAGGATGAGTTTGGGTTTAACTTTTTAAATGACCTAACTTCTGTTGATTGGCTTGGAAAACGTGAACCTAGGTTTGAAGTTTTGTACCTGCTTCGTTCCCCAAAACATGGGCATTTCCGTGTGCAACTGCGGGTCCCTGTGGGAGAAGGGGAATCGGTTCCTAGTCTCTCCGAGATTTTCCCTGCGGCCAACTGGCCAGAAAGAGAAGTCTTTGACCTAATGGGAATTCCCTTTTCCAACCACCCGAGGATGGAACGACTCATCATGCCTGATAACTTTGTGGGACACCCTCTCCGAAAAGACTATCCACTCGAAGGCCCAGGCCAAGATTACCTCATCGAAGACCTACTGACCATTCATGTGAAAGAGGATATAACCGAGTAACCGGTTAACAATCATTATGGTAATGTACGAAAAAACAGCCGAACACTTCGGCCAAAAATTCAAAGACCTTCCGGAAGGCCATTTACTTGTCAACTTAGGGCCAAGCCATCCCGCGACTCATGGGATTTTACAAAACGTGATCCAAATTGATGGGGAACGAGTGGTGGATACGGAATCAGTGATTGGGTATGTGCACCGTTGTTTTGAAAAGTTAGGCGAGAGATACGACTACAACCAGTTTTTGGTTTGTACGGATCGTATGAACTATGTATCCACTCCTCTGAATAACATTGGGTGGATCCTCACTGTAGAAAAAATGATGCAAATCCAAGTTCCGGATCGTGTGACCTATGTGCGGATGATCATCTCTGAACTGTCTCGGATCATGGACCATATCATTTGTAACGGGATTATGGGAGTGGACCTTGGGGCTTTTTCTGGCCTCTTACATTTATTCCACCACCGTGAGAACATTTACCAGATTTTAGAAAAACTCACAGGGGCACGCCTTACCACTACGTTTTGCCGTGTGGGTGGGATGGAACGTGATATTTACCCTGAGTTCCAATCTGAAATCAAACTCATTCTAAAGGGACTAAAACCAGCGTTAGATGAATTTGAAGAACTCCTCATCCGTAACAAAATTTTTAATGAAAGGACAAAAGGCATCGGTGGGATTTCCGCAGACCGTGCCATTGCCTATGGATTTTCGGGTCCCAACTTACGGGCAGCAGGTGTCCCATGGGACGTGCGAAAAGATGACCCATATATGTTCTATGATAAGGTAAACTTTGACATCCCTGTGGGAGAAGACGGTTCCGCTCTTGATAGAACACTTGTCCGAATGGAAGAGATGCGCCAGTCCATGAGGATCATCGAACAGCTGATCGATGGGATCCCAGAAGGGCCATACCATGCAGATGTTCCCCATGCCTTCCTTCCTCCCAAAGACCGTGTCTACCACAATATGGAAGAACTGATTTACCATTTTAAAATCATCATGCATGGGGTGAAAGTCCCTCCAGGGGAATACTACCACGCTACGGAAGCCGCAAACGGGGAACTTGGATTTTATGTGGTTTCGGAAGGGGATAAATCACCTTGGAGGGTACATGTGAGACGGCCTTGTTTTTGGTACTACCAAGCCTTCCCAGAAATGGTGAAAGGTGGATTACTTGCGGATACAATTGCAACAATGTCATCACTCAATGTCATTGCAGGGGAGCTTGATTGTTAATGGCGTATCAATTTTCACAGGAATCCGAAAAACGTTTCCAAAGGCTGATCCCACAATTTCCTAGTAAACGTTCTCTCATATTGCCATGTTTGTTTTTGTTACAAGCTGACAAAGGTTTTGTGGATACTGAAGGCATGCAATACATCGCCGATCGGATTGGCGAACCTGTATCCCTCGCCCACGTACACGGTGTGGCAACGTTTTATACCATGTACAACAAAAAACCAGTGGGGAAATTCCACATCCAAATTTGTGCGAATATCTCTTGTTACTTGGCAGGTTCCGATTCCATTACCGAACATGTTTGTTCCAAATTGGGCATTGGGAAAGGGGAAACCACAAAAGACAAAAAGTACACTGTGGATGAAGTGCAGTGTTTGGGTGCTTGTGGGTTTGGTCCTGTCGCTCAAATCAATGACAAATACTACGAAAACTTAACACCAGAATCCATTGAAAAGATTCTTTCTGAATTGGAAAAAGAAGGATAATATGGGACTTAAAACTTTACTCACAACACATATCGCTGCCTCCGATTCTCACACCTTAAAACATTACCAATCAGTGGATGGTTATGAAAGTTTAAAAAAAGCCCTTTCTGAAATGACCGCCGAACAGATCGTAAACGATGTGAAAAACTCTGGCCTTCGTGGTCGCGGTGGAGCAGGGTTCCCTACGGGAAACAAATGGGGTTTCATTCCAAAAACCGACAAACCAAAATACTTAATTTGTAATGGGGACGAAGGAGAGCCTGGTACTTTCAAAGACCGGATGCTCATCGAACGTTTCCCTCATATGCTCATCGAAGGCATGATCATTGCGGCAAAGGCAATTGATTCCCACCAAGGTTATATCTACATCCGAGGGGAATTCCACAAAGGGATTCGGATTGTGGAAACTGCTGTGGAAGAAGCCTACAAAGCAGGCCTTCTTGGAAAAAACATTTTGGGCCTTGGGTATGATTTTGATTTGGCTGTGTATTCAGGAGCAGGTGCTTACATCTGTGGGGAAGAGTCAGCTCTAATCAATTCACTCGAAGGCAGGAGGGGCCACCCACGTTTGAAACCACCGTTTCCTGCGGTGTCAGGTCTCTATGCTTGCCCAACCGTTGTGAACAATGTGGAAACCTTTTGTAACGTCCCACATATCATCCGTATGACGGGAGAAGAATACAAAAAAATTGGAACAGAAAAATCACCCGGCACAAGACTCTTTGCTGTGAGTGGGCATGTAAAAAAACCAGGGATTTATGAAGTGGAAATGGGAACTCCGATGAAAGAACTCATTTTTGACATCTGTGGTGGGATCAAAAACGATAAGGCCTTAAAGGCAGTGATCCCTGGAGGAAGTTCCTCTCCCATCCTTACCTCTGAAGAGGCCATGACAGCAACGATGGACTATGAATCCATCGCTTCCCTCAAATCCATGTTAGGTTCTGGGGCAGTGATCATTTTATCCGAAGAAACGGACCTTGTGGAAACCACATACCGTTTGGCTGAATTTTATTCCCATGAATCCTGTGGCCAGTGTACCCCATGCCGAGAAGGCACACATTGGGTCAAGGACCTGCTCCATAAAATCAAAATGGGCGAGGGAACAGAAAAAGATGTAGAACTCATCTTTTCCCTCTCAAGGAATATGGAAGGTGGAACCACCATTTGTCCGTTAGCGGATGCTTGTGTGATGGCAGTTCGGCCAACCATGACAAAGTTTAAAGAAGAGTTTTCTCTTCGATTGAAAAAGGAAGTGAGTGTAACTCACTAAAGGTCACCAAAACATATGGACTGGGCTTTAATTCTTGCTTGGGGGATCAAAATCCTCTCATTATTTTTTGTAATCCTAACGGGTGTGGCATATTACACTCTCGCAGAACGGAAGTTTGCTGGGTTTATCCAAGATCGACCCGGTCCAAACCGAGCTGGCCCATTTGGAGTTTTCCAACCATTGGCTGATGGGATTAAGTTTATCGCCAAAGAAGAAATTTTCCCAAAAAATGTATCGAAGGGGATGTACCTCCTTGCGCCTACAATCTCCATGACCTGTGCGATTATGGCTTGGGCTGTGATTCCATTTGGTGGAACACTGCCTGCGCCTGAGTGGCTTACGGCACTCACGGGTGTCACAACCATCGACTTACAAATTGCAAACCCAGATTCTGGGGTTTTGTACATGCTTGCCATTTCTTCTCTTTCGGTATATGGTATCATGATTGCTGGTTGGTCGAGTAACAACAAATACTCGTTACTTGGTGGAGTTCGCTCCACTGCTCAAATGATCAGTTACGAACTGCCAATGGGTTTATCGATTGTTGCCATTGTGATCATGACTGGTTCACTGAAACTCACAGACATCAGCGACTCCCAAAAAGAGATGTGGAACATCCTTTCTCCTCCTGGATTTGTGGCTTTTTTTATTTATGTTACAGCGATGTTTGCAGAAACGAACCGTTTGCCTTTTGACCTAGCAGAAGCTGAGTCAGAACTTGTGGTAGGGTTTCATACCGAGTATGGTGCTTTTAAATTCGCCCTTTTCTTTTTGGCAGAATACATGAACATGATCACTATGTCCTGCCTTACCACCTTACTCTTTTTTGGTGGTTATAATGTTCCATTCCAAATTGGTTCTGGTTCGGAATACCAAGCCTTCATTGGTCTTGGGTTTTTTATCTTAAAAGTTTTGTTTTTTGCCTTTTTGTTCATTTGGGTGCGTTGGACACTCCCTCGTTTTCGTTATGACCAATTGATGAAATTGGGTTGGAAAAAAATGATCCCTTGGGGGCTCTTTGTCGTGTGCTTTGCTTCCATTTACACAGTGTACTGGAAAGAAGGATGGATGAAATTATTTATATGAATGTAGAAACCTCACCATCACTTTTACTTTTTGTATTTTTTGGGACAGTGACTGTGATCACGGCTCTCAGTGTCATCTTCCAAAAAAACCCTGTAGTCTCTGCAGTCTCCCTTGTGTTTACCTTTTTTTCTTTGGCAGGGATTTATGGGATCATGGGAGCTCTTTTTATCGCCACCATGCAGGTGTTAGTGTATGCTGGTGCCATTATGGTACTTGTCGTTTTTGTCCTGATGTTACTTTCCCAAAGGGCGGAAACACTTTCTCGTTACCGTAACCACCCCATTCGATTGGTGTTACTTTCTGTTTTTGTGATTGGATTTTTTTTCCTTCTCTATTCGGCTCTCACAACAGGTGTTCCCCATTCCGAACAAATGGGAAAAGGATATGAGAATGCGGAGTATTCGTTTCCCATCCAAGGCACATCCACTGTGAATGCGAAAGGAAACGTGGCAAGCGTTGGAGCATCCACTTACTTAGATTACCTTTTGCCTTTTGAAATGATTTCGATTTTACTCCTCGTGGCAGTACTTGGGGCAGTGATCCTTGCCAAAAAGAAACTCACAGAAGTGGACCAAACAAAGGATACAGTGTTATGAATCCAGTGATCAACGGAATCCCCGTTCCTTACCTTCTCGGCCTTGCAGGAATTCTTTTTTCCATCGGAGTTCTTGGAGTTCTTATCAGACGTAACATTGTTATCATTTTTATGTCTGTGGAACTCATCCTAAATTCCGTGAATTTAGTATTTGTTACTTTTTCCAAAGCCTTATCGCACATCAATGGGGAAACCATTGTATTCTTTGTGATGGCGATCGCTGCTGCAGAAGCGGCGGTAGGGCTTGCCCTTGTGATCGCGATTTTTCGGCATAAAAAATCCACCAATGTGGATGAACTCCAATCGATGAGATGGTAACCCTATGTTAGATTTATTTCCTATTGTTGTCCTCCTCCCTCTCCTTGGTTTTTTACACAATGGACTCTTAAAAGACCGAATCCCACACCGATTTGCGGGAGCGATTGGGACTTTGGCAGTTTTCATTCCGTTTCTCATCACCTTAGGTGCGTTTAACGAATTTAATCCGATGGAACGCACGGCCCCTCATTTGGTACCAGTGTTTGATTGGATTGTCATAGGGAATTTTAAAACCTCCTTTGGTTACCAAATCGACCAACTTTCTTTATACATGACCCTTATCATCACAGGCATTGGATCTCTTATCCATTTGTATTCGATGGGGTATATGAAGGGGAACAAAGGGTACAACCGATTTTTTGCGTATCTCAATCTTTTTATCTTTTGTATGTTAAACCTCGTACTAAGTGATAACCTGGTGTTAACTTTCCTTGGATGGGAAGGAGTGGGGCTTGCTTCTTATTTACTCATCGGTTTCGATTACGACAAAACTTCTGCTGCTGAAGCAGGGATGAAAGCCTTCATCCTCAATCGGATTGGAGATGTGGGTTTTATCTTAGGGACTGGTTTTTTATTTTGGTTAGGTGGTAGTCTGCAGTACCTAACGTTACAAACAAACGTAAGTGGACTAGGTGTTTTTTCTGAGTATGCCAATCTCATTGCGCTCTTTTTCTTTATCGCTGCGATGGGGAAATCAGCACAAATCCCTCTTTATGTATGGTTGCCAGATGCGATGGCAGGTCCTACCCCTGTGTCGGCTCTCATCCATGCGGCAACGATGGTGACGGCAGGGGTATTTCTCATTGTCCGACTCAATTTTGTTTTTTATCTCGCACCTGATACTTCTTTTTTCATCGCTTGTATTGGAGCTACAACGGCACTGTTTGCCGCGACAATTGGACTCTTACAAAACGACATCAAAAAGATCCTCGCTTATTCCACCGTATCCCAGTTAGGTTTTATGTTCCTTGCTATGGGAAGTATGAGTTATGTGGCAGGACTTTTCCATTTGATGACCCATGCATTTTTTAAGGCATTGTTATTTCTTGGTGCTGGTTCTGTGATCCATGCCCTCCACCATGAACAAAATATCAAACATATGGGAAAGTTATTTGGGAAAATCAAAATCACTTCGATTACATTTTTACTTGGGACTTTGGCCATCGCAGGGTTTTTTCCATTTTCAGGATTTTTCTCAAAAGATTTGATCTTAGAAAAAACATACAGCTACGGCGCCTATGGTTCGATCCTTTGGACTGTAGGAGTGGTCGCTGCCTTTTTCACTTCTTTTTATATGTTCCGCCTTGTCTTTGTTGTGTTTTTTGGAAAAGACAATACAGACTCACACCATAAAATCCATGAATCTCCTTGGACCATGACTTTCCCACTTGTGGTGCTTGCCATTGGTGCTGTGTTTGCGGGATTTTTACAAACTCCTCATTTCTTTTTGCATATCGATTCTTTGGGACGATACTTTGCTCCCGTTTTACAAACTGGTGTAGAGCTTGCGACAAAAAATGGAGCTTTCGTCAAACACGTGGAGCTCACACATGAAGTGGAGTTTTCACTCGCCATTTTCTCGTTAGGTGTAGCAAGCATTGGACTGCTTTCTGCATATTTTATCTACCAAAAGAAACAAAGCCAAGTCCTCGAAGAACACACAGGCTTTCGAAAGATCCTCTTTCACAAATACTACATCGATGAGCTCTATGATGTGTTTTTTGTAAAACCGTATGTGTTTGTATCGAAGTTGGTTGCTTATACCATCGATACCAAAGTCTTAGATCGTTTTTTTATTGGGATCGGTGGGAGTTTTGGTGTGATCGCAAATGGCCTAAGAAGGTTACAATCTGGGTTTATTGGTGATTATGCACTGTATGTAGTCCTTGGTACGTTTTGTATCTTGGTGTATTTGTTGACTAGGGGGGTGTAAGGTGCCGGAACAAATTTTATCCATCATTATCTTTTTACCAATTGTTTCTTCACTTCTCATCGTAATCCAAAAACGAGTGGGGGCTGTCGTTGTGATCTCAGCTCTCTCTTCTGCCTTCACAACAATTTTGTCTGTTGGCCTTTTTTTCTTTTATGATCGAACGAAGTCTGGGTTACAGTTTGTCCATTGGATTCCCGATTGGATCCTTTCTGGAAAACTCAGTGTGGATTACCATGTGGGTTTAGATGGAGTCTCTCTCCTTCTATTTGCTCTCACCGCATTTATGTTTTTTTTGTCGAGCATTGCCTCTTGGTCCAATATTCCCAAAAAAATCAAAGAGTTTCATATCTGTTTGCTTGTATTGGAAACAGCTGTTCTCGGAGTGTTTGCCGCAGGGAACCTAGTCCTATTTTATGTATTTTGGGAACTCATGGTGCTTCCGATGGTACTCATGATAGGGATTTGGGGTGGTGAAGATCGGACCAAAGCCGCACTCAAATACTTTTTGTTTTCCATGGCCGGCTCCTTGTTTATGTTAGGTGGTATCCTTACACTTTACTTTAAAACAGGCAAAACTTCCATTGAATCATTATCAACTGCAAGCCTTGTGATGTATTCAGAGCCATTACAATGGTTTTTGTTTTTTAGTTTTTTCCTGGCCTTTGCCATTAAAATACCACTTTTCCCTTTCCATACGTGGATGCCTGATGTCCACACCCAAGCGCCTACAGTTGGTTCGGTGGACCTTGCTGGGGTTTTGTTAAAAATTGGAGCTTACGGATTCATTCGATTCTGTATTCCATTTTTCCCAGAACAAAGTTTGTTCTCTCAGACTGGGGTACAAATCCTTGCCGTAATTGGGATTGTGTATGGGTCGATGGCTGCCCTTGTGCAAACCGATATCAAACGCATCATTGCCTATAGTTCCTTATCCCACCTAGGGTTTTGTATCCTTGGGATTTTTTCTTTTACGACAGAAGGTGTCGTGGGTGGGATGTTGCAAATGGTATCCCATGGTGTATCCACGGGTATGATCTTTCTTATGATTGGTATGATCTACGAAAGAGCACACACGAGAAACATTTCAGAGTTTGGTGGTCTTGCAGGCCAAATGCCTGTGTTTTCCACTTTTTTTCTCATCGCAGTTCTGTCTTCCATCGGTCTTCCCGGAACCAATGGATTTGTGGGTGAGTTTCTCATCCTCATAGGTGCCATCAAATCCAATGTATGGATTGGTGGGATTGCGGCAACAGGTGTGGTTCTTGGTGCCTTGTATTTATTATGGTTTGTGAAACGGTTCCTATTTGGAGTGAGTAAAACCATCCAAGCAAAACCTTATAAAGACCTAAGTTTTCGGGAAATTGGAATTTTAAGTCCACTTGTGATCTTTATCTTTTGGATTGGTCTGTACCCAAAACCATTTTTAGAAATTTTAAATTCATCTTCCAATGTGTTTTTGAATGCCGCAACGACAGAATCCATCGCGGAACGAAAACAAATCCAAAAAGATTTTTTAGGAACAGGCGAACAAAGGTTATACCCTGATTACCTGAGTTTGGGGAGAGAACCAAAGCCTTATGAAGAAAGACTTGGATCATTTCAGTCAAAGTTTGCCCTTCCAAACTTGGTTTCTAAAAAAGAAACAATTCCGAAACTTGAAGACAATTTGCAGGACTTAGAAAACTCCATTGAGTCTGATTTTGATTTGGAAGAAACTCCAAAAGAGAATAAAGGAAATTAATATGTCATATACTCCTTCCGCAAATGACTTAATTGCGATATCACCCATGCTCGTTTTGTGTGGGGTGGCTTTACTTTCTCTAGTCGTTCAGTTCCTTCTTCCGAAAGAGGAAGAAGGAAAACCACTTTGGGTCCTTTCGGTTCTTGGGATTCTTGTGGCGATGTATGCCCTCTACCACACAACAAACTCTCCTGGCTATGGTAAATTTTTTGGTTCGCAAGTTTCGATTAGCCCTCTGACAGTTTGGCTCAGTGCCATTTACCTTCTGGCAGGGCTTATCACGTTACTCATTGCTCCTCCCTTTTTGTCCCAACACAAAACCTTATTCCCTGAGTTTTTCCCACTCTTGTTATTTTGTCTTTCGGGAATGATGTTTTTAACCTCAGGGTATGATCTGATTGTGATCTTTGTGGGATTGGAAATCCTATCCTTGGCCTTGTATGTGATGATTGGGATGGCTCGGACTTCTGTTTCTGCATTGGAAAGTGCGATGAAGTACTTTTTACTTGGGACTTTTAGTTCAGGTTTTATGTTACTTGGAATTGCCTTTCTGTATGGTGGTTCTGGAACAACCAACCTAGATGGTGCACTGCGTGGTTTATTTTTAAAAGGTTATGAAGCGAATTTTTCTAAACTTGGCTTTGGGTTATTTCTTGTAGGGGTTTCTTTTAAAGCGGCACTCGTTCCATTTCATTCTTGGACACCGGATGTATATGAAGGGGCACAAACACCTATCACTGGTTTTATGGCTAGTGCGGGGAAGGCATCGGCACTTGGGTTATTCATCATTTTATTCAATCATGTTCCTATGGGTGAGATTGGAAGTGCTTGGAAGGTTTTGATGGGAACAATCGCAATCGTTTCCATGACCTGGGGGAATATTGTTGCCTTAAAACAAGAAAACTTAAAACGGATGTTGGCTTACTCATCGATTTCCCATGCAGGTTACATTGTAGCTGGCATCACATGTGGAGCAGGGCTTGAAGCATTGTATTATTTGTTTTCGTATTCCTTACTCAATTTAGCAGCTTTTGCAATCATCTCTTATTTGGAACAAGGGAAACATGAGGTGACCGTAAATGGGATCTCACACCTTAGCGGTGAACATCCGTTAACGGCTTTAGCCCTTAGTGTCGTATTTTTATCCTTTGCTGGTTTCCCTCCGCTCATTGGTTTTTGGACAAAACTTTTCCTTTTGCAAAAAATAGCAGAGTCAGACCTTCTATTCAATCGGATCCTCCTCTTTGGAGCAGTGGCAAACTCTTGTGTTGCGTTTTATTACTACATGAAAATCACGATCCAGTCCTATATGAAGCAGGAGACAGGGGCAGTGGCGGGGGTTCGTGACATCCCAAGTATGCCAATCCTGGGGTTTCTCGTGTTTTTACTCTGTGCGTTTTTCACAGCAGGTTGGATTTTTTTCCAGCCAGGTGCCTTGTTATAATTCTGTTATAACAGAATTACTTCTAGGATAGCGAAAAACAAGTTGATTCCCATGGCCAAGCGAAAACTTTGTTCCTAAGTAGGTAAATTCGTATGGCAACGATAGTGAGAAAACAAGAAACGATCCAGGACAAAGACCAGGTGAAGGCATTCCTAACCAAAAAGGGCCTTGTGTATGAGTCTTACAAAACTCCTGAATCCTTGGACCTAATCCTTGGCCAAAAAGGTTTATCCGATGCGGAAAAAGAAGAAGTCCTTTCTGGTTTGGAATACCGTTTTGACCAATTGAAAAAAGAGCATGGCTACAAAGCAAACGACCTTGTGGTGCTTCATGACGAAGTCCCCGGGATCAGTGAAATGCTCGCCAAATTTGACAAACTCCATATCCATACAGACGAAGAAGTTCGTTATATCATTGATGGGAGTGGGATTTTCGGTTTCATCATCGATGGGGAACGATTTGAAGTCCATGTAGGGAAAGGTGATTTTATCTCCATCCCTGCCAACACAAACCATTGGTTTACCTTGGACAAAAATTTACGCATCAAAGCGGTTCGTTACTTCAAAGACAATTCTGGTTGGACTCCGGTTTATGTGGATGAGTCGAAAGTTTTGATTAACGCCTAACTACGTTTAAGAGAAGAAAAACAAATCAGAAACAATCTGATTTGTTTTTAGTTTGCCAATTTGTTTTCGATCAAACAATACGAGTGGTGAGGGTTTTGATCGGAGATATAACAGATCACCAAAACCAAGAAACAAATTCGCCTTTAGGTTCCCGATTTTCCAAACCATTCTACGATGAACTGCAAACTTGTCCTACCTTGGTAAAAATTTTCTTCTAAACTCCCAACCAAATCAAAACTTCCTTCTTTTGACATAAAGGTTTGGAACTCTTCACCTTTGTTCCAAATCATAAATTTTAAAGAACCACTCCCCACAATATGGAATCGAACATGTTTTCCTCCGCTGAGTGGTGTTAGGTGGATCGCCTTTGCATTTTGAATTCCAAGTTTGATATCGGGATTGCCTTGGCCAAATGGTTCTAAGTCTTTCCATTCTTTTAAGAGTTTGTCACCCACTTCCTCAGGTAATACCGTAAAATCTGTTTCGATCAAATGTTCTTTTGGTCTATCATTGTCTTCGTTTAACCAAAGTTTTGCTTTTTCATTCAAAGCGGCTTCGAATTTTGGGATTTGGTCGATAGCGATGGAAAATCCGCCTGCCTCTGGGTGGCCACCAAAATGCAAAAAATATTCCGACAGGGATTCGAGTAACGTTAATACGTTTTCTGGACCATAAGACCTGATGCTTCCTCTCGCATCACCATTGTCAGGTGCTATGAAGATGGCAGGTTTTTTATAACTGTCGACCATCCTTGTGGCAACAATCCCACTCACTCCAGGTTCCATATCAGGTTCATAACAATAAACCACTTCGTGTGTGGTACGTTCTGGTTTTCTTGCGAAATAACGTTCCACGCGGTCCATATTTCGTTTGGTCCTTTCCCTTCGTTCTTCGTTGATGGAAAGGAGGAGTTTTGCCCGTGTTTTGGCTTCCGATTCAGTCTCGGATAAAAGTAGGGATACGGCTTCTTCTGTTTTTCCCATCCTACCTGCGGCATTCACTACTGGACCAATGGACCATCCCAAATCTTTTGTAGTGATCCCATTGGGGTTCAGTTTAAGTTCCTTTAACAATTCTTTTAGGCCTTTTCTCTTCTTGTCACCAATGTAAAGTTTGGTGAGAGATTCCAGTGCCAATTTGACAAAATGCCTGTTTTCGCCAATGAGAGGCATCATGTCGGTAATCGTTCCTATCCCTGCAAGGTCTGTTTCTTCTTCTAATTGTTCAAAAAAACTGGGTATTTTTTGGCATTGGTAATAGAATAATTTCCTTTCATCATCTAGCGGGACATTGGTGGTAAAATCTTCAGGGTAGGGAAGAGGATTCGATACATCTAAAGAATTTTTGTTATTTTGATCCTGAATCGAGTCCAATTGTCCTTTGGAATATTTGATTCCATTGAGAAAGTAGAGGATTTCATTTTTTCCATTTTCATCGGTATTTGTTTTGGAATACAACTGGTTCCATTCGGAACTCAAACGAAAGAGGATGGCAGATACCAATTTGAAAGACAAAACAGCCGTGCAGATTTTTTTTTCTGGGTAGTTGGAATCGATACGCCTTGGGTTCACTAAGGCACAGTTTTTTGGGATCCGCACAGGTACTTCATGGTGGTCAAGCACAATCACCTGGATCCCTTCTTTCGTGAGTAAATCAATTTCATCTGCTTGGCTCGATCCAAAATCAAGTGTCACAAGTAGATCTGGTTTGGATTTTTTGATTTTAGTGATGGCTTCTTTACAAAGTCCATAAGGATCACTTTCAGAAGAGACCATCACTTCTAAGTTTGCATCGGAAAATGCTTGGTGTGAACGTAAGAAAAAAGCGAGTAAACAAGTGGAACTCACTCCATCTGAGTCTCGGTCACCATAAAGTAGGATTTTTTTATTCGATTTAGCAAAGTTGAGTAGGAGTGAAATCGCAAGATCGATATCGGGGAGCGAAAAGGGAGAGTGCAAACAAGAAAAATCAGATACAAGCAGTTCTTTGGGATGGGTATTTTTAAGACCCTCCCTACGATCCACTAAGTAACGAAGGATGGGTCTTTTGGAATCAATTTTGGTTCGAACTTCAGACAATAACGGTCCAAAGTGAACCTTTGTTACATGATGCAATTGCCAATGATTTTGGAACCAAACTCCACTTCAAGGCCTGGGGTTTTGATGTCTCCAACTACCTTTCCATTTTTTTTTAGTTCCACTTTTTCTTTTGCATCGACATTGCCTTTTAGATTGCCATGTACAACCAAACTTCCCACTTCCACATCCGCTTCTACATCACCAGTTTCGTCGATGATGAGTTTGCCATGAGAGGTAATGGTACCTTTGAATTGGCCTTTGATTTTTAATGTTTGGTTAAAAGAAAGTGTTCCGCGAAACGTGATGTCGTCGCTAATAATGGTGTCTATCGATTCGTCTTTCATCAGTAGGGATAGTGTTATCTGCTTGGGATGTTTTGGCAACTCTATCGTTTTTTCTCTTTTGGAATAAAAGGAAAAAAGTTCGTATTTTGTAGGGAATTCTCTTGTCGCATCCGTTCCATCTCTGAAACTGGGTCTCAAGAATAGGAAATTGCAGTGAAAATTAGGCGCTTCTGGAAATCAGGGTTCATCCTGCTTCTAGCGGTTTTCATCAATCTAAACCTGGTGGACGACCGGTTTGTTTCCCCACTCGAAGATTTGGATTTCCAATACCAGTCTTACGAGTTGGAAGAAACGACTCGTGTTCTTTCCGCCTCTAAAGAATCCAACCAACTTCTCAAACTGGTTCCAACCAAACGGGAACATTCACTTGTCAAGGTTTGCCTCAATCGTTTCTCCATTTTGACAACAGAAACGGAATTTTTTACCGAAATCTCTATCTTATTTTTCTTTCTTTACCTCCCACCGCCCATCTTGGCGTAAACGTTGCATGTAATTTACGTCCATTCCCTACCAATTCCCATTGGTAGGGTGAAATCATATTTGAAATAGGTATTATGTTAGAAAAAATCATACAGTTTTCCATTCACAAAAGGGCAATGGTTCTCGTTATCACAGCGGCCCTTACCCTTGTGGGATTTTATAATGCACTCAATTTATCAATTGATGCAATTCCCGATGTGACAAACGTCCAAGTTTCGGCCGTTACTTCAGTCCCTGGTTTATCACCACTCGAAGTGGAACAATTCATCACTTATCCCATCGAACTCGAGTTCAACGGGATGCCAAAGGTTACTGAAATCCGATCCATTTCGAGAACGGGTGTGAGTTCGGTAACGGTTATCTTTGAAGATGGCACAGACATTTATTTTGCACGGCAACTTGTAAACGAACGATTGAAACAGGCAGAGAATTTCATTCCAAAATCATACGGAAGGCCTGAGTTATCTCCGATTGCCACAGGTCTCGGTGATATTTATGAATTTGCATTGGTTTCAGAAAGCCACACTCCAGAAGAGCTCCGAACTGTGATGGAATGGGAAGTTGCAAGACAACTTCGTTCTGTAAAAGGGATCATCGATGTGAACGTTGTGGGAGGAGATGCCAAACAGTTTCAAATTAAGATTGATCCCAAACGTTTGTTATCTCATAATCTAACTCTTTCTCATATCACAGAAGCATTGGAAGGTGCAAACGTAAACCTTGGTGGTGGTTACATCCAAAAGGGAGAAGAACAGTTTGTGATTCGAGGGGAAAGCCAATTTAAATCCATTGATGACATTGCAAGGCTTTCCGTCAGAACTTCCAGAGATGGGATTCCACTCACTCTTGGCCAAATTGCACGTGTGGAAACTGGACCTGCCCTTCGTTTTGGACTGAGCACCATGAACGGCAAACGAGAAGTGGTGGGAGGGACCGCCATGATGTTACTTGGCAGTAACTCACTGCAGGTAGTAGGTCGAGTCAAAGAAAAGATGAAAGAAATTGAATCAAGGCTCCCGCAAGGGATGAAGATTCAGGTGTATTATGACAGGTCGGAATTCATCGGCCGAACCCTTTCCACTGTATTTACCAATTTAGTGGAAGCGGCCATTATAGTCCTCGTTTGTCTTATCCTCACACTTGGCACCGTAAAAGGTGCGTTTGCCGTTGCTTTAGCCATTCCTGTTTCGATGATGATTGCCACCATTCTTATGAATGCGTTTGGGATTGTCGGAAACTTGATGTCACTTGGTGCCCTTGACTTTGGGTTACTTGTGGATGGTTCCATAGTGATGTTGGAATCAACACTCCATGGATTTTTAATCCGAAAGAGTTTCCTCCTTTCCAAAACATCAGCACAAGACATGGAAGATGGGATTGAAGATGTCATTATGGAGTCCTGTATCAAAGTGGTGCGAGCTTCCGCATTCAGTGTGGGGATTATCTTACTTGTATACCTACCACTCATGACATTAGAAGGTGTGGAAGGAAGGATGTTCCGTCCGATGGCTATCACCGTAGCATTCGCGTTAGGTGCTGCTCTTCTGTATTCCATCACAACATTCCCTGCACTCATGTCTTATATTTACAAAAAACCCATTTTACATGAGTCTGCTTTTTGGGATAAATTCCAAAACAAATACGCTGAGGTCCTTACCTATGGAATGAAGTTCAAACGCCAGTTTACCTATGCAGGGATTGGTGTTGTCGTTTTATCTTTTATGTTAGCTTCTACTCTAGGGTCTGAGTTTTTACCAAGGATTGATGAAGGGGAAATTGCGGTTGATATCAAACGACTCCCTTCCACTGCCATAAACCATTCCCGTGACCTCAATTTAGAAATGGAAAAGGTCATCTTAAAATTCCCAGAAGCAGTGAGTGTGGTTTCTAGGCAAGGTCGTGGTGAATCAGCCGCGGAACCCATTGGTTCGGAAGAAGGGGAAATGATGGTGAAGCTAAAACCCAAAAAAGAATGGGTCACCGCCAAAGACCGAGAAGAACTGATGGAAAAAATGAAAAACTCTATCAATGAGAATGTTCCTTCGTCTTATATCAGTTTGTCGCAACCCATCGAAAACAGGGTGAATGCATTATTGTCAGGTTCAAAAGCAGATATTGTAATCAAAATTTATGGTGATGATTTAAAAACGCTTAAGACCATTGCCGACAATTACGCATCCAAAATCAAAAAAATCCAAGGTGCCGCCGACTTACGTGTTCAGAAACTCCTTGGACTTCCACTTTTAGAGATCAAAATGAATCGTGGCAATATGGCACGTTATGGTGTCAGAGCGGAAGAAGTACTCACAACGATTGAAACCTTGCGGGTTGGATTTAACGCAGGTAAGGTGTATGAAGGCTACAAACGATTTGATCTCATTGTGCGATTGGACGCGGACGTTACTGATTTAGGAGTGATTTCCAATGTTCCCGTAATGACAGAATTAGGTGGAACAGTCCCCCTTGGGCAAGTAACAGACATTGTGATGACCGAAGGACCAGCTGCTCTCTACCATGAAGGTCTCAAACGTAGGATCCTTGTCGAAGTGAATGTTCGTGGACGGGATATGATTGGATTTGTAAATGATGTACAATCCGCAACAGAGTCCATCGAAACCGGTTTGCCACAAGGGTATTATGTAGATTGGGGTGGACAGTTTGAAAACTTCACACGTGCGAAAAACCGGTTGGCAATTGTAATTCCAATTGCTGGTGCCATTATCTTTGGTATGTTATTCATTGCCTTTGGTAGTGTCTATTATGCGTTAGGTGTTTTTATCTTGGTTCCTTTGTCACTATCTGGTGGGATTTTGTCTTTAGTGATGCGAGGGCTTCCGTTTTCCATTCCTGCAGGTGTTGGTTTTATTGCTGCAGCCGGTATATCAGTGTTAAATGGGGTTGTCTATGCATCGGCCTTAAAAGACCAATTAAAAGTAACCAGGGACCCATCCGTTGCGGTTGTGGATGCCGCTGTGTATACACTTCGGGCAGTTGCGACCACTGAACTAGTCGCCATCATTGGATTTTTACCAATGGCAATTGCTTCAAGTGCAGGAGCCGAAGTGCAAAGACCACTCGCTACGGTGGTGATGGGAGGGGTGCTTGTCGCTACCATCTTATCTCGATTTTTATTACCAATTGCATTTGAATTTTTAGTAAAACTCGCACAAAGGCAAGAACTCAGACAAATGGAACGTGAACGTAAGATGAACGATTACTTTGTCGAAGAAATGAAAAAATACAAATCATCAGATTTTGGGCATACATCTTCTCACGGACATGGTCATAGCCATGAACACGAGGCAGATGGATTGACCAGTCATTCAGAAGACGATGGGAAACCATCAAAAGAAAATCAAAAAACAAAAAGAAAGAGGAAATAAATGAAACCGAATTATTATGTAGCACACCCTTGGCATGGACTTGAACTCGGACCTAAGGCTCCAGATGAGTTAGATGTTTTTATTGAACTCACTCCACAAGATACAGTGAAGTATGAGATAGATAAGGCATCTGGATTCATTCGAGTGGATAGACCACAAAAATACAGCAACCGTTCCCCAACTTTGTATGGTTTCATTCCAAGAACCTATTCCGGGGAAGCATCTGGAAAACATTGTTCGGAAGTTGTGGGAAGGGCTGGAATCGTTGGGGATGGAGACCCAATCGACATTTGTGTGTTAAGTGTGAACCCAATCACTCATGGAAACATGATCCTAACTGTCATTCCCATTGGAGGGCTTCGGATGATTGATAAAGGTGAGGCTGATGACAAAATCGTCGCGGTTCTGAAAGGTGATGAAGTGTTTGGGCAAATCAAAGAGATATCGGAAGTGCCAAAGGCCCTCATCAACAAACTCCATCATTATTTTCTCACTTATAAATTAGATCCGAACTCTCCTTCTACAGGCACAGTCGAAATTACAGAAGTGTATGATCGTGCCGAAGCGATCAAGGTGATCCAGTTCGGCATCGAAGACTATATTAAAAAGTTTGTAACTGTATGAAGTATGTAATTAAGTTTATATTCATTTTAACAATGGGATTTGTAACCGCAAATCTTTCCTCTAAGGATAAAGCGGTTTATGAACTCCATTCTAAAGATGAGCTGTTTTATTTAGGTGAAGATTCTCGAGCCCAAGACTCCAAAGAAAAATGGAATTTAGAGGAGTTGGAAGATTTTGCAGTCACAAGCAATCCTTTGTATTTACGTGAAAAACAAAATATAGGAATGGCTAGGGGTGATATCATCACAGCGAGTTTGTATTACAATCCGATTGTGAATATGCAACAACAGTTTATTGGTGCCAATGTTAAATCGGCTACTGGATTACCGGAAACTTCATTTATTTATAACCAACCATTTGATATGAGTGGCGTCATTCCACAAAGAGAAAAGGTCGCCAAACAAGAATTTTTGGCAACAATTGCTAGTTTCCGTGATTTTGATCGTATGTTCCGCTTACGCCTTCGCCAAAACTTTTGGACATATTTGTATGTTACGGAACAAATCAATTACCAAAAAGAGTTTTTGGAGAATTACCAAGACCTTCTCGACCTAACCAAGTTACGTGCTGAAAAAGGGGACATATCTTTTTTGGAATATGATCGTTTGGCTTTGGAACGTGTACAAATCGAGAGGGAATATCGTAACGCAAGGATCTTACGAGCCCAAGTGGTTAAAAACTTACGTGTGTTAATCGGTATTTCTGATATCAATTCTCCCTTAAGTATCAAAGGTCGATTAGAATTCATTTCGACAAAAGATTTTGGAATTGACCTGAATGACTTTGATATTGAGGAAAGGCCAGACCTTGTTGCCTTAAAAATTAGACAACAGAGGGAAAGAATGAATATTGAACTCAAAAAACGAGAAATCATTCCTCCATTGACCCTAGGTGTTGAGTTTTTAAATAAAGGGAATGAAAACGTAGCCGGGATTTATGCAGCAACACCCCTTCCTCTTTTTGATCGTAAACAAGGTGAAATTTTAAAATCCGAAGAATCTTACAAAAAACTGGGATTCGATGTGGATGCGAAACGTAACGAAATCCTTTCGGAAATTTCTGCAGCCATCAAAGAGTTGCAAGCCAGGGAATCTCAATTACTGGATTACCAAAAAATGGGATTACTTGAAAAAAACAAAGAAGTGCAAGAAAAATCAAGGCTTGCCTACATTCGCGGAGCTTCCAATTTGGTTACCTTTTTAGAAGCAGAGAAAAACTATCTTAGTGTGCTTAGGAGTTATTATGAAATCATTTATCTCTACTACAACGCTTTGGAAAGTTATAAAGCATCCATAGGAAAAATGGATACTTCGGAGTATTAAACCCATATGCAAAAAGAATTAAATTTAAAAAAAATAAGAAATCTGGCGATCCTTGTCCTTATCGGGAGTTTGCTGTATTTTGGTTATTCCAAGTTTTTTGGTGCCGGTAAAAAAACAGAAGCTCTTACAGATGATAAATCAAAATTTATCATCTCAAAAGAAATTCAAAAAAATCACCCTTTTTCGATTGTATACTTACAAGAGAAAGCATTAGAAGAAGAACTCCAGTTACCAGGAACCGTCTCGTATGACATGAATAATGTGGCAAAAGTGGGTTCACGTGTGAATGGAAGGATTGTACAAGTATTTGTGAAAGAAGGGGAGTATGTAAAGAAAGGAACGGCTCTTGCTTCGATCCAATCTGTTGATTTAGGTACAACAGAAGCCAATTACTTAAAAGCTAGGGCAAGGCTTGAGGCATTGAAGGTGCAAGCAGATCGTGCCAAAGATTTGTATGAAAGGAAAGTGACTTCCGCGAAAGAATATGAAATGTCCCTAATGGATTACAAATCAGTGAAAGCTGAGATGGAAACTTCTCGAAATGCTTTGGAAAACTTGGGCCTCAATGAAACAGAAATTGCAAATTTAGAAGCTGGTAAATACAATTCAAAAAACCTATACATTCGAACTCCGATTTCAGGTACGGTAACGGAACGAGAAGCCATCATTGGCCAGGCAGTGAATGCACGTGATAATCTATTTACTGTAGCCGACTTATCTGTGTTATGGATCAACCTAGAAGTGTATGAAAAAGATTTGGCATCCATTCGGATGGGAAATGAAGCCCGAGTGATTCCCATCGGATCAAAGGAAGAATCTATCAAAGCAGTGGTTTCTCATGTTGGAGATGTGATTGATCCAATTAAAAAAACAGCTGAAATCCGTTTGGAAGTTCGTACATCTAAAGGAAAGGTTCGCCCAGGGCAAAGTGTTACCGCAACGGTTGTTGGTGCGATGGTTGCCTCATCGGAGAACAAGGCGAAGGTGATCCCATCCAATTGTATCCATAAAATTGAAGGGGAAAATTTTATCTTTGTTCGGAATGGGGATGGGTCCTTCTCTGCCAAAAAAATTGGGATAGGAAAGTTATACGACAATTGGGTAGAGGTGACAAATGGAGTGGAATCCGGTGAAGCCATTGTGGAAGAAGGCAGTTTTGTTTTAAAAAGTGAATATTTAAAACTATAACAACTAGTTTTTTGTTGACATAACGCCTATTTCCTATTTATCTGTTTAGTATGAAAGATCTCACGGAAAAACAAGAATTTGTTTTGCAATACATCTCGGACACGGTCAGGGAAAAAGGATTCCCTCCCACGATCCGTGAGATTGGTGACCAATTTGGAATCACAGCGAAAGGGGCTTACGACCACCTGAAGGCGATTGAAAAAAAAGGTTACATCCGCACTTCTAAAAACCAGAGCCGCGCGATCGAACTCCTCAAAGGGAATGCAGACGAGGCACTGCTTGTGCGAGCCTCGGGGATTCCCCTCCTAGGGCAAGTGGCAGCCGGTTCACCCATCCTTGCAGAAGAGAATATTGAAGAGTACATTGCTGTTCCCGATGATTTGGCTACAAAACCTGGCACTTTTGCCCTAAAGGTCAAAGGGGATTCTATGGTGGAAGCTGGGATCAGCGATGGAGACATTGCCATCATCCAAAAAAAGGATACGGCTCGGAATGGTGAGATCGTCGTGGCAATGATCGAAAATGAAGCCACTCTCAAAGTTTTTTACAAAGAACCAGACATGATCCGCTTGGAGCCTCGTAATTCCAAACTAAAACCCATCCGCACAAAGAAGGCGACGATAATCGGAAAACTCATCGGCCTGTATCGCATTTACTGATTGACCAAGAGTAGGTTTTCTTTGAATCTAGAAGGGATGCCGAAACATCTCTTCTTTTCCCTTTTCCTTGGAATCTCCCTTTGTTTCACAAGCTGTGCTCCCAAAAAACAAGAAATCAATGCGTATGATTTGAAACGTGTTTTGGAACGATTTGCTCAAAATCGAATCCAAACGGGACTGATGGCTGATACCAAACGACCCACTCCTTCCGATATCCAATTGTTTGAAGAGGCCTGCGACGTGTATCGTCTATCGATCCCTGAAGCAAAAGCAATGTTAAAAAAAGACAACAAAGCGTTGTACGAGTCAATTTATGGAAATGAATAAAATCAAATTTTCGGAACGGTATCTCTGGTTAGGTGCCACCTTGTCGTTACTCGGAATTGTGTTTATATTAAGTATTGAAAAAGTGAAAGCGATTTCCACTGATGGAGAAAAATACTTACAGATGTTACATGAGGTTGTGTCCTACATTGAAAACGACTTCGTAGAACCTCAAGAAGAAAAAAAGATATACATTGGTGCCATTCAAGGTGCCTTACAAAGTTTAGGTGATCCATATTCTCGATTTATCGATGTTGAAGAGGCCAAAGAACTTGAAAACGAAACCAAAGGAAGTTTTGGTGGGATAGGGGTAGAACTCAACTACCAAGAAAATTCTTTTGTGATCATATCTCCCATTGAAGGAACACCGGCATGGAAGGCTGGATTATTGCCTCAGGATAAAATCATCGAAATCAATGGGAAAAAGGTAAAATCTCTATCACAAGCGGAAGCTTATTCCATGATGCGCGGTGATGTGGGCACATCTTTGTCCATGAAAATTGAACGAAAAGGTATTAAAGACCCATTTAACGTCAATTTGGTGCGAGAGTTGATCAAAATCCGTTTTTTACGATCCTTTTACCTACAAGAAAAAGAAACCGGTTATATCAAATTGGTGCAGTTTATGGGGAAAGAGGAAACAGCAAAAGAACTGGCACTTGCTGTGAAAAACTTACGTGAATCCGGAGCCAAAAAACTAATCATTGATTTACGAATGAACCCTGGTGGACTTTTGGATTTGGCGATTGAAATTGCAGATTTGTTTTTAGCGCCAAATTTAGAAATTGTTTCGGTAAAGGGACGGGGCGGCGAACTCATTAAAAGTTTTAAATCCCAAGTAAGAGAACAGAAGTATTTGGATATCCCCATTGCAATTTTGGTGAATGGTGGTTCCGCAAGTGCTTCAGAAATTTTAGCTGGAGCACTCAAAGACAACAAACGTGCGTTAATTGTTGGGACACAGAGTTTTGGAAAGGGAAGTGTTCAATCCATCATTCCACTTTCTTTTGGTGCGAAGGTTGCCATTACCATCCAAAAATACTACACTCCTTCTGGAGTTTCGATCCATGGAAAGGGAATCACACCAGATCATATCGTTAATCCTGTAGCCGCAAGCGAAGATGAAAAGTTTGCCCTCGAAAAATTATTCAAAAAGAATTTAATCCGTCCTTTTTTAGAATCACATGCAGAATACAATGATGTGGCTGTTAATGATTTTAAAGATTTACTCAAAAAAGAAAACCTTAAGATTTCGGAATCGGTAATTAAAATCTTTTTGTTTAATGAGATGAGAGTGGGTAGTTCGCAAACAAAACCCAGGTTAGACTTGGATGTACAATTATCAGAAGCAATTGACCTTCTTAAGTAAATGGTCTACGGATTAGGAATCGAATCCAGTTGTGACGAAACTTCCATTGCCATTGTCAAAGATGGTAAGGAATTGGTTTCTTTAAAAGTTTATAGCCAAATCGAAACCCATTCTCCTTACAGGGGAGTGGTGCCAGAAATTGCATCCCGTGCCCATTTAGAAAAAATCAATGCACTGCTTTCAGTTTGTATGGAAGAGTCCAAACTTTCCTTCCAAGAATTATCCTACGTTGCCGTAACAGGTTACCCGGGACTTGTCGGTTCCCTGATGATTGGAGCCCAACTCGCAAGGTGTATATCACTTGTACATTCCATTCCCATTGTCCTTGTGAACCATTTGGAAGCTCATCTTGCTGTCATTGGTTTGGAAGGGGAACTGCCCGCCTTTCCCTGGTTAGGTGTTTTGCTTTCTGGAGGAAATTCTTCCATTTATGTTTACAAAGGATTTGGAGATTTGGAATTACTCGCGGACACCCAGGACGACTCTTTGGGTGAGGCTTTTGATAAGGTAAGTGCAATTTTAAATTTGCCTTACCCAGGTGGTCCCACCATTGAAAAAAAGGCACTCCAATATGAAAGGCCTAAGGGTGAAAAATCTCCTTTTCCGAAACTCTTAAAAGAAGATGGGTCGGACTTAATTCGATTTTCTTACAGTGGTTTAAAAACAGCAGTTTTGTATTATTTAAAGTCGCTTGGGAACCAAATGCCAGTGGAAAGAATTTGTTATTACTTTCAAAAAACGGCCTTTGAACTTGTTTTACGAAACATAAATAAGGCGATCCAAAAAACCCAAATCAAAACCGTTGTGGCCGCCGGGGGAGTACTTGCCAATGAGACTCTCCGTTCCTTATTGGAAGCGGAAAAAACAAATCGTTCTTTTCAACTCTATTACCCACAAAAAAAAATTTACTGCACGGATAACGGAGCGATGGTGGCATGTCTTGGATACCATCTTTGGAAAGAAAAAAAATTTGTGGGCCTCGATTTTAAAGTCAGCCCAAAACGAAACTTTGAACAAATACTATGAAACTTAAATTAACTTGGATCCCAAATACCCTTACCCTTGGAAACCTTACCTTAGGTTTTGTTTCCATGTTACTTGTCTCTGAAACAAACCCAAGCCAATCCAATTCACACGAATTGTATACACTTGCAGGTGTGTTTATCATCTTAGCTGCGTTATTCGATGGATTTGATGGAATGGCGGCAAGGGCCCTCAATTGCACAAGTGAATTGGGTGCAGATTTAGACAGTCTCGCCGACCTAACCACATTTGGAATTGCTCCAGGATTTTTGGCGTATAAAATGTTCTTTTTTGATATCAAACTTGATATCTTTGACAAACCAGATTATTTTCCGTTGGGAATGTTCATTGCAGCACTGTATCCCATTTGTGCGGCATACCGACTGGCAAGGTTCAATGTAGCCCATGATCCAAAATCATTTAATGGACTTCCTTCACCAGTGGCCGGTGTTGTGATTGGCATCTTCCCTCTTGTGTTTTCTGTTTCGCAAGTTCCCCTATGGACAGCGGTCACTTTTTTTGTGATCACAGCCCTTCTTATGGTATCCACACTCAGATACAGCAAACCACAAGTGGCAATGAGAGGGCTTTTTTCTTGGAAAAAATTAGGAATTAGTCTTGTGGGTCTAGGGCTTATCTTATTTGCCATTGGATTTTACCGTTGGCCTTATGTGATGTATGGTGCGGTTGGGTTTTATGTATTTTCTGGTATTGTATCCTTTCTCATCCAAACCATTCAGGACTACAGAGTGTAATCATTCGGTTTCAAAAATTTCTAATAGGTTTGCGACACTAAAAATGGTTCTGATTTCATTAGAAAGGTGGGCCATTTTTACTTTTTTCCCATTTTCTTTGCTCCAACTATAGGTGTGGAGAAGGATACCTATGCCAGATGAATCCAAATACGTTAAGTTTTTGAAATCTAAAATCAGTTCTTTTACTTCATCGGAATCGATGAGTTCTTTGATCTCAGTTTTTAATTTGGGAGTGTCCCGAAGAGACATGGAGCCACTTAAGTAGATATAGGCTTTTTCCTTTTCTCGTTTGATTTCATACTGAAACATAACTATAGTTAAGACAACATCTGAAAGAGGAAATACAATCAAAAAACGTTTGATTTTTCCAAAAAGGACTCTAGAAAAAGAGCAATGAAAATTAAGTTTTGGGGTGTACGAGGATCCATTGGTTCACCCATCCGGCCAGAAAACGTAAAACACAAAATTGAAAAAATCCTTTCTTTGGCAAGTCCCACTGACATCCAAAACGAACAAAGCATTCATAGTTTTTTAAATTCCCTCAGTTTTTCCTCATCATCAACTTACGGTGGTAATACGACCTGCGTTGAGATCCGTGACAAAGAAGGAAATTTAATCATCATCGATGGTGGGACAGGGTTACGAGAACTAGGAAACCAGATGATGGCAACCGAGTTTGGAAAAGGGGTTGGGCATGCCTATTGGATTTTGACCCATACACATTGGGATCATATCCAAGGGATTCCATTTTTTATTCCCTTATTTTTACCTGGAAATCATTTCGAATTTTTATCGTCCATGAGTGATGCAGAAAAGAGATTGGAACACCAATTTGTGTTCACACATTTCCCTGTTTCGTTTGATCACTATGCGGCAAAAAAAACATTCCAATTCATCGAAGAAGGGGAAGTCGTATCTCTCGGCCCAAACATCCAAGCGTTTAGTAAAGCGGTCCGCCACCCCGGCGGGAGTTTTTCATACCGATTCACGGAAGAAGGGAAATCCATAATTTTTGCTTCAGATGCAGAGTTCAATTTGGAAGAGATGGAAAATATCGATACCTATATTGATTACTTTCGAGATGCCGATGTTTTGGTATTTGATACACAGTATACATTTGAAGAGTCATTACAAAAAATTGATTGGGGTCATAGTTCTGCTTCCATTGCAACTGACATTGCACTCAGAGCTAAAGTAAAAAAATTGGTAATGTTCCACCATGATCCTTCTTATGACGACGAAAAATTAGATTTAGTATACTTACGGGCGTTAAAGTACAAAGAGATGTTTGACCCACATGGAAAATTAGAAATCATAATGGCTTATGAAGGTTTGGAAATAGAGGTATAAAATGGCAAAAAAAAATTACATCATTGGAATTGATGCAGGTACTACGGGAATTCGTACATTTTGTTTTAATGACAAAGGAAAAGTCATTTCATCTGCATACCAAGAATTCAAACAATATTATCCGAAACCTGGTTGGGTGGAACATGACCCAGAAGAGATCTGGTTAAAAACACAAAAACTCATAGCCCTTGCGATCAAAAATGGAAAACTCAATCCAAAAGATGCCATTGCCATTGGGATCACAAACCAAAGGGAAACATCGGTTGTTTGGGATAAAAAAACGGGAAAACCAGTTTACAATGCCATCGTTTGGCAATGCAGAAGGACTTCTGATATCTGTAAGGATTTAAAAAAACAAAGTTTAGATTCCAACTTTCGGAACAAAACAGGCCTTGTTTTGGATGCTTATTTTTCAGGAACCAAAATCCAATGGATTTTGGACAATGTAAAAGGGGCAAGGGAACGTGCGGAACGTGGTGACCTTTTTTTTGGTACGATTGATACTTGGCTTTTATACAAACTCACAGGCCATAAAGAACATAAAACCGATCATACCAATGCATCTCGGACCTTACTTTTTAATATCCAAACCAAAGAGTGGGACGAAGAACTTTGTAAGATTTTAAAAGTGCCCATGTCAATGTTGCCAAAGGCATATAACTCAAAAAATCTTTTTGGATTTACCTCAAATGTAAAATCCATCCCAGATGGGATCCCCATCTCTTCGTTAGTTGGTGACCAACAAGGGGCCCTTTTTGGTCAATTGTGTACCGAACCAGGTGAGGCAAAAAACACTTATGGAACTGGTTGTTTTTTACTGTTTAATGTGGGAGATGAATTTAGAATTTCAAACCAAGGGCTCATCACCACACTCGCACTTGGACCTGAAGGGAAAACCGTGTATTGTTTAGAAGGATCAGTGTTTATCGGTGGGGCAGTGGTTCAGTTCCTCCGTGACAATTTAGAATTTTTTAAATACTCCAAAGACTCTGAGAAACTAGTGAAGTCGATTAAAACCAAAGATGATGTCGTCTTTGTTCCTGCTTTTGCAGGCCTTGGTGCCCCTCATTGGGACCAAGAAGCACGTGGTGCCATCTTTGGACTCTCACGAGACACAACTCCTGCCCAAATCACAAGAGCGGCCTTAAAAGCGATTGCGTTACAATCCTATGAGCTTGCCAATGCAATGGAAAAGGAAACGGGAAAACCATTAAAGTTTTTACGAGTGGATGGAGGGGCCACCTCAAATGCTTGGCTTATGCAATTCCAAGCGGACATTTTAGGAACCAAGGTGATTCGACCACAAAACGTGGACACGACAGTGCTTGGTGCGGCATACCTTGCGGGACTCGAACGAGGCTTTTACAAATCAGTTGCACACCTTCGGAAAGAAGAAACAAAAACCACTCAATTCACTCCCAAAATGAAGGAAGCGGAACGTAAGGAAGAAATTGATAAGTGGAATTTGGCAATTTCACGAGTGAAAACAGAAAATTAATCAATAATCGAACCATAACAAAGAAAATTCGAAACATTTTCTTTGTTTGGTGATGCCTGCACCCAATAAGAACAAACCTGTTTCGTAATAGGGAATTTCTAAGATTAGGTCTTTTGGCAATCGATGGAATGTTTGTGTTTCCAATTCTTTTCGTGTGATAAAAAAATCAAAACGAATGGTATCCATCCATTCGTTTGTTTTAAAGAATATTTTTGTATTGGTTTTCCCATAAAAACTTAAAAAATCTCCATTCACAGAAAAATCAAATTTTCCTGAATCTTCAAAAGGAACCAATTCTTTGAAGTTTTCTTCTCCTTCTTCTCTGTATGTAAAGATACTCCCTTCTTCATAATACAAATTTCTAGCAAATCGTTTGTAAAGTTCTGATTCGATGATCGAAACCAAATCTTCACCTTCGGGTGGTTTTGTGGCAGGTGCAGATTCAATTTGTTTCATTTTATTTTTCGATATCGATTTACGGATCACATTTAACACTGGTGGAGAAAGTTTTGGTAAAATATATCGAAAATGCCTTTCATCATGGTTGCGAAGTATTTCTTGTAAAAATAATCCATGGATGAGGGGAATGAGTTCCACCGTGAACATTTGTTTGCTAAGGAAAAAAGCAAATTCCGTTTCATACCGAAATAGATTGGTGATGATTTTCATCTCTTCTTCTTTTGTGCCGCCGTAAAGGATTGCAACCAGACGATTGAGATAAAGTTTACTTTTTTTATCCATGTAAAGGGAATCAATTTCCCGTAACACTGTCGATTCATCAAACTCAGGGTTTACGATGTCCCTGAGGGACAAGTATTTGGTTTGGTTGTACTGATCACGTTTGCTCCGATACAATGTAAGTTTCGATTGTTTTACTCCGCCAATGGTTCGTTTTGTGGGAGAGAATCCAGAGATTGTTTTCTGGAAAAATTCAGATTTTTGGTCTGGGCTTTTGAAGTACGGTGGGGTGGTTATGGGTTTTGATTCAAAATTTTGGCGGTTGTACTGCAGTTTGTATAAAAAACGAGGGAATAAGATCGGGTCTGTGGAAACGGAAGGAAGAGTTGGGATCCCCTTGGTGGGAATTGGGTAAAATGGATCAGGTGTGGCGACAAATCGTGCGACTGAATCCAAATCTGCTAAATAAAAATGATAATTGTAGCCTTGGTGGTAAATCACTCGGGTGGGGATTTTTTTAATTTCTTTTGGATGCGAATGCGAAAGTGTTCCCAGTTATAATCTTTTTTTAAAATCTCCAATTCCTGGTCCACACCAAACCGCATAAAATCAAAAATCTCTTCGTGGTCCATCCCAACAACAATGGATAGGTCTTGCACCACTCGTTGCAGTCGTCTTGCATCCCTGTCACTTAAGGAAAATGTTTCTAAGAGTTTTTGTTCAAATTCAGTGAGTTGGATCAAAATGTTCCTAAAACGCAGCCACTAGGATGGTTTCGATTTCATTTTTCGGAAGTTCTCTTGGAAGACAATCAAGAAATGAATACGTTGCAGCGAGGGTTGCAATTCCAGGTAAGTCGATTTTTTTCACTTCATACTCAGAGAGTCTTTGTGGGATCCTTAGTTCCAAATAAATTTTACGAATCCCTTCCACTGCTTTGATGGCCGCTTCAATCACAGAAATATTGGTAACATCTTCATCAAGGGCACGCGCAATCATCACATATTTACCAGCAGAGGAAGTGAGGTTGTATTCCATCACGTGAGGGAGAAGGATCGACATACTTTGGAAAATATCCAGGTTTGTGACAGTTGTCACCGCGAGTGAAAGCGCATAACAGAGACCAAGGCTACTTGTGGATTGGGCAATTCCTGAAAGTAAACTTGCCGCATAAATGGAGTTCTTCGGTCCTAGGTTACGTGGTTCACGAATGGCCGGAACAATATTTTTTGAAATAAGTTCAATGGAACGTAAAGCAGTGGATGAAGTAATTTCATTCGCATATTTTGAAAGAATGCTATCGACTGCTGCAGATAAAATTGAAATCCCTGTTTTGGCAGTTTCAGAGCTCGACATACCGGCTCCAATTTTTGGATCTGATACAATTAGTTCGGGGAAAGCCCATTCATGAGCGAAATACTTTCTATTTTTATCTTTGTCATCTACGATAGAAAAAAATGGAGAACATTCGTTTCCGAGTAGGGGTTTTGTAGGAACCACTACAAGTGGTAATCCTTTTTTTTTCGGTTGTTTTCTTCCGATGAGGAGCTCTTCTGCAAACAAATCATTGGTTGCAAGTAGAGAGGCCGCCTTACCAGCATTCATCGATTCAAACGAACCATATGCAACCACACAATCCGCATTGGAGATTCTTAAAAAATGGGCACAGGTATCTAAGTCTTTGAAATGCACTCTGTCGACGATGTCATCATAGATGATCACACCCTCAGCGTGTTTTTCTAAACTGGTTTTGATGATAGAAAGTTCTTCGGAGTTTTCTAATTCTTTTTGAGTGGTGATGAGTACAACTCTTGATCCAATGTTTTTAACAAAGGATCCAAGTTTGTAACCACAATCAATTTCGAAATGTATTTTTGGGGGAAATTGGAAGTTGATCCATTCGGGGAGAACTGGCATATGATCCCCTAACTATGAATAAGCGAAGTGTGAGTAATCCTCGGAGAGGACAATAAAAAAGGATCCCTCACCACCTGTCCTTTTTACTGTTGTCCGAGGAAAGACGTTGCAATTTGGTCGGAAATTTTATCCAACATCTCTGGTGAAAGAGTGTCGTAGTCTCCGTTTTTCAATCGTTCTTTGATCGCTTTGATTTTTTCCGTACGATCTTCTTCTGGTGGAGCTTGCACAATTTGTTTTGCAATTTGTTTTACTTCCGCCTGAAGTTTTGCTTCTGAAGCAATTTTTTTGGCAGCATCCGAAATGGAAATCGTATCCACTGGTGCTTGTGATTCTGTTTCCTTTGGTCCTTGTGGTTTTTTTGGTTCGTAACCGTAACCACCAACTCGACCTACTTTATCGATATTCATATTCTAGTCCTCTTCCTACATCACATATCGGTGGATTCTGAATTTCCCTTAAGTGATTTTTTTCGATGGTTTAAGAGAAAAACGAATTCGCCCTTCGCATTAGGTGGTTTTTCCGCCAATTCCCTAGGATTTGCGTAGTAAAGTACCTCTTCAAAGGCCTTTGTCAACTCCCTTCCCACAAGCACTTCTGTTTCTGGGAACAATTCCAAAAGGATGGGATACAACCGAGGGAGTTTATGGACAGATTCATAAAAAACAATGAGTCCGTCGATTTCCCTTGCTTTCTCTAATTCTCGGCGTTTTTTACTCGGTTTTTCAGAGAGAAATCCTAAAAAATACGTGGGATTCACTTGGAATCCAGAAACAGAAAGGATGCCTGTGAGCGCTGAAGCACCTGGGACGGGCACGATGGGGATTCGGTGTTCCCTTGCAATCCGCACCATTTGGCTTCCAGGATCCGAAACCCCTGGAGTTCCTGCGTCGGAAACGAGGGCCATGGACTTTCCTTGTTTCAATTGTTCGATCACGTTGGCATAAGGGGATTCGGAATGGTCCTTGTAAAGGGCAAGGACGGAAGTTGAGATTCCAAGTTTGTGGAATAGGGATTTGGTTTCCTTCGTGGATTCACATAAAACAAGTTCTACGTCTTTTAAGACTTCTAAGGCGCGAATGGTAATGTCTCCCAAATTGCCAATGGGAGTGGCCACTACATACAAAGTGCCTGGTTCTCGTTTATGGGCCAATGGATTGGCACCCAGGAGGTGTTTGTCCTTGGGGACAGGTACAGGCTAGGTCATTATTCCCTTTGGTGCAGGGGTTACAAGCTGTCCCAAGGGCACAGGAAGAAGGTGTCCCGCAGGCTGGGTTTGAACAAAACGCGGTATTGCAACCAGCTCCTACAGCACAATCGGTTTGGATGTCATTCACCTTGCCAGGAATGGCACAGGTGCTGACTGCTGTAGAAGGGTTTGAGATAAGGCCCCCTGTCAGCATGGAACGCAAAGTGAAGTTATAAATTTGGCATTTTTGGAAGAACTCCGTCCCTGGTGGTGGGACTGCAAATCGGATCCTTTTTGTGATGATCCTTGCCGAAGAGGTTGAGGCTTCGTAAGGGAGGTGAGGGAAACTAGGTTGTACCCCATCTTCCAGCCATTCTCCTTGGATGGTTTGGATGATCCCCGGGAATGCGGTTGTGACATAGAGATTGTAACCGACAAATTGAGGTTCACGGTTTGTCACAAAGTAACGGAGGACATATTCGGGTCTTGGTGTCAAATATTGGTTCAATGGATCGAGTTGGAAATCATTCGTTATGTTGCTATTCACTGCCACAACGGAGAGGATTTGTGGGACACTAGGTGGCACCAAAAACACGAATGGCGCTACAGGTGTGTCAGTGTTCACTCCACAATGAAAAAAAGAGAGAAAAGTTATGCAGAGATAGGATATTGGATGGAATGAAGGAAAACGCATTCAGTTTCTCGTTTGCCTTCCAAGTTTTCAGGAATTCAATCTATGGGAATCCAAAAAAAATTACTCTTTGTCTCCATTTCGCTAATTGGTCTATTTTTTCTCATCCTGCTTTTGCTTGGAGGGGATGACGAAGACGAAACCCGTCGTAAAAAAGAAAAAGGTGCCCAGGCTCTTGCCCTTTTTGGCGGTGGAACCGCAAACCCAAAAGGCACAAACCGCTTGGGTGTCCGTGGGGAAGAGGCAGGTTCGATCTTTGATTCTGATTACTACAATGCGGGTGGGATGCGTTATGAAGACGATCCCAATATCGCCTCAGGGGAAGCGGGAGAAATTCCGATCAACCCCCAAACAGGAAAACCATACCCACCAGAAGCCATGCAGGCATTTGAAGAACTGCGGGAACAGTTTCCTGACAACGACCTCATTCCGAAACGGATGACGGCTGAAGACAAAAAGAAACAAACCGAATTCAACCAAAAACTCACAAGGGCCACAAACTCAGTGTTTGGTGGCAGCCCGAATGCCACGGATCTTTCCACCTATTATGGACATGTTCGCAAACAAGGCAAAGACAGGCTTGAGATCATCAACTACCTCATTGAATCACAAGGTGGAGATGACCCGGAAATGGATAAAAAATTCCAAGAGATCTTAAAAAGCATCCAATTCCAAAATGAACAAATTGAAAAGGAAGCCGCGAATGCGTATGCGAAGGCGGGATTACAACCCCCTCCTTAAGTTTCGTTAGAGAGAATGGGGAAACGGTAACTTGATTTTGGATCGAGACCGTAATCATCCAAATGGAAAGAGGGAGGTAACCTCTCTCGTTTCCATTGGGAGATCCCAAATAGTTTTTTAAATTTTTGAATGTAGGCGAGTAGTTGTTCTTTGGTTTCCCAAGGGAATTCAGATTTTAATCCTTCCAAAACTTCAGACTCATTGACTCCCAAATACACTAATTTCCGTTCTATGGAATTGAGAATCGGATAAGGCATTAGATCCTTTTCGTCTTCTTGGTGTTCTGCGAGTGGTTTCAGTTCGGCAGTTGGTTTGGTTTCCCTTAATAATTGGATGGAATGTTTTGGAGTGATGTAACGGTTGTTCCCTTTTTGGATGTCATCAAGTAAGTCCAATAAAAATTCCTTACTCACACCTGCGAGGGGTGCAATGGATCCCGAAGAGTCTCCATCCATCGTGGTATAACCAACGGCAGCTTCACTTCTGTTTCCAGTGGATAAGAGCAAATGGCCATTTAAATTTGCCAGTAACCAAATGAGGGGGGACCGGACCCTTGCTTGGATATTTTGTAAGGCTAAGTCATGTTCCTGCCAATTGAGTTTGGTACCCGTTACTGATTCAATGAGTGAAACAGAAGATGAAACCATTTCATCAATGGAGATCGAATGGAATTCGCAATCCAATTCTTCACTTAAGGTTTTTGCGATCTCTTCAGTGATTTGAGAATTGTTTTTTGTTTTTTGGTACAAAGTGACAAGTAGGTTTTTATCACTGATCCCTTGTTTTGTGAGGTTGTCTTTCCCATTTTCCTTCCTTGCCATTTCGGCCATACAAGAAACAAGAAGGGCACAAGTAGCACTGTCTGCTCCACCAGAAAGAGAGAGAGTGTACCCTTTGGTTTTGGACTTACGTAGATAATCATAAAGACCAAGGCAAACTGCTTTTGTGAATTCTTCAAAGGGACTGAGAGCTTCCTTGTTTTCTATAGAAGCATCGATTCCCATTTCACGTTTGTCATGGACCTTCAAACGACCATTCCCATTTGTCACTTGTTTGTTAGGATTGAACTCGAGGGTGGGAAGTTGGTTTGGGACAAAATTGGGATTTGGTTCTCTGAAGTTACGGGCTTTGGATGCACGGATTTCGTTTGGATCGAAGCTAAGGCTTGTGACTTCGAAGGGAGTGAAATGGAGGCGTGGGCCTTCTTTCACTACATTTCCACAGGAGGCAAAAAATGCACCTCCCTCAAAAATGATCCTGCCCGATTCATTCCCACAGAGATTGGTAAACACTTGTAAATTGTTTTGGTTTCGACTGGTCTCTTGAAAAATTTGCCTACGAATGTTTTGTTTTCCCATCGCAAAATGAGAAGCACCCGGCGAAAGGATGACATCGGTTCCATTCACATTATAGGTTTCGGAAGGTTTCATGGAAGCCCAACTGTCTTCACAAATCTCAATGGCAAAACGAAAGTCGCGAAAGGAAAATACAAAATGTCCAAAGGGAACTACCTCCCCATCGACTCTAACCTGTTTGGTTTGGAACCCATTGGGAGCATGGAACCATCTCTTTTCATAATGGACCCCAGTATTTGCCAAATTGAGTTTGGGAACAAAAGCCTGGATCTTTCCATCATATAAAACAGCCATACAATTGTATAAAAAAGCATCTACAAAAACAGGAAGGCCCACCACAATCACTTGGTTAGGTGAATTGGTTTTCAGTTGGTGTAAAACTTGTAGGCATTTTTCCCAAAGGTTGGGTCTATAAAAGGCATCTTCACATCCATAACCTGAGATAGAAAGTTCTGGAAATAGAATTAGGTCTGCATCCTGTGAATCTTTGGAAAGGATGGCTCTTCGAATGGTTTCAAAATTGCCTAAAACGTCAAGGGGAGTGGTATTGATAGAAACAGCGGCAATTTTAGATTTTGTCATACGGAAAAACTCGGTTATAAATCTTTTCCGATGCACCTCTGTTTTCTACAACAAAGTTTCGATTGGTATTTCCCATCTTTTCTCTTTGGTCTTGGTTTTGGACAAGTTCCCCAAATCGGGTAATGAATTCAGTTTCATTTGTTGTCCTGAATAGACCACCTAATCCTTGCATAACGAGAGCTTCAGGAGCATTTTGTACTTTTGGGCCTGTGACGAGTGCAAGTCCCAAGGCAGCTGGTTCAATTGTATTGTGGATTCTGTGATGAAACGCCCCACCCACATAGGCAAAACTTCCATATTGATACGCAAAAGCAAGGATTCCCAGAAGATCAAAAAGTAAAAATTGGGGAAGGGGGGCATTTGCTTTCATTTCTGAAAAAACACCCACTGTCCCATAAGGAATCAATTTCATTTGGAATTCTGCCATCCGTTTGGGTTCCCATTTATGTGGGAAAATCCAATACTTGTTTTGGTCGTTCGCATTTGCCAAATACGATAAAAAATAAGATTCGCAGACGGGATAGGTGGAGCCTAATATGATCGGCTTTATTTTTTGAATGGTATCCGATTCTCGTTTTACAAATTCCGTAAAAAGAGGGTTTGGTGATCCTGTTTCTAACTTATTTAAAACCGACTCAAATCGAGTATCTCCCAAAACTCTAAAGTCAGTGCCTTCTGCCACAAGTCCTTCAAATTCTTTTGCCATCAATTCATGGCTTGGATAAATGCCTGAGAGGTAACGGAAAGATGATTTTGTGAGTAACTTCACAAAAGGATTTTTCCTCGAGGACTGTTGCGATAAACTTGCACAACATAGATAAGTTTTTGTTCCAAACTGGTTTGCTTTTTTTAAAAGATTGGGCCAAGTATCCCATGCCATGATGAACAAAAATTTGGGTCGGAACAAGTGAAAGATTTTGTTGTAAGAAAAAGGTAAGTCAAAGGGCAAATAAAAATACGCATCGGCTAATGGATCAAAAAAAGCAGACTCTTTGACAGAAGAAGAAAACACAGATTGGATGATGAAAACATTTTTTCTATGCCGACGAATGGTTTGTGCCAGAGCCTTTGCTTGGTCAAGTTCGCCCACACTTGCCGAATGGAACCAAATGACTGGATGCTCTTTCGGAACTTTTTTATATAAATTTTTCAGAGAGTGGTTTCGTTTGGAAATCTCCAATCGAATGGTTTTAGAAAACAGAGAACTTAATTTTAGAAGGAACCAAATTTTTAAAATGAGTACATTATAAACGAAATAAACCATTTAGCGTTTGTTACCCCAAGTATCATTCACTTCGGAACCTGGGTAACTGAAGGTACGTTTATCAATCACAAAACATAAATTATCAAAGTACAAATGGAACTCACCTTTTTTTTGAGAGGCAAGACTTTTCAAACGAAAGGAAGCAAAAGAAATGGGAAAGGACATAGATTGGATGAGACGTGTATTCTCCTTTGGTAAATTGATTTTGAATTCCAACCGGCGCCAACCAACAAAATTTAAGGTTCCTAAATCAAAATACAAGTCTTTGGATTTTTTTTGGGAGAGGCCCATACTGAGATTGATGTGATGTCCTTCGGAATACACCCAAAGGATCCCTTGGATGGGCATGCCCAGTGGGAGGAGGATGGGTTCTTTCGGTCTGATTTCCCAATGGTCAAGCCTTGGATTTTCGACAAAACTTTGTAAGAGGAAACTGGTTTGGTTTTGTAAGTTTGGAAAACCTGATTCTTTGAGTAATTTCGATTCCTCTAAAAACGCATCTGATTTGGCAATGGATGCGGCAAACTGAGTTTGGGCTAAGAAGGAATCCACACGGTAAAAATCCCATGGCCTTTCCCCTTCAAAGTCTTCTACAAGGTAGAGGAGGTAATGTGTGTCCATCGCGAGTGCTGATCGTAAAATTTGCACCCGACCCAATTCATCTGGGTCATACGGCCTCGGAAGAGACAAAAGACTGGCAAAACTCAGGAAGAAACCTAGAAAGAATGTGAATTTTTTTATGTTTAACATGATTTCTCACTTTGCGAAAGCGCAAAAACGTGTACTCTATCCGTATCAAAGGAAAGGAATCCGCACGTCATGGGCCGCCGCGACAATTTGAAAATACTGACAACTGCCATTCTAGTGGTCCTACTTCTTTCATCGTTCATTTTCGCATTTATCTATAGAAACGAAATTTACCAAAAGCTCCAAACCATCGGAAAAAACAAAGAAGTGGATGTGGTAGACCGAGAAATCGCAAAATCTCCCGATACTATCCCTCCACCAAAAGAATCTTTATCAGAAAAAGAGAATCGCGATTCCTATGAAGATCGCACAAGCCTTCCGGAATTACCAAGTTTAGATGATATGGAACCGGAAGCAGGGCGACCAAGGTCTGTATCGGTTTCGGGTGCAAAGGCCAAAGAAACGAAAGAGAGTGGATCCAGACTGAAGGAAAAGTTGGACCGTGTGGAAGAGGAGATCACTCCAAAAGAGAAAGTCAAAACAGGAACAAAAGAAAATTCCAGTGCAGGGGATGCAAAGGAGTCTCTAACAGAAAAATCAGTGGCCCCAAAACCAGTAGACGATTCGTTTACGGAACCAAAAAAATCGGTTTCCAAATCCAAAAAAACGAAAATGGAAAAAGAGTCAACAGAGACCGCCACGACAAAGTCAAAATCAAAAAAATCTTCTCTTAGTTCCAAACGTAAGACCCAAAGTCCAGAAAAACGAGTTTCATCCCTTTCGAAAAAAACAAATGTTTCCACGGCTTCTCAAAGTTCTTCTTTGGAAGTTCGAATGAGAGAAGTGGAACAAAAACTAAACTCACAATCAGAAAGAAACGAAAAACGGTTTTTGGAAATTGAACGAAGAATTGATTCTTTAGAAAAAGCTTTAGCCAAGTAATCGTGTCAGATTACATCACGACCTACCATTCCATTCAAAATGAATTCAAATCTTTAACGAATGGGCAATTGCCCATCCTCATCGCCGTATCCAAAACAAAACCTTATGAAGTGGTAAGGGATGCCTACTTGCAAGGCATTCGCGAGTTTGGTGAAAACTATCTCCCGGAAGCTATTGAAAAATTCACAAGGTTAAAGGAAGAATTCCCAGATGCCGAAACAAGTGTGAATGTACACCACATAGGTCCCGTGCAATCAGGAACCTTACGTAAGTTATTTGGTGTATTTTCATACACCCATGGCGTTGGCTCTTTTTCCAGTCTCAGTGAGTTATTAAAACGTGCTGAAAAAGAAAAAAAGAAAATTCGGTATTTTTTACAAACCAATCTCACGGGCGAAAATACAAAACATGGTTTTAGTTTGGAAACCTTACTTGAAAACAAAATCAAATTGTTAGGTTTTCAGAATGAGTATTGCATTTGGGAAGGTTTTATGGGTATGGGACCTTCTTCAGGTGATTTAAATGAAACAAAAGAAGTGTTTACGAAACTAAAAAATTTCCGAGAGGAACATTTCCCAGAACGTAAGTTGTCCATGGGGATGAGCGGTGATTATCCATTGGCAATCACACTGGGTTCAAATTTTGTAAGGATCGGATCAAAAATATTTGGAGAAAGAGAGTATGGCACACACTCCGTTTAAATCTGTAGGAATGGTGGGCCTTGGTAAGATGGGAGGGGCTATGGCAAAGGCACTCATCACCCAAGGTACAAAGGTTTTTGCCTTTGATCCCCACCTAAAAGAGTCCCCGATCGAAGGGGTACAAATGGTGACGACCCTTGACAGTTTGGAAAAGGAAGCCGGACTTTTTGTCATCGCTGTAAAACCAGGTCTTGTTGAACCCGTGTTAAAAGAATTCCAAAAACCAGCGATTTTTATCTCCATTGCCGCAGGGATTTCTCATTCACAACTTGTCAGTAGCGCTCCCAAAGGCTCTACCTGTGTGCGGGTGATGCCGAATTTACCTCTTGTCGCAAACCGAGGGGCGATGGGGTATTACTGTGAAGACCAAGCGGTCACTCATGCCGAACGGCTGTTATATGGAATGGGAGAATCGGTTCGCATCTCCAAAGAATCATTGATGGATACCGTCACTGGTTTGTCGGGTTCTGGACCTGCTTATGTTCTAACGTTTTTACAAGCGATGGCAGAAGGTGGGTTACAAGAGGGTTTGAGTTACGAAGAAGCCTTGGGACTTGCCATGGAGACCATAGAAGGAACCCTCGTTTACTTTCGGGAGTTACGTGCCAAAGACCACGCCCTTCACCCAATGGAAGTGCGAAATTGGGTCACCTCCCCTGGAGGGACTACGATCCATGGATTGGATGCTTTGGAACGAGGTGGATTTTCCACCGCAGTGCGGGATGCCATTCGACGGGCAACTGAGAGGAGTAAGGAATTGGGAAAGGGATGATAACGGTTGCGCGGACAGGATTCGAACCTGTGGCCTTTGGGTTATGAGCCCAACGAGCTACCAGCTGCTCCACCGCGCGGTATAAGACCATTGTTTTTCAGATTCGTTTATCGTCAACACAATGAAAGAAGAAACTTTCAAAAATCGACCCGTTTTGAAATTTATCGATTTCCATCA
Source organism: Leptospira jelokensis (assembly GCF_004769635.1). Taxonomy (GTDB): domain Bacteria; phylum Spirochaetota; class Leptospiria; order Leptospirales; family Leptospiraceae; genus Leptospira_A; species Leptospira_A jelokensis. The sequence goes on from NZ_RQGH01000011.1 coordinate 266,331, forward strand.
AAATCTTACTTTACAGGCGTCAAATATAGCGAATGATTCCTATCTTATATAGAATTCTGGCGGTGCGTTTTGTCTTTTAAAGAAAACACTGATATCGTTTTTGAGCATTACGAAAAAAAAATCTACGACCAAAAACAACTACTGGAAATCTCCCGTGCATTAAATTCCACGTTAGACTATAAGTATTTAATTGATGCAATTCTTAACATTTGTTTGGCGCAGTTGCAAACTCTGCATGCTGCTATGTACCTTGAGCCAGAAATTGACTTAGGACTTTTTAAATTAGAACCACAATCCATCAAAGGTTTTGAGCTAAGTTTAGAAGAACAAAACTACGAAATCAAAATTGATAGCCCCCTCATCCATTATTTTGAGGAAAAACCAAAGGCCATCACGATGGACCAAATCCTCCAGATGGAAGTATTAAACAAAATCCCTGACATTGTGTACTTACGAAAAATGGGAGCCGAAATCCTTGTCCCTCTCAATGCCAAGGGGAAGGTGAATGGGCTGCTTGTCCTTGGGGACAAGATGACTTCTGAAGAATTTTTGGAAGATGAAAAAGAATTTATGACCACTCTTGCAAACCTGGCAGGGATTGCCGTTGACAACGCAAGGTTGTACGAACTTGCCACAGTGGATATGATGACAGGATTAAAAATCCACCACTACTTCCAAACGAAACTCAAAGAAGAGATGGAACGTTGTCGTAAAAAAGGAACCAAGTTGTCTTTACTTTTCACTGACGTGGACAAATTCAAAACCTTTAATGATACCTATGGCCACCAGGCTGGGGACGTTGTCCTCATCGAGGTGGCAAAACAACTCATCCAAAAAGCACAACGCCATCATATCCCTGCACGTTATGGTGGGGAAGAGTTTTGTTTGGTGATGCCAGGGGCCACAGAAGAAGAAGCCATTGCCAAAGGGGAAGAAATCCGAAAGGCCGTGGAAGCAATGGTGGTCAAAAACCCAAATGATGATTCTGATTTAAAAGTCACACTTTCCGTTGGGGTTTCTAGTTTTCGACCCACTGACAGAAACAACAAGGATCTCATCGAACGTGCGGATAAGGCGCTTTACCAGGCCAAACATTCTGGCAGAAACCGCACAATTTGTTATAAAGATTAGGAAATTTGCCGATGGGTAGAGTATGGCAGAACCTGCATACCTACTCAAAGACCTTTCGCCTTCTGTTCCTTCAGATGTGTATGAATCAATTCGTAACCGAGCCCTTGGACTTTCTTCTTTCAATTTCCAACCTTACTCGTGCTTCATTGAATACAAATCAAAAGATGCCAATACAGGGATTGAATACAGAGATTGTACGGTAGACTATTCCAGATGCCCACACTCTCGTTGTATCAAAAAATTGGTGTAGTTGTCCTCTGTCTCGGTGTTGGGGATTGTTTTCCAAACCCAACACAAAACATTTCTCTAAACGATCCAAAGTCTCAAATCCTCAATCAATCTCCTTCCCCTACAAACAAATCTTCCAAAAACTTCTCGTTTCCACGAACCCTCCCCCCTCACACCAAAGTACAAGTGTTAGATACTGGTATGTCTTTATTATTACTTGGATTCCAATCAGAGGAAGGAGAGAAGGTTTCTTTTTTATGGGACACAGGCTCCGATATCAGTTTTTATGAAGGGTCAGATCCTTCGCAGACAAAAGAATTCCAAATAGGTGAAAAAAAACTCCGGCTCCGAAAGGGAGAAGGGATTTTACCAAAAGGAATCCAAGGCCTACTTGGACAAGATGCCTTTCAAGGCAGCTGTGTGTTTTGGGATGAGGGGCTTTTGTATTGGTTTTCCAGTGATTCTCCGTTTTGTGATCACCCCGATGCCTACGTTGGCACCCAATTGAAATACCTTTCTACAAAACAAAAGGGAGAACATTTCTTTGTCCAGTTTGAATACCCAAAATCCTTTGTCTCATTTGCCCATTTGGATACAGGGGCTACTTTATCGATTTTACCAAAAGCGGGTGGTGAGGATTCCCTGGGCGAAAAAAGGGTGTTCCGTCCCGGTGGCACCATCCTCACACTGGAGCACTGGAAGGCAAAGGAAACCCTTACCTTACGATGCAAATCTGGATTTCGAGAAGAATACCAGAACGTAGAGTTTCTCACTGGAATTTCACTTGAGAATTTCCATTTATCGGGGGACAAGGATAAGGAAGAGGTTTGGGTGATCGGACTTGGTGTTTTACGGACTCGTCCCTTGTTTTGGGATTTTTCCAGGAAACGGATCGGCATCATCCACCAAGAGAACTAAGGTGAAAGAAAAAGAAAAAATCATAGTGGCGATGAGTGGTGGAGTGGACAGTGCTGTTGCGGCAGGCCTCCTCATGGAAGCAGGTTACGATGTCATAGGTGTGAACCTTAGAACTTGGGAATACGAAGCTCCCGCCTGTGATACCACTAAAAAATCCTGTTGTTCCCCGGAAGACATCCGAGACGCCCGTGATGTTGGACTCTCTCTCAACATTCCGTTTTACGTAATCAAAATGGAAAAGGTATTTGGGGAGCGTGTGATCGATCGTTTTATCAGTGATTATAAAGATGGTAGGACCCCAAACCCTTGTGTGGAATGTAACACCTTTGTGAAGTTTGGTGCTCTCTTTGAGCAGGCAAAAAAATTAGGCATTCAAAAAATTGCAACTGGTCATTATGCACGAGTCATCGAAGTGGATGGTCGTTATGCCATTCGTAATGCTGTCGACATGAAAAAAAACCAAGCGTACTATTTGTACGGTTTGTCCCAAGATAATATCAAAAATACAGTTTTCCCTTTGGGTGAGATGGACAAATCCCAAGTGAGAGAGATTGCCAAACGAATGGGTTTACCCGTTGCTGAAAAACCAGAATCACAAGAAATCTGTTTTATCCCAGAAAATGATTATAGGTCTTTTCTGAAAAAGAAAGGTATGGAGTTCACACCTGGTTTTTTTAAGTTAGCCTCTGGACAAATCATTGGCAAACACCAAGGAAAAGAAGGATTTACCATTGGCCAAAGGAAGGGACTCGGCATTGCTTGGAAAAATCCATTGTATGTCCTCTCCATTGAAGATGATGGAACAGTTTTTCTGGGAGAAGAAGAAGAAACTGTATCCGAGTCCTTTGTATTAGAAGAAATCACCTACCAAGGATTGGCACCTCTTGGTCTTGGTCAGTCCATGGAGATGAAAGTCCAAATCCGTTACCGAAGTGCACCTGTTCTTTGTCAGGTGACTTCACTTGGAGACACTTGGAAGGTTACATTTTTAGAAGATGTAAAAAGTGTAACACCAGGCCAGTCGGCTACCTTTTACCGGGCAAATGCAGATTATTTGTTAGCAGGTGGGTTCATCCAAAAAGGATCCATCACTCGAAAAATCAAACCAAAACTGGAAGTTTCTAGGGAGAGTGTTCCCATTTGAAATCAGTTGAAGGAAAAACAATCCTCATCATCGGTGGAGGGTTGTTACAAGTTCCCATCATCCAAACAGCCAAAACAATGCGACTGCATACCGTTGTGGCTGATATGAATCCCACTTCCATTGGTTTCCAAATTGCCGATGAAACCATCCTCATGTCCACAAAGGATGTGGAAGGAATGGTTCGGGAAGCCAAAAAGTTTTCACAAAAAACAACCATCCATGGCGTGATCACCGCAGGGACCGATGCCAGTATGACTGTGGCCGCCGTTGCCTCCGCCTTACAACTGCCAGGAATCCGTTTTGTGGATGCGGAAGCTGCTTCCAATAAGGTAAAGATGCGGAAACGCCTCAAAGAATTTGGACTTCCCATCCCGCGTTTTGCACCGGTTTGGTCCATGCAAGATGCAAAGGACGCCTTGGATGAACTCAAGTTCCCTCTCGTAATGAAGCCTGCTGACAATATGGGGGCTCGGGGTGTGATCAAAGTCACAAACCGTGACGATTTACAAGTTGCCTTTCGCCATGCCAAACGATTCTGCCCGACGGGAGAATTGATTTTGGAAGAGTACATGGAGGGACCAGAGCTGTCAGTGGATGCACTTGCCTTCCAAGGCCAAATCCGAATGACGGGGATTGCAGACCGGATCATCGAACGAGAACCTTACTTCATTGAGGTGGGTCATAATATGCCTTCCGCATTGCCAAAAGATGTTTTGGATGAAGTGGAACGAGTGATGGCAGGTGGGATGAGAGCCCTTGGCATCCATCTAGGTGCGGGCAAAGGGGATATCAAAGTCACAAAAGATGGAGTGAAGATTGGTGAAATTGCGGCCAGGTTGTCCGGTGGTTTTATGTCAGCCTTCACCTATCCCTTGTCAACCGGTGTGAATCTCAACCGTGCTGCACTTCTTATCTCTCTGGGAGAAACACCAGACAATTTAGAACCAGTTTTTAATCGTGTTTCCATTGAACGGTCGTTACTGTCAAAGCCTGGGAAACTCATTTCGATTAGTGGTGTGGAGGAAATCAAAAAAATTGAAGGTGTATCTGAAGTTTTTTTGCAGTCCAAACCTGGTGATATCATCAAGGAGCCAACCAATAACATCGATAAGTCGGGTCATGTTATCATTGTATCCGATTCATTAAAAGAAGCAGAACTTGTATTTGAAAAAGTCAAACAAACCATCCAATTTGAAGTGGATGAACAATTTTCCATCACAGAAAAAGAAATTGCAGACCAAGCTCGGATCCGATTTGGAAAAGACATCTGTTGGGTTTGTAAGGTATGTGATGGAAAAAATTGTGCCTCTGGGATTCCTGGGATGGGTGGTGTGGGCCTTATGGAAAGTTTCCAAGACAACCACGAAGCCCTTGCTGAATATAAAATCCTGCCGGGTTATATCAGAGAACATGTATCTCCCAGTATCCAAACCAAGTTTTTAGGGTATGATTTAAAAACTCCGATCATGGCTGCTCCCATGACTGGTGTCGGCACCAATATGAATTTTGTGATGACCGACTCGGATTATGCGCAAACGGTGGTTCGTTCCTTTGCACAAAATGGAAGCCTTGCCTGGCTTGGTGACGGAGCCTCGCCTGAAAAATACAAAATCATGTTGGAAGCCCTAAAAAAAGTTTCAGGAAAAGGGATTCTCATTTGCAAACCAAGGGAAGATGAATCCTTACTCCTGGAAAGGTTCAACCAAGCGGAAGCGGACGGAGTGTTCGCCATCGGGATGGACATTGACGCGGTTAATTTTAAAACGATGGTGCAAAAGAATTTAGCAAGTGTGACAAGACCACTCGATAAACTCATGAAACTCCGTGAAAAAACAAAACTCCCGTTTATTTTAAAAGGCATTATGAATCCAATGGATGCCAAATTAGCAGTGGAAGGTGGTTTTTCTGCCATTGTTGTCTCCAATCATGGGGGCCGGGTGCTTGATGGAATGCCTGGCACAGCAAGGGTATTACCAAAAATTGCAGAAGAAGTGAAAGGGAAAATCCCTCTCCTTGTTGATGGTGGTGTACGTTCCGGAATGGATGTGTTTAAGATGATGGCTCTCGGAGCTGATGCGGTTCTTGTCGGAAGACCTGTGGCCATTTCCCTTGTGGGTGGTGAAGATGCAGGGATTCGATTTCTTTTACAAAAATATTCGGAAGAACTAAAACAGTCTATGAGTGTGACTGGGGCCAAAACTTTAGTAGACATCAAGCGTTCGATGTTGCTTCATAAACAACACGGTTGAGTATGGATAAAGAAATCAAAGACCCTGAAGGTATTTTGAAGGTAATTACCGCATTGTTCGGAAAGTTACCAGCTTATATCATAAACTCAGACAAAGAATTTCCTGTCAAAATCATTGCCCTAAAAAACAAAGCCCTCATCATAAATACGAGTCTTAAGTTTCCGAATCGTGACCGTGTCTTAACGGTAGTTCATAATGGTAGCAAATTCCTTGCCCATTTCAATTTAGCTGGTGGTGATGGGAACGGAATTGAAATCCTAACTCCTGTTAAAATTCAAATCACGGCAGCTTCAAGACAAGGAACAAGGGTGGATGTAAACCAAATCCAAACCGGTATGGTGGTGAATAACATCATCAACGTGAATGATGTCTCAAAGGCAATTGGATTTGATGATAAAAAAGTGGATGCGATTCTACTTGCGTATCGAACAAAACTTGCAAAGGCATTTCCTTTGTCTTCTATCTTCTTTGCAGGTAGGATGGACAATCGACTGCGACTCATGCACCATTATGACAAAGATATCTTTATCGTTGATCGTAAGGAAAAAGCAACAGCCTCACCCGCATTTTTCCCATTTGATGAATACCTTCGTATCTTTGAAAATTCCAAGATCCCTGACAATTTTATCTCAGAAATTTGTGTTCCAATCAAATACAAGGGGTATGTACATTTAGGTTACGTTCAGGTGTTATCTGAAAAACCACTTGATTTTGAAGTGTACAAACAAATCCAAACATTCGCAAGTGCTGTAAGCCGTGATATCATCAACACGGGAGTTTTCCAAGAATCAAGAGATGTGTGCCAAGTGATGGACTTAAGTATGGGTGGTATCAGTTTCATCCATGCACCTTCCAGGTCTTTTTCACGTTCTGTCACACTCAATGGAACCATCCTCTTTGACTTAAATTTAGATGCGGGTAAAAAAGTGACAATCCGCGGGATCATCAAAAACATTCGAAACCAAGAAACTAACTTTCGAGTGGGTTGCCAGTTCTACAACCTAACAGAAAAAGACACTGAGACCCTAGAAGAGTTCCTGAATGTGGGCAAAGAAGAGGAACCAACAAAAGAAACCACCGCTTCCGATGGACCAAACGCCGAAGAAGAAGGTCAGGTTGGTGGAGGAGAGGCACCCGATTCCTTACCAAGTGAAAACCCATCTGAAGCTGCAATGGAATCTGAAAGTCCAAACGAAGATCCTTTTGCCAACCAATTGGATGATGAGTTTACCGATGCCCCCGAAGACCCCAAGTAAATGACAAGTTACCAGTCAGTCATACGCCCTCCTTATGCGGGGAAAACGGTGATTGATTTTTTGAAGGAAAAATTTCCTTACCACTCTGCCGCCGAATGGGAGTTTTTAGTAAAGGAAGGTAGGATTCGGGTGAATGGTAATTTGGTATCTTCCGAAAAACAATTGTTTGATGGGAATGTTCTGGAATATGAACCGATCCCTGGCCGTATCAAAGAACCGGAAGTGAACGTAAGTTATTCGGTCTTAAAAGAAACAGATGAGTTTCTTTTTGTGGAAAAACCTGGTAACCTCCCAATGCACCCAGCGGGTCGGTACCGAACCCAAACCCTGCTTAGTTTTTTAGAGAAAGAATACCCGAAAATCATCCCAGTGCATAGGCTTGACCGCGAAACTTCAGGCATTGTGATTTTTGCAAAAACAGAAGAGAGTAGGAAATGGTTTCAAAAAAAATTTGAGACCAGGCAAGTGTTCAAAGAATACTTTGCTTTGGTTCATGGCAATTTTTCTAAGGAAATCCAACTGGATGGATTTATCGGAAAAGACATCCACTCTGCGATCCGTAAGAAGATGGTTTATTCACCAAACCAGTTTTCTGAAGCAAAATCTTGCCAAACACAATTTTTACCTCTTTCCTATCATGAGTTAGAAAATATCAGTTTGGTTTTAGTTCGGCCAATTACTGGTAGAATCCACCAAATACGTGCTAGTTTACTCTTTTTGGGGTTTCCGATCCTAGGCGATAAAATGTATGGGAAACGGGAAACCATCTTTTTGGATTTTGTGAACTATGGTATGACAGATTCTTTACAAAAAGAATTAGGCTTTGAGAGACAGTTATTACATGCATATAGCATCCGTTATTTGGACGAAAGGACAAATCAAACGGTTATGGTGAAAACAAAGGGATTCCCTGAAATGGAACTTTACTTCCCAAATTGGAAAAACTATGTCCCATAGATTTTAATAAAAATCCACAGTAAGAATTACCATTCCTCCGATCTTTTAAGAAAGAAAGAGGAGGCTTTTGCAAAGGATGGCAGGAGCAGGCAGATTACTAAAGGATTCCGATAAAATTATATTTGGTGAATTTTGGACGGCGAAACAAAGACAAGGCCATCCAATCCATCATACAGTAAGTTATAGAGCATCATTCAAACCAGAGCTTCCTTCTTTTTTTATGAAGGAATTTCTAAAAAAGAAAAACAGGGTCGTATATGATCCGTTTGGTGGTCGTGGTACAACAGCTATCCAGGCTAATATTGAAGGTCATGCTGCCATTCATAATGACATCCATCCACTTTCTCTATTTTTAGCAAGTGCTAGGCAATATGTTCCGAAATTTTCCGATTTAGAAAAAAAATTGGCATCACTGGATTTGGAAGGAGAAGTAGAGGATGACCCGTTTGATAAAAATTTGTTACCTTTTTTCCATCCAAGGACACTAAAAGAAATTAAAAACTTAAAAAAATATATGATGATTGATGATTCGATTGAGATGAAATTCATTTCACTCATCGCCTTGTCTCGGTTACATGGTCATAGCTCTGGATTTTTTTCGGTGTATACCTTTCCTCAGGTTTCCATCCCACCGGAAGCACAGGCAAAAAATAATGCCAAAAAAGGAATTTTGCCAGAGTACCGTCCAATTAAACCTAGAATTTTGCAAAAGATGAAACGTGATTTAGCGATGCCCATCCCTCCGTTTTACCATGAATTTTCTAAAAACAATATTTACTCTTTGAGTTCTGCGAATTCTGTACCCAATGTAGAATCAGAATCCGTGGATTTGATTGTAACTTCCCCTCCATTTTTAGATAAAGTGGATTATGAAGGAGACAATTGGTTACGCCACTGGTTTTTAGACATTCGAAAATCCAAAGACCGTAAACTCAGTATCTTTAGTAATCTCAGTGATTGGAATGAATTCATCCGTTCTACCTTAAAAGAATCAGCCCGTGTATTGAAAAAAGGATCTTACATGGTGATGGAAGTAGGGGAAGTCAAAAAAGGAAATTCAATCCTGTATTTGGATGAGGATGTGGTCCGCATGGCAGAAGGGACGGGACTTGTTTGGAGTAAAACCTATGTCCAGACCCAAAATTTTACGAAACTTTCAAATTGTTGGCAAGTTTCCAATAATGAAAAAGGCACAAATTCGAATCGATGTGTGGTCCTTCGCAAGGTAAATTAAGTCTAAAGGGTATGATACGGTATGTAGTTTTGTTTATTTTGTCTTCCGTACTTGGATTTGGATTCACGAGTTGCAATGAATCCAAAGAAATCCAAGCGGAGGAAGCGTTTGAATCCCACCCCATTGAGGTGTCAGTCAAAAAAAATACCCTTGGAAAATACTCATTGGAATTGTATTTACCAAAAGATTTTGGATTCCAAATCGAAGCACCACATCGAATTTTTTTATCCGGAACAGAAGGACTCAAGGTCACTTCTGCTGATTTGAAACTAACAGGTCCAACTCATCCAAAAAAACCAGAATACTTTGAATATGTAAAACCCTTAACTTTCCAAGTGGAAGGGAAAGGGAAATTACAGATGGAAGGAAAGTTGTTTTATTGTAACTTTGTGAAGAATATTTGTATTCCCGCAAAAATCAGTAAGTCGTTTGTGATCTAAACAATGCTGATCCATACAAAAGATGGATCACTTGTGCTCATTCTAAATCTTTTGTAACAAAACGTTTTAAGTTAGGCCTTTGGATTTGGTAGAGAAAGAAGTAACGGCCACCCACTGAAACGTTTTTGTTTACGATTTTTCCTTCTTTGGATATTTCTCGTAATTCTTTTTTTCCTTTATCAGATAGATTCGGAATTGTATAAGTTTTCAGTAGGTTTAAAGCTTTTTGTTCGGCAATGGTTTTTGCTTCTTCTTCTCTTTCTTTTTCTGAAGGCAGTACACTTGAGATGGCAACTTGGAACAAACTGTCTGTTAAAAACCCTTCTTTTGCTTTTGTGAATTCGATGATGAGTGGAGATTCTTCGGGTTTTGTTTCTACTGTTTCTTTCACTTCTTCTTTCGTTTCTTTTATCTCTTTTGTTTCTTTGGATTTACATTGGAAGGCGAAAAATGAAATTAAGATCGATAAAATTGCAATTGTTAGGTGTTTGTTCATCTATAGTTTCCTAGGTTCTGAGATAGGAGTCTTCTCCACACGTTCCATCAATTTAGGTTGGATGTTACGGAATAGGAAAGCACATTTTGTTTTATCAGAATAATCTTCTTTGTAGAGATGTAAACTGTCGAAAAACCAAGCAAAATTGTGGAGATTTTCACTATCGTTCTCTTTTTGTTTTTGGGGATTCCCCCTAACTTCGTCTAGGTTCTGTTTGGATGGAGAACCTAAATTTTGTCCACTTGTTTGTAAGTTTGGATCTTGGCCTTGTGAGCTTGCGGATGGATTCGTTGAAGCCATCGATTGCGTGGGTGCAGTTCCCGTGCCGGTTACGCCAAAGCTTTGAGGTGCATTGGTGATGAGTCTAGTTTGTCTGTCCTTTCCTTCTAATGAATTCGCATAGGCATCAATGCCATCACCAAACTTGTGCTTTTGCCTTTGGATTTTGACAAGGTAGGGAAGGGAAAGGGTTTCCCGTTCTTTGAAAGCCCGTTTTTTGCAATCCTCCCTTTTTTCAAAGCCTGGGATTTCACGGTAGGTCATTGGAATTTCCACTTTGATTTGGAAAAATTCGCGTGAGATGAATCCTTCATCCGTTTCGTTTTGCAAGGCGCGTTCCACATAATTTGGATCGGCGATGGTAAAGAGGCGGCAGGAACAAAAGAGAGTTAAAATTAGAAGTTTACGAACCATTTCCAACTTCAAGACTAGTAGATGATGTCGAAATTACGAATCTTTTTCCTTTGTTTCACGCTACAATTTTTACCCCTATTTTCAGAAGACGCTTTTTTCGGAACCTCCCTTTCCCAATTCCGCGAAAATACCAAAACCATCCAATTGGAAAATGGACTCACCGTTGTGATGATGAAACGTGGCACTTCCCCAACGGTTGCCCTTTATATCAAATTTTTAGTAGGTGCTGTTGACGAAACCCCAGAAGAAGCGGGCACCGCCCATCTTTTGGAACATATGTTATTCAAAGGAACCAAGTCGGTAGGCACTACCGATTTCCAAAAGGAAGAAAAATACCAAAAACAAATCGAAGTTTGGGGGACTGAACTGGATGATTTGAAACTGAAACGTAGGGACCTATTAACGAGAGGTGAGATTGTCCCAAAGGCCTTAGAAGAAGAAATTGAAACCTTAAACCGAAGGTTAAAAAACTTAATCCAATTACAAGATGAGTTCATCGTAAAAAATGAAGATTCCTATATCTATGAGCAAAATGGAGAAATGGGGTTTAACGCTTATACCTCGCAAGACGTAACCAATTACCAAATCCAATTGCCAAACAACCGAATTGAAATTTGGGCAAAAATTGAATCGGATCGATTAAAAAATCCAATTTTACGTGAGTATTATACAGAACGTGATGTTGTCATTGAAGAACGTAGGATGAGAACCGATGACGTCGGTGGGGCTGTGTTACGCGAAAAGTTTTTTTCCACTGCATTTGAAAGCCACCCTTACAGAAAACCTGTCATTGGATACTCAGCAGAAATTCCGTATTTAAAAATTGAAGAAACAAAAGCCTTCTTTGAAAGGCACTATACTCCAAACCGTATGGTGATATCGGTTGTTGGGCAATTTGATTTTTTGGAAACAGAAGCCATCATACGAAAGTATTTTTCTGATTTAAAACCAGGGAAACCAAGACCACCATATAAAATTGAAGAAAAATCATTTCCAGGGGAAAAACGATTTAAGGTCCAACATCCTTCTGCCAGCCAAATGATGATGGGTTGGATCAAACCCCCTTACCCTCATAAAGATAATGCTAGTTTTGATATTTTATCAAGTATCCTCACATCAGGAACAGGATCACGCCTTTACAAACGTTTGGTTTTGGAAGAAAAACTAGTTTTAAACATTGGAGCTGTGAACGGATACCCTGGGGAACGTTATAAAAACTATTTCGTGTTTTTCATTAGTCCGAACGAAGGGGTGGACCCAAATAAAATAGAAACCATCATTTGGGAAGAGATCAATCGAATTGGACAACAAGGCATTCCTAAAGAAGAGTTGGAAAAGGTAAAAAACCAAATGGTCTCTGACTTTATGAAAACAATGGATAAAAATGGAACCATTGCCGATTTATTAAGTTATTACCAGTTGTTATATGGCGATTGGAGTGGACTATTTAGCCAATACCAAACCATTATGAATACTTCAAGTAGTGATATCCAATCACTCATTCCCAAGTACCTCACAAAAGATTTAGTTGTGATTGGTGTACTCGAGGACATAAGGAAAAAATAAATATGAAACGTTGTCTCATCATCATCCTCTTTTTATGCCTAAACCCATTGCTTTCACGAGAAATGGGTGAATTTGTAAAGGACATCCAGTTTGCACCATTGGAATTTGAAGTTCCCAATATATCTTCAACAACAAATGCCAGCGGAGTGGAAATCTTTTCTCTAAAAAATGCTGAGTTTCCTATTGTATATGCTGATATTCTAATTTACCATGGCAAAAAGAATTTGGGAAAACGACCCGTAGAGATTGCTCGATTATTGGAAGATAGTTGGGAACTTTCTGGTTCCAAAAGTTATCCCAAAGAAAAGTTTTTAGAAACTTTGGAATTTTATGGAGCATCTTTTTCTGTTTCTGTAGATTATGAAAAAACTATTTTTACAATCGCCTACTTAAAGAAAACAGAATCGATTATTTTGCCCATTCTCAAATCATTTTTGGAAACACCAAATTTAGAAGAAAGTCTTGTTTCCACCACAAAAGGTAAACTTACCGAAGAAATTAACCGTCGTAATGACAATGTTACTTCTTTGGCGAAAAGGAAAATAAGAGAAGCCATGTTCCGAGGGACCATCCTTGGAACTTCGATGTCCAAAACAAATTTGGATCAAATCAAAATGGAAGAACTTTTGAGTTTCCAAAAAGAAATCCTATCTGCCACAAAGAGGCGACTACTCATCACGGGTGATTACGATCTAAAATCTTGGGATAAGTTTTTTCCCAATTTGGAAACAATAAACCCAACACCAAGCGAAGTCATCACACCAAGTACAATCAGTGCCAATGTTTCTAAGGATGGCAAAAATATCCAACTAGTGGAAAAAGACGTCACACAATCTTACATTGCTTTGTCGGGTGTGTTACCGGAACACAACCATCCTGATTTTTATGCCATTCAGGTTTTAAATTATATCATTGGTGGTGGAGGATTTAACTCCTATTATATGAGGGAAATTCGTAACAACCGAGGATTGGCATACTCAGCCGGAAGTTTTACAGAATTCCAAGAAAGTTATGGCACCATTACTTTTTTTGCCATGACAAAATCTGAATCTGCCAAAGAGGTTTTGGACCTGATGAAGGAACTCATCGAACCAAAACTCATTGATTCTTTAACAGAAGAAGAACTTTTGCGAGCAAAAATTGCCATTATCAATACCTTTGTTTTCCAATTTGAAGATGATAAACGGACACTTGCCAGCGAAATCAGAAGGCGTGACCACAATATGCCAGAAGGTTATTTACAAAACTTTCGTGGTGAAATTGAAAAAGTTACCCTTGCTGATTTGAAACGAGTGGGAAAACTTTATTTCCAATCAGATAAAATGATCACAACGATTGTTGGTCCAAAATCAATCGCAGGATTTTGGAAGGGATCAGTGAAACTGGTCCAACCGGAAGATTGATGTTAAGCGCAAGTTTCGAATACAAGGGAACCAAATTTGAAGGGATCTCAGAAGGTGGGATCCGGACTTCTATCATTTGTCCTTCTCTTGATTTTATGTTTGATTTTGGATTTATCAATCCAGACAAAATTCATATTGGGAAAATCCTTCTTTCCCATGCCCATCTTGACCATTCTTGTGGGATTCCGTATTATGTGTCACAACGGAGTTTACGAAAACTCCCCAAACCAAAAATTTATGTACCCAAAGCACTCGAACCAAAACTTTCACAAATTTTAAAACTCTACTCAGAAATTGAAGAGTTTGATTACGAATGTGAACTGATTGGACTGGAATATGGTGACCGAGTGGAATTAAAATCCGGTTATTTTTTTAAACCCTTACAAAGTTTCCATCGTGTCCCTTCACAAGGGTATACCGTATATGAAACCAAACGTAAGTTAAAAAAAGAATTTGTCGCACTCAGTTCCGAGGAAATTCGTAAGTCAAAGGAATCGGGAATTGATCCAACAGAAGAGATCGCAAGTCCCTTTGTTTCTTTTTCTGGTGATTCTAAAATTGAATATGTTTTGGAAAACGAAGACGTAAGGAAAAGCAAAATTCTTTTTATGGAATGTACGTATTATTGTGAGAAACGTGATGTGAGTCGGGCAAGAGAGTGGGGGCATACCCACTTTGATGAAATCATAGAACATGCCTCCTCATTTGAAAACGAAGCCATTGTCCTCATCCATCCTTCCAAACGGTACAGTTATCGCGAGTTAAATGACCTGCTCCGTAAAAAAGTCCCTTCGGTATTAAAGGACAGAATCTCTTTATTTTTACCTCCCAAATCATGAAACCTAGACCGAGTATTTATATCGATGGACTCGAAAGTTTCATCGATTCCGAACTTGTTTGCAAACCAAATTCCGTATTCAGAGAAATGGAACTGTATGCCAAAGATAAAAACATCCCGATTGTGACAGCGGCCACTGGGGGAGTGTTATCCCAAATTGTTTCCTTCGTAAAACCCAAACGCATTTTGGAATTAGGGACAGGACTCGGATACTCTACACTTTGGATGGTAAACGGAAACCCTTCTTCGAAAATCATTACCGTTGACCGGCACGAAGAACAGGCGGCCTTGTTAGACGTGTATGCGAAAAAAATGGGTTTGGAAAGCCAAATGGATGTTACTCGGGTGACGGGATCGGTATTCGATTATTTAGAAGATGAGGACCAGTGGAGAGACTTTGATTTTTTCTTTGTGGACTGTGATAAAATCACTTACCCAAACATATTTCGAACCCTTTGGCCAAAGGCAAAAAAAGGGGCCACTTTTCTGTATGATAATGTGCTTTGGCATGGGCGAGTGTTACACCCCGATCCGAAAAAACCTTCCGATATGGCGGTGATGGAACTTTGGAATGAGGTGAAATCCCAAGTTTCGGAATATACCTTGTATCCTGTGGGCGACGGTTTACTCTTTTTTCGGAAGTAGAAAAAATAGTAGTCAAACCTAGTTCTTTTGTTGTATTCTGCTCCTTGGTTTAAGGAGAAACGTTTCGTGTTAAAAAAAAGTTTTTTGATTCTTTCCATTTGTTTGTTTGGATTCTCAGTCATCGCACAAGAATCGGGTGCCCCCGAAAAAGGAAAGGAATCCTTTGAAGAATTAGACAAATTGGACCAAGGTACCAATTTAGAACGCAAACAATACAAAAACATTTCTGAAAACAACAAAGACCGTGTCATCAATTCCATTAAATTGTTAACCATTGTTACAGCAAACTTTGGAGACGAGGTAGCTGACTCCAAAACGGCTTTAGAAAAAATCAAAAAAGATTACCAAATTGTTTTACGTTATTATTACCGCAGAGCCTACATCGCTTCCGGTAAGGCTATGGTGGCACTGGAAAAAGACATTACTACCTTACTTGGTAAATTTGCAAAGAGTTATGATACCAAAACCCAAAACTTACTCGCTGAATGTGCGGACACCATCACGGCACAGGAACAAGCACAACTCGTGGACACTTCTACAGAAGGGGTAAAACCTGTGGTTCCTTACCGTGAAATTGCAGAGGCACAACAAAAATTGCGAATTGCGTATGGCCAATTGGGTCTTGCGACGGATATGACACGAGACGATCGTTTTTATGATGCCATCGTACATTACCGCATCGCCAAAGACTATGGGATCAAAATCCTTTCTGATTTCAAAGAACAAGAAGCCGACAAAAAAGCGATCACTGATAAATACGCAAAAGATCTTGTGGATAACAAAAATCAAATCGCAAGCCAAAACACCAAATAATTCCTTGAAACTTTTCTTTTCTCCGCTCGCCATTGAGCGGAGAATGGCACAAGCGTGTCAGACTTAAAATGGATCCATTCCAAAATTAATTTCCTAATCCTATTATCTTGTTTTTATTTCACGATCTCGCTTTCGGCAGAACCAAGTTACCGGATCGTGATTGATCCAGGGCATGGTGGTGTGGCAAAAGATCCCAAGGCCCAACATGGGGATAAGTATGATAGTGTCACCCAAACCTATTTAGAAACTTATAAACAAGGAACCGAACACGGAAGTATCACCGAACGAAAGGTTGTCCTTGACCTTGCCAAAGAAGTCCATAAAATTCTAAAGTTAACGGAAACGGAACAAGGTTGGAAAGAATTTGAGGGTTATTTAAAACTATTTTCCAAAAAAAATGAATTCACTCGCGTTAAGTTGATAAGCCACCTAACACGTGAAACTTCCTTTGATGATGATGCAAACTCAGATGACCCGAATGCACCTTATCGTTTGTATGATTTTCCCGATCCAAAAACCTCAGTGAGAAAAAAAGGGAGGCTTTCCAAAATCAACGAATGGAAACCCCATTTGGTTTTATCCCTGCACCTAAATCCCGCAAGCAAAGGGCAAAAAGGTGGGATGGCAGCTGTCCTCACACCGGGTTACAAAACCTTTTCTCTTTTAAAAAAAATTTCGAACAAAGAAAAATCGCCTAATGGTTTTTTACAAGGACCTTGGTCGGATTGGCTTGTATTCCAATCTGGATGGAGCAAATTAGAAAATGCGATGGCCGACACTTGGATATACTTCCATGGCTATTGGTCCAAAAAAAATGGCAAAGAAGTCGACCTAACAAAGTTTGAAGGTTACCGCCAAAACATGATTAGCTGGAAGTATGCGGATGACCCCAATTGGGAAAAAAACATTGGGAAAAAAGGTCCTTATGCAAAATCACATGAGGAATTTGAACCAAGTGGTCGTTTTTTTGAAAGGGAAATGGGTAAAAAAGAAGAATGGAGGAGAGAAGGGGGAAAGGAAGGTTTTGGAGGCGACAACCATTATGTGACAAGAGAACTCATGCGTTTTGTACAATATGGTTTGCCAGTCCAACTGAAAACCAAAGATTCTCCATACCCTGAACTTGGACCCATCCAAAAACCATATATCTCTACCTATAGTTTGCCTACGTATACAAATGCCCTTTGTGCCTTTATCGAAATTGGTTATGTCAATCGTAGCCGTGATATGAAATACCTCACTCAAAACAAAAAAGAAACTGCGATTTCCCTCGCAGTAGGCATCTATTCCTTGTTTGTTGGGCTAGAAGTGAAAAAAAATAGTAACTTACCATACACTCCCAAAGGTAAAAAAGTAAATTGGGAACGATACGAAACGTATTTTGATGAAGTAATGTAGGAATTTGGTACCAGATGAAACCGAAAAAAGAAACTTCTAAAGTATTAAACCATCCCTTATTCCCTGCTTTTATCACTTTGTACCAAAAGTCTTTGGTTTTTCGTTATTCAAAAGATAATTTACAACAATACCCTGAGTTTCATTCCATTCCCCAATCTACCATACAAGAACTTTTAGATTTCTTTTTGGAATATTTGTATCCGGATTATGAAAAAAGGAAAAAACTCGATGCCGCCTTTGATGCGTTATCTGGATTTGTGAACCACCCATCAAAAATTTGGGGTATCCTTGGTAACTTGGCCATGTCTATCTTTCGATTTGGGAAACATTTTCCCATGGCTCTCAAGGCTGGACTCTCCGCACTCCATTCCTATGTAACAGCACATAGTTTTGAGGAGGAATTGGTTTTGGCACTTGATGCCAAAGAAAGTCCAAAAGAGTTTTTGGAATCACCAGATGCAATGGAGAAATTGATATCCTCTGTTGAAAAATCCAAAGCAGATGCGTTCCGAAAGGATGTAGGGGCACTTTTTGGAATTTTTTCTGACCGGGAACTCGTGCGGAAAATCATCCTCATTATGGAAGATATTTTGGTGAAAATGGAATCAAAGTCCTCAGTGTACACAACTGATGATAAAAATGGAATTTCGCTTGGGGTATCGATTTTGAAAGAGGGAAGGAAAATTTTTGATTTGATGACGAAGGAAGAAATGTCCCTCGTCTTACAAGCAATTGATAAAATTGAAGAGAACTTTTACCAATCTGCTTGTGAGAGGTTTCGAACTAAATGACTTTTGGTACCGATGGCCGGAATCGAACCGGCATGATGTTACCATCGGTGGATTTTGAATCCACTGCGTCTACCAATTCCACCACATCGGCATAATCAGTCTTCAGCTTCGATATATTTACCTTTTCCGCGGGCCACTATTTTGCCGATCTCATTTTCGATTTCAGCACGGTTTTCGATGATTTTTTTATTCTTTTTCACAAACCATCCGCGTAAGTGGAGGGGTTCATTCACCTTTGCAGGTTGGAGGAATCGAATTGTGAGTTCCCCTGTGGTGGTTTCGAAATTCATCGCTTCGTTGATCTTGACCATGATCTCATCTAGGATGGTAGAGATAATCCCTGGGTGGATTTGATCCGGTAAACCCTGGTATTTTTCGGGGCAGGTGTAATCACCGAAGGCAGTTTTTGTGTCTTCGTCAAACGTGATTTTTAACTGCAACCCGTCTGCATTGTCCGGTGAGGAGGCAAAGCTGAGATTTTTTTTCGCAACGGATTTCATGCCACCATGGAACGCAAGAAATTCTCTTGTGTCAAGCAGAAAAAGAACTTGCGGTCAGTTTGGTCCCAAAAGCCTCGTAAAAAGCTTGGAAATTCAATATTCTTTCGTTATTTCTTAAATACCAGCTCTCGAAACCTCGAAAATAAAGAGTAGAACCCTTCTATGTTAACCACACTCATGATGTTACTCGGTCTCTCTGGTGCCGGTGCCGATCTTGAAGAGATCGCCCGGGGTGAAGGGAGTGGTGGGTCCGCAAGAGACCTAAGTCCGAGGCAAAAACGTAGGCAAAAACAGAGACAAGGTGAAGAGGCAACTCCCCCGGAACCAAAACGAGGTGGAGGAGGAAGGCCTTCTCGGGAACCAAGTCCCAAAAAAGGAAGGGGAGAAGAACTTGGATTCCAAACAGATCCCCAATCCTCCAAACAAAAACCCAAAGCATTTTCAGAAAAATTAAACGAATTACCGGATTTAGAAGGTGATTCGGGCGAACAAGGGTTAGGTGATGAGGGATCATCCAAACCTTCCAAAAGAAAACGCGAAAAACAAAAACCTCCAAAAGATTTGAGCGAACTTCCCTTAGGTGATTTTGGGGAAGACCGTGCCACAGGAGAAGGTGCAGCCGAACGGCCAAGACGAGAGAGCCCTGAAATCAGTTTTTCGGCAGATGATATCATTTCTAAAAATTCAAAGTACTCCTTTCATAGAAGGCCACTCCTCAATGCGGAAGCACTTGTGGAAGCCGAACAAGTGGAAGAAGCCATTGAAATCTTTGAACGTACGGGAAACCGAATCCCCGATCCTGCGATCAAAGAAAAAATCAAAAAGAACATCCAGGATTTAGAAGAGTTTTTAGAAGACAACCCACCACCGAGTCCAATTGATCCAAATAAAGAAGGCGAAAAAAAAGGGAAAGATTCACTTCCAAAACCGAAACCAAAACCTCAAGGGAGTGGAGAGAAACCTGATAAAGACCTAAGTGATTTGGTGCATGCCTTAAAAGAAGTTTCGGAATTATTTGCTGAATCCATTGCGCGTGCCATTCAATTTGCGCAAAACTCACCGCCACCTAACTTCCCTAATCTGCCCAAGGAACCACAGTTCCCACAACCACAAAATATTGGTGAATTCCCTCCACCTCCACTGCCAAAAGAGAATCGAGACAGTCCCATCTCTAATGGTCCACAAATCAACCAAACAGTGGAAGGTGGAAACCAACTGGTACATCCGATTGTTTACCAGTTTTTGCAAGGAAACCCACCACCACAAAGTTCCAATCCTGCCCTTATCCAAAACCAAGACCAACTCTTACAATCGTTAAACCAAGGTTTGACGGCAGGTGGGATCACTCCTGCAATGCCAGGAATTTCTGCGGCTCCTAGTGGATCAGGGATTGTCGGTCCCTTTTTTGTCCCACCAGAGAGTAAACAGAGGACAGAAGAAGAACGTAAACCTTTCGACTTGCAAGAGTTAGCGGAACAAATTTCCAAAAAAGATGTTTCGGAACTTGATTTACCAGAAGATACATTTTTTTCGAACGATTGGAAACAGTTCAAAGACCTCCCCCTTGTGGATCGTAGGTCAGGGGAAGAACGAAGGAAAAGCCCTGATCGTAGGACAAATGTTGCCGGTAGAAAGGATAGACGGTCTGGTGAAGACAGGCGCAAACGTGACCGCTTCAAAGAACGTGAAGAGTTCTTAAAAAACCAGGCCCTTCAGAAATTAGAAAAAAAGGCAAAAGAATTTGAAGCGAAAGGGGAAGAAACATCCCTTAACGATTTACTCAAACCCTATTTCCCTGAAAAACCTAACTTAAAATTGCCAGAGTCTTGGGACCTTGAGCCCATTGGTTTGCCGGATCCAAATGACCTTCGCCGCGATGAAAAGGAACCTCTGCTCCATCCAGACGAAAGGAAACCTTCCGGTGAAGAACCAAACTGGTTCCAAGAAGCAACCGATTCCTTACGAAAAGAATTAGAGCTCCCAGATCCCGTTGACCCTCAAACCGACGAACTCATCTCCTCCAAGGTAGAACTGCCAGAGGCAGTCGATCCTAACAAACATAAGTCGGAAACGATCATCGAGACCGATATGCCAATCCAAGTGGAGTTAACCAACAGACCACTGGTAGCGGATGATATCAAAATTGGATTGCCTGATGCGGACGAGGTATTCCGAGATCGAAAACTGAAAGAGGAGGCAGGGGAAAAAGAAGGTCCATCCTTTGACGATGTGGATGGCCCTGACATTGAAATTGTGGATGGGGATTTGGGGGAGATTGCCGAAGAAGAATCACCAATCCCACTCGATGAGATGGCTGAGAAAGCCACAGAAGATGAGCCAGAAAAAATCATCCATGGTGTTTTGGAGTTAAAACCACCAGAAGCCGATGATGCACCGTTTCTCACATTGACTTATGATTTTGGAAAAATCCCACATGCCTTTCGTTTGTCGAAAAATTATTCCATCATGGAATATTCCTATTATAAATACAAACCAATGCTCATGAAGGCACAAGAGTTTGCTCGCAGGAAGATGTTAAAAAACGCTCTCAATTATTACCGAGTCATCAAATCTCAAAATATCCCTCCGGAACTCCGTAAGATGATCAACCGTAACATCCGGGACATCACAGAGTTTATGGAAAAATTCCTAATGGCAAAGGGCAATTGATCCTTTTGTAAGAACTGATAACAGTTGTTTGGAGGGGTAGATAACTTTTTAAATCCAACTTTTTCTTGACAACTTTTGGATCAATTCCAGTCTAAAAGTGGATGACGAGGGCACTCCGATGAGACTTACAAACTCTAACTAGGTAAGCAAAAAAAAACAAACCAACATTTCCACTTTTCCTAAGCCATACTAGGACAAGATTTGCTTACCGTTTTCACATGGAAACCAGAGGAGCAAGTTTTATGTCCAAATACTTACGCATCCAAAACGGAAGCTTTCGTTACGATACACAATCGACACCAATCTTTGAAAATCTAAACCTCCATTTCCCGAAGGGTTGGACTGGCCTTGTTGGTAAAAATGGAAGTGGCAAATCAACACTTGCCAAAATCATTTCACGTGAACTTGAGTTAGACCAAGGAAATGTCGTAGGGCCTGGCCATGTTTTGGTTCTTACCCAAGGCACTGAAATCGAAGAGAAAGAACTGATCGAGTTTTTGAATGATGATTCCAAAGAGACTAGTTTTTGGAAAAGTCAATTGCAAATCAATATCCAATCGCCTGACGAATATGCGACTCTCAGTTTTGGCGAAAAACGAAAGCTCCTGCTTTCTCGCATTCTATCGAAACAACCTGAGGTCATCGTTCTCGATGAACCAACGAACCATCTGGATGCAAAGAGCCAATTGATTTTACGGAATGCCATAAGGGCTTACGACGGGATCGGAATTCTGATCAGTCACGACAGGTCTTTGTTAGACGAGCTGGCTACGTCATGTGTGTTTATGGAAAAAAACTTTATCGAACAAAGGCCTGGGAATTATTCGGAAGGCAAACAGGAAAGAGATAAAGAAGCTAAGTCCAGGATCCGCGATTGGCATATAGCAAAAGCTGAACGGAAAAAATTAGAGAAGGAATGGAAACGTAGAAGAGAAGAAGCAAGTCTCTCACACAATAGAAGGTCTAAAAAGGACTTAGAACTCCATGACCATGATGGTAGGGCAAAAAAAAATTTAGTCCGAGTTTCAGGAAAAGATGGAATGGCCGGCCGATTGAAAAACCAGATCGAACAAAGGACAAAGCGAAGTGCCGAAAAGGAAAAAGAAATTTGGGAAACGTTGCCAGAGAAAGAAACCATTGGCATCCAATGGCAGAGCCACAATACAAAACGTAACCTTTTGTTTCTCGAAGCAGGAGAAAGGTTAGATTTAGATTATTTAACTTTAGATTTGCAGTTTCCCTTAGCGATTGGATCCCAAACAAGGATTGGCATCACTGGTGCAAACGGTTCCGGGAAGTCGAGTTTATTGCAGTATCTCTTAAAACATTTTCTTTTGAAACAAATTCCTAACGTATACCTTCCGCAGGAATTCTCAAAACAGGAACTCACAGCCTTACTCCAAAAGTTCCAATCCTTAACGGAAGCAAAACAGGCGGAATACCTTTCCATTGTGCACCGATTGGGAAGTGATCCAAAACGATTTTTGGAGTCAGAGGCCTTAAGTCCAGGGGAAGGGAAAAAGTTAGCCCTTGCCATGCAAATCGAAACGAATGCGGAAGTGATCCTCTTAGACGAACCAACAAACCATTTGGATCTAAAATCTGTGGAAGCTTTAGAAGGCTCATTGCAAAAAACCAAGGCAGCACTTGTCTTTGTAAGCCACGACGAAACCTTTACCAAAACATTGGCAAGTGAAGAGTGGGTTTTGGAAAACTTCCGGCTCATACAAAAACATCTAGACAGAATCTAAGGACTGTACTTAGAATAATTCTAAGGAGTGACATTATGCCACAAGTGACATCACATGCCCCTGATTTTAAAGCAACCGCAGTGATCGGGGACAGTTTCAAAGAAATCAAATTATCTGATTACAAGGGAAAATGGGTGGTACTCTTTTTCTATCCACTTGATTTTACATTTGTATGTCCAACAGAGATCATTGAATACGATGCAAAACTCGAAGATTTTAAAAAGATCGGAGCCGAAGTTTTGGGTGTATCTGTTGATAGCGAATTTTCACACTTAGCTTGGAAAAAAACGCCTAAAAAAGAAGGTGGTATTGGAGAGATCAAATACCCACTCATCGCAGACAAAACCAAAGAAATTGCAAAGTCTTTTGGTGTCCTCATTGAGTCTGGTCCTGATGCGGGAGTTGCGTTACGCGGAACTTTCATCATCGACCCGCAAGGTGTGATCCGCCAAGCAACTGTTAACGACCTTCCCGTAGGACGTAACATTGAAGAAGCACTCAGACTCATCAAAGCTTTCCAATTTGTGGAAAAACACGGTGAAGTTTGTCCTGCAAACTGGGATGAAGGGAAAAAAACGATGAAAGCAGATCCTACAGGGTCAAAAGCTTACTTCGCATCTGTCAATTAATTGAACTTTCTCGAATAGAGAATGGGAGAACCAATGGAATCTACAACAAACATAGAAAAACCGAATGTCGAATTTTACCAAGCGAATAATTTTCCAAAAGGTTTGACACGTAAGGTTGTAGAGTCCATCTCCCATATCAAAAATGAACCGAGTTGGCTTGCCGAGTTCCGCCTCAAAGCATTTGAGGTGTATGAAGAAAAGCCAATGCCGACCTGGGGCTTTATCCCTCAGTTCCAAATCAACATTGATGACTATGTCCACTATGTTGGTTCCAACCAAAAGAAAAAAAAATCATGGGATGAAGTGGATCCTGAAATTTTACGTAGTTTTGAAAAACTAGGAATCCCGGAACACGAACGTAAGTACTTGGCTGGAATCGAAACCATGAACGATTCCGAAACCATTTATGCCAATGTCAAAAAAGAACTCACTGACTTAGGGATCATTTTCTGTGACATTGATACTGCCATCCGTGAATACCCGGAACTTGTCCGTGAGTATTTGGGGACCGTTGTTACGATCGGTGATAATAAATTTTCTGCACTCAACTCTTGTGTTTTTAGTGGTGGTTCCTTTGCCTACATCCCCAAGGGAGTCAAAACTCCCATGCCATTACAAGCATACTTTAAGGTAACAGCCGCAAGTTCCGGACAGTATGAACGCACTCTCCTCATTGCTGATGAAGGGGCACATTTGGAATACAGTGAAGGGTGCACCTCTGTCCAAGACAAGGGAACTAATTTCCATACAGCTGTCGTGGAACTTGTCGCCAAAAAGAATTCTAAAATCTTTTACACTACCATCCAAAACTGGAAAAAAAATATGTACAACTGGACCGTGAAACGTGGAATCTGCGAAGAAGCAGCTCACATCACGTGGACAGATTGTAACATCGGTGCCAATACCATCAAATACCCAGGGATCATCTTACAAGGAGACCATTCCACTGGGGATGTACTCTCCTTAGCGTTTGCTGGCAATGGACAAGTGCAGGATACGGGAGCTCGTATCATCCATGTTGGTAAAAACACTCGTTCCAATATTTTGGCAAAAGGTGTGGCTCTTGACGGTGGGGTCAATTCCTATCGTGGTCTTGTTAAGTTTGAACCTTCGAGTAAAGGTTCTTACAGCCATATCAAATGTGATGGGCTTATGATGGACAACAGGTCCCAGTCCCATGCTTACCCATACAATGATGTATCAGGGGAAGAAGGAACACTCAACTACGAGGCTACCGTTTCCAAAATTGACGATGACCAATTGTTTTACCTTCAATCGCGTGGGATGTCGGAAGACGATGCGAAACTTCTCATCATCAATGGGTTCTGTGAAGGTGTTACCAAACACTTGGATGTGGAATACTCCGTTGAGATGACAAAACTCATTCGTATGATCTTAGAAGATGGGAAAGTCATCGCCGAAACGTAAATTTCCCAAAGTACGAATTATTTTTTAAACACAAATCCCCATACAGCGGATGCGGCAATGAGAAGTCCAAGAGATTCTCTCACTTCCTCCACCTCCATGCCAAAATAGGGTGCCTCTGTGGCATAATAGACAGAAAGGATAAGATACAAAGGGATGATCCCATACCCAATCCACTTCGGCAATCGACGGAAAAAACGAATGCCTGCAAGGATGGCAACAAGGGCATAGATCGGAAACCATAAATAAGGGTCTGGATCGTTTAGTTGAAGATACGCAAACAGGAGGAAAACAGGAATACAGATTAAAGAGAAAAGTTTCATCACAGTTTCCAAAGTTTTTTGATTGCGGGTACAAATCCAAGCGATTTATCCTATGACTAGAAGACGTTGTATGAAAATCCAAATCATTGTTATTTTTTCCCTCCTTTCCTTTTCCCTTTCTTCCCTTGCCTGTGATGATTTTGGTCGTAAGATCTTAAAAACATTCAGTAAAAAGTATGAGACCGATGGTAAAGTTTTAGGAAGTAAACCAATCTTCATTGGACCTGACGCAAAAAGGAAACAACTCACAATCTCCCTTCAGGAAGTTGTGAAAGTGAAAGAACCAACGGACATCCAATTCCCACCGGGGGAGAGTCCTTTTTTATTTGTTTTGGAAAAAGCAGGGGATCTCATTTTGTTTGACCGTGAAAAAAAGACCAAACGAGTGTTAAAGTCTTTTCAAGTGATTACGGATAGCGAAGAAGGACTTCTTGGCCTCACCTTCCATCCCAAGTATCCGAAAGAACCAAAAGTATACACGCACACCGTGATCAATTCGGCAAACCGCGATATGACAGTCATTGCGGAATGGGAAGTTGAAAATCCAAATTCATTTGAAAAAATGGTTTTAAAAAACGAACGAGTGTTACTCGAAGTGGTGCAACCTTACCCGAACCATAATGGGGGTCAAATTACCTTTGGACCTGACGGGAATTTGTACATCGGGTTTGGGGACGGCGGGTGGCGAGCCGATCCAAAAAACAACGGACAAAATCCAAACACTCTCCTTGGTTCAATTCTTAGGATCTCACCTATCCCGGATCCAAGTGGGAAAAAACAATATTCGATTCCGAAAGACAATCCATTTGTTGGGAAACAAGGTTATTTACCTGAAATTTTTGCTTATGGAATTCGGAATCCTTGGAAAATGAGTTTTTCACCTGACGGACGTTTGGTTGCGGCAGACGTGGGGCAAGATGCGTATGAAGAAGTGGACATCATCCTTTCGGGAAAAAATTACGGATGGAACCAAACAGAAGGATTCCATTGTTTTACAGATGGATGTAATCCTTCCCTTTACCAAGCACCGTTTTATGAATATGGAAGGGATGAGGGGCAGTCCATCACAGGTGGGTATGTCTACACAGGAACTTCCATCCCAGAGTTAAAAGGCAAATATGTGTTTGGTGATTTTATCCAAGGAAAAATTTGGGCGATTGACCTTCCAAAACCCGGAGAAAATAACAAAATCACAGAAACCCTTTCTCTTGGAAAGTGGAACATCCTCATCCCAAGCTTTGGTAAGGACAGTGACGGGGAAATCTTTGTCGCTGATTACCAATCAGGAACCATTTACAAATTGGTCAAACCCTAAGAATTTGCGTTTGGATAGGAACCATTACATTTGTTTCAAATTTTAAAGATCACTTATTTATGAAAAAAATTTTCTCACAAATTCCATTTTACATTCGATTCCATCTTATACTTGCGGGGCTTGGAATCGTATTTTTAACCATCTACCGCGCTGCATTTTTTCTGATGTATTCTTACCGGATGCAAGACAAATCCTTTTGGATCATTTTAAAAGCATTTGTAAAAGGAGCAAGGTTTGACCTTTCCGTATTATGTGTGTTACTTGGGTTTAGTTTGGTGTATTCTTCCCTGCACTTTTTCAATCGGAACAAGTGGTACAGAGCGGTTTGGAGGACAATTCCTGTTGTTTTTATCATCCTCTTATTGTTTTTACTCATCGCAGATTTAATCTACTATGAGAATGGGAACAAACATTTGGGTTATGAGGCGTTTGCTTACCTTGGGTTTGAAATGTTGCCACTTGTGGGTTCTGCCTTTTCGCAAAATCCGTTTTTGTTTTTACTCGGGCTTGCCGTAATTTTTGGTATTGGTTTTGGAATTTATAAAATCCAATCCAAGTTCCCTTATTCCCATGTGAATTTACATTACAAATGGGCTGGCCTACAGTTTTTAGTAGTCCTTGCCCTACTTGTACTCGGAATCAGAGGAGGGGTGCAAACAAGCCCACTCAGAACGAGTGATGCCATCATCACAAAAGAAACGATCACCAATGATTTGGTTTTAAACCCAGGGTTTACCGTCATCACCGACCTTAAGATGACAAAGGTGGATGACCGCCATTTTATGAAATTAGAAGAGGCTACCTCCTTTGTGAGAAAGGAAGTGTCTTATCCTGGTGCGGAATTTGTGAGTGAAGAATACCCACTTCTACGAAAAACAACCGTTAGTTCGGCAAAACCACTCCCACATATCGTTGTGGTTGTGCTCGAGGGTTGGACAGGTAAATTCATTGATATCATTGGAACAGGGAAAGTCGAAGGGAAAGTGGTCACTCCACACTTCAACCAACTCATCCGCCAAGGGATGTTCTTTAAACATTTTTTTGCCAGTGGGGGGCGTACGACAAATGGACTGATGGCGCTATTGGGAGGCATCCCAGATAGGCCTGGCCTTACCGCAGTGCGCACACCCCAAATCCTCAATCGGTTTTCGGGCCTTGGCAACATTGCAAAAACCATAGGGTATGAAACTCTATTTGTTACGGGAACTGACTTAAGTTTCAATAATAAGGGCAGTATCATGTACCATTGGGGGTTTGATACCCTTGTCGGCAAACAAGACCTAGAAAAAAATCCAGAGTACAAAACAGGGCCTTGGAGTTATTTAGATGAAGCATCTTTGGATGCGATGCACAAACGTTTGTTAAACGTGAGTCCAAATCAACCTATCGTATCGGTCATCCATACAGGTACCACTCACTACCCATACAAAGTCCCTGATGAAAGATACCGATTGTTTGGAAAGGACACTCAGGACAGTGAATACTTAAATGTACTCCATTACGCGGATTTTGCCCTTTTCGAATTTATGGAAAAAGCAAAAAAAGCACCGTATTTCAAAGATACTATTTTCTTTTTTGTTTCTGACCATAGCCACCATCGGTTTCTCAATTATTATGAGGATCGCAATGTCCCACTCCTCATTTATGCCCCTGGGAAAATCAAACCCGAGATCCGAGAAGACATCACCTCCCAACTGGATCTCATTCCGACTATCCTTGGTTTTATGGAGAGGGAAGTGTATTTTAGTGTGATGGGCCGTGACCTTCGCAAGGTAAAAGGTTCCTCAGCTTATTTTGCGTATGGAAATATCTTTGGATGGATTGAGGATGATTTTTTGTATTACCAATCGGTCACAGGTGGGCAAGGGGAAACAAAAACCATTCAAGATCCCTTTGTGGACCTTGGACTCTGTTACAAAGATTTGAATTTATGCAAAAAACATGCGGAGAAAACAAAGGCGTATTTGAATTTGGGAGACGAACTACTGAAGTCGAACAAATTGTTCCCTTCAGAGTCCGCTCTTAAAGAGATAAAATCTAATACCAAGTATTAGAAATATTACTCAAATCAAAAAAGGTTTTTCGTTTGAGGATGATCCATAATAAGGATACAAACGAAAGGCCAATGAGTGGGATCGCAAACATTGCAATGTTTGGAATGTTGGAATACATTAGGGTCAAAACAAAGGCAACGATAAATAAAACATTACGTACCACTTCTGTTCGCCTTGACCAACGTTTCATCTCCATTGTCCGATCGATTGAAAACAAACTAAAGATGATGACGGCAGATAAAATCCCAAGAGTTGTCATGTCTTGTTCCAAATTGATTTTAGCTACTTTCCAAATCACAAGGCCCACAGCCATAAGCACTGCCGCTTGTAATGCCACATAGACCATCACACCCATCGGTGGTTTTGGGTCATACTTTTCTGTGTAAGCTGGTTCTTTGAAAACATCATCTGGTGTTTGTAAGTAAGAAGGTTTCCAACCGGGAGGTCCAAATATGGTTTTGAATGCATCACCAAACGACTTACATTTGAATATTTGTAGGAACATATCCTTAAACACGTGTAAGTTGACTGTAATTGGGTTAAAGGAATTCACCGGTTTGGTTAAACCATAAATAGGTTCATCTGTTTCCCATTCAAAAGTTCCAAACATACGATCCCAAATGATGAAAATTCCGCCGTGATTGCGGTCTAGGTATTTCCTTTGGGTTCCGTGGTGGACTCTGTGGTTCGAAGGGGTTACCATAAACTCTTCGAAAAATCCAAGTTTTCCAATGAAACGAGTGTGAACCACAAATTGGTACACTTTTAGAATCCTGTGGCTTAGTAAAAACATCGCCCAAGGGATCCCAAGGAGTGCCATGGCAAGGTAATATAGATACTCAAAAATCCTTTGTAACCCGTTCCCACGGAAGGCGACGGAAAGGTTCATTTCTTGGGTGGAATGGTGGGTGACATGCGTTGCCCAAAACAAATTGATTTCATGGCAATGCCTATGGAACCAGTAGTAAATGAAGTCAGCAAATACCACAGAAAATGTCCAAGCACCAAGGGCATGCCAATTCACGGCAAAACTAGGCGAAAATTGGAAGGGACTTTCTAATGGAAAAAAATGATAACCAAGAGCAGATAAAGAGTAGTTCGTTTGGACGATATCATATACGTATAAGGCACCAAGTAGGATGACCACTCCCACTAGGGCAAAGATCACACCTGTACTCACATCAGCAATGAGAACATTCAATCGGTAAAACTCTTTGCCCTTCATATAAGAAACAAAAATTTCAATCCCGATCAGTGCGACCATGACGATAAAGGCGTATTCCATAAAGGCATCGCTATTCATGCGTTTATTTTCCTCACTAGAGACTAGGCTTTTGAATCACGTCCACTAAGTCAATGTCCATTTCCCCATGGAATCTTCCCTGTTTGTGACGATTCTATGAATTTAGACTTGTTCTATTGGGCTTTTTGGAGTAAGACAATTAGAAAGAGTGTAATTTCTTGTCCCCGAAGGTGGCAAAGAAAAGATTGGCTAATGGTAAAAGGACCTACACAATGAAAGAGGAAACCCCAGTTCTCAAAGGGAAAACCAAAAAAGAACTAGAAGAGATATGTGTTTCCTTAGGTCTTGAAAAATACCGAGCGGCACAAATTTATACTGGAATTTATAAGAGTCGTTATACGACAATTGATCAGTTTACAACCCTTTCCAAAGAAGTCAGGGAAAAATTAAAAGAACACACCCTCTATCCAGAAATTGAAATTGGAAGGGACTTGGTTTCCAAAGAAGATGGAACAAGAAAATTTACCTTCTACGTTGGTGAAAACAAAGAGATCGAAGCAGTATGGATCCCTTCCGGCGACGGTGGCCGAAAAACCATTTGTATCTCCTCTCAAATTGGCTGTACCCTCAATTGTAAATTTTGTGCCACAGGGCTTCTCGAATACAAAGGCAATTTGCACACTTGGCAAATCCTCGACCAAGTTTTGCAAGTGGAACGCCTCGTCGGGGACCGTGCCACAAACATTGTGTTTATGGGAATGGGGGAGCCCATGCACAATTATTTTTCCGTAATGAAAGCGGCCCATATCCTACGGGACAAGGATGCCTTTGGACTTGGGGGCCTTCGGATCACCATCTCCACAGCAGGTGTGACGACAGGGATCAACCGTTTCATCGAAAACAAAGAACCATTTAATTTTGCGATCTCACTGAACCACCCAAATCCAAATGCACGTTCTTCTGTTATGGATGTGAATGATAAACACCCATTGGAAAAACTCATCGAAACTGCCAAACGGTTCACAAAGGAACTAGATCGTGCTGTCACTTTTGAATATGTAATGATCCCCGATGTAAACATGGGCCGTGACAATGCAGAACGGCTCGCAAAAATTGCAAGGTCTGTGAACAAATGTAAGATCAATGTGATCCCACTCAATACAGATTTTACGGGATGGCGTCGGCCAACCGATGAAGAAGTGAAAGAATTTGTGATGCATCTCAAAGCGAAAACGACTGCACCCATTCTCAATCGCCGAAGTCCTGGACGGGACATCAATGGCGCTTGTGGGATGTTAGCTCTCAAAGGAATTCGAAGTGAAACAACAAAATAAGTGGATATTGGTTTTGTTTTTGGCCTTAAGTTTTTCCAACTGCCAAGACATTGTGGAACAAAAATGCCAATTGGCATGTGAAAAATTTGTCTCTTGCACAGAAGAGGAGCTAAAACTCACTCTTGCACCCGATGTGAAACGAACAGGACGCATCCAATGTATGGATGGTTGCACCACTCATAATAGTGATATCTTACAGTGTTTTGACCAAGAACCAAACTCATGTAAGGGGTTTGGCCAATGCCTTGTCCAAATAGGTACATTTGAATGAAAGATACACTTTCTCCATCGGAACGGATTTTTTATCGAATTTTATTGCTTATGGCGTCACTGCCAATCCTATTCACATTGCCATTGGATGTGATTGATATCGATAGTGCACAGTATGCTGGCATCAGCCGTGAGCTTGTTCTCTCCAATGACTTTTTTACACTCATTGATAATGGTAGACGTTACTTAGACAAACCCATCTTAACATTTTGGACAGTGGCCACTTCCTTTTTCTTTTTTGGCATTAACAACATTGCCTTTCGGATCCCTGCGATTTTTTTAAGTTTGTTATCTGTTTATTCCATCTATCGCATTACCATTTTATCAGGTGGAAAAGAAAGACAGGGTTATTTGGCATCCATTGCGTATTTACTCGCTCCTGGAGTGTATGCGATGATCGTAGATCCAAAAATCGATGTCTACCTCACTGCCTATTTAGTGTTTACCTATCATTTTTACTATTTAGGTAGAAAACAAAATCCCAATTATTTTTACCTGATGTACCTTATGATGTCTTTGGGTTTTATCACAAAAGGTCCTATCTCTGTTTTTATCCCTGCCATTTCGATTGGTGGGGACATCTTATTCCGAAGGGATTGGAAACTGTTACTTTCAATGAGAATTCCCACTGGGATTTTTGTTTTAATTTCATTACCAGCGCTTTGGTGTTATTTTTTATACCAAAACTTCAATTCCTATGGACCGGTTTTCTTTTTATGGATCCAATCCTTCGGTAGATTTTACCGTGAGATGTACGACATCAAGTTTGATCCATTTTACTTTTACAAATCCTTTTCATGGGCTTTCTTTAGTGGGCTGATACCCATGGTCATCTATCTCAGTTTCCATTCCTACCAATATGTGAAATCCCTTGGTTGGAAGGAAATTCTAAGAAAGATCCGAGCCAATGAATACAAAGAAATTGATTTTGTGATTCCATTTTGGGTGTTTCTCTTTTTGTTCCTCATCTCGTTTTCAAGATACCCACTCCCGCAATACACCTACTGGGTACTTCCCGCTGCTGCTTTGTATTTTGGTAAAATTATGGAAGAGAGTTTGTTCCAGTCCAATGTCGCAAGGCTCAGACCTTCCTTTCTCATTGCAGGAATTGTTTATTTGGTGGGTTATTTTTTATTCCCTGTTTTTGTATCGGATGTAGGGATATTGTATTATGTGTTTGGTGCCATAGGGATACTATTCATTTTACTATCAGCACAACTCATCCCTTTGGAAATCCTTCTCACCCTTGTCGGAGCAACTTTATTTTTTAGTGCCATCAGTTTGCAGTTCTATCCACTGCTCACAAGTTACCAACCATCCCGTGAATTTGGTGCCAAAATCAAAGAATTGGAACCAGGGGAACCTGTTGTGTATACGTATTGGATGTCCAATTCCAAACGATCGTATGGGTTTTATGCAGAACGAAATTTTAGGAATATCTACGATAAGGAAAAATTGGATCGATTGTGGGCAGAAAAACCAGAACGACTGATGATTTTGCCTTCAGAAAAACTCACTCAATTGCAAGAGATGGCAGGGCCTTCCTACGAAATCATCCCTGTCCTGGAAAAGGATTCTTTCAAAGTGGCAACACCAACCATCACCTTTCTCAAAAAAGAGACAAGAAACCTCGTCACAAAGAAAATTTCTTTGGTTTGGGTGAAAAAAAAGCAGGGGAAATCTTTAAAAAACTCGAAAGTATAACTAGGCTAAATTGTGTAAGTCTGGTTTTTAGGGCCCTTCGATGTCAAAGTCAGGGCCTTTTTTTTTGCCCTCACAGGATTCTCTTTAGGATTTCTCTGTTTTTTGGCATTTGCCTTCTCCTTATGCCCTTCCTCCTCCTTTTAAAATTCTAACATTTGTTTGGTGGTGGAAGGGTTGGTTTTTGAGACTTAGTTTCAACTAAGAATGTTCTGAAAAAATTTCAGATTATGTCTCTTTTTATGTTTTTTCGCATCCAAAACCCTTACATACTTGCTTTTTTTCGGATTTTACCTTTCCTTGTCAGAAGACAGTGTAAACGGATTCAGGAAATCTGCGAATGAATATAAAAATACTCAAGATCTCTGTGCCTATCGTTGCTGTAGCAGCGCTTGCATATTTGATTTTTTCACCTAGCCGTTATGTGGGCTATTCACCCGACCAGCCCATCCCCTTCAACCATAAGATACATGCAGGCGATAACAAGATCGACTGTAAGTATTGCCATACTGGCGTTGAAAACTCGGCCCATGCCACAGTTCCCCCAAGTTCCACTTGTATGAACTGCCATGGAGCAGGTAACGTAGCGGGAAACCAAGAACATGTTAAGTGGCTCAAAGCTCAATACGATAGTAACACTCCAGTTTCCTGGGTGAAGGTCCATGACCAACCAGACTTCGTATACTTCAACCACTCAAGACACGTGCAACGCGGCGTTGATTGTTCCACATGTCATGGCAACATGGCAGAGATGGTAAAGGTTAGACAGTCCAAGTCCCTCAATATGGGATTTTGTGTCGATTGCCATAGAGAGAACAATGCTCCTAACGATTGTTCTACGTGCCACAGATAATCGGGAGACAAGTAATAATTTATGATGAAAGACGATAGTTTCCAAAAAGAAAAAAAATCGCTTTGGCAGTCTTATGAACTTCGCGGTACTTCTCGCGAAAAAGAACTCCAAAAACAAGAGTTCTACAAATCACCAGATCCATTGATTGCAAAAATCAAAAAGGGTGACTTTGATAGAAAAACATTCCTTAAGTTTATGGGTGCATCGGTTGTGATGACAACTGTTGGTTGTATCCAAAAACCTGCTGAAAAAATTGTTCCTTATGTGAACCTAACCATTAAAAATCCAGACAACAACGAAGTAGAACAATATGACTTCGTAAAACATGGACACTCTTACCACTATGCATCAGTATGCGGTGGATGTTCTGTTGGTTGTGGGGTTCTCGTAAAAGCAAAAGATGGCCGTCCTTTAAAACTCGAAGGAAACCCAAGCCACCCAATTTCAGAAGGTGCTTTATGTGCTTCTGGGCAAGCTTCTATTTTTGATCTTTACGACGCAGACCGTGCAAAAGAACCACAACAAATTGTGAATGGTGTCGCTAAATCTAGTGACTGGTTTGTTCTGGATAAAGACGTAAAAGAAAAGTTACAAGCAAACAAAGGAAAGACGGTAATTGTAACCAAACCTCTTTCTTCTCCTGCAACCAAAGAATTTGTTTCTGAATTTTTACGTTCTGTAGGTGGTGGAAAACACTTAGAAGTGGCTTTTGCTTCTTCTGATGATGCCATTACCATCGCACAAGAAAAATCATACGGAAAAGCAGTTCTACCGAACTACCACTTTGACAAAGCAAAAGTAATCCTTTCGATTGATAGTGATTTCTTAAACCAAGTCAACTACCACAATGACTTTTCGAAACGCAGAGACTTACAAAAAAACTCGAAATCGATGAATGTTTTCATCGCAGCAGAATCGCATCCGTCTATGACAGGATCGAATGCTGACCAAAGAGTTCCATTAAAACCTGGTGACCAAAGAAAGTTTGCCCTGCTCATTGCGAAGGCTCTCTCTGATTTGGGAGTGGGTGGAGCAACTGGTGTTTCCGGAATCAACGTGGATACAACAGCTTCTGAACTTGGAATTTCCAAAGAAGTTGTGGTTCGCACTGCGAAAGCATTAGCTTCTGCGAAGGGTGAATCCCTTGTGGTTTCTGGTGGTTCCAACACATTAACAGAAGATGCAGTGGATTTACAAATCGCTGTGAACATGTTAAACAGCATGCTCGGTAACGATGGAAAAACCATCGATGCTGGAAATCCTTTGAAAGAAGGAAAATCCAATTACGCTGAAAACTTAAAATCTCTTGCAAAAGACTTAAAAGAAAGAAAGGCCGGAGTGGTCATCCTTTATGGTGTGAACCCTGTGTATGAAGCGCCAAATGGGGATGAGTGGAAAAAACTCCTCCATGAAGCAGCACAAGTGGTTCAAGTTTCTGACCGTGCGGATGAAACTGCCCTTGCTTCCAACTGGCTTGCGCCAGTATCACACTTCCTTGAGTCTTGGGGTGATAACGAATCTGTAGCTGGGGTTGTTGCCATCCAACAACCAACCATCAGACCTCTATTCCAATCCAAAGCATTTGAAGATATGCTCATTGGTTGGGCTGGCGGAAAGTTACTTGGTTCCGAGTCGCTCTATGAATACCTCAAAGCAAAATACTCGAAAAAAACCAATTGGGAAGACTTACTTCGCAAAGGTGTCCTTGTTTCTGGAAATCCAAAAGCGGACAAAGCAGGTCGTTCTTTCCGAGGGACCATTACACCACTTGCACCTAGCAAATCTGGTTTAACTGTTGCCCTTTACGAGAGTACAGCTCTCGGAACAGGAGAAAGAGCAAACAACTCCCAACTCCAAGAACTTCCAGATCCAGTTTCCAAAGTGACTTGGGACAATTATGTGGCAATCAGCCCACAATACTCTCGTTCGTCGGGAATCAAACTAAACGATGTGGTGACAGTAACCGTAAATGGAAAGTCTTTTGAGCTTCCAGCGCTAGTACAACCAGGGCTTCATCCAGAAGCAGTGGGAATTGCCCTTGGTTACGGAAGGACAAACGTTGGTGAGATTGGAAACGGTGTTGGTAAAAATGCGAGTCTCCTTGCGGCCGAAGTAAATGGAGCTTTTGTTTACTCTGGTTTATCCATCACTCTTTCCCCAACTGGAAAAAAATACAAACTCGCTACCACTCAGGACCACCATATGATGAGCCCGGGTGTGATGATGGGTGTGGAATGGAAAGAAAGACCTCTTATCATTTCCGCAAAACTACAAGACTATTCTAAAAATCCAAGTGCAGGAATCCCAGAACCTGAGATCCCAAAAATCTTAGTCGATGGCAAACTGCAAAGGGCTCAAGGTGCAAACGCTCCTTCTGACCAACCAGGAAGCCAATTTGCTTACCCAGGATACAAATGGGGAATGGCAGTGGACCTTACTTCTTGTTCAGGTTGTGGTGCTTGTGTTGTTGCATGTAACATTGAAAACAACGTGCCGATGGTAGGACGTGACGAAGTGAGAATGGGTCGTGAGATGCATTGGCTTCGAATTGACCGTTACTACATCGGTGATCCTGAAAAACCAGAATCACTTGAAATTGCCCACCAACCTTTGATGTGCCAACATTGTGATAACGCTCCTTGTGAGACAGTTTGTCCAGTGGCTGCCACCGTTCACAGTTCAGAAGGAACAAACGACATGGTTTACAACCGTTGTGTGGGAACACGTTATTGTTCCAACAACTGCCCTTACAAAGTGCGTCGTTTTAACTGGTTAGAACATTGGAATGAACACAGCTTACTTGGTGATGCAACTCCTACATTTAAGGCTCGTCCTCCAAGAAACCTTGGTTTGAACCCAGATGTAACTGTTCGTTCTCGAGGGGTGATGGAAAAATGTAACTTCTGTGCGTCTCGAGTCGCTGAGAAAAAAATCGCAGCGAAAAACGAAGGCCGCACTCTGAAAGATGGGGAAGTGAAAGCCGCTTGTGAACAAACTTGTGCCTCTGGTGCCATTGTGTTCGGTAACGTAAACGATCCTGAATCAAAAGTAGCGAAGCTCTTGAAAGACCCTAGGTCTTACAAACTTCTGGAATACCTAAACATCGGACCTGCTGTCAATTATTTGACCCGAGTTCGAAACGAAGTTTAACAGGGAGAACACAAAGGGAATGTCATTAACACAAGCAGTTAGAGATAAATTAGATATCCCCGACCTGGTCACAGGCGGGAAATCGCTTAAAGATGTAACCGTTGATATCGCAAAACCAAACGAAGATTTCCCAACCAAACTTTGGTGGAATACTTTCTTGTTGGTTCTTACGATCACCCTGATTGACGTAGCCATTATCGGTTATTTGTTTTACGAAGGCCTTTACCTCCTTGGGATCAACAACCCAGTTGGTTGGGGATTTTTCGTCGTTAACTTCGTATTTTGGATTGGTATCGGTCACGCAGGAACTTTGATTTCTGCCGTTTTATACCTGTTCCGCCAAGGTTGGAGAACAGGGATCAACCGTGCTGCGGAAGCGATGACCATCTTTGCCGTTCTTGTAGCGGCATCGAACCTCATCCTCCACGTCGGTCGTCCATGGCTTGGATTTTGGCTCTTTCCATATCCAAACGAAAGAGGTCCACTTTGGGTGAACTTCCGTTCCCCACTGATCTGGGATACATTTGCGGTTTCCACATACCTTTCGATTTCGATGGTGTTCTGGTATTTGGGTCTTATCCCTGACCTTGCAACACTCAGAGATCGTGCCACAGAAACTTGGAGAAAGAACTTATACAACATCCTCGCCTTTGGTTGGGTTGGATCGGCGAGAGCTTGGTCTCATTTGGAAATCGTTTCCATGATCCTTGCAGCACTTTCCACTCCACTCGTTCTTTCGGTGCATACGATCGTATCCTTCGACTTCGCGGTTTCCATCCTCCCAGGTTGGCACACGACCATCTTCCCTCCATACTTCGTTGCCGGTGCGATTTTCTCCGGATTTGCGATGGTGGTAACCCTTATGGTCATTGCTCGTGAAGTGTTCAACTTAAAGAACTACATCACGATGAAACACTTGGACAACATGAATAAAATCATGATGGTGACAGGTCTTATCGTAGGTCTTGCTTACGGAACAGAGTTTTTCATCGCTTGGTATTCTGGAAACGAATATGAAGGATTTGCATTCTGGAACAGAGCATTTGGACCGTATGGTTGGGCTTACTTCATTATGATCTCCTGTAACGTATTGTCACCGCAAGTTTTCTGGTTCCGCAAACTTCGTTACAACATCCCAGTGATGTTTATTGCCTCACTTGTGGTAAACGTGGGTATGTGGTTTGAACGATTTGTGATCATGATGACACTGAACCGTGACTTTTTACCATCCAGTTGGGCCATGTATACACCAAGTCTTTTCGACTACGCGATGTTAATCGGAACGTTTGGTATCTTCTTTACTCTCTTCCTTCTCTGGTGCCGAATCATGCCAGTGATTGCCATTGCAGAAGTAAAAACAGTGATGCCACAAAAAGAAGGAGCACACCACTAGTATGTATCTTCCAAAATTAGAACAGTTTCACAAATACAAAGAAATGGATGAAGGTGTACTCGGGATTTTTGACACTCCTGAAGCCATTATGCATGCTGCGGAGAAAACAAAGGCAAAGGATTACATCGGATTCGATTGTATCCTCCCTTACCCAGTGCACGGAATAGACGAAGCCATGGGAACACCAAGGTCAGGTCTTCCTTGGGTCACTTTCTTTGCTGGGATTTTTGGATGCACCATTGGGATTTTA
The DNA here is from genome assembly GCF_004769635.1 of Leptospira jelokensis. Lineage (GTDB taxonomy): Bacteria > Spirochaetota > Leptospiria > Leptospirales > Leptospiraceae > Leptospira_A > Leptospira_A jelokensis. The sequence goes on from NZ_RQGH01000011.1 coordinate 305,392, forward strand.
TTCCAATACCTAACACATGCACATGACTGGCCTCTCAATATTTCGGGAAAGTCTCTCAATGCATGGTTTGCGTATGTGCCAATCATCTTTGAATTAACTGTATTCTCGGCAGGGATTTATACCGTTGCTGCTTTATGTTTTTTAAGCGGTATTCCCAAAGCAACTCGTCGTATCCTTCACCCGGATTTGACGTCTCATAAATTCGGCCTTTGGATTCCAAAGTCTGCAAAGGGTTATAACGAGTCCGATGTGGTTTCGTTTGTAAAAAGCCTTGGCGGATCCGAAGTCACCGTAGTGAAACCGGAGAACCAAAAATGAAACAAAACATCTTTCGAGTTTTCGCACTCGCGGCAGTCGTTTTTGTCGCAAACTGTGATTATAAAACTCCTGTTTATGAATACTTTCCGAATATGTATGACTCTCCTGCAAGAGAGTCACAAGAGGATGATTCGTTTGCATCCAATGGATCGGCTTCGCGTATCCCACCCAAAGGTGCGATCCCAGTCGGATACTATCCATACCCTTATGCAACTGTGGCGACACCAGACTTACTCAATGGTCCTGACAAAGGGTTAAAGAACCCGATCGCTAAAGCGAGCTTAGGGGACCTGATGATTGGAGAAAAACGCTACCAAACATACTGTACCCCATGCCATGGAGTACAAGGTTTAGGAAATGGAAATGTTGTTGGACCAGCTCCAAGATTTGAAGGTCCTGTGCCTGCACTTGTCTCTGATATTGTGAAAGGTTGGACTGATGGACAAATCTACCACATCATCACGATGGGCCGGGGTCGCATGGGAAGTTATGCTTACCAGATCGAGCCAGAAGACAGATGGAAGCTCATTGCTTACATCCGCAAACTTCAAGAATATGAAGTGAAAAATAAAAAGGCGAACTAGGGGAAATTATGAGCTCTACAAAAGCAGCGAAACTAGACGAATCATTATTGCAGTTCAAACTGCCAGTGTCCGTTCGTAATGCACTCATTGCCATGATCGGAGTGGGAGTGGTGAGTTTTCTCATCGCCTTTTTTGGATTTGGACATGAGACGTCTCGCCATATGGACGAGGCTGGTCATTTCCACCATACGAATTTAGGATACCATATTTTACTCATTGGCGCTTACTTCGTGATTGGACTTGCCATTACAGGAATTTTCTTTACGGCAATCCAACACCTAACAGGATCTCAGTGGTCTGTAACGGTTCGTAGGATTTTTGAAACATACGGACTTTTTGCACCAGTGGCAGGACTTCTACTTGTAGGTGTGATCTTTGGCATGCATGATTTGTATGAATGGGCAGATGCTAGTGTTCGTGAAAACGACCACCTCATCCACCACAAAGCAGGTTATTTAAATCCAACTGCTTTCATCATCCGATGTGTACTATTCATTGGTGTGTGGTCTGTGTTTGCTTACATTTTCCACGGAAAATCGGTAGGCCAAGACAAAGACAAAGTTGTAGATACCACAAAGACTCTTGCCAAGATTTCGGGAGGGTTCATCCTCTTCTTCGCATTGTCCTGGTGCCTCATGTCATTTGATTTACTCATGTCACTTTCCCCACATTGGTTCTCAACCATGTTTGGTGTGTATGCGTTTGCCGGTGCGTTCCAAACTTCTCTTGCATCGTATTTGATTGTCATTGCGATTCTCAAGAAAAATGGATTTCTCGGCGAAGCAGTGAATGAAAACCATTACCATGACATTGCAAAGTTTTTACTTGGAATGACAACGTTTTGGGCCTATGTGGGATTCTCTCAGTTTATGCTCATTTGGTATGCAAACATCCCAGAAGAAACTTTTTTCTATGAGATGCGTATGACTGGAGGTTGGGGGTACACAACACTTATCCTTCCATTTGTGAAGTTTGTGATTCCGTTCCTACTATTACTCAATCGTCCAAACAAACGAAACATCGATTTCCTTTGGAAACTTGCGGCTTGGATCTTACTTGTTCAGTTCTTTGAACTTTTCTGGTTGGTATTCCCTGCAAACTTTGAAAAATTTTCAATCCTTCACTTTGTTTTAGCTTTCGGCGGCACTGTGGGTGTGGTTGGTCTTTTTGGTTTCTTTGTCTTCAAAAAGTTCGAAAAACATAGTTTAGTTCCGGTTGGTGACCCTCGTTTGGACGAGTGCCTTCACCACCACCAATAGGAGAATTGTTTTGAAACAAAAATTAGTAACACTACTTATTGTTGGAATGAGCGTAACCGCTTGTTCCAAAAACGCTGAAGTGACTTGGCACAAAAATTGTGATGCCAAAACCAACAAAGCAAGTTTGGATTTTACAGTTCCATTGTATTCAGAACCAGATTCTAATTCGAAAGTAGTAGAGTTTGTCCCTGTTGGAACGGTTGTAAAAGTATTTGATGCACGTAATCATAACGTATGGGCACCGAAGTATTTTGTGAAAATTCAAACTGCGAAAAACGAAGGTTATATGAGCCCTAAATGTTTTGTTGTCGGACAAGATCCGGCAAAAAGCGTTTGGAGGTATTCAAAAGGTCTAGTCACTGATTCTAAACCTTTTTACGATCCAAGTGACAAAGCTCATTACCCAAGAGGGACTGAGTATTCAAACTTAAAGGACCTTTCAAAAGAAAAAATCCCTTTATCTGAACTCACAAAAGGTTTGGAAGAAGGGCCATATGTTAACAAAAACATGTTAAAACAAAACTAAACTGTTTTTGTAAAAGAATGGTAGAAAATTGTTAGAGGGAATCATTCCGCTAACAATTCTTCCGAAAAAGACCCAAGGGAAACTTTGGGTCTTTTTTTTTTAGAGGGTACCTTCGATTGTTAGTTACCCTTTCAGGTTTTCTTCTGATTTTGTGAGAGTGAATCCTTCATAGAATACAATTGCCAATATCACAATCTTTTCCCAAATAAAATAGAAGGCACCAATGGTTTGGATCTCATTCCAATGTTTGATGAGGAAAAACATGGACAATCCACAATAACCCAAGTTTCCAATGATCACACCAACTAAAAATAATTTCCATTGTTTTGGCCTTTGGATGAAGCAGGTATTGGAATAAAAAAACAAAAACCCGGCAAAAATTCCTAAGTTATAAAGTGCATCCAGCGGCATTCCAAATATGGGCTGAAAGGGAACGATCACCGCAAATAACACGAGTAAGGAAATGGATGCTCCGAAGGCATCGAGAAAAAAAATGGTATGGGGTTGGAAATGTTTGAAAAGTTTTTGTAACATCAATTGAATCCTAGTTTGTTATACTCCTAATTTTCGAAAAGAGCAGCGTTTCACTTTTTCCCCTATAACCGCAGTTTACGATAGGAGTTAGATCCACATTCACCAAATGTAACCTTTTTTGTAATCCATTTCACCAAGAAAAAATTTGTTTTTGATTTTTCATACAGATTGGATTCGAACGAATAATCTAGGATTTCCCTGGTCCAAATGCATCATAAGGACTATCCAAAATCCAATCATTGATCCGAATTTCGAAATTTATAGATTTACAAGAAATATATATCTTAGATACTAAGATAATTATCAAGTAAGATAAATGAGCTCTAATGGAAATTGAAGATTTTAAAAAAACAACACGTCTGTATTTTGAAACTGCACTTACTATGCACGAAACCATCGCTCGGCATGTTGGGCTTTCTGGGACAGACCATAAATATTTAGGATACTTGATTGAGAATGGTGAGATGTCAGCTGGTGAACTGACAAAATTGACTGGGCTTTCAACTGGTGCAATCACCGGAGTCATTGATCGTTTAGAAAAAGCAAAATTAGTAAAAAGAAAATTTTTACCTTCTGATCGAAGGAAGGTAATCATTGTTCCAAATTTGGAAAAAGCAAACCAATTGTTTTCACCTATCTTTAAAAAATTACAAAAAGAAACAGAACAATTGATCAATAGTTTTTCCAATCGAGAATTAGAAGTAGTCCATCGGTATTTTGAATCTGCGATAGGGATCATGGATAAAGTTTCAAAAAATTTAAAGGAAAAGAATGAGATATGAATGGTAGTTTTGAAAAATATTTTGTAATCATGTCTTCGATTGGGATTCAGGAGGTAACAAATTTTATCGGTAACCATTCCTTGTTGATTGCCAAGTATTCTTTATTTTTAAATTTATTAATTTATTTTTTGATGAATGGAGCGCAAATATTTGAAACTTTAGTTTTTGTTCCGCGTTGGGCTAGTGGTCAAGAACCAAACTTGGGAATTCTGAATTACTTTCGGGTTTTTATTTTTATTGGAATTTCGATTTTGATGATTCCGCTCGTCTTAAAAATTATGTAGGTGAATGGTTAATGCATTCACCCACATGGATTCATACCTCTGTTTTTAAAAATTCCAGAAAAGGCCTTTAACTTTTGGATTTCGTAACGAGATTCCTGCGAAGAGAAGGATTCCAATGTAAACAGGAAATAGGGTGTGGCTCCATAGTGGATTATCGACTCGTAAGTGGATGGTAACGGCACCCTCTAGATAACCTGTGAGTAGGAGGGCTCCAATGGCTGCGGTTTTAGGAATGGCCAGATGAATTTGTTTCGAAGGGTTGTCCGCTCAATAATTTAGGTCAAGAAATGCCTTCAATTGATCCTGAATTCCAAAAAAAAGCCAAAGAACTTTTGTCCAATTGGATTCAGAACACCAAAACCTTTTTGTATATAGCCAGAAAGAAAAAAATCATAAAGCCAAATACAGATACATTCAAACTTGCAGAGTTTATCGTAACCTTCCAAGAAGCTACATTCGCCATGGATAAGGTAATGAATGATCGTAATGTTTATGATTCTTTATATTGTTCGTTTCGAGACCATCTTCGATCGCTTTGCCATTGACATTTCGTTCAAAGAGATTATACTCCCTCACATGGGTCAAAAACGTGCGATTGCTACCTCCGCCTCTGAAGAACGATTGGAAAAATTATTGGAAGAAAGGTTAAGCCCCGGCTCTAACCAAGACTTCATCGACAAACGAATTTGGGATTTGTTTGGAGAAACATGGTGTGTGATGTTTACCGACCTTTCTGGATTCTCTAGGGGAGTTGCCAAATTTGGAATCATTCATTTTTTACAAACCATCTATGAATCCCAACGAATCCTCATCCCAGTCTTAGATGAGTTTGATGGAATCCTTATGAAAGATGAAGGGGATAGCCTAATGGTTCTCTTTCGAAATACCAACAAAGCGATCCAATGTGCCATCCAGATGCAAAAAGCCTGTAAACGCTACAATGAAGGACGGGTTCTGGAAGAACAGATCCTCCTCTGTGTAGGCCTAGGGTATGGCAAAATTTTAAAAATTGGAGATACAGATGTATTTGGAGCAGAAGTGAACGCTGCATCCAAGTTAGGGGAAGATACTGCAAAAGCTTGGGAGATTCTTGTGACGAATGCGGTAAAAGAAAACGCAGATGAAACTACCGATTTTGATTTTGAACCGATTAAAGAAATTCCACCTGGCTCCGATGGTGCTTTTAAACTTGTGTATACCCTGGATGAACCAAAGTGGGTTGTTTTGTAAATAGCCACCTTCCCTTAGAGACCAAGATCTCAAACGAAAGGATTACAATTTTGAATCTGGTAGATGGAACTTGTACATTCAAATTAGAAATCTGATTCATTTCATAAATTCATAGATGGAGCGGATTTCCCCATTTGCTTCGACGTAGTTGTATAGGTCTTGGAATTCCTTGTGCACACAAAGGGTTGCAGAATCACCTACAAGGATCATATAAGATTTCGCTCGTGTGAGAGCCACATTCAACCGTTTTGGGTTCAGTAAAAAACCGATTTCCCCATCAGGGTTGGAACGAACAAAACTTAAAATCACAATTTCAGATTCTCTGCCTTGGAAGGAGTCGATGGTTTGGGTCAAAAATTTACCATCGGATTTTTGGATTAATTTTTCCACCTGGCCTCTGTATGGTGAAATGACGACAGATTTATCTTTGGGTAAACCTTTTTCAAAAAAACTTTGAATCAAATCCACTTCTGTTTCATTATAAAAACTAAGTTCCTCTCCTTCTGTTCCTTCCAAAGAATCACTCCCAGCTGTATCGATCCAAAGCAGATGAGAGTCGGTTCCGAAAATTTCAGTAAAAGCAGGGGAGTGCAAAAAACTTAGATCGGGGTGTGTGAATACTTTGTTTTCATAATAATTTGTATTCGGGAATCCAAGGATTTCTGGTTTCATCCGAAACTGTTTGTTTAAAAAGATAACTCGTTCCCCGGAATCCCCTTCGATAACTTTTTCTAAAAAGCTATTCACGGATTCATGGTCTGGGTGGTTGTAATTCACTGCTAATTGTTTTGGATCACCGAAGAAAAATGTTTTTTTCCCTGAGAAGAAGGCCATATAACAACCTGGATCCACACTTTGGGTGGCTTCATCTACAAACACATAATCGAATTGCCTACCTTTTTTAAATTCTGCACCAAATCCAGAAAAGGTAGATACGATGAGTTCACTTGTATCCAGTAGTTTTGTTCTAATATTGGATTCTGCTTCTCGAATGGTTTGCAGTAAAAATTTTGCTTCTCTACGCAGTTGGTTTCGCTCTTCTCTTTCTTCTTTGCCAAAGTTACGTTTCCAAGAATTGATTTTTTTCTGAATGGCTTTTAGTTCTGTTTGCCAATTTTGGATTTGTTTTTGGTCGGGATGTGTTTGGATGAGGTGGTCTAAGTGATAGGGTAAGACATCGTCTTTGATTTTAGTGGAATTTCCAAGACGAATCACTCGGATTCCATTTTTGATTGCTTGTTCTACAATGTAATCACAAGCAAAATTGGTTGGGCAAAGGGTTAATACAGATTCCTTTCTTTTTTTGATTTGGTCCACAGCTTGCATGAGTAAGGTGGTCTTTCCTGTTCCAGGTGGCCCAAACACCATTCCATAATCAGCGATGGAAAAAATCCTATCAATTGGTGGGAGATCCATTGTTTTTTTGGGAGGAGTCGGTTTGTCTCCCTTCCCATAACCTAAACACCAATTGAGTTTTTTGTAAGAATCGGATTCTCGTTCATTCCGAACCTTTCCTATGATTTCATTGTACAAATCATAAGTGGATTCAGGAAACCATTTGGAGATCGTGTAGTTTTCGCTTTCCCAATCGTAATCTCCTCTCACTTGGATGGTGAATTTTGAATCCTTCCATTGGTATACATTCCCATAAATGGATTCGTTTTGGCTTTGGACAAGGACGGGAACACCTGGTTTTAACCATAGTTTGGATTTGTTAGAAAGAACTACTTGGAACTCGGCACGCCAGGTATTTCCAACGAGAAATCGAATTTCAATCAGTTCAGCCGATTTGATGGCCCCAAACTGTGATTCCTTTTCTAAAAAAAGATTTCGTTCCATTTCTCTTTCTTTTTTGAGTAAGGATTCAATAAAGTTTAATTCTTCTTCTAGAGAACCAAACGTTTGTTTTATGGCTCTTCCCATTCAATGTTCTCCAAGGTAGTAAAAAAACCATTCCGAAGCAGTGGTGCAAAATCAATGAAATCAGCAGCTTTCAGAAACAAAGAGTCTTCTATGGAATATGCTTGGATGAGATTATTGGCCGCTTCATCAACTTTTCCCAATCGGCAATGTGCTCTTGCTAGGATGATCAGTGTTTCTGGATCAATTTCTTTACAATATTCGATATGTGTACGTATGGAAGTCAGCGCATTCTCAGGGTCTTCTGCATCAAGGTAACAAAGTGCAAGTAAATCATAGTGGAGGAATTCCTCTGGTGCCACCATCTTCAGGGATTTTTTAAGAGAGGCGAGTGCGGAGTTAAAATCACCTCTTGAAAAGTACAATGACCCGAGTTCTGCCCAAATGTCTTTTCTATCGATGCCACGTCCATTACTCAAATGTTCTTGTGAAAGGGCTTTTTTTAAGACTTCAATCGCTTCTTCTGATCGTTCCATATCTTTCAGTAGAGAAGCAAGTAAGAGATAGTTTTCTAAGTAGGAAGGGAATTGCAGGATACTTTTTTGTAATAGGACTTTTGCAGATTTAAATTTTTTCAGTTTGATGAGGTATCGCGAATAAACAGTGATACTCAAAGGGTGTGATGGATAGTTTTGGACAATGTCTTGGAAAACAGATTCGGTTTCCTTTGGATTTCCAACCGAGTACAAACACCATGCTTTCTTCGCTTTGATTTTGATGAGAGTTGATTCGTCTTTTGTATATGCTTCACTTTGTGCATAAACATTAAATGCACGTGTAAAATCCTTTTCCTCTTCCAATTGTTTTGCTTCACGGATCAGAGAAAAAAAAGGGTTCATCGATTTTTTTTACTTCAGGAAATCACGGAATCGCCGATGGGTAGAATAGGGAGTAAAGATTGTAAAAGGAGGTCCAATTATGGTTCCATCTACACCTATTAATCCAATTGTCAATTTGCCAAAGGAAATTTTCCAGGCACAAAACCAACTCACAGAAAAACTGATGAAGTTGGCCGTGGAAGAGAAAGTGGGTCCAGTGGCAAAAAGCGAAAGGTTACTCGACATCTACTGTTAAATGTTTTCGCGTAGACTGTTTAATCCACTCGGGTTTCTGGATTGAAAACCGGTCGTTTTCGTTCCATAAACCCACCAATGGCACTGCGGAAATCTTTTGAATCAAGCATACTTGCATTCCAAACCGCCACATAGTCTAACCCTTCTTCGATGGTTTTTCCGATTCCATGATTTAGCACCTGTTTTACCCCGCGGATTACGATCGTAGGGTTCTCTGCAATTTCTTCTGCTGTTTTTAGGCCAGCTTCTAATAAAGAATCGAAGTCTTTTGTTACCTTTGTGACAAGGCCCATCTGAAAGGCATCACTGGCTGTGATGTCTTTTCCTGTAAGGGCAAGTTCTCTTGTATGGGCATTTCCAATGAGGTGGGGGAGCCTTTGTAAAGAACCCATGTCGGCAACAATGGCAACTTTCGATTCACGAAGTGAAAATACTGCATCCTCTGACGCATAACGTATGTCACATGCAGAAACCAAATCAAGCCCACCTCCAATACAATGTTTTTGGACAAGGGCAATGGAAGGTTTTTTCGAATTGTAAACAGCATTGATTCCTTTTTGCATGGTGAGGATGAGTTGGTAGAGTTTTTCTCTACCATCTGCAAATTCCCCTTGCACAACCGGTTTAAATTCCTGGAAAAACTCTTCCAAATCAAGACCTGTTGAGAAGGATTTCCCTTTGCCTGCAATCAGAAATGCATGGATTTTCGGATCAGCATTGATTTCATCCACCATATCGGGAAGGTCCCGCCAAAAAGGCCAGTTCATGGCATTCCGTTTTTCAGGGCGGTTCAACCAAAGGATTCCAATATTTTTTCTTCTTTCGATTGTAAAAAAAGGAGAGGGGTTCATGCGTTTGTTTCTTCCTTTAACCAAAGTTTTTTGGAGAACATTAGATACACACCAAAAAGGATAAGGGCGATGGATATGTATTGGGACTGTGAAAATCCATGCCAGTAATAGCCAGTGAGAAATGTTGGGTTCCCATTCGCATCTGGGATATTCACTAGAGTTGGTGGTTCAATAAAAGGAATCACAGCTTTATTCACTCGTAAAAACTCAATGATGAGCCTTGCAAATCCATGGATGATAAGAAACTGGGCCCCAATACTCCACTTACGAAAATTTTGGTAACGCGCCCAAAATTGAAAATAGGAAAAATAACCAAATGCCATGATGGACTCCATCACAGGGGTATTCCAAACGGGAACTCCTGACGGGTGTGCTCCCTGGAATTCAAAAACAAAAAATGGAATCCTTTCATCAGTGGCAAATCCGTAACATCCATCTCCACTCACAAAACAACCAAGCCTACCAATCGCATAACCCATGCTAATGGCAGGGATTACCGCATCATAATAAGCGCCAATATCGAGTTTGTAATAGCGAAAGTACAAAGTGATGAATAACCATCCAAAGAGTAGGCCACCAAAAAATACGAGTCCACCACCACTGAAAAGAGAAGACCAAAGTCCAGGATGACCGGGAAATCCATTCCAATGCGTAAGAGGGTAGGTGTACTTTCCATCGTAACCTGGGACATCGATGAACACTTGGTCCCAAATTTCAAAGATAAAGAAAATTTTTGCCCCGATGAGTGTGCCTAAAATCCCAAGGAAAATCAACCAATCGGAATGGTTTGGGTCCAATTTTTTTCGTTCTAGTTCTTTTGGGAGAAGATAGGAACCAACGAGGAAAGCTAACATCATTAGAAGGCTGAAGGTGGAGAGACCCTCCCAGCCAAAAGGATTGGGAATCGGAATTCGATCTAACATAGGGGAAAGGGTAAAATCTTTGCTTTTTGGGGAAAGGAGAATTTAAGGCAAATCAAGTGAGAAAAAGAGAGGGAAAAAATAAGATAAAATTAACTTGACCCTAGATGGTTTAATATTAAACTATCCAATATCGATCTAAGGAGATTTGACAATGTTTGATACTCTATTTTCTACTTCTGGGGACATCATCCCTCTGATTCTTCGCATCACGGCGTTTGTTGTGATTTTCCCACACGGTGCGCAAAAACTTCTCGGTTGGTTTGGGGGTTACGGATTCAAAGGAACCTATGGTTTTTTTACAGGGACTATGAAATTCCCAGGATTCCTTGCCGTTCTCATCATCCTCGGTGAATCTTTTGGGCCAGTGTTATTACTCGTTGGATTTTTAACTAAATTTGCCGCTCTATCAATCGCCATCATTATGTTTGGTGCTGCTTTTATCGCTCATAGACATAACGGTTTTTTCATCAATTGGAATGGAAACCAAAAAGGGGAAGGGTATGAATTTCATATCTTAGCAATGGGCCTTTTACTTGCACTCATCGTGGGTGGAGCTGGTGTGTATTCCGTTGATTTTAATTTGATTGGAAAGTTCTAATTCAGATTGTTTTCGATTGTTTTGGCTCTGATGCGAGTCAGGTAAAATCATTTTGAACGAACCCAACCTTCTCCTAAAGTCATTTAGGGAGGTTGGTTTTTTAATTGGATCAATCTAAGTTGATGTATTCTTCCGGATCCAGAGGAGCATCCAGACCAATCCGCACTTCGTAGTGTACGTGTGCCCCCGTCGCCTTTCCGGTTTGTCCTACAAGGGCAATTTTATCCCCACGTTTCACACGGTCTCCCGGGTTTACGAGGATTTGCGAGCAGTGGCCATACAAAGTAAAAAATCCATTTTCATGGTTGATCCGAACGGATTTTCCAAGTCCCCCCACTGCTGTATCCACGGCAATGATCCCAGGCCCTGTTGCATAAATGGGTGTTCCTTCCCCTGCAGCAAAGTCAATCCCTGAGTGGTACTCTCCGACGGGTAAAATTCCAAAGGGATCACTGCGGTAACCGAATGTTGAAGTGACAACACCGACACCAGGTTTTAAAGGTCGACCCCTTGGCATGGAATAAAATATACTTTCCCGCATGGAAAGGTAATCAATGGCATTTTGGAAATTGGGAACTAGGTTTCCAAGTCTTACACCAAACTGGGTATAGGTGGTCACAACTTGTTGGAACAGAAGTAAATTGGAATCGAGTTCACTTGCATCTTTACGAAACTCTTCTTTGAGAAGGTAATCTTGTGTGATCATTTCCTTTTCTGGAATTTCTTCCCAAGCAAGTAAATTGAGTGATTCGGTCATGGATTCCAATTCTTCTACCGACTCACGGAGGTCTTTGGAGAGTAGGTCGTAGAAGAGAAAGGAGACAAGTTGGGTTTCTGTTTTTTTCTCTAAGGAAAGATTCCGTTCAAAGAAAAAGGAAAAATAGAGGAGGAGGGCAAAGGAGAGTAAAACAAGAGAAACAGAAAGTCCAAAAAGAAACCCGAGCATTCCTACCGAAATTTCAATTTGGGCGAGGGGTTTTTCGTCATTGGGGATGAGGACAAAACTCACCTTCTCTCGGCTTCGGGAAATCCACTTTTGTAAGCGTTTTTTCCACCGTAAATGCGCAATTTGGAGCCTTTCGTAGGCGGTTGTGACGTAAGTTTCTGCCAATGTTCGTTATCCAGCCAATTTTTTCCTTGCCCATGCCATTTTTCAGGGGAAAGTGGATGAATCCAATATGTTTAAATTTCTCACTTCTCTTTTCAGAAAGAAAGCCGACTCTGTCGATTCCTTTTTGATGTACCCCGAGGGAAAGAGATACTATCGAGAAACTCACTCCATACGCAGGGCCAATATCGATGAAGATGCCATCAAAATCATCAATCGATTGAACAAGTTTCGTTACAAGGCCTATTTAGTCGGTGGAGGAGTCAGAGATCTGCTGATGGGCAAACGCCCAAAAGATTTTGACATTGTCACAAGTGCGACACCAAACCAAATCAAAAGGATCTTCAATAACTGCCGGATCATCGGTAAACGATTTAAAATTGTACACATCATTTTTAAAGGTAAAATTATTGAAGTCTCTACGTTCCGATCACTTCCGGAACATCGTTTGGAAAAACACAAAGCAGAAAACGATTATCTCATCAAGCGGGACAATTCCTTCGGTACAGCAAAGGAAGACGCGGCAAGACGCGACTTTACCATCAATTCACTGTTTTACGATCCTAAAAACGATTCCATTTTGGATTACGTAGGTGGGTTTGAAGACATCCAAAAGAAAATTGTTCGGGTCATCGGTGATCCAGACATTTCCTTTAAAGAAGATCCAGTTCGTATGTTACGAGCGGTTAAGTTTTCCGTTTTACTTGGACTCGACATCGAGAAAAAAACCAAACTGGCAATCAAAAAGAACCGTTTGGAACTCGAAAAATCCTCCACAGCAAGGCTTTTGGAAGAGTACAACAAAATGTTCCGTACTTGGAAAACTTCCATCATCTTTGAAGGGTTAGCTGAAAACCATCTACTCGATGTTTTATTCAAAGAACCTGCTGATAAATTAAAGAAAACAGATCCCGAATGGCGTGAACATTTTATGGACACACCTCTTGGGAAAAGGCTCGCAGTGACTGACAAACTTCTTTCTGCAAGGGAAGAAATGACACCGGCGATTTTTTATTCGTTAATTTTTTACGATATCGTGAAAGATTTATACGAAGACGATCGTGGTCACCTAGCGCATAACATCAAAGAAAGTTTGATGCCTGTATTTGAGCGGATGGGAATTCCAAAACGAGAACAAGACAACTTGGTAAAGATATTTATCAGCCAACCTCGTTTCCAAGTCACAGACGACGAAAAAGAAAGGCAAAATTCTTTCTTCAAAAAGAAAGACTATTTTTACGATGCGTTTATGGTGTATAAAATTGTCGCAATTTCCGAAAACAACGAATCTGCCGTACAAACTGCATTCTTTTGGGAAATTTCACTGAGACAAAGACCAAAACCGGACAGCCACCAGTTTGGCCAACAGAACCGTAAAAAAGAAGGGAACAAAAAACGCCCTCCTAGGAAAAAACACCGTGATCGAAGGGGAAATGGGAATGGAAATTCACAAGATTCCAGCTCCAATAGTTCCAATGAAAGCGGGAAAGGGGAGACAAACGAAAGTCGAAACCCTTCATTAGAACATCAAGATACGGAAGAATGATTCCCTTTCTTTTTGGACCTAAATGATTTCGTCCATAACTCTCGTCATATGATTTGGGAGTTATGGAATGATCACCCAACATAAATTATTAATCGTCGAAGACGATCCTACCACAGCCCTTCTCTATCAGGGAGCACTACGTTCCATTGCATCGGAGTTTGTAGTATATTCTGGAATCAAACCTGTTTTATTCTTATTAGAGAACGATGGCATTGGAGAGTTTGATTTAATTGTTACCGATTTAAAACTTCCAGATGGAACAGGGGCAGAACTTGTAAGAGAAATTCGAAAAAAAAATTCTCAGATCCCTATCCTTGTGATTACCTCAGAATCTGATTCAGTTTCCATCATTGAGGTGATGAAAGAAAATGTACAAGATTACCTTATCAAACCAGTTTTACCCAAAGAACTGCTCAAAAAAGTAGAGTACCACTTGTCCAAACGAAGTTTGGATTACAAAACTTCCATCTTAGAAAAAGAAAAAATCATTTCTCTCGAAAAACTTTTGGATTGGTATAGTTTTAAAAATCGTTCTTTGGAAGCGGGGGAATTCAATGCAAAGGAATTGCATAAAAATTTGTTCCATGTTTTACGTGCCAGTTTGTCGCAAGGAGCCGGCTTTGGAATTCTTGTCCAAATCATTGATATCATCAAAGGGATGAAACAAACTGAAACTGGTGATTATATTTTAGAAAAAGAAATCCTGTCCATTTTGGAAGAGAATGCAAATTATTCAAAAAAAGTATTAAATACATTTGCTGAGATTGAAAACATTATCTTTGGCCGAGTGCCGGAAGAGGAAATTCCACTTTCACTATTTTGGAATGAACTTAAGTCCGTCGCAAATGATTTAGAATCCCAAACCAAAATTAAAAATCATAAAATCCTTATCTCTGATGTCAGCAAAAACCAGTTGGAAAATCATTCCATACTATGGAATCGTGAGTACTTTCAAAAACTGTTTCGTGAACTCCTTATCAATGCAATGAAGTTTTCATTGGACTCATCCTCCATTTTGGTGCTTCTGGAATGGAAGTCCGATTCGATTTCACTCTCTGTGATCAATGTTGTGGGCAGTGATTTAAAAATAGGAGAAGGGATCCCAAATGAATATTTGGATTTAGTTTTTGAACCATTTTTTCGCCTAACAAAAAATTTATACGAACGGTATGAGACACTTGATTTTGGAATTGGCCTTTCTTTTGTCAAAGAAACCGTACAGAAGTTTGGTGGAACGATAAGGGTCTCCAATATCCTTGATCATTTAGGTGAAAACGTAGAACCAAAAGTTGAATTTAAACTGACACTCCCTTACTCTTCCTCAGCAAAATGAAGGAAACCACGATTGTTTGGTAGGTAATTTTTACCTTCTCTTATAAATTGAACTCCAGGTTTTCCTGTTTCCAATCTGCCGATCATCGTAACGGGGATGGATTGGATTTCCGGTGGGAGGATTTTCGGTGATAAAAACAATAATTCCAATTCTTCACCTGAACCAAGGCAGGCATCCATTCCTAATACTTTTTTTGCTAAAGGGTGGAGGGGAAGAGATTCGATTTGGATTTTTAATTTTCCTTTGGATGCAATCGCAAGTCTTTCGGCATCTTGGATGAGGCCATCTGTCACATCCATACAAGCGTGGATTGGATACTTGGTCAGTGGTTTTTGTAAGGATTGCCTTGATTTTGGTAAAAGATGCCTTTGGATTGCCGCTTTGTAATGGCCTTCCTTCCAGTTTTTTTTCAGACAATGGTATCCAAGTAGGCTTTGCCCCAAATCCCCCGTGATATAGAGGTAATCGCCTGGTTTTCCACCGGATCGAAGCCATGGTTTTTTCACTGTGCCTACCACAGTGAGAGCCAGTTGCGTTGTGGGAGAAGAAAAGGTGTCGCCACCCGCAAGTTTCATTCCATATTGGTGGAGGGAAGAACGAAGGGCTTTGGAAAATGCCATTACCCATTCTTTTTTCCGAGAGGTGGGAGAGAGGCCTAAATTCAAAAAACATTCTTTCGGAATGCCTCCGGAAGCTGTGATGTCCGATACGTTCACTTCCACAAGTTTTCCTGCAAGGACTGCCGGGCTTGACCATTTGTGGAGGAAATGGGTTCCCTCCGATAGGGAATCCGTTGTCACAAGGCGGTTTGGTGCCAAAAAATAACAATCGTCTTCTGGAGGAGGCACCGTCCCAAACAAACTGCGTATGATGTCTGATTCTTTCAAAGCTTCGTTTCCAATAAATTTGTTTGACCCGTTGTGAAAACCGAAAATCCTGACATAAAAGAGGAAAATCTCGTACTTATGGAACTATTGTCTAAAGCCCACAAGACCCCTTCTATTGCAAAAGAAGCCGTACAAAAACAGTGGTTTGTTGTGGACGCAACTGATAAAACTCTTGGAAGATTGGCAAGTCAAGTCGCTTCCAGGCTTCGCGGAAAACACAAATCAACATTCACACCGAACCAGGATTGTGGAGATAACATCATCATCGTTAATGCTTCTAAAGTGGCTGTAACAGGTCGCAAAAGAGAACAAAAAATTTACTACCACCACTCAAGATACCCAGGTGGTATGACTGCCGTCGCTTTCCACAAACTCATCCAAGAGAACCCAGAAAGAGTGATCATGGAAGCAGTAAAGGGAATGTTACCTAAATCGAAATTAGGTGACCAAATGTTAAAAAATTGCCGCGTATTTGCTGGTAATGACCACAACCTAGGTGCGCAAAAGCCCCTAAAATTGGAGTTAAAATAAGATGGCGCAAAAAGCAGTTTGGGCAGTAGGCCGACGCAAAACATCTGTTGCACGAGCAAAAATTGCATCGGGAACAGGAAAAATCACAGTGAATCATAAAGATGTAAAAGATTACATCAAAAACGGAGAACACTTAGTTCGCCGTGCACTTGAGCCTCTACTCGTTTTAGAAGCTCGTGACAAATACGACATTGCTCTTAATGTAACTGGTGGTGGAGTGATCGGACAAGTGGGAGCCATTCGCCATGCGGTGGCACGCGCACTTGTTGCTTTTAATGAGTCACTCAAACCTACTTTGAAAAAAGAAGGTTTCCTCACTCGTGATAGCCGTATGGTGGAACGTAAAAAATACGGTCTACACAAAGCTCGCCGGGGAACTCAGTTCTCAAAACGTTAATCGGAAATTTCCTCTTTTTTCCGATACGAGAAGCCTCCTTCGGGAGGCTTTTTTTTTCATTTGAACATCCGAGACCTATGAACCAAATCATCTTTTACCTTGCTTTCGCTTTTGGTACCTTTGCCAGCAGTTGTTTTTTGTACTCGATTGTGATTTTTACACAAACCTTAACTGTTGTTAAGGGATTTTCTGGAATCGTATTTTTCTTTTTGTTTTTACCCTTTCCTCTATTCTTTTTGTACACAGGTTATTTACTCGACCGATATTCCAAAAAATGGGTGGTAGTGTGTTTTCAATTTTTTTTATTTTTATCTGCCTTACTGCTTGGTGCATTCACAAACCTATTTGAAGCCTATCCTTATTTGTTATTACCACTGGCATTTCTGAATGGAATTGGCATGACAACCGTATTACCGGGACGAATGGCGCTCCTACGAGAAGTCATGGAATCTCATAAGTTAGTCTTTCATACCATTGCAGGGAATTTACTTTTGATTTTTTCCTTTGGTATGAGTCCACTTGCTGTTGGTTGGATACGAGAATTTGAATCCTATTCGCAACTCTTCTTGGTTTTGGCTGGATTCCATGCGGTCTCTATGTTCGCCTTTACAATGTTAACATCAAAAACAAAGTATCCTCAAGTTCATTCGAAAAGCGAAAGTTTCAATTCAAATGTTTCTATCGAAAATGATGAGTCAGGTCATACTAAAGAAGAAGCAAATCGTGAAGGTAAAATACCATTCCAATCGAATCCGATTCCTTCCCTCGCAGGAAGTCTCAAACTGGTGTTAGGTTTTCTGAAAGAGGACCCGGTTTCTAGACAAGTGATGTGGATTGCCGTATTTAGTATGCTTGCGCTTGGTCCGATCCAAGTGGTCCTCCCTCAGTATGTAAAACAGGAATTGGGGCTTGGAGAGCTCGCTCGGGGATCGGTCCTTGTGTTCCTTGGTCCTGGTTTATTCCTCGGTGGGATCCTTACCATCCTCTTTCATCATTTGGAGCGAAAGGGTTTGGTTTTACTCTCTGTGTTTGTATGTTCGTCTGTTTTCTTTTTGGGATTCATCCCATTTTATGAGGCAAAGGCCACATCTTTTTTTCTATTTTGTTTTGGAGTTTCAGGAGGGGTGCTCTCAAGCCTTATGCCTGCCATCTTACAAAAACGTGCAGACGATGGACTCCGCGGTAGGATCCTATCCCTCTATACCGTTTGTTTCCAGTTCACACCGGCAGTTTCTGGATTTTTTGCGAGTGTCGTTCGTGACCATACGGGAAGTTTTTGGACCTTCATGGGCCTTGGTCTTGGTTTTCTTTTGATTTCTTTGTTTTCTTTCCTTCGGTATACGGAATTACGCGAAAGTTAAATTCGAATTTCCTTGCCCTAGGAGGCAAATCCGATTTCCGTGTAAGTGTATGAAGTTCAAATCGGTCCAAGAAATCGCAAGGTTGTACACGAACTATTTCCAAGAGAAAGGGCACACCATTGTGCCATCTTCTAGCCTCATTCCCAAAGGGGATCCTACACTTTTATTCACAACTGCCGGTATGGTGCAGTTCAAACCACTCTTTACCGGGGCAGTGGAATTACCATACACAAGGGCCGCCTCCATTCAAAAATGTGTTCGTACCACTGATTTGGAAGTTGTAGGGAAAACAGAACGGCATTGTACTTTCTTCGAGATGTTAGGAAATTTTTCCTTTGGGGATTATTTTAAAAAAGAGGCCATCGAATACGCGTTAGATTTTTCATTAAACCAATTAGAAATTCCAAAAGATAAAATTTGGGTCACAATTTACTTAGATGATGATGAAGCCAAAAAAATTTGGATGGATGCAGGGATTCCCGAAGACCGAATTGTACGCCTTGGGAAAAAAGATAATTTTTGGGGCCCTGCGGGGGACAGTGGAGCTTGTGGTCCATGTTCCGAATTGTATTTGGACCGAGGGCCAGAAAAAGGAGGCCCAAATTGTGGCAACAATCCCAATTGCAAACCTGGTTGTGATTGTGATCGTTATTTAGAATATTGGAATTTAGTATTCAATCAGTTTAACCAAACCGTTTCTGGGGAATTACTGCCTTTAAAACAAACAGGGATTGATACAGGTTCTGGCCTGGAACGTGTCGCCATGTTATTACAAGAAGTGGACTCGGTGTATGATACCGATGAACTCAAATCCATCATCAAACAAATTGAATCCCTTTCCGGTTTTACATATAATGAGTCCACCAAACAATCGTTTCGTGTGATCACAGACCATTCGAGGTCTGTCTTTTTTTCGCTTGGTGATGGGATTTATCCAGACCGTACGGGACGTGGGTATGTGATCCGTCGCCTCATTAGGCGTGCCTCACTCTTTGCAAGAAAACTTGGAATCCACGAACCGTTTTTATACAAATTGGTTGGAACTTTGAAAGATTTGTATTCGTTGCGTTACCCAGAACTGAAAGACAAAGCAAAGGACATCGAATCCATTCTAAAAAAAGAGGAAGAACTTTTCCTTCATACCTTAGAGGTAGGCCTTGAGGAATTGGAATCGGTATTAGACCATCTCAAAAAAGAGAAACAAACAGTTGTTACGGGAAAAGAAGGCTTTCGTTTGTATTCTACATACGGATTCCCAAGAGAGATGACTAAGGAACTTGTGGAAGAACGAGGGTTTTCTTTTGATGACAAGGGATTTGAAGAGGAATTGGAAAAAGACCGCGACTTGTCACGAGCCAGTTGGAAAGGAAAAAAAATCCAATACCTCACTGGTCTTACCGTTTCTCCGGAATTAAAAACAGAATTTTTAGGTTATACGGAATCAAAGGCGAAATCAAAAGTTTTGTATTTGTTTGTGGATGGCAAGTCGGTCATTTCCGCCAAACAAGGGGAAGAAGTCGTGATCGTTCTCGACAAAACTCCGTTTTATGCGGAAGGGGGTGGGCAAATTGGTGACACTGGTTACCTAAAAAAAGAAGGTTTCCAATTCCAAGTCCAAGACACCCAAAAAGAAAATGATACCTTCCTACATATGGGAATGGTTTTAAAAGGGAATCTTTCTGTGGGGGATGTTGTTGATTCGGAAATTGAAGTGGAACGTAGGCAAAATCTAGCGAACCATCACTCCGGCACACACTTGTTAAATGGTGCACTCCGTAGGATCCTTGGAACCCATGTGTCCCAAAAAGGGTCCATTGTGTCTTCTGATTATTTACGATTTGATTTTTCTCATCCGAAAGCTTTATCCAAAGAAGAAATCATCCAAATAGAAACCGATGTCAACGAAGCCGTAAACCAAGAGATCCCCGTAAAAACTGAAGTGTTGAGTTTAGATGCGGCAAAAGAGTCAGGTGCCCTTTCTATGTTCGATGAAAAATACGGAAGTGTTGTCCGTGTGATTTCAATGGGTGACAAATCCAAAGAATTCTGCGGTGGGACACATGTCGCAAACACCAAAGAAATT
The DNA here is from genome assembly GCF_004769635.1 of Leptospira jelokensis. Classification (GTDB taxonomy): domain Bacteria; phylum Spirochaetota; class Leptospiria; order Leptospirales; family Leptospiraceae; genus Leptospira_A; species Leptospira_A jelokensis. The sequence continues at coordinate 325,520 of NZ_RQGH01000011.1, forward strand.
GGATTTTTTGCCATCGTGAAAGAAGGTAGCCCTGGAGCGGGGAACAGAAGGATCGAAGCGATTTGTGGGGATTCGGTTGTGAGTTATTTTTTACACCAATTCCAGACATTGGCTTCCAAAATTGAAACCCATAACTTAACCACAAAAGAGACGTTTGGTGACTTAAAAGAGTTTGGAATCACAAAAGAGGTCCCGTCTCCTGAATACTTACAATCAATGTTCCAAAGGGAAGGAAAGGGAATTGTCACACGGCTTCGGAAACTTCGGGAAGGATTGGAAAGTGAATTGGAAGAGAAGTCCAGTGCTCTTTTCAAAGCCAAAAAGAAAAGTGAACAAGAAAAATTCCAAATGAATCCAGAACTTGTGGATGGTTTGTTACAAAAAGCACACGAGTTCCCGAAAGGAAAAGTAGTCACAGAATTGTTTCCATCTGTGGATGCCAAGTCCCTCAAAGATTTAGCAGATTCACTGAAAGCAAAAGAACCAGAAATTTTATGTTTGTTCGCAACCACAGAAGGGGAAACCTCTACCCTTGTGTTTATGTGTAATAAGGTTTTGAATGAAAGAGGGATCCATTGTGGTGATATCCTAAAAGAAACCTTGGTGATGTTAGACGGAAAAGGGGGAGGTCGAACCGATATGGCACAAGGTGGTGGTAAAAAACCAGAAATCGTGGCCAAGTCTTTGGAGTTTGCCCTTTCCCTTGCGAAAAACAAATTGTCGTAACATCGATTTGATGAGAAAAAACAAATTGGAGAATGAAAATGGCACAAGACCCATCTTTTGATATTGTATCGAAACTCGATCGCCCTGAATTACAAAATGCGGTTTCCCAAGCAATGACGGAGATCCAAACACGTTTTGATTTCAAAGGATCCAATTCGGAAATCAAAATCACAGATGACCAATTGGTTTTGACTTCAGAAAACGAAATCAAATTGAAACAAGTGATTGATGTCCTCACAACAAAAATGGCAAAACGAGGCATTAGCCTCAAAGCCTTTGATTTTGATTCCAAAATTGAAGCAGCCACTGGGCAAACGGTTCGGATGAAGGTGAAAATCCAAAACGGATTGGACAAAGAGCAAACCAAACAGATCACAACTCTCATCAAAGACCAAAAGTTAAAAGTACAAGCGACCATCCAAGGGGATTCCGTGCGTGTGGTTGGCAAAAAGAAAGATGATTTGCAGGAAGTGATGGCGGCCATCCGCAATGCCAATTTCAATTTTGACGCCAATTTTACGAACTTTAAGGGATAAATCCTCCTAAGGAAAGAAAGCCTTTTAGCTTCCAAAATTTTTCTGTCTATGTCTCGAAACCGTCCGATATTTCCCGTATGGACCCTAAAAAATCCGTATGGGGATGGACTTTGCCTAGGAAAGATTTCCTCCCGTATTTATTTGTATTTTCCGGAGTATTTTTGCTGTTATCCCTTTTTTCCTTCCAAGAAGGAGAGGATGGATCCCTTTTCAATTGGTTTGGAAGGCTTGGGCATTACATCGCCCTCACACTTTTTTACCTACTCGGAAAAACTTCCTTTTTACTCGCTGGGTTCGTTTTGCTTTTGGGAGTCCTATCCCTTAGAAATCCTGAGTTTGATAGCCTAAGTAAGGCATTATTTTTTCCCATTTTTACCATTGCTACCACTGTGAGTTTGAACCTTCTCGAAACTCCCATGGGCCATGTGGGGGATAGTGGTGGGATCTTTGGGCAATTTTTCTCTTGGATTTTTTCGTATCTTTTTGGGGAAACGGGGCGAGTGCTCGTTGTCTTTTTCCTTTATTTGTACTTCGCTGTGATCTGGCTCGAGGACGGGGCTTGGTCTTATACGTTTTCTACCATCCACTCTGTTTCTGAAAAACTCTACCACCTAATGGGGGGAAGGAAAGAATTCCCCCATCTCAAACTGCCTTCCTTTATGGAGGCGGTAGTCTCCACACGCCGTGCGCCCGAAGTCGATGTGAAACAAAAAAGTTGGTTCCAAGTCCAAACGGAAGTAGAAACCAAAGAAGACTTGGCCCATCATTTTTGGAATGTAGTCGCAAAGGAAAAAGGATCGGAAATGAATTTCCCAAAAGGAAATTTTGATTCCCACAGTGTTTCGCTGGATGGGGATGATGAGTTTCCTAATACCCGAGGGGAAGGAAATCTTCCTAAAAAAAATCCGATCCCTTCCCATCTCCGATTCCAAAATGCAAAAGAATTTGCAGGATTTTTTGATGCATCGGAGACCGTTTTTCGATTCCAAAAACAAAAACGAAACCAAACTACGGAAGACAAAACGATGAGGGATCAAATCCCTCGTTTGCAATTGGTCGATAAACGCGAATTAGTTGAGAATTCACAAGAGGAAGGATCTGAAGATTTTGATCAGATGCGAGAGTCCAAAATCCTCTTCCAATTCCCTGAGGCAAAATGGAAACCAAAATTGGATATGGGTGTCTCACTTGAAAATTTAGAACTTCCCAAACTAAATCCAATGAAACGTAGCTTAGGTGAAACTCATTTTCCATTTGCCAAAAAGAAATTGGATTCTTTTTCCTCTGGAAATGCTTCACTAGACATGGAAGATTCTGGAGAGGATACCGAAGGTTATGAACTCGAAGGGAACCAAGTAGAAAATTTCGACGCCGAATCTGATGACCTTGCCACTTCAGGAGGAGGTTCCCCTGCGGTCACCATCCCAATCCCAGAATCGGTTCGCCTGTCCCTCGTGGAAGAAACTGGTTTGGATACCAATGACTTCGAAGATTCCGAAGACGAAGATACGGACACAGCATCGTTCGATGAAGAGGTATATGAAGAAGAAACATTGGAGTCTTTGGCAGTGGAAGAAACTTCTCCACTGGTTCGCTCCAATTTGAGCGCAGGGAATTTCGGTAAGAAAAAACAACCACCGAAAGACACAAAAGAAGAACAGGAACTGATGTTTGGTTCCATGGTGCCTAAACCCAAATTGAAAAAAGGGAAATACTACATTTCTCCAAGGTTACTTGCGTCCCACCAAGTCCCTGTTGCCAATATCTTAAAAAATGATTCGGAACTTGACTTGATTGCCAAAAAAATCGAAGAGTCCACTGGTCACTTCGGCATTGAATCGAAGGTCATCACAAAAGAACGTGGTCCCATCATCACAAGGTATGAGATCACCATTCCCAATGGGATCAAACTGAATCGGATTGTCTCCCTTTCCGATGAAATCAGAGCTTACCTCGAAGTGAAAAACATTCGGATCGTAGCACCTATCCCTGGTAAGGCGTCGATTGGGATTGAAGTTCCAAACCGTGTCCGTGAAGATGTGTTTTTGTCTGAGATCTTAAAAGACACAATCCTCCAACAAAAGGCAAAAGACCTTTCGATTTGTATTGGTAAGGATATTTCAGGGAAACTTGTGATGATTGATATCGCAAAACTCCCTCATTTACTTGTCGCAGGGACAACGGGTTCTGGAAAGTCCGTGAGTATCAATGCCATGATCACAAGCCTTATCTGCACTCGTTCTCCAGAAGAAGTGCGGTTCATCATGATCGATCCGAAGATGGTGGAGATGACTTTGTATGAAGGGATCCCACACCTCCTGATGCCTGTCATCACCGATCCGAAAAAAGCAACGAAGGCACTGTCATGGGCCATCCAAGAGATGGAGAGTCGTTACCAAATGATCTCCCAATTGAAGAGCCGGGACTTCAAAAGTTTTAATGAAAAGGTAGAAGAATACGCACACGCCAAAGGGTTCCAAAAACTCCCTTACATCGTGATCTTCATTGATGAGCTTGCGGACCTCATGATGGTTTCTGGTAAGGACTTAGAAGAACAGATCCAAAGGATTTCCCAAAAGGCAAGGGCTGTGGGAATCCACTTGGTCATGGCAACCCAAAGGCCTTCGGTGGATGTGATCACTGGGGTGATCAAAGCGAACTGCCCCGCACGTGTGGCCTTCCAAGTGGCACAAAAAACGGACTCACGCACCATCCTCGATACCAGTGGGGCAGAAACCTTACTTGGAAAAGGGGACTTTTTGTACCGTTCGCCCACCTCAAGTGACCTGATGCGGATCCAGGCTCCCTACATTGAGGAAAAAGAAATTGATTCCATCGTGGAAGAGGCCAAAAAACAAGGTGCACCTGCCTACGTGGAAATGAATTGGGACGATGAAACAAGTATCGAAATGGCCTCCGACGAGGATGAAGAACTCTTCGATGAAGCTTGGAACATTGTTGTGACCGAAAAAAAAGCCAGTGCGAGTTATTTGCAACGTAGGATGAGGATTGGTTACAACAAAGCGGCAAGGCTTATGGAACTTATGGAAATGCGGGGTTATGTTTCGCCACAAGTGGGGGCCAAACCTCGGGAAATCTTACGTTCAGCGTAAATCATCGACAAGAGAAGTTTGTCTGAAAAACTGGGAAACTATGAAAGTATGGATCGGATTTTTGTTACTTGTTTTGGGAGTTTCTTTGGAGGCCCAAACAAGTCCGGCTCACAATTGGCATTCCCCTTCGGAAGTTGTCAAAAAGATCAAAAAAAACTTCAGCGAAATCAATTCGTATTCCGCTGATTTTCTCATCAAAACAGAAGACAACAAAAAAGAAAAACAGATGCGTGGGAAATGTTTTTACAAACGCCCCGGAAAAATTCGATACAACTTTGCCGAACCAGAAGGGGACGAAATTGTATCTGATGGAAAAACCCTCCATATCTTTATCAAACGGTTAGGTGCTGTTGGCAAACAAGACCTTACGCTTGATCGCAAAAATTCCTCAGGTCCCATCTTTACAACGAACAGTCCCGAAGGGTTAAACCGACTCTTTCGTAAATACCATTATAAATTTGATACCATCGAACAACCACGTTCGGTCGGTGATGCCACAAAATACTTTGTTCTCGATCTTGACCAAAGGGAAAAAATTGGTGGGTTCGAAAAGATGAAACTTTTTGTGGATTCAGAATCCTACTTAATCAAAAAAGCCGTTGCGACAGATGGTCGTGGCAAGGTCACAACAATATCATTTTCAAATATCAATTTTTCGGAAGAAATCCAAGATGGAGTTTTCAATTTTCATATGAGCGGGAACGCGAAGATTGTCAACAACCCACTTGTCTCTGAGAACTAAACGTAAAGAGGAGTTCATTTTGAATACAAAACGAGTTGGTCAGATCCTAAGAGAAGCAAGAGAAGACAAAAAACTTTCCGTGAAAGATGTCGCTAAAGAAACAAACATTGCGGCCAAATACATCATCGCTTTGGAAACAGAAGATTATTCTCAGTTCCCTGCAGAAACCTTTGCCCTTGGATTTTTAAAAAACTATGCAAGTTACCTAAAACTCGACACTGCCATGTTACTCAATTTGTACCGTGGGGAACAAATTGAAGAATCGCAAGCACCTCTGGAAGAACTCACTCGTCCGACAACCACTCCATTTAGTTTGGATCGTAATAAAATCATAAGCCTTGTTTCTCTTTTTTTATTTGTGATCTCCGCTTATATCATCTATATCAGTTTCGAAGATTCAGGTTCTGTATCGATGGATGAGGACAATACGGAAGTGAGCCAAAATGTTGAACAAAGTAATAGTTCTGACATTCCTTCTGGCATTAATTTTGTATCCCAGAGTGTTCCCGAAAATGCAAGTGTGCCCTTTATCCTCACCGAAGACCGTGGAGTGAGTTTTAGTGTAAACAACCAACAATGTAAAATGTTCATCAAAGGTGTATCCAACGGAAAAGCAAACCTAGGATTCAATATTTTCCCTGAAAAAAATGTATATTTTTTCCAAACAGCAGAAGGGGAAGAAACCATTTTATCTTATAAAATAGAAGAACTATCTTCCCTTCGTCGTGACATCCGTGTGGTGACCCAAGCTGTCACAGAAAAATCAGCAAAAGTCCTTGTGACCTTAAAGGAAGAAAGGGAAGGCGTTGCCGTAAAATCTCCAGTGGGAGATGTTCCGATCCAAGTCACACTTTTTTTCTCGAAACCTAGTTACGTTGAATTCGTGTTAGATGGTCAAATGGGAGAACGTGGACTCGTGTCTGCTGGTGAAGTCAAACACTTAGAAGCCCGTGACAGACTTGAAATCAAAGTTGGTGATGGAGGGGCAGTGGAGATGGTACAAAACGGAAAGGAACGAGTGGTGCTTGGAAAACCAGGGAAACTCGTGAAAAAAATCTTTATCCGAAAACCAAATCCTTATGATTCCACTCAGTCCATCATTGGAGAGTTAGGCGAGTAATGCCGAAACTCAAAGAAAATAAAGAAGAGACACCTAAGTCGTTTTTCATCACAACCTTAGGTTGTCCGAAAAACACGGTGGATTCTATGGCGATGCACCAGTCCTTACTAAAGGAAGGGTTACTGCCAGCCGCGGACCCAGAAGCCAGTGATTTTCATTTGGTAAATACTTGTACCTTTATCCAAGATGCAACCAAAGAAACCATCCAAACCATCCTTGATTCCATCGATATCAAAAAGAAAAACAAACAAAAGTTAGTTGTTGTTGGCTGTTTTGCAGAACGTGCCGGAAAGGAGATCTCTTCCGACCTTCCAGAAGTGGACTTACACTTCGGAACGGGAAAATACGACCAAGCAGGAGAGATCTTAAGGAATTCCTTCCCACTTGACTTCAAAGACCTTTCCGAATTCAACGAAGACCTTCTGGAAAGATTAAAAACTTCAAAAGGCATCGAAAACTATTCCAAACCCTATTCCTATGTGAAAATTTCAGATGGGTGTAACAGGGGTTGCCATTTTTGTATCATTCCCAATTTACGTGGGAAATACAGAGACACTGAAATCACAGATGTAATAGAACAAACCAAACTTGCTGTCAAAGCTGGTTCCAAAGAAATCTGCCTTGTTTCGCAAGACACTGTGTTTTATGGAAAAGACACAGACAAACTCATGGACTTGGTGCGTTCTGTTGCGGCAGTAGAAGGCCTTGAAATTTTGCGACTGCTCTATTTGTATCCAGACAAAAAAACAGAAAAGTTACTCGATTTGTACAGAGAAATTCCTAAAATTGCCCCGTATTTGGAAAGCCCCTTGCAACATGTATCCAAATCCGTTTTAAAATCCATGAACCGCACAGGTGATTATGAATTCTTCAAATCTCTTTTCCAAAAGGCTAGGGACATCCGTCCTGATTTGGAAATCCGCACTTCCTTTATCCTTGGTTTTCCTGGGGAAACAATGGAAGATGTGGAAGAGATCATTCGTTTTGTGGAAGATGTAAAACCTGAAAAGGTAAATCTTTTCCCTTATTCACCACAAGACGGAACAAAAGGCGCAACGATGGAAGGTCAACTGAAAGACAAAGAGATCGCACGTCGTGTGAACCTTGTCCGTGAAGCATACCTCGGAACCTTAAAATCCTTCCACCAAAACCGAATTGGCAAAGTATACCCTTGTGTCGTAGATGAAGTGTTAGATGAAGGAGCCATCGTAAGGCGATTCCAGGATGCACCAGAAATTGATGAAGTGGTGTATGTGGAAGAGAAAGGACTAAAAGTAGGCCAATTTGGAAAGGTCAGAGTGGACTCTTTTTATGAATTGGATATGTCGGGGACTTGGGTGGTTTAGTGGAAGATTGGAAAACCATTGCCAATATCCCAAACCTTCTTACGGTCCTTAGGGTTTTAGCTTTACCGTTTTTTATCTTTGCCTTATTCCAAAAGGAATGGGGTTACCAAATCTTTGCCTTTGTCATATTCGCCGTCGCATCCTTAACGGATTTAGTGGATGGGTATTTGGCTCGTAAATGGAACCAACAAACTGAATTCGGAAAATTTTTAGACCCACTTGCTGATAAATTTTTAGTCATTGGGTGTTTTGTTACTTTTTTATTCATACATGAACCCATTGAAGTATGGATGGTAGTCCTCATCGTAGGACGTGATATGCTCATCACTTTCCTTCGTTACATTGCGGTTCGGTCGGGCAATAGCCTTCGTACGACTATGATGGGAAAGGTCAAAACTGCCTTCCAAATGGGAGCCATCCTTATCATCCTCGTTGTGTTTATGCTCATCTCGGGAAAACGCCGTGCCATGATCAACGAAACGTATGCGATGGGAAAATTGGCAGGTTATTCCACTTTTGAAGTGGCTTCACAACATGCGAATGAGTTTTATACGATGGTAAAAACTTCCGAGAACCTAACGTTTAAAGATTTTTTTGATTCCATCGCTTCTTTTGTTCCCTATTTCGGAATGTTATTCACAACTGTGATCACTGTGATCTCGGGCCTACGTTATATTTTCACCAACTATCAACTGTTAACCTTTTCGAATCTCAAAAGGATATTTTATGACCGCTCTAACAAGTAAGGAAATCCTAGGCCAAGTGGTGTCCGGGCACCATTTGGTGGATACCCATGCTGAGTATTTTTTAAATGAAGTGATGGATGGCAAAGTTACAGAACCTGTGCTTGCCTCGTTCCTCACGGCTTTGAAAATGAAAGGGGAAACCACGGACGAATTGTACGGATTTGTGCGTGCCATGCGCTCCCATGCCATCAAACCCAAAACTTCCTTTGGTTTCGATTTTTTGGACACTTGTGGGACTGGAGGGGATGGAAAAGGCACTTTGAATGTTTCCACTCTTTCTGCTCTCACACTCGCAAGTCTTGGGCATAAAGTGGCTAAACATGGAAACCGTTCTGTCTCCTCTTTATCGGGGAGTTCCGACATCCTTTCGGGATTGGGTTATCCCTTGGAGAGAACCCACGAAGAATGTGAAAATGAATTCATTCGCACCGGGTTTGTGTTCTTATTTGCGCCGGCTTGGCACCCAGCGATGAAGTATGCGGGGCCAGTGAGAGCAGCGCTTGGGTTTCGTACCTTTTTCAATTTGATTGGGCCACTCTCCAATCCGTTTTCGCCTACCCACCAAATCGTTGGGGTTTACGACCGATCTCTTTGCCTACCGATGGCAGAGATTTTAGCCAAATTGGGTGTAAAAGGCGCCATTGTTTGCCATTCGCAGGATGGTTTGGATGAGTTTTCGATTTTTTCGCCCACTGACTATGCCTATTTTGATGGAAAGGCCACTATCGAGATGAGTTTTGACCCCAAAGGACTAGGGTTGTCTGGACCTGAACTTGATCGAAATACAGTGTTCTCCTCTTCCAAAGAAGGTGCTGAAGCACTCTTTCGTGCGGTTCTTGATCCTTCCGGCCCGACGGGAGGGACTGCGATGGTATCACTGAACGCGGGTGTCTCCCTATTTTTACTTGGGGTGGTGAAAGACATCCGTTCTGGGTACGAAATGGCAAAAGAAGCTCTCCTTACGAAAAAAGTTCTCCGATTCGTTCATGAAACATTGAATTTAAGATAAGGCCTGTAAACATTGGATAAATAGCTATGCTCAATTTAGATTTTTTAACATCACAATTCCTAATCCTTGCCCAAGAAGAGGGTGCTAAGTCCTCTCTTCAGTCCCTCATCATCATTCCGATCATGCTTGTGGCCATGTACTTTCTTGTGATCCTACCTAATAAAAAAGAAGAGAAAAAAAGAAAAGAGATGATCGGTAATTTACAGAAAGGTGATACCGTTGTCACAAGTAGTGGACTTCACGGTAAAATTGTAGAGTTCAAAGATAATAACGAAACGGTTGTTCTCAGTGTTTCTGCAAACACCAACGTTACGTTTGATACTAGCGCCATCCTTAAGAAAAAAGCGTAAGATGAAATCCTTCTTTTCCCTTTTATTACTTCTAGGACTCACAACATCCCTCTTCTCGCAAGAGGGTTTGGATTTTTTGGATAAGGTGAATGATAAACCAAAATCAACCACCAAACCGAAAGAAGACACAGTTCAAACCACAACCAAAAAACAAAATACGGCTGTGACTACAACTGGAGTGCCAACAGGGAAAAAGAAAAAATCAAAAAAGAAGTCAAAACAAAATCAACTGGCTACAGAGAATCTTCCGCAAAACAACAATTTGGTGACAAACCAAAATGGTAATCCTGTTGTGGCTGAAAAAAACTTGGTTCCTGTTGAAAAACAACCGACCATTTTGGAAGAAGAGGAAGTTGTATCCAATGCCTATTGGATGGACTCCCAAGTTTCCGTGGAACCAACTGGCCTTCCTGGTTTTTCCTCTGATTTAAAACTTGCAAATTCGGAAGTTTCGAAAATCTCTTCTGAATCCAGTGTCAATAAAGATTCAGGAAAATCATTTTTTAACGTTTCTGATTTTTTTGCGAAATACAAAAAAGCAATGATGATCCTCGGAATCATCATCCTCTTTGCTTTTTACAGACTTAGATCTGCTCGTCCAGGATCTAGCAGTCGTTCTTATAGAAGATAAAATTTTTAGGAGCAAACCAACTTGCAATCGTATCGACTCTTACTTCTACCATTTTTCATTTTAGTGGTATCCTTTACCATTTTGTATCCCAATTTTGCCGATCGTACTTTAAAAGTAGTGGTGAGAGAGGATGTGTATTCCCTTCCAGAAGCAGAACAGAAAGCACTTGTGAGTGGGTTATTCGATCGTTGGGAAAAAGATTATGGAAAAAGTTCTGGTTGGACGATTGATCCCAAAGGGACTTTGCCTCCAAAAGAGAATCCATTTTATACTGTGAATGGAAGGTTTATCACTTCTGCAAAAATCAATCAGATTTCCCAAGAAAACCAAAATCTAGTCAATGAAGCCAAAAACAAATTAGAACCGACTTGGATCGAGAATATGATCCGTGGTGGAAAGTCTTTGTCCATCAAACTGGGTCTTGACTTACAAGGTGGAATGAGAGTTGTCCTCAAAGGTGATTTTGATGATTACACCACAAAACTCCGAGACCTCTATGCCAAAGAAATAGCTGAACTCAATGTCACTGTGAATAACCCAACCGTAAAACCAGAAGAGAAAGAGAAGGCACAAAATCGTTTATCCGAAATTGAATCTAGTTTCGACTTATCACCAATGCGTAAGATTGTGGAACTCGAAAAAGCAAAGATGATCATCGACAATCGTTTGACAACGCAAAACCTAACTGAGCCTCAGGTAAGGATCCAAAAGGAACAAGATGCGATTGAAGTATCCCTTCCTGGTGTTTCCAATTCCGCCGCAATCTTAGAAATTTTACAAAACACAGAAACCGTTGAATACCGTTTGGAAGAACCAAATCCTTTTACCTATAAATCAATCATTGCTGATAGCGAAAGAAGGATGATGGAATTAGGCCAAAGGGAAAAAACGGACATCTTTCTTTTCCAAGAACTAGTGAAAAACAAAGTTGGGAAAAAAGCCCAAGATGAATTCCTAGTTGGACTCGAAAAAAAATACAATATCCCAAAAGAATACAAAGTGTATGCCATGTGGGCACGTGGTAATTCTGCCAAGTCAACCCTACTTCCACGGAGTTTTGTGGTTTTAGAAAGAAAAATTGCCCTTTCTGGAAACGACATGACCAATGCACAACCATCGTATAACTCCAATTCGTATGGATGGATGGTGAGTTTTACTTTAACTCCAAATGGAGCAGAGAAATTTTTTGATCTAACTTCAGAAAACCGTGGTCGAAACCTAGCGATTGTTTGGGGAGATAAAGTGATCTCCAATCCTGTGATCAATGACCCCATTGCTGGGGGACGTGCTGAAATTTCTGGAAGTTTTTCCGAACAAGAAGCCATTCGTTTGGCAAATGTGATCTCCGAAGGTGCCCTTCCGATTCCACTTTCAGTTCTTGAAATGCGTTTTATTGGACCAACTCTTGGGATCGAATCGATTGAAGTGGGAGTGAAAGCAGTTGCGATTGGATTTTTTCTCGTAATGGTTTATATGATCTTCTACTACCGGTTAGGTGGGTTTATCGCAGACCTTTCATTACTTGTGAACATTATCATCCTTGCGGCACTTTTGACTCTGATGGATTTCACTCTGACTCTACCAGGGATTGCGGGGATTATCTTAACTGCCGGTATGGCAGTTGATGCAAACGTCATTATCTATGAAAGGATTCGAGAGGAAATTGAAGAAGGCAGGGCACTCTCCATTGCAGTCACAAGAGGTTTTGAAAACGCATTTTGGACGATTATGGATGCAAACGTGACCACTCTCATTGCAGGGATTCTTATGATCCGCTTAGGAAATGGACCGATCAAAGGTTTTGCGATCACACTCTGTTGGGGGATTGTCACAACACTTTTTACATCCTTATTCTTATCTCGATTGTTTATGGAACTCACCGTCAATCGATTTGGAATCCACCATTTGAACTTAAGACCTTTTTTCTTTGGAAAAAAAGAGGGTAAACATGCGTAATATCAATTTCACGAAGTATAAATATTTCACACTGAGTTTTTCATTTTTAGCAATTGTATTTGGGTTTGTTGTAACCTTCTCAAAATACGGTGGGTTTGCACACTCACTTGATTTTAATGGTGGTCTTCGTACCGTAGTTGAGCTTCCAAAAGACAAAACTCGGACAGACATTGAAACCTATTTCCAATCCAAAAAGATTGAAGCCGTTGTGATTTTACTCGAGAAGGAAAAAAACATTTTCCAATTGGACATTGGCCTTGGTTCACTCGAAACAATCGAGGCACTTTACAAAGAGATACCAGAAGGCAAACGTGAAACTTCGACTTCAGCGATTGACCGGTTTGTGCAACTACTTCGGTTTGAATTTAACCTTCCAAAAGAAAAGGTATTATCTGCTGACCAAGTGGGAGCTGTTGTTGGTGGGGAACTTACGGAAGTTGGGATCACTTTACTCTTAACCACACTTGGAATCATCCTTTTGTATCTAAGCATCAGATCTCAGTTTAAGTTTGCACTCGCATCGGCAATTGCACTTGTCCACGACATCCTAATGACACTTGCTCTCATTGGATTTTTACAAATCAAACCAAGTGTTCCGATCATTGCCGCCCTTTTGACGTTACTTGGTTATTCCATTAACGATAAAATTGTCGTTTTTGATCGGATTCGTGAGAATGCCCATGGAAAGGATAACTTAGCACTTTCCAATATCATCAACGTATCCATTGCACAAACTTTGGGAAGGACCATCAATACATCTTTCACGACGATGATTTCTGTTGTGGCCATCATTGTGGGTGGAGCAGCGGAATTGTATGACTTCGCCTTTGTTTTACTCTTTGGTGTGATTGTGGGAACTTATTCTTCCATTTACATTGCAGCTCCCATTTCTGAGATTTATGATCGGCTCAGGAAAAAACGATTCGCTTAAACCAAATTAGATGGATGTAGGGAAAAAGAAGGAACTTTATTCTCTACATTCCCTGCTTGGGTTTCTCGCCATGGGTAAAACCGGCGGAAACCCACCTGTCTCTGCCGTCCTCACATCTCTAGATGGGGAAGTGTTAGCAAAAGCACACACCCAAGGTTTTGGTGGAAACCATGCGGAACGGGAACTTTTCTCCCAACTCGAAACGCATCGTCCAGAAAACCATAACCAAAATCAGGGAATCCCTTCTCATGGAAACCGTGACCAACCAAATCTTACGGAAAATCAAACAGGAGCTCGTTTTACCGAATCCATTTTATCGGTAAGCCTTGAGCCGTGTACCCATTTTGGGAAAACACCACCTTGCCGAGATTTGGTTCTCACATCCAATCCCAAAGAACTTCTGATCGGTTGGAAAGACCCAAATCCTTTGGTTTTGTCCGGTGATTGGAAACCTTACCAGGATCAAGGGATCGGTGTTCGATTGGATCCAGTTCTTGCCAATACATCCTTACCCTATTTGCAAGGGTTTATCAAACGGATGAAAACAGGTTTGCCTTGGGTTTGGATCAAATCTGCAACTTCCAAAGAAGGTAATTTTGCGAGTTCTTCTCGAAAAAAAGAAAGGGTGAGTGGGGAGGAGGTAGACCTTTTCCTCCAAATCTTACGTGCCAAATTTGATGCAGTCGCAGTGGGACCAAATACAATTTATACCGACGAACCATCGTTACATTTCCGAATCACTGAATCTATGATCCAAAATGCGGCTCTCCCCAAAAGGGTAACAGATTTAGTTCCTTTTTTTGACGCAAAAACAAACCTGATGTCCGCAGTTTGCCAGTGGGCAAAGGATACTGCATCCATCCATTTGTTGGAAGAAGGAAATTACCAACCTTACCGTGTTTTTGTTTTGGATCCGAACCAACTTCCGAAAGAGTCGTTTTGGAAAAAACAAGAAGAACTGACGGAACAATTCGGAAAGAAACTTTGTTTATTTTTCCTAAAGGGGTCTAATGATCCCAATCAATCCGAGGGACTCAGTCTGCCGGAGGAAACCAAAAATAAGATGGAATCTCTTTCCCTTCATCCGATTGTTCGTTTGGGAAAAGGCGATGGGGAAGTTTTTTTAAAAACATTGGGAAACTTAGGAATCAATACCGTGTTATGCGAAGCAGGGAGTTTTTTCCCAAGTTTTTTACAAGAATCATTATCTGACGAAGATTGTATTTTAGAAATTCGTAATCATAAAAAATCCATTGCTCATGGGATTCCATTTGTTTACATTGAGGAACCAATCGTTTCTGAATTTAGAGTTGGTTCCAATTCTCTTTTCATTCGAAATCCAAAAAGGAGTCATTGAGGTATGTTCACAGGACTTGTCGAAACTTTAGGGAAAGTGGTTCAAATCGAACCAATCGATTCCGGCATCCAATTTACCATTGAAACGGAATGGGAAAATCCAGATATCAAACTGGGGGATTCAATAGCCATTAACGGTGCTTGTATGACCGTCACAAAATTTTCTGATTTAGGGAATTTATTCCAATTTTATGCTTCGTTTAAATCGTTGGAACTAACCAACTTATCTAGGTTAGGTGAAGGCTCGACAGTCAACTTAGAACGAGCCATGGCACTTGGACAAAGGTTTGGTGGTCATATGGTCCAAGGCCATGTGGATGGAGTGGCAAAGGTCAAAAGCCGCAAACAAATTGAAAATGAAGTAGAAGAATTTTGGGTAGAAATTCCAGAGGAACTCCGAAGATTTTTTGTAAAAAAAGGATCTGTGACTTTGGATGGAATCAGCCTCACGGTCGTGGATGTAAAAGATGGGAACATCCAACTCATCCTCATCCCTGAGACCATGCAAAAAACAAATGCAAAGTCTTGGAAAGTGGACTCACGTCTCAATGTGGAAGTTGATGTACTCGCCAAATACATAGAAAACTATTTGGCCGAAAGGGGAAAATCGTAAAGAATCTAATTCCTTTTTAATAAGTCGTCTATGTCGGAATCATCAGAATCCGTATTGGAATACTTCAAATGGAAATCATTGCTACTCATGATTTCGAAAAACATATCAAGTTTTGCTAATTTAAATACATTTTGGATCATCGGCTTCATCCCAACAAGGAGCAGTTTTCCCTTTTTGTTTTTTAAGGAATTGAGACTTTTGATGAGAGACCCGATCCCAGAAGAGTCGATGTAGTCGAGGCGGCTCATTTCAATGGAAACGATGTTTGGGCTCGATTCGACCAGTTTGTTGAAAATGGATTCAAACTCTTCTGTGGACTCAATATCAAATTTCCCTGCGATTTCGATGGTTTTGATCTTTCCTGTTGTGTTTAGTTTCAGTTCCACAAGTCCTCCGATCCGGAACATTTAGACAAAAGAAATGGGAAAAATCAATGAATTTCTTTGGGAATCTTCTTTAATTCGGAACGGCTTTCAGAGTTTTAGTATATAGAGGCCTTTCCCTATGATACGTCCGATCGAAGAAGCAATCGAAGAAATCCGCCAAGGCAAAATGATCATCCTCGTCGATTCCGAAGACAGGGAAAACGAAGGGGATTTGGTTTGTGCGTCCCAGTTTGCAGACAAAGACAAAATCAATTTTATGGCAACCCATGGACGTGGGCTCATTTGTGTCCCGATGGAACGGGAAAGGTTACAATCTTTGGGTCTCGGCAAGATGGTGGATGACCTGACACTCGGCGACAAACATGGAACCGCATTTACCGTGTCAGTGGATGCAAAGTATGGAACAAGTACCGGAATCTCAGCCCATGACAGAGCCAAAACAGTAGAAGTATTACTTGATCCCAAAACGAAACCCGATGACCTCATGCGCCCTGGCCATTTGTTCCCCCTGCAAGCGGTAACGGGTGGGGTATTACGGAGGGCTGGGCATACAGAAGCAGCTGTCGACTTATCTAAGTTAGCTGGGCTTTACCCAAGTGGTGTGATTTGTGAAATCATGAATGATGATGGGTCGATGGCCCGAATTCCTGATTTGGAAAAATTTGCCAAAACCCATGGGCTGAATATCTATACCATCGAAGATTTAATTCGTTACCGAAGGCATAAAGAAAAACTCATCCACTTAGAAGTAGAAGCAAGTTTACCGACAGAGTTTGGTGATTTTAAGATCAAAGCCTATTCCACTCAAATTGATGACAAAATCCATATGGCACTCGTAAAGGGAGACATCGAACCAGACAAACCAGTTCTTGTTCGAGTCCATAGCGAGTGTTTGACGGGGGATATCTTTTCTTCCCAACGTTGTGATTGTGGACCCCAACTCCATAATGCCCTGCGTATGATTGAAAAAGAAGGGCGGGGAGTTTTACTCTATATGCGCCAAGAAGGGCGAGGCATTGGGATCATCAACAAACTGAAAGCGTATTCCTTACAAGAGGGTGGGCTTGATACGGTTGAAGCCAATGAAAAACTAGGATTTGCTCCTGACTTACGTGAGTATGGAATTGGGGCACAGATCCTCCGTGACATCGGAGTCAAACAAATGAAGCTCATCACAAATAACCCGCGTAAGATTGTGGGACTTGAAGGTTATAATTTACATGTAACAGAAAGGGTTCCCATTGAAATTGATCCCGTGGAAGAAAATGCAAGATACCTACAGACAAAAAAAACGAAGTTAGGGCATCTTTTGAACTTACATGGCTAATGGAATGGAACTTTCAAAAGGCCATCCATTAAAAATAAAATCCAGATGATGGAATGGTAAACTGAAACCATAGGATTCCTTTTTTTAAAAAAAGAATCTTATGAATTTCGATGTTTCGATTTCAGAAATTGTATCGGAACGAAATGAACTAAGGTGATAACCTTGTCCTTTCCCAACTAGAGTTTCTCCTTTCAAATACAATCCGATCATGTAATCTTCCCACACGCCCTTGCCAAAACTCGATTTTGTTCGGACAAACCGAATACCCACCCCAATACTCGGGCATAGGGATTTCTTTCCCTTCCCATTCTTTGGAAAGGGATTGGAATTTGGATTCCAATTCTTCTCTAGATGATACCACCGAACTTTGGTTTGATGTAAGGGCTCCAATTTGAGATTCTCTCGGGCGGATTTTAAAATAGGCCTCTGACTCTTCCCTTGAAATCTTGGAAACTGTCCCTTCAATGCGAATTTGGCGTTCTAATTTGGGCCAAAAAAACGTTAGGGCTACTTTGGGATTTACCAACAGATCGTTTCCTTTGTGGGAATTGTAATTGGTAAAAAATTGGAATTCGTTTCGGATAAGGCCTTTTAGGAGTACAATTCGTACGCTTGGTTGTCCATCTTGATTGACAGTCGCAAGGCTCATGGCATTTGGTTCCAACTCATTTTCTTCTTTGGCTTCGGAAAACCAAATTGAAAACAGTGCCAATGGGTCTGATCCAGCAGTTTGTTCTGAAAGTACAGAACGTTCGTAACTGTTTCGCATATGGGCCAAATCATTCAATGTTTCCATAATCTAAAAATCCCTCCCATTCATAATAGTGGACGATGAGTTTGAAAAAAAAAGTAAAAAAGATTCCGATTGAAAAATAGAGCCCCATCGGGACTTTTTTTCCTTTGAGAGATTCCCCTTGTTTCCGGAGTAAAAAACTAAAACCAACGGCAAGTAAATAAGAGGAATTGAAATACACCATCCAAAATGGATTTCCAGCAATGGCTGCGAAAGTAGGAGAGAAGAGGACGTCACCAAGACCTGTCCCCCCACGAAACAAAAAGTAAATGGAAAGATAGAAGACTAAAAAACCCAAATACACATAGAGGTGGATGAGGCCAATGGATTCTTCAAATAAAAAATAATTGGATAAAAACCCAAATCCAAGGAGGAAGGGTAGGTTTTCATAATCCAAGGAAAGTTTTTTTGCATCGGTAAACATTGCAATGAGAAGGTGGCCAAAGAAAAACAAGAGGCAAAATGTCCCAGGCAGTGATTCCGAAATAAAAAAAACGAAGATGGCAATGAGTCCAAATAAAAATTCTGTCAATGGATACAACTTTGGAATCTCCACTCTACATTGGTTACACTTTCCTTTAGTGAGAAACCAACCGAAAATAGGAACTAAATGTTGTTTTGTGATCGCAGTTTGGCAACTTGGGCAGTGGCTCGGTTTGGAAAAAATAACCTTCCATCGTTTTAACCCTTGGAATTCTTTACGGCCTCTCTCGTAACAGTAAAACAAAATCCTATCGCCAAGTGTGGTATAAAAACTAGCAAGGCTTGCTCCAAAAAAAAATAGAATTCCATAGGCCGAAAGGCTCCAGAGGGATAACCAATTCGTTTCGTCCATTCTCTCTTGTTATCTACCTAAACAGTTTTCCATTGTTAGTTTTGATTTGTTTCACTTTCTTTCGAAAGTTCCTGTAGGGCCTTCATCCCACGTTTCAGTGTTTCCCATTCGGTAGCAAATGAAAGCCTTACATAATTTTTTGCATCACAGAAGATAAACCCAGGGACAAGAATAAGGTCTTTTTTTACCGCACGTTTGATGAATTCTTCATCCTCACAAGGGACTTGGAAAAACGCATAAAATGCTCCACCTGATTTTTGGATGGGGTAGTAGTCTTTTAAAGATTCATATACAAAATCCCGTTTTTCTTTGTAGTCCTGGATGTATGCAGTCATATCTGTTTTTAAAGCTTCGATTCCTGCCCATTGTGTGATGGATGGTGCACAAACAACAGTATACTGCTGTAAGGTGGTGAGTGCTTTGATGACTTTGTCTTCGGCAAGGATAGTGGCAAGCCTAAGGCCTGTCATATTATAGGTTTTCGAAAAACCAGTCAGTGTGATCGTTTTTTCATATTCACTCCCAATGGAAAAAAACTTTCCATCATAATCGAAGAGTTCATAAATTTCATCACTGATGAGGTAGGCTCCTGTGTTTTCTGCGAAATTGGCAAGGGCACGCAGTTGTTCTTTTGATAAAACCTTTCCTGTAGGGTTCGAAGGATTGGAAAAAATGATAAGTTTGAATTTTTTATGTTTCAATGTTTCCAAATCTTTGGCTTCAAAGTTTTCGGAAAGGGGAACCACTTTCCCTCCATAAAACTTTAACATGGCAGGGTACATCAAAAAATAAGGAGAGATAACAAGGCATTCGTCACCTTCATTCACAAGGGCATTAAACAGTAAAAAAAGAGCGGAAGAAATCCCAGAAGTCACAAGGATTCTGTCTTCATGGGCATACTGCATATGGTTTTGGGTTCTGTACTTTTCTGCCATTGCCGATTTTAATTCAGGAATCCCTGCCGTGAGTGTGTAAGAAGTTTTGCCTTCGATGGCTGCCCTATTCATCGCTTCAATGATGTTAGGTGGGCAAGGGAAGTGGGGTTGGCCGATACTCAAATTGATTGGGTTTTGGATGCTACGTGCAAGTTCAAAGGCTTTTCGGATGGGAGAGGAGTCGATCCCACTCATTCTATTGGCAAATTCCATGGAATCATCATGGTTTTTGGGGCAGGTACGGGTCAATAGAATTTGGTTTACAACCTACAAATGAGTAGAAATCTGAAGGATATGGAATTTGTAACCATCGCCGGCGTGAAAGTGCCTGTCCTTCCGCATTCAGAAAAATTTCCCGTTTTCCCATCGAGCCTTGTTGAGACTGACTCGGTGAAAAACACCTTACAAAAAATCCTCTACCCGATGCTCGAAGGGATGCCTGTCCTCCTCGTGGGTGATGCGGGTGTCGGAAAAAACGCTCTTATTTATTATATCAATTCTCTACGAAAACAACCTACCCTTCGGTTCAGTTTTAATGAAGACACTCTCCCTGAAGATTTGATTGGATCGTACCGCATCTTACTCGATGGGAAAGGATTCACTTGGTCGAATGGCCCACTCACGAATGCTTTGTCAGAGGGACTTAGTTTTGTTGCCGATGAAATGAACCTTTGTGCACCAAATATCATCAAACGATTTTCTTCTGTTTACGAATCCAATTACCTCGACCTTTTGGAAGGAAGTGGGGAACGAGTGAAAGGGAAAACTGGATTTTGGTTCATCGGAACCCAAAACCCAAGTGAAGGGTTTGAAGGTCGTAAACCTTTGCCGTTCGATATCACCAAACATTTTGCTGTTGTTTATGTGGATCCGTATTCACCTGATGAGATGTTTTTTATCTTAAAAAAACTATATCCAATGCTTTCGGAAGAAGTGTTACAACAAATCATCTGCATCAGTTTAGAATCCGAAAAACGAATTAAGTCAGGTGAGATTGGAAAAGGGGATTTAGAAAAATACCATTTTAATTTGCGAACCCTTCAAAAGTATTGTAATCGTTTGGTATTGTTTGGTGCAAAAGACAAAACGGTTTCGGTAAGAGAAGCTTTGTATCTCTTTGAGGAGCCATTCCGCAAAAAAGAAGACAAAGAAAAACAACGAGAGCTCATTGAATCAGAGTTTGGTGGTGCAGTCAAACTGGTTCCGACCAAAGGGTATGTCCAAAGTTCTACCATTTTCTGGAATGACAAAGAAATCAAAACTTGGGACGAGAAAAAAACGATTTCCCTGCTTTCCCAATACCCAACCCCAGAACCTATCCTACATTTTCTCGACCAAGTCTTCACTGCCATCCAAGCCAAAGAAAATATCCTCATCGAATACAGAGAAGACCAAGACCCCCAAGAATTTTTACCTCTTTTTACGGAACTCACAGGGATAACAATTGAATCTGTGATGTTATCCAAAGGGATGCACACATCGGATGTGGTGGGTGCCTTAAAACCAACAGAAGAAGGGAATATCGAAAGTGTTACTTGGGTTGACGGCCCACTCACACGTGCGATCCGCAAAGGGAATATCATCCTCATTTCAGGGCTTGAATCGGCTGGTGCGGAACTTGTTGAAAAGATGAATATGTTAACAGACGATGCTCGTTCCCTCACTCTCCCGCCAGAGTCAGGGGAATACCTTCCGATCAAACTCACTGATACTTCTGTTGTGTTTGGTATGAAGTCGTTTCGTGCATCCAAGTCAGTGACTACGATCTCTCGTGCCTTCCGTAACCGTTTTACACCGATTTTATTTCCAGAACTCGAAGATGTAAAAGTGTTAGAAGAGATTTTAGAATTCTTTTTGCCAGAAGGAGTTTTACCTCGTTCCCTTGCACGTTTTCATCTCAAGGCGAAGGAACTTTCGGAAAAACGTACGATTGGTTCGGCAAACCTGATGCCATACCGTTTTGGGATCGCTAACCTTCTCAAGTGGAAAAACCATATCTACCGTTACAACCAAACAGACGTAAAAGACATTGCCATCCGTGGGGGAAAGATTTATTATACAAACCAAATCGCAGACCCCAAAGAAAGAAAGGAATTAGAACGCCTGTTAGAAGGTTACTTATCTGGTGTGGAAGTGGTCTCAACACTCTTCGAGGAAATCGAAGAGAAAAAAAAAACATTTACCACTGAGTCAGGATTAAATCGTAAAAATTGGTGGGACCCAGATCTCCATAAACGGGACCCACTCACCGGTGTTGCCAAAAAATTAAACTCTGGTGAA
This sequence comes from Leptospira jelokensis, assembly GCF_004769635.1. Lineage (GTDB taxonomy): Bacteria > Spirochaetota > Leptospiria > Leptospirales > Leptospiraceae > Leptospira_A > Leptospira_A jelokensis. The sequence goes on from NZ_RQGH01000011.1 coordinate 347,251, forward strand.
GAAACAAGGCGTGGGATTGAAATCAATACTCCCGAAACTGGTGGAGGAACCAAAGAAGGTCCTGATGCTTGGTATGGGCAAGACACCCAAGGGAACCAAGGCCAAGGGGAACCCCAAGGTGGAGGTGGCGCTTGGGGCTACCGAACCGAAGAACTCTACAAACAATTCCTAAAAAAACGCCGTCTGCTTTGGGACTATTCCATCATGGTAGGACTCACTGAATTTAAATCCGTGTTTGGAAAAGAACTGGAAGAAGTGGAACTGAACTTAGAACAACTCTTTGATCCTGAAATTGACATCCACCGGATGTACAAAAACGAAGGCTCTAGGGTGGATGCACGGAAATACATCTCTTACAAAAGTGGAAGGGGTGATACCAAAATTTTTGATAAAACGACGATCGAAAAAAATGATGAAAAACTGAAAGGGGTTGAGGTCACATTCCTTGTTTCAAAATGCAGAAGGATCTTTAACTTTGAATATTCGATTGCGATGTTGTCCGCTCTCCTTGTGAGTTTGCACATCCTAAACGAACATGATATCAAAACAAGTGTTCATACGTTTTGTGATATCAAAAATTCAAAAGACACAGTTGACATCTTCCATCTCAAATCTGCGGAAGAGGACTACACGGCCGAGAAGGAAGAAGAGGTATTTAACGCACTTTGTAAAAATTGGCAAGGGGATAGCATCCCTGAATACCAAGTCCTTTCCAATTGTGAGCGTTACTTTTCCCCTGACGCCCAAACGAAAATCATCGTCATCCTCTCGGACTTCCGAGGCCAGAGGGCAAAAACCTATATCGAAGATGAACTTGCTTCTTTTGATACAAGAAAGATGAAAGAAGCTGTACTGAAAAACGAAGAGAAAAATTATGTATTTTTAGGGGTGGGACTTGGTTCGCGTTACATTGCCGAACATGTTTTCCACGATTCACTCCAAATCACGGCTGATAATTTTTATTCGATGCCGAATTTGATTGGGGCAGAAATTGCAAGACTCGTGCAAATCCACCATTCCTTAAGACAGTAACCAAGATGGGCAAAACAAAAAAAGACGATAAACCACGAGGAACGGATCCTTTAATCAATAAAAAGGCAAAGTTCAATTTCGAACTACTGGATTCGTTTGAAGCGGGGGTTGTACTCACAGGTTCTGAGGTGAAATCCCTACGAGAAAAAAAAGGAAACCTGACTGATTGTTTTGCGAAAGTGAGAAATGGGGAAGTATTTTTGGAAAATTTCCAAATCCCTCCATACAAGAACGGGGGTTATGCGAACCATCCTGAAATTCGCCCAAGGAAACTCCTACTCAAAGCCAAAGAAATTGAAAAAATAGATCGTTCCATCAAAGAGAAAGGGCTTGTGCTTGTTGCCACTCGTTGTTTCTTTAAGAACAATCGTTTGGTGAAGATTGATGTCGCCTTAGCCAAACCAAAAAAATTATACGACAAACGAGATGATATCCAAAAGAAGGAAGCCAAAATCGATATGGAAAGAGCCATGAAGGAACACTTACGCAAATGAAGGGACTTCCAGTGGTCACCATTGTTGGTAGACAAAATGTGGGGAAATCCACATTATTTAACGCCATTCTCCGGGCACAAAGTGCCATTACAGAAAACACAGCGGGTGTGACCCGGGATGTGTTACAAAAAACAGTAGAACGAGCTGAATTCAAAATACCGTTCACTTTGTCCGACACTCCAGGTCTTGACATTGAAAACATAGACGAAATTTCAAAGGAAATCATTGAGATTGCCTTTGAACACCTACGCCATTCGGATCTGATCTTACATGTGATTGATCATAAAGACTTACGAAAGTATGATCACAAACTCATTGATCTTTTTAAAAAAGATGAAGTCCTAAAAGAAAAAAATGTCCTCACGCTCATCAACAAAGTGGATACAGAACAAGATGAGTATGATTTAGAACCTTTTTATAAATTGGGGTTAAACGAACTGCTTCCCATCTCGGCACTTGGCCGTAGGAATTTTGACCTGCTCTACCAAAAGATCAACTTTTTCTTACCCGATAGAATCAAAACCCAAGAGGATCCGTATTGTAAAATTGCCATCATTGGTAAACCTAACTCTGGTAAGTCGTCGCTTCTGAATACTTTCCTTGGTTACAAACGTGCGGTGGTAAGTGATGTTCCTGGCACCACAAGGGATTCAGTATCGGATCAGTTTTACTTCCAAAACCATAAATTGGAAATCATCGATACAGCGGGGATCCGAAGGAAATCGAAAACAGGTGAGAGTTTGGAGTTTTATTCTTACAAACGAACCCTCCATAGTTTGGGTGAGGCAGACGTTGTGGTCCTACTTGTGGATGCCATGAAAGGGCTTGGAGAATTTGACAAAAAGATTTTTGGAGAAATCCAGGAACTGGGAAAACCCATGATTGTGGCGGTGAACAAATGGGATCTGGTTCCGGAAAAAGAATCCAATTCCTGGAAGGACTACAAAGACCGCATGGAGGCAAAACTTTCCATCCTAAAAGAGCGGCCACTCCTTTCGCTTTCCGCCAAAGAGAAACTCCGCACACACAAACTCCTGGAATCTGTGGTTTCCCTCTTTGAAAAGTCCCAAAAAAAGCTAACGACCCGCCAATTAAATGACTGGTTAAGCAAGTGGGGGGGAAAAAATAAGGTACAGAAGGCATCGAACCGACCTCCGAAGGTGTATTACGCCACCCAGGTCTCGCAGATCCCTTTTAAAATATTGTTCTTCGTGAACGACACAAAACTCTTTCCCTCAAATATTTTGAGTTTCTACCGAAAGAGTATTGTAAAGGAATTTGGACTGGACGGCCTCGCCGTTGAGATCGAACTCCAGAACCGAAACGAAGGAAAGGAGGGCAGGGAATGATTCTTGCCGCAATCCTATTCAGCTACCTTTTTGGTGGCATACCGGTGGGGTTCATCCTCGCCAAACAAGTGCGTGGGATCGACATCCGCGAATACGGAAGCCGTAATATCGGTGCCACAAACGTGGGACGAGTGATTGGTTGGAAGTATGGATTTGTAGCCCTTCTCCTCGATGCCCTTAAAGGTGCCATCCCTGTGATCTCTGCCTCCTACATTGATTCTCCTTATTCTCTCACCACAACGGAAATCCTACTTGGTTCGGTTGCCATCCTTGGGCATACCTTTACACCCTTCCTCCATTTCAAAGGGGGCAAAGGTGTGGCGACTGCCCTTGGCGTCTACATGACCCTTGTGCCCATTGTCACCGTTTGTGCGATCGTGATCTTTTTTATCGTGTACAAAATCTCCGGATTTGTTTCCCTTGGGTCCATCCTTGCGACTCTTTCCATGCCTCTTTGGTACTTTGGATCTTCAATCGTTTTACCAAGTGCCGATTACCAACCCATCATCTTTTTTGTGTTAGTTGCCACTTTTTTTCTCATCACCTATTCACATCGAGAAAACATCAAACGTCTCGTTTCAGGAAAAGAACTGAGAGCTTCCGAAAATGCAAAATGAAAAAGAATCCACACTCTCCCAAAAGGAAAAACTTTTTCTCATCACCAAATTTGTAGAAGACCATCCCGAAGCCGAGATCCAAGACTTTTATAAATGGTTGTATTATGGTGAGTTTGGAATGGAAGAATCCACCCTTATCATGACAGGGAAACTTTCGATCCCTGAACTCCACTTAGTGCTTGGAGAAATCAAAAAAGAAGAAGAACAAAAGATCGAATCTGAGTTTGTTTGGGAACCTGTTGGCCTTGCGGCAAGGTATGTGAAAGTGTATCTCACGAAATATTCCCATATGGACTGCCCAGTGAAACGGATTGTGAATTTACTAGAACGTTCTCCAGCGTTTCGCGGAGCAAGGATGAGTTTCAAACTGGATTGGAATTTATTAAAAGAAACAGTTTTGGAACTAAGGCCAGAGCTGACAAGGCGTGATTTTATCAACTTTGAAGAAAGGATCAATTTCCACCAATTGCCTGCATTGCCACATACGGAAGGTTATGCGGAAAAAAATCCCTTTGCCTACCGAGTGGTATCACAAAAATTATTTTTTGATTATTTTCCTGAATTTGAAGACAATTCGGTGTTTCACCCTTTTTCAGGGAATGAATCCATCATCGGGTAAAGGCTACGTTTTAAGTAACGGATTTCCTTTCGGATGGATTGGAGTAAAATTTGGTTTTTTCGAACTCTGTCTAAATCCTTATGGCGTAACAAATAAATTTCTGTTTTTCGGACAAGCCTTCGTAAATAGGATTCACTTTGCATCCAAAGCCAAATCTCAGAATCTTGGAACGAGAGAGGGTTTTCTTTCGTTTCCTCTTTCCCATCCATAATTCCCACTCCCTCAAAATCATTTAATTTTGATTCGATAAAGGAAAGGTCAGTTTTGATTTTCTGGAAGAGCCTTTCGCTTCCATTCTGTATGAGAAGGTCCAACTCGTCTTTCTTCCCAATTCCAAGATTTCCCTTTTGTTTTTCGGTTTTGTTTTGATTTCTGTTTTCCCCTGACCAAATGGCTAACTCTCGCCAAGGGTAGTTGTGTTCCTTTACAGAATTTAACTTCTCTTTGGCGGCCGAAGGAGACAAAGAGGGGATACCATTGATTTCTGCTCCGTCTTCGTTCACATTCCACAAAAACATATTTTGTACACTGGTCGCCGATTCTTCAAACCAGTGCCTGTACAAATCGAGAACATAATCGGTGAGGACTGTTTTGCCACTGGCAGAAGGAACAAAACGAGTTTCTCGTTTGCGAATGATCACTTCATTGGTACGTTCGAGGCTATTCTTTCGGTTCACTAGGGTTAACCATTTTTCATTATGATGGGTACCTGTGGAATGGATCTCCCTGCCAGAATAGGCTAGGTCCTGGCCGAGGAAATAAACCGTACCAAATCCCATAAACCGTAACATATCAAAGGCAGTGGTTGCCACAGATCCCCCCGATTGGATGTCGCCTACATCAGGAAACACTTGTTCGGCGAGTTCCCCACCAGCAGTCACTTCTCGAACGAGTGAACCTTCTGCATCCACTTGGTATTTTGCTGTGACGGAGTGCACCACAGATTGGAACATGGGTTCACGGAGGAGGGTGGGTGAACTCACGAGGTCAGCAAAGAGAGGGATATTTTCCAGGGACTCGCCCATAAAATGAAAAAAGGAATTGGTTTGGGCATCAAGAGTCACCACTCCATCCGCTCTGATCCCCGCTTTGATAAGAACTTTTAATGAAGTATCACAAGAAAAAACAAATACCTTGTCACGAACTTCCTGTAACCAAGAAAGGTTTTTTCGTAAGCTAGGTCCAGCTGACACCAGTACGGCGGTAAGTCCTTGGAATTTGTCTCGTAAAAGAGAAATGGGCACCTTTACAGGTGGCTTTTTTTCCGCATGGACTAAGTTGAAGATACTATTTTTAATCCATAACCTTTCAAATTCAAACTTGGTGAGTAGGTCACTCATCTTGGCTGAAAATACGTTTTGTGTTTTCTCTTCTAATTCTTTGTAGATCGGGTTTCTATTTGTATCTGTTGGGTTACGAATGACCTTAAGGCCACTCACCCTTTCGATGGGAAGTGATTCTAGGTAATTAAAAAATAAAGGAAAAAAAAGTTCTCCACTAAAAAGATGGCGGCCAGGGATTTTTAAAATGGGTTTTAGAAACTGGTCCCACAAAACAGGGATTAGAGTTTCATCTTCTCCGATAAGGATGAGGATTTGCCCTGGAGCCAAAGCCTCACTCACGAGAGAGAGGAGGTGAGGGTTTCCAAGCCCGAGAAGGATTACAACATCAGTTGGTTTTAAAGAATAGGAATCTACGAGTCGCTGTCCTTGTGTTAGGGGGGAGAAAGAAGAAGAGAGTGGGTTTCCATCTAATGAGACATAATACTCCCCTGTTTTCTTGGCCGGTAACAACTCCCAACGATTTTCAGAGGAGAAGTTTTTGAAATAATTTTGTAAGTAGGGCTTCCGTTCAAAAATTTCACTGGAAATCGGATCGATCATTTGGGACATAATACTATCTAAGGTTTTTTCTTATGTCTCTCAAGGACTGTCAACTGGGAAACAGGGAAATCAAACGGCAAAACAGATATGCATTTAAAAAGCCTAAACATTGTTGGATTCAAAACATTTGCAGATGAGACCGAGATCAATTTTGATCCTGGGTTTACTGCTGTCGTAGGACCTAATGGTTCCGGAAAATCAAATATTGTCGATTCCGTAAAATGGGTTTTTGGTGAAAAAAGTGCCAAGGGTCTTCGTGGGGAAAAGATGGACGATGTCATTTTCCACGGAACAGAGAGTAGGCGAGCCGCTGGGTTTTCTGAAGTATCCATTTTATTTGATAATGATGACCGTTTTTTTAATATCGATTTTCCATCCGTCAAAATCACTCGTAGGCTTTACCCTGATGGGGAAAACGAATACTACCTCAATGACATCCGTACTACAAGAAAGGACATCGAAAAAACCTTACTCGATACAGGGATTGGTAAATCCAGTTATAGCATTTTGGAACAAGGTCGTGTGGACCAAATCCTCAATTCCAAACCAGAAGAAAGAAGGGCCATTTTTGAAGAAGCAGCTGGTGTGAGTCGTTTCAAACTCGATCGCAAAGAAGCCAACAAAAAACTTGAAGACACAAACCAAAACCTACTTCGTATCCATGACATCATGAGTTCCATGCAAAAGGATTTGGAAGTTAAGGAAAAACAATCTGAAAAAGCAGAACAATACTTCAAACTCAAATCTGATTTAGATGAATCCGATAAAAACTTACGTTACCTGAAGTTGAGAGACTTCAAACGAAGGATGAAAAAATCGGATGAAGAACTGCTCGAAATCCGAGAAAAAAACAAATCCATTTTATCTCTCATCCAAAACGAAACCAATTTGATTTCCGAAAAAGAAACCACAAAGGAAGCAAAAGAAAGGGAAATTGCAGAGATCGATAAAAAATTATTTGATCACCTTTCCAAAAGCCAAATCCAAAAAGAAAAAATCGCAAAAAACAAAACCTTTATCCAAGAGTATGAGTTACGAATCGGTGAAATCCTTTCTTCCTTAGAATTGGAAAACCAAGCCACAATCAAACTCGAAGTGGAAAAAAAGGCAATCGAACTTGAAAACGAACGCCAAAGGGAAATCCAATCCACCCTCCAAGACGAAATCACAGGCTTAGAATCCAAACGTGTTTCTTTGGAACTATCCATCAAAGAAGAGGAAAAATCCATTGAGGAAAAAGAAGTTCGCATTGGAGAAAATGAGAAACGCCACATCACCCTTCGCGAAAAACAAAAAACGGTAATCCTCGAACTCATCCAAGAATTGGAAAATAAAAAACGAGAATCCAAAGAAGGTGAGGAACTCCGAAACCAAAATAAAAATGAACTCGTTTCCATGGCAGAAGGATTCCAAACCAAGTTACAATCTGCACTTTCCTTCTTAGAAAATTCCAAACTGTTGGAAACAAAAGAGTCTTTGCAAGAGATCCGAATGGATTTATATTCGGAAAAACTCAACGCCTTTTTGAAAAAGGAAGATGACTTCCGCAATTTACTCTTTGATAAAGATGGAATTTTATCCAAAAAAGAATCCATCGACCAAGAGATTGAAGACATCATTTTGGAAAACGAAAACCTCACTCGGGGGATTCGGGACAACCAAAGTAATATCATCCTCTACAGAAACCATTGGGAAGAAACACGTACCCATATTGTGGAGTTAGAGAAAAAACTCCTAGAATCCAATTCTCGTTTGGAAAACCAACAAAAGGAAGTCGCTGTCCTCGATGAACGAATTGGTGAGATCCAATTGCGGATTAGTGGTGCCAAAGAACAGGAATCGGTGATTCGTGAGAAAAAGGAAACTTTGGAAAAGGAAGTTGAGGTTTTAGAAAAAGAAATCGAAGAAGCCTACCAAGAATTCCTTTCCATGAGCCGTATTTTAGAATCGGAAAAAGAAACCTTGCAATCGCTCGTGGAAGAAATTTCTGGCATCAAATCCAATATCTCCAAAAACCAAGAAGTGTTCCAAAACCTTCTGCCATTACTATCAGAAAAAGAAAGAACGAGTTCCGCTTTGAAAGTACAAATTGATTCCCTTGTCGAAGAATTGTACAACGATTATTCTTTAACGGATTCCGAACTCGAAACAGAACGAGGGGGCTTAGAACTCGACCAAAAGGCGGAAGAAAGAAGGTTACGCTCTGCCAAGTCTGAAATCCAACTCCTAGGTTCCATCAACCCACTTGCGATTGAAGAGTATCGCAATATCAAAGAAATTTACGAACACAACCAAAAACAAAAACAAGACATCGAAAGCTCCAAAAAGGACATTGAAGAAGTTTTAAAACGAATCAATGAAGAGTCAGAAAAACTTTTCCAAATGACTTTTGAAAAAATCAAAGAGAACTTCCAGGAAACCTTTTCTACTTTATTCAATGGAGGCCGTGCGACTCTTGAACTCACAGAAAAAGAAGACTCACTCAATTCTGGGGTGGAAATTATGGCGGAACCACCAGGCAAACATGTTCAAAACTTACGTTTGTTATCTGGTGGGGAAAAGTCATTAACGGCGATTGCACTCCTCTTTGCAATCTACATGGTGAAACCAAGTCCATTCTGTTTCTTAGATGAAATTGATGCAGCCTTGGATGAAGCTAACAAACTTCGTTTTTGCCAAATCCTCGACCGCTTCAAAGACAAAACCCAGTTCATTGTGGTCTCACACGCACAGTCAACGATCTCAAGGGCCAATGCAATCTTTGGAGTCACAAATGAGGAACCTGGGATTTCCAAAATCCTCTCCTTACGACTCGATGAAGCGAAGTCGTTCTCCAAACAAATTTCGCAAAAAACGGGAACAGAAAACTAAAGTTACCGAACACAAAGGAAGGGAAGTGGGAAGTTGGCTTCTCTTTCCGTTTTTCCTGGAGAAACAAAAAAAAACCTAAGACGTTTGTCTTAGGTTTTTTACTTTACGTTAGTTTGAAAGCGAATGCTTGGTTGGTATTATTTGTTTGCTTGCATTTCCCGAACGATGCAAGTGGAGAATGCCTTACAAGAATCGCCGCTCGACAAACAACCAGAGATTTTATTGTAGTATTTGGGACGATTGCAATTGAACTCACACCCTTTGCGGAGTGTGTTTTTTTGTTCTTCTGATGCATTTGGATTCACTTGAACCGTGCAATTGTAAAACTTATCACAAGCTTCTTTACACTTAGGAAAATCTGCTGCTTGGATGGATCCAGTGAATAACACCAGAACCAGGATGGAAAACAATCGGTTTGTATGTTTCATACCTTGTCCTCTCGATCTTTGGTAGCGAAGACGGGAGTCGAACCCGTGACCTCAGGGTTATGAATCCTGTGCTCTAACCATCTGAGCTACCTCGCCCTATTACCTTAGATCGTTTGGTAGAACCAAATCTTTAGTTCTTTTAGTCATTTTTTGAATGGTTGGGGAATGGTAAACAAAAAAAAGCCCCGACGGTTGCCGGGGCCTTTTCTCTTAGCAAGAGTAAGTAGTGAGGAATTCGTATGGGTGAGGGCGACCTTCCCATGGCCAAATTTCTGTTTCAAACTTATAGTGTTGGTATGTTTGCAGGAAGTTTTCTGTAAACACATCTCCTTGTTTGAAGATCTCTCTTTGAGCGAGCATCTCTTCCATTGCTTCACGAAGAGTGTGAGGCATTTGGCGGATTCCTTTTTCACGGATTTCATCCAATGAAAGTTCAAATAAATCTTCTTCACGTGCAGGACCTGGATCAATTTTTTCAGTTACTCCAGCCATACCAGCCATTAGAAGCGAAGCAAACGCCAAATATGGGTTAGCTGTTGAGTCTGGGAATCGGAATTCCACACGTTTTGCTTTTTCTCCGCTAACAAAAGGAATACGGCAAGAAGCAGAACGGTTTTGTGCAGAGTATGCTAAAATTGAAGGTGCTTCAAATCCAGGAATGAGTCGTTTGTAAGAGTTAGTGGATGCATTTGTAAATGCTGCACAAGCTCTTGCATATTTTAAGACTCCACCAACGTAGTTGAATGCGAAGTCAGACAATCCTTGGTATTTGTCTCCAGCAAAAAGGTTTTTTCCACCTTTCCAAAGAGAAATATGAACGTGCATACCGTTACCATTATCACCAAAAAGTGGTTTTGGCATAAAAGTAGCAGTTTTTCCGTGTTTATGAGCTACCATCTTTACGATGTACTTTAACTTTTGAACGTTATCAGCAGCTTCAATGAGGGTTCCGAATTTTACTCCGATTTCCCCTTGCGCTTGGGCAACTTCGTGGTGGACCACAAATGTTTCCATTCCGATCGCTTCCAAAGTTTTTACAAATTCAGCACGTAGGTCCACTTGTGAGTCAATTGGTGCCACTGGGAAGTAACCACCTTTTGTTCCAGGACGGTGACCTGAGTTGAAGTTGATTTTACCTGTGTTATTGGAACCAGGGATTTCTGAGTGTGTGTTCCAAATCCCTTCGTTTGAGTCCAATTCATAGTATTGGCAGTTGATTTCATCACGAACTTTTAAACTATCAAAAACAAAAAATTCATTTTCAGGGCCAAAGTATGCAGTGTCTGCAATGCCTGATTTGTTCATGAATTCTAATGCCTTTTTCGCAATGGACCTAGGGCATTTGTCATAGTATTGGTTTTTATAGATGTCCCAAACGTCACAAAACATAACGAGTGTTTTGTCGGCAGTGAACGGATCTAAAAACGCCGTAGAAATTTCTGGATGTAATTGCATATCGGAAGCATTGATTGGCTGCCAACGAGCAATCGAAGATCCATCAAAAGGAATTCCTTTGAATGTATCTTCATTTACGGAATTCACATAATACGAAACGTGGTGCCACATTCCTTTGATATCCGTAAATCGGAAGTCATAGAAAAGGACTCCATTTTTTTTGGCATACTCAACCACTTCCTTTCCGGAAGTAAATTTTGGGGTTGCGAACTGCATTTGATTCTCCTTCGTTCAGAGGTCGGTCTGATTGTTGTAATCTGTTACCATTTTAAATGCAAGATTTATACCAAGGCATTTCGACCGAAATATAAGGGTTTCGTGGAGTTTCTAAGCATATTGTTTTGAAAATAGTGCCTAGGAACAACGCGAAATGCTGATTTAAAAGAATAAATGCTATAAATTTGGGCAAATAACACTCAATCTAAGCCGCCTGCAATCCCGAGTATTTTAGAAAATGCCGTTGATTCGGTCAATGGAATCCGGATTTTTTTTGAACAAATTTGGGAAAAATCTAAATTCCTTGTAATTTATGTTTTTTTTGTGGCAATCATCCTGATCCCAGAAACTGTAGAAGGAAGATGAGCTCTCGTAAACCCGATTTTGGTCGATTCCAACACTTAGAGAGTTTCATCCATTTGTCCAAAGACGCCATTTGGTGTTATGAATTGGACGTTCCAATGCCCATCTCACTTTCCACAGAGGAACAAATGGAATACATTTGGAATCATTCTGTTGTGAAAGAATGTAATTTGGCAATGGTCAAATTGTATGGTTATAGCAAACTGGAAGAGGTAAGTGGAAAGTTTGTAAAAGACATCGTAAGTCTTGAAAGTGTATACCTCCTCCGTAAATTCATCGAAAACTCCTATCTCTTAGAAGACTTTGAATACAAACAACAAAACTCCATCCTTCCCAAGGTATTCTTACTCAATACCCATGGACAGGTGGTTGATGGCCACCTCATCCGCATCTGGGGACAACAGATTGAAATTTCAAATATCAAAGAGTCGGAGACAAAACTTTCCGGTTTACTTCAATTTTCCCAAATCGTCACTGAGATCTCCAAAATGTTTGTGCATACAAAAGCGGAATTTGTATCGGATGCCATACAGTTTGCCTTAGAGGAACTAGGAAAGTATGCAAAGGCAGATCGTGTTTTTGTTGCCGAGATTTCTTCTGATAAACAATTTTTATCAGTGAGCCATGAATCGTTGTTTGGTGGTGCTCCTTCTTTATTTGAAGTAGGAACGAAACTTTCCATTGCGAAAATGAATCCTGAACGGTTGGGTGTGCTTGCCGGAGATGGTGTGATTTATATCCCGGATACTACTGCATTGCATGATGAACCTTGGCACTTACAACTTTTTAAATCCGCAGAAGTTCGGTCCATTCTGGTGATTGGATTACGAGATGAAGGGAACCTCATCGGAATCCTTGGAGTGACCACCTACCTGAATTTAGGCAACTGGACAGATGAAACCAAACAAATGTTAGGTCTTGTGGCTGGTTTTGTTTCACAAGGATTGGTCCGAGCTAAAAATGAAATCAAACTGATGAAAAAAGAAAAAATCTTACAAAGGTTTTATTCTGATGTAAAAGAAGACATGGCACTTGCCAAGATGACACAAGAGGCTTGGGTCGCAAAAGATTTTGGGGTCATTCCCAACTTAAAAATAGAATCAAGATTTTTGCCGTATGATGAAATCGGTGGGGATTTGATTTTATATGAAAAACCAACATCTGATTGCATTGATATCTTTTTTGGAGATATTTCAGGTCATGGAATTTCCTCAGCACTGGTTTCTGGGATTGCTGCTGTATCGTTTAAAAAACATTCACAACAAGAAAGTTCCCCCGCGGCAATTTTGAATGCCATGCACAAGGAATTAAAAACCATCATCTTCAAACACCATATATCGGCCCTGGTGTTACGAATTTATCCATTGGAACGTCGGATTGCCTTTAGTTTTGCAGGCCATCCTCCTGTTGTGTTTTGGAATGAAAACAACAGAGTGATGAAATTTGTGAAAGATGAAATGTATCCGATTTTACTATTGGATGATTGGAATGGGAAAAACATCGAAAGGACATTTGAACCAGGAGACCGCCTATTATTGTATTCCGATGGAATCTATGAATTGGAAGAAGAGTCCGGCGGTTACATTGGTCTCGATGTCTTTTTACAAGAGTTATCTGAAATGATTTCGCTTGCAGAAGACACTGATAGTCTGATCAAAAAAATGATCGCCAATTGCCTTGTAGAAAAAGATCGGATCATCCATGATGATATTGCTGTTTTGTTTTTAGAATTTTAATTTCAACCTGCGTTCGCAGTTTTTTAAATGAAAACTTGGATTTTAATTTTGGCGGTCGATTAAATCCAGGGCTTTGGCATCGGCTTCCGGATACTTCGCTAAATACTCTGCGACAATTTTTTGTTTGCCTTCCAATCGATCCAAATGGGTTTCAATGATATGACCAAAATCCAATTTCCCTGTTACGATTTCATACCGTTCCGTTTCAATGGTGCCTAGGTCCAAATCCACAGGGACTTCATTCGCTTTGTCAGCATATTCTTTGGCTTTTTCCCAATAGGGAATGGCTTCTTTGTAAAAACTTTCTGCGACCCCAAAACTTTCTTTTAATTCGTGGGCAAAGTCTAGGTTGTAAAAATATACATGCCGTTTGTCAAATTTTGAGGCGAGCCGCATATACGAGCGCATGATTTGGATATTGATATGCATAAACATCAGATTGCGGTATTTGTAGTAAGCTTGTTCGGTTTTTGTTTCACATAACGCGTGTTTTGGATGTCTAAAACGTTTGTTTAAGGCAATTTTTAACCAATAGATATTTTTACGAAGTTCGTTGTCATTGTAATGTTGTTTTAAATTGTACAATTCATAAAAATCTTCTAGGTATTTAGGTTCCCATTTGTGTAATTTATAAGGAACCCAATCGGAAAATTTAGTATAAGGGCCATTTTTTTCGTATTCATAATTGTAATCGATGTCCGTTTCCCAAGCCCTAAGGGATACGGAAAACAAGGTAAGGAGTAAAAATAATAAAATGGGAGTGCCTTGTTTCATCCTTCCAAGTATCGGAGGAATTTCCATTTTCCATAAGGAAGATGTCGTTATTCTAAAGGTTGCAGGGGGGCCATCCATTGGTAACCAACACCCCTTACATTTCGGATGGAATCTTCCCCGAGTGCGTCCCGAAGCCTTACAATGGCATTGTCGATGGTTCGTTCCGTCGGGAAACTGTCTTCCCCCACGATGAAGTCGAGGATTTCCGAACGGCTGAATACTTTTTCGGGGTCGCTTAGGAGTAAAGCAAGCAGGGAACAATCTCGTTTGGAAAGTAGGGTGGTATGACCCGTTTCGTCTTTCACGAGGAAGGAATCCAAATGGATTTCTTTTGATTCCATTTTCCATTTTTGACCGTAGTGAGGGCGGGTGAGGGAAACCACTCGTTCCAAACGGATGAGGAATTCTTTCAAATGGAAGGGTTTGGGGATAAATTCAGCAGCACCCAATTCAAATCCGCGGAGTCTTTCTTGTGCCCCAGCCTGTGCCGTTAGGAACAAAAAGGGAAGGTCCTTTTCTTTTGAGACAATCATTTCGGCGAGATCAAATCCATTTCCATCTGGCAGGCGTAAGTCGAGAACCACCAAATCAAATGCATTTGGTTTGTATAAGTCTTTAGCTTCTGCTACCGATTTTGCCCACTTCACTCGGTATTTGTCTTGTTCCAATCGTTCTTTTAATGTCTCCCCAAGACCTTCATCATCTTCCACAAGTAAAATTCTAGGTTTCATGCGACCTCGTGTAGACTCATTTTGACTTGGAAACCATTTGCCGAATGAGGAAATTCTAATTTCCCTTTCATCTTTTCGATTAATTTTTTCACAATATAAAGTCCGATCCCACTCCCACTGGTCTTCGAATGGCGGAGGAAAGGAAGGGTTAATTGTTTTTTGTTACCAGTAAAACCGGATCCATTGTCTTCGAGTAAAAAACAAATTTGGTTTTTTTCTTGGAAGATGTGAAGTTTGATTGAATTTGCTTTTCCGTGTCGTCTGGCATTATCGGTAAGATTTTTTAACATGGCAAAAAAAGCTTTTTTGTCTAAATACACTTTTTTATGAAGGGGAACAGAAACTTCCCAAATTAAATTTGGTTCATGGTGGGAATAAGAATCCTTTAACTCTTGTAAGGTGAATTTTTCCATATATAACACTTCACCTTGCATGAGGCTTGCAAGGTAAAATGCATTGCCCATTTGGGATTCAATCCTTTGGTTTTCTTTCCATATTTTTTCAAGTTTTCGTTTGAGTTCTGGATTTTTTGTATCTTCTAATAATACTTCGATTTGCAGCTGTAAGCTGGCAATCGGTGTTTTCATTTCGTGTGTGACTGTTGAAAAAAAATCGGAGATGAGTTTGGAACGTTTGTGGTCTCGGTAGGAAAGTACGGCCAATGTCACCCCACCCAGTGTTAACATAAAAAGGAAAAATGATCCTTCCAATTGCAACATCCGGTTCACACGATTCAGTTCCAATTGCCTTTCCTGGCTGATTGATATTTCAGAAATGGTTTTGGCTTGGCGAAACCCTAAAATCCACCACCAGACTCCAAGGGATAGAGTGAGGGAAAGCCATGCCAGGGAAAAAAACATTCGAAATTGTGCAGATCCTCTCAATTTTGCCTCTCAAAACAAGATAAGGGTAAGGGGAAGGACGACGAGCAAAAAAAGATGTTGTCACCTTGGGGGAACCCGAGAATTTATTTTTAAGGAGAACAACTTTGAACTTCGACGAAATCTCGAAACATCTTGGAAACGACGCGGAATCCCTCCTTGGATTCAAATCGCCAAAAATAGCAAAAGAACTCATTCACGTACCTGGTAGCGACTGGGTAGACAGAATTTTTGCACCCACAGACAGGTCCATCCCTGTTCTCAGAAGCATTCAAACTTTACTTGGGCATGGCCGACTCGGTGGGACAGGGTATGTATCCATCCTTCCAGTAGACCAAGGAATTGAACACTCCGCTGGAGCTTCGTTTGCCAAAAACCCGATTTACTTTGATGGCGAAAACATCATCAAACTTGCAATGGAAGGTGGCTGTAATGGTGTGGCAACCACACTCGGAGTGCTTGGGTCTGTGGCGCGTAAGTATGCTCACAAAATCCCTTTCATTTTAAAGATCAACCACAATGAACTCCTCACATACCCAAACAAAAGTGAACAAATCCTTTTTGCCACTGTGAAACAAGCGTATGACCAAGGTTGTGTTGCCATCGGTGCCACAATTTATTTTGGGTCTGCAGACGCAGGTCGTGAGATCGTTGAGATTTCAAAAGTGTTCCAAATGGCACATGAACTTGGAATGGCGACCATCCTTTGGTGTTATATCAGAAACAATGCGTTCAAAAAAGACAAAGACTACCATGTTTCTGCTGACTTAACAGGACAAGCAAACCACTTAGGTGTGACCATCCAAGCGGACATCATCAAACAAAAGTTACCTGAAAATAATGGTGGATACAATGTTTTGAACCAAGAGTCTTCTTATGGAAAAACAGACAAACGTATTTACTCGGATTTGACTTCTGACCACCCAATTGACCTCACTCGTTACCAAGTAGCAAATTGTTATATGGGAAGAGCGGGCCTTATCAATTCTGGTGGAGCATCTGGTGAAAACGATTTACAAGATGCTTTGAAAACAGCTGTGATCAACAAACGTGCTGGTGGAATGGGTCTCATTTCAGGAAGGAAAGCATTCCAAAAACCGATGAAAGATGGAGTGGCATTACTTCACGCCATCCAAGACGTATACTTATCAAAAGAAATCACAGTGGCTTAATCGAAAGCATTGGGAACTTTGGTTCGTGTCAAACAAAGAAGGGCAGGGGTACTTGTATCTCTGCCCTCTATTGTTTCCACACATTCTTTTGAATGTGGTGACATTTATAGTTTATACCCCTTATGTGATTGGGCAAAAGACATTGGCTTTAGCATCATCCAATTACTTCCTTTAAACGATACAGGATACGGATACTCACCTTACAGTGCCATCTCGGCTTTTGCGATAGACCCTCTTTATATCTCTTTATACAAATTAGGACTCAATGTTCAGTCCCGTAAAAAAGAAATCGCCACCTTACACAACCATCCAAATCGCATTCGGAATCTAAAATTAGAAATAATTCGTTCTCACTTTGAATCGCATCAAAAAGAATCCTTAAAAGAGGCTTTGGAGTTTTTAGAAAAACAACCATGGTGTTACTCTTATGTGACGTTCCGCGTATTATATGAAATGTACGAAGGGAAAAATTGGTGGGAATGGCCAATAGAATACCAAAATCCACAAACTGCAAAAGATTATATTTTTACAAAAAATAGAGAAGAGGCGATGTTTTGGGTGTATTTGCAAAAAATCGCCTATGACCAGTTAAGTGCTGTTAAAATCCATTTAGAAGATAAAGGGATTTATTTAAAAGGTGACATGCCAATCCTCACGGCTCGTAATTCCTGTGATGTTTGGGAACACCCAGAGTATTTTCTAATGGACTTACAGGCCGGAGCCCCTCCTGACCATTTTTCCCAAACAGGGCAAACATGGGGATTCCCTGTTTTGAATTGGGAAGTTTTACAAAAAAATCATTACAGTTGGTGGAAAGACCGTCTTTCGTATTTAGAACATTTTTTCCATCTCTACCGCATTGACCATGTGATCGGTATGTACCGGATATGGGCGATCCCAAAAGAAGACAAAACAGCACTCAAAGGTTGGTTCCACCCCCAATTTGGAATTGAAACCAGTGAATTTTTAAAAGTAGGAATTGATCCTAAATCCATGGAAGAGATAGGTCTCATCCACGAATTCAAACCCAATCACTATATCTTCTATTGGGACTTTTGGAAAGAAACAAGTTACCAGTCCCTACCGGAAGAAACCAAAGCGAAATTATTCCCCCTCTCCCAACTACACATTGCCGAGGAAGAAAGGCATTGGAGGGAGGCAGGTGAGGCGATTTTAGAAATTTTTGAATCCTTTTCTACCATGCTGCCTTGCGCCGAGGATTTGGGTTCTGTTCCTAGTTTCATTCGTGATTCATTATTTGAAAGGCAAATGATTGGGATTGATGTGGTGCGATGGACTAAATCCTTTACCACAGGGGAATTCATTTGGGAAGACCAATACCGTGAAAATGCAATTTCTGTTTTATCGACACATGACACGAGTTTGGTGATGGAATGGTGGAAAACCGAAGGGGACTTGGAATCCAAACTCCAATTTTTCTTTGACCGAGTGGGAAAACCACGGCCAGAGACAGAAAACCAAATTTTAGAGGGCCTTTTGGAATTTGTTTTCCAAACCAAAAGTATCTTTTGCATCCAACTCTTTCAGGATTTGGCTCTCGGAGTTCCAGACCTCTTAGAAAATCCAGAAAAACACCGCATCAATTACCCGGGAACCCCTGATCATTCCAATTGGACCTACCGGTTTCCCATCCTCATTGAGGAATTTGTTTCCGACTTCCAAAGGAATTTTACCCTACGGAAACTCGTCCATTCTTCGGGTAGAAATTAGAAATTTTTTCCGTTTTGACAGATTCGTTCAAGTATATCCTTTCCTTTTTTGGTAGAGTGGATACCTACTCTGGAGGTTCCCACTTGAGATTTGCAAAAGAGATGGCATTTTATTCTGCCTACCACCAAGAAAAACGGAATGTATGGATTCATGTTTTAGGTGTACCCACAATCACCTTTACCTTGTTTGTTGTCCTCAGTCGTTTTTCTTTGTTCGAATGGAATGGATGGAATGTTTCCGCATCCCTTGTGTTTACATTAGCTGTCCTCGGTTACTATTATACATTGGACGTAGTATTTGCTTTTGTCGCAACACTTCTGTTCGGTGGGCTTTTTGTCACGGCGGAATGGATCACGGCACAACTCCCTGCCCAAACAGCATGGACCATCTTTGGACTGGGGCAAGTGATCGGTTGGGGATCTCAATTTTATGGTCATTTTGTCTTTGAAAAAAGTAGGCCAGCCCTTTTTGACAATTTGTTCCAAGCTTTGGTATCGGCCCCACTCTTTGTCGTAGCCGATGTATTCTTTGAATTGGGTTACCGATTGGATTTAAAAAAAGCAGTGGATGATGAGTTAAAACAAAAAGGAGTTTGGAAAGACTTTAGCGTTCAAAAAACGGCTTAGATTTTAGCGACTTAAGACTTTCTTTTTCTTTACGAATGCAAGTTTGGGTTTGTTTCACAAAAACAAACATTTGCTAGATGAGACCCTCCTAAAAATAGGGAGGGTTTCACTCCAAACATCTTTTTAAATGTCCGAGAGAGATGGGCTTGGTCACTAAACCCTGCCGCATGGGAAGCAGTTGTTAGATTTTCCCCGTTTTGCAGTAACCTTGCTGCGATGTGTAACCTTTGCCATAACAAATACTGCCGGAGTGGGATTCCCATATTCTCTTTGAAAAGATGCATGAAACGATCTTTTGAAATCCCCGTTTCTTTGGATAAATCGGAAAGCCGTATCGGATTTGGGAGGGTTTCTTTGATTCGTTTGATGGCAAGGTTGATCCTCTGGTCCCACTCTTTGTTTCCTTTTGCCGAACCAAGTACTTCTAAAATATCTTCATATACTTTCCTTGCGGTTTGGCAATTGAGTGAGTTTGTAAACAGAGGTTCTGCCAAAATTTGGATCCTTTGGATCGAAGGATTGTCGAGTAAGGCATAACTGCTTTGCATCTCAATTTTTTTGTATTCTTCCGATTTTGGGTCCAATTGGATCACAACAATTTCTGTATGGCTTGCTTCCAAGCGATGGAAAAAATTGGGAGGGATGATGATGCCTTTTGTTTCGATGGTTTCCTTTTCCTTTGTGACCAACTGGAAAGCTGATTCTTTGGAAACTAAAATCGATACGGCGTAGTGGGAGTGAGGTTCTGTGACGAGACCTTGGGTTCCAAGTAAGATTCGTTCACCAAAGTAAAAAAGACTTCCTTTTCTTTTGCCATCCATATACTAAAAAAATCTTACCTAGGGTTTTGAAAAAGGCAAGGATTATCGAATGAAACAATGGATTTTGGGTTTCTTCCTAATGGTGATGGGAGGATCTCTTTCGGCCAAAGAAAAAGGGGAGTTTGTTTCCGATTGGGTTCCTGTACCTTCCAATCTCTCGATTCCCTTTGAGTTTTCCTTTCCTGGGTCAGAAACGGTAGAACTCTTTGAATCGTTTTTATACTTTCAAATCCATTTGTTTTTCCAAACCAAAAATAAAGACAAACAATTATCGATTTATCAATACAATTTGAATACTGCCAAATTCCAGACGATCCCTTGGAACAAAGGAAAAGTCCTTGGTTGGACAGAGTGTAAAGGAATGTTTTTGGTTCAAACCAAATTAAAGTTATATGGTGTGAATCCAAATACATGGGAAATCAAAAAGGATTGGGATCTCAGATCACAATCATCCAACTGGAAAGACATCGTTTGTTCCGATGGGGATTTGTTTCGATTGGACAAAGACGAATTGGAGGTATTTGACTTAGAAACTTTGGAAGAAAAACCAAAGATTCCACTGCCTATGAAATCGGTGCAAAGGATTGTAAAGGGTTTTGAGAATGAAATCCTACTCATCTCCTCTTTTTCTGGCAATACCATCAAATCGTTTTCATTACTAGACAAACAAACAACAAAGGAATGGAAATTCCCGACAAACCACAGAGCTCTTTTCAAAATGACCCAACTAACCCCGGATCGATTTTTGGTATTTGATCCCATTACGAAAATTTATGGGGAATGGATTTTGTTTGATGGTCAATTATTTCCAACCAGTGGCCTCTCCAAACGTTCTGATGGGAAAGCCATTCGTTTTTCACCGATCGAAAGCACAATCCATTTCCAATTGGAGCTAACTGCCACAAGTGATTTGCCAGAAACCAATTATCATGTCATCCTTCCGAAAAAAGATACCTATGCGCAAGAGTTACGAGAAGAAACTTTTTATTCGCCTAGTGTTTTGAGTTTGGATGAAACAGGGAATCGAACTTTAACTGTCACCATTCCCAGTTTAAAAGAAGGAGAAACAAAGAGCATTCCAGTGTATTCTGGCAAACTCACCCGATACAAAATCCATTGGAAACTTGAGAGTGATATTTCCGTGAAACGAGAAGAATCGGAATCCAAATTTCCTAATGAACTCCGTGACGATTGGTTTCTGAAATTAGAGGATCCGATTGTCGTTGGGAAACGAGAAGAGTTATTCCAAGGAAAATCATCTGTAAAAGAGTTATTATTGGAAACAGCTAAGTATGTCTCTTCCATTCCTTACAAATCGGGTAAATTTGAAGCGGCTCCAAAAGTCATAGAAAAAAACAATGGAGGGTGCACAGAACATTCCTACGTCACCATGTCTTTGTTACGCGGAGTTGGGATCCCTGCACGTCTTGTTTGGAACTATCTCCCAACAGAGGCTTCAAGTGAAATGAGTTTTAACCATAAATATGTGGAAGTATGGGTAGAAGGGTATGGATGGATTCCTATGGAACCACTGGCGCCCCCCAGATCCAAACCTGGTGTGACCCATGTTAGGCATCTGGTTTTTTCGGTTTTGCCAACTCCGGTTCATCCAAAAATATCTGGTGGCGACCGTTTGGTCCAACTCACGAAAGAACAACTTTCCTTGGGAAAAAAGGTTAAGATGAAACTGAACATCCTAAAGAAGGAAAAAGGCGAAAGTTCGGATGAGGGGGAAGACCTCCCATCCATTCCAAAAAACAACCGATCGATCCTTACGGGTGAGGAGATGGTTGTACCGTAAGATCCATATGTTTTGTCTTACTTACGTAAGACAAAGTTTTCTCCATTTTTTGGCCCAGACTTACGGATGAAAAGGCGTTTGTCAACGGATACACCGAGTAACACTTGGTAGATGTCTGTGAGGATGGGTCTAGAAGAGTAATAGCCATGCCCAAGTCCACCAACTCCAAGGACTGGGTCATCCACTTCGTTCACATTGATCACGTCCACTCCCGAATACTTAAAACACATTCCTGCCCGTGGTGCCCCGTTTACTTTTTGCGAAGCGATGAGGGCATTGTCACCTGGTGAACAATATAAGGTGATCCGTTCTGATGATTTTTTGAGGTCACTCAGTAAAAGTTCAAATTCATTTTTATCAAAGTCAGGTGCATTTAAAATGAGTTCCGAAATGAAATTTGATTTTCCCGATTTTACAAGAGAAGCGATGGAAGGCAACACGACTTGGTGACCCATACTGTGCACAACAAGTTGGATTTTTTTGCCAGTGGATGTGATTTCCGTTAAAAAGTTTGCAAAGGGTTCACGGTTGATTTTTGCTTCAGTGAAATTCAAATCATAGGTAGACTTCACCATCACTTGGCTAAGGACTCCCGCATCAGCCCCAGCAGGCCAAGAATACACAACCACTTCGCCAGGGAATTTGAGATCGTATTTGATTTGCCCTGCCCGTAAAACCGCTTCATCAAAATTGACATTGAACCCGTGGACAAATACCAATACTTCTTCGCTTCCAGATGATTTGATTTTGGATAAAAATTCTTTTCCATCTGCATTCACTCGGCCTTTGAATTGGAAAAAGGAATGTTTGTCTTGGGAATTATCGAATGAGATATCACCAATGATGTGTTTTGCGGGAACATTTACGATACAAATTCCATAATGAGGGTTGATATCTGTTATAAATCCAAAACTATTCCCATCGCAGCGGTCTTTTGCACCCATTTCCCTTCTTGTTGTGACAAAATGTACGTTTAGGTTTTTGGTTTCATCAAAAGGATCAGCAATGCGTTTGTTGATTTGGTCTCCAATTTTGGGAGCACAGGCTGTGGTTAAAAAAACAAAAAAGAAAATCGGAACAAAGAAAAAATATTTTGAAACGGTATTGGTTGCTGATGGTTTGTACTTCATTTGTATGAAAATCCTTTGATGAGTTTTGTGGGATTGATGTTTTTACCATCTTTAATGACTTCGAAATGTAAGTGGGGGCCAAAACAATAACCAGTGCATCCAGACCGAGAGATGACCTTTCCGGCACTCACATAATCCCCTTCTTTGACATAGAGCTTTGAATTGTGAGCATACAACGTTTGGTAATTGTCATCGTGTGATAAAATGATCGCATTCCCATACCCACCCATCCAACCAGAGAAAGTGACCTTTCCTTTCCTTGCTGCATATACGGATTCGTAATTGGCCCTTAGGTCAAGTGCCATATGGAATTTGTATTGGGGATAAGAACGAGTCCCCCAACCAGAGGTGATGACCTTGGATGCGACAGGGATCCTCCAAACAGGCCCTGTTTCTGGGATTACAGCACCCGGTAGGAAAACCTTTTGGCCAGATTTAAACAAATCATAATCTTCTAATTGGTTTTCGGCATAGATGTCATCGATTTTGACTTTATAATAATCAGCGACTTTTGCGAGGGTTTCCCCTTTTTTTAATTTGTACATTAACCCTTGTTTGTTGGGAATGTTCAGAATTTGGCCAGAAATTAAAGAGACTTCGGGGTTGATCCCGGAGCTACCGGCAATGGATTCAACAGAAACTTTGAACCGACGGGCAATGTCGGATAAGGTTTCATTTTTTTTCACTTTGTATTGGGTGACTTTTAGTTTTTTGTTTTTGTTGTCAGCGAGTTTGTCGAGTTCTGCTGACCTAAGGATTGCCATTTTTTTATCTTCGGTTTCTTGTAAGTATTTGGCATCAGCAAGTTTTGCTTCTTTGTCCTTCGTGTCGTTTTCTTCTACCTCAGTTGACATACTGAGGAATTCTTTTTCCATCAAACTTTCTTCGTAGGTTTGTTTGTCGACGATGATAGAAAGTAAAAAAGCAATGAGAAACGAAAAGGTGAGTAGTGGTAAAATCCGATACCGTTTGCGATTGAGATCGATTGTGCCGTGTAGGACACTTGATTGTGACTGGAGGTTATAAAAATACTTACCTGGGGAAACTTGGATGACGTTTATGTTTCCCCAACGTAACACATGCTTGCCGATCGTAGACTTTTCAGGTGAACGAAGTAGCATGTGTTAAATGGAATTTAGGTTAGTCCTTTGAATCTAAAGATTTGATTCCGCCGAAGGATTCTTCTACAATTTTGCGAACGTCTTTTTTCTGACCGCCAGTGATTGTGATGTTTCCTTTTGCTACGACACCTTTTTGAAGTTCTAAATAAGGAGCAGTGATGTCACCTAACATACGCCCAGTTCCTTCTAATTTTACTTCGTTTTCGGCTTTGATATTACCAATGAGGGTTCCGGAGACAATGACTTCTCTGGCACTGATATTGGTTTTGACCTTACCGGTTTCTCCAATGACGAGTGCGTCTTCTGTTTTGATATCACCTTCGAATTTTCCATCGATTCTGAGTGAACCTGCGATATAAAATTTACCTTCAAATATCGACCCTGGTCCGATAACGCTGTTGATGGAATCCTTACCTATTGCCATTCCTGCTCCTTTTCCCCTTCTGTGAGAATCAAAATTTTCGGTCTATCTGACAAGCCTTTTTAGTAGTCAATTTCCTCATCTCCGCTAAAGACCGATTTTTTTCGTTTCGGAGGTTTGGATTCAGTCGGTTTTTTCTCGGCTTTTGTGTCTTGTTTTTTCGTTTCGACGGGTTTTGGGCTGACTGGGCTTTGTGGTTTTGATTCTACCACATTCCAAGCCGAACCATGGTCGTTACAGACATCTTTGGGAACCGTTTGTGGGATGAAGTATTCCTCCAAAAGGTCATGGCATTGGCCGCTCGGGAGTTTGCCTGACATACGGCATACGGTTCGTTTGGTGATTTTGACATCGGCAAGCCATGGGAATTCTTTGGCGGGTTCTTTTTCTAGGGCTCGGGCCATAAATCGACCCCAAACAGGAGCAGAGAGTTTCCCACCTGTCATGCCTCGGCCAAGAGAAATGGTTCCGACATCATAACCAAACCAAACCGAGGTGACAAGTTCAGGGGTGTAACCCACAAACCAAGCATCACGGAAATTATTGGTAGTCCCTGTTTTGCCATAGGCCTTTCGGTTTAGGCCATACGAGAGGACACCACGTCCTGTCCCTTCTTCCACCACGTCTTTCATCATGGAAGTGATGAGAAAGGCTGCCTCTTTTGAGATGATTTGTTTTCTCTCTACACCTTCGTAATCTTTACGAAAGTCTTTGATGACCTTTCCCGAATTGTCTTCCACATAGAGAACGGAGATCGGGTTCACCGTTTTTCCCCCAGAAGCGAGGGCCGCATAGGCTCGGGTCAGTTCGTAAGGTGTGAGTTCAAAGGAACCAAGCGACACACTAAAATTATACGGGATGTCCCTTCCTTGCAATTGCAAAAGCCCTCGAAGGCTTTCCATCAAATTGGAAAGGCCCACTTGTTCGAGGACTCGCACCGCCACTGAGTTTTTGGATTGTTCGAGAGCCTTTCGTAACAAAATAAAACCAGAGTATTCGCTACTATAGTTTTCTGGTGCCCACTCATCTCCATCTTCCATAAGGTATTGGAGGGGAGAGTCGGCAAAGAGAGTGGCAGGGGTTACGTTTTTTTCGGGGTCTGGATTTTTCCCAGAATGGTCCATGGCCGCTGCATACAAAATGGGTTTGAAAGCAGAACCAGGTTGGCGGAAGGCTTGGAAGGGACGGATCTGTTGGTTGTCCGATCGAAACCCCGATCCTCCGACAAGGGCCGTGATGTAACCTGTTTCTGGGCGAATTGCAATGAGTGAACCTTCCACTGGCAGGAGGTGGTCTTTTGTGTTTTGTGTAGAATAATTTTTATCGAGTGTGTCACCGAGAAAGTCGTCACCCGTAAGTAAGTTTAATGCATAAAACTCATCTCGGATGTCTTCTTGGTATGCGGAAGAAAAGGTTCGTTCGATTTTAGAAATTTTAAATTTAAATTCTGGTAGGTCGTACAAATCGGCAATGAGGGAATACCCACTTCCATACAAATCATCAAAGGCATCAATGTTACGAAACGCACGTTGGTTTGACTCGATCGTTTGCCTTTGTAAGGCGGGAAGGAGTGCTTTTTCTGCTTCTTCTTGGTGGCGGATTTGGATGGTGGAATAAATTTTAAGTCCACCATTGTACAAACGACTGGAACCGATGGAGCGGATTAGATTTTTACGGATGTATTCTGTGACATAGGGGAATCGGTTCAGCCTATCGGAAAAAGCAGAATCATTAGGAGATCGATTTAGGTTGGTATAATATTCTTCTAACGCCGCATATTCCTTTTCTGCATCAGCGACCGTCATCCTTCCATTTTCCACAAGTTTACGGAAGACAACTCGCACCTTGTTCATGCTGGACACTGGGTTCACAATGGGGCTAAATTGAGTGGGCCTTGTGGTGAGACTTGCAAGGATTGCCGCTTCGCCCCAAGAAACATCTTGGACTTCTTTACGGAAGTAAAACCGAGAGGCGGCACCCACACCAATCGTTCCGTGCCCGAGTGGGATTTCGTTTAAATACACTTCCAGGATTTTGTCTTTGGGATACTCAAGTTCGAGTAAAATGGCAAGCCATGCCTCTCTTGCTTTTCGTGCAATGGAACGTTCGATGGATAAAAACTTTAACCTTGCTACCTGTTGTGTGATGGTGGAGGCACCTTCTTTCACACGCCCTGCCATTAGGTTTACCACAAAAGCTCGTGCAATCCCCTTCAGATCAATTCCATTATGTGAATAAAACGAATTATCCTCAGTGGATAAAAAACATTGGATGACTTTGTGACGGTTGTCTGTGGAATAATTGGTTTCTTCTGGTTTTAATTGTTCTAATTTTACAGGGATACGTGAAAATTTATAATATTCGGCAATGGGTTCGTATTCCCCTTTGTCGTTTAATCCATATAAGGTGGATGGAATATCATAAACCGCTGCTTCTCCTAATCGGAAAAAATCTTTTACAGAGCCAGTGAGTAAAAAAACATTCAAAATCCCAAACAAGAGTATGGCGATCGTAGTGTTTCGGAATTTTTTATCTCCTGTCCAGATTCTTTCTGTGACAATACGAAACCAAATGATAAAATACTTTTCAAAGAGCCCAACGGGTTCTTGTTTCATACATTTCCCTTTTGTAAATTCCCACTAAACAAGTGGGGAAAATTCCTTCATGTGGTCGATGCCGTGGTAACGTAGACCCGTGTCCAAATTATACCCACCAAGTGAATCCAGAATCTTGGACCTGCTTTCTGGTGAAAAACTATATTCATAGGCTCTCGTTAAAATTTCTTTTGATGCCTGGCTTGCTTGGTTTAGGAGTTCGATGAAAGAGTCGTTGAACTTACGATTTGGGTCTGCTGGGTAAAACCATTCCCTTTTTTCATCGTTCATGATTTTGGGATTGATGGCTTCCAGTGTTGGTAACATGAGCACACTGGCATTGTAACGGTGGAAGGTGAGTGTGTCCACCACACTCACGAGTCCACGCATCAAGGCACTCCTCGAATCCAAAGTGGAAGTGAAGCGGTAAAACCCAAGATAGGATTCATTTAAGATGTCCCCAGGGATGATTTTTTTCTCTGAACCAATGTAATTGGAATGGAATTCTTTGGGAAAGGTTTCCTTAAGTGACTGCAACCAAAAGTTCCAAAGCACTGGGTCCATTTTGTTTTTGATGCCAACGGTTCTATGCCGAATGTCGATGTATTGTGGGAAGTCGTATTCCCTGGCACTCATCCCCCAACGGTGGTTGATGAGGAGGGTATCGAGTCCAAACTCCACTTTCATATGGTTCACTTGGGCTTGGTAAGAAATCTTTTTGTCGTCGTTGTAGTAGTCACCAGAGATATAAAAGATATAAGGATGGGTTTGGATGTCCACAACGCAGTGGCAGATATAGCCAAGTGTGAAGGCAAGGAATCGATCACGGTAGAGCCCCATCTCTGTGTCATACACTTGGTCAAGGAAACTTAAGATGAGTTCCGCCACTTTATGGTGGTGGGCAAGGTCTCCAAAAAAGGCAGCCTTTTTGGTTCGTTTGGGTTGCAGTACATGGTAAAAATAAAAGATATCAGGAGCAACAGCGCCTAAGTTGGCATAGGAGGCAACATCAGGCCTTGAAAGTAAGTTAGCAATTTTCCTTTGGGTGGCATTGCCGTGTTCCAAGTGTTTTTTCACTTGGGAGAGTGCTTCAATATGTGTAATCTTTCCTGCCATTTTCTACTTTTTTGACTTTATGGATTGGAACCTATTGAAAGGTTTATCTTAAATCCTATGACATCAATCGAAAAACTAAAGTTTTTGAAAGAAGACCAAGTGCGAACTTTGGCAAAAGAATTCGGAACCCCTCTCTTTGTCTATTCTGAGAAAGAAATTGAACAAAAATGTGACGAGACTTTGGCATTTCCCAATGCATTTGGGTTACAAGTCCGTTATGCCATGAAAGCAAATCCCAATTCCAATATCTTACAAATCATGAAAAGAAAGGGCATCCTCATCGATGCTTCGTCGGAACACGAAGTGGTTCGGGCCTTACATTTTGGATTTTCTCCCGAATCCATTATGCTCACTTCTCAAGAGTTTCCAAAGGCATTTGTAGAACTCATTGGAAAGGGTGTGAAGTTCAATGCCTGTTCTCTCAGGCAATTGGAACTCTTTGGACAATCATTCCCTGGAAAATCAGTATCCATTCGGTTTAACCCAGGCCTTGGGTCAGGCCATACGAAAAAAACCGACGTAGGTGGTGTGACATCTTCTTTTGGGATTTGGCATGAAAAGTTAGAGGAAGTGAAGGCAATTGTAAAGAAATACAACCTCATTGTGGAAAAAGTCCACACCCATATTGGATCGGGCAGTGACCCGGAAGTTTGGAAGGCTGTTGCAAAGTACACACTTGAATATGCAGAAAGTTTTCCAACGGTGACAGTCGTGAGCCTTGGTGGTGGGTACAAAGTGGGTCGTATGGAAGATGAAAAATCGACCAACTTACAAACGATTGGTGCACCTGTTAAAGTCCAGTTTGAAGAATTTGCTGAAAAACATGGAAGGAAACTCATATTGGAAATTGAACCAGGCACCTACCTCATTGCTTTGTGTGGGGCTCTCATCACCACTGTGGATGACAAAGTAGACACAGGTAAAAATGGATTCCAATTTTTGAAATTAGATACTGGTATGGATTCCAATACCAGGCCATCCCTTTATGGTGCACGCCACCCCCTCGTAACAGTGAAAAAAGATGCCGGCACAGCTTCAGCGAACAAAGAGTATGTGGTTGTTGGTCATTGTTGTGAGTCAGGGGATGTCTTCACACAAAAAGAAGGGGGAGAACCGATCACAAGGCTTATGGGAGAAGCTGAGATTGGAGACCACGTTGTCATGGAAGCTGTGGGAGCGTATTGTTCCAGTATGTCTACGAAAAATTACAATAGTTTTCCAGAAACGGCAGAAGTATTACTCCGTAAGGATGGAAGTGCAAAACTCATCCGTAAAAAAGAACCTGTGATGGAAATCTTCCGTAACGAAATCCTAGTTGTGGAATGAACAATTTATACGCAATCCTACTTGCCGGTGGAACGGGGAGTAGGATGGGTCATCAGGTTCCGAAACAGTTTTTACATTTGCGGGGTGAGTCTCTCCTCCGGCATTCCGTCAAACGATTCCAAAGGTTTGGGCTTTTAAAATCCATTGTTGTTGTTTCTCATCCCGATTGGATTTTGGAAACAGAAAAGGAATTAGCTGATTTACTAGAACCTAACGATCGCATTGTGGAAGGTGGGGAGACACGCCATCTTTCCACATTAAAGGGAATTGGATCGGTTTCCTATGATGATAAAGATATTTTTTTCATCCATGATGTGGCACGTCCCAATTTCAAACAAAACGAACTCTACCAACTTGTGGAACAAACAAAAATTTTTGGAGCCGCAACCATAGTTTCGCCTGTGACAGAAAGCCTTGTGCGGGTGAAACAACACCAAAATTATACAAAAGAACCTTTGCGGAGAGAAGAAGTGTATGCAGTGAAAACCCCACAATCAGTGGCTGGTTTTATGTTAAACGAACTGTTGCTCGACCCTCTACCAGAAAGTTTTTTACTCCATCCCACTGACCTCTGCACATGGATGGGAGAACGCCGGGTGGGGGTAGTGGAAACCGATTTCCAAAATATCAAAGTGACAAGTCCAGGGGACTTAGTCCTTGCTGATTCCGTTTACACCACCGACTGAATTCCTGAATTACCTTCCGTGGAATAATTTAAACCTTTGTTTCCAAATCCAAACACGGAATAGGTTTTTGTTTTCGATGGTATCAATTTGGATTCCGAAGCCAATCGGTTTTCCATATTTGCCTTGTGGGTTTGACCACCTAACGACACCTGCAACGGAGATTTCACCAGACCGAGTTTGGATTTTCACGCGGCAGTACTCACCGGAAGTGAGCACTGTATCCGATTCTATATAAAGTCCTTCCAAAGAAACATTGAGGAGTGTTCCTTGATTTGATTTGTTGTCCGACTTCAAAAATTGAACTGGATTGGATACGGGATACCTTGGAGCAAACACACGGTGCAAAAAGGATTCGTAAATTTGTTTTTCTTCTTTTTGGGCAAGGAGGAATGCTAATTGGACACCAGCAATTTCTGTTCCATCTGGTTCCATGTCAATGCGAACGACCTTCCCTTGGACCGAGATGGCTGCCGGTTCCCTATTTTCTTTTTCTAATTTTAGGAGTAAATTAATCGGGTCACCTGGTTTTAAAAAATGGTGTTTGGTGAGAGGGAGTAAAACTCCGTTTTTTGAAATATTGATGGTGAGGCCATCTCCTTCTCGTTCCCCATCGGCATTGGTCCAGTGGAAGGGGATGGGGTGGGTTTCCCGGTACTTAGAACGCCAACCACGTCGGGTAGGACTCAAATAGGGAGCAGCGATCTCTCTTCTTAAAAAATAAAAGGCGATCCCAAGTAATACCGTTGTGATTGCCATATTCCAAACAATGTCCGTTGTTTTGATCCGAATCCCAGCGAGGAAAAACTTTTTACCAAGGGATACGGACAATACCATCCAAATGTTGTAGGTAAGGATGAGAAACGTGAAACATAAAAATAGGTAATAACCAAACTTCTTTTTGGTGATAAGGCCATAAGCAATGATGGCACTTAAAAAAGAAAAAACATACTGCCATGGTTGGATCCGAGTGAGGATCATTTCAACGTGGTTGAAATCCAAATCATAGAGAGAGGCTATGGCAAAAAAGACAACAAATGGTACGGCTAAAAAACCAAGTGTTACAAGGATCACTGGGATAGGGTAGTTGAAGAACCGAAAAGTCACCCGAAAATCAAACTGCTTTTTTGGCCTTTAGTCAACTTATTTTTGGTGTCTGCTTTTTGAAACAGGAGAACTTAGTTCTTTAGTCCTCCTTGGATGCAACCTCTTCTGGTTCAGAATCCTGTGTGTTGTCCTCACTCTTTGTGACAGATTCTGTGTTGGACGTTCCATCATTTTTTTCATGGATCTCATTGATTAGAATATGCAATAGTTTTTGTTTCTCGGAGATTTGATCTTCTACAGCTGTTAGGCGGTTTATGATGCTATGTAAGATGACTGATAAGAAACCAGGGCTTTCGTTTCCCAATCCTAAAAAAATATCTTTGGTGATGATGCCAACTTTTGTATCTTCTGAACTGGCTACAACTGTCGCCGCGCGTGGGGAAGGAAAAACAAGTGCCATCTCCCCAAAAAATTCACCAGGTTTGATGTCCCTTATGTACTGGTCTTCGCCTGTGGCCTTTCGTTTGAAGACTTGTAAATTTCCAGAGAATACAAAATACATTTTTCCGTTACAGTCTTCCCCTTCCGAGAATACCTTGGTGCCTTGGGCAAAATGATCAATGCGAACTTCAGTGATGTATTTTTTGAGGTGTTCTATGTTCATTTCGCCTCTTCCTTTTGGATTTCTTCAATCATTTTGTCGAGTTCGGCAAGCCTTGCTTCCGCCCTATGGAGTTTTTCTACCGTACTTTTGGTGAGTTGGAATAAAAAATGAGTATTGATCTTTGCTAACTTTTCAAATTGGTCATGCCTTAAAATTCCGACACGTGCATTGGCAGAAACAACACTTATGGTCATGGCACGAGGCCTTCTTGTGATGAGGGAAAGTTCCCCAAAAAATTCTCCAGGCCCAAGACCCTTGATCACTTCTTGGGAACCATCTGGCATCCGTTTGGTGACGGCAAACATCCCACTCATGATGCAATACATACTTCCATCATGAGGGTCACCTTCTTTAAAAATCACATCTCCCCTCAGATACACTTGAGTCGAGATGTTTTGCATGAATTCCAGTATGTTCATCGGACTTATCCTATTGGTATCTGACATTCATATAAAATTCCAAAACAAAGGCAAGTGAATCATAAAATCTCACTAGACAGAATTCCCTAGTACAAAAACCTGCTTATACAACCACAATGCGGGCGTGGCGAAATTGGCAGACGCACCAGATTTAGGTTCTGGCGCCGTGAGGCGTGGGGGTTCAAGTCCCTCCGCCCGCAAAACAAAAATTCCTGACTCATTCCAAACATTCAAATTGACCACCAAACCCGGAGGGGCTTGAACAGTTCCCTGAGCTGGAATGGTTGCGACCCATAGGGAGCAATCATTTCAGACAAGCATGCCCGGATGGCATGCGACGAAGGGAACCGTGCCTCGAAGCGTAGCAAACACACGAAGTGTTTGCAGCGGAGAGGTCAAGTCCCGAAGCAAGAACTGTTACTGTTATCAATCGATTCCAAATACAACCAAACATAGATTAACAACAAATCCTCTTCCAATCCAAAATTGAAGTGGAACTAAAACCCAACCAACACGCTTTCCCAAACATCGGCCACAATCATTCCAGAAAAGCATGCCAGGAAGGCAAACGTCGAGCGTCGCCGTGCCTCGAAGCGTAGCAAACACACGAAGTGTTTGCAGCGAAAGAGGCAAGTCCCGAGGTAGAGTCATTGGATATGTCTCCTGGAAAGATGGTATTCTTTGTAGGTTAAGTTCAAAAAAGAATACACAAGAGTATTTGCATTTAACTGATACAAACTTTGCTGATCCAGATTTGAAGTGTATCTCAAAATTTCAATATATAAAAGATTTAAGTTTCGAAGGACCTTCGCAGAAATTTTCTGACGATGCCTTTTGCAGTTTAATGCAAAGTGGCCTCAAAATAGAGAATTTAGATCTGCGTAATTTGATTCTCTCTGCTTGAGCATACAATTGTCTATTAGATCTGAAAGACATTGAGGTATATAGCTTTCGAAAAATTAAAGGCCGTACCGCAAGCGACATGAAAAAAATTGAAGACTTGTATTTCAAAAAAAAATGGTCGTAAAGTCCATGTCGATGTCTTTGAATACGATTCTCCTTTTCATGATATGTTGAAATAAAGTTATGCGTAGTGTTTTTATCTAGAAAACTGGATTATTTACTCCAGTTCTCGATTCTTAAATCAGGAATCATTGAGAAATGTTTCTCATTATTTGTAACTAAGGTATAATTCAAAAACAAAGCTGTTGAACCGATTAGGAGATCGAAATCGTCAATGGTATTTCCTTTTTTCTGTAAAGTGGCCTTGATTTCTCCGAAGGTTTCAATAATTCCTTTCGTCAATTCAATGACCGGAAATAGTTCCCAATTCTATATACAGTAGCCAGATTCTTCTCTCTTCTTTTTGATTTCTTTGCACCAAATATAAGTTCACCATAAGTAATTACAGAAATAGCCTTCGAAATATTTTTCTTTTCGATAAGATTGGTTTTAACTTTTTCATTACCTTTTAGGCTGTAGATAATAATATCTGTATCAATCAAATAACTCATCTGTTATCCTAGATCGATTGTTTCTTGATCTTGAAGATCTAATGTCTGAAATTATTTCTTTTGCATCTTTGTTGTCATGCCAAGAGTTTGTAAGTTTGAGAAACTCTTGAGTTTGTATTTCGCTTTCCAGGTTATCTCTTTTTAGATGATTTTCGATAATCATGACAACTTCTTGACTTATTGAACGATGTTCTAATTCAGCCCTTCTTTTTAAAGATTCATAAAGTCTGTTATCTATGTCTCTGACCTGTAGATTTGCCATATTTAAAATCTAATGGTAATTCATGAGTATGCAATCATTTTTCATGCAATTTTCTAAAAATATTTTATAAAAATTACTCATATATGTTTTGTAATCAAAGATGGTAATCGAGTTATTTGGCCAAACTTCGATCAATAAGTTATCGATTCAATATACTTGCGCAAAATTTCCTGTTGAATGGATCAATTTGATATCATCACTAACAATTTTTTCAAACCAAGTAAAAACCATCATTACCAATAGGAAAATAAATACCCCTCGAGCAAATATAAGATTTTTTGTTTCATCAATTGGTCATTTAACTTCAGTAGATTTTTGCGGATCTCTTTGGATATTCGAATTTGTAATTTTAGTTTTTTTCAAAAAGAAATTTTCACTTCCTAGTTGATCTTTGATCCAACTCTTTTGTGACTCCTTAAATTGCGCTTTGGAAAAAGTTGGTTGATTTTGGTAATCATTCGCTTGAATTTGTTTCAAACAATGTCAAAATTTTAAGGTAGAAATGACTCTAAAGCATAATGCACCCTTTACATTAAATGATGACAAGGTAAAACATATGTGGAATCATAGACAGCATTTGCAAGTTGCGCAAGTAGGGTCGCCAGATGTACATTAAGAAAAATTTATTCTTATTTTTTGTATTTATGATTCTGAAGTTTGAGATCGCTGCAGATGAAATCCCCAAGTCAGAACTTTTATCTTATTGGAAAAAGGCTTTGGCTAAGTTTAATTATTCCTTGCCTTCCGAATTAGAGAAAAACTTTATCAAATCCGAATATACTGGTGGTGGAAGTGAAGATCAGAATACTTTTGTCTACGTAACACAAAAATACTTAAATTTTCCAAATGAAAATGTCAACTTTGCTATTTTTTTTGTAAACAAAGCATATTCGCAAACAGGGTCAAGTGTCAAATTAGCTGCCTATTTTAGGAATGAAAAATTGGTAATGCTTACTACAAATTCACCATACTCTAATGTGGAGGGACATTATGAATTTTCTGGCATAACTGTAAGAAAAGGCTTAACTTATGAATACGATGTCTCGGGTGGGTTAACAATCAGTTGTCTTGTGGATAGAACTAGAGAAACGACTGCTGAAATTATCTCTAAACAATATTGTGGAGAATCCATTTTAGTTGGTCCCCAAAATTCCATTTTAAAAGTAATAAAACACAAAACAAATTGTGAGAATGAGTGTACGGCTTTCTATCCCTTCCGAGAAAAAGGTATCTATTATGTTACAAGAAATAATGCAAATTTGAGACGAGAATCACATTCAAAAGGTATAGTTCTGAAATTTCTTCCTAATGATTCTAAGGTAGAACTACTAGAAGATACCTTTCAACAAGAATGGATTAAAGGTTTAGGCACAGCCAACTATGTAAAGGTTAGGCTTGAAGACGGTGGGGAAGGTTATTTGCATGGCGCCTATTTACGCGCCCCTGGGGAACCAGACGTCACATTAATTCGAGAACGTGCAGAAGAATGGAAGCAGAAGAATGGAGTGAAGGGGAATTAATCTTTGATGGAAATTAAGTGAGACTTGGTTTGAACTATCATTAATGCTCAAACGAGCCCTTTAGACAAACGGGAAAACACACGAAATAAATCAAAGGAAAGATTCTATTGCAACCGAAAGCCTAAACGAATCCTAGATGGTGATGGAACAAAATCCCTTTATATACATGGAAAGAATCTTTGGAGTTCCAATCAGTAACAATAAAATTGGCCCATTTGCTGCTTAGCGTAGGTTAAACTTTAAATTCATTCGTGCCGTGTAAGTATTTGATCGACGGTCTCGGAATTTAGCAAAATATTTGCTATATGATGCGGCAACCTCTATGGATCGTGATGTTACTATTATTGTTTTATATCCCCATGAATTCCGAAAGAATATCTTTGAAGATTGAGGAAGATATCTTTTCATTTTCCGATTACTTGGAATTGGTAAATGATGTAAAACAATTCCATTTGTATCGCAAGACATTGAAAGAATCGAACGGTTATGTTCATTCTGCTTTCTTCGCATGTCAATTTTTAAACAATGAACTGTTTCTAATGCCTGAGACATATTTTGAAAGCCATCAGAAAGAATTTTTGAATATTAAAAAAGTAAAGAAACTTTTGCCAAATGATCCGTTCGTCATCGTTTTTTTTGAAAGAAAATTTCAGGAAATTAACGATCAGGAAGATTTTACGGAAACTAGGAATTGGTATTCGAAGTTAAGAAGGGAAGTGATGGCTTCTCTTTGGAATATGAATTTTAATTTGGAAGATTATAAGCGTGTCTTGTCTTTCCTTGAAGAAAATTTAGATTTGTATATCATTCGGCAAAATAAAGAAATAACGATGTCTGATCTGCATTATACAGCAGCGATGGGATTTATGCTTTCATTAGATGGATACTCTAAGGTTTATAAAAAGAGCAGGCACAAGTTTCAAATTGAACCCAATCAAAATCGAATAGCAGGTGTCGGTATGATCCTTAGGCTAGGTGCAAATAGGGAAGTAAGAGTGGAGAGCCCTCTTGAAGATAGTCCTGCGCATAAATCAGGAATTTATAGGAATGATATCATCTTAAAGATTAACGATCGTGATGTACGAGATTTGGACTTCGAGGAAGTGATACAACTTCAGAAAGGAAAACCTGGGTCCATTGTGAAATTTGAGATAAAGAGGGAAAGTATTAATAGAATCCTTTCGATATCGGTAAAACGAGAATTTCTGGCATATGGGATAGTAAAAGGTGAATTATTCCCTTTTGATCCAGAAGTTGCTGTCATACGAGTTTTTAGATGGGAAGATAAAAACATCTCCGTTGCAAAAGAAATCCATTTAGAGTATGACAGGCTTCTCAAACAAACGAAGGATCAAAATCGAAAACTAAAAGGAATCATCTTAGATTTCCGTTCTCTCCGTGGTGGAACAATTGAATCAATTGCTGATACTTTGGACTTATTTATCAAGGATGCTTTATTGTTCCGTGTCAAAAATGAAAGAGGTGAGGTAGCCGACAGATTTGCGAAAGGGAATGAACCGATCGAATTGCCGCTCGCCATTTTAGTGGATCGTAATACATCTTCCGGTGGCGAAGTTATTGCAGGGAGTTTACAATACCACAAAAGAGCCATTGTTATGGGGAAAAGAACTTCTGGAAATGCCGCTTTGGTTTCAACATTTGACTTTTCAAATAATCAAAGTTATGGAATGGAGATACTTGATTCACTCTACTATTTTCCTTCTGAAATCTCCTTTCATGAAATAGGAATCCTACCAGACATCCAAATCACCTCTGATTTTGGCGGAAGTAATCTTTTTATAAGAAAAGAAGAAATTGATCGCAATCATTCAAGTTTTGCGGAAATGGAAGAAAGTAGGAATTCTCAAATTCCTCTAGAAGAAATTCAAGCTTGGGTGAAAGCGAATGGAAAAGCGAACGTTGAAATTGAGAGAAGAAAAAATGATCCGATTCGTTCCGATGATTTTTTGTTTCACGCAGTGGATGCATTCAATGGATATTTACTAACACTCAATTCTGTGAAGAGGATCGAAGGAGAAAAAACAAAGGAATAGAAAAGGGGAATCGATGGAACGATCCCACCCCCAAGCGCCAGCGATTGCAGCGGAAATCCTTTCCGCAAGGAAAGATTGGAGCGAAAAGCGCGGTCGTGATGCAATCGAATTTAAATCATCTAACGAATTCGAGGCGCCCCATTTCTAGAACAATAAAAATTGATACCTTGTGTCATAAAAATGTTTCGACATTCTTTTGTAAGGTGATTCCTATAGGAATTTATGCGATACTTCCAAATTATGTTACTTTTTGTTTTCCTGATTTTTCCTTTGGCTACGAAAGAGAAATTCTATAAAAGGATGTATGTATCCAAAAGGGATGTCGTTGTGAAAGAAAAGCCGGATATAAATTCAGATGATGTTGGTACTTTAGAATTAGGCGATTTTCCATTAGTCCTCTCCTTCACGGGAATCAAACAAAAGCAAACATCTGGGAAAGGGGAATGGGTGAAAATTGAATATGAACTTTCTGGGTATATCCTTTCCTCAGAACTTTCGGAGGAACCTCCTTTTTTGCTTAGCCAGGAGGAAGTATTAGAAGTCGCAGAATCTAATTTTAAAAAGTTTGTCAAACTGTTTGAAAGCTATAGCACAAGAATTCCAAGTGATGGCCTAGACCAATATGAAGCAGAAACCTATATGAATCTAATCAAGGATTTAGAAAGGTCGAGTCAAGTTCCCATTCTTCGTTCACGTGAGTTAAATGGTGCATTTCGAACTTGGTTTTTAAAAAATAACAAACAAATCGAAAAAAAATTGGATTTAGGAGATTGTACCTTCCAATTTGAAGAAGTGATCAATGCAAATAAAGGTTGTACGGATTATAAAATCAGTTTGATACGAGAGCTTCAGGAGAAAACAAGGTTTAGGAAAAACGAGGTCGTCGAAAGATTCGGAGATGCGTATTGTATCACAGCCAATCAGCATGGTAATGATACCTGTGGTAGATCTAAAGTTGGTTATGCGATCTATCAGGCGCTACAACAGTGACACACAGTGGAGTGGAGTCGTTTATTCCTGTGAGATGATGTGAGGAAGTTTCCAATGTTACCAAATGGTTTTGTTTTTCGATTCATTCCCTTGCTCTTGGGATTAAGTGCTGTGACATGTACCTCGCCATACTATTTGACACTCGTTTCTCCAGGGATCACATCTGAATCCAGGCTCACCAAACAAACAGACCTTCGAATGGAAGAGGCATCTTTCTATGGATCATGGGCCTATTCCCATACTGCATTTTATATCGACCAAACACAATTGCCGAAAGTTTTGGATGATCCTAACAATGCCGTTTTCCAACCCAAAGAGATGTTTCTTTTGAAGGAAAGTAGTGATACGCAATCACATATTTTATTTGAATATTGTTATGACAAAACAAAGCCGATTGCGATTGAGAAGGATATGAAAAACTATCGTTTCCAATTGAATGGAGAGGATCCAATCGAAAATTTAGTGTATCTTTATCCCTATTCCTATTCCAAAAAGGGGAAAGTGTTCCGGAAGAGATTTCCTTTTTACGAAAGATTGGCGCATCCAAATGATAAAATTCTCATTACCAATGGTTTCGACCAATTGTATTGTGTAAGGACTCTTTTAAGTTTTGATAAAACAAAAGAAAAACAAGGTCTCAATCGTTTTACTGTCACCACACCTCGAAATCAGCACTTATTTTATGAATACGAGATGAGAGAAAAATTTGTGACATTTAAGGAAGAGGAGATCAATTGATTTTCCTTGGTTCGCCTAACTTATGAAATACCAAACCTATCCGCCTCATAAAGATTTAAGTGCAATGGTCCAATGTTATTGGACATTAGAAGTGGAATCATCAGAAAGTCAGGAAAAACAACACATTGTCCCCGATGGTTGTATGGAGATGGCGTTTTTGTTCGGTGATGGGATCAAACGTTATGTAAATGAAACCGAATTTGTTTTGCAACCACAGGCAATGGTCATTGGGCAAATTACAAAGCCGTTTACCATTGAGCCTTTGGGCTATGTCAATACATTTGCTATACGGTTTTATCCGTATGGTTTTTCTATGATCCATACTGTATCTATGTTAGAATTGTCTGATCGGGAAACCGATTTGAGGAGTTTATTTGGTGAAGAAAGTGATGGCGAGTTTAACGGCGAATCATGGTTCCACGTCTATCCTTTCTCTTTTGGAAAATGACCAATCCAAAGTCCGTGATTTAGAACGTAAGTTTTTAAAACGAGTGGGTGTGTCCCCAAAAACTTTGGGAAAGGTGATCCGCCTGCAAACCGCTTTGCAATTGATGTTAGAAAAGGATCCAAAGTCTCTTACACAAATCGCGTATGATTCCAATTATTATGACCAATCCCATTTTATAAAAGATTTCCGTCGTCAGACAGGACTCAGTCCTAAACAATTCTCAGATGACAATCGTTTCCAACTATCATCTTTATTTTATCAAAAAAAGTAAGTTGTCGATTTTTTACAATCACCGATGGAAAAATCGGATAGAATCGTATGTAGATTAGGAGTTTTATTTTATGAATCGAACGCATCGTGTATTACTGTGGAAACAAGTTTCCTTTTTAGGAGTATTTTTGGTTTTGTTTTTTTAGATGCATTGTAAGGAAAATGAGACAGAGAACGGAAACAATCCATCTAACCCAGGGAGTAAAGAAATGAATGTGAACCCAACCCTATCCATCGTTGAGATTCCAATGACAAAAGTGGAAACAACCATTTCGTTTTATGAAAAAACCTTCCAAACCAAAATCGAACGTATGACCATGGGGGACACGGAACTTACCGTTTTTCCATCGGATGGAAAAACGGTAAGTATTGTTTTGACAAAGGGAGAAGGCTACATTCCGAGTAACAAAGGAATGCTTGTTTATTTCAATGCAGGTGAGGACTTGCAACCAATTCTTAGTTCGGTGGCAAAAAATGGGGGCAAAGTGGTTTTGGAAAAAACAGAAATTAGCCCTGAGATGGGATACTTTGCTTTATTCATGGATCCTGAAGGGAATCAAATTGGGTTACATTCCAAAAAATAATCTCTGTTAGTTGGGTTTTTTGATTTTTTTTGATCAATTCATCCGCTTACGCAAGGTTGCATTTGCAGAGCGGGTGTTAACCTAAACCAAACACTCGTTTTGCCTTGTGCCGAAGCGTAGCGGTAAGTCGCTGTTATTCGTAATGACCTAATGATAAAGATCAAGCTTATGAACTTTGCTCATTAGTTTGAAATGTTTATCCAAAGAGAATAGAGTGCATTGATTTTGAATTGCATTTTGAAGAATCAGTAAATCCGGAATGCCTATTTTATTGATTCCGTGTTTAAGATTTGTTATCTGAAATTCGATAATTTGTTTCCAATCTATAGACATTTCAAAACTTTCAATTGATTCCAGTATTTGAATTAATTGGTTTTGTTTTTTGACTTTAAGATATGGGATTATTTCAGTCAAAATTAATTGATTGGTAAAAATATTTCCGATATCGATTAATTTATCAACCTCTGAAGAAACTTTGGCATTCGAATCTCTAAAATATTCGATCCAAATGGAAGAATCTAATAAAACCTGATTCATCTTTTTCTTAATTGATTAAGATTTATATCGAGATCAATGGTTCCTTTGAAATTTTTCAGATTTTTCATTTTTTCTTTTCTAATTAATGTATATAAACCTTCTTTAATTACGTCAGTTTTTGTTTTGATGTGAGTAAGTTTCATCGCTTCTAAAACTAATTCTTCTGGTATATCTATCGTAGTTCTCATCTTATGCATAATTGTATTTTTTTTTATGCATAAGTCAAGTCCAGTTTTGCTGTCAATTTGGTAAAAGTTTAGAAATTCTAATCTTTACCTTTGCTTTATTATTTCTAATACCCATGTCTTGAGGCATACAATCAGGTCATTACGTTTAACACTAAATAAACGTCTCCGATTCCAGAACTAGCACCTGTGGAACCGATCAGTAAATCGGGACGTCCGTCACCATTTGTATCTCCAGACGCTAGACTTCCACCGAAGAAACAATTGGTTGATCCATTACAACTTCCTGGTGGGGGTCCAATGAGTGTGGCGACTGGTGGATTAGAATAAGGATTACTAGAATCACAATTAGAATGGTATACAAATACAATTCCCTGGTTGGAATTGAAGGTGGGTCCACCCACAGCAAGGTCGATACAGCGATCGGAATTAAAATAATCCAAAACAAAATTTGCCCCAAATTGACAACCAGTACCAGCCCCGCAATCTGGTGAGGGTTCTTGTGGCGCAACTAACATCTGTTGAGGTGTTGTTGGTAAGGAACCTTGGTTGGAAAGATAGATATACATTCTGCCTAAACTAGAGGAATAGGTTGCCGCACTCACGAAAAGGTCTAAATACCCATCCCCATTGGCATCACCTGCCTGAGCAAAGGATCCGAAATTGTCATTGACTCCTGGTTTATAGGAAACATCTGCGTTATTCGTAGTTTGTGATTGGATTGCACGAGAACCCTGGCTATAAAAAATAAAAACCTCATCATTCCAAGGTGAAGCGAAGACCCAATCATCATATCCATCTCCATTAAAGTCTCCAGCTGTGATTCGGGAACCAAAATAGGTTTGGGTGATTCCATCCGTTAGGCTTGTGCTAGGTGTTGTTTCAAGTTGTTTTGTGTTTGGATTTGATTTGTAGACATACCCATAACCCTGGTTAGCAGCTGAATTATTTGCAGACACAATTAGATCAGGATATCCATCTCCATCTGTATCTTTATTTGTACCTTTTCGTACGAGGATGGAATCCGTTTTTTCATAGGGGATTTGTGCGTAAATGGTATGCAAACTTCCATAAGTCCAAAAACTGTTAGTCACAGCTTTCGCAGGTAGGGGCGCACGCCACTGGCCACCGATCACAGGTACTTGGAATGGCAAATCAAAATCTAATCCAATATTTACATAACTGACATCAGATGGAGCAGTCCCTATCACAAAACCTGTTTCAACGATGGAGTAATTAGTTAAATTGGAAATGGTCACTCTTGGTTCTTGTAAAAAAAGTAAATAGATGCCAGGTGAAAATCGTTTGATTAGGTTCTCTTCGGGACATAGGAAATTGTCCAACTCCATCAAACATTCGAGAGGGGGGTGGGTGAGGGGATTGGTCCAACAATTGGAAAAATAAAACAACATCATCTAAATCGATAATAAACGAGTGAAATTGTTTCCAACGAAATGGTTCATCATGGTTTCTAACAACTAACAATGAATTGATGTTTTGGTTTGGAGATTCGGAATGCAATGAATAATTTGCCTGTAAAAACAAAATTTAGTAAAAAAAAGCAAAAAATATCTTTCCTTTTCCTTTCACTCCAGGCAAAATAACTGACATGAGTTTTTTTGAAAGTTTAAAAGCCGTCGCAGCTCAGGCAGTCGAGCTAGTCCAAAACAATCCACAAGTGGTTTCCGGGATCCAAAAGATCATCGAGGAAAATGGTGGGGTTTCTGGGATTGTTGCAAAATTTAAGGAAAAAGGGTTTGCAGAAGCCGCTTCCTCTTGGGTGGGCACTGGGGAAAATGTAAACATCGGTGCTGATGACGTATTAAAGGTTTTGGGAAATGATTCGGTGAAGGAACTCGCAAGTAAGGTGGGGCTTGATACAAACCAAGCGGCAGGTCTTGTGGGAAATTTATTGCCAATTGTCATTGATAAACTTTCACCT
This sequence comes from Leptospira jelokensis, assembly GCF_004769635.1. Lineage (GTDB taxonomy): Bacteria > Spirochaetota > Leptospiria > Leptospirales > Leptospiraceae > Leptospira_A > Leptospira_A jelokensis. The sequence goes on from NZ_RQGH01000011.1 coordinate 390,416, forward strand.
GACGGAAATGAACCTGGTGGAGACATTACCTCCCAACTCTCCTCACTCGCTTCTTTATTTACGAAATAAATTCTAAAAAATAAATTCACCACCTATTTTGCATTAGGTGGTTTTTTCTTTAAGTTTCTCTGTAATTTGTCTTGCCAAAAATTCTGAAAGTTCACATTCTTCCCTCCATGAAACATTTTTTCCTAATATCCCTCGTTTTCCTAATTTTTGTGGGCTGTAAAAAAACACCTACCATCGAAGTGGGGCAAACTGTTTACATTTCTGCAACGGTGCTAAATGCGCGAAAAACTCCAACCCTCGATGGAGAAAAAGTGGGAAAGGTAAAACTGGGAGATCAGGTAAAGGTATTAGAACGCTCTGAAAAAGAAACGGAAATTGATGGAATTTCTGCCTATTGGTTCCGCATCCAATCGCCAACTGTCACTGGATGGGTGTTTGGTGGTTATCTATCCGTTAACAAGGTTGAATCTCGGGATGCAATGATTGCCGCTTTACAAGGTGATTTTGTGTATTGTACACTACCCGAACGTTTGGACTGTAGTAATACATTTAGTTTTGAAGGCGAAAGTTTTGTTTTCCGCGCGTATGATCCATACACAGGGATCACGGAAAAATTAGAAGGCAAATACGATGTGTTTTCTGATCATTTGGTTTTAGACACAATGATTCGTTTGGTGCGTCCGTCTGTTTACATCCTCTACCCTCAAACCGATGAAGAAAGATCTGCTTATTACAATGCGTATTTTGGATATTCAGAATCAGATGAACACCTAATTTCTCTTAGCACATTCCCAGTAGAAGGTAAAAAGGATTTGTTTTTCTTCGTTTGTAATGACAAACTTTTGTTATTGGATAAAAAACAAGAATCAGATGAGGCATGTAAAACAAAGTATGCCTACACTAAATCGAGTTACTCTTCTCCTTAAAGGTTTCATTTCGTAACATCGTCTGAGTGCGGTGTGCATTTGGATTCTTCCAATTTAAGATTCGTTCCCTCGAATCTTCTGGCAGGTTTTGTAAAAATTCCTGCCATGTTTTTTCCTCTAAGACAGAATAAAAACCAGGTAAGTATTGGATTTTTGTTTCTTTGGGTAAGTACAAATTGTACTCAGTCGCAGATACTCCATAAACAATTCGATAAATCGGTCTATTTTTATGTTTTTCCTCAGGTAAAAAATGAAATGCATCCCCTGCTTTGTTGTAACAAATAAAATAATCGAAACCTTGGTGGACTATGATGAGAGAATTTTTGGGGAATTGGAAGAGGGGAAGGATAATGGAGTAAAGTTTGTAGTCTTGTTGGTTGAATTCTTTTCCACGTACCATCGTAACCATTTGATAGGGAAATAAAAACAAACAGAGGAAACCAATTTTCCATTGGGATTTGAATTTTGTTAAAAACGAAAGGATTAAAAAACTCCCAGGGATAAAAACCAAAAGGAAAATTCGAAAGGGGAAACTAAATGCAGTGTACGAAAAAATCGGAAGGGATACCAAAAAATAAAAAACCAACATTTGGTCATAAAATGATTTTTGTTTGGAATCCAAATCTTTCCGAGTGAAAAGATACAGTAACGGTGAAAGGAAAAATACAATTTGTTCGAAAAGAAATTCCGGATATAGTTTCGCATATTGGTAAAATGGAGATAGCAGTTGGAATTCTAAATTTTCTGCGATGACCGCTTTTAGATCATTCCAATGTAAGGTATTGGGAAATAACAGGCTAAAACCAACGAGAATCAATACAATTCCAAAGAGAAACACCCAACTAAAAAATTGATTCCATTGAATATGTTTCACCACCCATGGGATGAAAAAGCAAATGGCGATCCCTGCTGTGATTTTATGACTAAAAAATACCAAGACAAAGAATACAAATATCCTTACGTAATGGAACCATCTCTTTTTTGTATCGGAAGGATAAGAGAGATTCAGTTCTGTGAGAAACAAAATGAAAAAGAAGATACCTCCTAAGTTTTTGATAAAATTAAAACTAAAGTGAGGGATAAATGAGGAAGAAATGAAAAGAACACCAAAACAGATGGAGATCGAAAACTGATGGGTGAGAAGGAATGACAAACGTGTTGCCACAACAAACAAAAATCCTACTAAGAGAGAAACAAAGATTTTATTGGTGAGTACAATATCAGAACCAAACTTAGAGAAAAGGACGAGTCCATATAAAATGGGTGAAGCATCTGGACTAAAAAATCTCCCTTTGGTTACATAGGAATTCACCTGTGCAGCATAATAATACCCGTCGGCTCCATAGGCAAACCGTGAGTTCATTTGAACGCTAAGCTGTAAACCAACGATCAAAATAAAAAATAAAAATACAGTAATCGGTTTTTTAAATTTTGTAATCATCGGAAGAACAGAGTTTGAGTTCACCATCTACATCCGATTTTAGGTATACGGATACTTTCGAATATCCATTTTTTATCTCTTGTTGGAAATGTAATTTTTGTCTTAACAAAGGATTTGGACTTCTAATCTGAAATGTAAGTTTATCTTCTGTTAACTCAAAGAAAAATTGTAAGGGAAAGGATAAGTTGTTTCGGATTCGTAAATCTTTTGAAGGGAAGACGACGGATGCATCGGTTCCGAGAGGTGTAAAACGAGTTTCCTCGGTATACAAATCACGAGTATGCGGGTATCTTTCTAAAATTTCTAATCCAAGTTCCAAAGAAAGATAATAAATGATACCCGAAAGTTGGCAAAGCCCACCTGCAATTTCACTTGCCACTTCACCGTTACGGATCACTCTCCCTTCTGTATAACCTTTTTTAATTGTTGGATTTCCAATTTCTGTCCAAAAAGAAAAAATCTTTCCAGGCAGTAACACTTGTTCATTGATTTTTGCAATTGCGATCTTTAAGTTTTGCAGTTTGCCTGTTTTTAAAGGAGAAGGTAAGATGGGAAGAGAGATAGAAGTGTTATTTTCAAAAAAGGTTTTGGAAGGGGAATCTTTCACTAAACCATAGTGAAAGTAATCCCCACTTGTGAATGCAGAGACCAAACGAATCAGAAATTTTAATTTCAGTTTTAAATCGGAAATCAATGGGAATTGGATTCCTTCGTTTCAAATGGAATCTCTGTAAAACTCCGATCTGGATTCATCGTATATGCCCCTTTGAACGGATGAGGGGGATTGCCCCCCCATTCTTTTGGAGAAAGGAGTGAAAAATACTCTCCACCTTCTTTTGCATAAAGATAAATCGTTTGGCCTGCTTTTTTTTCGAATTGGCATTTTGCCTTGTGGAGTTCGATGTCTTTTTCGGCTTGTTGTAAGATGAGTTCAGCTTCATCCTTCAGTGCACGGATTTGTTTGGCAATGACTTCTAATTTTCCATGGACATGGAGTTTCACTGACTCTTCTGCCAATTCAATTTCTTTGGCTCTGTCGACCAAACTGATTGCAGGTGCTAAGCGACTTGTGCCATAAGTGAGGCTATGGTGAGGTAGTACCGATTCTTCCATATTACTCATTAGACAAACTGAAATTCCTAAGTTAAACAAGAAAAAAGGCTCTCCTTTCAGAAAGGAAAGCCAAGTTGCCAAGGATAGACGATTTTTATGTTTAAGACAATGGTTGGTATGGGATGATCATTGCTTTGGCTTTGATTTCTTTTGGCATCACTGTTTTCGTTAATAACTTTTGAAGTGAGTCTTTCTCTTTTGCTTTTCCAAGTTGGACAACAAAGAAACCATTTTTTACCATAATGAATGCCTTGGCTTTTAGTTTCCCTTGGTTGTCCGATTGCAGTTGGGACAAAAATGTTTCGGCAGATTTACGGTTGGTAAAAGCCGCAAGTTGGATTGTAAATTGTTTCCCTTCCGTCGTTTGCACTGATTTTGAAACAGAAGGAACCGTTGTTTTTTGTTTCCCTTGGGTTTTCCCAGTCCTTGCAATGTTTTTTAACTTTTCTTCTTTTGGAACATAGGTTGACCTTTGTTCTTTTGATTTTGTTAAGTCCACAATTTGTTGTTTTCTTTCTTCTTCCTCATCTTTGGCAGTGGAAGTTTCATTATAATAGGGATGATTTCCGATGTCTGCCATTGGGATTTCTTGGGAAGCAATTGGTTCTTTTGGTTTTGTCCCTTGGACAAGTGAAGAAGCGACCTGAATTCCTTCTGGATTGGTCCCACTAGGATTTCCTTCTGCCGTTTTTAAATTGGCATTAGCCGCTTCGCTTGGTATACCAGATTCCTTTTGGTCAGAGGCAAGGTTAGGATTTACACGATTTTGTGTATCCTCTGTCTTCCCTTTTCCAACAGAAACACCTAAAAAGAAAATGGAAAAGAATAATGCAAAAAGAAAGAGAGATAAAACTCCAATCCTTTGTTTGTCTAAGTTGATTACGTAAAATACTCTTTCTTTCATCTTTGAATCCTTTTTTGAATTTCCTTATAAATGATAACGATTTGTTCTTTTAATCCTTCTCTATCAGTATCGTTCGTTACGACAAAATCAGAGAGGATCTTTTTTTTCTCAATGTCCATCTGGGAGGCAGTCCTTCTTTCAAAATCAGCCAAATCCATCCCCCCTCTGGCTTTTACACGTTCCCAGTTATGTTCTTTCGGAAGGTAAATGGTGACCGTAAAATCACAAATGGTATGGGCATCGGTTTCGAATAACAAAGGGACTTCCCAAGCAACGATGCTATTTGGTTTTTGAGATTCGAAAAATGAAAGGAAAGCCTTTCTAACGAGAGGGTGGAGGAGTTCGTTTAGTGCCTTAAGTTTTGATTCGTTACCAAAAGCAAGTTCTGCGATCTTGGAACGAAGGATTGTCCCGTCGTTTGTTAGGATCTCAGGGCCAAAAATTCCAACTAAGTCTGTTTTGACAGGGCTATTTGGCTCGGTGAAGGTACGGGCAATTGCATCAGAACTAATCGTCACAGCACCTAATTCTCCAAAGATGGAAAGTGCAGTGGATTTCCCTGATCCTATGGAACCAGTGATGCCAATGAGAGTTTTGTTAGGAGCAAGTGCCACGGGTTTATAACATAAAAAACCCGTGAAAGTACAAGTATTTTTTTATCTCATTTTAGAAAAAAATGATTTAAGTTTTTTTGGTTTTGAATCACTTAACAGTTCCATTCAGAATCCAGTCTTGTACCAGTTTGGCGGACAATTTTGGATCCTCAATCATTGGTGCATGGCCCATACCTTCTAGAAGTACTGTTTCGAGTTTGGTTTTTAGTTTCTTTTGCAAAACTTCCATCACGGAGTAATGGATCACTTTGTCTTCTTTGCCCCAAATGGTAAGGCAAGGTGATTGGATTTTGGATAATTGGGATTCCAAAAAGAAACCTTCCTTTCTGATTTGTTCTAGGATGTGCGCGTTCCAATTCCTGTTGGCGACGGATTTTTCAGCAAAGTAGGTTTTCAAAAATCCAGGCAGGTAGGGTGGGTTCACAAAGGTAAACCGAAGCAATCGGTCAAAGTCTTCTTTGTCTTTGACAAGGAGTGGGCTTTCTTTCCCTGAAAGGACAATGGTTTGCATTTCGCTTGGTACTGGGCTTTTGATCCCTGCATTATCAAATAGGATCAGTGACTTTACTTGTTTGGGAAATTTTGCAGCAAAGATCCCCGCAATCCCGCCACCCATAGAATTCCCAGCAATATGGAATTCCTTCAAACCCAATGTTTCGGTAAATTTTTGTAATCGGATGGATTGGGCTTCTTGGGTGTAGTCCATTCCTTCTGGTTTACTCGAATCTCCGAATCCAGGTAAATCGGGAGCAATCACTCGGATATTTTTGGGAAGGTGTCTTGTGAATCGTGTCCAATGGTCTTTGTCACCACCAAATCCGTGTACAACGAGAAGTGTTTCTCCATTTCCTGTTTTTTCTGTATACTTCCACTCCAGATCTTCGACCACAATGGACTTGGTTTCCAAATCAGAACGGTATCTTTCGAGACTAATACCTGTTTTGTGAAGCTGCGAAGCACAACCTAGAAGGGCGAAAATTGAGAGGTAAAATAAACGATTGGGTTTCAGATTTGATTTCATTTGGGTCCTTACAAAAAATTCAAAGGTTCGTTGACAGAGGGCTATGAAAAAATACTTTGGTCGTAACCGAGGCCCTGTAGCTCAGTCGGTAGAGCAGAGGACTGAAAATCCTCGTGTCGGCAGTTCGATTCTGTCCGGGGCCAAGGTTACCTATTTTCCCGCCTTTCTTTCTTCTCCCATTGACCAAAGTCCTAAAAATTCGTTTTCTTCCACCTTTTTGCAGAGTTCAGGTTTATAAAGTTTTTTGACAGGTGGTTTCGGATAGATATGGATCTCGTCATTATCTGGAATGAAGGTGAGCATTCGTAAAATTGTATCTTGGCCTTCGATTTCATACATGGTATAGGACATACCTTTGGAAGGAATGATTTGGGATGTTTCCAAATACTTGCGAGTGGTATCAGACATATCCTATATGTGTGAAAGGTTTCTTTTCATAGCAACTAAAAAGTACCCTTTGAAGTTCCATTTTTTCGGAAACGTTTTGCAAAGAGAATCAGTTTCTCTCTGATTTTGGGAGATAGTCCCACAGATACATTGATACGAAAAAAATGATTCCAATGTTTGGATAATCCAAACAAAGAACCTGGTGCAATGGCCATACCCAATTTTTTTGCTTCCATTAAGAGTTTATCACCATCTAACTTTGATTCTATCCAAAGTACAAATCCCCCATCTGGTTTTGTAATGTGAAGATTTCCATCACTCTCTTTGTTTAGTAAGTTGGTATAGTCCAAACAAAGTTTTTGATACTGGGCACGTAAACCTTTTAGATGCCTTTCATAGGTTTGTCGTTTTAAGTATTCGAGAATACAAATTTGGGTTGGATGGTTTTCTGAGATTTTAAAGGCTCGTGCAATTTTTGAAATTGATTGGATACCAGTTTTTGTTGTTACCCATCCTATCCTTAACCCAGGCGATAGAGTTTTTGAAAACGAAGAACACAAAAATGATTTAGGTCCACCGATCATTTGTGAAAAATAACTCAACAATGGTTTGGGTCTTGTACCTGTATGAAACAAATCTCCATAAATATCATCTTCGATGAGATGGATTCCGTAATGAAAACAAATTTTCGCCAATTCCATTTTAGTATCCTCACGAAATAAATACCCATTTGGGTTATTAAAATTAGCGGAAAACAAAAACACCTTTGGTTTGTGGCGTTTGATGAGTTTCTCAAATTCATTTGTATTGATTCCTTCCGTAGGTCTGTAAGGAATTTCTACAACCTTTAACTTTAAAGTTTCGAGAATTTGGAATAAACCTACATAAATGGGGGAAGGCACAATGACTGTATCACCTGGTTCTGTGACGGCAAACAAGGAATAGGTGATTGCTTCTGTACATCCGGTTGTGATTTGGATTTGTTTGGCACTGACTCTAAATCCATGCATTGAAGATCGTATGGCCAACCACTCTCTCAGTTGCGGATTTCCTTGTAAATCGCCATAACTGAATGTATCCTGATAAAGCAGTGCTCTTTTGTATGCGGAATGTAATTCTGAAATCGGTAAATAACGATCTGCTGGGATGGCGGCTCCAAACGAAATGAGTTTTGGGTCCATCACAGTATTCATGATTTGTTGGATTCGGTCGTCTGCTTCAACAGTTTCAAAATATTCGTTTTGAGGTCCAAGGATGATTGAATTTATATTTTTGTGAACATAATATCCTGATTTGTTGATCACATAGATATACCCTTCTTCTTCTAAAATACGATACGCTTCTTTTGCAGTTGTCAAACTACATGATTTTAATGTTTGGATTTCTCGAAGTGATGGGATTTTTTCGTTCTCAGAATAATAACCTGACTGAATTTCCATTTTTAAATCAGAGACAAGTTTTTGGTATTTCGTTTTTACCATCTGTATACCTATAGATAAAATCATCTGTATATGGACAGATTTGATTCTATTTGGTAATTTATTTACATGGAAACAAATTTTGTAAATCTTTATTTGGCTGAGAGGACAAGGGAAATTCGTTCTTCTGCCATTCGTGATATTTTAAAAATCACTGTCTCCGATTCTGAATTTCTTTCTTTTGCGGGGGGACTACCCAATCCAAGTTTACTTCCCACTGATTTATTGGATATGGCCACTGAATTTGCCATTCGATCCATGAGAGATGTTGCCTTTCAATATGGGGAATCAGAAGGGTACAAATCATTACGGGAAATTGTAAGGGAACAATTCGTTAGTGAAAGAGGAATTGATGATCGGTCAATTTGCATCACAAGTGGATCCCAACAAGGTTTGGATATACTTGGAAAACTTTTGATGGACCAAAAAACCAATGTTCTATTAGAAAACCCAGTGTATCTAGGTGCTTTGCAGGCTTTTTCTCCCTATCGACCCAATTTGATTTCACTCACAATGGAGGTTGATGGCCCAAATCTCGATGCACTTGGGAAAATTTTATCTGAGAAAAAGGTCCATTGTTTTTATGCCAATCCTAGTTACCAAAATCCATCCACTTGCACTTGGTCCGTCGCCAAACGAAAGGAAGTCGCTTCGCTATTGGATAAACATGAGGTCATTCTCATTGAAGATGAAGCCTATTTGTTTTTGGATTTTACGGGAACCTTATACCCATCAATCGCTTCCTTTCGAAAAAAAAGAGATCTAAGTTTTGTTTTGGGAAGTTTTTCGAAAATCTTATCACCTGGTTTTCGTTTGGGATGGGTAAGTGTTCCAAAACCATACCAAAACATCTTCATTGCCACAAAACAAGGAAACGATCTCAACTCGAATCAGTTTTCGCAAATCGTTTTGTACCATCTCCTTTTGCATATGGACATACAAAAACATGTACAAAAGGTCCAATCCTTTTACGCACACCAAAAGGATTATTTGGTCGGTTTGTTAAAACAATACCTACCCGAAGTTAGGTTTCAAAATCCACTTGGTGGTATGTTTTTGTGGGTAGAGTTTCCCCATGTTTCTGAAACAGAAATGATGCGTAAAATCATGGAAAAAAAAGTTGTGATGGTACCTGGGAACGAGTTTCGTTTGGAGCCATCAGAAGTGGCATTCTTTCGGATGAATTTTAGTTTTTTAAAGGAAACGGAAATGGAAGACGGGGTTCGGCGTATCCAGGATGTGTACCGCGACATAATTACGTAACATGCGTTTAGTAAAAATGGGTTGACAATTGCTAATCGTATGTTTACTTATTAAATATGAAGCCTGCAGTCACCAAAGCTTTGCACCCCAAGTTTTCTGTTCTCAGTTTGGAAGAAAAATTGGAAATCCTAAAGGAAGACCCAAGTTTTCGTATGTTAGTGGAGCAAATGTACCAAAACTATAAGGAAAATAGGTCCACTGTGATTCTTTGATTTGCTTCTCTTTGCATGGAGTGGTTCTATGGAAGGAAAGTAGGTAATTATGAATTTAGATCTCACTGCACAAGAAACAAAACAACTTTTGGATGCATTAACCGTATTCGAATGGGTGAGCAATTCTCCCCATGAAGAATCAGACCCAAGCATAGACAGTTTCCTGCAATCTATATTAAAAAAACTTTCGAAAGGAATGGAAAATAATCCAATTTCAGAAGAGAATGGGATGTTCACAGTAGCAGAAGAATACTTCCAAGAAGTATTTGAGTCCTATATCGAACCTTATAATGATGATGTGTTTTGGACAGAACTCACAACGGAACTTGCACAAAGAGACTTAGAACTATCAATTTCAGAAAAAGAATTGGAAGCAATGTCACAAGAAGCCTACGAAACAAAAGTAGCAAAAGAAGCAGAGAAGTATGATGCTGAGTTCGAAAAAAATGGTGTCGATCGTTTGTTCTTAAAAAAATAAATGGATTTGCCAGCTGGGGAAGGCTGCATGCATACCAACCTATGTTGTTGTTTCTTTTTCCTTTTCCCATTCAATTAAAATCACAGTTTGGTCATCCTCTTGTTCTTCTTTCCCTTGGAATAAAAACAATTGGATGACAAGTTCAGCAAGCACTCGTTCTGATTCTTTGGATTCAAAATCAGAAACTATTTTTTGCATCCGATCCATTCCAAATTCTTCCCTTGTCTCATTTTTTTGTTCTAACATTCCGTCTGTGAACAATAAAAATCGATCTCCTTCTGCAATGGAAAACTGTTTTTGTGTATAGGGTTGGTCTTTTCTTAATCCAATGATATTTCCGGTTCTGTTTAATATGATTTGTGATCCTTTTGATTGGAAAATTTGGTTTGGGTGACCAGCTGACGAATAGTAGACGGTCTTTGTCCTTGTATCAATATCCAATAAAAAACCAGAAAATACAATTTTTAATCCAGAAAATTTGTTTTGGATTTTTTGGTTTAAGTGGTTCATCAAATCATCTGTTTTCGTAATAAACCGTTTGATGGCTTCGTATTCAGATTTGATGGCCATTGTGTAAAGTGCTGCTTGGATCCCATGGCCTGTGGCATCCGCGATAAAAAATCGAACAATTCCATTGTCCAACTCAAAGATATCGTAAAAGTCGCCACCAACTTCGTCTTGGGGTTGGAAGTAGAGATGAATTTTTAAAGGAGAAAACTTGATCCCATCTTCAGGAAGGATTTTTTGTTGGATCTTTTTGGCGAGGAGTAAGTCTTTTTTGATCCTGCCTAAACTTGAGTTTAACTGGTATGTCCTTTCCGAAACAATTTGTTCCAAGTTTTCTGTGACTGCTAATAAGGATTCATTGCTAATCTTTAAACTTTCGGCAAGTTCCTCCGCTCGCACAAAGGCATTGGCAATCCGACTGGATAAAATCAGTGATTGGATGAAGATAAAACAGAGTAGGGCATAAGGAGTCAGGCCAATGCCCCGACTATTCAAACTATGTTTTAAAATATCAAATGATACTGAAAATGCTAAGATGAGCAAACCAACCAAAAACAGTTTTGAGTTGGGTCTACTGGCTATGACTGCTTTTAGGTTGATGTGGATGACATATCCAATGATGAGAAAGGCTAAAATCTGAAATCCATATAATAAGATAGTAAATACAGAAATGGGAAGGAACAATGTGAAAGCAAAGATTGTACTCGCAACCAATGCGCGCCTTACATGTTTGATTTTGGATTCTTCAGGGAACAAAGAATGGATGAAAAGTAAAAAAGTTGGGACTGCAAAGTAATACGAAGCAAATTCGATCCGAAAAGCTGTTGGCCAGTGGAATCTTGGAAAGAGTTCCAAAATATAACGTTCACCCGTAAACGCCAAACGGATTCCGAGTAACACACAAAAGATGGCAAAGTAAAAAATAGAAGTTTCTTTTCGTTTGTAAAAATACAAACCGAAGTGATAGAGTCCAATGAGGGAAAGGGCACCTAGTAAAAATAACTCCCGTCCATTGGCGAGCATCTTCTCCCGATCCATGATGTATTTATTACCGAGAATGGGTTGGCCCCAAAACCCACCAAAATTGTTTTCATAATTGGCGATATGAAACACTAGTTCCACAACCTCTGCATCGGGGATCAGAGTGTAGTATCTAGATTTGATGCGAGGAGTATCATCAAATTGATTGATGCCTGGTTTTCCTTGTCCACCGATGAGCACTCCATTGGCAAAAAAACGGTAAGAGGAAGCAACATCTGGGATATAAATCCGTAACTCTTGGCCAACGGTTTGTTCATTGATATGGATGAACCCACGTAAGGTGGCCTTTCCTGTCCTAGGCAATTCGATCCCACCATATTCTTCTCCTTGCCAGGAATTTGGAATTGCCAGATAACCAGTCAGTTCCTTTTTTCCGTGGAAAGGTGGGTAATGGAATTCATCAAAGTACAACTCCCATTCACCTTGTAAATCAATGGCAGTTGTTTCTTTAAAATTGATTTCCCTTGCATCCAATACCCCTTGCCGGAAACGATAACTATCGCCGATATCAGGATTTTGGCAATTCGAAGTCACAAAGACAGCTGTGGCGATTGCCACAATGGAGAAGAATTTTCGCATGGGTAGAGTTTAGAGGATTCTATTTATGGGAAAGAACTAATTTCGCCCAGAATATCCTATGACATCCATAAAGGCCGAAACGGAAAACACAGCCTTTCCGGGTCCAGGTTCCCCATACCCGGGAGGGGTAGGCAATCCATAAGATTCAAAGGTTTCTTTCCAGGCTCGTAACAATTCACAAAAATAAACAAGAGGTGGCCCTGCTTGTTGGCCAAGGGTTGTGTATGGTTCCGGGCACCATGCAGTGAAACGAGGCACAATCCCTTTGGACATAAAGAAATCTAACCCTTGTTTTGTGGATGTGATGGCTTCTTTTACGGTTTTGAATCCCCAAGGCTCGGAGAGTTCCACTCCACCAACAAAGTTTGGGATTACGTTTTCTGGTCCAAAAACTTCCGCAGAGTCAACTACACGACGGATCCAATTTTCATACCCAATCCAACTTGCTTTCCCTGGGCAAATTTTTTCAAAAAGGTTTTTGTCCCAAACTTCATAATTTGGATGGTAAATTTGAATCCCCACATCTTTGAATTTTTGACAGTCTTCCTTTTCAAAGGCTTGTGCTACAAGTTTCCCCATCCAACGTTTCGGAAATTTTTTTTCAATGGCTTCAGGGTATTGGAGGTAAAAATCCACTTCTGATTTTTTCTTTAAGTTCGTGAGAACAGATCCGCCAGTAATCGTATACACTTTGGCAATTTGGTCTTCCGCATCCACCCAAGACAGTACTTCTAAGATGTCTTCTACATCCTTCACACCTGTGTAAGGGCGTCCTGCTCCTTTTTGTTGGCGGTAGTTGTGGTTGATATCACAGTAGGCGCATTCTTCGTCTTTTCCAAAGTACTGGCAGTTGCGAAACACAGTGAGGTACAATAAGTACCCCCATTCAATCACTGGGGCAATTTCTCCGGGCAGTTTTCCCGATTTTGTTTTGTGTCTGTACCAAGAAGGGATGGGAGGGTATTCGGCAGTGCCAATTTCTGTTTCTTCCAAGAAGAGGGTTGGTTTTCCCTCTTTCAGTTTCATTTTGTACGGTGAGTTTGGGTTGTTCCGAGTGGAAATCACCGTTTTTAAGAGGCCGAAATGCCCACCACTGATCTTTATTTCTTCAGGTGCCTTTGTGTCTGCTCCATCCTTTAGGTCAGCAAGGGGGATATGGTCAAAGGAAAAGATAAAGTAGTCCTTCGATTTGTATGGGTCTTTGACTTGAAAGGCCTCAGGGAAAAAATGAATGCCCTGCCGTAAGATGTCCTGTTTGACAATGGCTTCCATAGGAAGGTCTTTGTAATTTCTTTCCATTTCTTCCAATAAGGAAAGAGAGGAGGCAGGTCTTTGGTTCATTGTAGAGGTTTCAGCCATAATGGGAGTTTTTTTCTTCCTGTATCTTAGACAAAGCGATTTTCCCGAAAAAACTTCGAAAAAGACCCGAAAATCGAAGGTTTCCTACGAAAAACCTGAATATTCGTTTACAAATCCCATCACCAAATTATTTTTTTTCCGAACTAATGAAATTTTTTTCATTCTAGAAAAAAATAGAAAAAAACTGGGAATTTTTGATCTCCTGGTTTGTTGATTAGAGAGTAAGGAAATTAGTATTTCACTAAGGGACAGGAAGATATGAAAGCATCGAAACTAACCATCGTAGGTCTAACGATTCTTTTCACTGGTCTTACAGTTTGTAAGAAACCAGAGGCAGAAGTAACGGAAGCACCGAAAAAACCAGCAGACTTATCTGCGGTTGTCGTATTTGCGGTAGGAGATTCCAAAATCCAACACGCAGACCAAACAGAAGAAAAAGCACAACTAGGTGCTCTTTTGAAAACAGGGGATAATGTAGTCACCGGCGACAATGGAAAAGTAGACATCCAATTTGCAGATGGCTCGAGCATTCGTATCTCTCCAAAGTCCGCAATTGACTTTGCAAAACTTTCACAAGACAACGCGGGAACAACAGACACTCAAATCGCTCTAGTTTCCGGAAAAGTATTTGCGAAAGTAAACAAAGCGAAGAAAGAAGACAACTTCACTGTTGTAACACCAACTGCGATTGCGGGTGTGCGTGGAACTTCTTTCATCGTAGAATCAGCTGATGGAAAACCTGCGAAGGTAAAAGTGGTAGAAGGTGCGGTTGCATTTGCTCCACGAGTTCCTGCATTGGAAAAACTTTCTGAAGAAGAAATTTCAAAGAGTGCTGACCTAAAAAAATTACAGGAAACCATTGCAAAAGCTGAAGTGATCTTAGAAAAAGACCAAGCTTCTACTCAATCTGCAAAATCTGCAGAACTTGCAAAGTCCGCAGACATCCAATCTTTGGATTTATCAAAAGCATTCAAAACTGCTGAGAAAGAAAAACTCGTAGTGGAAAATGCAAAACTCACAAAGAACGAAGAACAAGAAATCAAAACCATCGTAACGGTTGATAAACAAACAGCACAAGAAATTGTGAAACTCAGCGAATCTGCTCAAACTGAAAAACTTGATGAGTTGAAAAAACAAGAGATTGATGCTAAGAAACAATTGATTGAAAAAGAAGTTGCGAAGCGACAAGAAGAAGAGAAGAAAAAATTCGAAGAAACTTTAGCTAGCCAACCAAAAGAATTCAAATCGAAAAAAGACATCATCAACTACTACGAAAGAATTGAAAAAATCGTATTAACTGATGGTAAAACAGTGATCATTGGAGCAATCATCAACCAAGAAAATGGACAACTGATTGTTCACACTGAAAATGGTGTTAAAAAAATTGATATGGATAAAGTGGAAGAAGTCATTTACGACCTCCAACAAAAATCCAAATTCTAAAATAACCACACCCTTACGTAGAAAAGAAGCCTGGAGGGATTTCCCTTCGGGCTTTTTTTATGTACTTTGATTTTTGTATTCGTTCCAAAGAACTCTGATGGCGTTGATCAGGGGGCTCACTTCGATGAGGAGCAAATTGTTTTGGTATTTGACGAGGAGTGTGTTTTGACCGAAGTGGTCCATCTCTCCCCATTCCACTTGCAATTCTGGGTGGTGGGTGAGGGCCTTTTGGATGAGGACCTTCACTTCATAATCAGAGAGAGTATCTTCAATTTCACCCAAGTCATGTAAGATGGATAAAAAAAAAGTTTTGGTCAGTCCTTTCTGAAACTCCTCTAATTCCTCTTCCGTCATACCTACACTGTCGGTAGATTTTCTGTTTTGAAATCAAAATATTCATCTGCATGGTAAGAAGAACGAACAAGTGGACCAGATGCCACTGTTTTGAATCCAATTTGGTAAGCCCTTTCTTTCCAAAAATCAAACACTTCAGGTGCCACAAAGGACTGTACAGGGTAATGAGTCGGACCAGGTTGTAAGTATTGCCCAATGGTCAACATCCGAACACCATGTGCAAATAGATCTTCTAAACAAGTTTTGATATCGAGTTCACTTTCCCCAAGCCCTAAGATCAGTCCACTTTTCGTAACAAATCCATGTTTGGCGATATGGGCCAAAACTTCGAGGGAACGTCGGTAGTTTTTTTGTGGGGTGATGGTTGGAAAAAGACGTTCCACTGTTTCGATGTTGTGGTTGATGATATGGGGTTTGGCGGCATAAAGAATTTGTAAGGATTCTTCCTTTGCTTTGAAATCGGGGATCAAAACTTCAACCGTACAATGTGGTGAGTAGGTTTTGATTTTTTGGATGGTCTCTGCAAAATGATTTGCGCCACCATCCTTTAAATCATCCCGATTGACGGCCGTGAGAACCACATGTTTCAGCCCCAGGGCTTCCACAGACCTTGCCACTTTTTCAGGTTCAGACTGGTCGAGGGATTTCGGTTTGCCAAAGGCAACATCACAGTACTGGCACCGCCTTGTGCAAATATCCCCAGCGAGCATATAGGTTGCGGTTTTTCGGTTCCAACAATGGTTGAGATTGGGGCAACTCGCGGATTCACAAACCGTATGGAGTTCCCTTGTTTCCACCTCAGCTCGCACCACAGACAGTGGGTCAGAATCCTTTGGAAAACTCACTCGCACCTTCATCCAGTCTGGTAAGGCTTTGGTGGGGTTCGTTTGTTTGGAGCGAGGTTTCTTTTTTAATGGATTCATACCTTCTTTAGACTTTTTGAAATGAGGCCCCTTTGTAAAATGGAAAAACATGAGGATCAATGCATTTCTTGCCAAATTAGGTTTAGGTTCCCGACGGAAAGTGGAAGAATTGGTCCTTTCGGGTAGGGTCAAAATCAACGGGAGTACGATCACGGATTTGTCGTTTCAAGTAAAAGACGATGATACCATTCTTTTTGACGGTAAACCTGTGGCAAAACTCGATGCGGACGAGAATCGCCCAAAGATCATTGCCTTCAATAAACCTCCAGGTTTTCTTACCTCACACGAAGACAAACACCACGAAAATACAATTTTTACATTATTACCAGAATCCTTTCAGAAATACAATTATGCGGGTCGACTTGACTTGGATTCGAGGGGACTGATCCTACTTTCCATTGATGGCAACTTCATCCAAAAAGTCACACATCCCAAACATAAAATTGATAAAGAATACATCATCAGTTTAAAACACCCTGTCAGTTGGAAAAAAATTGCCGAAGAATTCTTGTTAGGTGTTAGGGAAGGGGGAGAAACCTTACGTGCATTATCGGTGAAACCTGCCAATGTCATCCCTGAAAATACACAAGTTGGCTTTACGAGTTACCTAAGCATTGTCCTCAAAGAAGGGAAAAAACGGCAAATCAGAAGGATGTTCAAAACAAAAGATTTGGATGTTCTTGATTTGTATCGAATTCGTATTGGAAAGCTGGACTTACGAAATTTCCATTTGGAAGAGGGGAAATACAAGGCAGTCACAGAAGAACAAGTTCTTGGAAATTCCCTTCCTTAAATGAGTTGAAGGATCCACTCGATTCATAAAATGTTGAGGTTAGAGGATTTGTTTTTTTGAAATCAAAACCATTTTTATTTTATCCTTTGGTTCTCTTTTTATTTATCTTTTTGGTAGATAAAATATTTTTATTACCTGTTTTCCACGATGAATTTTTGCAAGCAGGGAATTCTGTTTTTTATTACCAAAGAAAGGTATTACAAGACCGACTCGTTTCCGATCCAACTGCAAAGGAAAAAAAATTAGCCCTTGTATTCGGAGATTCCCGTTCTTATCCTTTCGCAGAAATCGGAATCCCTGAACCACAAAGGAAAGATTGGACCTTATACAATTTTAGTAGCCCACAAGGAATCCCGATGAATTCCCTCATCCAGTTCCAAGGTATTTTGGAAAAAGGGGTCACTCCTGATTTTGTCATCCTATCTTTAAGCCCTGAGGCATTTGATGATTCCAAAGGATTTATTTTATCTCCCTTCCTTCGTATGGGTTGTAACGAAAAATGTATCCAGTTGGTTTGGGACGACATTCCACTCAAAGAAAAGTGGTATTATGTATTGGATCATATTTTTGCAATTCGTAGTGTGGAGTTTAATTTATCGCTTTTTACGTCTCGATTGAAACAAGGAAAATTAAAGGAATACAAGGCAACCCATAACAAAGAATTCCAACTGATCAACTATTCAAAAGGCGAATACTTGATGTATGGGGTTCAATCCAATCCTATCGAAAAAATCAAAAATGATACAGTTCGGATTGGCAATTTGTACATGCGTTCCTATGAAGTAGGTTCTTCCCAACTCCCCTATGTTGAAAAAATCTTAAACATCACAAAAGAGAAAAATATCAAAACACTTGTGATTTGGCCAAAGGTTTTTCCTGAATATTATTCATACTATGAAAAGTTTCATGTAAAAGAAGTTTGGTGGGAACCCATTGAAAAACTCGCAAAATCATACGGTGCTTCCACTTTGAATTGGAATGTACCAGGCACTTGTGATTTATTCAATGATGCCTCTCACCAATCTGCATTTTGTTTTGTGGATCAAATGAAAGAAATTTGGTTAAATTACGCTGAAAAATAGATTCAAAAACATTCCTTATAAAATAAAGGCTCCACTTCGAGCAAAACGAAACAAACTTTCCTTTCGATTTGCCATTTGGAGTTTTGTCAGTAGTACGATCGCCATTTGGTCTATCCTTCTCATTACCAATTTATCAGGGCATAGCCTACTCATTGGATCTTTTGGCGCCACTGCCGTCCTTCTTTTTGCCGTGCCCGACGCACCCTTGTCACAACCCCGAAATTTAATTGGTGGGCATCTTTTGTCAGCAACGATTGCCGTGATCCTCGTACAAACCATCGGAACTAATTTTTTCACATTAGGGCTTTCTGTAGGTCTATCGATTTTTGTGATGTACCTCACACATACCTTACACCCACCAGGTGGTGCAACGGCACTCATTGGTGTGATTGGAGGAGTGGGAGTGGAGTTTATTTTTTTTCCTGTTATGGTGGGAGTGGTTTTATTACTTTTGAATGCACTGGTGGTGAACAATCTAGTACACCACCGGAAGTATCCGGTGGCTTGGTTTTAAATTACCAGTTCAGTTTTTTGGAATCTTCTACGAATTTTGCAAGTCCACTGTCAGTGAGTGGGTGTTTGAATAACATTTCAAAAACAGAATATGGTAATGTTACACAATCTGCACCACGTAATGCCACTTCTTTGAAATGGATGGGGTGGCGAACTGAAGCCGCAAGGATTTGAGTTTCAATTCCGTAGTTGTCATAAATTTCTCTGATTTCGGAAATGAGTTCAAGTCCATCATAACCAACATCATCCAATCTACCGACAAACGGAGAAATGAAACTAGCACCAGCTTTTGCTGCGAGTAGGGCTTGGTTTGCTGTAAAACAAAGTGTAACGTTTGTTTGGATGCCTTTTTCTGCAAAAGCATTCACAGCTTTGATCCCTTCTGGGATGAGTGGAACTTTTACAACAACGTTTTCTGCGATTTTTGATAACTCCAATCCTTCTTTGATCATGGTTGGAGCATCAGTTGCTAGCACTTCCGCACTCACTGGGCCTTTTACGAAACTACAGATTTCTTTGATGACCTCTGTGAATTTGCGACCTGATTTTGCAATGATGGAAGGGTTTGTGGTGATACCGTCAAGTAAGCCTAATTCATGGACCTTTTTAATTTCGTCGATATTGGCTGTGTCTAAAAATAAATTCATTTTGCCTCGTCTGCTTGGTGATCTCACCAAGCCTCACGAGACAGGCTAACTACGGGATTAAATCCCGCAAGGTTTTTGTTTCTTGCACGCTGAAGAAATCTACGTAATCTTTCGCAATGATGTCTCGGATATTGGCAGAAAAGTAATCAATCCGGCGAGTGTAAGGAAGTTTTTTATATCCTTCTCTCCAAACGACAGCAAATCCACCACGAGGAGGATTTTCCCTGCGTTCGACAAGTTCCCAAATGGCAGCACCAGAGACCTTGTCATCCCCAATGGATTCCTTTCTTGGCTTTCCATATTTGGCTTCGAGTTTGGATTTGATTTTTTCGGAAGGGACCAAATTGAAAGTCACACCCACTGAAAAAAGGATTCCATTCTCACGAAACTCAGTTTGCCCATCGATGGTAGGGTCGGTTTCTGGTTGTCCTTCTCGTTTAGGACGAACTTCTTTGAGTAGTTCTGGGGTTTTATAAAAGCGGTATAAATAGAGGATTCCATTGCGACGGATGAGTAAACTCACGTCTTTTTTTTCGTTTAAGATTTCGATTTTCTCTTTGGATTCAGGATTTGTTGCCATCGAAAGGAATTTCTCGCGGATGGATTCAAAAGTCATCCCCCATGAAGCTTCGGCAAATCCATCCAAGGTGTTTGGCATTTCTGTTTGCGAAAATAGATACCCAGGAAAACAAAAAAGGAGGAAAAGCAGATATTTCT
Organism: Leptospira jelokensis; assembly: GCF_004769635.1. Taxonomy (GTDB): domain Bacteria; phylum Spirochaetota; class Leptospiria; order Leptospirales; family Leptospiraceae; genus Leptospira_A; species Leptospira_A jelokensis. Next base: position 410,220 of record NZ_RQGH01000011.1, read on the forward strand.
TCATACTGTTGTTATCGGCCAGTCTCAAAAAAAAGAGAACTTGTTTCTATTTAAATTCGTCGGAGAAGGGGTCGTCGCCTAGGCCATAGGGCTCGGATTCCTCTGCAAGAGGGTTCTCGTCTTCATCCATTGGGTCCATTCCATAGCTTCCTTCCGCTTCTCCGTCGTCCCCTCTGCCCCAATCCAGATCGGATCCATCACTCGAGTTGGGTTCAAAACTCACTCCGAATATTGACTCCTGGTTCCAAAGGAAAACGAGAACTGGTGCCTGCAAAAAGAAAAGTAACAAGTAAAATAAAAAGTATAAATCTCTGTCCAGTCCGTAGTGGACAGCACCACTCGAAAGATTTCCTAATGCCAGACCCGATAACGCTGGTTTGGTGAGCCCCAAAATCGATCTTCCCTCATATGCTTCTTTGATGATGGGGTAAGAAAAAAACAATGCCAAAAAGAAAATGGGAAGGTGGAAGATATGCTCAAAAATCCCAGGACCTTTTTCTCCTAAAACGGAACCTAAGAAGGACCATAGCCATACAAATAAGGCAGTTCCGAAAAAAACCAAACTACCGTACAAAATGTTTCCACTGGATTCTAAAAGATTCAGGAAGATGCGTAAGACATCCCCCCGAATTTCAGTCAATTCTTCTCGTCTGTAATTGGATTTTGCAGAAAAAAATAATATCTTTGCGTAGTAGGTGAAAACAGCCACTACCAATCCAAAAAAAACGAGAAAGAGTAGGAAAAGGAAAAATTCCATCAGTGGCGGAAATGCCTCATTCCAGTGAAGACCATAATGAGTCCATGTTCATCCGCCGCTTGGATCACTTCCTCATCACGGATGGAACCACCTGGTTGGATGATTGCCTTTGCACCTACTTTTGCAATGGCATCAATTCCATCTCGGAAAGGAAAAAACGCGTCACTGCCCACATAGGAACCGACAACGGAAAGCCCCACTTTTTGTGCTTTCATCGCCCCGAGTTCCACAGAATCCACTCGCGACATTTGGCCCGCTCCAATTCCTAAAGTTGAATTTTGATCTGTATACACAATGGCATTGGATTTGATGAACTTCACACAATTCCATGCAAACATCAAACCTTCCAAATCATCCGCGGTTGGTTGTTTTTTAGAAACAATTTTTAATTTGTCTTTGGTGATCAAATCATAGTCTCTGTTTTGTATGAGAAGTCCATGGTGGAGGGAACGCAAATCTAGTTCATCCAATGCTTCATCAAATTTTGCAATGGGAATCAAACGGATGTTTGGTTTTTTAGAAAAGATTTCGATCGCTTCTTTGGAAAAACTTTCGGCAATCACACCTTCCACAAAGTTTTTTGTGATTTCTTCGGCTGCATCTTTTTCCACACGTCCATGGATTCCGATGATCCCACCAAAGGCTGAAATTGGGTCGGTTTTACGCGCCAGCTCAAATGATTCTAAAACTGTATCACCAAACGCAATCCCACATGGGTTCAGGTGTTTTACGATGGATACTGCATTTTTAGGAAGCAAACTTGCCACATGGAATGCCGCATCAAAATCCAACATATTATTGAACGAAAGTTCTTTCCCTTGTAAGGCTTCAAATTGTGATTTTAAAAACTGAGGTTCGTAAAAGGCCGCGTCCTGGTGTGGGTTTTCACCATAACGAAGTTTTTGTTTTTTGTTGAATGCAAATGTAATTTTGTCTGGGTATTTGATGTCCAAACGTTTGTTGAAGTAGGTAGAGATGGCTGAATCATAAGCGGCAGTTTCAGAAAATACTTTCGCCGCATAACCAAAAGCTGTTTCTCTAGAAATCTTTCCTTGGTTGGCTGTAAATTCAGATTGGAAGGTTTCATAATCTTTTGGATCAGTTAACACCACTACGTTTTTATGGTTTTTTGCCGCCGAACGAAGCATTGACGGACCACCGATATCAATGTTTTCAATGGCATCTTCTAAAGAAACATCCGGTTTCATAACCGTTTTGACAAATGGATATAAGTTAACAATGACGAGAGTAATTGGTACAATTCCATTGGCATCCATTTGTTTGACGTGGTCGGGGTTTGTTGTGTCACCGAGTAGACCGCCATGGATTTTTGGATGGAGGGTTTTCACTCTGCCATGTAAAATTTCTGGAAAACCAGTAAACTCATCTACTTTTTTCACTGCGATGCCAGCTTTTGAGAGGGCATCATAAGTCCCACCAGTGGATAAAATTTCCACGCCATGTTTGGCAAGGAAGGAACAGATTTCAGTGATTCCCGTTTTATCGGAAACGGAAACAAGTGCTCTTTTGATTTGAATCATTTTAGGATTTCTACCTTTCGTTCTTTGATTTTTAATTTATCTTCACAAAACAGTTGTATAGCGAGAGGAAGGATTTTGTGTTCTTCCTTAAGGATTGCCAAGGATAATTCTTTTTCAGTCCATTCAGGTCGAATGGCAATCGCTTTTTGTAAAATGATGGGACCTGTGTCCACACCCTCCGAGACAAAATGGACCGTACAACCAGCCACTTTCACTCCATAATCCAAGGCTTGTTTTTGGGAGTCGAGCCCTGGGAATGCTGGGAGGAGGCTAGGATGGACATTGATGATTTTGTTACGAAACCTTGCGACAAAGTCGGGTTTTAAAATTCTCATATAACCGCAGGCCACGATGAGATCAGGGTCATAGGATTCCACTCCATGCAGTAAATCCCGGTGGTAGTCCAATTTGGAAAGATAGGTGCTGTAGGGGATCACTTTGGTGGAAATCCCGAACTTTTTGGCGAGGGTGAGGGCCTTTGCTTCAGGATTGTCTGTCAAAAGGGCAAGGGGTTCCAACTTTAGCTTTTTTTTTCGGATGAACTCAATGGAAGCCGAAAAATTGGAACCTCGTCCAGAAGCCAAAAAAACAACACGTTTTGTTTTTCCCATGTGATATTCTAAGAATATTCGGATCGGTCATTAAGCAAGTATCCTTTTTGGTCGATGGGAATACTCAGGAGAAAAAAATGTCGCTTGCGAGAAAAACCGGTGCCTCTGCTTACAATGAATACAAAGCCAATGAGATATCTACCGTTAGCCAAATCAAATTGATTGTGATGTTATTTGATGGGGCCATTCGTTTCTTAGGTGTCGCAAAAGACAACATGACTCCTAGAAAGTATGATGTGGTGAACAACAACATCATCAAAACCCAAGACATCATTACAGAACTACTTTTGTCTCTGAATATGGAAGAGGGAAAAGAGGTAGCAAACAACCTTTTGTCACTCTACATTTACTTAAAAAAAAGGCTTCTCGAAGCCAATATGAGAAAAGATAAAGCCATCATCGACGAGTGTATTAAAATCCTCGGGGAATTAAAAAACTCTTGGGAAGAACTCGAAAAAAAAGAACCACAAACGCCCTCGCAAAGTACAGGCCAAAGAACCACTGGAATCTCCATCACTGGTTAAATTTAATTCGCATTCAATAGTCAACTACAATGAAACAAGTATCCTTCCAACAATTACTGCAAAAAAAAATCCAATTGCTTGATTCTTTGATTTCAAACCTAAAAAGGGAAGAAGAACTGCTTTCATATCGAGATGCCGATTCTGCTGTGAAAATTGAATTCAAAAATGAATCCTTGGTCCGGAAGTTAGAAGAATTGGATGCACAAATTTTAGAACACCAAGAAATGGACGTCCATACAGAAGGAGAAATTGCCCTTTCCGAAACAGTATTTTCGAAGTTAGATGAAGCAAGAAACCTCCAACAAAAAGTCCAAGAATTACTTGTATTTGAAATGAATGAGAGTAAAAAAGAGTATTGGGAATTTAGTATCAAACGAAGGCTTAAGTCCCATTTGGTATTCTCCTCTGGTCTTTCATGGACAAAAAACTACTGTTAAATGACTCCCTTCAGTTTTTAGGTTTAAGTTCTGGATTTACGGAAGCAGAATTAAAAGATTCTTATCATCGATTAGCAAAAAAATACCATCCCGATACAGGTGAATTTACAAGTGATGTGATGTTTGTTGAATTGAACAAACATTATGAATCCTTAAAAGAATTCCTCCTCATCCACCCAGAGGATTCTGATATTGAACCAAGTGTTGGAGAAAGGCGTTCTCGGAAGCAGAGGAAATCTCAAAACCAATCAGATTCTGAAGAAGAGACCACCAGTCAAACGGAACCAGGGAAAACCAAACCCTCCAAAGATCCCATTTTCCAAGAATACAAAATGGCAAAAGAGAAGGAAACGGAAGCCATCCTTCGTTATTATGAAAAACGAAACCTACATCCCATTGAACTTTCTAGTTCTTTGAACAAGGAACTCGTACAATTACAAAAAGACTTAGAACCCGTTTTGCAAGTGTATTTGAGCATTACGAAAGAACATCCAACGAGTTTGTGGGCGGCAGATGCCAAGTCTTCTTTGGAACGGTTACGTGTTTGGTGGGGAAAGGCATAAAAAAAGAGCCGAAAAAACTTCAGCTCTTTTCAAATCAATTTGGAAAATCATCCCTTGCCTTAGCACGTTGTCCATGCCAAGGGAGGGAATGATTTTTGGTTCCTTTCAATTTTCTTAAGGGTTCGGTGTTACCGCATCTCCACCAACAAGTCCAAGTGAAATCTCAGGGATCCAACTGATGAGGATGAGACCAATCAGGAAAAGTCCTACAATGGGAGCTACCGATTGGATGACCTTTCCTAACGGTTGTTTGAAGATCCCTGATGCCACAAATAGGTTTACTCCCACAGGAGGAGTGAGGTAACCAATCTCCAAGTTCACAATCATGATGATCCCGAAATGCACTGGATTGATTCCATAATTGATCGCCATGGGAGCAAGGAGCGGAGCAAGCACCAAAATCGCACTCATGATATCCATAAACATCCCTACAATGAGTAAAAGGATATTCACACCGATGAGGAAGGTGACGGGGCTTGAAATGAGTTCAGACATCTTTGCCACGAGGTTTTGTGGGATTTCGTTTTCGATCATAAACTTATTCAAACTCACCGCAAGGATGAGAATGAGGAATAAGATCCCAAGCATCTCGGCACTTTCAGCCATGATCTTTGGAATTTTAGGAAAACTCAATTCTTTGTGGATGAAGACTTCCACGAGGATGGCATAAAAGACGGCGATCGCCGCTGATTCTGTTGCAGTGAAAAATCCAGAGTAAATCCCACCCAAAATTACCACAGGCATCAGGAGGGCAAGGACCCCTTCTTTCCATGCAATCCGAATCTCTGCCCAGTCCCATTTCCCACGACCAACATTTCCAGCGCGGAGCACAGAATAGATCATAAGGAGGGACATGAGTAAAATCCCAGGGCCGATCCCTGCAATGAAAAGATCGGTTACGGAAACTCCCACCATAATGGCATACACGATCATAGGGATACTTGGAGGGATGATGATCCCGAGAGTTCCCCCAGAGGCAAGTAAACCCATTGAAAATTGAGTTGGGTATCCAGCCTTAGTCAGTGAAGGATACATAAGTCCCCCGATCGCAATGAGAGTCACGGGAGAAGATCCAGAGATGGCGGCAAAGATCCCACAAGAGAAAACACCAGCAATCGCAAGGCCTGCAGGAATCGGAGCCGTCATCGCTTGTGCGATACGGATGAGCCTACGTGCAATGCTACCATGGGTCATCAAATTCCCTGCGATGATGAAAAGTGGAATCGCAAGTAGGATTTCCTTATCACCAGCAAAAAACAAATCCCCCACAATGCTATTGAGTTCATGGAAAGACTCAAGTGGTGGGTCTGGTAAAAAGTAATAACAATACACAGTGATGGCACCCATAAGTACGATCAAAGGTTGTCTGAGTAAAATTAACGCAAGTAAGAGTACAAGAATTCCCCAAGAACCCATTAGCGATTCCCTCCTGAATTCGATTCGGAAAGTTCTTTTTCCGCAAGTTCCAAGGCTTCTGTCGCCTCATTGATGTCAGATGGGATGAGTGCTGGAAAAATTCCATAACACAAATGTCGAAACCCCATCGAAATAAAAATATAAGGGAAAATCAATTGGACTTTCCATAAGTGGATTTCTGTTACAGGGTTTACTTCATCTAAGCTGATACTTTCTAAAACATAAATAACGGATAAATATGCTAAGAATAAAAAGAATAGGGCAATCACCCATTGTTCGATGATCTTTACATAATGTAATATTGCTTTTGGTAATACTTTATCAGCAATTTCAGGTCTTAGGTGAGAACCCTTTGCACTTGCAAGGGCAGAACCAAATAAACCACCCCATAACATAAAATAGAGGGACAACTTTTGTGCCCAAATGATCCCACCAAGGCCAAGCCACTCTAAAAAAGAAGAGGTTCCACCATGAATGGATTCTGCTATGTAGACACTCCAATCACCAATGAATCCTGCGACTCCAGTGTTTGGATAGGCTTCCGAGATTTCTAATGTCCAACTTAAAACTTTATCGATGACCTCTCTTTTGGAGACGTCAGCAATCATGAGAAGAGTGAGCAGAAGGAAACAAATTCCCCCTGCCCATTTCTCGCCGAAACTCAAAGTATTTAGAATTCGTTCGACGAATTTCATTTATCTATATCCTACCTTACTCTAACCGCCACAAGCTGCTTTTGCTTTTTGGATTTTATCGTAGATCTGTTTTGATTGACCACCAATTTTTCCAACAACTTGAGTTGCAACGGCATTTCCCGCTGCTTTGAACCCTGCAAGGTCAGACGCCGAAGGTTCATACACTTGCACATCTGCTTTTTTTAGGGTCGCAATCATATTCTTTTCAATGGAACGAACCGCTTGTCTTGCACCTGGAGCCAATTTATTCCCTTCGCCCATCAGTGTTTTCTTTTGTTCGTCGTTCAAAGTGTCCCAATACTTCTTAGAGTAGAGGATGGCTGCTGGTTGGTAGATGTGGCGTGTCAAAGTGAAATATTTGATCGCTGTTTGCCATTCTGCCGCAAGAGTGAAAAGTGGAGTGTTGTCAAAACCTTCTACCACCCCAGTTTGTAAGGAAGGTAATACTTCGGGAATCGCAATCGGAATTCCACTCACTCCAAGTTGTTTCCAATATGCAATGTGAACAGGAGACTCTTGGATTCTGATTTTGATTCCTTTTAAATCTTCTGGTTTTTTGACTGGAGCGGATTTGGTACCAATGGAACGGTATCCGTTTTCTGCCCAAGTAACAAAAATAAGTCCTTTTGATTCAAAAAGTTTTCTAAAGTCTTCTAATAAGTGTTCGTCGAGAACACAATCTGCTTGCGCATAAGAATTGAAGAGATAAGGGATCTCAAGAACGTTCAATTCTTTTACAGTGTTCGCAAGTGCTCCTGCTGTGAGACCAGCTCCTTGCAGTTTTCCTCGGATGACTTGTTGGAGGATTTCGTTTTCTCCACCCATTTGTCCACCAGGATAAATTTTGAATTTGATTTGTCCTTGGGATTCACTCTCGATTTTCTTTTTGATTTTTGCTAACTCGTTTGCCCAAGGTGAACCTTCGGGAGCTACGGTTGCTAGTTTAACAGTTGTTTGGGCAAAAAGACCCCCACTGATCGTGAGGGTAATACTTACACAAACTAAATATTTTAGCTGTTTTAAAAACATCTAGTTCTCCTAGTAATGGTTTATAGTTCGTCGAGAAGTTTTTTCGCTTTTCGTTGTTCTACGATTTGGTCTGCTTCGATTTCAGGTAAAGACGATGCTTTTCCTTTTATTACGAATTCCAATTGTTTTTTGAATTTGTCTTCGTTTCCTTTTAAGCGGCTTTCTGCATAAAGGACACGAACTGCAAAATAGTTCGGGTGTTTTGCAATGGCTTCTTCAAAGTATTTGTCAGCCAATTTTTTGTCGCCCGTAGGGGAGAGAGCATTACTTGCCGCATCATAACGTAATGTTGCTGCATAGAAGTATTCTTTACCCATTGCTTTTTCGATTTCTTTTACGCGGTTTACCATCGCAGAGAATTTAGAACGGTTTGACAATAGAGTTGTGAATCCCACTAAACGAGACCACTTTCCAAGAGATGCATACCTCCAGTAGAGTCCGTCAATATCTTCTGGTCCTAAAACATCGAGAGCTTTCTCGATTTCTAATCCTTCTTTTACCACTTTGTCTCTAAATTTTGGATTCATTGCAAGGGCTGCTTCACACCAGTTCACAGCGGCGTCATAAAATTGGATGGATTCTTCTTTTACCTTTGCATCTTCATCAGCATCACCTGTGAGTTTCAACCAGAGGTGTCCGTCACCCATAAGGTAATTACCACGGCATAACATCACTTTTACGTCAGTGTATTGTGGGTTTTCGATCGCAAATTTTTCTAAACTAACAAGTGCTTGGCGAAGGTCTTGTTCGTTGTGTCTGTTTTTCCAAAGTTTTTCAATATCAGCTGGAAGTTTCGCAGGTGTCGCCGATCGCGTTACGTCCGAGGCAGAGATTTTCACTTGTCTTGATTTTCCACAAGCAACCACAGAAACGAGCACTAGTGTTGCGAGTGCGATTTTTGACCAATTTTTTGTTTGGTTCATTTTTTCATCATCCTCCAAAAATGTTTGGGATTTCTCCCTTTCTATTTGTAGCATCAAAAGGGAATTTTGGGGCAAAATTTTAGAGAAATTCTAAAAAAAGCACAAAGAAATCCCATGATTCCGGAAAAAAATACACGCATTTGACTTAAATGCAAGAAAGTTTTATTTTATGGGACAATAAGCGTATTAGAAGGTGGGGATACTCTGTACGAACTGGTGTTATTGGATAAATTCACCGCAAGTCCCAAAGTGCGAAGGGAAATATGGTTTCCTGGGGTCAAAGTGGCAAAAATCCGACAAGAAACCCCAGCTGTATTGGCGTTTTGTGAAGGATCCACTTCGAAGGTGTATTCAATCGGTTGGACAATGGCTGTTTGGGCCAGTAGGCATTGGGCTCCTTGGTTCAAATCGCTCGGATTTTGCGCAAGTGCTTCCGTTGGCGCCTCAAAAAGCCTGTATCCTTGGAAAATGAGCTCAGGGTTTTGGGCCCTTACCTTGATCGTGAAGTTAGAATTTCCGTTATTTGTGATGGAAATGAGGGTCGGAGGAGCCTGGACCGAGGCTGTTGTGGAATAATTGGTACAAGCTCCCAAAAGCAAAACAAAAAAGAAGGGAAAGGCCAGCCGGTAAAACGAAAAATTGGGTCCGATCATGTTTTGTTTTGTCCTTCGCGGCGTTTTTTCCTCCAAAAGAAGAATCCTATCAGTAAAAGACCAAGTGCCACTAAAACCAAAATGATGGTTTGCCCACTGCGAACCCAAGTCATCAGTTCATCAAAATTATGAGCAAAATAATACCCTAAATACACCCAAATGGGCACGGAGATCAAGGCGGCAAATCCGTCTGTGAGGAGGAATAAAAGGAAACTAATTTGTTTCGATGTGCCTGCGGTAAAAAAAATGGGCATCCGAAGTCCCGGCATAAAACGGCCCACAAAGACAACCCAACGTCCATACTTTTTAAATTGTTCGCGGACTTTATCAAATCGTTCTGGGTGGAGGACGGTGCGTAGTACGGGCAAACTGAGTGCTCTCTCCCCGTAATGACTCCCAAGCCAAAACACAAAACTATCGCCAATCAAAACCCCTGCCATACCGACAAAGAACATCACATGTACATTGGCATACCCAAGCCCAGAGATCACACCACCTGCGGTGAGAGAAATGTCTTCTGGAACAGGAAGCCCAAACCCACAGAGGATCAGAATTCCGAAAACGGCAAAATAACCGTATTGCATAAAAAGGGAAACTAAGGTTTGTAGAAAGTCCATGAGGGATTTATACTGATTTTATGGTTTCGTTGAAAAAGGAAAGAGATTTATGAAGAAAGGGAGAAATGAACTCCTAGCGGAAGAAGAAAAAATCCTTGCACCTTATGCTGTGAGTAGCCGAAATTCTGGCTCTCGCGCGTATGAAGAACCGGAACATCCATACCGATTGCCATTCCAAAGAGACAAAGATCGTATCATCCACTCTCACGCGTTCAAACGTTTGGAATACAAAACCCAAGTGTTTGTGTATTCAGAAGGGGACCATTTTAGAAACCGACTCACCCATACCTTGGAAGTGGCAGGCATTTCGAAAACCATTTCAAAGGTGTTAGGCTTAAATGAAGACTTAAGTGAAACCATTGCTCTGGCACATGATCTTGGCCATTCTCCATTTGGGCATGCAGGGCAAGAAGCCCTTGCGGAACTCATGAAAGATAAGGGAGGGTTTGAACACAACAAACAATCCTTACGAGTGGTGCAAAAACTGGAACGTAGGTATCCGGATTTTCCTGGATTGAACTTATGTGAAGAAACCTTACTTGGCATTATGAAACATGGGGGTGGATACGAAACAACGCAACTACTAGAAGTCAGACGAACCCTTGGTCCATCCCTTGAGGCACTTGTTGTGGATGTATCAGATGAGATTACGTATAGCGCTCATGACACAGAGGATGGATTGGAGAGCGGTTTATTAAAGTTAGAAGATGTGAAACAATTATCGATTTGGAAACGAATTGAATCTAGTTTGCCCAATTCAGAAAAAAAATCAGATTTACATTCACATTCCATCTCAAGGTCCATTGGAAGGGTGTTACTCAATCTAATGGTTTCCGATTTGGTTGATACCACCCACCAAACCTTATCAAAACACAAAATTGAATCCAGAGAGTCAATTGCAAAGGCTTACCAAAATAAAATCAAATTGGTTCATTTTTCAGAAGAATTTCAAAAAGAGTTTACTGAGTTAAAACAGTATTTATTTCAAAATTTATACAGGCATCCAGAAGTCTCGAGGATGAGTGAACGTGGGAAGGAAACAATTTATCTACTCTTCAAACATTTTGAAACCCATCCCGAGTCCATCCCGGAATCGTACAGAAAGAGAGAGGGGGAAGATGGTCGTATGAGAATTATTTGTGATTACATTGCTGGCATGACGGATCGGTATGCAATCGAAAAATTAAAACGAGAAGGGATCTTGTGGTTTCCTTATTGAGTTTTCTCGTATCTCGTTTGGATTGTTGGTTGCTAAAAACAAAAAAAAGTATTAAAAGATCGAGGTTATGATGTACGGACTTTATTCCCATCCCAATTCAACCTATAGCAAACGTGTTCATATTTATTTGAAGTTTCGGAATTTGGAATATGAAACCATCCATGTAGCCCTTGACAAATTGGAGAACCGAAAAAAACCATTTTTATCCATCAATCCCTACGGGAAGGTTCCTGTGTTAAAAGAAGGAGAATTCCTTTTGTCAGAATCATCAGCAATCATACGTTATCTGGAAGAAAAACATAAGTTTGCAAATCCATTGTTTCCTGAAGATCCAAAACAAAGAGCTATTTTAAACCAAATGATCAACCAATGTGAAACAGAGTTTTGTTTTCCCGGGAGTGTGATTTATTTTGCTAAAAAATTTGTTCCAGAAGAAAATTGGGAACCAAAACGAATGAAGGATTCTTCCAAACGGATTGGAAGGCATTTTGATATTATTGAAACTATTTTAGCAAAAGAAAATTATTTGTTTGGGAATCAATTTGGTGTTTTAGAAATTTTATACGCACCCTTTATTGATCATGTTTCGATGATGGAGACGAAGTTACCGAAGCCGGTGGAAGATTGGATTGATAGAGTCCTTCACAATCCTTCCGTGAAACAAGTATTAAAACCATAATACAGTGAAAACTCTCAAGTTTGGTGTTTGAGGAATGATTCCTGCAATTGGTTCGAAGCCTCTCGCCAATTGGTTTGCCACTGAGCCGACCCATTTGGTCCAACCACATTGGTGATCACAAGATAGGCCGTGACTGGGATTTGGAATCGTTCTGCCACTTTTGTGAGACCAAACATTTCCAAATTTTCTACTTGGAAATGTTCCCACATTTTTTTCTTTTCTGCATCTATCTCTTGTAAGGTGATTGTTGTAGGTGCATTGCAGATTGTTTCTGAAAAACTAGGATCAGATTTTAGAGAGTGGAAGGGCGGGTTTGTGGGGAGTTGTTTACCTAATCCAAACAAATCACTGATTTCTTTGGAATGGACTTCTTTTGGAGAGACGATGGCTCCCATTGGATACGAGGACCATGGATACACACCACAAGATCCCAAAAACACAATTTGCTCCACATCAGGATTTTGCAATAGATAACTAGAAACTTGGATGGCTTGTTCTAAATTCCCAATTCCCATGGGTTCCAAATGTGGGAATTTTGATTGCTTACGAAGTAGGTCAATTTCTCCTTCGAAAGCAGATGTAATCAGTGTTTGTTTGTGATTAAACTTAAACAAGACCTTCTGTTTCCGGATACCCAAACATTAAATTTAAATTCTGAAGGGCTTGTCCTGCCGCTCCTTTTTGTAAATTGTCTAAGGCTGAGATGATGGCAAGGGTATTCCCTTTTACTTTGAATCCGATATCCAAAAAGTTTGTGTTTTGGACTTTTTTTAATTCAAGCTCTTCTGGTGTTTTGTACAAACGAAGGAAGGGTTCTCTTTCGGCCACTGACTGGAGTTTTTCTTGGATCTCGGAACTGTCCACTGGCTTTGCAAAGGGAATGTAAATGGCTGTTAGGATCCCTCGGTAAACAGGGAGTAGGTGGGGGGTAAAATGAATTTCTTTTGGTTCACTGCCAACAAAGGCATACTCTTCCATTTCAGGTTCATGTTGGTGGCTGAGTACTTTATATGCTCGAAAGTTTTCATAAACATGGGTGTATGCGAATTGGATTTCTTCTGTCCTGCCACCAGCGCCACTCACACCTGACTTTGCATCCACGATGATTGGGCCGACAATTTGGTTTCGTAGGTTACCAAGGATCGCAATCGGCAAAATGGCAGAAGTAGCAAAACAACCAGGATTTGAAACAAAGTTTGCGTGTTTCAGTTTTTCACGGAAAAGTTCAGGTAACCCAAATACCACCTTGTCCATCCATTCAAATTTTGTGTGTTTGAATTTGTAAGCCACTTCGAATTTCGCTTTGTCATGCAAGCGAAAGGTTCCGGATAAATCGATGACCTTTCGGTTTTGGCCGAGAAATTCCGGTGCCTTTTCCAAAGAAACTTCATTGGGAGTGGCAAGTACGATATGAGCATCCGTAGGGACCGCTGCGTCATGTTTTTGGAAGACAAGGTCTGGCAAATGGCTTAGGTCAGGGAAAACTTCACGGATGTGTTTTCCATCCACTTGGTTGGAAGTGATGTGCACAAGTTGGAAGTTGGGGTGGTGGGCCAGTAAACCAGTGAGCTCTTTGCCAGTCAGTCCGCCGGCACCAATGATTGCGAGTTTAGTTTGTTTCATAAACGGAACCAAGGTCAAGGATTCGGAATGATCCTAGGTTGTCAAACGGCTCTATGAACAAAATGCTTGCTTTTCCGTTGCCTTCGAATTAAATGATTGGACTTCTTTATGGTCACCTCCTCGAGTTTATTACTCCAGTTCGCTAACCAAATGAAATCAAAAGGACTTTTGATTTTGATTTCGATTCGAATGGTGATTGGTTGGATTGGAGTCCTTGCAACATTTCTGAACTTTGGCAAACCCTCCATCTTCATCGCCATCGGTTTTACATTTTATTTCTTTGGCACTTCGTTACTCGGGAAATATATTATCCTAAACAAACAAAAAAATCCCATTGGGAACCGATGGATCATGTTTTGTTTGGGAATTGATTTCTCTGTTTTACTCTTAGGATTTTGTCTGGCAATTTTTGCACATCCTGTTGGGATGAGGGCCTTACCCATCCAAAACTCAATTTTCTTTTCTTTGTTTTTATTATACCAACTTTACATTTCCTTTTTTTTACACAGAACATTTTCCATTGTCATGGGGATCATTGTGAGTTGTGGGTATTTAAGTGTGATTTATTTTGCACACCACCTGGGTGTTGTCATCGATTTTGGATACCAATTGTCACCCCAAGGACCAAACGGAGTACTTTTCATATTAGAAATACTAAAAGTAATTTTTCTAATAGCAAAAACCATTTGTATTGTGAAACTCGTAACTTTTTTACTTGATATATTAGAAAACAATAACCAAAAGTTGGCAACGGAACTCGACGAAAGGGAATCGAGTCTCATCCAGAGTGATCGTTTGGTGACACTTGGTTCCCTTGCTTCCAACGTAGCCCATGAAATTAAAAATCCATTGGCAGGAATTTTATCGATGGTAAACTTTTTATTGGAAGAAGAAAAACGTTTCCTTACCAATCGAGAACCTCTCTGGAAAGAAAAAGAAAAACGGATTGTGTGGAAACACCGAACGAAAAAACAAAAGAGAGAGGAGTTGGATATGATCTTACAACTCTTTTCCTTCCTACCTCGGAATGATGCATTTTATTTAGCAGATCGTTGCATTGATTTAGGCATTGATTATCATAGTTTTGAAGGATTGGGAAGAGAGGAGGGGCGGGATTGGGAGTTTGTTTTTGCTTGGTTAAAATACAAAACGATGGAAAATGCAAATTTGTTAATTTCCAACTCGATCCACAGAACAGAGAAAGTCATTGCAACCTTCCAACAATTTTCAAAACCATTTCAGGATACGGAAAAAGAAGTGGTACGCATTGGTCCTGGCATAAGAGACATTCTGATTTTGTACAACCAGTATCTAGAAATGAATCGGAATTTGAAGACAGAAATTGATGAACGATTGGAAGCGAAAGTAAATGAACCTGCCATCAAATTGGTTTGGTCACATTTGGTGTACAATGCAATCCAAGCCACACCAAACCAATCGGGGGAAATTCAGGTGAAAGTATTCCGCAATCGAGAAAACCAAATTGAAGTGAATTTTACCGATAATGGACCCGGAATTCCGAAACATTTACAGAGTTCCGTATTCCAACCGTTTTTTACGACCAAAGAAAAAGGAGATGGCATTGGCCTTGGACTTTTCATTTGTAAAAACATCATCACCGAACAAGGTGGAACCATTCATTTTCGTTCGGAACCTGGAAACACTACCTTTCGTATTTGTTTGCCAGAATCAAAACGGAAGGATCAGGAAAAGGATGGAAAGGAGTAATCGATGAAAGTTTGGAGTTTTGTATTCTGTCTTGCCATCACCCTCTACTGCAAAACTGAGAAATTAGAGTATGAGGAAAGAGCCCTTCAGATCACAAGAGAGGCAAAAACAAACCTTTCTAAGAAATTGATGGAAGCGATGAAAGAAGGAGGGACAAAAAAAGCGATTCCCTTTTGCCATGAAAATGCACTCACTTTCACAGAATCCTTAGGGAAAAAAGCAAATGTAGAATTGAAGCGGATCTCAAACCGGCCAAGAAATCCAAAAAACGCACTCACGAAGGAGGAAAAAGAAATCTTTTCGTTGGTTCAAAATGCAAAAGGAAAGGATGGAGTTTTTCCAAACCACCTTGTTTCGTCGGATAGAGCAGTGACAGTTTTTGTGCCCATCACCATCCAGGGCCAATGTGTCCAGTGCCATGGAAAACCAGAAGGAATGGAAAAAGAAACAAAAGAAATTCTAAAAACATTATACCCAAATGACCTTGCTCTTGGTTACGAAGTAGGAGATCTAAGAGGACTTTTTGCAGTTACATTCAAAAAGTAATTTTACCAAACCAATATGATCCATCCAATTGCATTTATTAAAAACAAACCAGAGTTATGTGCTTTTGTCTTAGAACATGGTTTGTTTGGATTTTTAATTTGGGATACAAGTTTGGGAATGGTGTATCCGAGCGAAATTGCGACAAAGTCAATGGGACTTGTTCCACACCAATCCTTTCCTGCCGCATGTTTACTTAACCACTCGGGTTACAATTTAGATCCAAAGTACAAACCAAATCATTCATTTTTTGGTCGGATTTGTTTTGATCCAAATGAGAGTGCTGGTTTCCCATTTCATTTTCACTCTATTGAAGTTTCAGAGGGTGGGAAATCATACCGTATCTTAGCGTTAGATGCTGCCTTAAACAAAAATGAAGAAAACCAAATTCCTATCATCCAATCCGAGATGGAACTCAAATCAGTGTCAAGGTTACTCGACCAGATGGCGAATTTGGCAAAAATCGGTGGTTGGGATTTGGATTTACGCACTGGCAAAGCCAATTGGACTGATGTGACAAAACGCATCCACGAAGTGGAAGATGATTTTAATCCAAGTGTCGAATCGGGACTTCAGTTTTACCACTCCGAAGAGAGTCGAACCAAAATCACAAATGCAGTGAACGCTTTACTTGAGATGGGCACAGAATACGATTTAGAATTGGAAATGGTGACTGCAAAAGGGAACCAAACTTGGGTGCGAACCATCGGGCGAGCTGAATATGAAAATGAAAAAATCGTAAAAATTTATGGAATCATACAAGATATCAATGATCGGAAAAAATGGGAGATGGCACTTGCCTCTCAAACTGCCATCTTATGGTCGTTTGTTGAACATGCGCCGGCTGCTGTTGCCATGCTCGACCAGGAGATGCGTTACATTGCACTCAGCCAAAGATGGATTGAAGATTATAAAATCCCTCTTTTAAAAGAAGAACTCATTGGAAAATGCCACTACGAAGTGTTTCCGAATATCAGTGATGAGTGGAAAAAGATCCATACACGGGGGTTAGCTGGTGAAATTTTAAAATCTGATGAGGACATATGGAGGCCACCAGGTTGGGAAAAAGACCAAGTGATCCAATGGGAAATTCGTCCTTGGAATTTATTATCAGGTGGAATCGGTGGGATTCTTATGTTCACTCGGGACATCACGGAATCCTATGAAACCAAACTTGAATTGAAACATGCCAAGGAAGTTGCGGAAAAGTCTTATAATGCAAAATCAGAATTTTTAGCCAATATGAGCCATGAAATCCGGACACCATTGAATGGGATCATAGGGTATTCCGACTTACTGGCCGAAACCTTGGTTGATACTGCGTTTAATGAATATGCTCAAATCATCAAACAATCCGCTCATACTTTACTCAATATTGTTAATGATATTTTGGATTTTTCAAAGGCAGAAGCAGGGAAATTACAATTAGCAGAAGAACCAAATGACTTAAAAAAGGTAATCTTAGATTCGATTCGAATTATGGACATCCAAGCAATCACAAAGGGGCTTGATATCAGATTGGATTTGGATGGGAACATTCCCAAAACACTGATGTTTGATGCCAATCGTTTGCGCCAAGTCATGTTAAATCTAATTGGGAACGCATTAAAATTTACCGAAATTGGTTTTATCGTATGTAAGTTAGAGCGATTGGAATCAACGCTAGAAGCTGAAGTTTTGGTTCGCATTTCTGTAAAAGATACTGGAATTGGAATTGCTTTGGAGAATCAAAAAAAGATTTTTGATTCTTTTACCCAAGAAGATTTTTCCACAACACGTAAGTTTGGTGGAACAGGGCTCGGTCTTGCCATTAGTCGTCAATTACTAAGTTTGATGAAGTCTGAACTACAGGTAAGTAGTACACTTGGACAAGGAAGTGAATTTTATTTTATCATTCCGTTTAGATTGCCTGAGGTTGATTTGAATTTAAAGTCTGATTCTCCCAATGTGATGGAAGATTTAGAAGGAAAAGAGAATAAAACCAATCGTTCTGGACTTAAAATTTTAGTGGTTGAAGACAATCTTGTGAATATGGGCCTTATGAAAAATTTTATCAAACGGATCGTAACCGATGTTTCCATTTTGGAAGCTGAAAATGGGGAAGAGGCCATCTCCGTTTTCCAAAAAGAGAACCCTCACCTCATTTTGATGGACATCCAAATGCCAGTGAAAAACGGTTATGATGCAACAATTGCCATACGTTCTTTACCTGCGGGAACCAATGTTCCCATCATTGCAGTAACGGCTGGGATCATCGATGGAGAAAAGGAAAAATGTTTTGCAGTGGGTATGAATGATTATTTGAGTAAACCTGTTCAAAAAGAGAATCTAAAACAAATTTTACGGAAGTGGTTATTGGAAGAGGATTCAAGAATCAAACCGGAACAATCCTCCTAAACGTACCATCAGTGATTCTGATACGGCACTAGAACGAGTATTAGGATTCCCTGGATCTCTCAGTTCACCGACTTGTAAAACTGGATCATATTGTTGGATATGAGCGGATAACCCTGCATAACGGTCTACGTCTTTGTAATATGTGCGAAACACATCTGTTTGTAGAAAAAATCGAACCCGTTCTTCGGGATCATAATTCATTCGAAACCCATAATTTAAATTCTCTCGAATCGCACCCATGACCCTAGGATTTGTGGTCCATTGGAAGGTATCGGGACGACTGATGGTGAGTAAATTTGGGTCTGCACCCACTAACACCTCTGGGTTTGTGATTTTGGAAATACCACCGTGGAGACCCAGTCCAAATTCTTTGGAAACATCATAGTTCAAACTTAAAAAACCAGTGGCTTCCTTGGGGGATTCAAATTTACGTTTTGTATTTGCCTTTGCATCTGTCGCATAACCGCCTGTTAAATATCCGAATTGGCTGTTCGAAAATTCTTCGCCATATGTAGTCGTTTGGAAAGGTGCGATTCCTGACGAGGTAATTGAAGTTAGGTTTGTTCCGTATGATACCTCTCCTCTTGATTCAAAATTTCCAAGTTTCCAAACAAACCCTACCGAAACTCCTCCAGAATTTAAGGTGGCCCTCTCTTGGTTTTCTTTTTGGTTTAGTGCAGATAATACCGTTTGGTTCGTGTTTGGTGACTGGTCCGGATATAACGTTTGCCCATCTCTTGCCGAATCAGTTTTTGGATCACTCACTTTGAGTTTTGTTCCTATGGCAGAAGTGGTGAAAAGAAAATTGGAATGAGGGATCCAATCGATCCGAAAAGCAACCGTAGGCATAGAATTTCTTTCAATATTTGTTTTTACGTTGGGGTCATTGTGGAAACCTGTGGTTCCAACTGCCGTTCCTAATTTAAACTCACCTAACTTGTACCAGATGCCAATTTGTTCTCTTTGCCAACCAATGTTTCCAGAGGCGGACATAAAGGCACTAGCGTTGTAGGATTGGGGAAATACTCCAGCAAAAAGGTCCCAAGTTCTTCCTAGAAAAATCTGCAATTTCAAACTAGGGTTGTATTGGAAATACATTTGCCTGACCCTAGGTTTTGTTTCTGCTCCCACAGCACTTTTGGTTACATCCACAAAGTCAGCTTCAAAAATCGCTTTTGCTTTGTTCCCATACCCAATCTCTGCACCCAGTAACGAACTTGTTGGGTAAATTCCTGAGCGAGGTTCTGCATCCCTAGCTTGCACTTCCCGTTTGGCAACCGTCGGTCCCACTAAATTATCAAAACCAAAAGATAAAACCGACCGGTTGGCGTAGGCAAAATCAGTTTTGAGCATACCGGTGACTTTGAATTGTAACTCAGGCATTTGGTTGGATTTTGGGTCAACTGTTGGCTCTTTGGAAATCCCTTGCGGAGGGTAAAGTGTTGTGCCGTCTTTGGAAATTGTTTTTTCTTCTTTTTCCGATTGTGAATGAAGTGATTGGGAAAGACAAAGGAACAGATAAAGGAAAAGCATCGGAAATAGTGGTTTCATGAAAATTTTCCTTGTCTGTGATCTAGTAAAAATGTTAGAACACTCTATACTTTGTCTGAACTATTTGCAAGAAAACATTTTCATTCCGCTAAGGAAAGGATTCAATCTTTATGAAATTGAAATGGGAACCCAATTCACTCCGAACCAAACTCATTGGCCTTACGATCCTTTCTGTTACCCTTGCCTGCGGGTTAACTGGTTTTTTGAGTTTTTATGTAGGGAGAAGTACGATCATTTCAAAATTAGAAAGTTTTGATATGGTGAAAATCCTAGAATCGAAGTCTGCGACAATCGATTCGATTTTGGAACGAGCTAAGGAGACAGCGGTTCTCATTGCAAACGACCAGCATACGATCCGCTGGGCAAAAACTGGTGAACCAAAAGGAGGAGAGGGAGATACGGTTTTTAAAAATCTCACAACTTACAAATCGAAATTAGGTTATATAACGTATTTAGGGATCATCAATCCTTTAACCAAAAACTATTGGAATGAGTCTGCCAAAAAGATTGATACACTTCGCGAAACTGATCCTGACGATAGTTGGTTTTATGAATTAATGGAATCAAAAAAAGAATTGGTAACCAATATGGATTATACTGCGGAGTACAAATCATATGCTATATTCGTGAATGCGGTCGCGGTAGAAAACGGGAATCCAGTGCTTGTGAGTTCTATTGGGATCGATGTTTCGGTAGCTTCAAAACAATTTACACAAATTGACCAGTTTGGAGGGGAAAGTTGGCTCGTTGACAACCAAGGGAACATCCAACTTGCTTTGGATAGCAGTTTGATCGATCAAAGTATTAGTAAAACGTTTCCCGATGGAGTCGTTGCAAAACTAAAACATGCAAGTGATGAGGTTTTTATATTTTCAGGGAAAGATTTAGAGGGCAAACATTGTCTTTATGGGAGTTACAAACTCCATTCTGTCCCTTGGCGAGTGATTTACCGAGTCCCTCTGTCAAACATGACAAAGTCATTGGATGTGATTGCTTTGTTTACATTGATCAGTATCCTATTTTCTGTTGTGGTAGTTTCGATTGGTATGGGCTATGTGTTAACGAAGGTGACTCATGCAATTCGGGAAGCTTCCATGCTGATGAATCGGATCTCACATAATGAATTATCATTTGAAGTGCCTAAAGTTCAATTGAATCGTAAAGATGAGATCGGTGGTATGGCAAAAAGTTTAGAGAAGATGCGCCAAAACTTAATCGTCATCGTTCAAAAAATCCAAAAACTTTCTGAATCCATCACTGGAAAAAGTTCCCACCTTTCTTCTTTGGCTTCTGATTCTTCAGCGACGATTGAAGAAATTGCTTCCTCCGTGCAAGAATTATCAGCTAGTGCAGAAAATGTCTCTGCGTCCGCAGAGGAGATCTCCTCCCAGTCCAATTCTATGATTGAAACTTTAAATTTACTCGGAAGTGAAATGGAACTTGTCTCCAAAGGGGCAGAAAGGATAGAAGGGAAAGCAAGTGAACTGGAATCATTTGTTGGAAAATCACTATTAGATGCAAAGTCTCTTTTTGAAACGATCAATACTAAAATACAAAATGCAGTAAAGGATGCAGAAGCCATCAAAGAAATTCGTGAACTTGCGAGTATGATTGCAGAAATTGGTGACCAAACCAACTTACTTTCGTTAAATGCTGCAATTGAAGCTGCGAGAGCAGGGGAACATGGAAGGGGATTTGCTGTCGTTGCCACAGAAGTTTCCAATTTAGCTGGTAAATCACAAGATACTGTCAAAAAAATTGTGGAACTCAACCACAAACTAGAAAAAGCCATGTTGGAAATGGTTGACTCTGTCAAAGAACTTTTGGGAATGATTACTGGGAAAGTGATCCCTGATTATGAAGGTGTGGTGGCAAGTGGAAAGGAATACCGCATCCAATCGGAAGAAATCAATTCTCTTGCAAAACGAACTTTTTTATTGGCAAAAGAAATTAGTTCCAGTATCAGCGAAGTCCACCACGCCATCATTTCCGTATCTGAAGCGATGAACCAAAACGCATTGGCACTTGGTGAGATCAGTTCAGGAACCAACCAAATGAGTGAAGTATCGATGCAAACAGCTGATAGTTCTGCCGAACTCAATCAAACTGCAATTGATATGAAAGACATAGCGTATCAGTTTAAAATTGAATCATAGTTTGTTTATGGTACGATTGTTGATTCCATTTTTGATTCAATCAGGGTTCTTACTTTTGACATCGAAGGCAAACTACAATAGTCGAATGCCGATATCCCATCATTGTTCCTAAGTCGTATATTAGCTTTTGCGGAAATTAGATATTCAGCCACTTCTGTTTTTTTGTAAAAAGTTGCTGTAATTAACGGTGTATTACCTAAATTATCTTTGTAGTTGATATCAACTTTTTGTTCGACTAGGAATTGAACGTTAGATAGACGGCCGTTTGCAGAAGCGATGTGTAGAGCGGTTCTACCTTCGTTGTCTTCGTCCATTAGATTTGCTTTTTTAGATACGAGCAGTTTCATTGAATCCAAGGCACCGTACTTGGCAGCATACATCATTGCTGTGAAACCATTTTTATCACTGGCATTTGGATTTGCTCCTGCCTCTAAGAGGATTTTGACTAACTCTTGTTTGTCCTTTTTGGCTGCTTCAATCAGAGCTGTTTGTCCATTATCATCAGCAATTTCCAAATCAACCGAGTTTGAAATTAAAAACCGAACGCTTGCGGGTTGGTTTTGGTCAATTGCAATGGATAACGCATTCCAAGCAAAAAAATCCCGTAAGTTGGGATTGGCTCCATTTCGGAGTAGGACAGACATAACTTCTATAAATCCTTTTTCACTCGCAATCATGAGTGGAGTTCGACCATAAATATCTCGAATATTCGGATTGGCTTTGTGTTGTAGAAGTATGTCTGTCGATACGACTCGACCATACTTTGCAGCACAATGGAGCGGGGACTCACCGAAAACAGATCGGTGGTTAGGGTTTGCCTGGCGTTTTAATAATAAATCTACGATTTGATGGTTCTCTATACAGGAAGCAAAGATTAAGGGAGTGATGCCATTTTCGTTTCTTAAATTAACATCTGCACCATGTTCAATTAACATTTGTACCATATCGACATTGTTCGATTGGATCGCATCTTGTAGGAGTGAGGTACCGGTGACGCTGTAAACCCAATTGGCATTTGCTTTGTGAATGTGCCTTCTAGCTGTTTTCAGATCATTTCGAATGATAGAACCTCTTACGATTGCTTCATTACAATATAAAAATAAAAATGTGCTTATGATAAGGATTATGGATTTCATTTATTTTCAGAGAATTCCAAAAGCAGTAATCTGATTTTTGTTTGGCCATTCCTTATGGCAAACATATCTGAGTTTTGATTTTCTATGTTTTTAATATTTGGGTTTGCACCATATTGGAGCAATAATTTGAGAATTGTAATCCTACCTTTTCCTACCGCCATGTGCAATGCTGTCATTCCTTGATTATTTTGTAAATTTACGTTAGGATTTTGGCTTAACAATAGTTTTGAAATTTCAACGTAACCTTTTTGTGAGGCCAACATGAGGAAAGTATTACCATCCGTATTTTGGTAATCGATCTTTGGATGATACTCAAGATATAATTTTACCATATCCGTATGGCCATCTTCCACTGCATAAAACAAGGCTGTATTCATTTTGAAATCTAATGAATTAGGATCAGATTTTGCATCTAAAAGAAGTTTTGCGATCTCAAGATTTCTATTTTTTGTTGCCCAATGTAAGGCAGTAAAACCAAATTTGTCTTGCGCTTCCAGATTGGCATTCTTTTGGATGAACAACTTGACTAGGTCTGAGAATCCAAGTTTTGTAGCGATGATAAGAGGTGTTTCGTTATTGGAATTTTTGGAATTTATATCGATTTCGTTTTTTAGGAGAGATTCAACTTTTAAAATTTGCCCCTTCTCGGTTGCACTGCGCAAAGCACTACCACTCGTACATTGGAAAGTAAACGATAAAATTACCAAAAGGAATAAATGTGAGTTTATCATTTTCATTAATTAAAAATCTTTTCTTGTCTTTTGTTGAGATA
Source organism: Leptospira jelokensis (assembly GCF_004769635.1). Lineage (GTDB taxonomy): Bacteria > Spirochaetota > Leptospiria > Leptospirales > Leptospiraceae > Leptospira_A > Leptospira_A jelokensis. The sequence goes on from NZ_RQGH01000011.1 coordinate 433,790, forward strand.
CAATTGATAGTATTCTATCGCTCTTGAAAGGACAAAGTCCATCCTTGTTGGATTCACTTCTGTAAACATACCATTGTTAGATGAGTTTGTTCGTAACTGTTTGTCTAAGTTTTGTTGGATCAGATGAGAAGGATTCCTTTTATTTTCAGCCAATGGTTTGATCCAATTCCAATATTTAGTTTCATCCATTTGGTTTGGGTCTTTCTTTGGATCATCGATGATGATATCTGGTGTGATCCCATAACCTTGGATTTCTTCGCCTGAACTGAGTATCATTCTTTTGTTGGTAATACCAGAAAAATAACCAGTTTTTTTTCCAATTTCAAAAAAGACCTGAAAGGTTCCCTGTCCAAAGGTTTTTGAACCAAAAACCAAACTATTTCTATTTTGTTGGAAGCTACCCGTGATGAGTTCTGCTCCTCCTTTCGTGTTTGGACCGACTAAGATGGCAATGGGTCCTTCCCAAATGATGGTTTCATCTCGAATGGAAGGGTGAATCGTTTTTGCATATTTATCCTGTAAACTAAACATTTGATTTGATTTTATAAAAAGTGAAAGAAATTTCTCTAGTTCCGTAAGGTTTGTTTTTTCACATTCCCGTAAATCAAATAGAACCGCTCCAATTTGATTTTGGTTTTTCATTTTCTCGTTTAAGTAGTGTTCGATGATTTTTTTTGTGGCACTAGAGGTTGTGAATTTATCATCGTATGTGATAAAATTTTTGATTTTGATGTAAAGTATATCCGGATAACCCGTAAAGATTTGATGAGAAATGTTATCCAATACATTGAATGAAAAATTATTTTGGATTGAACTGGTTTGGTATACACTTGAATGAGGGTCCAATTCTTCTATGAAACCAGACATTGCTTGGAATATCAACTTTTCTTGGAATTCATCCAATTTATCTTTGAATTTGGGATCCATTTTCCCCATTAAAAAAATATAATTTAAATTCTCTTCAAATTCAAATTGGTCAATCTGTAAATCTGCCATATGGATATTCAGTTCTTTTTTGTATTTTGGCTGAATTGCAGATTGATTTTCTTTTTCTAGGCGGCTTTGTTTGATCTGAATAAATTTTTGATTTTCAAAAGGAAGAACGGTCCCTGAAGGGATCACGTCTGGTTTCTGCTGATAAAGCTCATAATAGGTTTTTGGATAAATTTGGATACCGAGCAGTTCGTATGCTTTTGCAATTGCATTGGCATAACAAGCGGACATGTTTGTTGGACTACTCGTTAGGTGGTGGGCACGAATGTCATTTTTTAATCTGATAAAATGTTCTAAGTTCAATTTTCCTGTATACAGGTATGGGTAAATGGATTCTTTTTTTGTTTTTTCGATCGAATCAAAAGGCAAACGTTTTGCAATTTTGGTTTTGGGTTGGTTGCACAAAGAAAAACCAAAAAAGAAACACCCTACAAGAACAAGAGAGAGAAACTTGGAATTCATGGAATATGGATTAGATGGCACCCTATGAACCAAACTGTAAATCAAAAACTCCGAAGGATCAGTTACTTTTTTATTGCTCTACTCATATTCTGCCAGAAAGAGGTTGAACTTGGAAATGCGAAATTTCAAAATATCCCCACAGGCAAGAATTGGATTTTGGTTTTACCTGCAGTGATTGATGATGTTATCTTAGTTTGTTTTGCTTAACTTGTTTCAAAAGAAAATCATTTCACGAAAAGTTGTTTCGTCTAATTGTTTGTGAGGATCTATCCAATTTAGAAAGTAGCCAGAGGGGTATTCGTTTTCGATGAAATCAGTTTATAAATCGTTCTTATTATTGTTTTTGGTTTTTTTTGCAATTGGAACTTATGCGGACCCAATGAAGACAAAGGAAGGGGAAACTTCTTTAAAGTCAGCTAACTTACAATACAAAGTTGATAAGGGATTACTTAAAAAATTGTTATTGGAAATCGGTTACAAAATATTAAGTGATGAAGACAAACTTTTGATCCTCTCCTACCAAGATTTCAAAGTGGGTCTTATGTCTGGAAATGATACTTCCATCCAATTTTATTCTTCCTTCACAACAGACAAAAAAAATAAAATGGATCTCGCCAACCGTTGGAACCAAAAGATGAGGTATTCGCGAAGTTATACTGATGCGGAAGGCAGGCTGATTTTAGAAAGTGATTTTGATTATTCGGGTGGGGTATCAGAGGAAGCGATCAAAGAGTTTTTACAAAAGTTTCAGATTTTGAATTCTCAGTTTAGCACGTTACTGATCCTGGCAGAATGAGTCGGAAGGGATTCCATCAATTCATCATATATTTTTTGATTTATTGGCTTTCACTAGTTCAATTAGATTCAAAGGAAAACTCTTTCTCGGAAGCATCCGATATTCGATTGTGTTTTGAAAGGGTAAGTGAATGTCTAAATCGTTGTCACCTCAACCATCCTACTAGTGATACAAGATTTCCGGAATACAAACGAAATTACTGCAGAGAAGAGTGTATCACCGATCCAGCGAATTTGATTTGTAGGAATCTATTCCAATCAAGTTACAAATAAGAAGGAATCCTGATAATTCAACCTACAAAACTCGACACTCTATCTGAATGCGTATGCATCTGCCAAAAATTTAAAATACTTTAATGCTTTGAAAAAAATAGTATTCGGAGAGGAACTGGGAAAGGACATTGAAGGAGAAGTCATACTCGGTTGATGCAGAACGAAAATAGGAGAGAATCAAACATGTCACGTCCATTCAAAGTATTAGGGATCCAACAAGTTGCCATTGGTGGGGAGTCCAAGGAAAAATTATCCAAGTTTTGGGTCGATCTAATGGGCCTTACGAAGGTTTCCGAATATAAAAGCGAAAAGGAAAATGTCGATGAAGACATCCTTTCGATGGGAAACGGTCCCTATAAAGTCGAAATAGATTTGATGCAACCGATTGATCCGAATAAAAGTCCAAAAGTTCACGATCCGAAACTCAATCACATTGGTCTCTGGATTGATAAATTGGAAGAATGTGTGGATTACCTTACCAAACAAGGAGTTCGTTTCACACCAGGTGGGATCCGGAAAGGGGCCGCCGGGTACAATGTATGTTTCATCCATCCAAAAGGAAATGAAGAATTCCCCCTTTGTAGCGAAGGTGTACTGGTTGAGCTTGTCCAAGCGCCAGAAGACGTCATCAAAGCGTTGGGTTAAACCAAAGCTAAGTCAGTAGGATAACAGACGATTGGTGTCATAACCAATCGTTTTTGCATATTCTATGTACTCGGTTTCAATCTGGGGGGCTATGGTTTTCTCTCTGGAGAATACCCACAAAAAATTGGGATCAGGTCCACCGATGAGGGCTGTTTGGTATCCCTGTCGGTCAATTCGTAAGACCAAATAGTCCCCAAAGAAAAACGGAAAGAAAAAACTAACTTTTAGTTTGCCTACACTTGGGTTCGGTATGAGTGCCACTCCATCCAAACGAGTTTCCCCAGTTGCACTGAGGCCTTGGTTTGTGACTCGGATGGTTCCGTCTCCTGGTAAGGAGTAGGTAGCGGAAACGGCAGAGAGTCCAGATTGGAAAGAATTGTCGATGCGTTTGATTTCATTCCATGTTCCTAAAAATTGATTCCAGTCAACATTGGTTTCCGCATAAGAATCAAAAGGCGAAGTGGATAGGTAGGTAACAGCACCAAAGGTTAGCAATCGACCAATCGTTAACTCATTTTGCTCTTCCTTGGTTTCAAAGGAAAGATCCTTCGTAGAACAGCCATTCAATAAATAGAAAAGGAAAAAAGGGAGGAGTAAGACGACTTGTTTCCTGTTTGACCGATCTAAAAATCCCATTTCCCTTTAGATCGGGGCAACCAAACGTTTGATCCAAAATTTAGATTGTGTTTTCTTTTTTTTGGTGGGCCCACCGCCAGTAGGCATAAGCAAAAAGTGCAAGAACCGTGGTGATCAGAAATTGTGTTAAGTGTACAACGGTTGCATACACAAGTCCTTCTCCCGGATCCCTTCCTAAAATGATAAAGCCAGAGATTATGGCAGCATGGAAAACTCCAATCCCAGAAGGAGCCGAGGGAATTGCCACACCCATTCCACCGAGGAACATAAAGAGTAAGGCTTCTGGAAATCGAATTGGCATTCCAATGAGCATCCCTGCCAAGTAATAAGAAACTGCATAACCGAATACCCATGTTGGTAAAGAATATGCCAACGGTTTTACTAGTTTATCCCCTTGTAGGAACTCTGAAAATTCGATTAAGTGGTGGTCAAGTTTCGTTTCATACAATGATTTTTTTCCAATAAGAGAAAAACACTTGAGAAGTAGGGATCGTAGTAGGGGTAAAAAATACTTCACTAGGATAAGACCAACTAACATTCCTATGATGACGAGACTAGAAATCAGAAGTAAACTTAGGTTTTTAGATTGTCCAAGGCCCATATAAAACAGGGCAGTCGCTCCAATCACAACAACGGCTCCCAAATCCATCACCTTTTCTAAAAATATCCGGCTAAGGAGGTGTGTGAGAGGTAAATCCGAATCTCGTTTGTTCATGAGTAGGCGCACTAAATCGCCACCCCTCGCGGGGAGTACCATATTGAGTCCCACTCCAATGATTGCGGTAGAAAAGGATTGTGTGAATGTGATTTTTTTCTCGAGCAGGTGGAACCAACGGATGGAAAAAGGGACAAAGGCCCAAAGGTTTGACAAAATGAGTAAAGGAAAAATCCACCAATTGATTTTACCTTCCAAACGTTGGAATTCTGTAAGATCAAAATTTTTCTGTAAAAAATAGATGGCAATGCCAGAGACGATGATTCCAAATAATAATTTTTTCATTTGATTAACCTGGTGGCCACACCATATGCCTTCCACCTAACAAGTGAAAGTGAATATGCCCAACGGTTTGCCCTCCATAATTTCCGCAATTGTTCACCACCCGGTATCCTTTCTCCATAATTCCATTTTTTTCGGCAACTTTTGGAATCACTTGGAAAATTTCACTTATCACTTTTGGATCAAGGTTTCCAATTTCATTCATACTTGTGATATGTTGTTTCGGTATGATGAGTAAGTGGATGGGAGCTTGGGGAGTGATGTCATGGAATACAAAAATCGAATCCGATTCGTATTCTTTTTTTGAAGGAATTTCCCCATTAATGATTTTACAAAAGATACAATTTTCCATATCAAACCTTCTTATTTGCAAAGACTAAGGATGCAGCCCCGAGAGTTCCAGAAAGATTCCGTCCTTTCCCCAGTTTTAATCTTTCGTTTAGGATAGGAAAAATATTGGAACGAATTTCTTTTTCTAATTGTTCACCAAACAAATCAAAGGAGTTGGTGATCCCTCCTACAAATACAACGGCTTCGGGATTCAAAAGATGGATGGCTCCCCGAACCGCATGTGCTAAGGCTAAGGTTCCAAAATGGAGGATTTCTTTTGCAACTTGGTCTTCTTTTCTGACAAGTTCAAAAAAGGATTCTGCATGGGGCAGTTTTGTATTCGTAGATTCAAAATAACGATTGAGAAACCCTCTAGTGGAAAAATAACTTTCCACACAACCACGGGCACCACAACCACAGAGTGCACCTCCGATAACAGATGTTGTATGGCCAATCTCAATCCCGTTTCCCAAATATCCTGTATACAAAACCCCATGTTTGACAAAACCTCCACCTACACCTGTTCCTAAAGTGAGGATGAGTTGGGATTCGCACCCTTTGTAAGATCCGAAATAGGCTTCTCCGAGAGCTGCACAGTTTGCATCATTTTCATAAAAAACAGGTAACAAAAATTCCTTTTCTAACGTTTGTTTGATTGGGACATTTTCTATCCCTACCATATTGGCGCTTGTTAGTAAGATACCCGTTTCACTATTGAGAGGACCTGGTGATCCAACACCAATCCCTATGTTATCTTTTAGGAGTGGACGGATGGTTTCCGTGAGAGTTTTCAAAAACGAATCATTGTCTAAGTGATCTGGAGTTTTGGATTGGTTTGACTTCAGTTCATTTCCTGATTCATCAAAGAGTGAAACTCGGATACTCCCACCACCAATATCAACTCCGATCGCTTGTTTCAAAACATCACTCTCCCTTAATCACTTGTTCGAACCTTCCGTTTTTCATTTCGTAAACGGTTTGGGCATCAAAGGCAAGTTTCATATCGTGAGTGACGAGGATGATGGAATGGTTTCGTTTGTTGTATTCATTGAGTAAAAGTTGGACTAAGTAACTATTTTCTGGATCCAAATCCCCTGATGGTTCATCGGCAAAAAGGATGGCTGGGTCGTTGATCAGGGACCTAGCAATTGCTGCCTTTTGGATTTGCCCACCTGATAAGGTCCTTGGTAAGGAATTTTGGATGTCTCCCAATTTCAAATGTTCGATGAGGTAATCACATTTTCTAAGGTAGTCATCGTTTGAGAATTTTTTTGTAAATAGAGCAGGGAGAAGGATATTTTCTTTGATCGTAAGGTTACCAACAAGTTCGGAAAATTGGAAAACGAGACCAAGGTCTCTTGCCCGAATCTCCGCTAACTCTTGTTTGGAAATTTGGGAAAGTTTGATTTGGTCGTACAAAATGTCCCCTTCCGTGGGTGACAACATACCCGTTAGCATCGAAAGCAGGGTGGTTTTCCCCGATCCCGAAGGCCCAATGATGGCTACATAATCCCCTTGGTTCACATCGAAGCTTACCGAACTCACCGCTTCTTCTTTTCCAAATCGTTTGGTGAGGTTGTGCACCCGGAGTAACATTATTTTTGCCTCCGAATGGACTTGTAGGGGTCCATAAAGGTGCTGATCCCAACCGTTGGGAAGGAAACAAGGATTCCTAAAAACACATAAAGCACCAAACAGGTGAAAACGGATTTTACTTCCCCTAAAATACCAAAATCAGGAGGAGGCGGTAAAAAACTCAAATTGACCAAGATGGAGAAGAGGAAACTAGGTAAAAATAGGAAAAATAAGGACAAAGAATGGAGGAGTATACAGCCCATCCGGTTCCCACCCACAGCCATCATCACTCCGATATCTCCCAGCGCATGTAGGCAATGGAAGAAAAATAAAGTCATCAGTGCAAAGCTTGTGGCGTAAAAAAGAATCTGAGGAGACTTGTCAAAGGAAACGATACTAGTAAGAGACACTCCTGCATACAAGTGGAAGTGGATCCGTACCGCAAGTACGAGGAAAGTAAAAACAAGGGTTCCCACAAGGCCATAGGCCAAGGAATAGAGACGATCTCTCGTGAGAAGTCGAAGAGCAAACGAAATGTAGGTGAGTTGTATCACTTCCAGGACAGAATTGACGTAAGACTCTTTTTTACCAACCAAAATAGGAATTTAGGAAGGATTCGAATTTGGCATTTTTTATCTTTGTAGGAGCCGCTGTGATTATGCTAGGCTTTCTCTTGACCTTTGTCATTGGTCAAAGGCGGGATAGTTATGCCAAAGCCCTAAGCCTTGCAACTTTAGGGAATTTTCTAGATGCTCGCGCCCTAGTTCGGGAAAAATTGGAAGAAGACCACCAAAACCCCTATGGTCACTACGTGATGGCAAAAATTTATGCCATGGAAAATGACCCGTTAAACGAAGCCAAACACCTCGAAATCATCAAAAAAAACAATCGATACAACAAGGAAATTGATCCCGTCACGGTTTCGAACCGGATTGCGGAGATTTATTATAACAAAGATTTTTTTGAAGAGGCGTTTTTCCACTACCTCGATACCCTGCAAACCGACCGCTCCAATCCAATTGCATGCATCCGATTGGGATTTATGGCCCTCGGACAAAAAGAATTCAAAATTGCTGACCATTTTTTTTCCCGAATCCCGGAAGAAAAAATAAATCTCACTTCGTTTTACATCGCGAAGGGTGTGATCTCAGGGGTCACGGGTGGGGGAAAGGAAAGAGATTACTTTGAAAAAGCTTATAAACTCGAAAAAACTCCTGTCTCCGGATTTTTGTATGCACTTTCCCTTTCCAGGGAAAACAAACACAAGGAGGCAGTGAAAACTGCCATCGCCATCAGTGAACAAATCGAAGACGAATTTGTTAGGTTCACTTTATTCCAGTTCCTTATGACAGAAGCCATCCTTATGCAAAATTTCCCGGAGGCTCTAAAGTATGGAAGGTTATGCCTTGAGATGGCAAAACTCAACGCATGGCAAAGTGAAATCACAGAGTGTAGCATCCATTTTGCGATGATCACAACCTATATGGGTAGGTATGAGGAAGGGGCCGAATACCTAATCGAAGCAGAAGCAGAACGATTGGATGATCCTGATGTGATTGCCCTTGCGAATTTAAAATACCGTTTGGAAAGGGGCACTGGGACCGTTGAATCCTTGACCCATGAATACGACCTAACACGTGAATTGAATTTATTATCTGTGAATATTTTCCCGAACTCACGTTATTTCGAACTGAGTGGGATGCGATCCTCCAAACCATTTAACATCAAGGGGATGGTGGATGAAAATGGAAAAAAACTAACATCCAAATTGGACATGCTTGGCTTAGATAAATTTGAAAAATTCATAAGCCTTCCTGGAACCAATTTTAAAAACCAAGCTACCCGAATGGTGATGAGCCTTGGTTACCGGGTGACAAAAGAAATTTCCAATCCCGAAGCAGATGGTGTCAATTTGCTTGCTTCCTCAAAAGAAGATGTAAACAAACGGGCATTATTTCGAGTGCGAAAGTGGAAAGATGCTAAGGTATCGGATGTATTTCTACGAGAGATGACAAACCAAATGGAAGATTTAGGCGCATCCAAAGGATATGTGATCGGCAATTTTGATGTTACAGAAGCTGGAAAAAAAATCATCTCTGCAAGTAATGGTGCTCTTGAAATGTATTCAGGGGATTTGTTTGAGGACCTCCTCAACAAAACGATGTAATGCGAAAACATTGCCTGGTTATGATTCCAAAAGTCCCTAATCAAAAGAATTGTATGTTTCTTTGGAATGGTGTCGTATTTCTTATCCTCATTTGTTTTTTAAATTCCTGTTTTCTTCCCAATCGAGAGAAAGCCAATGGATTGAATCCGTCAGCAAACGAAGTCCAAACACGTAAAATCCAATGCCCTTTTCCCGTTACCATGGGAGCCATTTATGGAAAAGGCATCACCAATTTTGATAAAACCATGGTTTTATTTGTAACCAAACAATTATTACTTGATTTATGTGAAGGGCATTTTCGGCATTTGTTGTCTTATGTAGAAAAAGAAACAGGATTGTTTGTGGATGCCAAAGGATACTGGACCATTCAGGAAGTAGAGGAAGACTTAAACGATCCTGATGGATACTTCGCCCTCTATTATATCAATCAAACGAAACTAAACCAAACAAAGGGAAGTAGTGGAAACCTAACCATCCGTGATGTTTTTTTGGAAGCGGGTCCTGTTGTTTTAGATTTTTATATTGGATCGAGTGAAGAAGTAGAAATCAAATTTCGATTTCCAAAAGATCCTAAGTTAGAACGTTATCTCATCAATCCTAATTTTATCAAAATCAAAAACACTTGGTATTTGCACCGCATGTTTTAGTCATTTGGTGCCTGTGATCACTTGTTTCACAATGTCAGAAGCACTAAGTCCTGGATGATTTTTCTTTGCATCTGATACTTGTTTTGTGGCAGTTTTTTCGTCAAAACCCAGTTGGATGAGGGCAAGGGTTGCCAAATCGGTTTCTCGATCCAAAACATTGTTTTCCGTTGTTCCTTCGTTTAAAAAGATTTCGAATTTTTTTAGGTTTTGTTTGATTTCAAATAGAATTTTTTCAGAAGTTTTCCCTTTTACTTTTGGGATTTTTTCTAAGGTTTTTTTATCATCTGCTTTTGCAATTTGGTACAAATCATCTGCTTGGAAAAATGATAAAATTTTTAAGGCAGTGAGTTCGCCAATCCCATGTAGGGATTTGATGAGTTCGAATAATTCTCGATCTTTTTTTTGTGCAAAGCCAAACAACCGTTGTGCGCGGTCTGTAATGGAGTGGTAGGTATGGATAAAAATCTCCTGTCCAAGTTTCTCTTTGCATTCTAGATGAAGGGGAAAGGGAATCATCACTTCATAACCAACACCTGAAACTTCGACCACCAAACGATCGATTTCTAATTGGAGTAATTTTCCACGTAAACTTGCTATCATAATGACTTCTCCTTTCCTATTGTAGGCGGGGAAGAATTATGACTACTCTTCTTTTTTTTTAAAGAATCTTTCCGAAGAGCGAACGATAACAAAAAGGTTACTTGTAATTTTAAAAAGAAGAGTTAAAAACAGTTGTTGTGAAACGGATCCGAAAATCAAAAAATCCTGCCCTGGCCCAGTACCTCACCTTAGCGGATTTATTCAAAAATCTCCCACATTCGGTCCTTCGTGAGATGATGGACCATACGGTCCGGGAATTCTTAAAAGGAGGAGAGGTTTTATTTTTAGAAAATTCCATAGGGAATGATTTGTACATCTTGGCTGCAGGGAAACTTCGTTATGAGAAACGTGGGGCGGATGGAAGTTTGCGTGATAGCGGGGAATTCAAACGACTTGATATCATTGGGGAACTCAGTTTGTTTACCGGTGAAAAACGTTCTGCAACTGTCAAAGCAGTGCGTGATTCGGAACTCATCCGAGTTCCAAGAGAAGTGGCACTTTCCATCCTCGTCAAATACCCAGAAAGCCTTTTGCAAATCACTAAAATCATCGCAGAAAGGCTTGCGCATGCAAAAACCGAATCGAAACCTTTTGTGCCACAAGCAAAAACATTTTCTTTATTATCCTCTCTTCCTGAAAAAACAATTTTAGATGCCATCCATTACCTCGGTCTTGTTTTTTTGAGGTATGGTTCGTTTTATGTGGTCGACGAATCCATGTTTAACGAAAGAGTTAAGGAACTTGAGAAATTAGAAGAAGCCGACCGCGAGCCTTGGATCATTCGATTTTTCACTCAGATTGAATCAGAATATGATTATATCTTTTACATTTTAAAAGATGGAAAAAGTATCAGCTCGTTTGCGGAAAGGGCTCTCCGCCAATCTGATAGTTTTGTGTATATCAAAGATGCATGTGAAACGCCAACTTGTATCGAATTAGAAGCTTTTATCGACAAACGTAAGTATCACGATAGAAACCATGTATTGGTTTTAATCCAACCAGACAAAAATTCAGTGATCACAGGTACCATCAAACATTTAGAAAAACGAAGGTACGAACGCCATTACCATGTTCATATGGAACGGATGGATACTTGGGAACGATTGGGAAGGGGTTTACTTGGAAAATCCATTGGCCTTGCACTCGGTGGTGGTGCCGCAAAAGGTTTTGCTCACTTAGGAGTGTTAAAGGCCTTAGAAGAAAATTCAATTCCCATCGATATGGTTTCTGGTACAAGTGCAGGTGCGATTTTTTCTGCCCTCATTGCCATGGGAGAATCCAGTGAAGCAAGTAAAGCCAAAGCCAAAGAATTTTGGGTTTCCAGGGAGCTCTTGAATGAGTACACAATCCCTGTTTTATCACTCACGACTGGACGTAAGTATACGGAAGCCATCCGTGAATTTTTTGGAGAGATCCAAATAGAAGATTTATGGATTCCTTATTTTGCGATTGCGACTGACTTATCCCATTCCGAAATCGAAGTGCAAGAAAGGGGGAGTTTGTGGAAAGCCATTCGTGCGAGTACTTCGATCCCTGGAGTGGTCCCACCTTTTATCAATGAAGGGATTGTGTATGTTGATGGCGGGGTTCTCGACAATGTGCCAGGCATTACCTTAAAGGAACGTGGTGTGGGCAAGGTGATTTCCGTTGATGTATTTGGAGATATTTATCCAGACCAAGACCGTGAACTTTGTGATTACTTTGATCCGAATCGGCCTGGTGTGATGACAAATCCCTTCTTTCAAATGACTAACCTAATCAATTTCCAAGACCTAATGAAACCCAAATTCCCTCCCATTGGTGACATCATCATTCGTTCCATTTTGGCATCGAGTCGGGAAAGGATCCGCCAAACTGAAAAAATATCCGATTTGTTTTTGCAAATCCCAACCAATAATTTTGGGTTACTCGATTGGTTTGCCTACGAACGATTGATTGAACTAGGATACATATCTTCAGTTGAGAAAATCAGAATGAACCGAGAGAAATTCATAAATCCTTCTTTACAATGAAGGATTCACAGTCTACTCATTGGATCATGTTTTCAGAATTTTCTTTCCGTATGACAGGCCGATGGTTTATCCTTTTTATTTTCCTATTTCCCTTTCTTTTACACTCTCAAAACTTAGATAACTTACTTAAGTCGGGATACAACAAACAAGAAACCTTACTCATCCGAAATGAAATCCGAAAGAAATTGGGAGACCGGGCCAACCAAAAACAAATCCAAGATACCATCGAATCCCTTCGCGTATGGGCTGTGTTTGAATCCATGAGCCCGTCTGAATTTGCCTTGGAAGTGGAACGATTTGTCATTTTACAGGACCACGGTTATGATTGGGAAGAGGTAGAAGACCTGATTCCCTATTTCATCACCACCAAACCATCGAAAGCCGAAATCCCTTTTTTTGGAAAATTCTATCGTGAGATGAACTTAAGCCAAGTCCCAGAAGAAGAGATCATTCAATTTTTCCAATTGGCAAAAAAGAAACGTTGGACAGGAGATACCATTTTTGTTGCAGGAAGACTTTATGTTTTACTTCGAAAACAGGAACCTAATTCTAGTTTGGTGTTCAATCTTCTCGAAAAAAAATTACCAAATAAAGTAACAAGTTTAAATCCCGAAAAACAGAAAAAAATATTCATTGAGATCAAATCAGATTCCAAAGGACTTGTGGATGATGAAAAATGGAGTTTGGTGATCGAAGATACAATTTCTGTTTTGAATGGCAAAAATTCCATTTCGGATTTTAAGGTGTCAAACCGCCGAACAGAAATCCTTTGGAATGAAGAAGGCAATTGGATCAAAAAAGAAAGACCAAAATTAGATCCTAGTTTGATTTTTATCGAAGAACAAACGAGTTTAGTCCTTTCTCCAGAAAAACAAGAATCCAAACGAAAACTTGTGGATCCAGTGGGAAGGCAGTGGATTGGAACGCCTTATCTGTATGGTGGGTATTCCAAACGTGGCATTGATTGTTCAGGTCTTACCAAATCCATACTCACTGATACAAAAATTGGTATGAAGGAGAAAGCCATCCCACGTTCGGCAAGAGACCAAGCAACTATTGGAAACTTTGTTTCCCGAGAAAAACAAGAGATTGGAAATTTGGTCTTTTTTTCGGCTTCCCCCAATACAAAAAAAATCACTCATGTCGGTTTAGTATTAGAAAATGGAAATTTTATCCATGCCTCAACTAGCAGAGGTGTTGTCATCCAATCACTCAATGAAAAATGGTGGAAGGAACGTTACGTCACTGGACGAGATATCTTTGTAAGCGGTAAGTAGAATGGCAAAAAAGAAAGCATTAGTATTGTCAGGTGGTGGAGCGAGGGGAGCCTACCAAGCCGGAGTATTGCGGTACCTAGAAGAGATTGGATGGAAACCAGACATCATTTGTGGGACTTCTGTTGGTGCAATCAATGCTTGTGCCATTGGGTCTGGAATGGATTCCAAAGAGTTATCCAATTTATGGTTACAACTTAACCAAAAGCATATCATGCGTTATTCGATTTGGAATATGCTGAAAGGGTTTTTCAGAAGGAAATATTATCCACTCGTAGAGACTTATCCCCTTAAAAAATTCATCCATGAACATCTGGATTTTACAAAATTAAACCAAACAAAAACAAAAGTGATCATTTCTGCAGTGAATATTCTCAGTTCAGAACTTCGGTTTTTTGAAAATCCAAAATTGCAAATCGAACACATCCTTGCTTCATCCGCGATCCCCATGATCTTTCCTTGGCAGATGATTGATGGGGAACCATATTGGGACGGAGGAGTGATGGCAAATACTCCTATTTTACCTGCATTAACCCATGAAGCATCTGACATTGTGGTGGTATTACTTTCGCCTGTAGGAAGTTCGACGATTATGGAAACTCCAGTGACCAAAGACGAGGCCTTGGAAAGGTTATTTGAACTTTATTTACTTGGATCCTATCGAAGTGTCGAACAAGGATTGGAATACAGAAAATCTGTTATGGATGGCTTGACATCAATTGAAAATTTTTTCTTAGGTTTGCGTACCCAATTTACCAAAGCAAAAATTTCTGTCATCGCCCCAAAACAAATGTTAGGTCTTGGGAGTATCTTAAACTTTAAAAAAGAGCAGGCGGAAATACTTTTGGCAGCAGGGTATACGGATGCAAAAGACTTTTTTGAATCCAATCCCAAATCAAAAAAATAGTTTAGTTTCTGGAACTCACCATGATGTAAATGGAATGAGCACTGTATTCAAAGGATTGGGCAAGTGAATTGGGGTCAATCCTAGAAGTTCCATAACCAAGTTCGCGGATGTAGGTGACGGAAACTGATGATTTTGAAGTGACCCAAGAGAATCCTAAACTCAAACCCCGATTCCTCGAGTATTCGTTTCGTGGATTTGTACCAGACCTTGCTACCTTATAAACCACGCTCGTTTCTCCCGACGATTGAGAAACTTGGTTTCCAAATGTATTTTGTAAGTACAAATCAACAGCAGACTCTGTCCATGAAATGGGTTTTGTATTGGGTTCGTTTGTGTAAATCCCACCAAGTACGGCAAAGGTGTCAGCAAGGTAGTACTCCATGCCTGCCGCAAAATTGGTGGTGGAGATACGAGTGAGTTCTCTCACTTCAGTGTCATTGATTGTATACGTGACCCTTCTTCCTAATGTGCTAATTTCATCCTGGTTCCTTCTTATCTTATAACCGGAGGTATGGATCATATCAAAGGATGCAAGGAATCTGGCTGTTGGGAAAAATGCCACACCAAACCGCATTTCGGATGTTTGGGGGATGGATGTGATGAGTTTTGGTTTTTGAGTGAGGACACCTTGTTCGATGGAGGAGGCACTTTCACCTGTTCCTTCTATGAAATCAATGGCTGATGTTCCGGGCCGTCTTGTGGAATCAGCATACACTTCATTGTACAATCTGTCTCCACCTGTAACAAAAATCCTGCGGTAACTCATTCCAAGGGAGAGTTTTGGATTGGGTTGGTATTGGATTCCAAACACTGGCATAAGACCTGTAGTCTTTCTGTTGTCCACATAAGAACGCATCACATAACTCAAATCTGAAAACTGTTGGAATTGTGTCCTCGAAGCTTCCTTGGTATCATTCATATAATAAAGTGTAGCACCTAAAGAGAGTTTGTCGTTTACAAGGTATGCTAAACTAGGCCCTACAAGGAGTTGGTTGTACCTTTCTTTTGTATAATTCCTTGTGGAATTGATAGAAGGAGAAACAAGTGGGTAGTTTACTTGGTCCACTCGGTTGTACGAATAATTGTATGTATTCACAATCGAAAATGCAAATTTCCACCGGTCAAAGTTTTTTAAAAGTCCAATGAAATTGGGATCAAAACCTTGGTGGGTTTGGTTGTATCTTTGTCCTGGAGTATCTATATTGATATAACTACGTTTCACATCTTTAAAATTACTGGCAGATATGGAAATCCCATCGTTATGGGTGAACCCAAGTCCCGCAGGGTTGTAATAGGCACCAGACGGGTCATCAGCGATTGCCGTAAAGGCACCGGCAAGTCCCGCCGCTCGTTCTCCATAAAATCCATGTAAGTTGTGGAAAGGTTCGGAAGCGAACATAGATTTTGGATAGTTTGATAATGCAAAAAGGAATGTAACTAGAAGGAAAAATCGAAATTTGGATTTTGATTTTACGGGTCCGCTTGGGTTCTGGAAGGGTTTTTTTGACATACGATTCTATATTCTTTTCGGATTTTATTGAACTACTATTTCGATTGATGATTTTTATAATTGGTAAATAACATCTGCTAGGGGAGTGTATACTTCATTTCCATTTGCATCTACTTCATACCGGTACACGACTGCCGTCGCTACTTGGTTTGCTTGGCCATAAAAGTCTACGTAATAGGAAACTGTGGAATCGGATTCGTTTTCATAAAATTCACCCCACCCGATGTATTCATCTGGAAAATCATCTGGATCCACTCCCGCGGGCATGATGACAAAGGCATCATAGGCAGAGTAGGCTCCGGAACCAATTCCAGCACCAGGAGGAGTGATGGTAAAGTCCACATACACATCCCATTCAAAGCTATACGCTGTTTCGATAAACTCTCCGTATAAGTCGGTATCGAGGACCCCAAGTTCTTCATATTCATCATTTACAGGTGCATCAATATCATAATAATCAACTGCAAAATAAGTAATGTCCCCATTGTTATCATAGGTTTCTGTTAAGTAGTATTCAAAGTTGTCAGCATTGTCAATGTATTCCGTTAACACATAACCACCGAAATCATTGGTGCGACCTTTTACGGAAGTGGTAATTTTGTTACCGGCGGCATCATCGTATACATTGCTATAATTCAGAGTCACACAATTGTTAGCGTTGGCATTTGTATCATTCGCACATTCTTCAAAGGTAAATCTGGTTGTGGATTTATCAGTGTTGCCCGAACCCGAAGTGACTTGTTTGATATTGAGGATTGCTTTGTCTTTTTTTCCGTTTTGTGTGATGTAAGTGATAGAGGCATCAACACTTAGCGAGATACCAAATACCTTTAGCGAACGACTGATGGAACTCAAAACCTTTGTTTTGTCATTTTTGAATTTGATACTTTTTTGGAATTTGTTGTTTGCTGGGCAAGGTTGGGGGGTACCAAGCGAATCGGCAAACGAATACTCCACTTCAATATCATATTCATTATTACTTAAGTTCCTGAAAACCATCGCTGGAGTTGGTACGGCTTGGCCAATGAAAGGCAATAATCCTTCATTTTGCAAACTGACGAGTTCTCCTCTTGCTTCTTCTGTACTGAGACCAAGCCTTTCGATCCCTTCTAAAAATTCATCTTCCATCGCTTGTGTGATGCGCACCGTAGACGTTCCACCAGGGATACAAACTCCAGGACTTGCTTTTGCGATTGTATAGGAACCACTAATGAGTACTAAATCTTTTTTGGAGTCGCGTAAGATTTCGGCAACGATCCCCGTACCTTCGGTTAAAAAGTTTTGTCCAGTAAAACCATAGTCCAAAGTGTCCTGTGCAATGCCTTTATTTGTAAAATTCATTTTCGATGTTTTGCGTTTGGTTTGCAAACTGGCGCCGAGTCCACTAGAAGGCTTACGAATGGACCTTGGAACGGCCACACTTAGATTGGAAGGTAGCTCTGAATTGATACTGGATGATAATAAACTTCGGATAAAAAAACGTGTGACTAAGGCACTCAGTGAATTACTTTCATCTTTTTCTTTTTTGCATCCTACGAAGATGGCAAAAGATAAAAAGAGGATAAGAAAAAAATGTTTCATCGCCCATTCATCACAATGGATTCATAAGAATTGTCAATACGAAAGTCAAAAGTAAAAAAAGAGTTTTCAAACTTTAGGAAGAGATCACATTCAAGGGAAATGAGATCGAATTATTATTTCATTGGTTTTCTTTTACTTGGAATTTCAGTTTTTGCAAAAGGAAATGTCTATGTGCAAAGCACCAAAGCAAAGTTACTCTCGCAACCCAAGTTGAATGCTGAAGGTTTGGGTTTAAAAGTAGGAGAAGTACTAACTCCAATTCAAGAACAAGGACTTTTTGTACAGGTCCGCGTGGAAGAGAAAACAGGTTGGGTTTCAAAATTATTTGTTTCTCCTTTGCCTCCAGGGAACCAAATGAAATTGGGCATCACTTCCAATTCCAGTGAAGCTGTTGTTGCTAGGCAAAGGGCTTCCGATTTTACAAAAACGGCGGCTGCAAGAGGACTTTCTGAAACGCAAAAGATGCGAGTGAGAGGTGAAGGTGATTTGTATGACTTCGAATCCTTACGTTGGCTTGAGTCCGTCCCCTTAACGATTGATACAAGGAACACAAAACCAGAAAGGAATAAACAACTAGAAACTATCGTTACGTCTAACGCGGATTTAAAAGGGGACTTGTTTGTGTTAGGTGAAACAAAGGCGGAAGTGAAACTCGGTCGTTCCCTTGCAGCCAGGTTATTAAAACGGTATCCATTGGTTCGTGATTTAGAACTTACACGTTATCTCAATTCCATTGCCACAAAACTTGGAGCCGTTTCGTCGAGGAAGGATTTGGAGTTTCGTGTTGGTGTGATAGAATCCAGTGAAATCAATGCGTTTTCATGCCCGGGTGGTTATTTATTTTTAACAACCGGTAGTTTGAAAAAGATCCAAACGGAAGCAGAACTTGCGGGGATCATTGCCCATGAGATGGGTCATGTGATCTTGTTCCATAATGGAGAATTTACAGAATCCAATGTATGGATTGATATCCTTTCGGGACTTTTAACACCTCCTGGTAGTGAGGTAGTAAATACTGCGATGGCAACAGCAATCGGAGAAATGGAAAAACAATTTTTTGAAACAGGTCGCGATGCTAAAGTTGAATTGGAAGCAGATGAAGCGGCAGTGGGTCTTGTTTCGCAAGTAGGTTATTCACCTTTGGGATTGTCCAGTTATTTGAATGCCATGTCAAAAGCGGAAGGAACTGAACTCTTAAAAAAAACTCACCCTGAAACCAATATCAGAATCGCAAAACTGGTATTTGCCGAGCAGTCGGTATCCACTGATGGCGCCCCGCTCGTCGTTGACCGGTGGAGTGAATATAAAATTAGAATCGCAAAATGAAGAAATACAAAATATTTATCCCAATCATATTAATGGTGGTGATCCCTGCGATCTTCATGACTTTCATTTCCTTTTTTCGGTTTTCAACAACATTAGATCGAAAGTTATCGGATGCATTTTTTCATATCTTACCATCCCATCATTTTTTTTCGAAAGACATTGTCATCATCGACATTGATGAACTAAGCATCGCAAAATATGCAGATCATCCGGAACTTGGACAGTGGCCATGGAAACGGCATATCTATCCAACTTTAATTGGTTATACGAAATTACTCACTCCACCTAAAATCACAATCATCGATATTATGTTTACAGAGAGATCTGATTACGATGAAGCCATCGTGACAGCAAACGAGAGTTTGGGGGAAATTTCTCATGCAGCCAATTTTCGAGATGGTGGGATTGTGATCCCAAGACAAGGTATAAACGAAATCAGTCAGAGGTTTCGTGTCAATTTGCAAACAACGTTACCCTTTCCCCAATACGAAAATGCATCGTTTCCCATAGGTAAAATTGGAGAAACGGCACCAATGGTCCATGTGGTAAATGTGAGAGCGGATAGTGATGGAATTTTGCGGAGATTTTCTCCCGTTGTTATGTGGAACGGTTTGTACTTTCCTACTTTAGCCCTACAAGCATTTGTTTTGGGGGAACCTTATCAAATTGAAACGATGGATTCTAATCTTTTGTTAACAAAAGAAAATTTAAAACGTGTTGTACCACTTGGTAAAGATGGAATGGTTCGTGCCTATTTTTATTCGGAAGCAGAATTACGAAATATTCCTCGTTACTCTGCTTCTGGAATCATTGAATCACTGGAAAAATTGAATTCAGGAGAAGTGGAAGATCCAAACGATTTACTTGTCCCCCCAAGTTTGTTTGAAAACAAAATTGTTTTGATCGGGACATCCGCCGCTGCTACCCATGATGATGTGGTGACCCCTCATGGTTTGTTCCCTGGAGTGATTGCACAGGCGGTTTTTGCATCCAATCTAACAGAGGGCCATTTGTTAAAAGAGTTACCTGAATCCTATGGTATCAGCTTTACCATTTTGGTATTACTCATAGGAGTTCTGATCCTTTTTATCAACCAATGGCACCTTTTGAAAAATTTATATCCAATCATCGCCATATCTATGTTTGTTGGATTGTTTTACATTTTGTATCGAATGGATTTTGTGATATCTACCTATTCTTTTGTATTGGGATTTCCTATTTCCTATTTGTTGGGATTTGCCTATTTAACCTATACGGAAGGAAAGGAAAAACGTAAATTTAACAACATCTTAAGGAACTTAGTGGATCCAGGTGTTGTGAGTGTGGCTCTCGAGAATATGGACTCCCTCAAACAAGGAGGGGAGTGGGAAATCACCGCATTTTTTTCTGATGTGGCAGGATTTTCTACGATTAGTGAAGAGTTAAGCGCAACAGACCTTGCCAAATTACTCAATGAATACCTTTCTGCGATGACACTCGTTTTGAAATCCAATTCTGGAACCTTGGATAAATACATCGGTGATGCAATTGTTGGCATTTTTGGAGCACCGATTCAATATAAAGACCACCCAAAAATGGCATGTAAATCTGCATTGGAGATGTTATCCGAACTAGAAAAACTTCGTACCAAATGGAATGAAAACAATGAATTTACACCACTTGCACGTGCTATGGTGTTTCGCATAGGACTTAACTGTGGTTTGGCGAAAGTTGGGTTTATGGGAACTGATAGTTTGGCTTCTTATACCATGATGGGAGACAGTGTGAATTTAGCGGCTAGGTTAGAAGCAGCTGCAAAGGACTATGGGGTTTCCATTTTGGTTTCAGAAAGCATCGAATCAGTTTGTAAGGACGAATTCCATTTCCGTTTTTTGGATTGGATCCGTGTAAAAGGAAAAGAAGCACCTGTTAAAATTTATAGTTTAGAATCATTACAAAAAGACGTAACCGATGTGATGAGACAAGCAGAACGCGAATATGAATTGGGATTTGAAATGTATTTGGGTCGCAATTGGGAAAAAGCCATCGAACATTTTCAGAATGTTTCTAAATTATACCAAAGAGAAGATATAAGCAGTCATTTACTCATCAAACGTTGCCAAAGTCTTTTCCAAAACCCACCACCTGTCGATTGGAATGGGGTTTATACACGTACATCAAAATAATACTATACGTTAATATCTTATTTTTACAATGTCCAGAAAAGGATTTTCTGGGATGGATGAAACTAAAGTAAAGGCAATTTGTTGGAGGTTGACAATTGGTTTAGAATTACTGACAGCAGTTCTTGCTGTGCCGACAGCCGTATTATTTATAATCATTGGTGGGATGTATACATTCGATAAATCGTTGTTAGTTGTCTTGGGTGCAACGATTGCTCTCTTTTCATCGTACATAGTTCCTACGGTTCGATTTCTGAAGTTAAAGAAATTACTTCGAAAAACAATTCCCGAATCTTTTCAGAATTTAAATCTCCTAGAAAAACAAAATATCAAATTACAACTACTCGAGTTCCCGAAAAAGAATTCTTGGTATTTTTTAGTGCAATGGTCTTTTGGGATTCCATTCGCTGCATTTGTTACCTTTCAATTTTTTACTCCCACGATTGTGGAATCATTACCTTATGTGATTTTGCCATTGCTCATTTATCCAGTATTAGGTGTATCTCATTTTTTTCTAACAGAGCTTGTTATCACTGAGGTTTTGGTAACAAAGGAACTAAAAGATTTACCTTTAGAGTCTCATACAATCCCGAAAGTCGGCATTTATGCACGAATCTTTTTTACGATGTCTGCAGTGTTTAGTATGACGTTAACTGCCTTGGGATACCTTTTGGTTGCCGAAGTCACTCAATTCATCCAACTTCAAAATGCGGAACTCACATTGGTCCTCATGGCAGCCTTTATCACTGTCAATATTTTTGTATTAACCTCTCTTTTTGTGAAGGCTATGAAGTTTAATACCATCCAAATGGCAACTCGTTATCGGGAATTAGCAGATGGTGACTTAAGGGAGTCAGTTCCTATCATTTCGACGGATGAGTTGGGGCATGGATCAATTTCTTTGAATTCATTTATCTTAAACATTCGCAAAATCACTTCGGATGTTTTAGAAGAATCAGACAAAGTAAAATCCGATGCTAAAATCATTGCAACACAAACACAAGGTTTAACTCAGGCGATGATGGAACAGGCTTCTTCTTCTGAAGAAATGTCTGCTGGAGTCGAAGAAATGTCAGCAAGCATTCGTTCGACTGCCTTTGGAGCCAAAAAACAAAACGAAATCACAATAGAAGCTAAAGATTTAGTCCTCGAAATGGAATCTTCCATTGGATCAATCCATGATTTGATGAGTTTAACTGAAAAAGAAACCAAACAAATGGAAGAAGAAACGAAATTAGGACAAAATGCCTTGTTGTCTACACTTTCAGCTATGTCAGGTATCGAATCAAGTGTAGACCATACTTCCAATGTCATCCAAGTGATTGGTGAAATTTCTGATAAAATTGGACTTTTATCACTCAATGCTTCGATTGAAGCCGCGAGGGCAGGGGATGCTGGACGTGGCTTTGCAGTCGTTGCGAGTGAGATTTCCAAGTTAGGAGAACAAACACTATCCAATACAAAACGAATTTTGGAAGCAGTGTCCCAAGCATCCATTTCCACAAAATCGGGAAGAGATGCTGTTTCCAATACAGAAAAAACCTTCAAACAAATTGAAAGCTCAGTGCACACCACAATCGATCTCATCAAACAGTCCAGTGTCATGACAAAAAAACAACTGGAACTTGTAAAAAATGTAAAAGAGAGTTTCGAAAAACTAACCAACAGAGCGATGGAGATTGAACAAAATACAAATGAACAAGCAAGGACATCCGAAGAACTAGCAAAAAGTATCGCAAGTATCACAGAAGGAACTGAATATTTAAATCAGTTTGCAAGTGATATTGACAAACTTTGTGCGGCCTTATCCAATAAGGCAGCTAACTTAAGGCAAACGATTGATTTTTTCAAAATCTAAAGAATTGGATTGATTCGAATCGAGATACTGCCAGAAAAACAGTCAGTTTCAATGTTTTGTTTTTCTCACCAATTCTGGTGAGGAAAACAAGGGTTTATTTGTTAAAAAATTATTTACAGTTTAGAATGATTTGTGCAAAACTTTTCCCGAGTGAAGTTCAAATGAAAAAAAAATTAATCTTTCCATGTTTATTTCTCATGATAAGTTTCAATTGCATTACGTTCTATGAGAAAATCCAAAACCCTTCTTATGAGAAAAATGTTTTCAAGAAGAATGCATCACAACCTTCACAATCTTCACAAACCTCTAACTCTCCAAAACCATTCATCTATGATAAATCTTTTTCCTTACAACCTGGGCAAATGGTTGGAAGTTTGTTATATGATCCGAATTCTGATTTTTTTAAAGTTGAAATCGAAGAAAAAAGAAAGTATAAAGCAAACAATTCACCGTTTTTATGTTTGCTAAGTATACTTACCATTACTTTGATACCATGTTATTATGACGCGGTTGAAACAGTTCAGTTTACGGTTTCGAGTCCCTATTTTTTCGATAAGAGGAAACCCATAGAACAATCGATAAGGAAAAAAGAGTATGCTTGGTTTCCGTTGGTATTTGTAAGTCCATTTTTTGGAGATAAATCTCCTGAGGATGGAAACTTAATCGCATTGGAGGAGGTGGAAGGAAAATTAATTAAAGAATATGATGCGATGGTTTCTGAAATCGAAGTTACAAAACGTAAACTAAAACCATTAATCCAAAATCCAAAAAAATATTCGATCATATTGAATGATTTTGCAACAACAGATCTCTATGCACAGAATTATCAATTTAATTTAGGAACAGGAAGAGATGTCATCATTCAAATTTTTAATAATTCATTTAAAACTATCAGAAAAGTAAGATACCATTTAACTTCCACAAATAGTCTCATCAAAAGTCCCAATGATGTTTATGAAATCATTGAAAACGAAGAGATTGTGATCCCTGGGGGATTTAGTAAAAATATTTTATTTGCCAATCGTAATCCTCGACCAAACTCCTTATTTTTGTTTATGGATAAAGTTGAAATTGAATGGGAAGATGGTTCCAATTCGGTGATTTCAAAAGCTGAAGTAAATCAAATAAAGGTTGTGGCCTCTCCCAGGGTGATTGCCGATCTGTTTAAGTAAACATTTAAGATTTGTCATTCCAGAAGTGAATTGATTCTTTTTCATTTGATAAATCCTAATTTCCTCGCTCGTTCGATCAATTGCACTCGGTTACGAACTCTTAATTTTCGATAGATGGTTTTGAGATGAGTGTTGAGAGTATTGTCACTAATTCCTAATCTTTTTCCGGCTTCATGGATGGATAATCCGGAAGCTATTTCAAGTAATACTTGTTTTTCACGATTCGTTAATTCAAACTCAGATTTCTCATTTGGTGTGCGAAAGTAATGGATCATTCTAAGGGCAATGGTGGGGGTGATCATGGCCCCTCCATTCATAATGGTTGTGATGATATGGTTTAAATCAGATAACTCTGATTTTAATAGATATCCAAGTGCCCCTGCCCGGAGGGCTGCAAATATTGTTTCTTCCGAATCCGCAATGGTTAGGGCAGCTGTTTTTAAATCGGGGATTTCTTCCGAAATGATTCTGATCAGTTCAATGCCATCCATCTGGGGCAAACGGATATCTACAAACAATAAATCAAGGTCAGTTTTTTTGCCATGTTTTAGGAAATCTTCAGCGGAGGTCCAAGTCTCAAGCCTAACCGGAATATTTAATTCTTTTGTTTTCACTTCAAAAGAAATTTGGAATTCGAACTGATTTTCAACCAAACCTAGTTTTAGAAGATTATTTTTTTTCATTATGCATTAAACTTTGAATAGGAATTTGAAATTCGATTGAGTAAGTATTGTTTATAATGGATTCCGAATAAGTTGCATTCAGTGATTGTAGTCGTTTTTGAATCGATTTACTTCCGATTGAAATTTCCTTCGAAGGCAAAAACTTGGTGCCAACATTCATCTTAACAGATAAAAAATAATCAGTTAAAACAAAACTCCAATTGGAAGTATTGATTCCATATTTCAAATCATTGGTCGCAATCTCGACTGTAATTGCATATAAAATCCTTTTGGTATCTTCTTCTTCGATGTTTTGGAATTGATTTCGCGTATATTCCGTTGTTTCAAATCGAAGTTCTCGATTTGCATTTGTGTACCTTCTCGTAAGATTTAATTGCAAACCAAACATGTAATCTTCAGCCATAATTCGAAAATCGTCATTATCATAGATTGTATCTCGAAAACTTTGAAAACATTTTTTGACATCTATTTTTAAAGAATCGATGTCTTTCTCGGTTAATTGGATGTTTGGTTTTAAATTATCAATTTTTAATCTTAAATCAGTTAATTTTGCTCCCAAATGGTCGTGTAAATCGGAGACAATTCTCTCCCTTTCATTTGACAATGATACTTCCAGTCTTAAATTTTTTCTTTTTTCATTTAATATTTCAATTTCCGCATCTGTTTTTTCTTTTCGTAATTTTTCTGTATGAAGTGATAACACGTACGCCTGTGACAGTAAAAATGTGATAAAACCGGGTACTTCTATAAAATCGATTCCTTTGATAATATTTCTTTCGATTAAGATTTCAATGAGTACGATCACTGCAAGAAATAAGAAAAGAAGGAAAACAACTTTTGCTCCTCTGTCTCCTTTTTTGATTTCCTTAACCAGTAGAATGGACAAATCGACTACAGCTAGGCCAATAAGAATGTATACAGGAATTGGAATATGCGCAAAAATTGCCGGAGGTGTCAAAATGACAAGTAACGAAAGAGATATAAAGATCACGTTTAAAAATTTTGAAAAAATCTTTTGTGGTTCTTTTGAATACGAAACACGGATGAAGTGATAAAAAAAAGGTAAGAGAGCTAAGAAATTTAAAAATTCAATTTTTTGCCAATTTTCCCACGAAATCATGGGTAGTGTTTCAACTAAATATTGTTCGTTGATAAGTAATGGCCTTAAAGATAAATTGAGGCAGAAAATTCCGAAATATAAAAAAGGTTTATCCTTTCTAAAAATTAAGTAAGCAATGATATGATAAAATCCAAGTATAAATGCAGCACCAGATAAAAAAACTGATTCAGCAATTCCATTTTCCCTATAACTGATAATATTTTTGTATTCTCCTATACGCAAAGGAGACGGTATCCCACCTCGTGGGAAATGAAAATTTGCAACTTCAATGGATAAAATGATTTCGCTGGAAATTGAGTTAAGTTGGATTACGTTTCGGTTAAATGAAGGGATTGCCAATTCTTTCGTATTGGCAACTTGTCCGCTACTCGCTACTAAAGATTGATTGATATAAACATGATAAGAGGAATACATTTCTGGTATGTGTAAACCCATCAAAACGTTCGGAATGTTTTTGATTTTTAATTGGTAAACACCAAACCCTTCGGCAGGGATTCCAGGATCATTGGTCCATAAGGAAGGCATTCCAACGAAGAGTTTAAAATCCTCTTTGATCGTGTTTAATCTTTGGTTTGGATAAAATTCCCACTCCCCATTTAAGGGGATCACCCGACTAGACAATTTGTTTCCTAAATCAAAAACACCTTTTTTTGCATGCACTGTCACTTCAGAACAATTAGTGAGGACGAAACAAAAGAATACAAGCAGGCGTAAAATCACAGTATTTGAATAGATAGAATCCATTCTTACTTTGTCTAGAAATTGTTTCCTTTCAAAAAATTGAATCTCACCAATTTTGGTGAGATTTCTTTTATCCATTGTCACCAATACTGGCGATTGTATTACACAGCGATTTCTGATATCGTTAAAGGATCAAATTTGAGGATTTCAATGAATATCTTATTAAAATATATTTTCATGTTTAGTTTTTTCTCTATCTTAGTTGTTAACTGTGCTTCTTTATCGACCTTAAGCGATAGCGAAGTAGAAGCACGATTAGAAAACTGTAAAAGTTTGGGTATGCCTGAAATCCCTTGTCGAGAAGTTGCCAATGAATTTGGAAGACGAAAACAAGCGGAATACAAACGTGAAAAAGAAGCAGAAGCACTTGAGGATCAAAAAATCCAAAATGAAAAAGATGCAAAATCGATAGAGATGGCAAAAACGATAAAAATGCCACCTGCTGGAATGGTTGATCCCAATTTATCCAAACAGATGTTAGAAGCGTATTCTGCCGCTTTCTCGGAAGAAAAGTTGACGAGTATGAGGGCTGTGATTGTGTCCAAGTCTTTTAGTCCGATCCGTCATGAGATCAGTGGGATCATCATAGCGAGAGGATTTGCTGGAGTTGTTGCGATGAAGCGACCCAATGGAGAGTGTTTTGTTGCATCTACCTATTATGAGCAAGTGTATGATGGACAAAAATACACAAATGTTTATTTTAAGCGGTATTCCACTGCATGGCCACCAGAAAGTACGAAATACCAACAATTGATCGATTGTAATCATGTTTATAAATAGGATTTTATTCGAGAAATAATCTGTAAAAATTAAAGTTCACATTCGTTCGTTCTGTTCCAATGCATCTTTTTTCCTTTAAAGCCTGTTTGCAAAAAGCAGGCATATTTTTTCTCGAATTTGGGTACCTTCCGAATATTTGATTGTCAATTGATTCACCTTATGACCTGATCAAAGTTATGGCACAACATGGAAATTTTTATTTACCCTATGGGGTTACATTGGCATCACCTTCGCAACGATTTATCGCAGCATGCATTGACATCCTTTTCATTTATGGTAGTGGATTCGTCGTTTTATTAGTAGTATTAGTGATCAATGTTTTGATTCCTTCTGAAAACCAGTTTAGTACGATTTACCTCACAGGAATCTTTTTGTTCTTAATCTTTTTAACGTTTTTCATCAATCTGTATTTTTTGGAAAAAGATGGTCAAACTGTTGGAAAAAAATTGATGAAAATTAAAATCGTGGACGAGTCTGGCGCGATGCTCTCGACTGATCGTCTAATCATGTTAAGGCAAATTGTTCCAGCCATTGTTTTCCACATTCCCATTTTAGGTTTCATCTTGTTTCTTTTTGATTCTGTTTTGATTTTTTCAAACCGAAGGCAATGTTTTCATGATCGAATTGCCAAAACCATTGTTGTGAATGTTCGTAAAAATAATTAATCGCAACTTGATTTCCTAGTGTCAAAGTGTACAAATTCGTATACTTTGCGATTTTTAGTTTATTTAATGTTTTTTTCAGGTGTAGAATCGATTAATCATTCCAGCCGAAACGATACCCTAGACCCATGCCAATATTCCATTGATGAATGGATCCTCGTAATTCTATTAAACTTGATGAACCTACATTTTTTGACAATTGATCATAGCTAAAGAATATTGTGACTGCCCAATCCATTGATATTGGTAAGAGAACTGAGCCAGTGAATCCAAAGAAAAAAAGTCCCGAATCAAGATTTTGAGGGAAAATTCCTGTCCTACCGAATTGAAAGATGTTTATGCCGAAATAATGGTTTAAAAATTCTTTATTTGCAAGAGAGATTCTGGGCCCAAAATTAAAGGAAATTGGTCCTTTTCGATTCGAATAAGTAAAATAAAAATCCAAAAGTTTTCCGTAATGTTCATATACTCCATTTCTGAATTCACTTCTAATCTTAAATTTCTCTATATTGTATTGAATGAAGAAACCTAGTTCGCCAGCAATACCTAAATTACCTAGTCTATTTATGTCTTTGGTTCCCTTTGAAATAAGAAAGGGTGAGGCACCATCTTCGTCATTTCTACCGAAACGAATTTTAAAAATAGGACCGTAAGACCAATTTTCATTCAATAAAAAATTATAAGATAATCCATCTGGTATAGAAAAGTTTACTTTGTCTTTATATTTGAATCTTAAATCAGGAAAGATTGAATATCCAGAATACCTTGATCCAAAAAAGACAGGCCCATAAATAGGTGCGATTCCCAATGAAATAGTCCAATCATAGGAAGGTGGAGGTTTCCTGATACTCTCATTTGAGTAAATTGAGCGACTTAAAAAAAATGTTAGAATATACAGTAAAATTTTTAAGAAACAACTTTTCATTCTTTCTGCTTTTTTGCAAATGCCTTCCAAAAAATATCAGTATGATTGTGTAAATATTCATCTATGTTGAGAGGTCTTACTTTGTGACCACCTAATTTTTTTTGGTGTAATAATACCAAAAATAAGGGAGAGATTAAAAATAAAGCAGCGACTCTAGGTTCACATTCGATCAATTCATTTTGTTTCTGGTGAAGGATCAATCTTCTTTCAACAGCATCTAATAATGGTTCAAATAAATGGACCAAATAAGATGGTCCGAGTTCTTTTTCACCCATGCCATGTGACAATCCGAATTGATGGATTGTTCCTACTGGACCTGATTCAAAACCACTTGTAATGTATTGGAGTAATTTATATATTGATTCTTTTCCATTTCCTTCCGGTACCAATATTTTTTCTAAATAAGCTTCGCCCTTGATTTCTATGTGAGTGAGTAGGGCTGTCATGACTCCATTTCGGCTTTGAAAATAGTGTTTCAAAGTTGGTGGAGAAACATTCAGTAACTTCGCTACATTTCTAAAACTAGGAAATTCTCTGAATTTTTTTTGGACTAATTTTTGAAAGAGTGATTCCAGAATTTTATTTCGTTTCACTTCATAGTCTTCGTTTTTACTACCTTCCGGTCTAGTCATTGATTGCCTCTAAAGATAATTCCATAAATAGTAAGAAATTACAATTTCATGCTGAATAAGTTGACTGAGATGATTTCTGTTCTTTGATTTCATCTTGAAAGCTCGATTTGGGTTTTTATCAAATTTGACTTTTAGATAGAGATTGTAATCTCTTTCTAGTTTTTTTTTGTTTTCGAAAATTCTTTTTAGCTCCCCGATTTCCATTTTTAAGATTTTTGCAATTTCACGAAAATTGGGTAAAGAATCAAGTTTCTGATTTTTTAACACTAAATTCAGTTTTCTCAATAAAATCTGCTTTTTTGATTTTAAATGAGTATTTTGATTAGGTTCCCTTAGTTTCGTCATTGGAAGTCTTTTTATAAAATATATCACTTGATATAGATTATAAAATAGAATATTCCAGGTGGAATAAGATAATCAAGTTTTTTTTAGTAAATTTTTGACTGATTTTATTAATTATATTCGCGAATCTCTTATTAACTCGGTTTTGTTCGTCGCCTCCCATCCAGGTCGGCTTTTCCAAAACATTGCTCAATCCACCCTCTAGCCTGTAAGGCTAGCCAACGCTTCACCACCTCCCGCAAGTAGGCTCCGGCGGTTCACGGGGTCGCAATGGATTGGCTCACAAAACTGTTCGATTCCCAATTTGTTTTTGTTAGCTGGACTTGGTTTTGAAATTCTAACTGGTGCCCCAGGAGGGAATCGAACCCCCACTGTCGGTTCCGAAGACCGATGTTCTATCCGTTGAACTACCAGGGCAAATTGGCGGGATGTATTGTCAGGATAAGGGGAGGCTATCCTTGGGCAAATGATTTTTTGGAAAAGAAAAACTCATTCGAACGATGTATGAAAAAAGTAAAATGGTCCAAATGACAAGAAGGAATCGTAAGAACAAAAATACATAGTAAATTGGTTTTGGTTTCCCTGGTACAAGAAAAACGGTAAGGTCATTCACTTGGAAAAGACTGGAACCAGCTATTTTTTTTCGAATCGCATCAAAGTTCTTTCTGAAATCACCTAATCGTTCGGATGGATCCAATTGAAAGTCGTTTGTGTAACGTAAAGAACCTTCATCACCAAAGGCATAAAACGTTGCTTCCCAACCGACAAAGGCAAGGTGGATGGGAAAAGATCCTGGTGGGTTTCTGATAAAAAAATAGATGGTGCCTCCCTCATAGGAGAAGGATGGGATTTGGCCTTCCAAGCGAAGTTTCTCTTTGCTAAACCCATCTTCATAAAAATCAGACCAATCTCCCCATTGGTAAATGGTACCACGATCTTCTTTCCAAAGAATCCCACCTAAGTTTCCTATTTGTTCTAAATCTAGTGCCCATGCATTTCGTTTCGTTTGGGAAGAGATCAAGTTGTCTTTTGTGATTTGATTTTGTTTTAGAGAGTTTTTGATGCGGATGCGAAGTTGACGAACTTCGGATTGGTTCGTTTCCAAAAGCCTCTTTTTAATTTCGATTTCCTCTTTTTGGAAGGGATCGGAAAAAATAACTTCTGAAATTGTGATGAGAAATTCTGTGAGTGGGTCTTGTTCCGTTTTTGGTGCTACTGCATTCATAGGTGAGACCAAAGAAAATAGAGAGACAAGGAAAATAAAAATATAAATTCTCATCATATGTTATATCGGCAATCTGGAGTCTATTTATGACTTGTTCCATCTGCGAAGCTCACAAAAATCCCAAAGAAATCCTATACGAAAATGAATTTTGGATTTTACGAAAAGCAAACCAAAACCTTGAGGGTTATCTTTATTTAGAAGTGAAAGGTCATGTCGAATTTTGGCACCAATTAACACTCGAACAATTTGAGTCCTATGGCAAGGCACTCCACAAGGGGACAGAAATCGTAGAAAGTTACCATCCAGAAAAAATGTACATGACCGCAATCGCCGAACGAGTTCCCCATTTGCATGTCCATCTCATCCCCCGATATGTAGGACAAACGCCTGGAATCGAACATATTGCAAAGGCAACAGGGCCAGGATTTCCCAAACCAATGTAAAAAATGCTTGGAGGTTCAAACAACCTCTATACGATTTTGGTTTGTGATTTTAGAACGACATCCAACAAACCAAATTCCCAAATCTTTGCCAGAAGATTTGGAGACCTTACAAGAGCGTTTCTTTCTTTTGCAAAGAGAAAGTGTACGACAAAAGATTGCTCACATCTTTATACTCGAAGGGTTTGCTTCTTCTGGAAAAGGATCTATCTTACAGTCTTTGACCATCCGCCTAGACCCAAGAAAATTTAAAGTACATTCCCCTTACGTAGACCAATCAGAGGATCGTGGGTATCCATTTCTATGGAACTTTTGGAAAGTGTTGCCTAGATATGGTGAATTTCTTTTTTATTTGAACACATATTACAGTCGTTTGGCGTATCTCAGGTCACAGAAAAAATTAAGTTTGGTGGAATACGACCACAGATTGTTGTCCATTCTCAATACAGAACGGATTTTATCGAAAGACAAAATCATCGTTCATAAATTCTTTTTCCATTTATCCAAAAAAGAACAAAAGAAACGACTAGAGGAGGCAAAAAAAAAGAAAAAAAACTGGGAACTTTCTCCATACGACAAAGACCAAGGTGAACATTACAAACGATACTTTGAAATTTTTGATTCGATTTTAAGTTCCTCACGGACAATTGATTCTCCATGGACCATTATCGCGAATGATAAAAAAGAGGATACCAAACTACTTGTGTTTGATGCCATCTTGGAAAAACTGGAACGTACGTTAGACTATGATTCCAAAGCAAATTTACAAATGATCCAACGAGGAATGGAACTTATCCCATGAAACAAAACCTCTTTCTATCTAAAATTTTAAATTTAAAGCAACTGGATCTCGGTTTGTCGATTCCAAGTGATGAATACCAAATCCAAATGAAAGGTTTAAAAAATAAAATCAGAGATTTAACCTTTCTTGCAAAATC
Organism: Leptospira jelokensis; assembly: GCF_004769635.1. Taxonomy (GTDB): domain Bacteria; phylum Spirochaetota; class Leptospiria; order Leptospirales; family Leptospiraceae; genus Leptospira_A; species Leptospira_A jelokensis. The sequence continues at coordinate 466,200 of NZ_RQGH01000011.1, forward strand.
TAAAAACAAACCTGTGTTAATTGTTTTTGAAGGTTGGGATGCGGCAGGGAAGGGGGGAGCGATCCGCCGGCTCACATCGGAAATTGACCCACGTTTATTCGAAGTACATCATATTGCAGCTCCCAATGAAGAAGAAATCAAACACCATTACCTTTGGAGGTTTTGGAACCGAATTCCCAAAATAGGTCATGTTGGTATTTTTGATCGTTCGTATTATGGGCGAGTGCTTGTGGAACGAGTGGAAGGTTTTGCAAGTCCTCCGGAATGGTCACGTGCCTACGAAGAAATTTTTTTATTTGAAGAACAACTCCAAAGTTTTGGCACCATCATCATCAAGTTTTGGTTGCATATCAGTTCAGATGAACAACTCAAGCGATTTGAAGAGAGGAAAAACGATCCCCTCAGGCGATGGAAACTCACAGACGAAGACTGGCGTAACCGTGACAAATGGCAATTGTATGAGGATGCAGCCAATGAAATGTTTCATAAAACGGATTCTCCGAAGGCTCCATGGCTTTTGGTACCTGCCAATGATAAATACTATGCGCGGGTCATGGTTTTGGAAGGAGTGGTGAACCGATTAGAAGAGGAATTAAAAAAAAATTGATTTAGATAGCTGATTTTTTCGGTTATTTCGGTAATAGTATCATTGACAATAGTTTCCTAGGAAACTAAATGTGGTTTATGCCAAATGAACCTAATCTGGAGCCAAGCCATCTAAAATCACATTTGGGTTACCACCTTAGGGTGGTTTCGAATGCAGTCTCACATGCTTTTGCAAAAAAACTATCCCATTTGGATGTGACGGTTGCTGAATGGGTGATCTTACGAGAGATGTATGCGAACCCAACCAATACTTCTCCAAGTATCGTAGCTGAGTTTACAGGCCTTAGTCGAGGCGCTGTGTCAAAACTCATCGACCGATTGTTACACAAAGGCCTTGTGAGTAGAGAGGAAGGCTCCGTCGATCGACGTTACCAAGAGATCAAACTCACCAAACAAGGAAGGACTCTCGTTCCGAAATTGGCAAAGGTAGCAGATGAAAACGATGCATACTTTTTTTTACGGCTCACCGCAGCGGAAAAAAAAGAAATCCTAAGGATTTTACTCAAACTCACAAACATACACAAGTTAAATACAAACCCAATAGAATGAGGAAAACAAAATGACAAGTTTAATTACAAAACTCACTGAGGCACAAAAATATGCCATGTCCATCCGTCCCAAAATTGGTGGCTTTCCCGTACTCGCTGAAGTATTAAGGCAGGCTGGTGTTACAATGAACCGTTGGACCTTACCATCCTGCCAGTCCGTTTATATGATGCAAGGTGGAGCCATTGTCCAACAAGGAAACCCACTCCTAACGGGTGTTTCTGAGATTCCTGTGTTTCAGAAAGATAAATTAATTACGGCCCTTCGTTTAGACCAAGAAGGTGGGAGCACATTCCCTGAATTCTTAAAGTCAACTTGGGAGGCAGGTGTGGTAGGCTATGATGCCGACTTTGTGAAACGGAATGTAAGGTATTACGGAGTCAACGGAGAAAGTTACCAAGAAGATTACCCGGAAGTTCATTTATAAGGTTTTTGTTTGATTTGGAAGGTATAGGTTCTGTCACTTGATTGTAGGACCACTTGTGCATAAAAACCTAAGTCCAAGGATCGAAATTTAGAGCGAAATATTGAAGCCTCTTCATCAAAAATTTCTTTGCGGCAATCGGGGACAAGAGTTTTCCATTTTTCTTTGGAAACAGAATGGTACAAAAACCCATTGGTTTGGGAAGGAATTGTCCTTTCTTCCCAAGGGATTGGCTCTGAAAAACACAAAATTCCATTTCTTGTTTTGATCCGAAATTCTGATTTCCAATCTGGGTTTGGAACTTTAGATTCAGATTTTGTATTATTTTCGATAAATAAAAAATAACCTTGGTAAGTTGGGTCTTCTTCTCTCGACAAACTTAAATACATTGGAAATCCATCTACCACTTGTTTGTCGGATTTTGTACTGTTTTGAAAACTACCAGGGTTTAGCGCTTTGAATCCAATGTAGAAAATAAGCACAACGAGTACCAAATCAATGAGAAGGACAATTTGCCTCCATCTCGTTTTTTTGTGTTTGTCGTTGATTTGTTTTAAGTAATCACGAAACTCTTCTGGTGAACGTGAGTGGTATCCTTTTCCCATTACAATGCCTCCACAAGTGATTTGAGGATTTGGTGTGCCGATGGATACGGTTCTTCCAATTGTTTGGAGTTGTCCAAAAAGGAAAGTGCAAGTAATACAACTTCAGGAATGGAAAGTTCTAAATCCAAACTAAAATACCTAGTTAAAATTCCAGAGAGAAGATCTCCAGTTCCCATAGTCGCAAGTTTTGGATTCGGTGACTCCCAAACATACGAAGATCCATCTGGACAAACAAGAAGGCTCACAAATGATTTTAATAAAACATAAACTTGGTGTTCTTTTGTAAAAGGAATTAAACTATCATAGGCTTCTTGGATGGAATGGTGATTTTTTCCTATTAATCGATTTAACTCACCCACATGAGGTGTGAGTAGGATCCGATCACCAACTGGAAGTTTCGTGCCAATTTCTGGGATTGCGCCAGCGTCCAAAATACAAGTTTTCCCACTTTCCAATTTTAACTCAGAGAGGCCTGTGGGGTAGGACTTTAGCCCAGGACCTACTAAAATGGTTTTTGTTTTCGCATAAAAAGGATCGGAAAGAAGAGAATCAAAATCGCCGAAAAGAGCCATTTTGGATAAATCTTCTTTTAATACATATTGGGATATTTGTTTGGAAGGAGAATAAATCTTTGAAATACCACCACCTAACCTAGAAAAGGCCTCTTCTGAGAGAAGGATCGCACCTTCCATTCCTTGTGAACCCCCAAAAAACATAGCAGATCCAACACTGTATTTATGAGCATTGTTTTTACGTTTCAGAACCTGAATGGCTTTTTCTGGGTCCTTTTCATAATAGTATTTATTGGAAAACTTTGTTTCTGTTAGGTGGGTGCGGATCGGGAAACCAATCGATTCAAAATACCTTGGGATTAGATTGTCTTTTTCATAAATAAAACCTACATTTTCCCATTTCTGTGTCCCTAATTCTTCAATGGAATCTGCGTACACATAATGATGAGTTTTTTGCCCTTTGGGTCCGAGGGAGTACGGATCCCAACCACTAGGGGTATCCAGGGAAAGTCGGTAAAAAAATACTCCAGACTCGTTAATGGTTTCGATGAGTGATTGGAAATCCTTTGCGAGTGGGGACTTGAATCCAGTGCCAAAAATCGCATCCACGAGTAAAACGGAATCTTCTTTTGTCAGTTCGGTTTCAGTTTGGAAATCCTTAAGACTGCCGATCTTACCAATTGTGTTTTTCACAAGTGATTCATAGAACTGTCCCGCTTCGTTTTTATTAGGTGAAGTTTGGAAAACTTGTACCGTGTGACCTTCTTGGTAAAGGAAATGGGCCAAGGCATAACCATCCCCACCGTTCCCTCCAGAACCACAAATGATCCAAATGGATTCTGCTGTATTCCAAAGGTCTTCATTCGCATGAAACACGGATAAGGCGGCCATTCCCATAAGAGATTGTTCGGAGAATCCTAGTTTTGTGATGGCCAAAGAATCCATTTTTTTGGATTCATCACTTGTAAAAAGCGGAATTTGTTTCATCTAAATCCAGCGGTACACTTCTAAGGCACCAGACCGTATGCGAACAGAATAAATTGTATCAAAGGCATCTGTATATGTTTCTCTCCACTGGCCCCTTGGACTAGAAAAAGGAATCCGTTTGTTGTTGATGTGGTTTCCTTCTTTGTCATGGACTTGCAGACGAACCGAATTCCCACCATCTTCTGTTTCCCAAATATAGAACTCACCATTGTTTCGAATGGAAAATAAAATTTCAGAAGGGTCTTGGATTTCTTTTAAGAGTTCTGAATTTTTCGAATCAAATTGGAAACGGTAAATCCTACGAAATTTAAAACGTTTGTCTTTTTTGGAATCATAACTAAAAGAACCTAAAACGTAGTCTCCCTCAGGATGGGGAATGAGTTTATCCAATGTGATGTCGTATTCTTTGGCATCACTTGTATTGAATACATCGAGTGCTGATTCCTTCAAATTCCCTTTGAGTTCTCCTTCCTCAAAATAAGAGAGTCGCATCTCTTCTGCTATGCGGTGGTAAACAAATAATTTATCACCCTCACCAGGCATTATGGATTCAATGTAGCGGAAGGGTTCTGAGTTTTTTCCCGAAGCCCCTAACATAAACTTTACGACACCTTTTTGTGTGATTTGTACAAGAAAGGAAGGGAGGACAGTTGTCCCTTGGGTCGAAAAGGCACCACTGTAGGTTTTGTATAAGTTCTCTTGGCCGGGGGGGAGTTCCATTCCCTTGGAAGAAATCCGGTTTTGGACCACAAGGTCCCCGTCTTCATTCATGGCGACAATGCCAATCCCGCCAAAACGAAAGGGGTAGTGGGGGATCCCTGCAACGGATTTGAAATCCGGATTCCCGATCGTCGCATCGAGCCTTCCATTTCGATCAAAAAGTTTGATGACAGACTGTTTGTTATCAGCAAGGGCCGAAATATTGGAAGAAGTAGGGATGGTTAAGGGAACATTGGTCAATACTTGGTTCACCACCACACCTTCAAAGGTTTCATTGGTGGCTCCGAGTGGGATGCGAAAGAGGATTTCTTCCTTTAGGTTCTCCACTCGGAAACGCAAACAGGAAATGGAAACGAAGAGTAGGACGCCGATGTACAGGGTTCTCATGGTGCAACATCCATTCCCTAATTTTTTATTTACAGGACAACTCGCTTTTCCTAGCCTGTCTAGAGACGTGCTAAATTTTAGCATGAGCTTTGGTCTCTTATACAGATTCCTATTGGAATCTTTGGATATGGTTTGGTATATACCGAGGAAAACATCAGAGAACTGATTTTACGAGTTCTCGCTCCACCTCTAGCGCTTTTTTCGCTCCAAGTACAGAATCGGAAAAACCACGCCCTCATTGAGATTGAACTGGATCATCTCACAGACAAAACTGGCTCTGCTAGTTTGGAAGACTGTGAGACTGTGTCTAGGAGACTCAAAGAGGAGCTGGACCAATGGGGAGAGGAATTTGATTTCACTCTCCAAGTCTCCTCCGCGGGAGCAGAACGTGTTTTACGTTTGCCGGAGGATTTAATTCGTTTCCAAGGACTTTTAGCAAAACTAGAAGTGCCGCTGGAAGCAGGGAAATGGGACAAACGATTGTTTCGTTTGGGACCGGTTTCGGGGGATTCCGTTGAGCTTACGCTTTACGATCGTAAAACTCGACACAAAAAGAACCAAAAATCGGTATCTATGCCCATCGCAGAAATACGAAAGGGAAATTTGTATTTAGAAATTTAAGACTATGGCGACAAAACAAGCAACGAAAGAAACTGGGCTATTCGAAGCCATCCAACAATTCTGTCAGGACAAATCTCTTGATAGAGAACTCGTACTCGGTGTCATCCGCGACTCCCTCCTTGCCGCTTATCGCAAAAAAGTTGGTTTAGAAGCGGAAACGGACGACCGCTGCCAAGTTGAATTTGGCTCCGACAATAAAAATGAAATCATCATCTCTGTGTTACGCGATGTCGTAGCAGATAAAACAACAAACCCTCTCGAAGTTTCTTTGGAAGATGCACAAAAGATCGATCCAAAGGTCGAAGTAGGAAGCCAAATCCGAGTGTTTGAAAAACCACAAGACTTGTCTCGTGTCCTTTCAAGCCAAGCAAAACAAATGGTTTTCCAACGTCTACGCGACATGGAAAAAGAATTACTCTACCAAGAATACAAATCCAAGGAAGGGGAACTCACTCATGGGTACTTCCAACGTTGGAAAAAGGACATCATGTCAATCGACCTTGGTAAGGTAGAAGGCATCATGTTAAAAAAAGACCAAAACCCTGGCGAAAAGTACCGCCAAGGGGACCGTCTGAAAGCCATCATTTCTCGTGTGGAACTGAGACCTCGTGAACCGATGCCTGTCATCACATTATCCCGTGCGTCTGGTGACTTTGTCAAAAAACTCTTCGAAATGGAAATCCCAGAAGTGTATGATGGCATTGTGGAAATCCGAGATGTCGCGCGTATCCCGTCTTACAGAACAAAGGTGGTTGTCACCACAAGTAAATCTGATGTAGACCCAGTGGGTGCTTGTGTGGGGATGAAAGGGGTTCGGATCCAAGCCATCGTAAGAGAACTTGGAAATGAAAGGATCGATATTGTGCTCCATTCGGATGAACCAAGTGTCTTCATTGCCAATGCCATCTCTCCTGCAAAACCAGTAGAAGTGCATGTGGATAGAAAACGTGGGGATGCACTTGTCATTGTCCCAGATGAATCCTTATCCCTTGCGATTGGGATCAATGGTTCCAATGTAAAACTTGTGTCCCAACTTTCGGGATTTAAAATCGATATCAAAACTGTATCACAATACAACCAAGAACTCGCATCACCTGAAGCACGCGAAAAATTGGACAGACTCTTCAATGCCCAACAAGAAGCAATGGAAGAATCGGAAGACGGTTACAACGAGTCAAGTGGAGAAGAGGAAGAAGAAGGTTCTGGATACACACCTCTCTCTGAAATCCCGGGTCTCACACCGAGGATCGTTGGCCTATTAGAAGCCGGTGGGATCAAAAATGTGGAAACCCTCCTTGAGTTCAGCCAGGAAGAACTTTCGAAAATTTCCGGGATCGGAAAAACCACGGCAGAACAGATATTACGTCTGTTACGTGAGTCAATCGAATGGGTAGAAGAGGGTTAAGTTTTAAGGCATAATATGGAAGAGCAAAAATCGATCAAAGAAACCCTCCAGCAAGGAGCCAGTGGTGACAAAACCAAGAAAAAACTTGTCATCAAAAAGAAAGCGGCCCCTTCTGATGAGAAAAAAGAATCCAGTTCCGGGAACCAAGAGCCTAAAGCTGCGGCAGAAGTGAAACAACCTTCTACTCCTAGTGCGGACAAAAAAAAGGATTTAAACGAACTCATTCGGGAAGAAGCAAAACGACAAGGTCTCGGATCTGGTCCGCAAGCTCCTTCCCAAGCATCTCCGATTGTTTCTCGTCCAGAACGAAAACCGGAACCTCTTCCTCCACAAGAAAGAGAAAAACCACCGATGGACCGAAAACCGGAATCCATCTTATCAGGCGACACATCTTCACCAAACTATCGTTCTGGTGGAGGGCAAGGTGGTGGAAACCAAGGGTATTTTAGAAAAGAAGACCGCAATCCAATTGTGAGCCGGCCTACAACCCCACGTCCGCAAAGACAGGATGGCCAAGGTGGTGGTTACCAAGGGAATCGCGGACCAGGCCAAGGTGGTGGTTACCAAGGGAATCGTGGACCAGGCCAAGGTGGTGGTTACCAAGGGAATCGCGGACCAGGCCAAGGCGGTGGTTACCAAGGGAATCGTGGACCAGGCCAAGGCGGCGGTGGATACCAGGGAAATCGTGGACCAGGCCAAGGCGGCCCAGGTGGATACCAGGGAAATCGTGGACCAGGACAAGGTGGTCCCGGTGGCTACCAAGGAAACCGTGGGGCAAGACCCATTGGCCAAGGTGGCCCAGGTGGCGGTGGCAGACCTCCCGGTGATGCTCCCTTTGGTGCTCCTCCAGGAGGACTTCCAGGTGCTGGTGGTCCCGGTGGTGCCAAAAAGAAAGTTTTTGATAAAGAAAAAGGTGGAAGGGAAGAAAACGAAAACACAAAGTTTTTCAAACAATCCTTTCGCAAACAAAAAGCACAGGCTGCTGCCCTCGCCGCAGTTCCCAAAGAAATTTCCATTTTAGAAAACATCCAAGTGGGTGAGATTGCTAAAAAACTAAACCTTAAACCAGGGGAAGTGATTAGCAAACTCATGAAGATGGGGATGATGGTAACGATCAATAACGTTATCGATGCGGAAACGGCATCGATTCTTGCAGACGATTACGGTTGTAAGGTGAAGATCGTTTCCCTTTATGACGAAACTGTCATTGAAGAAGAAAAAGACGATCCAGATGATTACATCACACGTCCTCCTGTTGTTACTATCATGGGTCACGTTGACCATGGTAAAACCAAACTCCTCGATACGATTCGGTCTTCCCGAGTGGCAGAAGGGGAATCTGGTGGGATCACACAACACATTGGTGCTTACCAAGTGCAAACAGAACGTGGAAAAATTGCCTTCCTCGATACACCTGGTCACGAAGCCTTTACTTCGATGAGAGCACGTGGTGCCTCCGTTACTGATATTGTGGTGCTCGTTGTGGCTGCTGATGATGGGGTGATGCCGCAAACCATCGAAGCCATCAACCATGCCAAAGAAGCAGAAGTTCCGATCATTGTTGCGGTGAATAAAATTGATTTACCAGCAGCAAACCCAGAAAAGGTAAGACAAGAACTTTCCAACTACGGTTTACAACCAGAAGAATGGGGTGGAACTACCATCTTCTGTGATATATCAGCAAAAAGTAATATTGGAATTGATAAACTGCTTGAGATGCTCATCATCCAGGCAGAACTCCTAGATCACAAAGCAAATCCGAAACGAAAAGCAAAAGGAACCATTGTAGAAGCGAAACTCGATCCAGGTCGTGGTGCTGTGGCAACGGTTCTCATCCAAAACGGAACCCTTCGTGTGGGTGATGCCTTTGTTGCGGGTGTACATGCTGGTCGCGTCCGTGCGATGTATGACGACCTTGGTCGTTCCATTAAAGAAGCAGGCCCATCCTTCCCGGCACTTGTGACGGGTCTTGATGGTGTTCCTGATGCAGGAGCTCCATTTGATGTGGTGATCGATGACAAAGAAGCAAGGACCATCTCGCATAGCCGACAAGACTATGAAAGACTTGGCCAATCGAAAAATGCTGCCACTCGAGTGACACTCGACAATATGAGTGAGATCATCAAACAAGGTGCACTCAAAGAACTCAAAGTCATCATCAAAGCGGACGTTCGCGGATCGACTGAAGCGGTGAAAGAAGCCCTCGAAAAACTTTCGACTGCAGATGTTCGTTTGAATGTGATCCATGCAGGGACTGGTGCCATTGTGGATTCCGATATCATCTTAGCTTCCGCATCGAATGCGATTGTGATTGGTTTCCACACCCGTGCGAATCCAAAAACAGTATCTCTTGCTGAAAAAGAAAAAGTCGAAATCAAATACTACAGCATCATCTATGATGTGGTGAACGAAGTGAAAGCTTCCATGGAAGGAATGCTCGAACCTGAGAAAGTGGAAAACATCATTGGAAAAGTGGAAATACGAGATGTATTCAAAATTTCCAAAGTGGGGAACATTGCAGGTTGTATGGTGAAATCCGGTAAGGTAACCAAACAAGCACATGTTCGTGTGATTTCCAGCGAAACAGGTGAGATCACTTGGGAAGGGAAAATCAAAAACCTCAAACGTATGAAAGACGATGTGGCTGATGTCCTCACTGGGTTTGAATGTGGTATCTTACTTGATGGATTCAACGACTTCTCCGTGGGTGATGAGATCGAAGCATACGAGATCCGAGAGATTGCTCGTAAACTCTAAGGCGGCCTAAATGAATCCCATTCGAATGAAAAAACTCGAATCGGAGATCATCCGCCTTATCTCCTCTGCGATCTTAGAAGGCAAGGTAAAAGACCCTCGGGTCTTTTTGCCAAGTTTCCACCGCATTGAAATCAGCGAAGACTTAAAGTATGCGAAAGTATACTTCACTGCACTCTGTAATAACAACGAACGAAAAAAACTCACACAAGGGCTTGTTTCCTGTGCGGGGTTTTTATCTTCGCTTGTTGGGAAAAACCTCCACCTTCACACCAATCCAAAATTTAGTTTTGTCTGGGACAACAACTACATCAAAAGTTTAGAAGTGAACCGACTCATCGATGAATCAGCACCAAAAACTTTATTTGAAGAACTCCATCCAGAGGAAAGGGAAGAGGAAAACGCAGATACAGATTCGGAAATAGCGGATACAGAAAACGATACCGATTTCGAATAAACACATAAGTGTTGTTTGGTGAAATGCTATGGCAAGACCTTACCAATCTGGATTTTTATTTGTGTATAAACCACCTGGGATCACGAGTTCCGATTTGGTTTTAAGAACCAAACGTTTGCTCGGTCAGAAATCGGTGGGGCATACGGGAACTCTCGACAGGTTTGCAGAGGGACTCCTAATTTTGCCTTGCGGGGATTACACGGCATTCTCCCAAGTATTCCTAGGGAAAGACAAAACCTATTTGGCAGAAGTGATTGTTGGGCTTCGTACGGATTCAGGTGACCCCGATGGGGTTGTGGAAATGGATGAGCGCAAATCAGCGAAACAATCTTTCCTTTCTACCTTTCCCATCCAGAAATTGGAATCTGAGCTCCAAACTCTTACCAATCTCAAAACCCAAAAAGCACCGAAAATTTCAGCTCTGAAAGTTGGTGGGAAACGGCAATCTGATCTTTTCCGAGAAGGAACTACTGTGGAAGAAAAGGAACGTGCCATCACCATCCATTCGGTAAACGACATCCAATTCACAGAAGACGGGTTTTCCTTTCGCATCCATGTGAGTTCTGGGACGTACATCCGTAAAATTGTCCTCGACCTCTCTGAGAAATGGGGGATCCCACTCTCGCTTGGAAGGCTTGTCCGAGAATCCATTGGAGAGTATGGGTTGGAGGGTGCCAAAACCTTGGACCAGATTACCTTTTTGGATTTGAAAGGTTGGAAAGAAGTGTTCCCTTTGCCGATTCGCCTCGTGGATGAAGCGGAAAAAAAAGCGGTCATCCACGGCGGATACATTTGGGACAAACTCCCCAAGGCGGATGAAAATGGGTTTTATATCGTAGACTCTGACGAAAAGACGATCCTTGCTTGGTGTTCGTACGCAGAGAAACCGGCCCACATTCCTTACCGATACCGAAAAGTATTTTTTGACCCTTCCGCAAAAATTATGTTTTCTAAATGAGTCCTTCTTAAAATCTGGATACTGTTATGATCACAAAAGAACAAAAACAGCAGATCATTGCTACTTTCGGTAGCAAGCCAAACGACTCAGGTTCTGCAGAAGTACAAATCGCTCTTCTCGACTCTCGTATCAAAGACCTTACGGAACACTTCAAAGCAAACAAGAAGGATTTCCACTCTCGCCGTGGCCTCATCGCTATGGTAAACCAGAGAAAGAGTTTATTGGAATACCTCAAACGTTCCAACCTAGAAAGTTATAAAAAGCTGATTGAAAAACTCGGCCTTAGGAAGTAATTCCTATGGCTACAGAGTACACTGGTGTTTGGGGTAGAGATTCGATTACCCTAGAGACCGGCAAGTGGGCGAAACAAGCTCACGGGTCGGTTGTATACAAAACCGGAAATTTGGTCCTGCTTGCCACAGTGTGCGCGGCAGACGAACCAAAAGATGGACAAGATTTTTTCCCATTAACTTGCGAATACACGGAGAAGGCTTACTCGGTAGGTCGTTTCCCTGGTGGATACTTCAAACGTGAAGCAAAACCAGCTGAACACGAAGTACTCCTTTCCCGTATCATCGACAGACCCATTCGTCCTATGTTCCCAGAAGGTTACTTCTCGGAAGTCCAACTCCTCGTTCAAGTTTTATCCGCAGACAAACAAGTATCGGTCCAAGGCCATGCGATTAACGCAGCTTCGGCGGCGCTTTCTGTTTCTTCCATTCCGTTTGCAGGTCCCATTGCAGGAGCTCGTATCGGTCGTATCGGTGGAGAATTTGTTCTGAACCCTACTAACGAAGAGATCACAAAATCTGATTTGGACTTAGTGGTTGCGGGAACCAAAGATGCCATCGTCATGATCGAAGGGGAAGCAAACGAAATCTCCAAAGATGACATGATGGCAGCACTTCGTTTTGCACAAGAGCAATTGAAAATTGCTGTTGCCATGCAAGAAGAATTAGCAAAGAAAAATGGAACTGTCAAAAAGGAAGTGGTTTTAAAAGCTCCTGACAAAGAACTCCATGCTAAAATTCGTGAATTCGCATTCGAACGTTTGACTGCTGCCAACAAAAATGCAGACAAAGCAAAACGTAACGACGACATCAAAGCCATTAACAAAGAAACGGTTGAACATTTTAAAACCTTACTGGCTCCTGAAGACAAATCGAAAGACATCAAACATTTCTTACATGAATTGGAATACGAAGTGGTCCGCGAACTTGTGCTTGGCGAAGGGATTCGTTTTGACGGTCGTAAAACGGACGAGATCCGAAAGATTTCTTGTGAAGTGGATGTGCTCCCTGGACCACATGGTTCAGCAGTTTTTACCAGAGGGCAAACACAGTCCCTTGGGGTGATGACACTCGGAACCACTTCTGACAACCAAAGGTATGAGACACTCGAAGGTTCCAAAGAAAAGAACTTTATGTTACACTACAACTTCCCTGCGTTTTCCGTAGGCGAGGTAAGACGTAACTCTGGTCCTGGAAGGCGTGAAATTGGTCACGGGAACTTAGCGGAACGTGCCATTAAAAAAGTCCTGCCAACACAAACGGAGTTTCCGTATGTGATCAGGCTTGTCTCTGAAATTTTAGAATCCAATGGATCCTCTTCCATGGCATCTGTTTGTTCTGGAACACTGGCGCTTATGGCAGGTGGAGTTCCGATTTCTGGCCCTGTGTCTGGGATTGCGATGGGACTTTTCAGTGATGAAAAGGGTCGTTTTGCAGTACTTTCTGACATTGCTGGGATTGAAGACCACTTCGGTGATATGGACTTCAAACTTGCAGGGACCAAAAAAGGGATCACGGCTTTCCAAATGGACCTAAAAGTCAATGGACTTGGTTTGGAAGTCTTACAAAAGGCCATTGAACAAGCAGAAGTTGGTCGTGACCATATCCTTGGTGAAATGAACAAAGCCATTTCTTCTGTGAAGGGAAACCTTAGCGAAAACGCTCCTCGCATCACACAAAAACAAATTCCAAAAGATCGAATTGGAGAGCTCATTGGCCCAGGTGGGAAAATGATCCGTGCCATCATCGAACAATCTGGTTCTGAGATTTCAGTGGATGATTCAGGAAAGGTAACCATTGCCTCCCCAAGTGAAGAGTCCAAAGAAAAAGCCATTGCCATGATCGATGGAATCTTTGAAGAAATTGAAGTGGGAAAAATCTACGAAGGTGTCATCAAACGTATCGCTGACTTTGGGGCTTTTGTGGAAATTTTACCTGGAAAAGAAGGTCTTTGCCACATCTCCAAATTGGATGTGAAACGAGTACAATCTGTTCGTGACATTGTTTCCGAAGGGGAAAAAATCAAAGTGAAAGTGATTTCCGTTGATAAAATGGGAAAAATTGATCTTTCGAGAAAGGATGTCCTTTTAGACAACTAAACAGTCCCCAAACATCTGTTTGGGGGGAGTGAACCAAATGGCACCCGTCATTGAATGCAAACGAACTGTATTGCCAAACGGCCTTACGGTTCTTTTCCAACCTATGAAACACGCATCCTCGATGGGGGTGGGTGTTTTTTTAAAACAAGGCAGTCTTGCCGAAACCAATTCCGAACATGGATACTTTCACTTTTTAGAGCATATGCTCTTCAAAGACACAGAAACTCGCACGAGTAAAGAAATTGCTGAGTCCATTGAGAGAGTGGGTGGGATCTTAAATGGTTCTACGGGTCGCGAATACACACAGTACTATGTAGTTGCCATCAAAAACCAAGCAGAACTTGCCTTTGAAATTTTATCCGATATGTTATTTCGACCTCTCTTTCGAAAAGAGGACATCCAAACAGAAAAAGGTGTCATCATGGAAGAGATGCGTTCGTATGAAGATGCCCCTGATGATTTTGTATACGATTATTACTTTCGTAATATCTTTGGGAAGTCACCTTACGGCCGTGATATCATTGGCACTAAAAAATCAGTGACTGGAGTCACAGAAAACTCCATCCGAAAATTTTTTGAAAAACATTACTTTCCTAAGAATATGGTGATTTCTGTTTCAGGGAATTTTACTTGGGAGAAGGTGCTCGACCTTACCAAAAAATACTTTTCCTTTGAAAATCCCAAAGGGAAATCACCGACTGAACTCATTATCCCTGCGCCTAAAAAGAGTTATTCGAAGCATTTGGAACGTCGGAAAATCGAACAATTCCATATCATGTTAGGTGTGAATGGAAAACAGAGGGACTACCGAACGGTCACAGTATCAGGTCTTATCTCAACCATTCTCGGTGGAGGTATGGCCTCTCGGCTTTTCCAAAACATCCGTGAAAAAGAAGGTCTTTGTTATAGCATTTATAGTTTTCCTTCTTATTACAAAACCACTGGGCTTTTTTCCATTTCCTCTGCGACTTCAAAAGAAAAGGCCGCACGGTGTGTGGAACTCATCTTAAAAGAATTGGAACAAATCACAAAACAAGGTTTTTCCAAACAAGAACTTGCTGATGCCAAATCCAACCAAATGGGTTCCATAGCCATCGGGTATGAACTACCAGAAAACCGGATGAATAATATTGGCTTACAGGAAATCTATTATGGTCAGTACTTTTCTTTAGAAGATAGAATGAAGGCAATCAAATCCGTTACCTTAGACGAAATCAATCAGGCCGCCAAAGAGATGTTTGGTTTGGATAAAGTGCATTTGTCTTGTGTGGGGGATATGACAGAAAGCCAATTTGCTAAAATCCCCGTGCAATTTGGTGGATAAAAAAAGACTGAGTCTAGGTAGCAAAACATGAATTGGGTGTGCCCATTTGACTCGTTATCTACTGGATCCGAAGTAAGTCGTCTGATTTAGAAAATCCAAAATCCAATGTGTAACAAAAGGACTTTATGTTAGAATTCAAAGGCCAGCTCCAAATCCAAATCTTAAAAGAAGGGGCTGTTGTCCCAGAATACAAAACTACCGGGTCAGCAGGGATGGACCTCTCCGCATGCCTTTTGGAAAACCTTATCCTTCCAAAAGGAGAGGTGGTTTTTGTGCCGACGGGCCTAGCCATGGCAATCCCCGAAGGGTATGAAGGGCAAATTCGACCTCGCAGTGGATTTTCAACCAAAAACCGCATCATGATGCCGAATGGCCCAGGGACAATCGACTCAGACTACCGGGGTGAAATCCTGATCCCACTCCTCAACTTGGGTGGAGAGGACTTTGTCTTAGAACCAGCGACAAGGATTGCCCAAATTGTTTTCCAATTAGTGGCCAAACTCTCGGTGCAAGTGGTTCCAAAACTTGGGGATACGGCTCGGGGAACGGGTGGGTTCGGCAGCACCGGAAAATAAGACATAATCAAAAAAAAAGACACTTAGCTTTTTTCGGAGATGACCGATAGAAGCTGTAGAGGTGCCTTTTTATGATGCGATCCCTTTGGACCGGTGCGACCGGGATGATTGCCCAACAATTTCACATTGATACCGTTGCCAATAACTTAGCCAACGTCAACACAACAGGGTTTAAAAAGAACCGTGTGGACTTTGAAGACTTAGTTTACCAACACCAAGTGCTTGCGGGAACTCCAGCCACCTCTGTTTCCGAAATCCCAACAGGTGTGAATGTGGGACATGGTGTGAAAGTCGCCGCCACACAGAAGTTATTCGAGATTGGATCCTTCCAAGCCACAGGGAATAAACTAGACCTCGCACTTACAGGCGAGATGGCATTTTTTAAAATCCAAATGCCTGATGGTACTTTTTCTTACTCAAGAGATGGGTCATTTAAAATTGATTCCAACCAACAAGTGGTTACATCGAACGGGTATTTGCTCGAACCTCCCATCATCCTACCTGAAAATGCCATTTTAAATACACTTATGGTTTCGGAAGAAGGGGAAGTCACCGTAAAAATCGGAAATGACATTCGCCCGACCACCATCGGCCAATTGGAGCTCTACCGATTTGTCAACCCAGCGGGTTTGCAAGCTGTGGGGAAAAACTTATTCCGTGAAACCGTCGCCTCTGGACCTGAAATACCAGGGATGCCATCCCAAGAAGGGTATGGAAGTGTGTTACAAGGATTTTTAGAAATGAGTAACGTAAAAATCGTGGAAGAAATGGTGAATATGATCGTAGCACAAAGGGCTTATGAATCAAATTCCAAAACCATCCAAACCTCAGATAACATGCTTTCGACGGCAATTGGGCTAAAACGTTAATGAAACTTTGGATTCCTTTCCTATTTAGTTTGGTACTTGGTTTGCCAATTTTTGCAAACCAAGAGGACAATCGTTTGTATCTCAAACCGAAAACAATAGTAGGTGTGGGAGAGGTGAGGTTGTCAGAATTTACCAACTGGAAAGGAAATTGGAATCCAATTGTCTACCAAAATGTAAAGGCACCTATCCTCATCAAACCAGAGGATCTATCTGGTCTCCTCCAAAACCTCTACAGAAAGGAAATGGGAACCAATGTTCCTTTTAGCGTGATGGGAAAAGACGGAATTTTACTTCCAAAGACATCTGTACTTTCTAAAAAAGAACTCGAACTATCACTTTGGAAAGACTTAAACGCTTCAACTGATCATCCGTTAGGTGAGTTTGGGGAAACCTTTCGAATTAGTTCTGAAAAAGAAACCTTTCCCATCATCTCGGGCACTTCGACTGTTTGGCGTTATCCGGGAAGGTCCCTCCATGCGGGGAAACGCCTTTTCCCCTTGGATTTTTACTTTGAAGGCAAACTCGTGCATTCAGAATCAGTCCCCTTTCTCATTGAAGAGAAAAAAAAAGCATACTTCACGAAAAGGGAAATCCCATCCAAAACAATATTGACGGATGATGATGTGGAATTACGGTATTTTTTCTCCAGTGACTCGTTTAGAGAATACACGGAAGAAAACCCAGTCGGCAAAACGGCTTTAAATGGATTTTTACCTGACACAGCCATTGAGAAAAAACAAGTGAGAACCCTCCATACCATTGAACGTGGGCAAGAAGTAGAACTTGTGTATACCGCCGGGAATTTATTACTCAAAATCAAAACAAGGGCATTGAACTCAGGGGACCGAGGGGAAGAAATTTCACTTCTCAACTTGGCTTCACAAAAAACAATCAAAGCCCGTGTGCAAAATGAAGGTGTATGCCTTTTGGAAGAGAAATAAGTGATGCCCTGCCTAGTGATCAAAGCACAGTTTATTCGTTTCCATCTAACACAAGGATTGGTTACTTCCCATCGAATTAGAACCAAACTGTTTGTTTTATTCTTTTTGGTTACCAGTCTGGTTGGGCTTTCTGCGGAATCCTTATGGAAGGACAAAGACCCGTATTCTTATCCAAAAACCATCCAACCCGGAACTGTTGTCAAAGTGGTACTGAAAAATGGACTTCGAGTGGAATATGAATCGGAATACAAAGCGACCTTTGACAATGACATCAAAACTGTCCCTGATAAAAAGTTAGTGCCCGACCTTCCGAATTACACAGCAAATTCTACTTATATGCGATCCAAAGTGGGAAAATCAAAATCCCAAGGAAAAGTAGTAGGGGTAATGGCAGTGCTTGTCACTGGCATTGATCCTGGAACTGGGAATCTGGAACTCGAAGGAAGTCGTGTTTTTAATTTATCAGAAGAGCGGATTAACCTTCGTTTGTCGGGAACAATTTCGCCAGAAGACTTAGACAAAAACAGATTCATTGCAAGTGACTTAATTGCCAATTTACGAGTCGAATACCAAGGAACTTTGAACCCAAAGGAATTAAATGATCCTAACATCCAAATGAAACGGATCACAAACCCTGATGGAACCATAACGGAAAAAGCGGAACTTTCCGATAAAGAGAAACAAGAAATCATTTTAAAAAATATCAAACGACTCTTAGGTGAAAGTGAGTGATTGGCATGAAAAAAATAGTGAGTTTCAAAATCACGAACGATCAAAAAAAGATCAAAATAAAAGGGCTTTTGACTAATCGTAACCGTTTTTTTGCAAAGCCAAATCACCCAAATGGAAATTCTTTTAAAATGCAGTTTCCCTTCGTTCGCGAACAGAAAGAATCCATAAAACAAACCATTGTTTCCTTATTTACTTTCTGTTTTTTGTTTTTTGTAACACCTCTCCTCGCCGTTGAAACAAGACTAAAAGACCTCGTTCGAATTGATGCGGTCAGGGAAAACCAACTCACTGGTTTTGGGCTTGTGGTGGGGCTCAATGGGACAGGGGATACCAAAAATCCACTTACCGAGGAAGCCTTACAAAATTACTTAAGTGGGCTCGGTGTGAATACCAAAAAGAACCTCCGTGATGCAAAAAACACAGCATCTGTTCTCATCACTGCAAACGTTCCCGTAAACTTAAAAGAAGGTGACAAAATTGACATCGTGGTTTCGTCACTGGGTGATGCCCGTTCCTTAGAAGGTGGGGTTTTACTCCAGTCTCCCCTCAAAGCCGGAAATGGAGAAACCATTGCCGTTGCTTCCGGTGTACTTGTGTTTGGTGGGAAAGAGAAAAAACGTGGTGCAGATAAAAAGTCTGGTTCCAATACAGCCCTCGTTCCTATGGGTGCAATCTTAGAAAAATCGATTCCAAATGCACCTGTCACAAAATCGGTCAAACTTACCTTACTCGAAAAAGATTATACAACCATGGGTGCAATCGTTGATGCAATCACTGCGGAAATGGCAGTGGTGCCGGAAGTGGTTTCCCCAACAGAGGTCCTTGTCCCACTTCCCACCTCACAGGGGCAAACGGGGCCGAATGGAGAGTTGGTGTCGGGTGCACCAAAACTCGATCTAACTTTTTTATCGAAATTGGAAAACCTCACAGTGAATTCCTCGCCAGTGGCTCGGGTGGTGATCAATGAAAGGACTGGGACCATCGTCATGGGGGCAAACATTGCAATCGATGAGGTTGCAATCTCCCAACAAGGCCTTACCATCCAAATTGCCAACCGGGACAAAGCTCGGTATTTTTTCCCCATCCAGGACGAAGGGAAAGGGGAATCTGTTTTTGTTTTGAAAGAAACCACTCAAGTTTCGGATGTGGTTGGAGCCTTAAACAAAGTAGGAGCCTCTACAAAGGACATTATCTCCATTTTGGAAGCCTTAAAAAAACAAGGGGCCCTCAAGGCCGATCTTGTGATTCAGTAATTCCAAAAATTGCCGATAGGAATAGTAGACATAATATGGACATTCATAAAATCCAAGACTACTCAGGAAGGTTAAGCCGTTCCAATGACGAATCCATTTTAAACAGGATGAAGTCTCTTTCGCTTCCAAAGGAAAAAGAAGAACCAAAACAAGGGATTTCAAATTTCCAAAACCTTTTGGAAACTCACGAAGGGCTGATGGGGAAAGTGAGTTCATCTTCCTTGCGAGTCCCACAAAACATCCGTGAGGAGATCACAATTGATCCCTACAGAAAAAAATTGTATGATGCTTCCGTGGAATTTGAATCTGTATTTGTGAAGATGATGTTAAAGGAAATGAAAAACACCATCCATAAAGAAAAACTCATCGATGGTGGGTATGCGGAAGAAATTTTTGAAGATATGTTATACGATGAGTATGCTAAAAATATCTCTCAAAATGAATCGATGGGACTTGCGGAA
This sequence comes from Leptospira jelokensis, assembly GCF_004769635.1. Lineage (GTDB taxonomy): Bacteria > Spirochaetota > Leptospiria > Leptospirales > Leptospiraceae > Leptospira_A > Leptospira_A jelokensis. The sequence continues at coordinate 485,726 of NZ_RQGH01000011.1, forward strand.
GAGATTTACAAACAAATGTCAGCTTCTCTTCCACCCGTGAAAAAAAATCCTTACCTTTAAACCCAATCCGAAAAGGAAGTTTTCCGGAGTTCATCCTTCCATTTTTCTTCTAACTTCGTTAGGCTATCATTGAGTTTGGGAGACAAACTCGCGATTTCTTTTGGAGCTCCCAATTTGAAACTCGAGGTTGATTCATAAACTGAAACCAAATCGATTTGTGATTTTAGTTTTACCGGTGTGATTCGTTTTTCTTCCGTGATTTGGATGAGATTTGCATCCGTCAATAGATCTAAAATTTGTGATAAATCCTTTTCCGGCAATAATAAAGATTTTCTAAGTTGCGAGAGCTTAATGAGTTCACCTTTGTTTTCCTGGTGGGTATAGGTGAGTGTCAAAACTTGTAAGATCTTATAAAATTCATACGATAGTGTAGAATCGATATCATCAAATGGATGTTTGGGGAGTAAATACCTGTCAGGGAATTGTAGGGTTGCCGTGACTTCTGCTCCATACAAAATGATGAGTGAAATGGAATAAATCGCAAGTAATGCAATGGGGATGGCAGCAAGTGCTTTGTACACTAACATTGTTTTTTCCGTAAAGGAAGTTAGGTAGATATTGATAAATCCCCAAAAGAAGAGGATGAGGATGAGTCCCGTCACAGCCGCTCCAATGGAAGATGCTTTCAGTGGAACTTTTGTATTGGGGATGATCGTAAAGATAAGTAAAAAGAATAACCACAGAGACAATAAAGGTAACAAAATTTGAAAGATGGAATAAAGAGAAAAAAAACGTTTTCCACCTTGGTATTTTTTCCAAATCGTTTCCCCTTTCTCATTTTCTTCGACTCGGATGATTTTGTTAAATTCTCCCACACCCACAATTCCCAACATCCCTTCGTTCGGGCTTTCTGCTTCATTTTGGTTTTCGATTTCAATCGGAGAATCCGTTGTGAGATTACCAAATGCATTTGCCTCCGATTGGTTTTTTGTTAGGTTTCCTTCTGTTTCTGTGGGTGTTTGTTTCTTGGAAAGTAGGATCATGTCCAAAATCATCCCTGCTTTCCCTTTGTAAGCGATCGACCAATTTTCACCTTCGTCTTCTGAGAGGAAGATGTCTCCAAGGGAAGTTAGGACAAAGATATCATAGTCTTGTTTTTTGGGAGATGCGAAAACCCAAACTCTTTCGTAGGAATACTTTCTGTGGCTTAGGTCTGTCCACGTATAACCGCCATCAGTTGTTTTGTAAATCGCTCCACTATCACCGACCAAAAATCCAATGTTTCGATTTAAGAAAGAGATATCGTTTAGTGGTTTTCTAGAGATTTCTTGTGGGAAAAAACTAGTTCCTCCATCACTTGTTTTCCATAACCTACCTTCTCGGTCTAAGATGAAGCCATCTTTGTCTGAAAAAAATCGAACTCGAATCGGAGTGATCCCTTCATCATGGAATCGTTTGATTTCTTTGAATGGTTTTCCTAAGTCATATCGCAAGGTACTTGTATCCTTTGTGAGGATAAAAATTGTATCAAAGTCAATGGCTCCAAAATCGGATACATTGACTCCTTTTAAGGAGTGAACCTTCCAAGAATTCCCAAGGTCATTTGAATATAAAAACGTTCCTTCTTCCGATATGGTAAATAAATCATTCCCCACACTGCGGATTCGAAAGAAATTCTCCTTTCTGATATTGGGTTTTTTGCATGTCCCAGTTTCGACAGTTTCCATATCGATGCATAACATGTTTTCGAAATCAATACTAGATTCGGGAATGAAAGAGATTGATTTGTTTAATTCCTTCATCATCCCAATATTTCCTTTTTCGCCAGCCACCCAAAGTTCTCCGTGTTTTGTTGAAACGATGGATTTTAAATGGGGTGCGCGAACCGAATCGGAAATGGTATCTGTGATATTTTTTCCGACCACAAATAAAAGTGGTCCAAATGAAATCAGGAAAAAATAAAAAACAAATTTGTTGATGAAACTTCGGTGAAGGTCAATCTGCCAAATGATATGGAAAGCCTTCTCTAACGAACGTAATACGGCAGTTGCGGAAAAAATAAAAACAACAAATCCTACGGCTCCAATTTGTGTGGCAGTGGAAATGATGTCGGAGAGAGTTTCTAAATAGGGCGTGATGTCAAATTGGATATTGTTACGGAGGAGATAGGAGTTGATCTCATCTACCATTTCCCCTTGTCTAGTGTGGATGCCGGAAGCTACGGTAATCAAAGCAAGGGCAACCGTTAGTGTGGGGATGAGAGTTACGATTGTTGTATAAGCAAGGCTTGAACCGATGATGAGGCAATCATCTTTTATGAATCGATGTACGGAAACGAGTAAAACCCTGAGTCCAAGTATGATTTTACGTTTCCATGTTGGTCCTTCCGGGATAGTAGTCAACCGAACAAGGAGTGGGGTTTTCATTGTTTCGCTCATAATCGTTCCTATTTTTTAAATGCGTACAAAACGTAACTTGATGTGAGGGGGAATCCCTTTCGTTTCCACCTGGAACGAAAATGGTAAAAACCAATCCGAAACCAGTGTCGGTAGTCTTTCCAATTTTGGAATGATCCCCTTACTTTTTTCAGTTTGGCTACCAATGGGAAATCCACACCGAAGTAAGATACGAAACTCCCAAATCCATGCCCAGTCAATATTTTTTTTAACAATTCATCTGAGTAATAAAAGACATGGCCAGGCATATAATAATGGTAGCCACTCCCTTCTTCTTTTGCCTGCCAACCCTCAAAATTGGCGGTTTGCAGTAAAAGCAAACCACCAGGCTTTAAAATACGAGTTAACTCTTTAAAAAAACGATTTGGATTTTCAATGTGTTCGATGACCTCAACAAGAGTGATCACATCAAAACTCTCCGTAGGGAAATTTGCATCATAAAGGTTCCCATTGTATGTTGGAATTTTGTTTTCGTTTGCATAACTTGCCGCATATTCTGAAATTTCTACCCCTTGGATGGAAAAACCTTCTTCTTTTGCCACCTCAAGGAAACCGCCAAAGGAAGAACCAATGTCTAAAAAATGCCCCGACGCCACGTACCGTTTGATGTTTTGGATCCTTGCTTTCCAAACATGACGGAAAAATGGTTTGGATGCCCTTTCATCAATGTAAGAATACTCTGCCTTACCTTGGTAATAGTCTTTGGAATAAAGTTCGTTTTGGTTGGGCCTTGGGGAAAGGGCTTGGAGTTTGCAGGTTTGGCAAATGGCCACTCGTAACCCTTTGTATTTGCCTGTGGTTTCATATAAATACTTCCAATCACAATCCTTTTTTAGGGGACATTCATCACGTAAAAAATCAAAGGATGGCATTATTTTTTAGCGAGGAAAAACCAGTGGCAAATTCTTTCGCTGAGTTTGCCAATTGGGGTCCTTTCGGAATACCCAATGGATACCTCTGCAAAAGGAGAAAGGAAATCTTTTAATTCTGATAATGAGTAGGTTTCCGCATAACCTCCGCTAAGGTCTGTTAAGTTCATTTTCCCTGCCTTTAGTCCTAGGTGGGTATCACCTTCTGCACGGATGGAACCAACGAGGTATCCATTGTTTGTCAATGCATTGTAAAGCGTTTGGAGGTATGCCTTTGCGTCCTCCCGTTTGTTGTAATGGAAAACACCCCAACTCACGATCAAACCAAAGGAATCTGGTAAAAAGGGAAGTTCGTGGCTTGGGGTATGGAGGAAATGAATTTTATCGGTTTCTTTTTGTAAGGCATCGATCGTGGTTTTTGCATTGTCACAAGCAGTGACGGTATAACCGGCGTGATGCAATAGATAAGAATGCCTACCTGAACCACATCCAAAATCCAAAGCATTGCGGTTTGGTGGATCGATTTTAGCGAGCAAACGCACCAAATTTTCATCTGGAAAGTTTAACTTCGACTTAGGCCTTTCGTAATGAGTGTCCCAAACGTTTTTCATGGTTCCAATCGGTGTAAAATAGATTCCAACCATTCTTTGGCAGGAATGGATTGTTTTGTACTCATTCCCATAACAGACGTTCGTTTGTGGTTACCCTCTCGTTTTTCCAAATTAACACCGGTTTCTACTAATTGTTTTGTAAAAAATACGGATTCAAACGGTTTGGGTATGAATGGAACCATTTCTCCCATCTTTTTTTGTTTGGGACCAGGGAGTGTAAACACAATCGCCGAATGGTTGGATCCATTTTTGGATTGTTTCAAAAATTCTGGCCTTGTTTTTTCACCGATCGTAACAGATAACAAATCTTTAAAATAGTCATAACCATAATGGTTTGGCAATAATTGGTCAGCTAAGTATTCTCCACCCACCTCTGGTGCTGCTTCCATTAAAATGCACTCCCCATTCTTTGTGATTTTAAATTCGGCTACAAAAGGACCTGTTTTCAATTTGGTGGCAGTGACAATACTTTGGCAGATCATTTTTAATTCTCCTGCCATATCAATGTGGGCGGAAGGGGCGATGTGGACAATTTCAATGAATTCCGGAACACCTGTTGTGATTTTGTCTGTGATGGAGATTAAATAAAATCGTTTGTTGATCACAAACCCAAGAACAGTCACTTCATCACCTGTGGTGTAGGCCTCGAGTAAAAAGGAATCATTTGATTTGAGTTTTGTGAATTTTTTCAATTCCACTTCTGATTCTAAAACAGTGATTCCTTTTTTGCCAGACCCTGATTTCGGTTTTGCGATGATGGGAAAAACAATGTCTAATTTTTTATCTTTTGTTTTTACAGGAAGGATTGTGTTCACAGCTGCCGGGACAGGGATCCCATATTTGGAAACCGTTTGTTTGCACTTCTCTTTGTCTAAAAAAAGGTTGGTACTCTCTCTTGGGTTTCCGCGAAGTTTTAATTTTTCTGCCAAGTAAGATACAGTAAAAACCGCTTTTCCAAATGACCTCGAGCCAACCCCTAATAATTTATAGGGCAGGGGAACCTTACTCATTGCATGTAAGATTTTACGGTATTCATGAGTAGATTCTAATATTTTAATGTCGCATTCATTTAAACCTGGTGCCATGGGGTTTGTGTCCACGGCAATGACTTTTAGTCCCCTAAGTTTCGCAGCCCGAATGAGAGGGATTTGGTTCTCTCCCGCTCCAATGGAGAGATAACTTCCATTCAATTGTTTCATTTACGACCCGCGGGAACCACCTCGGCGTTGCACTCCCGTGTTGCCACCACCAGAAGTTTGGTTGCGTCCAAACGTTGGTTTCGCCACAGCAGGACTTCCTTTTTTCTTTTGTGCTTCGTTTTGTGCTTTGGTCAGTTCTTCTTGGTTGACAACTACGATCTTTTTGCCTTCCAATTCCTTTCCATTGAGACCTGCGATTGCTTTTTCTGCATCGGCATCTGCCATTTCGGCGGTTCCATACCCAAGCGAAACCTTAGTCAATTTGTCTCGTTTGATTTGTAGGTGTTCCACCTTTCCGTATGCGGAAAGAAGTTTCTCGAGGGCATCGTCCGTTAGTGTCTGAGGGAGGTTTCCGATAGATAACTTCATGTCCTTCTTTTTTCTAAAAAATTCTCCAAAACTTCAACTCTTTTTTGACTATGTCGCATTTTCTCTTGGGGAAATGGTAGATTTGGTCGATTGGAATCTTAGGTAGGGACTTATGTTACGAGGATTGTATACGGGTGCAAATGGGATGATTTCCCAACAAGTGCGTATGGACGTGGTTGCCAATAATTTGGCCAATGTGGACAAAACTGCATTCAAAAAGGATACCACTGTCTTCAAAACGTTTCCTGAAATGTTACTCCATCGTTATTCCGAAGATGGAATTGGAAAAACACCAATGGGTTCCTTTGATACCTCTCCCGTGGTCGGTAAACTTGGGTTTGGCGCTGAAGTCAACGAAGTGTACACTCGCTTCGAACAAGGAGCCGTGAAAAAAACTGACAATATCTTTGATCTCATGCTCCAAGACCAACCTGGGATGGAAAAACCTGCCTTCTTTTCGGTCCTTACCAATCGGGGAGAGAGGCTCACTCGGAGTGGGAACTTTGTTTTAGATAAAAATGGTTTTGTTGTGACCCCACAAGGTTTTCCCCTCCTTGGAGAAAAAGGTCCCATCCAAGTGAACCAAGGAAATTTTCTTGTGAAAGAAAATGGAGAAATATATATCAATGCGAAACTAGGAACCGCTCCAAAAGATGGGACCAATTTTAGTGAAAATCGTTTCGAAGAACCAGTGTTACTTGATAAATTAAAAATTCGCACTGTGGAAAATCCGCGCCACCTAGACAAAGAAGGGGATTCATTTTATGCAAACACTCCCGAATCGGGTGAACCAACAGCATTTCCAGAACTCCTTGCACCCCAAGTTTTACAAGGGTATCTGGAAGCCTCGAATGTATCGGTTGTGACAGAGATGGTAGATATGATTGAAGTGAACCGCGCTTACGAAGCCAATTCCAAAACCATGCAAACCCAGGATAGTTTACTCGGTCGACTATTTGAGATTATGCGGTAGAGTAGATATCCTAGATACATTCGGCACAACTCCTTCCCTCTGAGCTGTCACTAATCTATCCATCCCAACTGCCTTTATGG
>NZ_RQGH01000033.1 GCF_004769635.1 Leptospira jelokensis
TCGGTATTTGTCAGATAATGATTCACGTAAAATCACTTCCTGGCTTCCAGCTTCAGCGGATCGGAAGTAACGGACCAATTCTCGGTAAATTGATTTATTATCAGGGAAAAGTTCCCGTCCAAGTGACTTACCACCTGCAAAACTAAGCAAATACGTTTTTTTACCTAAATCAAAAATACCATGAAACTCTTGTTTGCCGATCATTTTCTTTTTTAATTTTTCTGCATAAATATCAAAAGTTGGGATGTCCCTTACATATAGTAATTCATTTGAATATCTCTCCGAAGTGTAACGAAAGATTTCCCTTGCCACCGCTAAGTCAAAAAAACTTTCAGAACTGTTTTTATCCAAACATTGTTGCAAGAGGTATTGGAATAAAAATTCATATTCTTTTTTCAAGTCTGGACTTAAATATTCATTTTTGTTTTTTCGATTTAAATCGTTTACTAAGGATATATAATCTTCTGGTTTTTTACTCTTGGCTAACTCGTATACTTTCTGAAATGAATTTTCTGGATACTTACCATTACCCGTTTGTTTTTTGAGGTAATCACGTTTCCATAGAAAATCATTCCACTTGTCCAACCAATAGGAATTCCCTGGCCCTAAATCATTCGTTTGTTTTTGAATTTTAGACACCAAGGACTCAGCGAGTTCAAAGTCACCTCGCAGATACAATGTTTTTGCGAATTCTAATTGAAAAAACAAAACTCGATAATTTCGCCCCTCCGCTTCTTCCATTTGCAAGAGTAATTCAAACAAAGAATTCACTTCTTGGTTTTTCTGAAATGGAATGGAATTCACTAACAAATGAAAAAACAAACTTCGATTCAAATGGGAAAGTTTTGTTAAGACTGATTGCCCATTGGTTAAATATTCTGGAGTTAAGGTAAGTACTTCAGTATAACCTGTTTGTAATAAATCCTTCCAAGAGGAATAAAGTTTCAATCGATAGGAATCATAAATAGAATCGGAATAACCAAATTTCGTGAAATCTCGAGAGAGGATCTTTTCATCGAACTGTTTCCAATCTTTTTTAAATCCATAATTATAGGCTGATGTTGAATTCAGAGGAGTGATGTAAATATCTTTGTCACCAAATACAAAAGCTTTGTGGAAATATATTTCCAAAATTCGATTTTTTACTACATTTTTTTCTTTTGCAGTTTTAGCGAACGAGGAGAGTTTTTTTGTTTCTCTTTCTGCCTCATGAAACATATAATTCTGGATGTATAAACTACCCAATCGATAGGCTTGTAAAAAGGGATCTTCTTCTTTTTCTACTTTAGCCCGTGTTTCGTCTTTGGATTTAAAATCATTTAATTTTCCACTTCTCAGCTGCGAATAAAATCCAAGAGCTCCTAAATAGAGATCACGTTCATCCCCAATGAAATTTTTTGATTCATAAGAACAATCTTCCTTTTCCTTGGAAGAAAAACAGGAGACTAAATATTCGTATCGGATTTGATTTTGATAAGGAGAGTTTTCATATTTTTTCCACAACGGTCTAAAAATTGATTTTTTGGAAACGAGTGGAAAGATCTCAGTTCGCAGTTTTGCCAATTTCAATTCTAATGCTGGTAGTTTTTCATTTGCATCATCTAACAAAGTAGATGCGGTATAATAATTCTCATATGCCTCGTTTATTTCTTTAGCTTTTTCATTCTGAAAACCCAACTCCATAAACTGAATGGCACTTTGGGTTAAGTTTTCATTGGAAATTTTAAATGGCCTCCAATTCCCTATGATAAAAGATTTTTGTCTTTTAGCAAAATCTTCAAGCGGAGAAGGAACGTATTCCTTTTCTTGTTTTAGATCAACGGGAATGATATTCTGAATTCTTTTGGAACGTAAAACTTCGTAGATATATCCCAGCTTATCCCAATGTTTTTGAGAAACAAAATTATCTTGGCTTAACCCAACAATCGAAATTTCCGATCCACTGCCTTGGAACATTTCTCGCAGAGGTAATACTTGCGCACCATCATCACCGAATAAACTCCTTTGGTTTTCCAATTTTTCTTTCGAGATCAAATAGTCAGTATTGGATAAAAGAATTCCTAAATTCCCTTCATTCACAGTTCTAATATGTGAATCTCGAAACTTCTGCTCATCACCTCCAAAAACAGTCACCCATTTCAGTCGCCTTTCATTGCGTTCATCAAAAAGTTCATTATGATTTCGATCAAAAATAATGGATGGATGTTTGCCCTGTTGTTTTGCAAACGAGACAATATGATTTAACATTTGCCCATCGATCCTTTTGCCTAGTAATTGAATTTGAGGGAATTCATACATTAGGTTTGGAGTACAAGCATTTACATTTGATTCTGCATTACAGATTTGATGGGTCTGTTTCCCATCTTTAAAATAAAAACTGTGGATCATATTTCCAATTTGGAAATACCCATTCCATTCGGAAAAAAATCGATCATTTGGACTTCGGCTTGGTTCTAAAAAGGATTTTCGTTCGGGTGAGATGGTTTTTAACTTTTCTAATAGATTTGATAATCGATTGGATTCAGATGTTTCCTGTTTGAGAAGTGAGGTAACGGATTCTCTTTTGATCGTTTTTTCTATGGTTTGCGATGCAATCCGTTTGTATTGGTTGTACCATTTTCGAAGGTCTTGATAATTTAAATTAAGTTTTGAATCTTCGAATTCAAACTGAGCAGATATTAAATCACGAAATAATTCCAAACTGCGAAAGTTTTCCCAAAGATTCACCAATGGTATGAAATTCGATTTTTGTAATTGTACCTTTGAATATATGTCTAAAAAGCCAACCAATCTTTGTTTAGGCGTAAACATCCGAACCGGCAAATTGGTTTGGTAAGTTTGGTAAGCATCTTTTAAGTAAGGATCAAATTTACCTTTGGAGTCTGCACTTTCAAATTCCCATTTGGAACGAATGACATTAGACCAAAATCTTTCTTCATCCAAACGAAATTCATAGGCCATCTCCGACGTTTCTTTCCATTTTTTCTCAGCCATCAGTTCATCACCTAGCATCATGTAAATGGAATATAAATTCAGTAATACCCTTACTCTAGTTTGCCTATAACAAAGAAGTAAAGTTCATTAGTCCAATCAACTTATCAAACTACTTGGCGATCGCCTTTCAAAAAAGTGGTCGTTTCCGAGATTCCTATCAAATGTTGGATCTGGCAGAAATGGAATATAAGGATTCTAAAGAATCGTTGTATAGCCGTTGGAAGAAGTGGAGTTTATGGAATTTAGTTCTCGGAGACAATGTTCGGGTGATTGGAGATGGCCGATTCCCAGGCGAGTTCCCACACGACTTTAAATATTTATTAACACTAGGTATCCGAATTGAAAATCATATCGAACAAGAAGAGTATGTTGCCGCCCTTAACGAAATCCATAATCGTAACGATTTGATCACGTCAAAAGGATTGGATGGAACCATCATTGGAAAAAATATTTTAGCGAAATCAAGGCAAGTGGAAGCTCAGATTTACCAAAAGAGTGATCTTTTGGAAGAAGCTAACAAGCGGTATCAGGAACTAGTGGAAGTTCTTTTTAAATCCGCCACCAACAAAGATTTGGATAAACTTTTTCATAATTATAGCCAATCAGTTTTTATGATCCAAGAGGCATTTGGATTACAGGATGGAATTAAAAAAAATGTTTTAACCGAATATTTTTCTGATTTGAAATCTTGGAAAGAAAGAGAGTTGGCAAATTGTAAACAGGGCCTGGAAACTTGTTTTACAAATTTTAGAATTTCCGCCTTACGAACATCAGTCATCGTTCCTGTTGCATAATAATAAGATTCATAAGTTACATACTTATTGATCAAATAATAAGAATAACCATATAAGGTAGCTAAATCCAAATAAGGCCTTGCCCTAGGAACTGCTTGTTTATAATATAACTCTGTCCATCCAAGTGCCTTCGCAGACAATACCTCAATTTTTTCAAAATCTTTTATGTTTACAATCCCTCGAACAAGTTCCCTATCGGTCACGATAGAAGTGATACTTGCCAAGTTGCCAATCAGATTGAGTTTATCCTTACTCAGGATATTGATTTGATTTAAGAGTGCACGTTCTTCTTCTTCCCTGATCTTTTTACCATAACTAAAGATAGTATCCACCATCTTTCTTTGGTAATAAATCGCGTATTCTTTGTACAATGAATCTAAATACAAATTCCTTGTTTTAACCAAAAACATATTTTGGTTATTAAAAAAATAGTGAAATGATGATTGTAATAAGTCCCCTATTCTTTCAAATTCAACGGCTTTGTTTTCAAAATAAAAAAATGCACTTTTGATATCTTCCGCACCCAAATCCACTCCAAGCAATGGATCATAGAACTCTAAATAAATTTTTAAATTCCGAAGGGCATCAGAAGTATTCCCTGCTGCTTTTTGGTTATAATACTTTAAGAGGTTGGCACGTAATAAAATCGGGTTCTTGTATTCGGCCATAAAACTACGGGTCTCAAAGACCGATGGTTTCCCAGGAGGTTCCAAATCCATTTGAATGGGGATTGGAATTATGGAGTCCAATACTTGATTGGATTCATTATATCGGCGCAAATCAGAAAGTGCTTTTGCTTTAACAAATAGGAGAGTTTGTTTGAAAACCTGGTTTTTTGGAGCACCATTTCCATCCAATACCGAATTCACATAACTTAAAACGAGTTCACTATTTTTGGAATCAGTGATTTTAAAGATTACATCCTCCAAAAGATAACGTAAATCTCGTTTACGGTCATTTGAAAATAAATGGCTCGGATCATTTAAAAAAATTTGTTTTTCCTTCTCCCAAGAGAGAATCATATCTTCATAAAAACTCGATAACTGATTTTCGTTAGGATTAAACTCATATCCACCTAATCTACGTTTAATTTCATCTATTTGATGATAATTTGGATAAAACAAATAAATTTTCGATAAAACCTCTTTTGCAGAGGCATATTTTTTTTCTTTTTCGAGTTGATCTGATAAAAGGTGGTATAATACAGCTTCACCATCTAAGGTAAACTTTGTATGAACACTTTGTTTGATTTCATTATCCAAATTAAATGACAAGCCATTTTGTTTTGCTTCATTCCATTTGAGTAAGAGGATAGCAAATTGGTTTTTTTCTAACTCAACTTTTCTTTTGAAATTTTTGATCAGATTTTTTGCTTCTTCGGATTTACCAACCCGATTCAATGTGGAATACTTTAGATACACCACTTGTGCTTCATAAACGGGAAATAGTGGATCTTCTGAATAAAAAAGTTCAACCGAATCCAATGCTAAAAAATAAGACTCGATGCTTTGCCCTGGAGATAAGGTCTTTGAATACTGAAATTGTTCTTTGATATTTGGTTGTTTAGGAATGGATCCATTTTCTGGAATAAAATAAATATTAATCGCATTGAAATAAGATGCGGAAAATAAGATCGACCCACCATTAAAATTGGAATACCTGACATCAAAATTGGATGTTTCCCCTGATGAGAGAACACGTTCTTCTCCCGTTGTTAAGTTCTTTTTGACTAAAAGGCTATGGTCTCTGTCATCCAAACGTCCGTTTCCATTGGTATCTTTACGAATCGAAGCATAATATAAATTTTTCGACCGACTATCCACCGTAGGAGAAAAATCAAGAAATTGATCGTTTGTGATCCGGTTCACCGATCGATTCGAAAGTTGGAATTGGTAAACTTCACCTTTTTTATCTTCAAAATACGAAACAAAATAAATAAATTGCCCATCAGAAGAAACATATGGTGAAGTAACACCGACTGTTGTTAGCTGGTTGATTTCTTTTAGTTGATTGAGCTGGATAGAACATAAATTCGGAATGCCTGGAGTGAACCGATCAGAAACAAAATAAATCGTTTTTCCATCGGGTGACCAAACTGGATCTGTATCAATGATGCCTTTTTGGTACTCGCCTTTTCGATTTGGTTGGTTTGTGAGATTGACAAACTCATCACTGATAAAACGATTTCCTTTCAGATATTCTTTGATCCATTCTTCAGTTTCAATAGGCAACAAAACCAAATCACCTTCCGAATCAAATTCTTCGGACACAAATACAAGGTATTTTCCATCCGGTGAAATGGCTGGTTTCGTTTCCGAAAAAGAATTATCAGTGATGGGAACAACGATGGAGCTCTGTAGGTCACGAAACCAAACGTCAAAATTACCTTTTTGGTCTGTTGCATAAAAAAGATAACGACCATCCTTAGTGGTAGAACTGTATAAATTATTTCCCCTTTGCACTGTTAGCGGGAATGGTTTTGATTGCGATGGAGAAAAATAATTTTTGGAAATAGCCGAATAATCAAAATTTACATTCGAATATTTTACATTGGATTGGAATAAAGCACAATTGGTGGCAAAAAAATAGATAAAAAATAAAAGGAATAAAATGAAACGTTGGTTGGATTTCATTGGTATTTTTCCCATCGACCAAGTGTTGTTTCAAAGTATTCTCCAATCGAAATATTTTTATAATACTCATCAATGAGTGATTGTTTGAGTTTGAGTAATTCGTCTTCCTTTTTTCCTTTTTTCTTTTGAGTGGATATTTCTTTTTCCATGATGAACTTTCTAGACTCATTTAGAAATAGGATTACGTCCTCCACTCGTTTTCGTTTTGCTGGGATTTCATAATGTACATATGTAGGCAAAGAAGATGCCAATGGATTAATTTTGACAAAACCAAGTGGTGTTTCACCCAAAATTCCATCTGCTTTGTATTTCTTAATTTCAGTGGAAAGATAATTTAATCGTACGCGGTGGGCTCGAATTTCTGGATCGGAATCTTCTTTCGCCAATCTTTCTTGGTTATTTTGTCCGTTGGTGGAAGATTGGATGGAACCAATCATCCATCCTTCTTTCTCCAATTCACGATCTTCACCTACCATCTGTTTTTCGGCGGCAGTTTGCGCATTGGTAATGGTAATAGGAGGTACTTTTAAACTACATCCCATCAGTAAAAAAATAACCAATATACGTTTCATAACTACCTCACTCTTGGTATGTCTGGATTTCGTTTTGTGCTCTTTTCAAAAAGTTGGCAAGAGGCATCCTTTGTTGCGAAATTTTCCCATCTTCTAAATTCATAATTAAAGACAATAAAGACCTATCAAAGTAAACATCTGCGTAAACCAATCCCTTAGATAAAGAAACATCAATTTTACTGATAGGATAACTATCAGTGATCCTATCGATTAAAAAGTTCTGAGCTGAAATTACATTGAGTGCACTTTTCCCAAAATCCCTTCCGATCTGAAAGATAGAAAAAAATAAGTCTAAGTTAGCAATGGGTTCACTCAAATCTCTGACTTTGATATTCAAATCAGCTTTGAGTTTCCCATCGTCAATTTTGTCCCTAACCTTAGGAGCCATTAATTGTTTGAGATCAATGTCTCGAATGAGTAAATTCCCACGAAACTCCATGGACTTAGGATCTAAATTCCCCAAATTCAAAACTAAATTTTTACCTAAAATGATTCCATCCATGGAATAGGATTTAAGTGATTCGATGTTTGCAAAATTTTCTTTGTATTCTATAAAAGCACTGAAACCAGGAGAATCGTTTTGTTTTTTTACATATTCAAATGGCAAATTGGGAATATTCGGATGGGTTCCGATCACCTTTCCGATGGTGACATTTGGTGTGTTCATCCTTCCATAGTTTTTGATGAAAATTGATTTGTCTCCAATGATCAAACTTTCTTCTGGTTGGAAGGCAAGATTATGTTGGATAGGAATTTTGGAATTGATTTCTTCAATTAAGTATGCCTTACAATTTTCACCAGGGCATTTTTGATTGTTATACGCCAGTGCGGGCAATTTTGTAAAAAACTCTCCATTGATATCATAATCTTTGATTTTTAAGTTTAATCCAAGGTCACCATGAACGGAAATTCCTTTGGCCAAATACTGTTTCGATTGAGAATGGATTAAAACATTCAAATCTAAATTTCCAAAATATGGGCCAAGGGGTGGTTTTTGTTTTTCCAGTTTATTCAGTTTTCCACTTAATGATGACTGTAACACACCATTAAAAGCCATAAGTTTTAATTGTTTGATTAGAATTTCATTGGCATTGGCGCCAGAGATGGAGAGATCCGTAGTTAATTTTAGATCTCTCATTTCCAATCCAGGTAAATCTGCATTTATATTTGCCGATATTTGTTTTGCATTAGGTTCTTGCACATAACGGGCATTTAATTTAATTTTTGGCTGCACACCGAGCAAATTCTGAATCGGGGAAATTTTTTCTTTTAATACAAGTGGCAGAACAACTAATAAATTCGGAGTTGTTAATTTTAAATCCAAAGCGGACAGAGAAACAAACATGGTTTGGCCCAATTGGACATTGCCTTTTACCTGCAAATCCAAGGCTTTGTTTCCTGTGATTGTCTTTTGGTCTAAGAACAAATTTGAGATTTGAATTTCTTTTAATCCAAATGGCTTATCAAAAATTAAACTTGTTTCTAAATCCAAACCTAGGTTGGAAGCAGGAGACCTTGAACGATCAATTTGGTACCGAAAACCATCAATGTTAATTTTCGATTGTAAAAACAAATTTTGAAACGTCTCCCCTAAAACGGTTAGGTTTAATTTTAATTTCCCGTTTACTCCCTTTGCATATTCACCTAATTGGAGTTTATCTAACGAGAGGGATAAATTGACCCCTGACTCTTTTGCATACTCTCCAGATAAAAAAATCGATGTTTGGTTATATACTAATTGGGAAGGAGTGATTCGAAATGATTTTAGGAATGGCAAAGGGAATTCAGCAGTTTTTTCCTTTTGATTTGCCAAATTGAGTGTTGCTGTTAAATCTAGGTTGGCTGTCTCAACTGAATGTGGTTTCGTTGTGCCAACACGCGCATACACTTGATTTGCTTTTATTTTCACATTGGCACTCGACTCATTCCAATTCCCGTGAATGCCAGTCCCCTCCAAAGAAAGATCACCTGATACTTTTAATTCTGGTAGAATTCCTTTTAATTGTTGTAAGGTGTTTTGCAAAGCACCCAACTGTATTTGAGAACGAACTACATCTAAATTTACGTCAGGAGTTTCTTTGGATAAATTGGAGATGGAACCAAATAATTGGATCCATGTTTGGCCAACCACCCGAAGGTCAAATTGTTGTACCTTTAAAACATCTTCTTTTGCATCAAAATGGATATCGGTTAACAAACGTAAACCTGTTTGGACTGCCTTTCCGCGAACATCCAAGTTGATCTCATCCTTTCCCATATCGGTCGCAAATAAAAATAATTCGGGATTCTCAGTACGATCCCATTCCAATCGCAAAGACATAGGAAAAGATTCTTTCCATTTGACCCCATTGGAATCCAGTTCTATGAGGAGTGGCCTCTCAGAATTCAAATGGACAAGAACCTCATCTAACTGGTCTAAGGCTTCAATGCCAAGTGGGATTGAAGTAAATCGATTGGTGACAAGTTTTGTTTGAAAATCAAGATTTTGAAGTGAGAAATAACGAAGGTTCCCCGTTTCTCGAATGTATTGGAGAGATATTCCTTTTAAGTTTAGATAGGCACTGAGTTGCAACGGAAGGTAGGTAGAAATTTCCGTGATAGGTTCTTTCGGTTCCTCTATTTTTGGTTCTTCCTCGGCTTCTGCCTTCGGTTTCAATAGGTAGGCTAAGTTCCACTCACCTGCTTTCTCTTCCATGCGAAGGTTGGCTTCCGTAAGGCTGATGTCTGAAATTCGGATTTTACCAAATGTGAGGAAAGGGAAATTGTAACGAAGTCGGACTTCTTTTGCTGTGAGTAGTGGGGATTCTGAAAATGGACCACCTGGAGTCACCCGCAGGTTTTGGATTTCGATTCCAAAGAATAGGGAAAAACAAGTAAACTCCCCTTCGAGTTTTGCCATTGTGAAATGGGAAACAAGTTTTGGGAGGAGCCAATTGGCCGTAAATTGGTTAAAAACGAGTTTGTAGAGGAGGACGAGGACAAAAAGACCTCGAAAGGTTTTGGTTTTGGCGATTCCTAAACTACCCTTCAGGATTGGATTCATCACAAGAATCGCCTCTAGCGACTAGTATTCGAAGGAGTCTTCAGCCTCTTCCAAAGTTTTGTATATCTCAAACACGCTGGAAAGTTTTGTAATTTCCATTAGGTTTTCGATATCGGAGTTTAAGTTCGCAAATACAAGACGACCGTTCAGCCCATCAATGTGTTTATAGATATTGAGAAATGTTCCAAGACCTGCGGAATTGATGAATGGAACCTTTTTCAAATCGATAATGAATTTAGGGACTTGGCCTTTCTTGATGTACTGTTCTATCTTTTCAGACAACTCGAACTCATTTCCAGCTTTGATGGCACCTTCAATTTTAATGATGTGCACGTCGTTTTTACTAGTAACTTTGATTTTCATAACCCTTCGGAAGATGGTGTTGCCAATACGATCTGTCGAATTTTACGAATGTAAAGCAAATTTTTATGCGGAGTGCAATAAATCTTTGCCGACTTTCCTAAGTTCATGTTTTCCTTGTGACAAAAGATTGCGAACTGCCTTCCTTGTGATGCCCAATGCTTTTGCGATTTCACGTTCGGAAAAAAAACTGCGATCAAGGGCCCTCGACCTTCGTAACATCCAGATTTTTTTCTGTTTTCCATACCAAGACCTGCGATTCGCATCTGTGCACTCGTATAATTTTCTGGTGTAACGTGTGATCATCACTGTGAGGCGTTGGATCATTTCTCTTTGTTCGTTCCGTCTCTCCTCCCATTCACGAAAAAAACAATCTGTATCCAAATGGTTCTCTCGCAATTTCCAGAGTAAGTATTGCCTGGTATTCTGTTTCATGGGAAGGTCAAATTGTAAGGAAAGCACCAAGGCAGTGAGGGCGGGAAGGGTTTCTAATTTCTCTTTGAGAAGTCCTAATTTTTCCTCGTACGGATCTTCTTCGTTTGCCGGAACTTCATAATTCCAAAGTTGCAAATACAATTCCCCTGATTCGGGAATTTCTGATTTACGAAATCGATTTCGGTATTGGTTGAAAACATAGGTAACAAAAAATCCAAGCACATGTGTGAGTTGGTATTTCAAGCTGAGAATCCACATTTTGGAGAAAACTTCCAAAATCGTTACCACCATTTCGGAACTCTCATCTTCTGAAATATTCCTTTTTTTGGCCAAACGATCCACCATCCAAATTGGTAAATGTTCTTTCACTGTTCCAAGTTCTTGGGTGATCCTTGCTTGGCTGATCATGGGAAGAATGTTTTCATCTAATATCTTTGGTAACATAGGGAAAGTTTTTACCAAATCGAAAATGGAATGAAAACCTTTATTCAATTCTTAACAAACGTTAGAATCTAGTAGAATGAAATTTAAATGTTCAATTATGAACTTTTTATTTTAAATTTTTGGTAGAATAATAGCGAAATCGTAAAGAAAACATGGATCAAATTAAAGAATGCAAATGGTAAAAAACCAAGAACAGAAACACCTAACGAAGAAGCCATAAAGGCACCACAACTATTCCATGGGATCAAAGGAGATGTGATGGTTCCTGAGTCTTCCAATGCACGTGAAATGTCCTTTTCTGGGATCAATTTTTCTTCAGCAAGTGTACGAAATGCACGAGCAGGAATGACTAAAGAAAGGTATTGATCAGCTGTTACCAAATTGAGTAAAAAAGAAGTACCCATGGTAGACAAAAGGATATCAAATTTGTCTTTTGCCCAGGTTTTGATCCGCAAAAGGATTTCATTTAGGTAACCAAATCCTTCCACAACAGCGCCAAACCAAACAGCCGTTACAATTAAAAATTCGGTAGGCAAAATGGAAGAAATCCCTCCTCCACTTAAGAATTGGTCCCAGGTTTCGACTCCTGTCTGTGATTGGTAACCAAATACCAAAGAATTCCAGACACCTAATGAAAGGGAATTATCTAAAAATGGGAAAACAAGTGCAGAAACAATTCCTAGAAAAAAAGAAATGCGAACAGGCAATTGGAAAAAAGAAGACCCAAATACAATGAAAACTGGGATCAATTTCCAAAGTACAATTTCCTTCTGTAATAAGAGTGACAATTGATTTTCATTCGGTAACAATTCTTTTCCTTCAGGATCCCAAACACAGAGATTTAAGAGGTAAAAACAAAACACAGCCAATCCAAAACTAATACAAGTAGTCTTTAACATATGGCGGATGTGTTTCCAAATGGGGACATGGGTCAAACTGGAAGCTAGGTTTGTTGTATCAGAAAGGGGAGAGAGTTTATCTCCAAAATAACAACCACTCACGATCGCACCCGCAGACATCATATCAGAAAATCCCAGTACTTGGGATACACCCATAAGGGCGACACCTAACGTACCTGCGGTGGTCCAAGAGGAACCGGAAACCATGGCTGCAATGGCGGATACAAGTGCAAGAGAAGGCAAAAAAAACTTTGGTTGGATGAGATTTGTTCCGATTTGCATCATCGTAAACAAAACCCCTGAATAGGCCCAAGAAGCAATTAGGATGCCTACAAAAAATAGAATCTCCATAGCAGGGAAAACAGAGAGTAAGTTTTTACGAAAGGCAGATTGTAAAAATTTAAAATTTCGATGATACCTTTGCAAGTAGGATAAAATGCCCGCAAAACACAATGCAAACGGATGAGGGTAAGGAATTACAAAAACGAATCGAAAGAGTAAAATAAAAAGAACTAAATAAAGGATAGGTGTGAGAGAAAAAAATATGTTTTTTTTCTCTCCTTCCATCATTTACAAAAAGGTGATGTTGATATAATAAACGGAAAATCCAAACAAAAAGAGGATTCCAAACCAAGACAATAAGTTCATCCAAGGTTTTGGCCTTTCTTCTTTAGGGATCTCTTTTCCAAATAAAATCAAATGGTGGATCAATGCTAAAATAGGTGCATTGAGAAAAGATACAGTCGTTGCAAAGTCCACCAAACGTTTCATATTTGTTTGGAAGAATAAGAGAAGTAAAATGGAACCTAAACCTACAACCAAAATCCAATACCAATATAATTTTTCTGAAGAAATTTGATTGAACTTCGCGAACAATCGACGACTTGCATTGGAAACAACTCTTGGATAAGCATCAAAACAAGTTAAGGTTGTGGAAAACATGGTAAAAAAAGCAGCAACCAAAATGATGGGGTACGACCAGGAACCAATAGCAGTCGTGTATAAATTAACCAGTTGGGAAGCAAATCCAACCGCTTGTGGTGAAAATTCCATACCAGTATTGTACATCATATTTGAACCTAATGCCAAAAAACATACGGCAAGCAGAGTGGTCCCAATATAACCTATGTTAAAATCAAGAAGTGCATACTTCATTGGAGGTAATTTCCCATCCGGAGTTTTTTTCGCCAAGGTCCAATCAGATTGCCATACTGCTGCTTCAATTGGGATCGGCATCCAACCCATAAGAGCAATGAGAAACGCGACATCCCCTAAATCCGAAATCGAAAACATTTTCCCTTCTGTTTGTAATTTCGGAATTTCAGCATAAAACGAGAGTAACATTGCAAGTATTGTAGCAACCGTTAACAAAACGACGATCCATTTCATAAGACCGTCTAAAGCCTTGAATTTACCAATCGCTAATAATAAAAAACAGAATAATAAGATAATGGAACAAAGTAACCAAGGTTCCATCGTGATTCCAAGTAAATTGGAAAACAAACCGGATGTGACAAGTGTCACAGTTGCGACAATGATACACATTGTTCCAACTGAGATACAAAAGAAAATCCAAAGTGGCAGTCTACCTAAGGATTCATATCCATCTAACAATGATTTCCCTGTAACAATTGTATACTTTGTTCCAACAACAAAAAATGGATACTTGATTAAGTTCGCAAATAAAACAACGGCAAGTAAACCATATCCATACACGGCACCAGCACGTGTGGATTGAACCAAATGGGAAACACCAACAGCAGCTCCTGCGTACAAAAGACCTGGGCCAAGGTAAGCCAGAAAGGGAAATCGTTTCATTTTGGACAAAATGACGAAGGGAGAAAGTTTTTGCTACTCTAATCGAGTTTCGTTGGATTCAAATAATGGTAGAGGACTTGGTTTAAGGCCAAAATATCAATCGGTTTGGTCAAAAAATGATCCATTCCCACATCAAAACATTTTTTTCGTTCTTCATAGAGGGCACCAGCTGTTAGGGCGACAATTGGAGTTTGTTGATTCAGTTTTTGCTTTCGGATTTCAATCGAAGCTTCGAGACCGTCCATCTCTGGCATTTGTACATCCATAAAAATCAAATTTGGTTGGGATTCATTTGCCATTTTGGCCGCATCAAGTCCATTTTCCGCTTCTAATACATTGGCATTCGGGATGTATTTTAGGATCATCCGTTTCAAAAGGTCGCGGTTCATGGCGTTGTCTTCTGCGATTAAAATTTTCGGTTTGATGTCGAACAATTTGGATTGGTTGATTTTTTCCCAAACTTCTTTTTGCAGGTTTTCCTTTTCACCATCCAAACCCTTTTCATTTTTTACTGTTAGGCAATCAATGGAGAATCGGAATTCCGTTCCTTTGCCTTCCTCAGAAATAAACTCAATTTCGCCTCCCATCAAATCAATTAATGATTTAGTGATCCGAAGGCCGAGGCCAGTCCCTCCGAACCTTCGAGTGGAATTGGATTCGCCTTGCCAAAATGATTGGAAAACCTTATTTTTATGTGTTTCAGGAATTCCGATCCCCGTATCACAAACGATAAACGTAAGTTTCGTTTTTTCATTTTCTGCTGGTTCGGAAGTGATTGACAATCGTACACTTCCCTCTTCTGTAAATTTGACAGCATTGCCAAGTAAGTTGATTAAAATTTGCCTAAGCCTCGTTGCATCAACGAGAATCCATTCAGGCAAATTTGGATTATCTTCAAACTCCAATTGGATTTTTTTTTCGTTTGCTTTCCACTTCAATACGCCGATCGAATCTTTTACAATGTGTTTTAAATTGGAAACTGTTTCATTTAAAACTAATTTTCCTGCTTCAATCTTCGAAATATCTAAAATATCATTGATGATACCAAGCAATCCATGTGCACTACTGATTGCATTTTTCACAAATTCTTTTTGGTCTTCATCTAAGTTAGTCGTCAAAAGTAATTCATTAAAGCCAATCACTCCATTCAGTGGAGTTCGGATTTCATGACTCATATTGGCAACAAAATCGGACTTGGCTTGGTTTGCACGTTCTGCTTCTTTTTTTGCTTGGATCAAATGTAACTCAGCGTTTTTTCGATCCGTAATATTATTAAAATGTACTACAAAATATAGAGGTGCACCATTTCTGTCTTTTACGAGTGAGTTTGAAATTTCGATCCATAATATTTGATTTGTTTTCGAAATGTATCTTTTTTCATAAACCACATCCACGTCTTTCCCTCTTAACGCAGTTTCACGGTATTGATGGAAAATGTTTTGGTCTTCCTTATACGCAAACTCTTTTGATGGCTTACCTACGAGTTCGCTTTCATCATAACCTAACATTGATTGAAGTTTTTTATTGACTCGTAAAAATTTTCCATCCAAATCAAGTAGGCAAACTCCAATCCCTGCATTTTCAAAACTCATGCGGAATCTTTCTTCACTCTCTGCCAATTCCTCTTGGATTCGATTTTCTTCAGTGATGTCTCGATTGATGGCAATGACACCAATGGTTGCCCCATCTTTGTCTTTTAAAAAACTGGCGGCCGATCTGATTTTTAATTTGGAACCATCCTTTTTAAATTGAAAGACTTCCCCTTGCCAAATCCCATTCGTTTGTAAGTCTGCTATACTTTTCGCGCGGTCCCCGTCGAGTATGATGGTTTTTAAAATGTCTTTTGTGGTTTTCCCAACCACCTCTTCCATTTTGTAACCGTAAATCCTTTCCGCCGCGAGGTTCCAACTTGTGATCCGGAACTCTAAATCTGTCACAATCACGGCATCATAAAAGTATTGTAGGATGAGTGAGGAATAAGCCTCCTTGGGAATTTTATGGTCCATCGTGGTATTAGATCGGAAATTTTGCTAAAATCATGCTGATGGTTTCTAAAAAATCAATCACATTTGGTTCAGAACCAATTCGCTCTATTGGTTCATTGGTCCTTCCTTGTCGCGGCACAAAGTTTTCACAAAACTCTACCAAAGCGCATACCTGTGCGAAAAGATCCTCCCTATGTAAATTTATAGGGCAAATGGTTAGATCGCTTTTGCCTTGCTTTTTTAAGAGTGATTTCGTTCAAACCCGGCAATCATGCCGGAAAGAAAAGAGTAAGGCAACTTGCTTTGTGTTTCCGGCAGCGACCGCACTTGCTGCGTCGCGGACATTAGCCGGACCAAACTACGCCCAAAAAATAAAAAAGGCGTTCACTTTCATGAACGCCCTCACAATCGATAATGACTAACAGAGGCAATGTCCTACTTCCACCCCCACTCGCTTCTCCGCTCCGCGGGCGAGTGTCCGAGCCTTGCTCCCTATGGGTCGCAAGTCTGTCATTTCGAGAACAGTTGTTACTGTTTACTATTGGGTTCTCTCAATGGAATTTTATTTGTACACAAAAAAGCCAACCTTTCGGTTGGCTTTTTCTTTTGAGTTATAAGTGCTAACCCGGCAATCATGCCGGAAACAAAAGAGCAAGACACCTTGCTCTTTTGTTGAGGCAGCGACCGCTACCGCGAGTCGCGGACATTAGCCGGACCAAACTACGCCCAAAAAACAAAAAAGGCGCTCACTTGCATGAACGCCCTCACAATCGATAATGACTAACCCGGCAATGTCCTACTTCCACCCCCACTCGCTTCTCCGCTCCGCGGGCGAGTGTCCGAGCCTTGCTCCCTATGGGTCGCAAGTCTGTCATTTCGCGAACAGTTGTTACTGTTTACTATTGGGTTCGCTCAATGGAATTTTATTTGTACACAAAAAAGCCAACCTTTCGGTTGGCTTTTTCTTTTGAGTTATAAGTGCTAACCCGGCAATGTCCTACTCTCCCATTGAGCGAACCCAATAGTACCATCGGCGATGAGAAGCTTGACTTCCGTGTTCGGAATGGGAACGGGTATGGCCTTCTCTCCATAATCACCAGGAGTAATTACCATTACTTCTAAGTGGACCGGATTTGCAAGTACAATTTAAAGAAAAAGTTATAAATTTAGATCGTATGTGGCTCCAAATTTCAAACCAGAAAGTTCAATTTTGTGTTCCGCGGTCGCGGCAACGTATTCCATGAGGGTTCCCAAACGATCTAAATTGTCACCACCCACACTGAAAGCAACAGGGCTTTTTGATTTTGCGATCATATTCTCACGGTCTAGTGTGACAAACAATCTAAGTTTTGGCATGACAACAATGCTTGCACCTAAACTAATTTTTTCGGAATAAAAGCTGTAACCACCGTTTGCATAGTTAAAAGCAAATCCTCCATTATAGATTCGAAATTGTTCCGAACTATACAATCCTGATGAGTTGAGTAAAAAAGGTCCAAAGAGTAAGATATCACCAAATAGAGTCGCGCGATCATTTAAATCAAATTCGAACCCCACACCAACAAGTCCTGAGGTTCCTGTTGTCGTTTTTGAATCTTGGCCATAATAACTAGGAGCACCTAACCCTAAGTAGGTCCCTTCAAGGGTTTGGCTTAAACTTCTTAAAACATATTTTGGAAGGATTCGAAAATTGGAAGTGGGAGATAAAGTGACTCCTAAATTGATATCAGAATACAATAAACGATAATCAGCTTCTTTGATCCCAAGACCTGTTGCATAAAAAGAATTCCATTCATAACCCCTTGCAAATCGATTGATATGGAGTCCCAAAAAGACATTGGACAAAATCCCTGCGTTGATACTTTTAAAGTAATCAAAACCCCAATCATTGATTAGGCTTGATGAACTATCATTCTGCCAAGGTTGGTTGTATTCCAATCCAACAATATCTGTATAAAAATTTCTTTTTTCCAGATCGGTTTTGAGACTACCTAAAAATAAACCACCTTTTAACCTTAGAGCATTCCCTTCCACTTTCCCTTGCGCAAAGCTTGGAGTTGTCAACAGAGCAAATAGAACCAAAAGAAAAACGAAATATCGTTTCATTACTTGAATTACCTCTACCATCCAATAACAAATGATAGGAAGCCCACTCAAGGAAAATTTTATCACACCATTCCTTTTTGGAACAAACGAATTTGTTTCATTCGTGCATTCTAGTTTCCATTTGCCGTTAACTTCACTACAATCCTTGGAAGATTTAAGGGAAAATAAGGAAAAACAAGCAAGACCCAACTGAGATGGGAACATCTTCATCATTCGGTAGGTAAGAAGTTCGATCCGATGGAAGCTACATCGATGTTACGAAAGCAATCGAAAGGCCCAACGATTGGCTATGTGTTTCGATTCGTAAGCCAATTTGATTTGGATGAAACTGTTTCCCCAAAGGAGAAGTGGTCTGTTGCCAGCCCAATCCATTTGCCGTTGGAAACCCAAAAACAATAGAGTGAACACTCACTCTTCTTTAAATCAAAACGTCCTTAGACGCAAGGTCCAAAAGATTCGGCGCACAAATGAAAAAAAAACTAGATGGTGATGCTTTCGAAAAAACAATGGCTTTATGCTAAATGAAAATGAGAACAAAACTCAGTCTAAAGGAAAAGCGAGCATTCGGCTCCTCCTTTTGGCATTCATCATTCCAACTCTCTTATTTTCCCAAGAGGAAGGCATAGAGAAAACTCCAGACCCAAAAGCGGAACCACAAACGAAGGAAGAAACACCTTCCATCCGTGTAAAAGCCAAAAAGGAAACAGATCGCGAATTTTTGGGTGATGTG
Source organism: Leptospira jelokensis (assembly GCF_004769635.1). Lineage (GTDB taxonomy): Bacteria > Spirochaetota > Leptospiria > Leptospirales > Leptospiraceae > Leptospira_A > Leptospira_A jelokensis. The sequence continues at coordinate 18,814 of NZ_RQGH01000033.1, forward strand.
GAAGGAACCAATATCTACGCAGGGAAGAAAAACGAAGTCATTCGTTTGGACAAAGCCAATGCAAACTTGGCTCTTGGTAACACTCGTCAGGTGTATGCAAAAGTTCCAGGGATTACCATTTGGGAAAATGAAGGCAGTGGAATCCAACCAGGGATTGGTGCAAGGGGACTATCACCAAATCGTAATTGGGAATTCAATACTCGCATGAATGGTCATGACATTGCTTCCGATTCATTTGGATACCCAGAAGCCTATTTCAATCCTCCATTAGAAGCACTTGAAAAAGTGGAAATTGTGAGAGGGGCTGGTGCTTTACAATACGGACCACAATTCGGTGGTATGATCAATTATGTTGTAAAAAAGGCAGACCCCACTCGCCCGGTGAAAGTGGAAATGAAAACCACTGGAGGTTCATACAATACACTCAACCAATATAGCTCTGTTAGTGGAACTGTTGGAGATTGGAGTTATTTTGTTTTTTACCAAGGAAGAAGTTCTGATGGATGGCGAGACAATTCACAATACAATATACAAACAGGATTTGTGAACTTAGCTTATAAGGTTTCTGAGAAGTTAAAAATTTCTTTGGAGATGGCAAAGTCCACATACATAAGCCAACAAGCAGGGGGTCTTACCGATGAACAATTCCGTGTAGATCCTAGACAATCTAGTAGGACAAGGAATTGGTTTAGTGCACCTTGGAATGTTCCGGCAATGAATATTGATTACGAACAAAGTCCAACCTCTCGCACCAATGTCAAAATCTTTGGTCTATATGGAGAAAGGAATTCTGTTGGTGTTGTTTCCGCCGCCAATGTTTTGGATACAATCCAATCAAGGACCTTGGACTACAGTCCAAGACAAATTGACAGAGATACGTATCGCAATTATGGAATGGAAGCAAGGCAAATCTTTAACTATGATTTGTTGGATAAAACTCATACGCTTTCATTTGGTGGTCGTTATTTCAATGGTAATACTGATCGTTTCCGTAATCCTAACGGAACTACTGGATCAAAATTTGATCTGAGAGAAACGAATTTCACGAACGTTTGTTATGATGGTTCCAGAAATTGTAGAGTGGCTGATTTAGAGTTCTCAACATTAAACTATGCTGGATTTGTTGAAAACTTATTCCGTATTACTGACGCACTCTCCCTTACGCCAGGTGTAAGGTATGAATGGATACGTTCCACTGCATCAGGCCGCGTGAATGAATCAATGCCGAGCGCCACTAGGCCGTTTGGCGGGATGATCCAACCGCTGGAACGAGTGCAAAGACAAGTTCTCTATGGACTTGGTGCCCAATACCAAACCACAAAAACGACCAATTTCTATGCAAACTACTCCAGAGCGTTTCGACCAGTATTGTATTCGGAGTTATTTGCACCAACAGCGACTTTAAACGAAGTTGATCCCAACTTAAAAGACCAATCAGGTTACAATGCAGATGCAGGTTACCGTGGTAAATTTGGCCAATGGGTACAATTTGATATGAGTGTATTTGAACTTCGTTATAACAATCGCGTTGGACAACTTCCAGGACTTCTTCCTGGCCAAGCAAATTTCCAAACGAATGTGGGAGATTCATTACACCGAGGAGTGGAAGCGTACATCGAAATTGATCCGATAGTAGCTCTCACGGAATCACAACCTTTTGGTTCTGTTAGTTTTTTCACTTCCAGTGCAAACGTTAATGCACGTTATATCAAATGGGAAGACCCTCGTGTGTTAACAAATCCATCAAATGCGCAAAACTTTTACCGAGTGGGAAAACTTGTGGAGAATGCTCCTTCACAAATCCATCGTTACGGTATCACCTATCACTATAAAAACGTTTTTAGTTTCACGTATTTGATTAGTTATACGGGTGCAACGTATGCAGATGCTGCCAATACTGGGCCATTCACAGCCAATGGACAAATTGGAATCATCCCTTCCTATACAGTTAGAGATTTTACTTTTGTTTGGAATTTTTACGAAAACTTCTCACTTCGTGGTGGCGTAAACAACTTAACAAACCAAATGTATTTCACGCGACGTGCAGGTGGTTATCCTGGTCCTGGTATCATGCCTGGGGATGGAATCTTTTACTTCATCGGACTCAGCGCTGTATTCTAAAATTCAATAGGTTTGTAGCTCATCGGTGTATCCATTTTCTTTGATGATGGGTCCACCGAAGGACAACCTTCCCTTGTTCCAAATTTTGTTTAAAGTTGGATTTCAACATCAGTGATCGGGAAAGCCACACAGGAATGGATCCAACCAAACTTCCTATCAGACTTTCTGATTTTGGCTTCTTCGGGGCTAAATACCTTTCCCGTTTTTAATTTCACACGGCATAAACTGCATTCACCAGATCGACATGCATTTTCTTTGAAGATGCCGTTGCGTTCTAGGCTATTGAGAAGGGGTTCCCCTACTTTTGTTTGGAATGAAAAATGATCTCCCAGTTTGACATTCACTTCCTTTGTAGGGTGAAGTGAATCTGGCCAACCATCCATAAGTTCCGGATTTGGTGGTGGACCGTTACTTTCAATTAAGACACGACTGAATTTCACGCCTAGTGACAAAAGGAGATTCGCACAATGTAAATTAAAAGGTGTTGGGCCACAAACATAATACATCTTCGCTAAAGGATTTTGTAATAACGTTTGTAAGATGGATTTATCCAAACGACCACGATACCCCTTATAAGTAGGGCTAACTTCCCTCGTTAAAAATTCAGTTAAAGTAAAGTTATCGTGATCTGAGGCGAGTTTTCGCAGTTCATCGATAAAGATAACATCATGTTCATAACTATTTGAATAAATGATATGAAAACGAAATGGCTCTGGTGAACCTAAAAATGACTTTAACATACTGATAGCGGGAGCGATGCCTGATCCACCAGCAAAGAAAACTAAATCATATCCATGGAATAAAGGGTTATGATGGAAAGAACCCATTGGACCAGAGGATTCCAGTTGTTGACCAACCTTGATCTCATCCAATAAATAGGGACTCACAAATCCATCTTCTTTTCGTTTGATGGTCAACTCATAGGATTTTAAGTTTTTGGGTGAAGAGGAAATAGAATAAGGTCTAGCTGTTAACACTCCACCAATCGAGACAAACAAATTGATATACTGACCCGCTTGGAAAGGAGGTAAATTTTTTCCATGAACGGGGACCATTACCAATGTTTTTGTGGAAGCAGTATCAATTCGAATACTCTCTACACGTAATTGAATTCGTTTTGGATGGAGTTTGCCAATGGTTTCTTTGACAAAACCTTTTGCTTCACTAAAATTGGTTCCATTTTTTTCTAAATCCTCTTTTTTTAAGACCGCATCACTGTATCCCACAACAGAGTTTAAAATATTAGTTTTGGAAGTTTGGTTGTTATCTAACATACTAATTTCCTTTAATTTCTAAGATCGATTGTGAGAGGGAAATGGAGAACCCACTTCGCTCTAAACCGAGACGGTTGGTTTTGTTTTTCGACGCAGTTGTTTCATTACCTTACGCGCGGTGAAGTATCCATTCAGATAGGTAGGTTGGAACCCACCCATACTTGTCCAACTACTAGAAGAATATAAACCTTCAATTTCATCCAACGAATCACGAAGGAGGTGGCCATCTTGTAAGATTTGTTTGAATCCATAAATTGCACCACCAGGAGTGTTTAAATATCGCATCATCGTCATCGGAGTAGCAACTTCCGCTTTCTCAATATGTTCTCTGATTTTAGGATAAGCTTTTTCAATTAGAGTAATCAATTTATGACCAAACTCATATTTTGTGGCAAAATATTCTTCTGCCGGGACTTGATTCCAAGCTTCTCCGTATTGTAAAGCAACTAGGGTGACAACAGATTTTCCTTTTGGTGCAAGTTCTTCATCAATGAAATTATAACAAGTAACCATACCCCAATCTGGTGCATCCAAAGTATACATTCGATTTTCAGTGACATCTGCATTAGAAGTCGTCATTACAAACGTGGAAGCAGTTTTGAATCCTAACTCTTCAGGAGAACAGTCCAAACCCAAATACAAACAAACTGCAGAAACACCCATCCGTCTTGACTTAAAATCTTTGAGAATGGATGGAGGTGGAGTTTCTAAATCTAACATTTCGTGATAGGTGATGAGAGGACTCACATTCGAAACAACAGCATCACATGTAACAGTTTCCCCCGTTTCAAGTATGACACCTCGCACAACTCCTTCTTTTGTGAGAATTTTTTCTGCTGCACAATTAAATCGCACTTCTCCACCTGCTTTTTCAAATGAAGAGAGAAGTGCGGTTGATAACATTTGGGATCCTCCCTTCAAATGCCAAGGTTTATGCACACAGTAAAAGTATAACATCCCTATAAATTCAGCAAATACCAATTCAGATGTCGGAATTCCCACATAACTCCAATAAGGAGTGATCACATTAATTAAATCCTCTGTAGAAAAAAATTCGTTTAAAACATCCGTTGTCGTACGAAGTCCATACGCTGAAAAATTTGGGCACTTGGTTCGAATTTTTTCTTCGTCGTTCGATAACCTAACTCGGGGCAATACAAAATAATATTCATTCACAACTGCTTCGCTTAGTTTAAAAAACGTATCAATTGCTTCTTTTTCATTTGGAAAAAGAGTTTTTAGATGAATTTGTAATTCTATCCAATCGGCGGGCAAAGTCACATCTAACTTGCCTGGCATGATGATCCGATACAGTTCTTCTTCCTGCACAAGTTCAATTTGATCAAGAACACCTAACTCTTCAAAAACACGTCGCATTATGAATGGCTCTGATTCTGTTCCCACACCACTGAGTTGGTGGAGGGCAACTTCAAATTCAAAATCCCCGCGGACAAACGAGGTAGCACAACCTCCAGGGACATTATGCCTCTCAACCAATAAGGTTTTTAGACCTTCCCGTTGCAATCGAGTGGCTGCCATTAAACCAGCGTTCCCTGCACCAATTACGACTGTATCATAGTGGGACATTTTTTTCTCCCTTCAAGGTTTTCCCTCTTGGTGACAACCAATCTTTACAGTGTAAAGATTTCAATTGTTTTTTTCCCTTCTTTTTTATAAAATTTGCCTAAGTAGAGGGAAGGCGGGGTATTTCGTCCCGATTGGTTTGAAACTCTCTGAACTGATGCCTAAAAGACTTTACCTGTCTTTGTGAAAGGCCTACTAGGTTGTAATGGCTGGGAAAAAACAAATCCAACAAAAACAAACAAACCCCTACCACCATGGAGACCTTCGTCCTACTCTAATCCAGGCAGCTCGCGATTTTTTAAAAGACCAAGATGCAGATTCCCTTTCTTTAAGAGGGATCGCTTCCGCCATTGGTGTTACCCACATGGCCCCCTATGCACATTTCAAAGGGAAACAAGAGCTATTGGAAGCAGTGGCAGCCTCTGGATACGATGATCTAACAAACAATATGTTGAAGGTTCAGAAACTTCAATCAAAGGTGCGTGGTCGTATGTTAGCATACCATTACGGAGTCGAATACATCTTGTTTGCCATAGCAAATCCAAACTTATACCGCTTGATGATGAGCCAAATCAATTTAAATCAGAAAACATCTTTTGAAAATCCCAAAAGTGAGATTTCTTTAAGTTCACAACGTCCTTTTCGTTTGTTGTATACTGCCTTCGCGACAGAAAAAGTAAGTAAAGAATTAGCACATGCAAGGGCACTTGGGGCTTGGGCAACTGTCCATGGCATTTCTTCTCTTGCCATCGAAGGTCACTTATTACTACCGAATGGGATGGATATCATCCAATTGTTTAAAACAACTGTTAGTTCTACGGTAGATTGGGGATGATTCAAAGAAAAAATGAATGCCCCTCAAATGAAATGAAATTTCGGAATTCGTTCTTTCCTGATTCAGAAAAGTAAAAATCTATGCAATTCATCTGAGAATGGATTCTAAATTACCATTCATTACATTGATATCAACTGGACCTTGGATTCCGTTCACTCGTTCCCTATTTTTATACTGCCAAATGACCCAGTCTATCGACGAAAAGGTATTGGGATGAGTAAAAATATTGCGAATCCAGATCGGATGGTTAAAAAAATGATCACCCAAATATTTACTGATAAACTCGTTTGTTAAATAGAGTATCGTTTTCTTTTTGAAATGAGAATCAACATGATCTAAAAAAGTTTGGATTTCATTTTGAACATTTTCCAAATTTGGTCGTTCTTTGCAATTGCCTTCAAATTCGAGATCAACAACGGGTGCGAGAGATAATGAATCGAATGGTACTGTCTCAATGAAATTTTTTGCTTGTTCGATCCCTGGTTTGCATAAGGTGAAAAAATGGTAGGCGCCAACTTTAAAACCTTCTTTCTTTGCTTCACTCCAATTGGATAGAAATGATTTGTCTTTAAAATCTCCCCCTTCTGTAGCTTTTACATAGACAAATGAAATTTCGTTTTTTGGAACCAAACTCCAATCGATTTTCCCTTGGTGGTTTGAAACATCGATACCTTTTATGGGATACTGTTCCTGTGACGGATAAACAAACCAGATCAAACCCAAATCAAACATTTGGTAAATGGAGCAAACGATTAGAAACAGGAAAGAAACAAAGATAAGTTTTCTCTTCACAATGGATCGATCCTCCACATGCTTAGACTACGAATCCATTTTTTGATTTGGTATAGCATAAGGGATTCCTACGACGGATAGAAAAGTTTCCACCCGGCAATCATGCCGGAAATAAAAGAGCAAGACACCTTGCTCTTTTATTGAGGCAGCGACCGCTACAGCGAGTCGCGGACATTAGCCGGACCAAACTACGCCCAAAAAATAAAAAAGGCGCTCACCTACATGAACGCCCTCACAATCGATAATGACTAACCCGGCAATGTCCTACTCTCCCATTGAGCGAACCCAATAGTACCATCGGCGATGAGAAGCTTGACTTCCGTGTTCGGAATGGGAACGGGTATGGCCTTCTCTCCATAATCACCAGGAGTAATTACCATGTGTACGGAAGGACATAGGAAGTCAAACCGATAAAGAAGAAAAGATTGCTTTTTTTAGGAAAAATGAAAATCTTTCTGTATGGCGGAATTGGCAGAACCACTTGTGCAAACAGAAAGTTTTTCGGTAATGGGGCTTCGAGTGAGGACTTCGAACGCACCTGGTGATGCTGATGTCAAAATCCCTTCCATTTATTCAAAATTCTACAAAGACGACATACCTAAGAAAATGGAATCACTTAGGAAATTTGATCCTCTTTTTGCAGTGTATTCTTCCTATGAATCCGATGAAAATGGAGCGTACGACTTCTTGTTAGGTTATGCAGTAGAACCAAATGCAAAACCACTACCTGGAATGGAAATTTTCCACATCCAACCACAAAACGGGCGTTACTTTGCCATCCAACCAGGGCCACCAGAAGAAGTGGTTCCTAAATTTTGGGCCGAAATATGGAATCACCCTGAAATTCCAAAAATCAGAACCTTCCAAACCGATTGGGAAGAATATTCGGAAGCCGGGATCAGAGTCTTTTTATCAACTCATTAAGATTTAGCTGTTCGTTGGAATTTCTCCAATTTTAGTTTCTACGCAAGAGGATGTTTTACCGGAACTTCCCTGTTCAATGGTTTTGTATTTGTTTTTCTCAACATTCACCATCTTCACTTTGATAAAGTCCCCAATAAAATCTGAAATATCTGGATCATTCGTTTCAAGCAATGTGACTGTATAAGAACAAGGACCTGTCCAAACAATTTTTTCTTTGATGAATAGAGAATTGTATTCCTGTACTTGGTAGGTAGGGAATCGTTTGAAACGCGAATTATGACCCGATTCACATCGATTATCAAAAATCCCAGTTCGGAAATAGGAACATTTGCTGTTCGATGGTTTTACTGGATTGGATTGGTATGTTTGGATCGAAAAAATAGAACCGAGGAAAAGAAAAACAACGATGGATATCCATTTTTTCATATTCAATCAATCCCAATAGGTTGGCTTAGATTTAGATTCGGAATATTTTTTTTACCCACAACATAAACTCGCCAATCCGTTACGACCCAAACCCAAATGCCTACAAACATGGCTGTGGAAATCCAAAGTCCGATGGTAGCGCCAGGGATCAGTAAAAAATCAACCACTCCATGTTGCAAAACTGCCAAAACGAAACCAAAAATGATGGTGGATGTTTTCGCATTCATATTCAATTTTTCATTACTCTTTAAAACAAAAAGGGAAAAACACAAATTGATTAACAAATGGATATTTGATGAATGAATGGTCCTTGCGATAAAAAGATTTAATTTTTTTTCATCAGGCTCACGGAAAATATAATGTGTATTTTCAATAAAAGAAAATCCCATTGCCACGAAACCACCAAATAACACTACATTAGGTGAAAACTTTTTTTCTTTTCGATCATAACCAAAAAGGAAGGAAAGGAACATAATGAAAAATATTTTGAATGTTTCTTCCGTGATTCCTGCTTGGATAAATGCCAAATGAGCCGTTTGTGTGAGTAAACTATCTTTCTTTTTAGGTGAAAAATCTGTTTCGGGCCAAAGGATAGGATGGAGTCTTAAGATCAAATCAGTAGAAAGCCATCCAAATACTAAGGCTAGAAGGATACCGACAACTTCTTGCCATCCTTTTTTTGGTTTGTAGGCTTTCCAAATCACGACTGCCCATGGAAGTACAGTAGCGGCCCCAATCAAATAATCAAAGGTTCCCATTTCTTTCATTCAGGTATCTCTTCCATATAACGGCCGTCAAATAAGTTGATCATTTCTTTTTGTAAGGGGGTAGGAACAAATTCAGGATCAATGGGACCGTTCCAAAATAATTCCGTGACTCTAATGTCGTTTTTTGTGCCAGGAGGTGGCATGAGTGGACCTAAACTTTCAACGAGTTGTAAGGTTCTTAAATCTTGGTCCGGATAATCAGAAGCTTCCACAAGTTCAACATCAATCACATCTCCATCTTGTGTGATGGTATATGCAACAACGCTTGAATACGGATGGGGAGCTTTTGCCCAATAGTCCATATAACTTTCGGGGATTCGCATTTTGGCTGATATATAATTCGAGTAAGTTGGTGGTACTTTTTTTCCTCGGATTTTTTTAATGGTTCCTTTGACAGGTCCATTATCGGCCACCTTTTCATTGGAGATTTTTTCACCTTTCTCTTTATTCTCTGTTTCGTTTCCTGTAATGACACCACCATTCAAACCTTGGGTATCATCGGGGACATTGGGATCGATGAAATAGAATTCCATTTTCTCGGGACGGAAGTGGTCATTTTTCTGCGCCGACTGTTCCTTTTTTTTGCCTCGTTGCAAACTGATAGGAATGAGAAATACCAAACAGAGTAAAACCAAATGGAATAATAAAGATAATGGTAAAACATTACGAAAACCTTTACGTAAACCTGGAGTGAAAAAAGGTTCCACTTCTCCATCTTTGTCTTTTTTGATGCCGAGGTTTTCTAAACTAAATGACTTCTCTAAAATGGATAAAGAATAAACATACAAACCTACGAGCGCCGCAACAGAAAAAACCGCATAAGCAATGTTTTGTGAAGAGATAAAAAAGTTTTTATCAGGAATTCCTGGTTTTAAACCAAACCCGGCAAGGAATTGGATTCCAAAAATTGGACTAATGTAAGAAAACACCCAAACCGCAGAAAATAAGTATAATAAAAGTGTTAAAAATAAAATCGGGAACCCACGCCAATATTCATATACGTAGATATGACCAAACCCAGGCAAAATTTTATCACGGAACTTCGCTTTTTCTTTAATCAGGAGTTCCAAACGCAAAGGAAATTTTCCTTCGGTTTTGACAGCCTGTTTCCAATTTTCTCGAATACGGATTGCTTCCATATAACGTAGATAAGGTTTTGCAACTAAAGAAGGGACTTTATTCCGATTGAAACTAAAAAGCAAAATGCAAACGGATATGGAATAATTAAAAACAAATTGATGGACATCATAAAGTGGTGCTAAAGGTGATAAATTCTTTTGAGGGTTTAAAGACTCTGTAATGAATAAAAAAGCATATTGGATGACAAGGGCAAGAACGAGGACAAGGAGCACTGTATCAAACTTGGAATCACGGATCCGCATTTCCGTACGGAGTTGGGTGTTGGGGAAATCTTTTTGGATGCGGTTAAGTCTTACAGATTCCCGTTTGCGATTCCTTTGCAGGCTATAGATGTAATTGGTTAAGAGCAAAAGAAACGTTACAATCACAAATCCAAACTTCAATCGGAATGAGATCCCATCTTCGGCCAAAAATGCATTGACCATCGCCTCCATTTCCATACTGGACCTGTGCAAAAGTTCCACAGGGTAAAAGAGAATCCAATTTAAGATGTAAACAGCAATGACGGAAAGTGCCCGAAGGCGAAGGCGGAATTCTTTTGGGAAGGCAAAGAGGATACCAAAGGCGAAAAAAGGACCCAAACTGAAAAGGGGTGAAAGCCAAAGGAAAAACGTTAAGGATTTTTTTGCCCAGGGAGAGAGGTATTGAGAATTTGCGGAATCCATTCTTTAGTCTTATCTCAAGGAAAATACTTTGAATTTTCATGGAAAACAAAAAATTTGGCGGATATGGCACAGCCGAAAGAGAAAGAAGAACAGTCGCTCAAACCCATAGTCGCAGTCTCCAAACGAAGAGGCTTTGTTTTCCCAGGGTCCGAAATTTACGGAGGCCTCTCCAATACATTTGACTATGGCCCGAACGGAATTGAAGTTTTGAACAATTTAAAACGACTTTGGTGGGAATACTTTGTCCACCGTCGGGATGATGTTTTGGGACTTGATTCTTCGATTCTACTCCACCCACGTGTTTGGGAAGCGTCTGGCCACATCTCCAACTTCAATGACCCACTGATGGATTGCAAAAAATGCAAAACCCGTGTGAGAGTGGATAAGTTTTTAGAAGATAAGGAAGGCGAAGGCGCCGCTACTGGGAAAAGTTTAGAAGAATTAACAAACACCATCCGAGACAAAGCCTATGCTTGCCCTACCTGCGGAACGGTTGGAAGTTTTACGGATGCCCGCCAATTCAATTTGATGTTCAAAACTTCGCACGGAGCATCAGAAGAAGGTGCCACTGATATCTACCTCCGCCCGGAAACGGCACAAGGGATCTTTATCAATTTTAAAAACGTCACCCAAATTGCTCGCAAAAAAGTTCCCTTTGGAATCGCACAAATTGGAAAATCCTTTCGTAACGAAATCATGGCACGCCAATTCATCTTTCGTACGCGCGAGTTTGAACAAATGGAAATGGAATTTTTCTGCGAACCTGGTACTCAGAAAGAATGGTTTCAGTACTGGGTGAATTACTGCATGGACTGGCTTGTGAATGTAGTGGGTTTAAAAAAAGAAAACTTACGTGTAAGAGAACATGAAAAAGAAGAACTTTCTTTTTACAGTGATTCCACAAGTGATATCGAATACAAATACCCGTTTGGTTGGGGTGAACTTTGGGGTGTGGCATCAAGGACAGATTATGACCTCACCCAACACGAAAAATTTTCCTCTGAAGATTTGAAGTACCATGACCTAGACCAAAAGAAAAAATACCTTCCTTATGTAGTGGAACCAGCGCTTGGACTGAATCGACTGTTCCTTGCGGTGTTATGTGATGCGTATGAAGAAGAGAAATTAGAAAAAGACGACATTCGTACCGTATTACGTTTTGGGAAACGGGTGAGTCCGATGAAGGTGGCGATTTTCCCACTCATGAAAAAAGACGGACTCGATGCCAAAGCCAAAGAAATTTATTCAGACCTAAGAAACCATTGGTATGTGGATTATGATGAGAGTGGTGCGATTGGAAAACGGTACCGCCGCCACGATGAAATTGGGACCCCATTTTGTATCACTGTGGACTATGACACAATGAGTGATGGGACTGTCACCATCCGTGAAAGAGATTCCATGAAACAAGAAAGGATCCCCGTCGCAGAACTCAAATCTTACCTCATCCAAAGAATGGTTTAGTTGGTCCGCGATTTACTAGAATCTGATAGAAACCAAACCATCGAACTTGTGAACCAGTTTTTCCGAAAGGTAAACGAACTCGAGTTAGATGGTTTGTTTCGAATCCGACCACGGGCTGCAACCAAATTCACCGATATCTATTTCAAACTGATTGGCACTGGGAAAGTGTACATGCGTGGGTATTTTATAGAAGAGGAACTTGTCTCTCTCGTGATCGGAAGGATCGAAGAAAAACCACATCTCGAAGAAGAAAGAAGCCTCTTCATTGACCTAGCCGTGACCAAACTCGGCAAAAAGAAAAAAGGGTATATGTCAGAACTTTTAAAAGACGTAGACGAGTGGTGTTTGGAAAAAAACATCCCTTCCATCGAACTGCGAGCCATCCTAAAAAACGAAGAAGCCATTCAATTTTGGAACAAATCTAGTTTTGAACCTTTTTACATCCGATACCGCAAACGCGTAGCGGGAACATAAACGAAATGGAACCCAAGGGAAGTCACTTCCCAAGGCCAGTAACAGAAAATTACTTTCTTCGTCTCCGATTGCCTACCAACTTCCGGAACTCCCTCCACCTCCAAAACTTCCCCCTCCCCCACCGGAACTAGAATTCGAACTTCCGCTATAGGAACTAGAAGAACTTCGATAACTCGAAGAGGAAGAGCTTGAACCTGATGAATAGGAAGAATAAGAACTTCCATCACTTTCTTCCCAAACCGTATAAAAGAAATGGAAGAGTAGTATGATAAAATAGGAAAAAACGAAGGTTGAAATTGAAAAAAGAGAGTGATCCTTATAACCAAGGATCTCTTCGATGGAAAAACCAAATGTCCAAACAAGGGATACCAATCCATACTTAAACACCCTTGTTTTCCAAGATTTCACTTGGATGGATTTTGCCAGAACATAACCTAACACCAAACAAAGAAACCATCGGAAAGAATGAAAGAGGTTATCGTAATCCATTGGCGGAGATGAATTTTCATCCGTTGGCAGGTAAAAATAAATGAGTGCCACTACCGTGAACCAAACCAAAAATGCGATGCCATAGCGAATTACATGTTTTTGGAATACTGAAATGGAAAACCCATAAATGGTAAAAAGGATCAAACCTTGGTAATACAATATGTAAAAGAGACGTTCCTCGTTCCAAAACGATTGGATGGAAAACCATAAACTAAAGGTGGCAATGGTATGGAAAAAAAGTTCACTTGCAGTGAATCCTAATTTTTTGGCAAAGGTTTTGTATCTTTCCTTTAAAACATCGTCTAACGAAAGCTTAATGACAACTAAAATACCACCAATGATCCCAATCACCCAAAGAAGGACAATCCAATCTGCATGGAAACTAAATTGCAAAAATGGAATCCAAAAAAGAAGGGATAGGATGGCAAGAGGATAGGAAAACCATTCCCAAAGGCCATACAATAAGTATAAATTGAGGGCAAGGATACCTAAGCAGAAATAATAAAATACGGCATCGGGAAGGAAATACAATAGTCCCAAGAATACAACGGATCCATACGATACTTCTAACCAAAGTTTTCGTTTGTATGTTTTCCCATCTGTCATAAGGAAAAATCCAATGAGCGCTGCCACAATCACACCGGTAGCAATTGCTATGTTTTTTGCCGTATTTTCATTGGAGATGGCATAACCAATTCCATCGGGATAGTCTGACTGTAAGTTGGGGTTGGAATCTGCTGCCCCCAGGATGACTGATTCAATTGCGGAATACCCGAGTAGGACCCCACTTGGTAAATCTCCTTTTTTGAATTCGGGGATCATGATATTTTTGATGATACGATTGCACAAAACATCGGTTAACGTTTCTTCCAAACCATAACCAACTTCGATTCTCACCTTCCTGTCACCAACAGATAATAAAACAAGCACACCATTGTCCCTTCCTTTCTGGCCAATTTTAGAAAGTTCCGCTACTTGAAAGGAATATGCCTCTAACGATTCTCCCTCCAAACTTTGGATGATATAAAGGAATACTTGTGCTCCCGTTTTTTGTTCAATCCCGGAGATAATGGACTGCAAGTTCGTGATTTCATCAGCACCTAAAATCCCCACTTCATCAGTGATGGGTGTTGTGAGTACCTTTGTTTCCCTGGATTCTACTTTTGTTGCAAAGAGAGTCAAAACCAAAAGCAGGGTAATGATAGATTGAAGTGAAGTTTTCAGATCCAAACGCATAGGGCAAAACAATACCAAAGTTTTCTTTTTTGGCAAGTAGAGTTTTCCCTTGGGCCTCGAGTCTTTTTATGTTTTGACTAACCTTACCATCCGAAAAATGGGTCCCATTACATTTTTAAATAAAGGGAAATTGGAAAGTTTGATGAGTTTAAAAGTGAGGTCCAGAGAATCATGGATCATCAGTTTTGTATGATGATATGATTTTGAGTGATCCGTTAACCAATAAAATAAAATTCCCATCTGTTGCATCCACAATAGGTCTGGTAAAACTTTACTCAAGTCTTCCCGAAGTTTGGAATTCGAAGTGGCCATGGCTTGTCGGATGATTCCAACTGCTTCCTCGCGTAACCCTTCACTCTCTTTGCTAAATGGAGATAAAGGATCATTTGGATCCCCAGCTTGCCTTGCTAACACTTGTAAGAACTTTTTATGACCAGAAAAAAGTTCCAATTGGGTTGTGATGGTATACTTAAATCGAGTTTTAAAATCTTTTGTGGTTTTGAAATAGGATTCGCAAAGTCTCTTTAATTCTTTTTGTGAGCCTTTATAATACTCTAATACTAAATCTTCTTTCGAGTGAAAGTGGTAGTAGGTAAGACCAAGAGATAGTTTTGATTCTTTTGCGATCTTACGCATCGTTGTCTTTTCGTATCCATCCTTTTGGAAAAGTGCCATTGCTGTACGATAAATCTTTTGTTTGGTCTCTTCCCTTTTGGGAATTTGTTTCAAACCCTTTGTTTTGGTTTGGCTTTTCAAAGTCTGTGGCATCTTTCATTCCCTTTCGATTAAAAAAACAGATGAGTTTCCAAATCCGATGTGTTTTCAAATTTTTGAACACGTTCAAATATCTCACTATCCACTCTGTTTTCCAACCAAACTGAGAGCATTCATTGCGATATCCATCATGGTCTTTTTGAACATGTTCAATTATGACATTAATTTGCCATTTTTTTATTTGTCATAAAAAAATTTTCTTGCCTCATATAAGTCAAATTGCCACAATTTTATCTTAGAAAATTCAGAGGTGAAATATTTATGATTCGAAAAAGTCTATTGGCCTTTTTTGTAACTGCCATGATGGCAACCCCAGTTCTTGCGAGTTCTGGTTCTTCTTCTAAACCACTTGCGGGAACCTACCCGATCATTCTATCCCATGGTCTATTCGGTTGGGGCGAAAATTCTGGCGGAATCATTAGTATTGTGAATTACTGGGGTGGGACGGACGACTACCTCCGAAGCCAAGGTGCCACTGTTTATGCTCCTGCCAAAACGGCTGCCAACTCCAACGAAGTACGTGCACAAGAACTCAAAGCTGCCATCCTAACCTATGCAGCCGCAACCAATTACTCGGGAAAATTCCATATCCTTGGCCACTCCCAAGGTGGTCTCGATAGCCGTTATATGGTATCGAACTTAGGATTGTCCACTCGCGTTGCCACTCTCACCACGCTCAATACCCCTCACTACGGATCTCCGATTGCTGACATCATCAAAACAGTTCTGCCAGGTTGGATCCAACCGTTTGTGGCAAGCATTGTGGAAACACTTGTTAAGATTGTGTATGGTGGAACCAACCAACAAAATGCACTGGCGGCACTTTCTTCCCTAACAAAAGAAGGTTTGTCTTCCTTTAACTCTTACACACCAAATCGTTCTGGAGTGAAGTATTATTCCTACGGCTCGTACATCACCATCCCAGATTTGATCCAACACCCTCTTATGGGAATTTTACACCCTGCTTGCGCTGCCGGTGGTCTTTTCCAAGGACAAGGGGCAACGAATGATGGCCTCGTTCCTCTTTCTTCTCAAAAATGGGGAACATGGAAAGGTGGTCCTTCTTACGGAATTTTAACAACAGGTGTAGACCACCTTCAAGTTTCGAACACACTTCGTTCTGGAAGTTTCTGGTATGATGTGGAAGGATTTTATATGAACATGGCTTCTAATATGAAGGCGAACCAATAATCTACTTCTGAAGATTTTTTTAGAAAACCCAAGCAATCGCTTGGGTTTTTTTGTTTCCAGAAAGAATTTGTCTCTTTTACTACACTACAATCTCCATGAATGCAAAATACCTTCGACCACTCAGTATCGGTCTCATCGTTCTTATTTTCCTATTTGGGATGTACCATTTCACAAAGTCCAATGAGTTTGGTTCCCCAAGTGAGGAGAATCCAAATGACAAAGCGGAATCTTTTTTTCGAACGCAAAGTGATGGGTTTTCTGTGGATCCCTTTTATTTAGAATCAGCAAAATCTATCTTTTCACCCGATGGTCAATTTTTACGTTTTGATGAAATCATCGCCAAAGCAAAGTCAGGTGAACTAAATCTCATCTCTGAATTATGGAATTTAAGGCGTCAATGCCCAGAAGGTAGCACACGCGAACAATGCCACGAATACATCAAAGCGTTTATCCAAAACGAGTATTCTGGAGAGGATGCTAAAAAACTTTTGAACTTACTTACAAATTATTTGAAGTATGAAGAAGCAATGGTTCAACTTGATCCAAGTTCCAAGTCTTATACAAATGCTGAAAGATATGAACAAATCAAACAACTCCGAAGGAAGTATTTTTCAAAAGATGATGCTGAACTTATTTTTGGATTGGAAGAAGCAACTGCAGATTTTAGTTTCAATAGAAAAAATTTTTTGGATGAAACCAAAAACCTAAAAGCAGACGAACGAATTCGTTTGTATGAAGACTATCGAAAAAAATCCTTTGGCCCTTATTACAATGCAATTGTCAACAGGGAACCACAGTATGATAAATTTGAAACTGAGATGGACCTTAGACAAATCGAACTTTCAAAACTCTCAAGTTCAGATAGAGAAACAAAGGAAAGAGAGGTGCGCATTCGTTACTTTGGAAAAGATGGAAACGAACGAATGGAAAAGGTCTTAAAAGAAATCAGAGAAGAAGAAGAAAAAATCACCAAACTCGAAGTAGAAGAATCTAATTATCTCAAAAACAATCCCAATCTTTCCGATTCTGAAAAAGAAAAAAAATTGATGGAACTTCGTATCAAAACATTAGGCAGTAAAGAACTTGCAGAAGAATACACAAGAAGATTGGAGTATGAAAAAACACTTAAAAATTCCGGGAATTAGTTCTCCATTCGCGTATCTTCTATTCGCTGCGATTTTTTTTGCATTCTCATTAGAACCCTTTGGATTTGCCACCTCTGGGTTTTTGTGTTTATTTTTTATATTACTCGTTACAAAAGAGATCATTAGGGAAAAAAAGTTTCTCCAAACAATTTTATACACAATTGTATTTTCGTTTTTTGTTACCTGTACTTCTTTTTATTGGATGGGGAACGCAATCCAAAACATCACCGGACATGGAATCCTAGTTTCAACCTTACTCTTTATACTGTATGGATTTTTTTCCTTTTATAAAATAGGAACCATATTCATCGGAACGTATCTCATCTCCAAATACCGTTTGGTCACCGATACAAAATTTTATTTATTCATTTTCCCATCTCTCTTCCTCATTTCTGATTGGCTCTGTCCAATGGTGTTCCCTGTCTATTGGGGAGATCTCTTTCGCAACCAAATCCTTTGGCGTCAAATCGCCAGGTTTGGAGTAGAAGTCTTGGGTTTTGTTTCCATCCTCTCAGTGGCTTTGCTTTACCTTTTGGTCCACAAAAGAGTAAGTGATGGGAAACAATCGTTTTTGTATTTGGCACCCATCTTTTTTATTTTTTGTGCCAATCTCTATTTTTTGGCTGAAACCATCCCTTCCCCTACCTCACTTCACTTAGCTTTGGTCCAACCGAATACACCCTATGCGAAAAATGAAATCCGGGAAGACTTTGGATTCATGACGAAGGCCATACAAGATGTGTATAACCTCGCAGAAGAAGCCATTCGCAATGCTCCCAAACCCATTGATGCCTTGGTTTTACCAGAATCATCCATTCCATTTTTAGGTACCCTTACATCCGACCATCCTCGGTCTACCTATAGCAAAAGTTTTGTGGAGATCACGGAAACACTTGTCGAACGATCAAATTCCCCACTTCTTTTCAATGAACTTGTTTGGGATGGAGGTTCCAGAAATTCATTTAGCATATTAAAACCCATCACCTTACAAACTGATAGGCGGTACAAACACATCCTATTGCCGTTCGGAGAATACCTCCCCTTTGAATCTGAATTCCCTTACCTACGAACCATCTTCCCCGAGGCAAGCCAACACATCCCAAATGGAGAATTTTTATCTCATTCCCTATCATCCAAAGAAGGACACTCGGTAGTTTTCACTCCTCTGATTTGTTACGAAGTATTGTATCCCGAATTTCTGAGAAGAATGGTAAACGAGTCCCCGTCAGAGCTCATCATCAACCTCACGAATGATTCTTGGTTTGAAAGTGTAACCGAAACCAAACAACATGCAGGAGCTGGCAGATTAAGAGCGATTGAAACTGGTAGGCCATACATTCGGTCTGCAGTTTCCGGTATGACAACGGCATACGATCCTTGGGGGCGAGAGATGATGGGTGAACTTCCTATCTTTCAAAAGGCAATTGGGTACCTGGATGTGATGACAGTTCCCAAAGAAAGGAAAACAAGTTATTTGTCCATAGGACCCTATCCATGGAGGATATTGGCTCTTTTTCTCTTATTTTTCGCATTTTTCACGAGTCCTAGAGCTCTAGACTCACATAAAAAGAAAAATGAAATTGAAATTTAGCATAGGATAGAAAGGCTATTCGAATATGGAATGGGAAAAAATACTTCGCGATGCAGTAAAAGAAAACTCGATTAAGGAGTTGTATCTGAGAAAGGTACCATCACTTAAGACTTGCGAAGATTGGAATAAAGTTGTAGAAGTGGGAACTGTTGACCACAAAACCAAATATGCATACTACAAGGGTGGGCTTGTGAAATACGGAGAACGATTGTTCTTTGTCACACAAGAAAGATTGGATGCGGTTTCCCCATTTCGGAAATGGGATTTTAAAAGCAAAATCAAAGTCACCGATCCAGAACTCACGGTTGGCGAAAAAAAATAATCATTTCGTTGCATAGCCCCCTCGCTTAAAGCAGGAAAGCATAAAAAAGACCAACAAAAGTTGGTCTTTTTTTTTTAAATGGATCTGATTTAGAACGAATCTACCAGGAGATTTGTTTTTGGAGCTAACGATTCAAACGGATGATCATATTGAGTTTTTCGGCAATGGCAATCACTTCCATCACTTTTGACTTTTCAATGATGATACCCGTTGGGCTCACTTCTTCTAACACAAACTTTTTCCCTTTGATCTGACCAAGAAGCAGTTCCATCACTTGGGAGTCTTTGGTTCTGAGGAGAACAGAATCTTCCGTAATGGTCACAATTGG
This sequence comes from Leptospira jelokensis, assembly GCF_004769635.1. Classification (GTDB taxonomy): domain Bacteria; phylum Spirochaetota; class Leptospiria; order Leptospirales; family Leptospiraceae; genus Leptospira_A; species Leptospira_A jelokensis. Next base: position 38,356 of record NZ_RQGH01000033.1, read on the forward strand.
TAAATTGTTCCCCCAATCATCGAGCAAAAAGAGTAAGTTTTGGGCAAGTTCCGCCTTGGAAGACTCTCTTAAGAAATGAATGAAAGTTTCTTTGTCATACCCAAGTAAAATTCCCAATTGGAAACTGTCCTTTGTGAGTAAAAAGGTATACACTCGATCATAATCTTTGAGTTCACAAAACGCCTTGAGTAAATGGATCCCATGTAACGAAACACGATCCGGGAATGCGATGATGGAAAAGTCTGGGTTGATGGTAATCCCACCTTTTTCCGTCACAGTCACAAGTGGTTCGTGGTTGAAGTAATGGAGTCCAAGCTCCGATAAACTCAAATTTCTTTGAGGGTATTCCACTTCAATGAGACCAAAGAGTTGTAAGTAAAAAATTGCAGAGATGATTTCTTTTCGAAGGTCTGCCAAATCCTCTTCATAGGTTTTGATTTGGAAGGTAGGAGCAAACACCAAATGGTCACGGATGATGTGAGAAAAAATCACAGAAGTGTTGATTTTACCATGTGCCATGATGAGTTTTACTGTTTTGTCCAAAATTCCTTTTTCATAAAATGGAACTTCTGTTGCAGTGAAAACTTCTGGAGGGTTTAGCCTACGAGTCCTTGCTTCATTCACTTCGTGAATCACAAGTTTCATGATTTCAAAAATATCTTTTTTGAGAAAATCATCCGTTTCTTGGATGAGAATTACATTTTCTCCCTTGATGTCTACATAGCCTAACAGCTTTAAGATGGGAAGAATGAGTTCAATTTGATAAACCTGGCTTTTTTCAGGGAAAATTTCAATATCTGGAGATAATAGTTCCGTTTCCGTTCTTTTATGATCTGCCTGTTTGATTTTTCCTGACTTCGCAAGGTTCAATCCTTTTCTGGAAATATAAGAAATCAGTTTTTTAACGTTTAAGAAAAAATCGAGGCCGTTCGCAGAAATTTTTTCCTGACGAACACGAGTTCCTTTTTTGACAGGTGGTAAAATCGGTGAAAACTGTAGATGGTCGAGAATTTCTTTTGGGATGACAATCACACGAATGAATTTGTCTTCCACATAATACAAATCACGCACCAAATGAAGCGCTGTTAGGTGAGGGATTGTTTGTTCAAACTTCCCACGATTGACTGTGATATAATTACGGATTGTATCAGCTTCAATCACTCCACCATGGATGTAAATTTGGTGTAAAACATCTTTATCGAAGTCAGAAAGATCATCGATTATCTTTTGTAAGAACTCTGCACTAAGTGCATGTTTTAAAAAGGTATCAATGTGTTCCCCTTTTTTGACACCAACTGCTTCTTTCCACTCTTCTGGAAGTTCCGCAAGTGTAGCCTTGTGAAGGGATTTTTCAATGGAATACTTAAACTTTTCACCCTTAGGGTTTGTTTCTACTTTGATGAGTTTTTGGTATTCATCATAGGTATGGTATTTATCTAAATTATTAGTAAGGCGTTCGCGGTTTTTTCTTTGGTATAAAAGATAATACTTTCGAAGGACGTTTAACTCCATCTCCACGTTGATTGGTGGGATGTTGACCTTTCTCGAAATTTCTCCGAGTGTCATCACCCCTTTGTTCTTCAAGATGGAGGTGAGGATATTGACTTGCAGTGGAGTGAACTTTTCCAAAACACCTTTGAGGTAAAATTCGTTTTGGAAGATCTCCATGAGACCCAAAATGGTCGATTTTTTGTCCTTTCCTGGGATCTTTTGGATGTTCCAAAGATTTGCGATTTTTTTGATCTCGTTGAGATCGAGTTTCTCTAACTCTTGGTACAGGACAGTTTCTTGGCTCATGGGTGCGATTTGATAAGTTTTTGGTTGGGACCTATTCCTGCAACTCTATTTCAATTGTAGGTTCGGAGTCCATTTTGTCGTTTCCAAACCCCATTTGCATCGCAAATTAGGGTTTATGGACTCATTTTCCGAGATTGTTTCTTTTGGCCTCCACTCAAGCCTCCGAGTGGCACATTCCAGCTTTGTGTTCTCGACTAGACTTGTTGGAATCCTGGCAAAACTTGCCAAAGCCGAGCCGAACCACAGAGAGATTGCCATCTCCCTAAGAGAAGCCTTTTCCCAATTGGGAGCTACGTACATAAAACTCGGACAATTCATTGCCAGTGCCCCTTCCCTTTTCCCCTTGGAATACGTGGAAGAGATGCAGGCCTGCCTCGATTCCGTAAGGCCAGTCCATTTCCGTGAGATCCGTTCTTCCGTCGAAAGGGAACTTGGTGGAAAACTAGAAACCCTATTCCATAGTTTTGACGAAACACCATTGGCTTCGGCTTCCATTGCGCAAGTCCATGCAGCTGTCACAAAAGAAGGATTGGATGTAGTCGTGAAAGTCCAAAGGCCAGATGTCCACCTAACTTTAAAAACCGATATGCAGATTTTAGGAATCCTCACAAAGGTGTTAGAGATCATTGCCCCTGAGTTTAAAAAATCGGGACTCACCGCTATGTTCCAAGAATTCCAAACCTCTATTTTACAAGAAATTGATTTCATCCAAGAAGCCAAAAACATTGAAGAGTTTGAATCTTATCTTTTAAAAGCAAAGGAAACACGAGCCCGAGTTCCACGTGTGTACCATACACTTTCCACAAAAAAAGTATTAACCATGGAAAGGTTTTACGGAGTTCCCATCACGGATGAAAAAGGATTAAAACAATTTACAGACAACCCAAGAAAGGTTTTGAGTGATGCTCTTGAAATTTGGTTTTCCTCTTTGTCCAACCAAGGTTTTTTCCACGCTGACGTACACGCTGGAAACCTCATGATCCTAAAAGATGGTAGCATTGGTTTTATCGACTTTGGAATCGTTGGCAGGATTTCACCTAAAATTTGGCGAGGTCTTATGTTATTCACACAAGGGATTGGAATCGGCGAACCGACTCTCGTTGCCAAAGGACTGGTTGAAATGGATTCAACCGATAGTGGTGTGAACCCCACTCTTCTTGCCAAAGAATTAGATTCTGTGTTTAACGAATTAGAATCTGTTTATGTGCATTTGACAGAAAACGAAATGTTTGATGAATCCAAGGTGAATCGAATTATGTTCGATATGAAGGAAATTGCCGAAAAAAATGGATTAAAAATCCCAAGGGAATTTGCCCTCCTCATGAAACAAATGTTATACTTCGATAGATATGTAAAATCAATGGCTCCAGAGATCAACTTGTTCCGTGACTCACAAAATTTTGTGATAGGGAAAACATGACCTTACTTGACTTAAGCGAAGGTCAATCCGCAGAAATAGAGTCCATCAATATGGACAAATTGCCGAAACCGATGCTCACGGAACTTTTGGAACTCGGATTTTTTCCTGGTGCTAGGATTTTATTGAAAACCAAATCAGTCGTACTTGGTAAGTTGATATGCACACTCGGTGGGACAACCATCGGCTTACGAATGAAAGACGGAGAAGCGATTTTACTGAAAACCACCTAACAATGAAAGAAAAAAACATTTATCTTGTCGGAAATCCAAACTGTGGTAAAACCACACTATTCAACCAACTCACAGGCCTAACACAAAAAACAGGAAACTTCAGTGGTGTCACTGTCGAAAAAAAAGAAGGTTTTGTTTCACTACCAGATTTTGAATTAAAAATTACCGACTTACCGGGAACCTATGGACTTGGTGGGATTGCAGAAGATAAAAAAATTGCTTACGAAGTATTATTACAAAGAAAAGAAGACGAAGTTGTTATTTATGTTTTGGATGCACTCAATTTAGAACGTGGTTTACAATTTTTATTACAAATCATCGATATGGGAGTGCCTACTCTCGTTGTCCTCACGATGAAGGATGTATTAGAGAAAAAACGAATCCAATTTGATTTAGAAAAACTAAAACAATCCCTTGGTTTACAGATCGTACTTGTGAACGCTAAGTCGGGAGATGGGATCACCGAATTAAAAGCCTTACTGACAAAGGAAAATACATTTCAAAAACAAAAAAGGCTCTGGAAGTGGGAACCAAAAGAAGAATCGTTATTAACTTCATTAAAACAAAAACTAAACATCAATACAAATGAAGCAGAGTTTTTCCTGTCCCAAGCATTGAAATTTTTGAATGGGGATACCCATCTACAAGACAATCGTTACCTAAACCAATTCCCTGAACCAACAAAACTTTTATTAAAAAAAGAACTAACGGCAAAAGAATTTCAATTTGGGTACCAAGAGGAAATGATCCATCGATCAATTCTCATTAAAAAAATCATTTCAGATACCATCAAATATCCGATTTCCAATAAGGGTAGCTTCGGAGAAAAACTGGATTCACTTTTTTTACACCCAGTTCTCGGTTTTCTTTGTTTTTTCTTTTTGATGGGAATCTTATTCCAAAGTTTATTTAGTTTTGCGGAAGTTCCGATGGACTTAATTGAATTTGGAATCACCAACTTACAATCCTTTGTTGCCAGTTATTTACCCGATGGGCCATTTCGATCTTTACTCGTTGAAGGGATACTCGGTGGTGTAGGTAGTGTGATCGTATTTATCCCACAAATTGCCCTACTCTTTTTATTCATTGGGATTTTAGAAGAATCTGGATACTTGGCTCGAGCAAGTTTTTTAACCGACCGATTGATGGGAAAATTTGGCCTCTCAGGAAAATCGTTTATCCCACTTCTTTCTTCTGCTGCCTGTGCAGTGCCTGCCATTCTCGGGACAAGGACCATCGAAAACAAATCTGATCGCTTCACAACGATTATGGTGTCTCCACTGATCATGTGTTCGGCGAGATATCCAGTTTATATTTTAATCGTAGGAACTGTCTTTAGTTACCCACCAATTTTTGGAATTTTTAATGTACAAGGTTTTGTTTTGTTTTCTATGTTTTTTATAGGAATGGCAATGAGTTTTACCTTTGCACTTATCTTTAGAAAAACTGTATTTAAAGAAAATGCTTCTTACTTTGTGATGGAATTGCCCAGATACAATGTTCCTTCCATAAGAAGTTTGTTTTTTACGGTATACGGAAAAGTGAAATCATTTTTGGCATCTGCAGGCCAAATCATTCTTTATATTTCCATTTTGTTATGGTTCCTAAGCCACTTCCCTGCGGAATACAAAAACGATGTTTGGGAAACAAGTCCGATCGAAACTTCATATATCGGTAGATTGGGGAAGGGAATCGAACCTGCGATTGCTCCACTTGGATTTGATTGGAAAATTGGAATTTCCATTCTCACTTCCTTTGCCGCAAGGGAAGTCATGGTTTCCACCTTAGCTGTATTATATGGATCAGAGGAGGAAGGTGAAGAATCAGAATCTCTGAGAGAGACGTTACGGGCTGATAAAAGACCAGATGGATCCCTTGTTTGGACTCCTCTCACTGGGCTCTCACTCCTATTGTTTTTTGCGTTTGCAAGCCAATGTATGTCGACCCTTGCTGTCACAAAAAAGGAAACAGGAAGTTTATTTTGGCCAAGCATCCAATTCCTATATATGACAACACTTGCCATATCTTCTTCCTTTATCGTTTACCAATTGGGAAAAATTTTAGGATTTGTATAATCTGCCGACAATGAAATTTAGAGGTTTACTTTGGATTTTCATATTGGTAACAAAACTTTAACACGTAACTCAGAACCATATTTAGTCGCAGAAATTGGACTGAACCACAACGCTGACCTAGAAATTGGAAAACGTACGATTGAAAAGGCAAAAGAATCGGGCGCACATGCAGTAAAATTCCAAACCTACAGAACAGAAGAGTTCATTGATGCCACAAATCCTGATGTAAAGTTCTTATTCGATATCTTCAAACAATATGAACTAAACGAAAAATTCCACAAAGAGTTCCAAAAAACTGCTTTAGACCTCGGATTAGATTTTTTTTCCACACCACTTTGTGATTCCGCAGTGGATTTACTCTCAAGTCTCAATGTTCCTGTTTTCAAAATTGCTTCTGGGGACATTGTCAACTTATCCTTGTTAAACAAAGTGATCCAAACAAAAAAGCCTATCATCGTATCCACGGGGGCAGCATTACCTGAAGAAGTGATCCGTGCCATTTCCAAATTCCAAAGAGAGAACGTAGAAGTTTGTCTCTTACATTGTGTATCGATGTACCCAACTCCTTTGGGCAAAGTGAACTTAAAGTCCATTCCCTATTATTTGGATACAACAGACTATGTGGTTGGATTTAGTGACCATTCTGATGGGACAATCGCTTCCTCAATTGCCATCGGATTTGGGGCCGTTGTCATTGAAAAACATTTTACCTTGGACCGAAATATGGATGGTCCAGACCATACCATTTCCATGGACCCTGTTTCGTTTAAAAAACTAGCAGAAGATACAAAACAAAGTTTTTTGATGCGCGGTGATTATGGAAAAAACACACATAAAGAAGAAACTAGTGGTTGGTTTTATGGAAGAAGGTCTCTTTACAAACAAGGTGATTCAGTGATGAGTCTAAGGCCTGCTCTTCACACTAAAGAAAAAGCGGTTTTGAATTCTTGGGAATTGGAATTGGTAGGTGATCCTTCCCTATTACCGGAAGGGCCCATCCGATTGGCACCTATCAAAAAATAGGTGCCAATAAGTTTTACATCTTTTGGATGATTTGTTCGAGTAAGGTTTTTAAGAACACAGGGTTTGGTGTTCCACTCTCAATTTTTCTATCATTGATGTAAAGAGAAGGAGTGGATTGGATATTCAACTTCTCAGCTTCATCAATTTCTGCATTCAATTGGTTTTGTGCTTCTTTTGATGCCATACATGTCTTAAGGGAATTGACATTCAATCCAATCAGATTTCCTAAATTGACAACACTTGCGCCGGAATGGGCCACACCTTTTTCTAAGTTATCATACAATCCACGGTACATTGGTTCAAATTTCCCTTGTTTATCGGCACAAATCGCAGCCATCGCAGCAATACAAGACGTCGCTCCAGGTCTCGGTTGTTGCATCAGCCGGTTACAAGAACCATCCAAAGGAAAGTTTTTATACACAACCTTTACCATTCCATCATATTCAGAAAGTACAGTGTGTAAGATATGGCTTGTGTGAAGGCAATGACCACAATTATAATCGGCATACTTGACAATTGTAATGGGTGCATCTTTTTTCCCAATAAAAGGTGAACCTGCGGTGTTGATTCCAAGTGTTGGTTCTTGGAAGTAAACATTGACTTTGGTTTGGATTTCTTTGGAGTCCATTCCTCTTGAAGTAGCAAGGGTATTTGATGATTCACCTTTTACCCACATCTTACTGGAAGCAAAACCGACTGAAAAACTAAAAAAGAAAACAAGGCCGAACGTCGCATAACCTTCTTTAATTGAAGATAAAATGTCTAACTTAGGTTTACCTTCTGTTTTCCATAACAAATAAAGAATCACAAGTAAACTGATCGTCACAATGTAAGTGATAAAACACAATTGGCAAATGGTTCCGATGATCCCAACAGAAATTCCAAATAAAATTAGATCTAAAATAAATCCCAAAACCAAAACGGGAACCAGTAGAGAGATAAGTTTTGAAACTTCGTCTGAGTTTGTACTTTTGTAGATGGTAAAAAAAGTATAGGTTACCAAACCATAAAAACCAAATCCAAGTAATGCAATGGGAACATTTCCAAGAAATGGGATACCGGGAATGGCAGAATAAGAACTTTCTGCTACCTTTAAACAAGAATCTCCACCACCTAATGCGGAACAAGCGGCGCCGGCAACGTTATCTGTCCCAATTCCAAAGTATTCCACTGCCAATAGGAATGAAAAAAGAAGTCCCAAAACTCCTACGACTAACCCACTGATTGCCAAATTTTTACGATTCATCTTCTATTTTTCCCTCTTTTGATTTAGAATCCTGATACTTGTTTTTAGATCCAATTTTCCTTCATAAATGGCTTTTCCTGTGATGGCGCCAAATAATTTTCCATTTGTTTTGTCATACAAATTCACCAAGTCTTCAGTGGAAGAAACACCACCCGAGGCAACAAGTTGTAAGTCTGGAAAACTTTCGAGTAATTCGGTATATGCTAAGGTATTGGGGCCTTCCATCATTCCATCTTTGGATATGTCGGTGAAGATCACGTGCCGAATTCCCATCCCTACCATCGTTTTCAAAAAATCTTTATACAAAATACCAGAATTGGTTTCCCAACCCTTGGTTCTTACGTATCCATTTTTTGCATCCACGCCAATGACGATTCTGTTTTGGCCAAATAAAGAAAGTGCCTTCTCAACAATGTTAGGTTCTTCCACAGCGACTGTTCCTAAAATAAGCCGAGAAACACCAAGTCCATCGTAAAACTTCATATTGTCGATGGTTCGGATTCCACCACCTAACTCAAGTTCTACCGAACATTTCTCTTTGATTTTTTTTATCGTTTTTTCATTTTCTGATTTGCCAGTTTTTGCAGCATTTAAGTCCACAATGTGAATCAATGTGGCCCCTTGCTCTTCAAAGACTTGGATCATTTTTTCTGGAGAAGATGAATAAACAGTTTTTTTGGAATAGTCTCCTTGCAATAGGCGGACTGCTTCGTTATCGAGTAAATCTATGGCTGGTAATACTAACATTAGAGTTCAATAAAGTTTTTTAGGATTCCAAGTCCTAGTTTGTCTGATTTTTCGGGGTGGAACTGGGTTCCAAATACAGTTTCTTTTTCTACCACTGCAGGAAAGGATTCACCATAATAATGGCAGTTCGCAGTAATATCAAGTCTATCAACTCCAACTGGCCTGTAAGAATGGATGAAGTACATAAAAGATTCGTTTGGAATCCCTTTTAGGAGTTTGGTATTCTTTTGTTTGATATCAAAGAGTTTGTTCCAACCCATATGGGGAACTTTTAAATTGGGTTTGCCTTCAAACTTTCTAATTTTACCTCGGATTAGACCAAGGCCCGAGATCGTAGATCCAAGTTTATTTGTTTCATCGGAATCTTCAAATAACACTTGATAGCCGATACAAATACCAAATAAATATTTTTTAGCAGCGACATGTTCTTTGATAAGCGAAGTAAAACCCAATTGATTTAAGTTCTGCATTGCTTTGTCAAAATGCCCATCACCAGGTAAAATAATTTTGTCCGCGTTTTTTACTTGGTTTGGGTCACTTGTGAAAACAAAATCTTCTGTATAAAGTGAAACTGCTTTTAACAAGGAATGGATATTTCCCATTCCAAAATCTAAAACAGCGATCACTCGAGCATTCCCTTGGTGGAAGGGATTTGGTCTTTGGCACTGGTATCAATGGCAATTGCTTGCCTGAGCGCCTTACCAAGTGCTTTAAAAATGGATTCATGGATGTGGTGTCTGTTTTCGCCGTAATGGACCACAACATGCAAATTCATTTTAGCGTTGAGAGCCAGTTTCTGCAAAAACTCTAACGTAAGTTCGGCGTCATAGATTCCAAACTTACCATCGAGTGTTGGCCCGGTGTATTTAAAGTAAAACCTTCCGCCGAGATCCACTGCCACAGTGGTCAAAACTTCGTCCATAGGAAGGGTAAAATTTCCATACCGAAAAATACCCTTTTTGTCTCCCAATTGGTTGTGGATCATTTGGCCAAGGAGGATCGCCGTATCTTCCACTGAGTGGTGGCAATCAATGCCAATGTCACCTCGGAGTTTTAAGTCCATGTCGATGAGGCCATGTTTCGAAATATGAGAGAGCATATGCTCAAAAAACGGGATTTCTGTATCAAAGGAATATACACCACTGCCTCGGAGGTTTAGGTCCAAGCGGATGTCCGTTTCGGATGTTTTTCTGGATTCCACCATATTCCTAAGCATGTTTGGCAGAAAACCCAGGTGTCAAGAGAGAATGTGCGAGAGTTAGGATGCGAAACTCAAAATACCAACCAAATTATACCCAACAAAGACCCAAAAAAAATAAACAACAGCAATCACCATAAATACCAAAATTCGTTTCCAGTGCTCTTTCAAAAAGTTCCCCTCTATAGGGACTAACAATCCAAAGGGGATTCCTTCTCATTTTTTTTAGGGAAATCCTTTTATTTTTTGGGAACCTGGGCCAAGTTCACTTGCCAAACCTTTGGTTGAACATACGAACAAGTTCTGAAATCGAATCTTCCACATACTTAAAGTGTTTGGGTTTCATCGGTTCCAGAGGCATCATATCGTGGATTTTTTTGTACCGGTCAAAGGACTCACGAACATATTCCAAATACTTTTGGCTCGTAATTCCATACCGTTTGAAAATGGACTCGTTTTCAACGAACAGACGTTTGAATTCGTCAGCAAAATTGCCATCATTCAAAAAATAATATCGTAAGTCAGCTTTTGCCTGGGAAAAGGCAATGTCAATATTGGTGATGAACTTAGAAGTTTTGGTTGGTTCCGAGTTCAATTGGCTTTGGGAAGACAATTTGGCTGCCGCTTGCTCAATTGCTTTTTGTTCCGAAATTCGTTTTTCTTTTTCGAATTCTTTTGTCAGTTTTTCCCGTTTCAGGACTTCGTCTACTGAGGACTTTTTATCGTCAGGCATAGTTTCATTATCCCCATCTCACACAAGTGTCAAGGAATAAGACGAAATTTTATTCCTTTGCTCGACGTAGGGCACAATTTGGCAACCATTCACAGCGTAAACAAATGGGATCTTCGGTATTATACGTAGAAGGTGGGCAAATATTGGCATTTTCCACTTGTAATGGTTGTAAATAATTTATTACCGAAGCCCTATCTCGTTTGGATTCAATTTGTTTTAGAACAGATTCGTTGATTTTTTTTTGGTCCAAAAATAGGTCTTCGACTGGAGCTTGTTTTGCTTTGGCATTGGGAGATGTTTCATTTTGTCGCGGTGCCTCCCATTCTAAACCAGGTAGATACGGAACTGTGCCTGGTAAAAAATGTTTGGGAAAAAGTTTCACAAGGAGGAGCGCCGTTAAGGCTCCACCCAAATGGCAAGTATTGGAGATTGAGCCATTCCCAAATTGGGAAATCAGATAACCAATGGCTATGGATACCCAGACTGCATTTTTTGCTTTCACAGGGATAATGAATAATAAGATTTCGGCATTAGGATAAAAAAGACCGAATAACGCAAGTAAACCGAATACAGCACCAGAGGCTCCAATCGTTTGTGATGCCATGGATTCTAAAACAGGTACTTGCCCACCTAACATGATGTTTAAATAGGCAGACAATACCACAAAAATGCCAGCGCCAATTTGTGATAAAAAATATAAAATGGTGAACTTAGTTTTTCCAATAATCGGAATGAGATTATTGCCCAACATGTACATTGCATACATATTAAAAAGTAAATGTAGAGGTAAGGCTTCTACTGCATGGAGGAATCCGTACGTGAATACTTGCCAAATGGCTCCACTCAAAACAAAATCAGGTGTGAGTCCAAAACGATAGATGAGTTGTTGGTTAGCAAAGTATTGTAAAAAAAACACCAAACTATTGATGATTAAAATGACATTCAAAGGGTGAAGGATCGGATTCCCGAATAAACTAGGGCCCTGGCTTCGATTTCGACTCATGGTACTTCCAAAATTTACAATGGTGGGAAAGAAACAAGGGAAATAAAAAAAGGGGGAATCCTTTCGGAAGCCCCCCGGGAGTGATTTAAGGTAAAATCAGGCAACAGACCCTACCTTGATTATCAATCACTTCTACCATCGGAATTCTATGCTTCCTGCTTAATAGTTCAGAGAAAAAATTTAGGCAATTTTTGAGAGAGAATAGAGGGCTTCTCTGTTCAGGATGTCGATGTGGTTTTTGTCCACTGAGATAAATTCCCGTGCCTTCAGGTCAGAAAGTGCACGTACCAAGGTTTCCGTTTTGGTACCAATGAAGGTAGCAAGGACATCCCTTGTGACTTTGAGTTCTACATGGTTTTTTCTGCCTTGGGCATTGTCCAAAACGATGAGGATCTCCGCTAATTTTTCGTGGACCTGTTTGGTTCCGAGAGAGACCACATGTTCTTCCATCTCACGCCACTCTTTGGCCATTTGACGGAACACTTCTTTTTGGAAATTGCTATCATCTTTTACAAGGGCATCGATGAGAGCTCCTGTGATGTAACAGGCATGAGTGTCTTCTATTGCGACAACATTATGATGAGAGATCGAATCAGAAATACAATCGCGAAACCCAACCCAATCCCCTGGACCACTGAGTCGGAGGGTTTGTTCTTTGCCACTGGCAAGTTGCACATAACTACGCACAAGCCCTGACTTAATGAAAAAAAATCCTTCGGCTTTCACCCCGGCCGTGACCAGTTGTTTGCCCCGAGGGAAAATGGTAAAATCTTTACCCGCATTGATTCGTTCGATTGTTTCATGTGCCGCACAGTGGAGCACATTATGATTTTTGTAATCACAAAGAAAACAATCTGGATTGAGAGGGCCTTCAGACATCAAACTTTTTTGTAACCTCTTAGCCGTCACTTGTCGAGACAAAATTTTAGAAACTTTCTAAAATTTCATTTCCCTTTGAATTTTGGATCCCGCTTTTCTATGATACTTTGGATCGTCTCTTTAAAGTCATCCGAGATAAAATTTCTGGCTTGGGACTCTGCTTCTTTTTTGAGTGCTGAATCCAATTGTTTCCAATGATATAAATTTGTTTTGAGTTCTTGTAAGGCAAGTGGTGCAGCTTTTGATAAAGAGATCGCAAGTTCCATGGCTCGTTCATAAACAGAGGATTTAGGAACTGAATCGAGAGCAAGCCCCCATTCTTTGGCAGTATTACCATCAAATGTTTCCCCTGTTAGGAGGAGCCTTCCTCCTAAACTTTTACCAAGAAGTTCTGGCGCAAGGTAACTAGAACCCATACCAGGATGGATACCCAATCGAACAAAATTAAAGGAATACTTTCCTTCGTTTGCAAAGATGCGAAGGTCACAACCAAAGGTTAAAGAAAGTCCTGCACCAATCGCATGCCCATTCACAGCAGCAATCACAGGAACTGGCAATTTCCGAACAGATAAAAAGAAACCATAGAACTTTCTCATATCACGTCTGTTTTGCGAGAAAGATTTTTCAGAGAAAGATCGTAATAAGTTTAAATCTCCACCAGCACAAAAGACATCATTTCGTCCGGAGACAATGACGGCTCTTGGAAGTTTTTTTTCTTTGCGGATGGAATGGATGAGATCAGAAAACTCTTCTCCCATTTTCCAAGTCATGGAATTTCGAGAAGAGGGATTGTTTAAAAAGATGGAAAGGATGGTTCCATCTTCAGTTTCACGGGATTCTATTTCTAGGAATTCATACTCTTTGGTTTCAAATCGCGATTTCATCTATCTGAAAGGATTCGTACCAGGCTTTATCTTGTAAAGATAAAGGTTTTTTCCCAATCTCCATATTTTCAAAGTAATTGAGTAGAATCTCTAAGTGTTGGCTTTCTAAGTTTTGCTCGGGGGATGCGGAATCAATGCCTTTGCTAAACAAAACATCTCCTCTAATTTTATCTTTGTAATGGTCAGGTTTGCCACTAAAGATCAAATGTGCGGAAATCAAATCAAAACGAATGGTATCCACAATCCTACGAAGTGAATCCTCTGTTTCTAAATAATACCGGGAAGCCACTTCTGTTTGGAAATAATCACCCCATGTGATGAGATCTGGAACTGATCCTGTTTTTTCCAAAATTTTGGCTTGGGTCTCTTCGTCTGTATAAAGAGATCCTGCAAATCGTTCCACGATGGAATGGAGGTCTGACAAGATCGCAAGTTTTTCTGGGTTCAGGAGGCCTTGGCGGATCATTGGCAAAAGTTCGGAATTTACATGTTTGGGGAGAGTGAGTTCCATATACTTCCCATTTCGGCGGATTCTGTCGTTTCCCAGCACATTTTCTCCACCGGAAAATCAGTTTTCGCCCTCTAAAAATCGATAATTTGAATATGGCTATCGGCAGAACAGATTCGATGCAAGAACTCATCACGATCCTCGAATCGTTATTTGATGAGACCATCATAGGCTCCGATGTCAATATCGTAAAACACCTCTTTTATTACCTAAAGGCCGATAACCGCGAATTCGAATTCATTTATGAAGAAGACAATTTAGTGGCCGCAGTTGAAGAAATTGAGGCGCATTCTGTCACCTTGATGATCCCAGACCTTGTGGAAAAAGGTTCCAGACGAGCCCGTGTTCGTTTTGAAGTGATGAACATCAACTATCAGTTTGAAGTGGTCATCCTCGATATCCAAAAAGACCAAATTGTCATCAAAACTCCTACCGAGTTACAATCATACCAACTGAGGACCAATCGAAGGATTCCTGTTGATGATTTGTTTATGAACTTCATCATCCTTTTTAGAAGTTTGTCAGGTGGATCTAGGGAAGTAGGGAAAAACTTGTACGCAGAAAGTCGTTTCCCTCACCTAATGAAAGAAGTACGAAAGGACAGACCCGACAGTAAACTCATCAATATCATGTTAACCGAGGCCATCGAACGAATTTCTAAAGATTATGAAATTCATTTTTTCAAAGAAGAAAAGTCTTTAAATGAGTTTGATGATTTTATCAAAAAAACGATCCTTCGCACGGCAAAAACAATTTATATCCCAGATTGTAACCGAATCACCTCATACATCAACGAAACAAATGATGATGTTTTATTTAATTACCATTCCGATTTCAAGGAAATGTCAAAAGATTTGGGTGAGGAGTTTTCATTAGAGTTTTTTGAATCCATGCGTAAACATGAGTCTAGAAACTTTTTGGTTTCTTACATCATCACGCCCATTCGTTTGTATGAAGATGTAGTTGGATACATAAAGGTGTATTCCACTGCAATGGAACGATTCACCATTTCCCAAAACCAAGCTGTTTATATATTTGAACTCGCAGAAATCATCAGTTATGTATTCACAAAAATTGCAATTCAGTATGGTAGTTATGAAACCATGCAGTCCACAACCAAAGTTGTGGATATTTCACTAGATGGTCTTCTTTTTGAAATTTATGACAAACGTCTTTTCCATTACCTAAAACGGCACAATATCATTAAAATGTTTATCCCTTTGAACAAGGAGAGGACTATGATTTTACGCGGTGAAATCATACGTTTCCTTGATAAAGGAGACCATTACCATTTAGGGGTGAATTATTTCAGCTCGGCACCTGATGATATGTTGTACTTAGAATCCTATTTATTCGAAAAGAGTATGAAAATCCTTTCAGAGTAATCCAGACTGTTTTTCAGCCAAACGTATTGCATTGAGTAAATCTTCTGATAGGGTAGTTTCACCTGTATAATACAATCGGAGCAGTTTCCCATGTTCCACAAGTTTGGAGCGGTATTTGGATTCCTCTTGGCTTCCTCTAGTTTCTTTCCAACGTAGATTATAAAATTCACAAGCAAGTTTGTGGAGGTAATAATCAGATTTACGAAGGGTATATGCTTTGTTCAAAAATTCTTCTGCATGAGTGGAAAGTTCATCTCTTGATTTTCTGAGGTCTACGGTATTACCCGCTAAGTTTGTATGTAATAAGTTTAAAAAAGTAACCTCAAAACTATATAACCATACTTCATATATCTTAGGGTATAGAGTACGAGCTTCTTTTGCCACTTGTGGCATAAGTTCCAATTGTTTTTTGTTTTCTTTTCCTTCTACCTTAAAGTAAAAAGTCAAAAATCGTAGATAGTCTACTAGGAATAACAACCGTTCCTGGGGATTAGAAAAACGTTTTCTATTTTTCCATGCCATCGAATATTCAAATGCTGTTGATACGTAGCCTTCCCCGTCTTTCCAATGGGCTTTCCCTAGCGCATAATGTAAGTCAGGTGAGCTCTGATCAAGGGAAACTGCATGTTTGTATTTTCGAAGGGCTTCTTCCATCTGGCCTTTCGCAAAATAATGATCTCCTTGTTTTTTCGCAAGGAATGCCTCATCGTATTTGGTTGTATCGAGGAGTCTTGCAGCAGTGACAGGGCGGTCTTCAATCAATCGTAAGTAGCCTTCTCCCCGCACTTGCCACCCAAAAAAAGTGGTGAGGTAAACGGATTTCACAGTAATCATCCCTACGATGTTTCCATCTCGGAAGGTTTTGTGGTCCTGGTTTTTTTCGAGTAAGTATAAAGTTTGTCCTACACGAATCCCTTTTGGATCAGCAACTTTAATGGTAACCGTATCGGGCCTCGTATCCACTTCAAGCTCTTGGGAAAGTTTATCGACTTCATAAAAACTTGCTTTTTCGATCCCTACCACTTCCCCAACCACAATCATTCGCAATGGATCCAAAGAAGATTGGCTTCGGAAGGCAAATGCCAACCGATCAGATGGAGACTGAGCCGAAAGGAAGGTTACAAATAAAAATGGGAGAAAAAACAGTCGAACCATCTATCCTAAGGATCGACCGTTTTGAAAAGAGAGAGAGAAGAAAAATGAAATCCCTACGAAAGCCGTAGGGAAAATCGTTTACTTAGGGTGGAATTCCAACCGAAATTTCCCGGCCCCCACCTGCTCTTTCGAATACAGAATCTTTCGGTGTATGCCTTGGTTGTAATCTTCGACGAGGTTGCCATAAAATGGACTGCCTAAATTCCCACTATTGCCAATGGGAAGTTGGGTCACCGATTCTTCAAACCTACCATAATCGATCACCCTTCGTTTGGAAGGCCCAGCCATCGCTGTCCAATCTTCTTTCATCAATTTGTACTTTAGGTTATTGACCACCTCTGCCCCACCAGCACTTGGCATCGGACCAATATTAAAAATATTTCCAATGAGAGGCAAAACTCCGAGTGGGTGAGGGTGTTTGATTTTGTAGAGGTATTTCCACTTCCATAAACTCGGAGAGGCAGATACATGGGTTTCTAGATACTTTGCTGTAGCTTCAACGGATCGCTTTAAAATATCATCCCTTGTTTCTTTCACACCCACAGTCCTTAAGTCATCCCAATAAAGAGAATTTGGATTCCGAACAAACCTTCGGTAGGCATTCCAGTATTCTGCCATTTCACCGTAGAGTTCAAAATGATCTGGTCCCATTTCATCGATGAGGAGTTCTTTCATCGTGATGTAAAAAAATACATCATAAACGGCAGCACCTTGTGACTCAGGGAAATGTTCAAAATTCCAATTTTTTAAAATCTCTAATACTTTTTTACCACCTAACGACTTTGAGTCTTTGACTGTAGAAAATAGGATCTCCAAATATTCAGGAGCAAAAGAAGCTACTGTATCATTTTGGATGGCAGCAAGTTCTTCCAAACTCCATTTCTCTTGGGTTTCTAAAATCCCCACTAACCTTTGAAAACGATCTGGTGGTTGCCAATTCCCATCTGGTCTTCCAAGGCCTGGTAAAGATTTGTTTGTTACTAAATTATTCGCTGTAACGATGATTCCATTTTTAGGATTGATGATTTTAGGATTGTCTTTTGTTGCCACATACCCAATGACATCATTTTCTCCAGTAGAACCTTCTAATATTTTCCTAGAATTGCCTGATTTTAAAATAGGGAACCTTCCCACAGCATAATAAGCAATATTCCCTTGTTTGTCCGCGTAACTAAAGTTAAGCCCAGGTGCACCAATTAAGGAAGAAGCAGAATCTAATTCCTGGAAAGACTTGGCCTTTCCCATTTGGTACAAAACATCGAGCAATGGATTTTCCAAATGGTGGTGGGCCCAATACAAGCTGACTGGCCTTCCTTTATAACCTTTGATGTGTTCTGTGATGAGAGGTCCATGATTGGTAATCGGGATTTCCACAGGGATCGTAGAACCATCTTTCATTTTGATTTCATCTTTGTAATAGGTTAACTCTTTCCAACTAGAACCAGATTTGTAAGTACTACCTTCTATGGTTTCCCAATACAAATTCACGTCGTCCTGTTCCAACATTGTGAGTCCCCATGCCTTATCACGGTTATGCGCAATCAATGGGAAGGGGATGATGGATAAAAAATACCCATAGTTTTCATAACCTGGGTATTCTATGTAGGCTTCATACCAGGCCCCTGGATTGGACAAAGCAATATGTGGGTCATTGGCAAGTACTGCCCCCCCACTAGAAGAACGGTTTGGTGCCACAAGCCACGAATTGCTCCCTTCCAAAGGTTCGATTGGGAGTACAAGATCATTCACAAACCCAAGTAAACCTTTGAGACTGGCAACATCCGTTTTCTCCGACAATCCTATTTGGTTTGTTAATTCCTTCGGTTTTACAAATGAATTGAATCCACCATCTTTCATTGGTTTTGGTAAATTCGCTGTTAGTTGTTTTACACCTGGTTGGGTTTCTAAAATAGAAGCATTGGTTTCAAAATCATATCGTGGGAAAAGTTCACCAGCGGACCTACCAACTAACTCTGATTCCATGATCGTGTATAAGCTGTCTGATTTTATCCCTTCTGCAAAGGAAAACCCCATGTAAAATAAAAAGGAAATGGCATCAACACGATCAAAAGGCCTTGGGTTGATTCCAAGGATTGTGTATTCGATGGGCAATGGTTCTGTGGCAAGAAAATGATTCACCCCTTCCAAAAACCAATCCAATTGTTGCCAAGCCTCTGGATGTAATGGATCCTTTTGGTTTGCATACACTTCTGCCGTCTTTTTTAACAAAAGCGATTTTAGAAATCGATCCGTCGGAATGAGTTTTTCACCAAAAATTTCAGAGAGTTCCCCCTTCCCAATCCGCCTTTGCAATTCCATTTGGAAAATACGGTCTTGCGCCATTGTAAAACCTAATGCAAAATAAGCGGACTTTGCATCTTCTCCCACAATATGAGGGATCCCAATTGTATCCCGTATTACCGTTGCTTTTGCCGATAGGACTTCAGAACGAACTTCTCCTTGGTACCTTGGTGCTTTTAAAGAAACAAGTCCCCAAAATACAATGTGTAAGGTCACGGGAAGAGTGATGATGAAAAGTAGGAAGAGACTGATAAATGGTCTCTTCTTCGTAAATGTTTTTAAGTTTCTTAACATAGTTTATTGTAATGCTTTGATTTGACGAATTCGATTTTGTTTGTCTGCGGAATCCCAAGCTGCATTGGAAAAGGATTCTACTTTATAATACTTGGTTTTGTATTCCTCTTTATATGGTAACACTAACTCTCTATCGGGTTCAGTGGTCTTCGCGGCTTGGATTTTACGAAGCCCTTCTGCACCTTGGTTGAACCATTCTGGGTCAATTGGCAAATTCACACGGTGTCCGCGAAATGAAGTGGCAATGTAAGGGCCATCTAAGTCTTTATCACGTAAGATTTTACCAAAAAAAGTAAATTCAACTTCGTTAGATCCTGAAACTAAATCACCATCATACACAGCGTAGGCGATATACTCTCCGTTTTTTTCGTCTTTTAAATTTGCTTCTAAGTGGTATTTCCCTTTTTTATAAACATTTACCACTGCCCTTACGATGAGGGAACCGTCTTGTAAAGAATCAGTAAACACTCCATTAAACTCGGCTGGGATTGATGGACTGGAAAAAAAACTAGAGGTCAGAGTTGTTTTTAAGTTTTCAGGGCCATACGTAATGTCTGTAACGAGAGACATTTGCCCCCAATCTGCTTTTTGTGGTTTCCAAGAAAATGTATGGATGTTGTCTCCTCGTGTTTGGTCACCATCGGTTCCATTATCATTCACAGAAGCACTGACGACACCATACCTTTGTCCTTCCCATTCTTTGAATACTTGGTGGGAGTCTATGGATACCTTGACACGATTCCTTGATTTGTCACGGCATTCTAAGGTAACATACATCATGTCCTTGTTACCAATGACAGCCCATGTTTTAGGTTGGAACAAACAAACGTATCCAGTAGGTTCGTTCGTTTTTGCATCGATTGTATAATCAGGTGATGTTTCAATGATGAAAGGGAAGGCTAAGTCATGATTGAGAATGGACATTGGTCTTGAATATGGTGGGTATTCGGCCCATTCCATGTACTTTTCTAAAATGAATTCAGGTGTCGCACCATCATCTGGAATCCCATCACTGCCACCACCGTTCTCTCCACCTGATTCATACCCTTGCGTTGGATCAGAACTACTGGCCATTCTTTCTTGTCTTTTTTTTTCTTTGGAATCAGAATCGGTACCAAAACCATCTCCTGAAAAATAAAAAAACAAACCCACAACCAACAGTATAACAATGATTAGATACAATCCGTATCTACGAAATAAATCCATACGCTCCCTTCCTTTTCTTTAATAAAACGGTTAAGAGCCTTTTCGGTTTTGAAACGATGTAAAGTAAAATTTAAATCGAAATGAGACTGGCCAATGTTTCAGAAATTGGAATCTCTTGTGGGATAACCATCCCTTTCCATTCATCATAGTATTTGTATACTGTTCGTGAATAAGCAGGAACACCACCAAATCGTTTGTATCCACCGAGTCCTGCATTATAAGCTAACAGAGTCGCTTCGAGTGAATCAGTTCGTTCCATCAGGTAATTCAAATAAAGAACACCGAGTAAAAGATTGGTTTCTGGTTCATACAGTTCGTTTGCTTGGGAAAAGGAAATCCCTTCTTTTTTTGCAAGCCACTTCGCAGTTTCAGGCATCACTTGCATAAGCCCAAGCGCACCTTTATGGGATTTCGCATGTGTATGGAACTGTGATTCGGTTTGGATGAGACCCACAAGAAAACCCAATCGATCGACTGGGGGCGTATAGGAAACTTGGTTCCTTTTAGGAAATTGTAAGAGTTGTGATGCCCTCAAAGTGGCCTTTACCAATTGGTTCCTCTCTTTTTCTGAGAGACCTGGCCGATTTTTTGCGATCAGAAATTCCAATTTGCGTTTTGCATTTTGGTTTTGGGCTTCGTTCCCAATCGAATCCAATTTGCCGTACGATTCAAAGAAAAAGAGGAAAATCACTAGGATTCCCGTGAAAATTTTGGGGAAATGATTTGTTTTTCGCATGGTGACTGGATGTCTCCTTATTGTGCATCGCACAATAAGGCCAGTTTCCGGGATGCCGCTCTCATGGCAAGGGGAAAATTGTGCATCGCACAACGAATTCCAGAACCGAAAGGGAAATGCTTGCGGAAACTCCGTTTTTCGGTATATCTGGATGGGCTTGGTTCCTTCTCTCAACCTATACAGTTTCTTTTATTTTGGGCTTAGTTTGGTGAGTGGGATCGCCTATGTCTACTTTCGCTCTAAAAAAGAGGAACTCACTCCTAGTTTTCGTGGCCTCCTCATCCCACTTCTCAGTTTATTTTTTTGGTCCATCGCTTGGTCCATTTGTAATTCTTTTTTGAGCCCTCTCACAGCCTATGTATTTGTTTTTTTAAAAAATCCCGCCATTTTACTATTAGGTGTTTCTACCTCTGATTTGGCATTTCGATTCCACAAAGACTTGTTCCCCAAATGGAGGGAAGTGAGTCAAAAAATCCAAACTGGGATTGCCATCATTGCCGGTGCCTTCAATGCGATTGGTTTTTTCCAAAGAAGGATTCTCTTCGATCCCAAAATGGAATTTTATGTACCGGAACAATCCTCTCCCAATCTTTGGATCCGGCTTTCGATTTTATCGATCGCCATTGCACTTTGTTTCATTTTAATCAACACACTAACTTCACTCTTTATGAAATACAAACGATTGGAGGGTGTGCAAAAAAAAGCAACTGCTGGATTTATCATTGCCATCTTTGGGATTCTGGCTTTGGCTTTTGCCGACATCTTGGTGGATTTAAATTATGTTAGCAAACCAACTTACCTATTTATTTTAACCAACCTAACCATCATCATTATGACCATCCTTGTCCTTGTCTCTTTAAACCAAGAGACAGTGCCTTCTTCGGTTGGTTTCAAGATCATGACATTTAACTTAACGATCTTGTATTTGATCTTATCCATTGTGGCCAATTTTTTATTCAATCGGTTTAGGATTGATATCCAAAACGAGATGAGTCGCGAAAAACATAATATCAAAACACAACTTGAATTAGGCAATGTGTATCCGTTTGTGTATCTCACTGATTTAGTCATCGATATGCAGGCAAACAATTTTAGAATCAATAAAATCAGTTTTCCACAAAACAATATCCAAAACTTAAAAAATAGAATTCCTTCTTATGAAGAATTTAAAGTAGAAACGTTTACCAATTTACCCACAGGCATCTATTGGACTTCCGATTTTTATGCAAAAAACCATCATTTTTTAATCGCAATCCCTTATCTCGAATACCGATACAAAGTCCACCAAACCGTTGTTTGGCTCATAATCACCCTCCTATTTTCTATTTTTACGATATTTATGTTATACCCAGTTTTACACAAAACAAGTATTGTATACCCTCTCACTAGATTACTTTCTGGAATTCGAAGGATGCAATCAGGGGATTTGTTTGTTTCTGTTGAAGTTACAAGTAAAGATGAAATTGGTGAACTTTCAAAAAGTTTTAATGATATGATTTCGATTGTAAGAGAAGCAAGGTTCCAACTCGAACAAAAAATAGAAGAACGAACCGTTTCACTGAACAATACCATCTTAGAGTTACGAGACACCCAAGAACAACTTTTACATGCAGAACGAATGTCGACACTCGGTAAAATTGCAGCAAGTGTTGCTCATGAAATCAATAACCCTCTCGCTGCCATCAAAGGAAGCATACAATTCATAAGAGACAGCCAATTTTCGGAAGAGAAGGAAATCCTATCCAGTTTAGAAGTACAAGCCGACCAATTGATTGCCACATTTAAAAACCAAAAACGTTCTGAAGTCACGTTCCGTTTCAAACGAAAACGAGAGTTAACTCAATTTTTTAAATCCAAACAAATCCAAGATCCAGTTTCTTTGGCCGATACTTGTTTTGACTTTCACATTGAAACAATTCCAAATGAGTACCTCCACCTCTTTGATACAGAGGAAGGAAGGGAAATCTTTCAGGCACGTTTGAACGAACATGTTGTACGGTTCCACCTGGGCATCATTGAAACGGCCGTCGAACGTGCATCCAAAATCGTATTCGCATTGAAACACCACTCCTATTCGGGACCCAGAGAAACCCAAAAAGTCCTTTCGATCAAAGAAGGAATGGAATCGGTTCTCAGTATGTACTCAAAAAGTTGGAAACCCCATGTGGAAATTGATTGGGTATATGAAGGAGACCCATTGGTTTTGGGGCATGCGGACGAACTCATCCAAGTTTGGACCAATTTGATTTACAATTCCTTCCAAGCCTGCCCGAGTGAAAATGGCCGGATCCAAATCTCATTACGGCAATCCCAGACAAATGCCATCGTTCAAATCGAAGATAATGGAAAAGGAATCCCTCCCGAGATCCTACCGAAGATATTTGAACCCTTTTTCACAACGAAGGAACTGGGAATGGGCACTGGCCTCGGCCTTTCCATCGTACAAAAAATCATCGAAAACCACAAAGGCACCCTCTCTGTGGAAAGCCAACCTGGCAAAACCCTCTTCTCCATCACCCTACCCCTAGCAAATTCCTAGGATTTTTCTCGTAACTTTGTCATGGAATCAGCGACAATGGCAAAAATATGTTAATTTTCTGTCGAAATTAGGCAAAAAATTTCTTGTCAAACTTTTGCCAAACTTATACAACAAAGGAAACACCAATTGGAATAGGAAAAGACAATGCGAACTCTCCTCACAGCGATCACCACTTTACTTCTAGCCGGCTCACTCAGCGCGCAGTCATACACCATCTTCATTCATGGAAAGTCTGGAAAGAACCATAACGGAATTGGGACAACAGATGTGAACAGTTACTGGGGTTCCTCGGTGAATTCTGTCAGCGGGAATCGAATTTTCATCGGATACGATGGAACCACGGACCCAAGAACGTATGGTTCGTCCCGTGCCCAAACCAATATTTCCACTGGGCTCACAAACTATTGTAAGGCAGGCAAAACTTGTAAGATCGTTTGCCACTCGGCAGGTTGTTATGCGATTGAATACTGGTTGTCCAACTTAGGTTCTACGGCTTCTGCAAAAGGATTTAATATTTCAAAAGTGACTGCACTGGCAGCGGCTTCTGGTGGATCTGAACTTGCAAATGCCCTAAACGGAATCACATTCGGATTTGGTGGAAACGCCATGGATAAGTCCCTCATAGTCACAACAGCTCGCGGTGCTTTCAATCATAACAACACAGGTGGCGTTGCCGTAAACCATGTGCCTGGATACAAAGGGATGTTTGGTGCTTCGGCCATCCTTCCTGGGGAAGATGATTATGCAGTGGCATACCACTCCTCTTGTGCTTACAACCGTGCAGGGGGACTCAACAAATGCCAAACTTCACTCACACAATATGAAGGCCTTTGGCCATTTGGTTCGAACAGAACCTACACACAATACAGCGGGCATTACCGTGCTCCGTCTGTTTCTTCCACTGGATTGTATCTAGACCATGGTCAGATCAAAACAGAAGGTTGGAGATAAATTTTAGGAATCATTGAAAGAAAGGAAAAGGAAAATAGAGATGCGTAGCTCAATCACAACAATACTTGCGTTCCTGGTAGCGGGATCGCTTAGTGCACAAACCTATACCGTGTTCATTCACGGTAAGTCGGACAAAAACCACAATGGTGTGGGAACAACAGATGTAAATGGATACTGGGGTTCATCCACTAGTACCGTTTCTGGATCTAAAATTTTCATCGGTTACGATGGAACAACAGACCCTAGAACTTACGGAACAGCGAGAGCCCAATCAAACATCTCCACTGGTCTCACAAACTACTGCAAGGGTGCTAATTCTTGTAAAATCGTTTGCCACTCTGCTGGTTGTTATGCGATTGAGTATTGGTTGTCTAACCTTGGTTCTACTGCATCGGCAAAAGGTTTTAACCTAACTAAAGTGACTGCCCTTGCAGCTGCTTCTGGTGGATCTGAACTTGCTTCTGCTCTGAACGGAATCACATTTGGCTTTGCTGGAAACGCAATGGACAAGTCCCTCATCGTATCCACTGCTCGTGGTGCCTTCAACCATAACAACACTGCCGGTGTTGCTGTGAACCACGTACCAGGTTACAAAGGGATGTTTGGAGCTTCCGCAATCCTTCCAGGAGAAGATGACTATGCAGTGGCTTACCACTCTTCCTGTGGTTACAACAAAGCAGGTGGCCTAAACAAATGCCAATCCTCTCTCACTCAAAGTGAAGGGATCTGGCCATTCAACTCCAATGTCACTTACACACAATACAGCGGACACTATAGAGCGCCTTCTTTGACAGCAACTGGTCTTTACCTCGACCATAGCGAAATCAAAAAAGAAGGATACCGGTAATATCGGATCCTAACTCCAGACTACCTCAATTGTAGCTGTGGGTGCGAGACCAGCCAAATTGGCTGGTCTTTTTTTTGCCCTAATATTATTCAAATTGACACATTTGACTTATTTATGGAATTTGTGCTTAAATAAAGAAAATCAGGAAAGGGAAAATAGATGCGAAGCACCATCACAACAGTACTAGCGTTCCTCCTCGCAGGATCACTCAGTGCACAAACCTACACCGTGTTCATCCACGGAAAATCAGACAAAAACCACAATGGCGTGGGAACGAGTGACGTGAATTCGTATTGGGGAACCTCTGCGAATACCGTTTCTGGATCTAAAATTTTCATCGGCTATGATGGAACCACAGACCCAAGAACGTACGGAACAGCAAGGGCCCAAACAAACATTTCCACAGGACTTACCAACTATTGCAAAGGGGCAAACTCTTGCAAAGTTGTCTGCCACTCTGCGGGGTGTTATGCCATTGAGTTTTGGTTGGCAAATTTGGGATCCACTGCTTCTGCAAAGGGTTTCAATCTTACAAAAGTGACTGCACTTGCAGCTGCTTCTGGTGGGTCGGAACTTGCATCCGCTCTGAATGGCGCTACATTCGGATTTGGTGGGAACGCAATGGACAAGTCACTCATCGTATCCACAGCTCGTGGTGCGTTTAACCATAACAACACGGGAGGAATTCAGATCCACCATGTACCTGGTTACAAAGGTGCATTTGGACCATCTGCCATCCTTCCAGGAGAAGATGATTATGCAGTGGCTTACCACTCTGCTTGCGGATACAACCGTGCAGGTGGCCTAGACAAATGCCAATCTTCCATCGTAAGTGGTAGCACTACTTATACACAATACACAGGTCACGTGAGAGCTCCGTCTCTAACGGCAACTGGTTTGTATAAGAACCATAGTGAAATCAAAAACGAAGGGACAAGATAATCGTAGGTTAAAAAAAACCCAACTAAGAGATTAGATGGGTTTTCATTTGAGAAGCTGAAGGGAAACCTTCAGCTTTTTTTGTTTAGAAAACAAAGTTATTTGTGTTAAAACGTTTATCCGTGTTTGATCACACCTTGTCTTGATTTTCCAATGAACCAATAATACAACACTGGCACTGCAAATCGACTGAGAACTGTTGCCGCAATCTCACCAAACATAAGGGAGATGGCAAGACCTTGGAAGATGGGATCAAATAACATCACAAAGGAACCAACCACTACCGCTGAGGCAGTGAGTAACATAGGCCGAAATCTTACCACACCTGCATGCACCACAGCCTCTTTTAACTCAACTCCCTTTTTGATTTCTCCTTCGATGAAATCAACGAGGATGATGGAGTTACGAACAATGATCCCAGCACCTGCAATGAAGCCAATCATTGACGTGGCAGTAAAATACGCACCCATCACCCAGTGGCCTGGTAAAATCCCGATAAGAGAGATAGGAATGGGAGCCATAATGATAAGAGGGACGGTATAACTTTTAAACCATCCAAGCACCAATACATAGATGAGAAGGATCACCACTGCAAAGGCCCCTCCAAGATCGCGGAACACTTCATAGGTGATGAACCACTCCCCGTCCCATTTGATCACAGGTTTTGTTGTGTTCCAAGGCACATCGGCAGTTTGGGTTTCATATTTAATTTTTGGTGCCAGTTTTAACATTCCATATACAGGTGCTTCTTCTTCCCCAGAAAGTTCACTCATCACATAATTAACTGGTTTTAAGTTTTTACGAAAGAGTGCTCTATCTTCTTCGGTGTAAGGATTTCCTAACACTCGTTCGGAGGAAACCACTCCAGATTCCATCGACATGATGTTTTGGTTTTGGAAGGGAGACTTGGAGCTACGAACATTTTGTTTCACGGAAAGGCTTACGGAAACTTCTTCTGGTTCTTTAGCCGTCGCCAAACTCACAAGGGGTGATTCTGAAAAAAGGATGTTCCCTGTGTATGCAAGGGCAGAGGTTTTGATTCCAAAAAGTCCCGACTTTTCAAAATCGATTGGGTAAACCATCTTTGGCCTTCCATTCCGAAGGGAAGTGTCCAAATCAACCACACTTGGTTCCTCTTTGAAGATTTGGTAAATTTCTTCCGTAACTTTTTTCCTTTCGGAAGCAGATGGACCATAGACTTCAGCCACCATCGTTGCCATGACTGGAGGACCTGGTGGGATTTCTAAGACCTTTGTAACAGCATGATGGCTTTCTCCAAAGGATTTGATTTCATCTCTTAGGGACTCGATGATTTCATGGCTTGATTCTTTACGATCGTTTTTGTTTTTTAAAATGATCTGTAAGTCATTCATGGAATCCAAATTACGAAGGAAGGAGTGTTTCACCATTCCCGAGAAAGAAAAGGGAGCCGCTTCACCTCCGAAGATTTGAATCTTTTCTACATTCGGATTTTGTAATAAGGTTTTGGCCAACATTTCCGACTGTGACATACTTTCTGCCAAAGTTGTTTTTGGTTCATAATCAATCAGAACTTGGAACTCTTCTTTGTTATCAAAAGGTAACATTTTTACTTTTACCCATTTGAAAGCAACAAATGCCATGGATACAACGAGAAGTCCAATGGTGATGGCACCAAATACACTTGCATTTTTTTTAGTACCTAACAGCCAATTGGTGAACTTAATGTAAAGTTGGTCAAGTTTGGAAACCTGATGGCCCATTTCTTTTTCAGGATGGTGGTTTGGTTCTTTTAATAATCGAACAGAAGCCCACGGAGTGATCACAAATGCTACGATAAGAGATAAAATCATGGCAAGGCTTGCACCCACTGGGATCGGTTTCATATAAGGCCCCATAAGTCCTCGCACAAATGCCATGGGAAGAATTGCCGCAATCACGGTAAAGGTAGCAAGGATGGTTGGATTGCCCACTTCGGAGACCGCAATGAGAGTTGCCCGAATGATCCCAAGTTTTGGATTTTCTTCCAAATGCCTTTCGATGTTTTCGACGACGACAATGGCATCATCCACTAATATCCCAATGGAAAATATCAAAGCGAAAAGGGTCACGCGGTTGAGTGTATAACCAAGGAAATAATAAATCGCCAAGGTGAGAGCAAGTGTCACAGGGATTGCAATGGCAACAACAAGTGCAGACCTCCATCCCATCCAAAGCGCAATGAGAATTGTCACAGAAATAGTGGCAATGAGTAAATGTTCGATCAGTTCATGGGATTTATCTTCCGCAGTGCTACCATAGTCACGAATGATGCTAAAACTAATTTCTTTTGGTAAATCTTTTTGGAATAGTTCTGCCCTTTCGATGAGGTCCTTCGAAAGGTTGACTACGTTTGTACCTTTTCGTTTCGCAAATACAATGGTAACAGCATTTCGTTTTGATTCTCCAATGGATTTGTCATAAAGTATGGAAGATCTCGTTCTTTCTTCAGGTCCCTCTTCCACAAGAGCTAAATCTTGGATGCGAACCACTCGTCCCCCTCGTTGGGCAACTGGGAGTCGTTTCACATCGGCTATATTTTTTAATACCCCACCCACTTCCGTATCAAAAACAGATTCGGAAGACCAATTTTTCCCTGCTGGGATCAAAGCATCGTTTTGTTTCAAACTTTCAGCAACTTCAATGGAGGTGACACCGAATCTAGTCAGTAAATTTGGATCTATTTTCACTCGAACTGTTTTCTTTAGACCACCTAACATTTGCACACTTGCTAAATCAGGTGTAGACGATAATTCTCTTGCAAGCGGTGCCACTTTTTGTCTGAGTTCATAATCATTCATGGATTCTGAACTAAAACTAAGAGCAAGGAAAGGAACATCATCAATTGAAAATGATTTTACGATGGGTGGTAAGGTATTCCTTGGAAGGACGTTTTTTGCTTCCATGAGTTTGTGATGGATCTTCACAAGGGAAGGTTCTATTGGTTCCCCCACTTTGAATCGAACTGTTATGTAACTTCCATGCCATTTACTTGTGCTGTAAATGTATTCCACACCTTCGAGTCCCCAAACAGCTCTTTCCACTGGTTCCGTTACTTTGCGTTCCGTTTCCTCTGGGGAAAAACCAGGGCTTGGGATTTGGATGTCAATCATAGGAACCGAAATTTGCGGTTCTTCTTCTTTGGGAGTGAGATACACGGCAAATAATCCAAGTACCAAACTAGCTATCGCTATGACAGGTGTTAACCTTGAATGTAAAAATGTTTCTGCAAGTTTTCCTGCAAAACCGGCTCTAATTTCTTCCAATGGTTTCATTTGTGTCGTCCTTTTTTGAAAATATCGAAACTTCAGTTCTCACTTGTAATAACGCAATCTCTGATTCCATTAATACCCGTGATAACTCTAAAGATTTATTGAGTGTTTCTGCAAATTGAAGTGCGTTGATGGCTCCACTTTGGAATAACCTTTGCATGTTTGATACTTGCTCCTCTTGGTATTTCAAAGTTTCTCTTATGATTTCCAAACTTTCTTTTAACGTGATTTCTTTTTGGATAAGAGACTTGACGTGTGCTTCTTCTTCTTTTGTTTTTTCTTCAATTTTTTTAAGAGCTGACTCTGCATTTAATTTTGCTTCATCAACAGCACCCATATCTTTTGGATTATACAGATTCATTTGCAAATACACACCTGCTTGGTATGCGTTGGAAATATTTCGACTTCCTTGGTATCCGTAGGCTTCCGAATACGCCCCCACTTTGGGTAAAAATTTAGCCATCTCCAAATCCGCTTTCAGTTTTTCCCCTTCCGCATACTTAATCTGTGCATTCATCTGATTGGATCTTTCATAACCGGTGGGCCGTTTGAAATATGTATCTAAAAATACATTTAGATCCGATTCCACAATCTCAAGTTCGCTAGAAGGAACATCAGACAATACAAATAATGTTTCTTTGTAATCGCTGATTTGCAGTTCTGATTGTTTTTCAAGAACAGAGATTTGGTTTTTGATCGATTTGAGAGCGAGGTATCCCGCATATCCGACAGGATTTCCCTTATTGCCTAATGCATAGTTGGATTGGAATCGGTTTTCCACTTTTTTGATTTGTTCCAATCTCTTCCGATAATCATATAAAGTTTGAATGGCCCGGTAATAGAAACCAGCTTGTGCAAATTCTCTATCACGGATGGCCAACCATTCAAATTTCAAACCAGTGCTTCTTTTTTCATTCATTGCAGCAAAGGTTTTACCCGAACCACCTTCATACAAAGGTAAGTCTAGTCCAAGAGTCCCTCGTGAGTATTGATGGCTTCCCGGATAATTGAGAGTATCCTTTGCAAACAGATTCATCGTATCGGCATTAAGTGTCGTATACGGTTGGTTATTCGAATCTAAAAAGTTACTTGGTCTTGTGCGAGTAGACGCAGTGGAAAAGTCTGCATCCGTAGCACTCCTTTGGCTGAGTTTTCCCATAAAGTTGAGTGTTGGATCGTTTGTTTGGAAAGTTCTAAGATCTGCATACACTCTGGGTAACCAATGTTTGTCGGACCTATCCTTTGCAATTTCACCAGCTTTCCATTCCAAATATTTGGATTTTCTTGCTGATGAATTTTCTTCGATTTTTTTCCAAAGTTCGTTAAAACCAACTCCTTCAGCTGATAGATAAATCGGTGCCACAAGGAATAAAAAGCTAATGAAACGTTTCATAGGATTAGTCCTTTACCTTTGGTGTTGCACCAAGTTTGTTCAAAAGGATCGCCATGGGACAAAAACCTACCGTAGAAAACACGACTAAGTTTAACCCTACGAGTAGGTTTAAAAGATACCACCATGACGATACATAGGTCCCGAGTGCCACCCCTACCAAACTAAACACCCCTGCGATAAGAAATACCAATCGCTCCAAATACCATGTTTTTGTAGATGCCAAGAACATTACCATACCCCCTATAGTATATGACCTAAATCCACATATACCCTTCGGGGTATATGTGGCAAGGATTTTTTATAGGGTTATTTAGGAGGGAAAACGAATTTAGAGAGAGAATGCGGCTGAAATGGCTTTTTTTACATCTGTTTCGATGTTTTGAGTGGACTTCTTTTCTTTGAAGCAGGTATCCATATATTCATGGATGTAGGCTTCACCAAACTTTTTCATGGCCTGGTGGGCCGCTTTGAGGAGGAGGATTGCTTTTTCACAGTCTTGTTCCTCTGCTACAATGGTATTTTTGATCGCTTCCAACTGACCTTGGATGCGATTGATGCGGTGGATGAGTTTGGTTTGGTTTTCAGAAAGAGCCATTCCTATATACCCAGCAGGGTATGTAAATGTTGCAAGTAAAAAAAATGACACCCTTCCCATTTTCTAAATCCCCCGTCACGGAACTTTCCCAAACCCCTCCCTACTATGTTTCCAATTTTGGATTTTGGACAGGAGTCAGTGATTACAAAGAAGCAGGCATTCAATTTTTATCTGAATTTGCAACTGAATGTGCTCTAAAAAACAATGCTTTGATTTTAGAAGTTGGTTCAGGGCTTGGGGGAAGCCTTGTGTATTGGAAAGATCATTTCCATCCCAAAAAACTTTCTGCCATCAATTTGAGTGGGGAACAATCAAACTTCGCAAAAGAATTGTTTCACGAAATGGAGATGGTGGTCGATCCCTTCTTAGAAGGAAGTTGGGAAACAATGAAATCCTTACCTACAAATTCCTATGATTATATTTTTTCAGTTGATGCAGCATATCATTTTAAACACACCAAAGAGTTTTACATAGAGGCATATCGTTTGTTAAAGCCAGGTGGAAAATTTGTTTTTAATACATTTAATTTTGAAAAAGAAAACAAATTTCATTTACATTTCATATTACATCTTTTTTTAATTCCACCTAACGAAATCAAAACGAATGAAATTTCTATCAAAACACTCGAAGGGATCGGCTTTACAATCGAAAAAAACTTAGATTGGACAATACCTGTCATTCATGGATTCATCCAGAACTCAAAAAAAATGAATTTTTCTTTGCGTAGTTTTAGCTCCTTACTAAACGCAACAACGAAATCCCTTGGGCTTTCTTATCGTTACTTTGTCGCGATGAAACCACACTAAAAAGATTTTAGTTGTTGATGATAGAATTCACTGACTTATTTAAAATTTTAGAAGTCACTTGTAATGCAGATTTAGCCCCTGCTTCTAATAGTGGGATTCCATATAACGAATAGGAACCACATAACCATAACTTGCAATTTGGATTCTCATGGAGAGATACAATCCGATCAATTGCCAATCTTGTCCTTTCATCCATCACAGGCCTTTCAAATTTGGCAAGTTTCAAAGTATCATTTTTGTGTGGGAGTTTGTGTGGGTTCCAAGTTTGGAATACTTTTTTGCCTTGTAACTCAGGGATGATACGACCTAAGTCTAAGGTCACTTCAGGTTTGTCATAACCTTCTCGTATGTTAAATACCAGAGAGACATTCGGATTTTTAAAATAACTAGGGTCGGTGTGTAAGACCACATCACTTGCCTCATATCGGAACTCGGAAAGAATTTCCTTTTCTAACTCAAAACCTTTTCCTAATAAATGGTTTGCTTGGTTGGCCTGGGTAGAAAGGATCACATGTTCAAATTCTTTTTCTTCTGATTCAAATTCGATGATGGTCTTTTTGCCCTTTTTGACAATTTGTTTTATCTTGGCATCTAAGTGTAGGTGTTGTAAACCCTTTGTCATTCGATTCACGATGTCTCGTGTACCAAATTTTGCAGTTTCTTGGGGTGTATACGAATAACCTCTTGAGTGATAACCAATGATGGTCTCTGCAGGGTAAAGAGCCACCGTCTCTGTTTTACATGTATTGACCAAAGCAAAGGTTGGTAACAAAAACTCGTAAATGAACTCATTGGAATAATTGTAACGTTTTAAGAACTCCAAAATTGTGATTTTCGGATTTTCGTTTTTCCAATCCGCTTTTGCATTCGCATAAAACTTAAGTAAGTCAGAAAATATGGTTCTTCCTTTTTGGGATAAAAATACTTCTGAAGTAGGAATACCAAAATGAAACCCTAGAATATTTTTAGAAAAAAATCCAAATACAGATTCATCATTTGAATCCACACGAAAAGAATAATCAACTACCCTTGTTTCTATCCCAACCCGATCGAAAACTTGAAATAATGTAGGATAATAATCTTTTTTGATGGTACGAAACGGTATATCAAATTCGACTTCCGTCTCACCAATCATTTGTTTGGCGCCAAAGGCTGCCATTCCAATTTCAGGGTGTTTTTCATATAATGTGACTTCCCGAAATTGATTCAATGCCCAAGAAGCGGTTAAACCTGTAATCCCGGATCCGATAACAGCTATCACTTCATACTTCCTGTTTTGAGAAACTGGACATGCCAAGACAAAGCATTTTCCAAATCATGAGGAGTGTGTTTTCCTTTGGAAACTTTAAGGGCTGTTTCATAATAAGCGCGAAGTTTATCTTTGTAAATGGGGTGGGCGCATTTTTCGATGATGAGTTCCGCGCGTTTTTTTGGAGGGCATCCTCGTAAATCAGCCAATCCATTTTCTGTGACAAATATCATCGTCGAATGTTCGTTATGGTCCGTGTGGGAAACCATTGGAACGATGGCAGAAATATTTCCCTCTTTTGCAAGTGATGGAGTCATAAAAATACTGAGGTGAGAATTTCGAGTGAAGTCACCCGACCCACCAATTCCATTCATCATCGACGTTCCCATGACATGTGTTGAATTTACGTTGCCATAAATATCAATTTCGATTGCCGTATTCATCGCAATAAGACCCATTCGGCGAATGACTTCTGGATGGTTTGAAATTTCTTGTGGCCTGATGATGAATTTTGATTTCCATTTCGAAATATTTTCATGGAAACGTTTCAAACCTAACTCGGAAAAAGTAAGGGCAGACGTTGATGCAATTTCTAATTTCTCTGCATCAATCAAATCAAATACAGAATCTTGCACCACTTCCGTATACATTTGGATTGCATGGAAATTCGGGTCTTTTGCCATACTCGCAAGTACTGCGTTTGCGATATTACCAACACCATTTTGAAAGGGTAAGTATTCTTTTGGAATCCTTCCCATTTTGATTTCGTGTTGGATGAATTCGAGTACGTGAGCGGCAATGTTTTGGCAATCTGCATCCGGTGTTTTGAATACAGTGGCAGCGTCAGGTTTATTAGAACGAACAATTCCTTTTATTTTTTCAGGGGTTACTTGTACATAGGGATGCCCAATCCGATCATTTGGGTGGATGATGGGAATTGGAACAGATTTTGAATGGTGGTCTGGTAAATAGATATCATGGTAAGTTTTTAGTTCTAATGGGTGTGTATCGGTTAACTCGATATAGACGGACTCGGCATTTTTTAAATACGTGGCACTCATTCCCGATGAGGTCGATAAATAAATTTTCCCATCTGTTGTGACATCAATGGCTTCAACAATGGCCACATCAATTTTAGGCAAAATTCCATGTTCGATGTACTTTACCACATGGGAAAGATGCATATCTATGAAATCCGTTTCCCCTTGGTTGATCAAATTACGTAAATGTGAATTGGATTGGTATGGAATTCTTAGTTTTAAAACACCTGTTTTTGCAAGAACACCATCTAACTCTTCTCCGGTGGAAGCACCTGCATATAAATTGATGGAAAAAGTTTTACCAGATTTTTTTTCTTCTTCAATCCTTTTGGCGAAAGCTGCTGGGATGAGTTTTGGATACCCGGCGGGAGTGAATCCAGAACAACCCAATGTAACATGATTGGGTAATAATTGAGCAATTTCTTCGGCAGTTTTTAATTTTTTTTCAATCAGAGGATTGGTTACAGTCATAAATCTAAAATCTCTTCTTAGACCAAAGATAAAGAGATTGCCTAAAAATAAAAAGTCCAAATTCTGAACGTATGGATTTTCTCTTGTATTTCTATTCGGTATTATTTGGAATCATTCTGATTGCTCCTTTTGTATTGTTTTACTACAGGTTCCAAGTAGACGAATCTCCTTTTGGAAAGGAATCAGAAGCCCATCTAAAATCGATTCTTGAGAAAAAAAGAAATTTATTGGATTCTTTACGAGACATCCGTTCTGACTTTGATTCAGGCAAATTAACAGAAGAAGAATTCCAATCACAATCCATTCCCTACATCGAAGATCTAGAAAAGGTAGAATCGGATTTAACGGAAAAACGTAAACAGACAGCCACAGTGCCACAACCAAAAATCAATGAAAACTGGACCTGTGACAATTGTGGATCTTTTGTCCCTGTTCCCAATGCAAAATTTTGCCCCAACTGTGGGACAAGCCGAATGGCATAAAGAAGAACTTAAAACGATAAGGATCAAAGTTTAGATTTCGATTTTATCCTATTGGCTTGGACTGGTTCCATTCAATTGGAATTTGAAAACTGCATATCATACAATCGTTTGTATTTGGAATTGGGATTTTGTAGAAGTTCGGTATGGCTCCCACTTTCAACAATTTCTCCATTCTCCAAAAAATAGATTGTATCTGCAATTTTAACAGTCGATAGACGGTGTGCAATGATGATGACTGTTTTGTTTTCATACAATCGGACAAAAGCTTGTTGGATCAACCTTTCTGATTCTGTATCCAGGGCAGAGGTTGCTTCATCTAAGATGAGAACTTCCGGGTTTGCAAGTAAAGTGCGAGCAATGGATATCCTTTGCCTTTGACCACCTGACAACATCACTCCCCTTTCACCTACGATTGTATCATAACCATCTTCAAATGATTCGATGAATTCGGAAGCAAAGGCATCTTCTGCCGCCCTCCTGATTTCTTCTTCTGAGGCATCGGGTTTTCCAAAGGCAATATTTTCGCGTATGGAGCCATTAAACAAAAATATATTCTGTGAAACCACACCGATCCGTTTGCGAAGGTTATCTAAGCTTAAGTCCTTTGCATTCACTCCATCCCAAAAGATCCCACCATCTGTAGGATCAATGAGTCTAGGCAAGAGATCCACTAACGTTGATTTGCCGGCTCCGGAAGACCCAACAATCGCAATGGTTCCACCTTTCGGTAATGTTAAATTGATATTATTAAGTGCAAATAAATCAGTGTTTGGATAAACATAGGTGACATTTTTATATTCAATCGCGTTTGTCAAACTTCCAAGCGGTTTTGGCGAAGTTGGTTCTTTGATGCCATCATCACGACCTAGGATTTCAAATACTCGGTCACTTGCAATGACAGATGCTTGGATCAAATTCACTAAAATGCTCATTTGTTTGAGTGGACGCATCAGAAAAATCAATGTAAGAAAAAAGGCAATGAACATACCTTTTGAAAAACTAGCATCTTCTAATAAATAAGCACCAATACCCAAAAATACCATCGTCACAACTGAACCCGATAACTCTGTTAAGGCGGGACCAATCTGGTGGTAAAAGTGAGTTTTGAAGGTTTTATCGGATAGGTTTTGGTTAACCTTAAAAAACCGTTCTGCTTCTTTGTCTTCCATGGAAAAAGCCCGTATCACACGGATTCCAGAGATCACTTCTTGTAAGTCACCGTTCAGTTCCGACAACTGCTCTTGTTGGTTTTTGGTGGTTCTACGAATTCGGTCAGCGAATGTACTCACAGGACCCACAATCAAAGGGATCACTATGAACAGTAAAAAAAACAATTTCCAACTTAACACAAGTAAGATGATTAGATGTGTGATGATATAAAAAAAGTCATTGATGGCATCTTTTAAATCATTAGATACCACTTTTCCGACAATGTCTACATCATTGATGACACGGCTCATGAGAACACCCGTTTTCTCACGGTAAAATTCATTCAGTGGCAATACTTGTAATTTTTTATACAAGGCTTGGCGTAAGTCTTTGACGGCGAGTAACCCAGCTGAATTGACAAAGTATACTGTTCCCGCAAGACAAAGGAGTTTTAAAAAATAAATGGGTAGGATGATGAGGCAAAATAAATACACCAAATCGTCTGGTTTTTTTTCAGCCAGTTCTGCATTGGTTTTTTCTTTGAGATTGGCAAACTGCCATTCCCAGTATGTTAGCCCTTGTAATCGCTCTGGATTCTTGTGTTCGTTTAAAAGGTTTTGGTCTTTTTTTGTAAGGGCAATTTGGAATTTGTAATTTTCACCGGTGCCTAAGGAATCAAAAATTGGGATCAGGGAAGTGAGCGAAGCCCCGTTAAAAATAGAAACAAATATAGACAGAAAAACTCCTAAGCTCAGTCTGTATTTGTATTTTGCCAAATATGGCCAAAGTTTTCGGTAAATCTTCACGTATGAGAACCTTATCCCTCGTTTTCTTTCTCTTGTCCCTCACTTTTTGTGGGAGAGAAACGGAGGAGTTTGCCATTCAAATTGCTCTCCCTTCAGACCCTGCCCATTTGGATCCCTTGTTTAGCACAGACCTAACAAGCCAAAAACTAGCAAGATTCCTCCACCAAGGAATTTTCCAAGTGGAAAAGGAATCATTTGTTTCGCCCTGGATTTCCAATGCAAAACGAGTGAGCAATGCTTCGGAAGAAATTTGGCGTATCGAGTTCAATGAGACAAGTCCTCCCATGGAAGACATCCATTTTAGTTTATCCAGATTGATCTCTGAATCCTATCCAAGAAAAGCAGACTACCAATTCTTAAAATCGATTCGGATACTTCCTTCACAAGTTGCCGAGCCTTCTCCCTCTTTGTTAAGATCAAATGATCCTTCTGCATCCAAAGCCCATTCTAAATTTTCACTCGAGTTCCATTTCCAAAAGGGAACCACTGAAACAGAATGGAAAGAAAAGTTCAGTTTGCCTTTCGCATCCATCATTGGAAAAGAAGAATGGCAGGATCATCATTTAAAATCCTATGGGAAATACAAACTCAAACAATGGAAAAAAAATGAATTCATTGATTTAGAAGCCCAAAAAGAATTAACGGAAAACTTACCTAACTCGATACGATTTCGTATTTTACCCCAATCCACAACATCGTTATTTTTGTATCGCAAATCAGAACTGGATGCATTTAAACTCTCTGATTTTTTACTTTCCATCCCAGAAGCAACTTCTGAGTATACTCTCACCAAAAAAGGAAGGTCCGTACAATACGTAACCATCAACCAAACCAATCCTTGTTTTGATCTCCATTTTCGGAATGCATTAAACTTCAGTATTCCAAGGGAACAAATCATTCAAAAACTATTGGAAAATCATGCTGATTTGACTTATGGACCCGTCCCTTTGCCCTATGTAGAGAAGTTAAAACTCAACCTAAAGAAAATCGAAATAGGTTATCATAAAGAAAAGGCTAACTCTGAATTAAAACTTTCTAAGTGTTATCCAAACATCCTAAAAAAAGAAATTGATTTTCGGATGAGAGGGGATGATGAAAACCAAACCAAAGGAAGAGCCATTAAACAAGCATTAGAAGAAATAGGTTTAAAAATTAAATTGAGACCAATGGAAAAAGCCCCTTTATACAAAGAAAATGGAGAAGGAAAAGGAGACCTAACGCTACTTACATGGTATTCTGATTACGATTCCATTTGGAATTTTTTAGATCCACTTTTCCATCCAGAAAAAACTGGGAATGGTGGCAACCGGTCCTTTTACCAAAACCATATGATTGGCCAACTACTTAGTAAACCCAATCGTAATTTAAATGATGCCAAACAGGTGATCGAAACTGTCACAAAAGAGAAACCTTGGATTTTCCTTTGGTCCATCCAAGAAAACTATCTTATCTCTAAGGAGTTTCTTCGTTATACCGAACTCGCCGATTATCTATAAGTGGCGGTTCTAACTCAACGGAATCCACTGCTGTAGGCTGTATTTTCGTCCCATCTGACTCATAAGTGGAAATTTCAGAATCTTCTTCCATAGCACCATTTGGCACATTACTGATATTAGGTTGTGGATCCGATTTATTGAAACCACTTCTCTTCGGTGGCAAATCCCCAATATAATAATACTGAGCATACAGTGGGACTTTACATACATATTCAGGACTTTGCTCAATCATAGTTCCATCATCAGCACATACATCAACTTTGACAAAATCACCAACAAAACTCGAAATCAATTGGTTCCCCATGCCCAATTTCGATTTCACATTTTGGATGTATTTGTACCAAATACCACCGGATACTCCTGAACCAGATCCAGGGAATGGCGCACCTTCGTCATGACCGACCCAAACAACTGTTACATTTCGTGGAGTGAGTCCTGCAAACCAGACATCCCTAACACCTTTGATGCCTTTCCATTTTGATGATTTAAGTTTGGGTGATTGGACCGTTCCCGTTTTTCCCGCATACAAAAAAGGTTCCCCTTCTTTTCGTTTTAATGTCATGGTCCCTTCTTCCGTTAAAACAGATTGAAGGGTATTCACTGCCATTGCACAAGCTACAGGATCTAATATTTGTTCTGCGGCCTCATTGGGGACGGTATTATAAAATTCGTTCCCATCCATATCAGTGATTTTAATGATTTTTCTAGGTGTGACCCGTCTTCCCCCATTCATCAGTGTCGCATAAATCACTGATAACTCCATGGGACTAAGTTCCCCAGAACCAAGCGCTAGTGATAAGTTCCTTTGGAATCTTTGTTCGGCTTCTTCTTCAGGTATGGAGAGAATGGCACTGAGTTTTTGGATGAAATAAGAAATACCAACTTCATGGAGGAGTTTTACAGAAACAGTATTCACCGATTGAGCCAAGGCTTGTCGGACTGTGATTTCCCCTTTATACCCTTTGTACCAGTTTTTTGGTGAGTAACCAGAGAAGTCTAATTTTTCATCTTTGATCTTTGATGAAGGATTCACGATTCGTTTTTCAAATGCAAGTGCATATACTAAAGCTTTGATTGTAGATCCCGGTTGCCTTCTTGCTTCTTCTGCGCGATTGAAACGAAAGACGTTGGATATTTTATACCCTCCCACAAGTGCTTCCACATCTCCAGTTTCTGGATCAAGTGAAATCATGGATCCACTGAGTTGAGGTAAAATACTCCTTGTCACTTCTGCTAAGTCAGCTTTTCCATTCCCTTGGTATTCTAACTCTTGTTTGGAGAGGTCAGACCGAACCGAATCAACTCCAATTCGTAACGCTTCTTCCGCGAATCTTTGTTTTTCCAAATC
Organism: Leptospira jelokensis; assembly: GCF_004769635.1. Lineage (GTDB taxonomy): Bacteria > Spirochaetota > Leptospiria > Leptospirales > Leptospiraceae > Leptospira_A > Leptospira_A jelokensis. The sequence continues at coordinate 78,577 of NZ_RQGH01000033.1, forward strand.
AAGTGTGGTATAAACCAGTAACCCACGTTCCTCCAAATCTTCGTTTGAAAATTTTTCTAAGATAAACCTTCTGATCTCTGCATTGAAATCAGGTGCTAGGTTGACCCTAAAATCTTTGTCTGCACCATACTTCCCAATTTCGCTGGAATATTTGGGATTTCCTTCATCGTCTTTTGTTTCTTTCACCTTATAGATGGTTCGAAATCGTTTTAAGTTCACTTCAATGGAATCAGAAAATTTAACTGGGATATCTTTTTGGGATGGATGTAATTCGGGATTTCTTGCCATGTCATATAACACTCGTTTTTGGCGAGAGAGGGCAATATTTAAGTTCCTTACTGGATTGTAAACACTTGGTGCAGGGATGATCCCCACAAGTAGTGCGGCTTCCTCAGGACTGAGTTCGGATGCTGGTTTACGAAAATAATACCGCGCCGCTTCTTCTACACCAGTATTGCCTTCTCCCAAAAAGATTTGGTTGAGATACATGGCTAAAATTTCTTCTTTTGAATGATGGCTCTCTATATAAAACGTACAGTATAACTCCGTAAGTTTATTAAATAAATTTCGTTTGCCAAGATTGAGAGTAAGCTTTGCTAACTGTTGTGAGATGGTCGAACCACCTTGTGACAAACGAAACTGCACCAAATTGGTGACAACAGCCCGCATAATGGCCGTATAATTAATACCTGAATGTGAAAAAAATTCTCTATCTTCTGAAGACAAAACAGCCCAAACAATCACATTGTGTTTGTTTAGATTATCCGTACGAATGGGACGAAAATTGCGACGGTAAAACTCACCCATCACCTTCCCACTTCGATCAAGGATCTTCACTGATTTAGGTTGGAAAGTGTCATAAAAATTTGAAACTTCTGATCTATATTTTTCTAAGGATTTATGTACCCTAGTTTCCTCACCAGACCAGACGACGTAGGCTCCACCCAAAAAGAAAAAAGTAAGAAATACACCGGAAATGAACCCAATCACCAAAACCTGGTTTTTCTTTTGCCATAAAAACCGCATTAGGTCCGTTAGATGTCCGTACAATACTTCTAAAATCAAATAAAAGGAATTATTTTTATAGTTCATTTTTTCTTACTCTTTGTTTTAGGAAAAACCAATGCCTCAACTTCTTCAAACCTTGTAACAGGATAAAAGGTAACACCTTTTTTTACATAATCCGGGATTTCTTGGAAAGCTTTTTCATTATCTTTCGGGAAAATGATTTTTTTGATTCCCACTCGTTTTGCCGCCACTATTTTTTCGCGTAATCCACCGATTGCCAAAACTTCACCTGTTAACGTTAGTTCACCTGTCATTCCAAATCCAGGATTTACCACTCGGTTTGTCACAAGAGACAAAATGGCTGTTGCCATAGTAATCCCAGCACTAGGCCCATCCTTTGGAGTGGCACCGTCTGGCACGTGTAAGTGGATGGCTTTTTTCTCAAACAAACCATCGTTGTTTAAATAATTTTTTACAAACGAAAAAGCTATGTTTGCGGACTCTTCCATCATTTTACCCATTTGGCCAGTAAGTGTTAATCCACCTTTCCCAGGGATTAAAACCGCTTCGATGAGTAAAGTTGATCCACCAGCATTGGTCCATGCCAAACCCAAAGCAGTTCCTCGTACTTTTGGAATGGTCATCCTGTCATCCACAAATGGAGGTGGTCCTAAGTATTCCACCAGATCTTTTTCTCTGATTTCTTTTGAGAATTTTTCCTTTAACACTTGTTTGAGGGCAAGTTTACGCACCAATTTATCAAATGTTTTTTCGAGACCGCGTAACCCTGATTCTCTGGAATAGGAGTTGATGAGATGGGTCACGGTCTCTTTTTTCATTGTAAACAAATCAGGGTTTAATCCATTTTTAATAAAAATTTTACTCCATAGATATTTTTGGAAAATCTGGACTTTTTCTTCTGTGATATAACCGGAAAGTTGGATCACCTCCATCCGATCGAGTAACACTCGCGGAATGGGTTCAAAGGTGTTGGCTGTGGCGATAAACAACACATCCGATAAATCGAAAGGTAAATCTAAATAATGATCTCTGAAATTAAAATTTTGTTCTGGATCGAGTACTTCTAACAAGGCCGCTTGCGGATCACCTTGGTATCCTTGTGACATCTTATCAATCTCATCAAGTAAGATCACTGTATCCCTTTCTTTTGTGATTTTCAATGCGTTGATGAGTTTTCCTGGCATGGCACCAATGTAAGTCCTACGATGCCCTTTGATCTCAGCTTCGTCCCGAACTCCACCAACACTAAATCTGTAAAATTTCCTACCAAGTGCTTCCGCAATGGATTTTGCAATTGAAGTTTTACCCACACCTGGTGGGCCAACAAGACATAGGATGGATCCTTTACTTTTTGGATTGAGTTTGTGTACTGCCAAAAATTCAAAAATCCGTTCTTTTACATCTTCCAATTTATGGTGGTCACGATTTAAAACTTTTTTGGCATGAAGTAAATTGATATCTTTGGGTTTTGGTTTTTCCCACGGCAGGCTATCCACCAAATCTAAATAGTTTCGAATTACATTATAATCACTAGAAATTGGATCTGAGTTTTTGAATTTATCGATTTCCCTTTCCACTTCCACAATAATTTCGTCTGCAACTGGAATTGATTTCAAACGTGTGAGCAATTTATCGTATTTTTGTTCGGTTTTATCTTCACCAACACCTAATTCTTGTTGGATGGCTTTTAATTGCTCTCTTAAAAAAAACTGCCTTTGTTGGTTATCAATTTTATCATTGATTTGTTCTTTGATTTTTTTCTGTAATACAACTAACTCGATTTCTTTTTTTAAAAATAATAAAACCTTTTCTAATCGGTCATTGATTTGGATGGCTTCAATGACCGACTGGTATTCTTCTTTTTCTAAATTGAGAATGGAACATACAAAATCAGCCATTTTTGCAGGTTCGTTCACATTCATCATGGTTAACTTCATGTCTTCCGTGAACAATGGATTGTTTTGTGCCAATTCTTTTGTTAAGATGAGTAAAGTTCGCATCAATGCCTTAATGTTATTTTTGCTTGTACCCAATTCTTCTTCCGGATAGGACACATTTGCGATTAACATTGGTTCTTTGGTGTGAATTGAATTGATTTTAAATCTTTGGATTGTGTTGACTAAAATATTCATCCCACCATCAGGTAGGTTGATTTTTTTGAGAATCCTTGCAACCACTCCAATCTGAAAGATATTATCTTCTGAAGGAAGTTCTGATTCATCTTCTTTCAGCAATATAAGTCCAAGAAAACCTGCTCCTTTCGACGATTCTTCAATGGACTGGATGAACCTGCCTGGTGGTACGATAAGAGGTGTGATGATTCCAGGGAAAACGGGTCGCACTTTGATCGGAAGTAAAAAGATCTGTTTGGGTAAAGTGTCTTCTAGTCTTGCCAATTTGTTTGGGTTTTCCCAAAATTCATTTGTTTCCAATCCGTATCCTTCCTTATGTTTCAATTTTATCTGGACCAAGTGCTAACATTTTATCGCGAAACATGGCCGCTTTTTCAAAATCCAAGTCATTCGCGTAACGTAACATTTCACGCTTCAAAGCTTCACGTAACTTGTCTTTGGTTTTGTATTTCTTCAAGGTAAATTCTTTTTCCAGGTCTTTTAAAGCTTCTTCTTTGCTATCTTCTTCCGCCATTTCTCTCGGCAGGATATCATGAATTTCCTTTCGGATCGTTTGCGGAGTGATTCCCATTTTTTGGTTATGAGCTTCTTGGATCAATCGCCGGCGTTCCGTTTCACTGATGGCTTTTTTCATGGAATCGGTCATACGATCCGCATACAAAATTGCTTTGCCATTCACATTCCTTGCGGCCCGACCTATGGTTTGGATAAGAGATTTATAGTTTCTGAGAAAACCCTCTTTATCTGCATCAAGGATGGCAACAAGAGATACTTCAGGAATGTCTAGACCTTCTCGTAATAAATTGATCCCAACGATACAATCATACACACCCTTTCGTAAGTCCCGAATGATTTCTGTTCGTTCGATGGTATCGATTTCCGAATGGAGGTATGCAATTTTTAAGCCCACCTCTTTGTAATAGTCCGTTAGATCCTCTGACATTTTTTTTGTGAGAGTTGTGATGAGGATCCTCTCTTTTTGTTCGATACGAAGTCGGATTTCGTTGAGTAAGTCTTCGATTTGATTAGTGGTTGGTCTCACTTCCACAATTGGATCAAGAAGGCCCGTTGGTCGAATGATTTGTTCAAACACCGCTTCACTTTTTTTGATTTCATTCTCATCCGGTGTGGCTGAAACATATAAAGTCCTTGGTGTCATTGCTTCAAATTCTGTAAAATTCAAAGGCCGGTTATCCAAAGCACTCGGCAAACGAAACCCAAAATCAACTAACGTCTGTTTTCTGGACCTATCTCCTGCATACATCCCTCCAATTTGAGGAAGTGTAACATGGGACTCATCAATGATGAGTAAAAAATCTTTTCCTGGAAAATAATCGAGTAAACAAGCTGGCCTTTCCCCTTCCGACCTACCCGTCAAATGTCTAGAGTAGTTCTCAATCCCACTGCAATAACCAAGCTCAAGTAACATTTCCATATCGTAGTTGGTTCTTGATTCGATTCGTTCCGCTTCAAGGTGTTTGCCTTGTTTTAAAAAATATTCTTTTTGTGCCGCCATCTCTTCTTTTATCTTTTCCATGGCGTCTTTGATTTTAGGACCAGAAGTGATAAAGTGTTTGGCAGGATATACGACAACTCTGTCGAGTTTTGTTTTTACCTTTCCCGTAAGAGGATCAATTTTAGAAAGGCCATCAATTTCATCTCCAAATAGTTCGATCCGAATCCCTTCTTCTTGGTAGGAAGGCATGATTTCAATTGTATCCCCACGCACTCGGAAATTTCCCCGACTAAAATCGATATCGTTTCTTGCATATTGGATGTGCAAAAACTTACGAATGATTTGGTCACGATCAATTTTATCCCCCACATGTAACATGACAACCGAGTTCATGTAATCTTCCGGAGAACCCAAACCGTAAATACAAGATACGGAACTTACAATGATCACATCATCACGTTCCAAAAGGCTAGATGTTGCACGTAACCTAAGTTTGTCGATCTCCTCATTCATCGACATATCTTTTTCAATAAAGGTGTCAGACGATGGGACGTAAGCTTCGGGTTGGTAATAGTCGTAATAGGAAACAAAATACTCTACAGCATTCTCTGGAAAAAATTCCTTAAACTCACGGAATAACTGTGCCGCCAATGTTTTGTTATGGGATAAAATTAACGTGGGTTTTTTGACTCGTGTGATGACCTCGGCCATCGTAAATGTTTTTCCAGAACCAGTCACACCAACGAGTGTGATTTTGTTTTTACCTTCACCGAATGACTTTGCAATATTTTCAATTGCTTTCACTTGGTCTCCGGCAGCTTTGAAGGGAGAAACCATTTTGAAATTTGCCATAGGAACCTATGTTAATTTACGAGTTGCTTTTAGAATAGCTTGTTTTCTGTTATCAGTGATTTCTAAATCCACTGAATCAAAAAGTTTTTGCATGACCATCATGCCACGCATCAGGGTTGCCGTAGAAGAAAACTTGCCCCTTTGGATATCGTCTTCCAAATTAAAATCTTTTACTGTATTGATCATTTCAATCGTAAAAACTTTTTGTTTATCGATTTGGAAGGTGACTTCCACTCCACCACCATCCCCATACTTCGCCGCATTTTCCACGGCTTCGACTGTGGCAATGCAAAGGTCCATCCGTAACTCTTCATCAATCCCATTCCGTTTGAGAAAATAGGCAAGCCTTGCACGAACATACTGCATAGGATTGAAGTGGAGCGCACCAAGGATGACAAAGGTTTCAGAGTTACCCATTTTACGAACAATGGGAGATTCGTCTGTGATGTAATATTCACGAGGGTCGATTGGATTTGTGGTGATGAGTCCATCTTTCACAAACTCATCCATAACCGTAATGACCGTTTCCAAAGTTGTATTTGGTACATCTTTGAACTTTCTCTGGGTTTCCATAATCACCCAAGAGTAAAAATCGTTCACATTCCCCGAAAGTCCATTGGAGAACAAAGTTTTGATTTCTTTCTCTAACTCGGTTCTGGAGAGAGGGAACGGCATATATTCCCATTCCAATGGGAACGGAAGAGTTGTAAATTGTTTTATCCTTTAGGGGTTAGTCCGCGATTTTTCTTGGCGCAGTGCTTCATAAAGGATGATGGCAACGGCATTGGACAAATTGATCGAACGACTCGCTTCTGCCATAGGTATGGAAATGATTTGGTCAGAAGGGTGTCCTTTGTGAATTTCTTCTGGAAGCCCTGAGGTCTCCCTACCAAATAAAAACACATCTTGCGCTTGGAACGTTACGTCCCAGTAGACTTTTTTTCCAAATTTGGAAACGAGGAAAATTCGTTTCCCTTCCGTTTCTTTGGCCTTTTGAAAGGTTTCCCAAGTGGCAAACCGATACAATTCCAAATCCTTCCAGTAATCTAGGCCTGCTCGCCTCACCGCTTTTTCAGAGAGGTCAAAGGAAGGTTCCCCAACAATGGAAAGTGGCACCCCAGCATTCACACATAGACGCGCGATATTACCAGTGTTAGGTGGAATTTCAGGACGGTATAAGGCAATTTCCAAAGGAAGTTTACTTCTTTTTTTGCTTTTCCAAAGATTTCTTTAACGCAAGACCAAAACTGGAAACCGAGGCACCCGCATCATCTTTGGAAAGATACTCTTGGTATTCCATACGATCTTTTGCTTCCGCCGCCTTCGATATCGATAACGCAATTTGTCTTTTTTCTGGATTGATTTCCAAAACAAACACTTCTAGTTTTTGGCCTGGTTGGAAAACAGTATTGAGTGGTGTCCTTTGTGGGATCCCTGATTCCTTATTGGGAACAAGTCCAGAAAAATCCTCACCCAACCGTACAAAAAGTCCGAAGGGTTTGATCGATTCCACTGTCCCTGATATGATATCCGATTCCTTAAAAGGAAGTTTCCCTGACCATGGGTCTGATAAAAAATCTTTTACGCTGAGTGAAATTTTATTCATCGACCAATCTAAGGTTAAAATTTTCGCACGAAGGGTTTCTCCCACACGAAACTCTGTGGTCAGATCTGGATTTTTTTTGTACGTTGCTTCCGACTGAGGGACCAATGCATCCAGTCCATCCATGTCCACAATGAGTCCAAATTTATGAATGCTTTTCACAACACATGAAACAAACATCCCCACTTTCAACTCATCGCGTAACAGTTGTTTTTTTGTTTCTCTTTCTTTATCCGCAATTTTCTTTTGGGAAAGCAGGATTTTGTTTTGTTTTTTCCCAAGTTCGGAAATGATAAACTTAATTCGTTTTCCGGAAATATTTTTTCCTTTGAGTGAACTGTCCAATTGGCTAAAGGGAACAAAGGCCGTATGACTGCCAAGTTTTACGTCCCATCCACCATTGCCTTCTTGTAATAATTGGCCAAGCACAGGAATTTCAAATTGATTTGCTAGTTCTAAGTTTTCTTCTGTTAGGTTGTCTTGGGACAAACAAGTGGTAAAATAAAAATCACCTGAGTTTTCTTTTAAAAAATAAACAACCAGTGGATCGCCAACCTTTGGCAATACATCATCTCTCCACTCTTCGCTTGCAATATTTCCTACAACTTTATTGTCTAGGGTGCGAATGAATACATAATCGTTTTTAACAGCTGTTACTTTTGCTTCGTGGCGTGATCCAGGTTCAATGGATTGCCTTTTTTTAAAACTTTCTTCTAATAAACGGTCAAATTCTGAGGATGGGCCTTTCATTTTGCGGTTCCTTCCTTGGTGGGTTTCGAGGTATATACCAATTTTCCTCCCAATACCATGGATTCAATTGGAAATATTCCCGAAGGGCGTTTCAGTGGATTTTCTGTCAGGATGGAAAAATGAGCGGGTCCTCCCAGTTTGATCCTTCCCCCATGATCCGCACCAACGTATTGGCAGGTTTTTTCCGTAAGGGTTTGGATGAGACGGCGGCGCACCGCGGGGAGGCTATCGACATCCCGATGGGTTGGCAAAATTTTATCGGTACGTTTTCCAAAAAGCGAATCCCAAAACCCTTTGGATTCTGATTCTTGTGATTCACCAAGGTTCGCTGATTCTTGTAACAGGTTTTCCCAAAGCCTCACTTCCACCACGGCAGCTTGGCCCGGGAATAAACCCCAATGCCCTGCCCCACTTGCAAATAACAAATTGGAATGTGTTTCTCTTTCCGAACGGAACGCTGAGGCATACACCGAAAAAGGAGTGAGGCTTTCATTTTCCGAAGGTTCCTCCCAACCCAGATTCCCTTTCCAAACTTTGCCAAAATAAGGACTTAAGGTTCCCCAAAGGATTTCTTCTTCTTTTCCGAGTGTTGGATTTCGTTTTAATTCCTGGAGGTATAAGATTCCAAAAAGAGGGGCCCATAAAAAATCACGTTTTTGGGTGCGGTAGAGATTTGTCCCTTCTGGCATGGGATGGAAGATCACGGAAAAACCAGTGTCCAAGGCATCTTCCCAACTGGTTTTGTCGGCGAAGGTGTAAGCAATCGCCAATTTCCTATTTGATTCCAATTCCTTTCGTTTGGCAAAAAGTTCCGTTTGGGAGAAACCGCGGTTTTCCTTTTCTTTCAAAAAAATAGGGGTATGGCTATTTCGTTTGGGATCAAAGTTTCCCTTGAGACCTGAATGGTAATTCGAGCCTTCACCCACTTCGAGTTCCGAATACAAATGTGGTTTTTGGGATTGGGTCAGGATGGGTGCATTCCATTTGGACTTAAGTACCAGTGGTTGGAGGGAATTGAGGTTTGGATCACCCACTGACTCAACGTGGCTAAACCCAGCCGAAAGGAATCCAAGGAAAACCTTGGAAAGTTCGGACAAATTCGTTTTCCCACCTTGCCCATTGGCACTTAAGGTAACGGAAGCATCACAAAATCCAGGCAAAAGGAATTCTGGATTTGGTTTTGGAACTGCGGGTTTGATCGATAGAATTTTGCCCTGGCCCACTTCCAAATCCACAAATCCTGAAAAATTGGCTTTTTCGCTGTCCCAGATCCGAACAGATTTCATTTTCAAAGATTGGGACAAAAGAATGGTAGGGGTAATGGCCGATAGGAATAAGGTGAGGGATAGAAGCCTGCGGTTTTTCATGCTAGCGGTCTTAGTACCTTGACAGTAAGGACTAGAATGGAAAAGATTTCGGGTATGGGAAAGGAAACAAGCGAGATTTCTGATCACATCAAATTACATATCGAAAACGGGAAAATTCTCTCGCTAAAGACCCATCGGGTCTCCAAATCCGTGGAAGAGCACATCAAAGAGGCCGTAGGCCTCATTTTAGACCGCCTTACCTACCCAACTCTTGTCCCCACACTGTATACCATCATCAAAGAACTTGCGATCAATGCTTGTAAGGCCAACCAAAAACGTGTTTTCTTCGAAGAACGTGGTTATAGCATGTTAAACCCTTCGGAGTATGCGAAAGGGGTCCGCGAGTATCGAGAGATGTTTTCGGAAGAGATGTCGAATGAATTCGGGATCAAGGCAAAAAAAAAGGGTTACTACTGCTTAATTAATTTTAAATACAATGATGATGGCATCCTCATCGAAGTGATCAATAATACCCCCATTGCCAAAGAAGAAGAAAAGTCAATACGGGAACGTTTGGAAAAAGGTATGATGTATGATGACATTGCTCAGTTTTACATCGACAACGCGGATACATCAGAAGGAGCAGGCCTTGGACTTGCCCTCATCCTCATCATGTTAAAAGGGGAAGGGATTGATCCCAATTATTTTAGAATCATCATTGGCGAGGATTCTACCATTGCAAGATTGGAAATACCACTCAGCGAAAATTTTGTTTCAAGCCGCGAATCTAATTAATTTTTAAATGCCATCAATTCCCCTTTCTTGTGCCATCATCACTTTAAACGAAGCAGACAATCTCAGTCGCACCTTAGATGCAATATCCTTTATTGATGATATCATCATCGTAGATTCAGGTTCTACAGATGATACAGTCTCCATTGCGAAATCATTTGGGGCCAAAGTATTCCAACGCACATTTCAAAATTATGCAGACCAAAAAAACTTCGCGATTTCTAAAACCAAAAATGATTGGGTCCTTGCCATTGACGCTGATGAGGTGGTTTCTCCGAAATTAAAAGAAGAAATCCTCTCCCTTTTCGCCAATAATAAATTAGATCCAAAAGGTTTTTTGGTTCCGAGACTCACGTTTTATTTAGGCAAATGGATTCGATTCGGTGGGTATTATCCTAATTACCAAATTCGGTTGTTCCAAAAATCGGAAGGACAGTTTAGCGGTGGTTTGGTGCATGAAAGAGTCAAACTCAGTGGCAACCCAAACAAATTAAAAACTCCATTATTTCATTATTCTTATAAAAATATCTCGGACCATTTAAAGTTCATCGATCGTTACTCAAGTTTATTTGCGGAAGAAGAATTTAGGAAGGGGAAACAAAGCTCAGTGCTTTGGGCTTTTGTGAAGGGATGTTTTAAAGGATTTTATATGTACTGGATCCGATTAGGGATCTTAGATGGGAAACAAGGATTTGTCCTTGCGCTGCTCGGATTTTATTATAATTTTCTAAAGTATCTAAAACTGTATGAGAAATCGAACTCAATCCCGTCGTTCTTTGTTATGGTTGATTCGGTTCATCACGTAGAGAGCAAAAAATCCACCAAGAAAAATAGCGACCAAATTCACGTTTGATAATTGAGTGGAGCCAATTTTAGGAGACATGAGCCACATAATGATGTCTCTGATGTAGGTTTGTAAAGTTGCGAATACAATCAAAGCACCAATGCCTGCGACAAAGGTGGAACCCCAAAATTTACCAAGTAAGTCTTTTCGTTTGTAATAATAAAAATAATAGGCACAGGCTGCAGATGCGAGAAAAAAGAATAAAATATCAACGAGAATTGTCCATGGTTCCGATGGTGCGGCGAGCGGTAATGAAATCATTGGTCTTGTACCTATCTATTACCTATTTTCGGTAACCCATTGATTCGTCCATTAGATAAAAAAAAGAGGTTTTCCTTGTATTCAAAACACACAGAGATCTTTGGCATATTGGGATTTCCCTTAGGCCATACCCTTTCCCCTTGGATCCACAATACATTATTCCAACTCTCTGGTTATGATGCCGTGTATTTAGTGTTTGAAAATGAACGATGGAAAGAAATCGGAATGGGCCCCCTACTCGATTTAGGTGTGAAAGGAGTGTCTGTCACCATTCCATTTAAGGAATGGGCCTATACCCAAGCAAACAAGGTTTGTGAGGCTTCTAAAGCCATGTTAGCATCCAACACACTCATCCTCCGGAGTGGAATCGAAGCAGTCAATACCGATGGAACGGGAGCTCTCACTTCCATTATGCAGAAGAATTCTGATCTCGTAGACCCAAGCATTTCAAAAAATATCCTCGTCCTTGGTAGTGGAGGCAGTGCCAAAGGGATTTTATTTTCCATTGCAAAGGAATTGGAATCCAAAGGGAAAAATGAATCCATCAAACGAAAGGTACATCTATTGGCAAGAAACCAGACAGCCATGAGTGAAATCGAACAATCGTTAGGGAATCCAACATGGTTAGAACGAACCACAATGGATCGTGTATTGGAAGAAAAAGAGAATTACGATCTCATCATCCACACAACACCCATTGGAATGAAAGGTGTGGGTGGAGACCCCATCTTAGACTCTCGTTTTTTTACCAAAAAACACACGTTATTCGATATTGTTTACAACCCTTTGGAAACGGAACTCGTAAAAATTGCCAAAAAACAAAAAGCAGAAATCATCCCTGGTTACCATATGTTACTTTACCAAGGGATCAAACAGTTTGAACTGTTTACCAATTCAAAAGCCAAAACAAAATGGATCCGAAAGGTAGAATCCATTTTATTACGTGAATTAAAAAAAAGAAAGTAAAACGAATCCTTTCCCTTTGATGCTGAATATGAAATTTTTAGATTTTTTAAACCAAAGGCAAAACATCGAAAAAACAAGGAACTTTAATGTGTTCCAAAACTATACTTTGGATTCTCTGAATGAAGTTTTTGAACCAAGTAAATTGTTTTTCCATAAAAAACGGCATGCCCCCATTCGGATCAGTGTAGTGGGTACAAACGGAAAAGGTTCCACCTCACACTACTTAGCTTGTTTGGCTTCAAAACTTGGTAAAACAGTTGGAATTTACACTTCCCCTCACCTACTCTCTCCACTCGAAAGGTTCCAAATTGTGAAGGACGGGATTCCCTACTTGCCTCATCCCATTGAGGTAGAGAGTTGTTTTCAAAACGAGTTCCTTCCAAACCTCTCTCATTTTGATTCTTTGTCTTACTTTGAATTTTTGACAGTGTTTGCGTATCATTTTTTCCAAAACCAAAATGTGGATTTCGAGATTTGGGAAGCGGGGCTTGGAGGTAGGTTAGATGCTACAAAACTAGTGGATGCTGACTATGTTGTGCTTACAAAAATTGGTCTCGACCATTCAGAAATTTTAGGGAAAACAAAAGAAACAATTTGTAAGGAAAAATTAGGAATTATCGGCGACCACACCAAAGCCCTATTTGCTTTGCAAGAGGAAGTTGACTCTTTACCTGAACCATTCCAAAACTACCCCAAAAAAAACATTGTCCCTCTCCATGTGATTCCATCTCCACCTAAGGAAAGTTATCTCGAGGCAAATTTTTTATACGCGAAAAAAGTCCTCTGCCTTATATTTCCAGACCAAAAATCAAATCTGGAATTGGTACAATTCCAAGACATACCAAAACCCAAAGGAAGGATGGAAGTATTGGCAAACGATCCTCTAATCGTTTTTGACCCGTCTCATAACCCCGACGCTGTCCAGAGAACCACCCTCGAATTTGCAAAAACCCATCCCAAATTCCATGCCCTAGTCGCAAGTCTGCCCGATAAAGACCTCGCTGGGATCACAAACGCCTTACTCGAGTCGGAGGCACAGCTGGAAACCCTCACCTTTTGGGAAGGGAGTGGGTTTGGAAGGTTCCCAGAGCCCAAAACACCGCTCTCCCCTCGCGTCCTACGGGCGAGGACAGAATCGGAACTTGTTCCTTTATTCCGAGGCAGAACTCCGGTTTTGGTGTTAGGGAGTTTTCGACTTTATGGAATTGTGGCAAATTTAATACAAAATACAATAAAGATGTAAAATTGGACTTTACAAATGAATCCTGAACGAGATTGTTCTTTTAGGAAACATCGTTCAGGACTATGCAAACTCCAAAAGAACATACTAGAAAAGAAATTCTACAGGCCGCTCGGGAAGAGTTCATCCAACTTGGTTTTGAAAAAGCAAGTATGCGCACCATTGCCAAAAAAGCAAAGGTTTCCACGAGTAATATCTACAACTACTTTGAAAACAAAGAACACCTACTCACCGAAATCTTACAACCTGTGTTGTCTGGATTGGAAAAGGCGTTCGCTTACGTTTCACACCCGGATTATTTTGAAAAACGATTTAACGACAGTTATGAGGCTTGGAAAGAAAGATTCCACATCGCCTTAGATTACGTAGATTCAAACCGAGATGATTTTATCTTACTCCTCACAAAAGCACAGGGTTCTCATCTAGAAGAATTTCCTGATACTGTCCTCACTAGGCTTACCAAAATCAATTTTGAACAGTATACAAACTTCAAACAAAAGAATCCTAGCTATAAAGGAGAGGTGGATGAGTTTGTGGTACGGAACATCCTATCATTTTTCCTAAATATCTTTGTGCAAATGGTTAGACAAGGGATTTCCAAACAAGACATGCTTGTGTACCAAGACAGTTTCCTTAAATTTTTGCACTATGGATACAAAGGATCGATTGCCTCCGATTTGAGTTAAACCATTCTGGTTCTCGATGGGAACCAAATACCAAATTAAAATTTGTGGGATCAAAGACCTTGCCACACTGGAGTTATGCCACGAACTCGGTGTGGATTATGTTGGTCTCAATTTTTCTCCCCTTTCTCCGCGAAAGATTGATCAAACTGAAGCAGAAGAACTCCTTTCCATCCGCCAAAAACCTAATTTCCCTAAAGTGGTTTTTTTATTTTTTGAAAATACAACCGAAGAAATCCTTCAGATCACAAAAGAATTTTCACCCGATTTGATCCAACTCATAAGGGGAGATCAGTTTGTAAAAGATATCCTTTGGGACTCACTGACCACAGAGAAAAAGTTACTCCCAGCGATCCGAGTACAGTCTCCCGTTGTTTCGGATGAAGCATTAGAACCGAAATCACCCTTAGTCATCTTAGATAGTTTTCAAAAAGGTCTTGGGGGTGGGAGTGGCCATAGTTTCCCTTGGGAATACATAACAAATGTTAAACGTCCATACCTACTTGCGGGTGGGATCACACCAGAGAATGTCCAGTTTGCCTTAAATAGTTTGAACCCAACAGGGATTGATGTGGCAAGTGGTGTGGAAACAAACGGCAAAAAAGACCCAAATAAAATCAAAGAATTGGTACACAATGTCCGAAACCTATGAAGCATTGAACACTCCGGTGATGCGCCAGTACCTGGAAGTAAAAGAACTCCACCCCGATGGGATTGTATTCTTTCGGATGGGTGATTTTTATGAAATGTTTATGGAAGATGCTAAAATTGCGGCTCAGATTTTAGACATCACTCTCACAAAAAGGCAAAATCAAATTCCCATGGCCGGAATTCCCTACCATGCCACAGAAAGTTATATATCAAGACTTATCTCAGCTGGGAAAAAAGTTGTGGTTTGCGAACAAACAAAACCTGACGACCCGAAAGCAAAAATCATGTCAAGGGAAGTGGTGCGAATCATCACTCCTGGAACAGTTGTGGAAGACAACTTACTCGGTGGTTACCAAAACAATTATTTATCGCTTTACTACAAAGAAAAAACTTCCGTATATCTTGCGTTTGCTGATGTATCGACATCGGAACTCGTTTATTTTTATTTCGCAGAAACAGAAACAGAAAGGATTCTTGATACGATCAAACGATTTTCTCCAAAGGAAATGATTTATACTGAAGAAGTCCCTCCTCTTTCCAAAGAATCAAAAATCATCCTATCACAAATTCCAAAGGAATTTTTACCTAAAAAAAAGGGAGTTGGAATTGATTCCGTTGTACACGTATTAGATGCCTATTTACAATACAATTACCGAAATCAAAATTTTGTATTTAAATCCCCTCGAAGGATCGATGAAACCGAATATTTAATTTTAGATGAACAAACAGTTTCCCATTTGGAACTTGTCGAAAACCCAAATGATAAAAACCACACTCTCTTTGGAGTTTTGAATCGGTGTACCACAGCTACCGGAAAACGATACCTCAAACAAAGGATACTTTTTCCCACTCGCGATGAAAACAAAATCAAAGACCATTGGGACAAAATAGAAATTTTGACTCAAAACAAAAAAGAAAGACTGAAAATCAAAGAATCACTCGGTGATCTCATTGATTTGGAACGAGTGATCACTCGGTTCCGTGTGGGTAAAGCACTACCTCGCGATTTCAGAGGCATCGAAAAAAGTTTATCGGCCGTCAAACAAATGAAAACCATTTTGGATGGGATTGGTTATGACTTTTCCAAACTTCCAAAGGAATTAGAGTCTCTTGTCTTAGAATTCCAAACTACCTTATTCGACGGGGAACTACCTGTTTTTTTAGGAAACTCACCTTTTTTAAAATCTGGATTTAACAAAGAATACGATGATGCGATCCTTGCACGGGAAAAAGGAAAAGATTGGATCTTAGAACTCGAGGAGAAGGAAAAAAAAGAATCCGGTTGTTCGAGTCTCAAAATTCGGTACAATAAAATCCTTGGGTACTTTATCGAAGTATCAAAAGCACAAGCCAAAGATGTTCCCTCACATTTTTTGAAAAAACAAACTCTCGTTACAGGAGAAAGATTTACCTCTCCAAAATTGGAAGAATTGGAAAGAGCCATCTTACAAGCAGATGAAATCATTGAACGAATCGAAAAACAAGTGTTTGATCGTTTGGTAAGTTCTTGTATCTCACTCTATGAGGCTTTTTTAACCTTATCCAACGAAGTGGCTTCCCTTGATTACCATCTTTCTCTAACGGAAACTAAAGAAGAATACCAATGGACAAGACCAGAAATCCGAACCGATGGGATCATCGAATACATCGATTCTCGCCATCCTGTAGTGGAAACGTTTTTACCCATTGGCGAACGATTTGTTCCGAACAACCTGGAACTCAATCCAAAAGATAATGCGATTGCTGTGTTAACGGGTCCCAATATGGCAGGTAAGTCCACTTTTATGCGCCAAATTGCGATCAACCAAATCCTCTTCCAAATGGGTTCCTATGTTCCAGCGAAAAAAGCATCCCTTGCCATTGTGGATCGAATTTTCACTCGCATCGGATCTGGAGACAACTTAACCAAAGGTGAATCTACTTTTTTTGTAGAGATGAAAGAAACTGCCACGATCTTAAACCAATTTACTGAAAATAGTTTGCTTATTTTTGATGAAGTAGGACGCGGAACATCCACTTACGATGGTTTGTCGATTGCTTGGGCGATTTTAGAATTTTTAAGCAAAAACTTTCCTAAACCAAAAACCATTTTTGCCACTCACTACCATGAGTTAACGGAACTTGAAAAAGGTGCCGGCATCTTCAATCTTTACTTAGATACATTTGAAAAAGATGGAGAAATTCTATTTTTAAAAAAAGTGAAACGGGGGAAATCAAAACAATCTTTCGGAATCTATGTAGCAAAACTAGCAGGGATACCAGAATCCGTTTCAGAAAGAGCAAAGGAGATTTTATCTGGTCTCGAATCCAAAAAACGAGAAATCAAAATCAAAAATGATGAACCAAGTTTATTTGGAAACTTACTAGAAAAAGAACCAAAAGGAATATCAGCAAACGAAGAGAAGGTGCTAAAAAGAATTTCAGGACTTGATCCAAATAAAATCCCACCTCTCGAAGCACTTTCGATTTTAGATGAATTAAAACGAATTCTCAAAGAGGAAAACTAAAGCTGATAAATCAGTAAACTCAATCCAATTGGTAATCTGGTCTTTTAAACCTTGTTTTGCATGAATTCCAATTCCAAAACCTGCTGCATTTAACATCAGTGCATCATTTGCACCATCACCAACAGCAACTACCCGATCCAATGGAACGGAAAGTTCGTTTGCAAATTGTTTTAAATAGAATTCTTTTTTTTCTCGGTTGATGATCTCACCAAGGATTTTTCCTGTAAAAAATCCATCCTTCTCTTCCAATCCATTGGCCCTAAAAAAATCAACCGGGTATTTTTGAGAAAACAATTCCAATACGGGGCTAAATCCCCCACTTAAGATTCCAATCTGACAACCGTTTGCTTTTACAAATTGAAATACATTCTCCATACCATCATTTAATTGCAAAAGATGATAAACTTCTTTA
Source organism: Leptospira jelokensis (assembly GCF_004769635.1). GTDB lineage: Bacteria > Spirochaetota > Leptospiria > Leptospirales > Leptospiraceae > Leptospira_A > Leptospira_A jelokensis. The sequence continues at coordinate 96,062 of NZ_RQGH01000033.1, forward strand.
AAACTTTGGATCGATAGTCCTTTTAAATGTTCCACCCTAAGGCGAAGGGCTTCATCAAATCCCATCCCACCTTCCATGGCTTTTTTGGTAACACTTGCAACCTCTTCAAAGACACCATGTTTTCTCGCCAATTCATCTATGACTTCTTCTTTGATGACAGTAGAATCCATATCAAAAACAAAAAGGGATTTTTCCGATTTTGGTAACAAAGAATTGAAAACTAAAAAATCGATTTTGTCTTTTGCCAACTCATTTCGAATTTCCAAAATTTGGTTTCGACCCAAACTTTCATTTCGTTCGATTCTCACACAGTGTAATCCCAACTTGTTTGAAACTAAAATCTTGGATTCAGAAACAGAGTCTAAAGGATTCCCATGAATGGAAGGATCACCGACATTTTTGGTATGAGTTGGGAAAGTTTTAGGTAAGATAAAATCAGGAATCGGAGAACGAGAAATAAGAAGCAGTGAATTCATTTTTATTTTTGCAAATAGGGTCTTAGTTTTTTACCCCAAAGTTCATATCCCTTTTCATTAAAATGTAAACTATCACCATTGGGTCTGATAAACTCTTCACTGAGTGTGGGAGAATCAAGTTTTCGCATCACATCCCAAACTTCGATGTATTCTACATTTGGAGTGGTTCGAGCCACTTGGTTCAAAAACAAATTGTATACAGGAACAATTTGATTGAGTTCTTTCACTCGAGTGGGTGGTACCGCAATCAAAAAGATACGAATTTGTTGGTTCTTGGAATGGATTTTTTTAATGATGGTGAGTAAATTGTTCTGCACAAGACTCAAACATTTGCCTTGGATGAAATCATTCCCACCGATTTCAATCGCAACTGTTTTCGGATTTAATACTAATACATCCTCTTCAATGCGTGTTAACAATGTTTCTGTCATATCACCACCGATCCCTCGATTGGTGACTGATTTTCCAGGGAATTCTTTTGCCATAAGGTCTGGCAAAAATAAGTGAACCAAACTATCTCCTGCAAAAACTATTTCTGATCGTTTGATTCTGTTATTATCTTCGCCATATAACAGGCGTGTGGGGAGCCAACCCTTCTCAATGTACTTTTTGAAATTGGATTGGTCACGCCAGCCTGGCTCGGCAAAACATTTAAAGTTTGTGTCGAAGTAATCTCGTTTTGAGGTGGAATTACAGTTGGTAACACTCAAAACTAGGGCGAAAAGAACGCCCCATCGGAGGAAGAATTTAGTCCTGTTCTTGTGGTTCATTCATTCGGAAGCGCTTTTGCCAATCTTTGATTTGGGCCTGCGCATATTCTTCCGTGTCACAAATCCGAAATTCAATCGGGTTATTTGTGGTTGTCTCGATGAGTTTGGCTTCGATATACCCGTTCTTTAACTTGGTTGTCTCAATGCGATATCTCATCTGAATAGCTCCAAAAACCAGGATTTATTTACCACGTATCTTTGCAATCTCTTCTAACGTTTCATCCTCTTTGTATTTTCCAAAGAGAAAAATTGCAAGTAAACAGAATGCAGAAGCCAGTGGTCCTGTCAATCGAACTCCAAGCTCCCCACCCGCTTCTACTTCTTCGACTTTACAAATGGCGGATTCCTTACTTATTTTTGCCTCAGTCTCACTATTTTTTTTCGGTTCTGACTTAGAATCGGACACAGACGGTGCAATGATCCCTGTCACATTGGGAGATACTTGTTGTTTTGAGTCTCGGTCAAGTCCTAACAAAATCACAGAACTAAAAATCAAAACTGCAAGTGTTTGTCCTAGTTTTTGCATAAAGGTACGGCCTGCATAAAAAAGACCTTCCCGTTTCGACCCTGTTTTTAATGAATCAAGTTCAGCAATATCGGCTAATATCGCATTTGGTAATATTCCAAGAATTGCAATTGGAATGGCAGCCACGGCAACGATCATATAACCTTGGATATATGGGGAGATTGGTAAACTGTTTTTCCCGATAAAGTAAATGGATAAAAACAAAGCGAGAAAGGTATAAAAGCCAATGAGAACGGTTCTCTTTTTGCCAATTTTCCGTGCGACAAAATTCACAACCGGATAAAAGGCAAAGGATACGAGTAACATCACAGTCAAAAGTTGTGTCACAAAATCTCTTTCCAATTCCAAAAGAACGGTAACATAATAAGAGATCCCTGTCGTAAGGATGGTAAGGGCTAGGAAGTAACACAAATCAGAAAGTGCAAAATACAAAAAGTTTTTGTTTTTGAAGGTAAGAACGATGGCTTCTTTGAAGGGAACACTGGATGCTTCTGATTCACAATATGTTTTTTCATGGATGGTAAAAACAGGAAAGTACATACAAATCGCAGCAAAGATACAAAGGATTCCAAGAGCATATTGGCGAGCCGCCAGTGTTTGAAGGGATGGATCGGTATCAAAAACAAAACTTGATTGTAAGGCACTGGCAATCATTGGTTCTGTGGAGGCTACAATGATACCCAGTGCATACGTAACAGAGATATAGGTTGATAGATTGAGTCGTTCTTCCGGGGTATGGCCAAGCTCTGGGATGAGTGCAAAAAACGGTGTGACATACACTGTTAAAAATAAATAGAAGAGCAACATAAAACTCGTCATCCAAACCAAGTTGGTCGAAGAGACAAAGTTATGTGGCGGCACAAAGATTAACCAACAAAAGACGGCAGATGGTATCCCACCTAAAAACAAAAAAGGAATCCTCCTTCCAAACCGTGAGGAAAATCGATCGGAAGAGTTTGCAATGAGAGGGTCTGTGAAGGCATCCCACAATCGTCCTACAGCGGCCACCACTCCGATGGTGGAAAGGCCCCAGAATGCCATTTTTTCGATTAAATCAGGGAAACAATCCTGGCCTGGTTTCGGTGCAGGCGGAAGGTAAAAATATACTTGGTGGAGGCCGATGATATTGATGAGTGTAGACCAACCAAGTTGGCCTACCGCATAACTAATTTGTTTTCCAAATGGTAGAGAAGGTTTTTGCATGTGTTTCACTAGAGGCGGTAAAGTAGGAGCATGATACCGCCAAAAGTGAAAAAGGCAAACTACTTTTTATGTTTATAGAGTTCCGGAAAGTTTTTCTCGTCGTATAAGAACTTTGATTCGTAGTCTTCCCAACCTTCTGGAATCCCTTCTGTAAACTCAGGCACCATATTGCAATCACGAATGAGAGTCATGGTTTGTTCCATTTCACTCCCTTTCACATTTAAATACCCTTCTGCAAATAAGGAATTCGCAACATACAACGCCATGGATTGTAAGGATCCCAAATGCCCTTCACGACCAGCACCCACACGGATTTCTGAATCAGGGTTTACCAAACGAAACACTGACAAAACACGAAGGCAAAATTCTGGAGTGAGTGAAGATTTTTGAATGGCATGCCCTTTGATGGGAATGAAAAAATTCACAGGAATGGAGATGACACCCAAACGTTTTAATTCAAAGGCAACTTGGACAATGTCCTTTAACTCCTCTCCCATTCCCACAATGATCCCAGAACATAATCCAATCTCTGCTTCTTTTGCCGCCTTAAGAGTTGTTAGTCGGTCTTGGAAGGTATGTGTGGAACAAATTTCATTGTATTTGGATTCAGAAGTATTGAGGTTGTGGTTGTAACGATCAAGACCTGCGTCTTTTAGTGCCTTTGCTTTTTTCGCATCCAAAATCCCAGCAGAAAGACAAACCTTCATGCCGAGCTCTCCATTGATTTTGGATATGGTTTCCGCCAATTTGTCGACTGCCTTGTCGGTTGGACCTCGGCCAGAAGTCACCATACAGAAACGGTAAGCTCCGTTTTCCTTTGCCTTCTTTGCATCTTCCCAGATTTCTTCGGGAGATTTTAAGGAATACTCTTGGATCCCTGATTCCCCACCTTTTCTTTGTGCGCAGTACCCACAGTCTTCGGGGCAATACCCGTTTTTGATATTATCAAGAATATGAATGCGGACTCGGTTCCCAAAATGACGGAATCGTTCTTCAGATGCTTTTGCTACAATCGGCAAAAGTGGGACTTCTCCCCTTAAAATCTGAAGGGCATCTTCCTCTGAAATGACTGAGGGTGAGGAAGACGTGGTTTTTTCTTGGACACTTGCGATCATGAAAACAAAATCTTTTCAAAGGGTGACTCTGTAAACGAAGAAAATAGAAAGGATTCCTTAGTCTGTTTCCGGTTCTAAAAATTCACTGAGACTTGTTTCGAGAGCTGAGAATATTTTAGTAAGCGATGCATCGGAAATTGTGTAAGGAGGTGTGATGTAAATCGTACGCCCAAGTGGCCTAAGTAAAATATGAAATTTGCGGAGGGAGTTTTTGATTTGTTTTCCGATTGGATTTAAGTATTCATCCGAAGCAACCGGCTCTTTCCACTCAAAGGCAAAAATGGCACCCATCACACGGACATTTTCTACTGATTTCCCCATCTTTTTTTGAAAGGCATCTGCGTATTGTTTTAACTTGGTTTCTAACGTTTTGACCTGTGATAGTCCTGTTTCTTGTAAAAGACTGACAGCCGCATAACCAACGCTACATGCAATTGGATTTCCTGTCATTGTGTGGGCATGGAAAAATGCTTTGTATGGATCTTTGGAAACAAAAGTTTCATAGATAAACTTTGAAACCAATGTGGCGGCAAGGGGCAGTACTCCGCCAGTCAAACCTTTTGCAAACACTAAGAGGTCTGGTTTTACTCCTGCCTTTTGGTAAGCAAACACTTCCCCAAGTTTTCCCATCCCAGTGAACACTTCATCAAAGATGAGTAAAGTGTTCGTGTACGTGGCAAGTTCTCTTAGTTTTTCCAATACCTTTTTGTCATAAAAAAGCATCCCATTGGCCCCAAAAACCAAAGGTTCTATCACAATCCCTGCATATTCTTTTTGTTTGATGGTTCGTTCTAAATCGGACAAACATTCAGTTTGGCAATCCGTTGGTTTTTTGCCCCAAGGGCAATTCATACAATTGGGAGCAGGAAATTCTTGTGTGGGGAATCTAAGTTCTGAAAAGATTCGATTGAAATAATTTTTTCCAGAAACATTCATCGCCCCGATGCTATCCCCATGGTAGGAATTCGAAAATACCAAAAATTCAGAACGAGGTTTCAAATCAGGATGATTTTCATAAAATTGGATCGCAAGTTTTAAAGAAATTTCTATCGCATTTGAACCGTTATCCGAATAGAATACTTTTGTATAATCAAAATTTGTAAGTTCCAAAATCGCTTTTGATAATTTTTCTGCAGGTTCATGGATATTGCCTGCAAGTAAAACGTGGTCTAAGGATTCTGATTGGGATTTTAAAGCAGAGAGAAGTTTAGGATGGCGATGGCCATAAATCATTGTCCACCAACTAGAGATGGCATCGATCCAAACATTCCCTTCATCATCTGTCACAAATTCTTTTTCTGCAGAAACAACTTTTAACAGGGATTCGGATTCGTCTTGGATGGTAAGAGGAACCCAAGTGTGTGTATGGACTGGATTAAGTTTCATCGTCTCCATCTAAAACGACACTGATGACATTTTGATTTCTGTCAAACTGATCCAACGCAAAAGTTTTGAATCCTTCCGAACTCAATTTTTGTTCTGGAAAATTTGTAATACCCAAAAAGGAAACACCACCTAATTTCTGTATTATGAATGCGTTGTCTTCTTGTAATGGGTTATTAGGTCCTACCAAATAAAATCCAAACACTGGTATAAAACGGGATGTCAATGCTTCTAAGGTCAATAAAGTATGATTGATTGTTCCAAGTTCAGTGGAACCAACCACAACGACTCCCAAATTCGATTCTTGGATGAAACGAATCGTTAGGTAATCTTCCGTGATGGGAACAAACACTCCTCCTGCACCTTCAATGAGAGTATTGTTTTTCCTTTCTTTGGACATGGATGTAAGTAACGTTTTGGGATCGATGGTTTGTCCTTCCAACTTCGCAGCGAAATGGGGACTTGCTGGTGTTTTAAAAACAAAACCGGGATTCAAAAAATACGTTTCAGGCAAACTAGTTGTCTTTTTGATAAAACTGGTATCGTCTGCACTCACTGTCCCCGTTTGGATGGGTTTCCAATACCGAAATCCATGTTTTTCGGCATATTTTGCCATAAAGAGACTGGAAAAGAAGGTTTTACCCACGTCAGTGCCCGTGCCAGCTACGTAAAAAGCTTGTCCCATAAGAGCAAGTTTTATCAATTCCAGACCTCGTCTATCCGATTTATAATAGAGAGGCACTATGCAACTTCCCCTTTGGAAATCCATTCTCAAACGCGATGACAATCCGATTACGGAGATTTCACATTTTTTGCGTGAAACCGCAATCTTTCATGGTATGTCACGAAGGACACTTCGTGAAGTCGCAAGACTGATCCACAAACGTAAGTACTATGCAGGTGAAACAATTTTTTACCAAGGCCAAGCAGGTACTGGGGTGTATTTGATCTTACAAGGGAAGGTAGAAATTTATTCGGAAAGAGAAGGTGTCACTTTAAAGCTCGCCGAACTTGAAAAAGGTGCTTTTTTTGGAGAACTTGCCCTATTCCAAGATTTTCCAAGGTCAGCAACCGCCGTTGCGTTAGTTGATTCAATTCTGCTTGGATTTTTCCAACCAGAATTGAAAACTCTATTGGAAACAAAACCACGAGTGGGAAATGATTTACTCTTAAGTTTTGCATCCATCATTGCCGACAGGCTTCGCAAAACAAATGATACTCTAGAAGCTGCATACTTTAAAAGTAAAAAGAACAAAAGTAAATGATCTTTAAAGAAAATAGTATCTCTTCCTTGGTTTTACGAACTGCTTTTTTTGGATTGATCGCATTAACAATCCTCATTGGCATTGTAGGTGTAAAATTTTTAGCAATCCCACTTCTGATCTCTGGCATCCATTTTTATATTTTCCATGGAATCGTTGATTATTTTGAATCAAGAGGAATCCACCGTGCCATCACCATCATTGTTATCTTTACATTTTTAATCGCAGGTGCCTATTGGTTTTTAGCATTTTACCTTCCGAACCTGTTTGAAAAAGCACAACCCATTGTTTCGGAATGGTCATTAAAAATGGATGATCCCAATTTCCAATTATTGGATTTTTCAAAACTTCCTGTTGTTTCCAAAAATCCTGAACTTTGGAAAAAGATCATAAACCCCGAGGAAATTGCAAAACTTGCCACTAACAATTTAGAAGAATTTTTAAGAGGAATTGTCGTCATGATCCCAACTTTTATCAGTTGGATGATCATCATTCCAATCATCAGCTTCTTTTTGTTACTCGATGCCAATTTAATTTATAAAACAATGATTAGTTTTATACCGAATCGTTTTTTTGAAATGTTTTTAATGGTATTTTACAGAATGAACCAACAGATCACCAGTTACCTAAAAAGTTTGGTTGTACAATGTGGGATCATGGCAATCGTTGCCTCTATTGGTTTTTATTTTGTTGGAGTGAAGTTTTTTTTCCTATTTGGAATCTTTTTAGGAGTCGCTAATTCCATTCCATACCTAGGACCATTGATTGGGGCCATTCCACCCATACTATTCGCCATATTATTTCCTGAAATGTCGCCTTCGATTGGATCCATCGCTTCTGTCGTAGTGATTGCACAATTAGTTGATAACGCGATTGTCCAACCAGTAGTCATCGCAAATGCAGTCTCCTTACACCCACTTGCGATTTTAATTGGGATCGCTGTTGGTGGGAATTTTTTCGGAATATTTGGTATGTTACTCGCCATACCAGTGTTATCTATCTTAAAGGTGACAATTGGCATCCTTTACCATGCCTTAAAAGAACACCAAATCATTTAATTTTAGGTTACAAAGAATCTTGGGGCTACAATCGAGAAGAGAAACAATTTGCAGCTAATTCACTCTTCTCTTTTGTTCCATTTTCCCATTTCAGAAAATAAAATCCCAAACAAGGTTAAAAAGGATCCAATCGCCCCAACGACGCCGAGCCTTTCACCTAATACAAGATATGCTAGAAAAAAAGAAAATACGGGTTCTAAACTGTACAGTAAACCTGCCCTCGCAGGTGACACAGCCTTTTGGTATCGGGTTTGGATTTGAGTTGTGAAGATCGTAGCAAATACGGAAGTATAAAAAATGCCAATCCAAAATTTAGAATCAAATTGAACAGAAATCGGTTGGGATAAAAATACCGACTCCACTGGAAACAAAAATGTAGAGACGATGGCAATGAGTAAGATTTCAAACGATACAAGGATTTGTGTTGGGATTTTTTTACTGTAGATATCAATCAAAATGATGTAAACCGCGAAGAAAAAGGCTCCGATCAGTGTGATCCCATCACCAAAACTAAATCCAAATTCATTTTGAAATTCTTCATAGGACTTCCCATTTTGAGAAATACAAAAGAGGCCGACAACTACGATCACAACCGCAATCCAAGTGCGTAACGAAGGAAGTTTTCGTTCAATGGCGATTTCTAACAAAGGAACAAAGATCACATAGGCTCCTGTCATAAAACCTGATTGTGTTGCCGATGTATAAACAAGTCCAATGGTTTGGAAGGCATAGCCAAGAAGGGCTGAACAAGCCACAAAAAAAGCAGGTAAAATATAATCCCACCTGCGATTTGCCTTGGAAAAAAGGGTTTTTCTGTAGATGAATAACGTGATGATTCCTGCTAACCAAAAACGCACTGCCAAAAAGAGAAAGGGAGGCACGGAATCGAGTGCAAGTTTGATGACCACAAAGGTTCCACCCCAAAGAATGGCGGCAATCACCAAAAAAAGTTCTGGAGTGAAGATCCTAGTCATGTTAGGACAATCTTTCCAAAGAAATCGGTAAAGCAAGGAAAAGATGAATTGGAAATTTAGAATCCGAAAGCCACAACATGGGACAACGCTAACTTGGGAATTGTACTTTCCTCCCGGAACCTCTCGTTGGGTTGGAGGAAAAGTCAAAGAAATTTTAGACAATGTCCCACTCCCGAACCAACCAGAAGCAAACGTACGCGTATTTTCCGAAAAAATCAAAATCGAAAATGCAAATTCCCACCAAATCACCTATCTCTTGTTTCATGGGTATTTCATCAGGGATTTACGATTAGTGATCGCAAGGACTACTGATTGGGATACATCTTCCGAAAAAAGGGAATCAGAATGGGAAAGAATTTTAACAGAAGCGGTATCCATTGCAAAACCCCTTTTTTTATCTCCCGATATCAAATTTTATGAGGTCAAAGAAAACCTACACATTAGTTTTTTTGAAAACGAAATCACAGTTTCTATTTCTGTGTTAGGTGAACCAGGATACAAACGAGGTATCAAAGCAAATTTTCCAACGAGTGCACCCATCCCGGAAGACCTAGCGCACATTTTAATGGAAGAATGTTTTGAGGTTTTTTCAGTTCCAAAACATAAGGTAAATACAGTGTACATTCCCTTTGCAGGGACAATGACATTTGCCACCGAATGGAAATTAAACGAAGAAAAAATTCCCTTTTTAAGCTTACCTAGGGACTTTGTATGGAAAAAATTAAATTTATTCCCTACAAAATCGTTTGATCATTTTTCAAAAAAAAATAAGGAACAAAATAAAGGCCATCAATCATTCACTCCTATCGTTTTACAAGATTCGGATCCTGCATTGGAACCGTATTGGACAAAAGAATTCACGCATTGGCGAAACATCATTCATGTCAAAAGCATTGACCATACGATCTCTGATTTTTTAAGGACCTTACCAGTTTTTCCAGAGGCTGACCCTAACCAAACCCATTATTTTTTGCCATTAAACCCTCCCTATGGCTATCGTAAAAATGAAAGGACTGGCCCTGATGAAGTTTTGTATTCCAAAATTGGGAACCGAATCGCAACCCTTTCCAAACAATTCAAAAACGATGTTTCACTCATTGGCATCATCCTTTGTCCTACAGAAGAGAAATGGAGTGATTGTATGAAAGAACTTCGTAACTTTTCTAAAAAAACCATTCATGTGACACATGGAGGAATCGATTTACGCGTGTTATTCTTTCATTCGGAGGGACAATCTGAAAGACGTTCAAATTGAATCAGGTTGGAAAGAGGTTTTAAGGGAAGAATTTGGAAAACCTTATTTCACAGAATTAAGAGAATGGGTAAGAAACGAATACAAATCAAAAGTAGTTTACCCTCCTGCAAAACAAATTTTTAATGCCTTTGATTTGTGCCCTTTCGAAAAGGTAAAGGTGGTTATCCTTGGACAAGACCCATACCACGGACCAGGACAAGCGCATGGACTCTGTTTTTCTGTGTTAGACGGTGTTCCGTTTCCGCCTTCCCTTCAGAATATTTTTAAAGAGATAAAAGACGACATTAAAAAACCAATTCCAAAATCTGGTGATTTGAGTTACCTAGCGAGACAAGGAGTTTTTTTACTCAACGCAACGCTCACTGTTGAAAAAGACAAAGCCGGTTCCCACCAAAACAGAGGATGGGAGATCTTCACAGATTCAGTCATTAAGATTTTAGCAGAACAAAAATCGAATTTGGTTTTCCTTTTGTGGGGAGCATTTGCTGGCAAAAAAGAGAGTTTAATCCCACCAAACAAACACTTGGTGTTAAAATCTGCACATCCATCTCCCTTATCTGCTTATCGTGGATTTTTTGGAAATTCACATTTTTCCAAAACCAATGAATACTTACTAAAGTTTGAGAAAGAACCCATTGACTGGTAATGAAAAAAAAGGTTATTTCTTTGTTTTCCTCACAGGTGTTTTTTTTGCTTTTGAGGTGATCGGATTCAAAGAAGTTTTTCGAAGGACTAACCTTTCTCCAGAAATGGCTGCTTTTTATGGAGTTGGCTTTGCGTTTTTGGTTGTGACTCCTTTTTTACTAGGTTCCAAACATAGAAGGACAAAACTCGTAACTACCGTTCGACGAGATGGTTTTATTTTACTTCTCGGAACATTTTCAAATGCAATGGGAATCGTATTGTACTATTATGCTTTAAAACAAACTGATTTAGGTCCAGCGGCCATCCTCATCAAAACCACTGTGCTCTACAATGTGATCCTTGGTGTTGTTTTTTTAGGAGAAAGATTCAAAGACCGTGAGTTATTGGGTTTCTTTCTTTCGGTAGTAGGGATTTATTTGATTTCCACGTTAGAAGGGCAAATCCATCTATTATCAGCCTTTTGCATTTTACTCAGTGCATTTTTATTTGCCATCCAAAGTTATATGATAAAAAAATACATCCCTGAAATTTTAGGACTTGAATATGCATACCTTCGTTTGTTTTTGTTATGTGTATTTTTTTTAATTTATTCTTTATGGATTGGATCCTTTTTAGTGCCTGATTGGCATATCATACTCATTCTTGGTTTTTTTTCATTACTCGGCTATTTTTTAGGAAGGGCTTTTTATTTCGAAGCCCATAACTATTTACCCATCAGTAAACTCAATGCAACCCTTCTCTTTGAACCAATCTTCTTAATGGTCGTTGGGATATTATTTTTGAACGAACCCTTTGATCTGCAAAAGATATTAGGTGGAGCGATCATTCTCCTTGGATTGTATTTAATTGTATTTCACAAACGGAAGGTAAAAATATGAAACAAGGTTTGCAAAAACTTACAGATTCGGAAATCCAATTGGTTTTGGACAGATACCCCGAATGGAAATTAGAATTGGCGAACGGACTTCATTCCTTTCGCTTTGAAAAAAAATTTTCATCCTTTTCTTCGGCATTTTCTTTTTTAACAAAACTTGCACTCGTATCGGAATCCTTAGACCACCATGCAGAAATCTGGAATTCGTATGACCTTGTACGATTGAAATTGTATACCCATGACCAAAATGGTCTTACAAAAAAAGATGAGGCATTCATCGAAAGGCTGATGAAATTTGATTGAAATCTACCAGTAACAAAATCCAGTTTGGTTTTCAATGTTTCATTTCACTGGTATTTGAGAATACAGAAAGAAACGAATTCGTTTTGAACATAAAAAAAGCCGGAGTTGGTTACCCAAGTCCGGCTTTTTCCTAAACAACGAAGTGTTGTTTTTAGATTTCGATTTTGTAACCTACGCGGTAAGTTTGTCCACCGATTACCACTGGGTATGCAACCCAAGGAGCAAGAGCAGAAGCACCACCAACGGAGCTAACTCCACCAACACCCATTCCAGCAGAAAGGATAGTTTCCAATTCGAAGAAAAGGTGACCTTTGTCAGTGACTTTTGTTTGCGCACCAACTAACCAGTTGAGACCAAATCCACTTGCGCCGAAACGTACGTTTTCTTTGTAGATTCCAGGGTTTGGAGCATCAGAGATAAGAGCTCCACCGGAACCAACTAGAGTTGTACCACCAGGTCCTAAACCAGCTGTAAACGCTTGCAATGCAGGTGCGTTGATGGTTCCAGAAACTCCCCAAGATCCTTGGAAGTAGTTTACCCCTGCTCCGATATAAACAGCAGTGTCATTCGCAGCATTGTATAATTTGATACCTAAGTATGTTGGAACTGTCCAAGCAGTGTAATGCCACTCTTGGTCTAACCATTTGTAACCCATTACAGTAGAAGATGTTTCACCACCAGCGATTTTAGTCGTGTAGTTCACATTGATTCTCCAGAAAAGGCTATTCAGTCCAAAAATCCCTTCTTTTTCGTAACCTACGTTGACGTTACCACCAACCATAGCTCCGCTTGTTTTCGCACCAACAACACCACCAGTAGTACGTTTTAAACTTACGAGTGTGTTTTCAGGATAAATTGCTTTTTGCGCAGGGTATCCAGTGATGTTTCCGCTTCCGTCTCTTGAAGCCGTAGCGTTTCTTGAATCGAGACCATCTTTTGTAATGGTTCCACCGAGTTGTGCGAGGTCGAATTGCATACCCAAACCGACCATAAAATATGAACGAGGACCTGTTTGTGCGCTTAAGCTACCAGCCAAGCACATAAGTAAGAACCCCATCATTCCAAAGCGTAGAGATTTCAGCATTTGATGATTACTCCTTAGTGAGTGTTTCCTGAATTTTTTTCGTTCCTGTGGATAAACGAATGCCTACCGACAACCGTCTATACCGACAATTGCAATGAAACTAGTGCTTCTCATAGGATTTGTCAAATAAAATTGTTAAATCTTCACGAAAATTGTGTTAATTGTGGAATTTCGAATGAGTCTAACCCTGTCTAAACAACTTTTCCTTATTTGCAGATTTCTTTGGCTTTTTGTTCTTTTTTCGATCACTATCGAAGCGAAAGAAAGGAAGATGATTCGCATTTCTGGTGAACTTGTCTCTTGGGAAGTCGAGGGAGAGAATCCAAACTTTCGTTTTTTGGATCCAACCAATTTACGAGAACGAACCATCCATTGTGATTCCGAAACCATGCGTCTCAGTTTTGGAAACAAACCCAAAACAAATCTTTATGTGGAAGGAAAAGCAACACAACTGAGCCCTACTTCCGATGAATGGCTTTGTGTTGGCAAACCTCATGTCTTCCAAAAGTTTAAAGTAAGTTCACCCGTAAAAACCTCTCAAAGCAAAACCGTCCAAGGCCAAGTTGTGGAAGCAGATGCCACTACAGGTCAAATCGTATACCTTGTGCGTGGTAGACGATTTTACCTTACGATTGACCCGGTCGAAGCAAAATCGATGGCAGAAGCACTCGCAAAGCTCGAAACCGTTTCCATCGATGGGGAATACCGTTATGACCGAATCAGACGTTATTATGTAAAAGATTGATGAATTTTTGTTCGCAAGCCTGGCCTAGTTCTTTGGAATGGATTTGATGCAGGCTTTTTTGGTTTTAGCAAACGGAACGGTCATGAAGGGCCGATCCTTCGGTGCAAATAAGAATTCGATCGGAGAAGTAGTGTTTAATACTTCGATGGCTGGGTATCAGGAAATTCTCACTGACCCTTCCTACAAAGGTCAACTTGTCACACTTACCTACCCAATGATTGGGAATTATGGAATCAATCCCGATGATATGGAATCAGACCGAATCCAAGCTTCTGGACTCATTGTCAAAGAATACGTCAAACGTCCCTCCAACTTCCAATCCAAAGAAACCTTGAGCGAATTTTTGATTCGATTTGGTGTGCCTGCCATTGAAGGCATTGATACACGTAAGCTAACACGCATTCTCCGAAACTCAGGTGCCATGAATTGTGGAATCTTTATCAGCGAAACGTATGAAGATTCTTTTTTAGAAGCGGTGAAAAATGCTCCGTCTATGGAAGGCCAGGATTTAGCCCAAGTTGTGACTTGTGAAAAACCGTATGTGTTTGGTGCTCATTCGCCCAGTAAGTTTAAATTGGCTGTTTATGATTTTGGAATCAAACGGAACATCCTTCGCTTACTTGACTCTGCAGGTTTTAATGTCCATGTTTTCCCAGCCAAAACAAAAGCAGAAGATCTTTTGAAAGATGGATTTGATGCGTACTTTTTATCAAACGGCCCTGGTGACCCAGCTCCACTTGATTATGCGATCCAGTCGGCAAAAACCATTATGGACGCAAAAAAACCACTTTTTGGAATTTGTCTCGGCCACCAAATCATCGGTCTTGCCTTAGGGAAAAAAACATCCAAACTCAAATTTGGTCACCGTGGTGGTAACCATCCTGTACGAAATGAAGAGACAGGAAAAATTGAAATCACATCCCAAAACCACGGCTTTCACGTGTTAGGTGAATCTTCTTCTGACATGCCGATCACAAGGATCAACCTTTTTGACAATACGGTTGCAGGACTAAAAACCAAAAATTTACCTGTGATGGCAGTGCAATACCACCCAGAAGCATGCCCTGGACCACATGATTCGGCATACCATTTCCAAGAATTTTATACTATGGTAGAATCCTCAAAATCGTAAGGTTTGGTAAATTTGAGGGGGCAATATGTCATACAAAGAAGATAAAAATTTTTGGGGGATCCCTTACGGGACTGAAATTTCAGCTGAAGCGTTCGTTAAAGATATTTGGGATCCGACCACAGAAGAAATTCTCACACCAAAACAATTTTTAGGCATTGGTTGGGGAGTTAACTTACATGCCCTTGGCCGTAGGGTCGGAGTGATTAAGTAACTCTTTTTTTAACACCTTTGCAAACACGTCTCTTCCCTTTTGGTTGAGATGTGTTAAATCAGCAAAGTATTCATATTGATTTAAAAAAAATGATTTAAAATTATAAACTTTCACCTTACTTCCGTTTGCTTCCAATTGGATTGATTGTAAAAGTGAATCGGAGACTCCATTCCCCTGTTTTTGATTCAAATCCATTTCCATTTGTGGCGAAAATGGAATTCTTAAAACTACCACTTCGATTTGTTTTTCCTTCCAAGTTTGTATGGCTTTGTTCCATAATTGGATGGAACCATTTCGTTTGCCTGCAAGGATCGTTGTATCCAAATTTTGGAAAACTTCGTCTTTTGTGATCGATGGATCTTTGCCTATGGATTTCCAAATCCAAGCTCCACTTCTTTCCTCCATACTTTTTTGGATGGAATCAAACTCTAAGCGACGATGTTTCAAATCAGTTTGAACTGTTTGGTCATAAAAGATTCGGTTCAAATTTGAACTTAGGCCAAAGTACGGAAAAATTTGAATGTTTACCTTCCAAAGTAAATCCGTTACATTAGGAAAATAAACATTTCTTAGCATTGGGTCCATCAAATCAGTGAAAACAAGTTTCGAAAAAGAATAATACAATTGTTTGTGGGCATCGGTGATGGAGTTTTTACTTGTATTCAGAGGAGAAAGGTTCACATATATTTTTTTTAAATTAGTTAATTTTGGAATTAAATATAAGGTATCGGAATAAATTCCTTCTGGTTGTTGGCTAGGTTTCGGTAAAAAAATGACCTCTTCTACAGGAACATTTTCCAAAGCAGCAATGGTTTCTGGTAAAATTCCACTTACAATTTGGCTATCACCTAATACCAATATTTTGCCAGATGGATTCCATTTCCTTTGATTGGCAAGGTACCAATACATGGAAGTGGTATCACAAAACGGAACAAGATACTCCCAAGTAAAATGCATAAAAACAGAAAGTAAAACAAGTGATGTAAAAAGATAACGGAGTTTCATTTTGAATTTTGATTTCCTTAAAATTGAAAATAGAAAAAATCTTCCTTCGCAAATGGAGAGACAAGTGAAAACCAAATGAATCCTAAAACAAAAATGAAACTTGCTTGTAATGGTTTTTGAGTAAGGAAAAAACTCGGACGATTTGTATCCTTCCATTCTTGCCAAAGGTCAAAAATAAGCAGTGGTAAGATGATGAGAAGTAATGCATAGGGAATTTGTCGAATGTTTGGAAGTGACAGTAAATTTTCTATAATGAGAAAAACATCCGAGGGAGAACTGATGCGAAAGAGTAACAAACCAAGGGAAAAAGTAGTAAACGTAAAAAAGATGCCAAAAGTTTTGAATGTGAAATGTTCGTATTTTGTAAATCCCAGATACTTCAAAAATCGATAACCAACCAGGCAGATTCCTAAGTAAAGCCCCCAAATGATAAATCCGTAACCGGCGCCGTGCCAAATCCCAGTAAGAAACCAAACCAACATTAAATTGATATTTTCACGGACAAATCCTTGTCTGTTACCACCTAACTTTATATAGACGTAATCACGCAACCAAGTTGAAAGTGATATATGCCATTTCGACCAAAACTCAGAAGGATTGGATGAAAAAAATGGTCTTTTGAAATTATTCATAAGATCAAATCCCATCGACTGAGCAAGCCCCATGGCACAAAGAGAATAACCAAAAAAATCTGCATACACTTGGAAAGCAATTGTTGGTGCAATGATCCACAAAATCCCTGGCTCTAAAGTATGGAAAGAGTTTACATTCATTTCCACGTAACGAGACAAAGGATCTGCTATACTTGACTTGATAAAAACTCCAAAACAAAAAAGAAAAAAACCATTCCAAATTTGGTCCTTTGTGATTGGCCTTTTTGATTCAAGTTGAGGGATTAAATTTCCAGGTCTTTCAATGGGACCTAATAACAAAAGTGGAAAAAACAAATCATACAGAGTGAAGGTAAAAAAATTTTTACAAACCGGAATCTTTTCATCATACACTTCAATCAGGTAACTTATATTATGAAATGTATAAAACGATATCCCAATTGGTAAAATTAAATTTGGTTTCCAAACGAATGTTTGCCCGCCAAGTTCTACATTTACATCAGAGACCATTCCCCAGAGGAATAAAAAATATTTAAATACGCCTAAGTACAAAACATTTGTAACGATTCCGAAAACAAATATAGGTTTTCTTTTGTTAGAAAGAGTTTTTTCCAACCAGATTGCAATGGAATAATTAAAGACAATCGATCCAAATAATAAAAACGTTGCCCCAATGCCCCAACGAGAGTAAAAATAGATCCCAAAAAATAACAGTAAAAGTTTTCGGATACGAAAAGAAGAATGGTAATATATGATATAAAAAACGGAAAAACTAAGGATAAAGGAAAGAGAATTGAATAACACGAAGAGTTTTAGGCTTCTTCAACCATTTCCAAAAATTGATTTTTGTCCTTTGTATCGTGCGGATAAGACAAAGTTAATACACGGTAACTCGCTCGGAAATTTCCGATGATTGCATCCTCTTTCTTTGCAAAAGATGATTTGATTTTTTTAATCACAACATCCGTTTCTTCTTTGTCTTTTCCATGTAAAACAAGTACAAATTTCCCCTGACCAACACGAGTAAAAAAGTCCAATTCGCTGATATGATCCATCATCGTTTTGCGTAATGTATCTGCATATCTTGCAAAAGTTCCAGTTCCAACTAAGTGAATCATTCTGGAAACATTTTGGATTTTGAAAAGAGAAACAGTGAAGGAAGCTTTGAGTGAGGAAGCCTTTTCTATCTCCGCGATAATTCTTGATTCCAACGGATTAAATGGATTTCGGAATAAGGCTTCTTTTTCTTGTAAAATTAATAAATTTGCAAAAACAGGAGCGGAGGTTTCTAACATAGAAACAGCAACATCTCGGATGGTATCTGTCCAAGCAGTTCCTGTGGAATGAATGATAACCATACCCACTAACCAATTGAGATTGATGATAGGAAGAATTGTAAATTCATTCATGATCCCAAGTTCATCATTGGTGAATATTGATTTGAGTTCCGAATCTTCTCTAAAGTTTTCTAATTTATAAACACCTGATACGTTTGAGACCATTCCTACAATATCAGAGTCTTTGTTTAGTCGAAAGTCTTTGGTTCGTTCTGGTAATATAAAATTGGAACCAAACACGATATAGTCGGATCTAGTTTCAGAGTCTAAAACTAAAAAGGAGAATTGTTTTACGCCAAGTTTAGATTTTATATGATCAATCAATAGATCATACGCTTCATCCATTTTCCTGACTTTTGCAAAATCTCTCGCAAACTGTAAAACAGATTCATTGATTTCAATCACTTCTTTTGCATGGACTAAATCATCGGCCATCGATTCAAATTCAGATACCCTTTCAAAAACGGAACCGGCGATATCTCCAACAATTTTTGCAAATTCTAGGTCATCTGTAATGTATTCTTCACCATTGATGAGTTTCCCAAGTGAAAGAATTCCAAAACACTTTTCTCCGTGCCGAATGGGAACGAGGATTTCAGACCCCATTTCATTGAGTAAAACCAACTCTCTGTTAGGCAATCGCGAGGATTTGAATTCACCTGCATAAATAACAGTTTCTGAATCGGAGATACGTGAGTAAATTTCATCACCTGGAGATAAATACCAAGAGTCCTTCGATTGGATTCCTTGGGCAGCAACCGCTTCCCATTTTGAATTTTTTACGTTCGTCGACGTGAGGATCACAACAGAATGGCATCCAACCTGCCCAATCAAACTATAAACTAAATTATCAAAAAAATCTGAAAATTCTTTGGATGAAGCAATTTCTTTAGTGATCTCAAAAATAGCTTGGTAATTTTCGATCCTTTTTTTGGAAGCGAGATGGTATGCCATCGGTGCAGTTCCAAAATCAGATTCGTCATCGAATAAAACCTCTTCGCCAATTGGAGCAGGGTCTTCTTTTGCTGGACGTAATGGTTGTTTTGCGGCCTCTTTTTTAGCATCATTTTCCCATTCATCAAACAAATTCACTTCCGGCAAAGGTACATCAGGTTCAAGCAAATCATCGTGGTAATCACGATCAATTAAATCATCACCTAACTTTGATTCGTTTTCTAATTCAGGTTCCGGTTCTAAGTCGTTGTCAGTTTCAGTACTTACTGGCTCATACGGATTTGATTCTTCATGCAAAGAATCCAAATCATCTTCTAAATTGGAGACGGGATCTTCATTCCACCTTTCATGTTCTTCTGACAAATCACCGAAATCGGAATCTGTGAGTTCAGGAATATCACTTAAATCAAATTCCTCTTCTCCATCTGGGCTCGGTAATTCACCAATTTCCGTTGCTAAAGAATCGGAGATTGCATCGTCTAACCATTCCGAGTCGGAATCGGGAATAGGCAAAGACTCTTGCTTTATAGGAGGAGAGGAAGGTTCTTCCTCTCGAAAATGTTCTGCCTTTTTTAATAAGGATGGGGTTTCTTTTTTTGCAGATGGAGCTTGGGATACTTTTCCTTCCGAAGTTTTTTTGATTTCTTCGGCCTTGTCGAGCAGTCCCACCTTACAACTCCAATTCTTTCATCATTTTTTTGTATAACTCGAAATACTGAGATTTCGAGAATTCACGAATGACCTCATCAGGTAGGTTACCAAGTAAATTATCCAAATATCCAAGAACTTTTTTGCGATCGCCAACTGATAATTGGTCTCCACCTGCTTCTGAAAACGCATCTGCCGATTCTTTGTTGGTTTCAGGAGCTGATACATCGGATTTTCGTAGTTCTTCTAGTGGAGAAAGTTTTCCCTCCATCGCATACTCATCAAGATCTACTTCAAATTCTTCAGAATCATCTGAGGCAAGTGTAGGTGTTCGTATATCTTGCGTTAGGTTATTTGTTAAATCAAAACTATCGTCTACAGTTGCTTCAGATGTGATGTCAGCGAAATCGGAATCAGATTCGTGTTCCACTAAATCGATGTCTTCCATCGGTTCTAAATTGAACTCGGAAGTTGAGTCCTCTTCATTCGGTTCGAATTGGAAATCAGAAATAGGTTCTTCTTCAATTTGTTCGGAAAGAGTGAATTCTTCTTCTTCAGGCAAATTGGCAATGTCTTCTAATCCTTCACCTGGAAGTTCGTCTCCAAGGATTGCATCCAAACTTTCAGGAGATAAAGTGACATCTTCTTCTTCAATTTCTGCTTCCAGTTGGCTTACACCACCGGTAGCAGATTCACCTTCTTCCTCTTGAAGGCCTGCAATATTTTCCAACTCTTCCATTGATAAAGCAATGGATTCGTCTTCTTCCTCTTCGGCTAATAGATCAGATTTCGGTGTTAGGTCTTCTTCATAAGGGAGTGGTGCTCGGTCTAAACTATCAACTAACTCTTCTTCAGATACTTCTTCTGCATCGGCAGCAATAGAATCTAATTCTTCGAGAGAGAGGGCAATCGGACCTTCATCCTCTTCCTCTGAAGAAGATTCAAACCCTTCCATTTCCCCTTCCAATCCTTCAACAGTTGGTTCGCTGCCATCAGATTCAGGTTCTCCAAAATCAAAACCAAAATCATCTCCTAGGTCCGTATCCAATTCATGGTGTTCTTCTTCCGAGTCGTCTTCAATTGGATCATTTGCAATGATACTACCCAATTCATCAGCACTGAGTGTGATGGATTCATCTTCGATTTCTTCGGAAAGTAAATCGGAAGTTGGTCCTTCCATATCCTCAGGGATCGCTCCATCGGAGATGTTTTCTAATTCTTCTAAAGAGAGAGTGAGAGGACCCTCTTCCTCATCTTCAAGGGTTGCAGGTTCCTCTTCTTCGGATGGTAAATCACCACCGAGTAAGTCAAACCCACCATCTTCATCAGAAAAACTAGGGAGATCAGCGTGATCATCAGTTGTAAAAAATTCCTCTTCGGAAGCAAGGGTTTCCTCAAGGCTTGCTTCGCCACCCGCTCCCAGGATACTTCCTAATTCTTCATCTGAAAGAGTCAGATTTTCATCTTCTTTATTATGACCAAATAGTTCCTCTTCTTCTGGATCGACTAGGGATTGGAAACTGGTTTCTTCTTCTCCACCAGGACCTAAGTCATCTTGTGGGACAAATGTTTCTTCATTATCATAATCGGTAAGATCAAATTGAGGTTTGCCCTCTTCATCAAAGGCAAGTGTGGTATCGATTTCGGAATCATCTAGGTCTAAATCCAAATCGGAATGCTCATCAATTAACGCATGCTCATCGCCATGACTTTCATCGGTAGGCATTTGCCTTTCCGGTAAACCTGAATGTTCTTCTTCAGGAAGTGAACCTGTGATGTTTTCCAATTCTTCCAAAGAAAGGGATATCGGACCATCTTCTTCATCTTCTGGTGTCTGTTGTTTTTTGGATGTTAGAATTCCATCTTCACCATTGAGAATGGATTCGATTTCTTTATCGAGATCAATTAAATCGTCATCAAATTCAAGTTCGAGGTCTTCATCCTCATCGTCAGCGATTGATTGTTTCGGTGATTGGGAACTTTTTGTTGGTTGTGAGATTTCTTTGTCTGAGTCGTCTTCATAGTCTGAAAAGTCAGCATGAATGTCCTCATCATGCAATATCGGATCTTCTTCTCCGAGTAGGTTTAAATCAGAATCTAAATCAATATCTAAAATATCATCATAATCATCAGAAGACGCAACCATATCGGAAATAGAATCTTCTTCCTCATCAAAAGCGGAGATATCATCTAAGTTTGGAGCTTCAATCCCAGGTGAGACATCCAAATCATCATCACCAATATCAAAGTCATCCAAATCCAATGAAAACGAGTCTTCATCGAGTACAGGTTCGATGTCATCTAGATCTTCGTTTTTATTCTTTTCTTGATCCGCCATTCGCCTCGATTACCGTTTTCCCAATTTTAGTACCTGGCCATCCTCTAACGGCTGTTCCAAGATACTGTCCTCCGTTTTGATTTGCGCTCCTGGTAATCTTCCACCAGCGATCTCAATTAAATCGTTTCCATTGGAACCTGCATCTAATGTATAAACTCCAGGGTTCACAACGGGCCCTTCAATTTTAACACGGATTGGTGCTTCCGAATAGATTCTTTTTCGCAAATCAGGGTTTTCCTTTAAGTAATACATCCCGAGAAATAGTATCACAAACAATACAATTCGTCGGAGCCAGATTGGATTCAAAGGAAATCCCCCTCTGGTATATTTTCGGCAAGAAGGGGGGAAAAAAATTAACGTTCGTGCAGTAAAATGCGAACTTTTGCTTTCTTTAGGAGATTTTCTTTCTCTTTCGAGGATGGGAGTGCTTCCGCTTCCTGTAAGAGTTCGATGGCGTGGTCATGGGATAAATCGTCTTCAGAATCCCCACCTTCGGTGAGCACTCGGATTTGGTCATTTTTCACTTCGCAGAACCCACCATCAATGGCGATTCGGAATTCTTTTCCAGATGTATGCAATTTGATCAGCCCAAAATCAAGTTGGGATACGAGGGTTGCATGGCCTGGTAAAATTCCAAAATAACCCACAGAACCAGGCAGAATCACTGATTCTGCCTTTCCTTGGTAAAGGATTTTGTCTGGAGAGATGACCGTTAGAGTCAGTTCTTTACTCATCCGAATTAACCTTTGAGTTGTTTCGCCGCTTCGATCACTTCATCAATCGATCCGACCATATAGAATGCTTGTTCTGGAAGAGAGTCATACTTACCTTCGATGATCCCTTTGAAGGAACGGATCGTGTCTTCCAATTTCACATACTTACCAGGTCGACCAGTGAACTGCTCTGCCACATGGAATGGTTGAGAGAGGAATTTTTCCAAACGTCTGGCACGAGCCACAAGGATTTTGTCATCTTCAGAAAGTTCGTCCATACCAAGGATCGCGATGATATCTTGGAGGTCTTTGTAACGTTGTAAGATCCTTTGTACTTCACGTGCTGTGCTGTAGTGCTCTTCCCCAACGATTTGTGGGTTCATGATGCGTGATGTGGAATCAAGTGGGTCCACAGCAGGGTAAATCCCTTTTTCAGAAATCGCACGAGAAAGAACCGTTGTTGCATCTAAGTGTGTAAACGCTGTCGCAGGAGCCGGGTCCGTTAAGTCGTCGGCAGGAACGTAGATCGCTTGCACAGAAGTAATGGAACCTCTGGTTGTGGAAGTAATCCGTTCTTGTAATCCCCCCATCTCAGTGGAGAGAGTTGGTTGGTATCCTACCGCAGAAGGCATACGACCTAGAAGGGCTGATACTTCAGAACCTGCTTGGGAGAAACGGAAGATGTTGTCGACGAAGAGAAGGATATCGGATCCGGATTCATCACGGAAGTTTTCTGCCATTGTCAAAGCAGAAAGAGCCACACGAAGACGGGCACCTGGTGGTTCGTTCATCTGACCAAAACAAAGTACAGTTTTGTCAATAACACCTGAGTCTTTCATTTCATGCCAAAGGTCATTTCCTTCACGAGTCCTTTCCCCCACACCAGCGAACACAGAGTAACCACCGTGTTGTTTTGCGATGTTGTTGATGAGCTCTTGGATGAGAACGGTTTTCCCTACCCCGGCACCACCGAAAAGACCAGTTTTTCCCCCTTTGATGTAAGGAGCAAGAAGGTCGATGACTTTGATCCCTGTTTCAAAGATCTCTGTTTTTGGTTTAATTTCTTCGTAAGAAGGAGCATTTCTGTGGATCGGACGAGTTTGCACGTCTTTTGGAAGGTCACCCATTTCATCGATGACTTCACCAAGCACGTTGAAGATACGTCCCAAAGTTTTTGTTCCAACAGGAACAGAAATCGGAGCTCCCGTATCCACTACATCCAATCCTCGTTTCAAACCGTCAGTGGATTGAAGGGAGATGGCACGTACCGTGTTGTCTCCAATGTGCTGTTGGACTTCTGCAGTGATGGTAACATCTTTGCCGTTTACTTTCGATTGAATCTCTACCGCATTGTAGATCTCAGGCATATTGCCGGAATCAAAACTGATGTCCAATACCGAACCGATGATTTGTTTAATTTTACCTTTATTCATATATACTCCGAAAGACCTTTGTTAGGAGATCGCTTCCGCTCCCCCTACGATTTCTGAAATTTCCTGCGTAATTTTTGCCTGACGAACTCGGTTGTATCCGCGAGTCAGAAGTTTGATCATCTCACCAGCTGCATCAGTTGCCGCCTTCATCGCCACTCTTCGTGCAATGTGTTCGGAAGCGACTGACTCCAATATGATCTTAACAAATGTAGTTTTGATCACCATTGGTAATAAGTTTTCCAAAATGGTTTTTGGATCTGGTTCGTATAATACTTCTGGGCCCGAAGAACCTTTGGATCCTGTTTCTTCCATTTGAAGGGGAAGGACAGAAGTGATCTCAGGTTTTTGATTGGCCGCTGAATAATAATGAGTGGAAATGATTTCAACTGAATCCACCGACTCGTTTGCAAAACGTTCCATAAAATAAGAAGCAAGGTCATTTGCCTCTTTACTTCCAGCTTTGTCATCGATGTTGGTGTATGATGTTACCAATTCAACTTTTGCAAATTTAAAGAAAGAGATCGCTTTTTTTCCTGCAGCATGGACTTCCACTTCCACACCTTTTGACTTCAACTCTTCAATACGGTTTTTGACCATACGAAGAAGGTTGGAGTTAAAACCACCGCATAACCCACGGTTTGCGGCGATTGCAAGGATAGCAACTTTTCGGATTTTGTCCGGCTTCCTTAAGTAAGGGCTGTGGATGATTCCCGCAAGGCTAGACAAAGAAGAAACCAATTCACGAGTTAAATCGGCGTATGGTTTCGCCGCATTCACTTTGTTAGTGGCTTTTTTTGCCTTAGCCGTGGAGACCATCTCCATGGTTCGAGTGATTTTTCTCGTGTTTTTAACCGAGTTAATCCTCTTTTTTATCTCACGCGGTGTCGCCAAGATCTTTCCCCTTAGTTATTCTTTGCTAAAAAATGTTCTACAATCGCTTTGATTGTTTTTTGCAGAGCCGCTTCTTGTTTTACTTCTTTGGCAGTTCTGATTTCTTCCAAAATTTCTGGGTGTTGCTCTCTCATTGTTTTCAAAAGGAAAGCTTCGAATTCTCTTACTTTTGCAGTAGGAATTGTATCCATAAATCCTTTCGTCACAGCGAAGATGGAAATCACTTGTTCTTCCACTGGAGTGGGAGAGTTGTTTGGTTGTTTGAGGATTTCGAGTACTCGGTATCCACGATCAAGCTGAGCTTGTGTCACTGGATCAAGTTCTGTTCCTAATTGTGCAAACGCTTCTAAGTCACGGAACTGAGCGAGGTCTGACTTCAGTGTTCCCGCTACTTTTTTCATCGCTTTGATTTGCGCCGCAGATCCAACCCGTGATACAGAAATTCCCACGTCCACCGCAGGGCGAAGGCCCGATGCAAAAAGGTTAGACTGTAAGTAGATCTGACCATCAGTGATGGAAATTACGTTTGTCGGAATGTATGCTGATACTTCCCCTTCTTGTGTTTCAATGATTGGGAGTGCAGTCATTGACCCACCACCGAATTTATCATCAAGTTTCGCCGCTCTTTCAAGGAGGCGAGAGTGAAGGTAGAATACGTCTCCAGGGTATGCTTCACGACCTGGTGGACGGCGAAGGAGGAGTGACATTTGTCGGTA
Organism: Leptospira jelokensis; assembly: GCF_004769635.1. Taxonomy (GTDB): domain Bacteria; phylum Spirochaetota; class Leptospiria; order Leptospirales; family Leptospiraceae; genus Leptospira_A; species Leptospira_A jelokensis. Next base: position 121,724 of record NZ_RQGH01000033.1, read on the forward strand.
GGCAACAGCTTGTTTCGAAAGGTCATCATACACCACAAGTGTAGCTTTCCCTTCTTCATACATAAAGTATTCAGCCATTGTCGCACCAGAGTAAGGTGCAATGTATAACATAGGAGCAGGTTCAGATGCGTTTGCCGATACGATGATCGTATACTCAAGAGCACCTTTTTCGCGTAACATTTCGATGGTGGAAGCAACAGTTGATGCTTTTTGTCCAATTGCTACGTAAACGCAGATCACACCTTTTCCTTTTTGGTTGATGATGGTGTCGATCGCGATGGAAGTTTTTCCAGTTCCACGGTCACCAATGATGAGCTCTCTTTGTCCACGTCCAATTGGGATCATCGCATCAATCGCTTTGATTCCTGTTTGCATTGGTTCATGAACTGATTTCCTCATCGCAATCCCAGGAGCTGGAGACTCAACTGGTCTTGTTTTTTTTGCGTTGAGTGGTCCTTTCCCGTCGATCACTTCCCCAAGAGGGTTGAGCACACGACCGAGAAGTTCTGGTCCCACTGGCACTTCGAAGATTTTTCCCACACGTTTAACGGTGAATCCTTCTTCGATTTTGATATAATCACCAAAGATAACAACCCCAACTGAATTTTCTTCTAAGTTGAAGGCTTGGCCTCGAACTCCGTTTTGGAATTCAACGAGCTCTCCTGACATTACGTTTGTGAGTCCGTAAACTCTCGCAATCCCGTCCCCGACTTCGAGAACTGTTCCGACTTCTTCTACTTGAAGGTCTTTCTTGAAGTTTTTAATTTCTTGTTTTAGTACCGACGTTACTTCGTCTGTTTTAATTTTCATTCAAATGCTCCGACTGGGATTTTCTTTTGGAGGAGAGCCTCTCTTGTTCCGGCAAGTTTTGCACGGATTGAGGCATCGATTAAAAAGTCGTCTATATAGATTTTGAATCCACCGATGAGGTTTGGATCCATTTGTTCGGTCACACGAATTTCACGTCCGAACTTAGATGCAATGGACTGTGTGATTCGGTCTACAGCTTCTTTTCCTAATGAATCTTTGGAAACGATACGGAGGGAACTACGATTTTTAAGTCGGTCAACACCTGCACGGTAATCTTCCAAAATATCCTTTAGGTAAAGGAAACGATTTTTACGAACCACAAGTGTAATGAAGTTGGCAACAAATTCTGAAGCCTTTCCTTGAACTGACTTTGCGGCAGTTTGTTCTTTCTCAGATGGATCAACTAACGGAGAAAGAAAATAATGGCGAATCGAATCATCGGAAAAGAAAATACCAACTAAGCTTGATAATTCCTCTTCCGTTGACTCAAGTGAGTTAGTTTCTTGAGCTAACTCTAAAAGTGCCGTTGCGTAAACCTTTGAAATTTGGTTCAGACTCATTTGATTTTAAGTTTATCGAGTTTTGCGATCTCTTTTTCAACAAAGGAAGCATAGTCTTCCTTCTTCAATTGTTTCTCCAAGATCTCACTCGCGATGAGAACGGACATTTCCACAATTTGATTTTGTAACTCGGACAAAGCTCTGCCTTTGGCAAGTTCGATTTCTCGAACAGCATTGTCTTTGATACCTTTCACTTCATTGTGTGCTTCTTCCGTCAATTTAGTGCGGAGAGCAACTGCATCTTTCTTAGCTTCATCGACAATTCTGTGTGCTTCTTCTGTTGCTTTGAAGAGTTGGTCTTTGTATTCTTTTAAAGACTTTTCTGCTTCAACACGAAGAGATTCCGCTTTGTTGATATCACCTTGGATGCCGGAAGCACGTTCTTCGAGAGCATGAAGGATCTTGTCCCATGCAAATTTTTTAAGAACGAAGACAACAACTGAGAAAGTGACCAGGGTCCAGATGACCAGACCCGGATTGACTTTCAGCAAATTGAAGCCGGAAGCCGCGAGGAGTACCAAGACTATTGTCCTTGTTCTACTTTAGTGGCACCAGCACCAATTGTTTTGTCAATTGAGCCATTGAGTTTGAGCGCGATAAGAAGAGCGATTACCACTGCGAAAAGTGCTGCACCTTCAATCATACCTGCTGCTACGTAAAGAACGAGTTGGATCTTTCCCGCTGCTTCTGGTTGGCGGCTAATGCTTTCTGCCACTGATCCACCAATTCTACCAATACCGATTCCTGCACCAAGTAATGCAAGTCCTGCTGCGAGTCCTACTGCGATGTATCCTAAACCGAATTCCATTGTTTTCGTTTCACTCCTGTGTGTTTTATAATATAAATAAAACCAATGTTAATGTCTATGCATCACAGTTCCGATGAACACGGCTGTGAGCAAAGAGAAAATGAACGCTTGTAAAAAGGCTACAAGTAGTTCTAAAAAGTAAATGAGCACTGAACTGAGAACAGATACAGGTGCTATGAGCCAACTTTCGCTCATAAAGATAAAACCAAGTAACGCAAGGATCATAACGTGTCCTGCTGTCATGTTGGCAAGTAACCTCATCGTTAACGCAAAAGAGCGAGCAATATGAGTTACGATAAATTCCAATGCCCACATCAGTGGCCATAAAAGGAGGGGAACTCCTTTAGGTACAGCATGTGCTACGAAAGAAATCCCTTGGTAGGAAAATGCTGTTCCATAAATCGTAAGTAAAGTGATAGAAGCGAGTGAAAGAGTCACACTGATGTCACCAGTAGGTGTGATCCCTGACCAAATTTCTCCAAACGTGTGGAGAGAATGAGGTGTGTGGTCCATAACACCCACTGCGACAAGCGCATCGGATGCCGCAACCGTGAGTTCTCCAATGGATGGGATAAGGCCGAACAAGTTACAGAAAAGGATAAAGAAAAACAATGAGAAGATGTAGTGGTAATACGAATGCCCGTGGTGGTCAAGAGAGGAATCCACAACATTTTCTTTTAAATAGCTGACAAATGCCTCTACACCGGAAGTGAATTTGTTATGCACCTTCTTCGGGTTCTTAGAGATGAGGTTCGCAGCTGGGATAAAAACAAGGAACATAAAGAAACAAGCAATCCACATCATGGTCACTCGTTTGGTGATATGAAGATCAAGACCACCTAGGTAATGGTATTTCACCCCATCATGGTTGATAAACACGTCATGGTTTTCTGCATCAAAACCAGGTTGTCCTTCTGTAACAATGGTTCCACCGAAGTTGAGAGGGAAAACCGGTGCATCACCTAAGTGGTGTGCCATCACTTCGCTGAAATCGAAGCCCTCATCAGAGCCGTGCCCTTCCGAATCGTTTGCAAAAACATTCGTAAAACTAAGGGAAAAAACTAATAAAAATGATAAAAAAAACCGATATTTAGACTTATTTTCCACTGAAATAGCTCGCAAATACAAGGAAAAGAAGGTGGACGAAATAGGCAATTAAAAATCCAGAAGTTGCCTCAAAAGGGTACTCTAAGACCTGAAACGCAGTCAAAATGCTTAAATTGAGAAAAAAGGAGAGAAATACTGTAAAAAAGGGGAATCCGGTCTCTGCTAAAGCCGGGATTTTACGAGGTAGGAACCTAAGTTGTAAAATGGCCATTTGGATCGCAAAAGAAATGGCCCCTCCGATATAAAATAGAAATCGGTATCCCTCCTCCACCAAACCTATTGTTAGCGGGAAACTCAACAACAATAGAACGAATAAATAACTGAAGTAATGCAAATGGAATCGTTTGAGATTGATTGAGTTTAGATCCATAGGTTCCAATGTGGATTGCCTGGGATTTGTGGGCAAGAAGGAATGGAGGAAGGTTTTTGGGGGATAGAATGGTATAGATCCCCGCCCTAATCGAACTGGGTGGGGTTAACCACCCGCCGCCCAATGGCTTCCATATATCACATGTTTGCTGAAAGGGGAATCAATTTCTGAAAATCAAAAAATAAAAAAAAGAAAAAGTTCATGTTTTTACTCAAACGGAAAAAATACAACTAATGGCTTCCCAATTGGTCCAAAATTGATTTCAATTGCATTGCTTGCGACTCTTCAATTCCAGAAAGGCAAAAAATCTTTTCTGGAATGGATTTCGCTTTTTCACGAAGTGATTTCCCCTTTTTAGTAAGCATGATGTTTACGATTCTTTCATCAATGTTACTGCGAATTCTAGAAAGAAATTCCATTTGCTCCAATCTTTTTAAGAGCGGAGTCAATGTTCCAGAATCCAATTGAAGGCGATCGCCTAACTTACTTACAGTCGCCTCCCCCTCTTCCCACATAACAAGCATTACTAAATACTGTGGATAGGTTAACCCTATGTCCGCGAGGAGCGGACGATAGAGTTTCATCAATCGATGCATAGAAGAATACATCGAAAAACAAATTTGGTTCTTTAACAAAAGAACCTCATCTTTCGGTGTCTTAACCTTGGACAAGTTTCTCTATATCCTTTTCGATCGCTTCTGGTTTTGTGATAGGAGCGTAACGTTTCACAACGTTTCCATTTTTATCAATGAGAAATTTTGTGAAGTTCCATTTGATATCGAGTGAACCAAAGATACCAGGTGCACTTTTTTTCAAATGAGAATAAAGTGGGTCTGTATTCGGACCGTTTACTTCAAGCTTTGAAAATATTGGGAATGTTGTAGAAAAGGTTTTTTCACAAAATAATTTTATATCCGCATCAGATCCTGGCTCTTGCTCACCGAACTGATTGCACGGGAAAGCCAATATTTCAAAACCTTTTCCCTTCCAACGATCATATGTTTCTTGTAATCCTTTGTATTGTGGAGTAAACCCACATTGGCTAGCGGTATTAACAATCAATAAAACCTTATCTTTAAATTGTTCCATTGGAATCTCTTCCGATCCACGTTTTACTTTAATTTTGTAAAAATCTTCTGCCATTGCCTACTCCAATATCTTGTTTACAATTAGATTGTGCACAATTTAATTTTGTTCAATCTTTTTCCTTCCGGAAATTCAAAAAAAGTTAGTTTTTGGATTTTTTGGGGAATTCAATCCCCGCCCTGGTTTGGGTGGGGAACTACAACCCGCCTCCCATTGCGAACCGTTTAACATACCTTGCTTCCACTGACAAATCCCTATCTCAAATCCCAAATTTTTCTAAAAAAAAGTTCACCTTATTACGATTTTTACTCGCTTTCATACTCCTCCCGTCCTTAATAATACGAATTTTATTTCGGAAATTGAATCTAAATCCTCTGGAGTCATTTATGAACTTACACATGGTCTTAAGACCTGTATTCCTCTGTTTTTTCTTGTTTTTGCCAACTTTGCTTCTGGCAGAAGGGGAAACAGCGACAACAAATCCGATCGATAAATCTGATACAACTTGGATGTTAGTTTCATCAGCGTTGGTCTTTTTTATGATCCCTGGCCTTTCTTTATTTTATGGAGGGATTGTTCGATCTAAAAACGTATTATCGACAATGATGCATAGTTTTGTCGCCATCATCGTCATGACTTTACAATGGACGATTTTCGGTTACAGTTTCGCATTTTCAGGAGACAATCCTTATATTGGGAATTTTGATTTAGCTTTCTTAAATGGAATTGATGTTAACTCAACAAAAGGATCAATTCCTACCTACGTTCATTTTTTATTCCAAGGTATGTTTGCTCTGATCACACCAGCTTTGATTTCAGGGGCCATTGCAGAGCGTATCAAACTCTCTGCATATGTTGTCTTCATTTTGCTTTGGTCAACCTTAGTTTATGACCCAGTAGCACATTGGGTGTGGGCAGATTCCGGTTGGTTACTCAAAATGAATGCCTTAGATTTTGCTGGTGGAACAGTTGTTCATCTAATCTCAGGGATTGCTGGTTTGTCAGCAGCGATTGTCATAGGGAAACGAAAAGGTGACCCTGGGCTTCTCACCCATCCGAATAACATGACTTATACGTTACTTGGTTCAGGATTATTATGGTTTGGATGGTTCGGTTTTAATGCGGGTTCTGGACTTGCCGTCAATGGACTTGCCGCAAGAGCATTTTTGGTAACACTCATTGCCCCAGCTGCTGCAGGTGCGAGTTGGTTACTCATTGAATGGTATCATACAAAAAAGGCAACTGCACTCGGCGCCGCTTCTGGTATAGTAGCTGGACTTGTTGTTATCACGCCAGCATCAGGTTTTGTTGATGTAAAAGGTGCTCTCATCATGGGTTTACTAGTTTCACCTATCTGTTATTTGGCGATACTTCTAAAAGGGAAACTAAAATACGACGATACCTTAGATGCTTTTGGAATCCACGGAGCAGGCGGAGCATTTGGAGCCATTTTAACCGGAATCTTTGCATTAGAATTAGCAGAAGGAATGACATTTGAAAGCCAAATGATGGCACAAATCATAAGTGTAGTTGCGACAGGTTTTTATTCTTTTGTTGTGTCCTACATACTTGCATTAGTCATAGAAAAAACAATTGGATTTAGAATTGAAGAAGATAAAGAAATCACTGGACTCGACCAAGAGATTCATGGTGAAAAAGGATATGATATAAGGTAAAAAATATGAAATTAGTAATAGCAATCATCCAACCACACAAACTGGAAGAAGTTAAAAACGAATTAACTAAAAATGAAATCTATCGCCTAACAGTGAGCGATGTCCAAGGTTATGGCCAACAAAAAGGAAAAACGGAGGTATTCCGTGGTCACGAATACCAAGTCAACTTACTGAGAAAAGTACGTTTGGAAATAGCAGTCAACGATGAGTTTGTGAAACCAACAGTTGATGCCATTTTGAAAGCGGCAAAAACTGGACCAGAAGGTAAAATTGGTGATGGAAAAATCTTCGTAATGCCACTGGAAGAAGTGATCCGAATCCGAAGTGGAGAACGCGGGAACAAAGCCATTTAATCTGCAATGGAACTCCCATAGAGCAAACTTGAATCTATGGGAGCACCAAATTACGTGTTTACCAAATCCAAAATGTATTCTTGGTTTGATTTCCCACCAGGGACAAAAGGATACACTCCCCAATCGGAAGGAATTTTGATTTCTACAATGGCTGGCCCTTCTGAATTGAACAGGGATTCTAACATTTCATTATTTTGGTCTTTCTCCCATAATAAATAAGAGATTCCAAATGATTCACTTAACATTGAAAAGTTGGGATGGAAATGGAATTCTGATCCTGAATATACATTCCCATAAAACAAATCTTGTTGTTGTTTCACCAAACCTAAATGCCTATTATTCAATAATATAATTTTTACATTTAAATTCTGTTCTCTTAACGTGGCCAACTCTTGTAAATTCATCATAATGGAACCATCACCAGTAAAACAATACACTGGTACATTCGGATTTGCTAAGGAAACACCAATGGAGGCCGGCAATCCAAATCCCATAGTGCCTTGCCCACCTGATGTGATCCATTGTGATGGTTTCGAAAATGGATAATACTGAGCCACCCACATTTGGTGTTGTCCTACATCCGTAAGGATAAAGTGATCGTGATTTGATATAGTTGTAGCAAGCGATAGAATCAAATCCTTTGCTGGATGGATCTCGGGGATTTGTTTCCATTTTTCCATCTGGGAAAAAGATTCCTCATTTTTGCATCCAGCTTTTCTGATTTCATCGATCAACTTGTCTTCCAATAAATATGGAAGCAAAACTGATATATCGATCTGTAAACTTAAATCGGGTTGTTTGATTTTACCGATTTCATTTGCCGTAATATCAATGTGAATGATATTTGCATTGGGACAAAATGTATCCTTGTTCCCTATCGCACGATCATCAAAACGAACTCCAATTGCAATAAGTAAATCACAGAGACCAAGTGCTTCATTGGCCGCAATCGTTCCATGCATTCCCATCATTCCCAAATTCATTGGATCATCTTTTTCAAAGATCCCCAAACCCATAAGTGTAGTCACAGCCGGAATTTGGGTTCGTTTCACAAATTCACGTAACTGTTTGCATTCTTTTCGGGCACCACCACCAACGTATAACAAAGGGAACTTTGAATTTTTTACTAGATGAGTAAATTCAAAACAAAAATTTTCGAGAGTTTGGGTCTGATTATGATCTCCATCTGGATACCATTGGATGATTGGATTGATAGAACCTATGGATTCTTGATGCGCACAAAATAAGTCTGGAACGGATATCAGTTTTGTTTGGATGTCCTTTGGCAAATCAATCCAAACTGGACCTTTTTTTCCTTCCAATGCAAGATCATAGGCTTCGTTTAATACCATTGGGATACGATTTGGGTCTTCAATGGAATAAACTTTTTTTACGAGTGTTTTCACAATTGATTCCGTATCCAATTCCTGGAAGGCATCTGTGCCTTTTAGTGAAAGAGGAACTTGGCCTGAAAAAATAAGTAATGGTATAGAATCTCTATCCGCATCAGCAATGGCTGTGATCAAGTTGGCAACGCCTGGTCCTGAGGAAACAAAAACAACACCAACGTTTCCGCTACTCCTTGCCATGCCTTGGGCTATAAATCCAGCACCTTGTTCGTGTCTTGCAAGGACATGTTTGATGTTTGAAGCCGCCAAACATTCGTACAGTGGGAGTATGGTTCCTCCAGGGACACCTGCGATACTTTGAATTCCTTTAAATTCTAAAAATTGTATGATACATTGACTTACAGTGATTTCGTTCGGCATAACCTGTCTCCTCTATTGGTTTCCCCGTCGACTGGTGCTTTCTGTCGACCGAGGAAACGAGTGAGGATTATGACAGAAAGCTACGTATGTACGGAGAAACGACGACGAGGACGACAGACATGAGGGCATAAGAAGGCATACCAAATTCGAGGTTGGTTGAGTTTCCAATCTTGATTGATGCTTCTTGTTTCTGCATGGTCAGTTTCTTTTATTTTGTAAGGAAGTGATTTGTCAAGAATTTATTTGGATGATTCCCTTCATTCGTTCTCTTTGGCCCGTTTGATAAGAGAGTAAAATGCGAAACTAAAACCCAAAAAAAATCCAATGAGTAACCATAGAGGTTCCGATTGCAAGTATTCATCCAAATAGTAACCACCAAGGACAAAAAGGATGATGGATGATACAAATTCAAATCCAGCACCGGCCATTGCCATTGGTGATTTTTCTCCCTTTTTTGGAGAGGGTTTTTCGGGAGTATCTGTCACTGCAAGATGCGACCAATCCGATCAAATCGTACACTCAACCGCCAAATACGATATCGCAGTGTCCTTTCAATCCAACCGAATCGCGACTCATCACTATAATAACGAGAATTATGCGATGTAAAAACTTCTGAGTAATGACACCTTCTTTCAAGAGCATCCCCATCGAATCGTTCAGCGACTTCGGGGCCTTTCTCTGCTAATTCTTGGCCATCCTTGTACTCACAAGTTGCGTCCTTCCAATCAATCGAAAAATAAATGATGAGGGCTTTCCCAAGAATGTCTTCCCGTTTCACAAAACCCCAAGCTCTTGAGTCGTGAGAATCATCGCGGTTATCTCCCATTACCATGTATTGGCCTTCGGGGATTTCGCAACCATGTAAAAAATCACAATACTCAAATATATGAGCACGACGATCGTCTTCAAATCCTTCCAAAATGTAATGTTCAAATCCAGGTTTTACTTCTTTGAACAAAGCCCTTTGTGTTGCTTCCAAATTATCTAAATCAGATAGTTCTTTGCCAATTGGAACTTCCTTTGGTTCATATGATTTAAATTCTTCACTGCCTTTTTCTTTGTATTCAACAAGTGCAAAGTGTACGCGGCCTCGGTCTTTTGTATCGATGAATTTTCTTGTGATGCGAATGGTATCACCAGGTAGGCCCACCACACGTTTGACAAATCGTTTCGCAAAAATTCCAGACCGTGATTCTTCTTGGCCTAGTGCAGAAGCAGGTGGGATAAAGGTAACGATATCACCACGTTTTGGATCATCAATCCGAAAGAGTTCTTTTTCAGTGAAAGGCATCCGAAAGGAATAACGCATTTTATTCACAAATAAAAAGTCCCCAATTTTTAAGGTTGGGATCATGGAACCTGAAGGGATATTATTTGCATCTAATATGGATGATTTGAAGGCAAATACGATAACGACAATGATCCCGAAAGAGATACCTGAGGCTGCCGCGCCTTCTTTTTCTGGTTCTTTGGATTCTGATTTTGGAGTGGATTTGAAAATGGAGGAAAATAATCCCATAGTTCGAAACTAAGGAATTCGAAAATTCTGTCAAGAAAGGGGGAAAAAAAGCGCAAAAGACTTGTACTATTTTCGGGAATCGACGATACCATACTTGGAGATCTTCTGCTTATGGAAACATCAATCCGTGGACTACGAAATACCCTACTTGAGATGAAGGAGAACTATTCCTTTGTCTGCGTGAAAACGGGAACTGAAACAGAAGACATGGGCGAAGAAGAAATTGCTCTCCTAAAAACCATCACTTCAGGGATTTTACCACTTTACGTCAAAATAGGTGGGCCTGAAGCCAGAAATGATATCCGTATTTGCCAAAGGATTGCTGTGTCTGGGATCTCTGCCCCTATGGTGGAGTCTGAGTATGCATTAAAAAATTTCATCCAGACGATGAAAAACCTTCTCACACCCTCAGAATTTGAATCCTACAATAAGTCGATCAATATGGAAACGATCACAGGTTATCGGAACTTAATGGATATTTTTGATTCTCCATCCTTCCAAGAGTTGCAACAAGTAACAGCTGCTAGGTCAGATCTCAGTGCGTCCATGGACAAAAAACCGGATGACAAAGAAGTCACAAGAGTTGCCAAAAAAATCATTTCCGAAGCCAAAAGCAGAGGGAAAAAAACATCGGTTGGTGGAACCATCACCAAAACCAATTTTGAACTCATCGCAAATGAAATCCAACCAGACTATATCAATTCAAGACATATCATGGTTGATACCAATGTGGCCATGAAAATTGGTGCTGCTGATGTCGCAGAATGTATGTTAGTATTTGAAATGGACTTATTTGAATTTTTCTCTAAAACATTTCCAGAAAAAGGATACTATTACCGCAACCGAGTGGAAATCAACAGAGAACGAATCGGTGAAAGAAAGGTATTGTATTTCATTCGATAAGTGGTTTATTTATTTTTTCTTTCGAGTCTCGTCACCTCCTTTCTTTTTGTTTCTCCTAAAAACTTTCATGCCCCCTTGCAAAAGGGGGTATCTCTTTTTTTCTTCGCTCTTTGCATGTATCAATTTTGTAAAAAGAAAAATGAAACACCATCTTCTCATCAAAATCGATATTCCAATTTAATTCCTTTTTCGATTCAAAACCAAAAAAAAATTCTCCCATACTTAGTTGGGATCAGTTGTTTCTGTTTTCTTTTGGCAAGTACTGTCCACGCTTACCAACTAACAGATTATTTTGTCGGATCTTTTTTATTCCATGACGCCGACTATATTGGAATTTCCGATATTCTAATTTCAGTTTGGGAAGGGAAAGGATTCGAAAGCCATTATTATAGTGAATCCATTAACGGAAGTTATCTTAGCCACCACTTTGCACCTGGGATGATTTTCCTTTCTCCATTTGTTGGCCTTGTCCCCAATCGGTACGGACTTGCCGTGGCAGTATTTTTTTTCTACCAGCTTGCAACGATGCTCTGGATTTATTGGGCTTACCGTTCCCACGAAAGAAACGATTCGAATCTTTCTTTTAAGTTTTTGGTATTGTGGGTTGTCTTTACCAACCAATTGTATTTATACCGGATAGGATCCAGTTACCATTTTGAAATCCTCGTCGTGGTAAGTGGGTTTTTCTTTTTTTTCTTTTGGGAAAAATGCAGATCGTTAGTCATTCGCGAAACGAAACAAAAATCGCAAACTTATATTTTCACACTTTCGTTCCTTCTTCTAAGCCTACTTTTTTTCCTTTCGCAAAAGGAAGATGTTGGAATTTACTTACTTCTCTTTTTGTTACCAAGATCTCTTTATGAGACTTACCATCTATTGGTTGTGAAACAATTCAGATCTTGGAAGGATCTAAGTCCCTTCCAGAAACATCCATCTTATGGCCTGCTGATTGTGGTAGTGTGCACCTCAATCGTTTACTTAGTTTATGTATTTTTTTTGTATCCATACTCCAATGGCTCAAATTCTGCCTTTGTTTGGTCAAAAATCCTAAGACAAGACTACCACCCTTTTTTCAAACAAGTCACAAGTGTTACCCAATCCTTACAAATTTTTATAGAACTTCTTGTGAGTGGAGGCCTTGGCATTCTGCAGATGCTGCCAGAGTTTTTTGGAATTGGATTGGTGTACCTCACACATTTTTTTTCATCGAGGCCTTGGCACCATGAAGTGTATTCGTATTACAGTTATTCGCTTGTGCCTTTTTTATTGTATTCAGGGATTCTTTGGCTCAGGTCAAAAAAAGAAATTTCACTTCCGATCGTTTGCCTCATTTTATCATGTTTGTTTTGGAAAAATGCATTGGACCAACACTTCCCACTCGGAATAAAATCAAAAAATCAGTGGTTTGACCAAACGATTCAATCGGAAGTGGTAGAAGATCTACCACGGGCCAATGAAATTCTCATTTCAGATTCGCATCCAATCCATTCACAGTCCTTGAAACAAAATCCAATTGTATTCTCCCAATACAATTTGTCCTTTTTGATCACTGACAAAACAAAAGTATATCCTCTCGAAAAGATAGAGAAACAAAATGAAATTTGCAGAGAAACAAATATTTGTTATGTGGTAATTGCACCACAGTTCACAGATGAGAAACTTTGGCCGAAAAAAAGAATTTTAGATTTGTTTAGCACTTCAAAACCACAACCCTATCAAAAAATTTGGCAAGGGAAACAGATTGAAGTTTGGAAACGAATGGAAACCAATTGACTTGGTCTCTCTAATTTTGGATTCGAAAGAATCAAATTCAATTTTTTTTAAGAAACTTTAAGCTTACACAACGATATGAAATACTTCATATCCGTTTTCTCTTTTTTCGATACGGATTTGGCCTTCTAACACTAGTTTTTGGATGATACTATACACAAGCCCAAGAGCCGTTGGAAGGTGGCCTCCATTATGGACTTTTTTCCCTATGGCTGCTTCCATTAACACTTTTAAATCGGATTCCCCTTCGCGGAGCCGACGAAGCACTCCCTTCTCGAGGATACTCAATGTTTTTTTCACAAGAGTGATGGTTTTTTTTGGATCTTCAATTTCACTCCCATGTGCAGGTAACATTCGTTTGATGGGTTCTTCTAATAACTTGGAGAGTGTGAAATAATAATCCCCTAAATTTCCATCCATTTCAGAATATATGGCCGTGAGGTTGGCAATGATGAGGTCTCCCGAAAAGTAAACACCCGTTGCAGGGTCAACAGGTGTGATGTGGTACAAATTATGACCAGGTGTATACAAAAAACGAAAAAGTCTTCCACCTAACTCCAAACTGTCGTTATGATCTATGGCTACATCAATTCGTAATACAGGATCCCCTTTTTTTGTTTCCCCAAATTTACTAAAAAATTGGCGCCATCCTTTCCTGGATTCCGTAAGGATACGATCCAGTTCCTCTTTGTCACCAAAGGCTTTGTGAAACAAATCTTCTGTTGCCTCTTCAAAGAGTAACATCGACTCTAAATAATTCCCCACCCCATCTGCCATTGCCCGGTAACCATAGTATGTTACATTTTTGGCATACGACTTCAGTACAAGTGCCGAAGAGATATGGTCTAAGTGGTTATGTGTATAAATGATATGACGAATGTCATTTAAAGAAAATCCCTTTGTTTTTAGGGAGGCTTGTAACATTGGGATCGATTCGATATAACCTGAATCGATAAGTGTTAATCCATCATTCCCTTCATACAAATAGATGTTATTTGGTGCGTAGAATGGTTGGGGTAATACAATTTTAAAGACACCATCCCCGATGTCTTCCATCGGAGGAATTCGTTTGGGGATGGTAACTTTCAAAGTTTCACCTTATGGTTGCTTTTTGATGATCAATCTTCTTTCAATTTCGAAGATTTTTTCTGGGATTTTGTCTTTTCCCAATTTCTTTTTGTCATTTTCTTTGAGGAAAAGATCTGCACCGAATTTGTCCAAGGCATCATTGGCTTTGATGTTCTTGAGTCCAATGAATTGGATTTGTACTTCGCCAGCTGGGATTCCGTATTCTGTTCCTTTGTCTTCTGTTGTGAGGATTCGAGAAATACAAGTTACCGTATCACCTGAGAATGCCGGTTGGGTGTGGTATCCTTCCGTGAAACCTAGTTCCCAAATTGCGTTTTCGGAAATATCACGAGAAGCCATACCAGCTAACCAACCAAATACGAGTCCACCATACACAACTGGTTCTCCACCCATCGGGCCAGAAATTCCTGCTGAATACAATTTGTCATAATGGAGTGGGTGGGTGTTACCAACTCGGTAGGTCCATTGGTAGTGTTCATCCGTAATGGTCCTTCCATTTTGGTGAACGTAAATTTGACCTGGTTTGAAGTTTTCAAAATAGGTGTGTCCCCAAGTGACATCTTTCATTTCTGTTGGGAATTTTAAATTCGGAAGTTTGAGTTCTGGTGTTTTTGACTCAGGGAAAAATGCAGAAGAATCACCAGGTTTTGGATTTCCTTTTGGTTTTCCATTGGATTGGTAAATCATGATTTTACGTTCGTATTGTAAGACCACTTCGTTTTTTTGGTTGAGGCAAAGTGTTCGCACACTTACGATTCCTGGTTTGTCTGGTCCCTTATCATCAACTGCCAAAATTTTTGTGCGGGAAGACAATGTGTCACCTGGGTACACTGGCATCAAAAATTGTGCGTTGTAATACCCAAGGTTTGCGAGCGCCTTTTCACTGTTATTTTGAACACCAATGGAAAGTGCTAAGTTGAAAACCATCAGTGGGTGGACAAGTAAGTCTGAAAAACCATGTGCCTTTGCATATTCGCTAGAGAGATACAAAGGATTGGCATCCATAAACACAGTGGCAAATTCTTGGGCAAAACTTCTGTCGACTGTGAATTGGCGAGGGTGAACATAAATGTCACCAACATTGAATTCTTCGAGGTATCGTCCGTAAATGTTCTTTTTGATATCAGAGAGAGAGGCAGGAGTATTGGGAGCTAACTCACCAAAGGGGGACATTGCTTTTTGGACCATGGGAATTCCTTTTTCGAATGGGATAGGACTAATTTTCCAAGAGAGGTCCTACGGAAAACGATTTTTCCAGTTCATCCGGTGGCTCGTTTGGCGTATTCCTCCTTCCAGGCACTATGCCAATGGTACCATTCTTCCCTGACAGCGCGATATCTTACCAAATCACTACGGACTTCTAACATCAGTGATTCTAGCTCTTCCACACGACGAAAGAGTCGTAAGGTCAAAGCTTCCCATTCTTCCTGATTCTCTGCCATCCATGGCTCCATAATTTATCTATCGGTCGATCGTTTCTGTAAAATGTTGCTTTTTTAGTCTAGTGCAGGTTCGATTCATGGATCATGAGCTTTGTTTTTCCTACTGAAGATTCCATTCCCCCCGAGTACCGTATCACTCCGATCCACCAAAAAAAATACCTCCTCGGTGGCGAAATTTTGGAATGGAATGGGGAAACACAAACTGTCAAATCTCCCATCTTCCTCAATCGGAATGGAAACTTGGAGCAGGTGGTCCTTGGATCCTACCCTAGTTTTGATGAAACACAAAGCCTGAAAGCCTTAGAGGCAGCGGTGACTGCTTACAACCACGGAACAGGCGTTTGGCCCTCTTCCACACCCACAGAAAGGATATCAGCCGTGAACCACTTCATCAAATTGATGAAGGAAAAAAGAAACCAAATCATTTTACTGTTAATGTGGGAGATAGGCAAAACAGAAAAAGATGCCACAAAAGAATTTGATCGTACAATTGAATACTTAGAAGATACGGTTGAATCACTGCTCGAACTCGAATCCAATTCTTTAAAGTACATTTCCGAAAGTGGAATTATCGCACAAATCAAACGTTCTCCGTATGGAGTTGTGCTTTGTATGGGACCATTTAACTATCCGTTAAACGAAACATTTTGCACTCTGATCCCAGCCATTCTAATGGGGAATACTGTTGTGTTCAAACCAGCTAAATATGGTGTTTTACTCTTAGAACCTCTCCTTGAATGTTTCCAAAAAGCCTTTCCACCAGGAGTCATCAATACCGTTTATGGTGATGGGGCAAAAGTGATCTCACCCATTATGGAATCTGGGAAAATTGATGTATTTGCCTTTATTGGTTCCAGCCAAACTGCAAATCTCATTACAAAAAAACATCCCAAACTCAACCGCCTAAGGTCTGTTTTGGGATTGAATGCAAAAAACCCTGCCATCATCTTACCAGATACTGACCTAAAAACAATGGTACCAGAAATTGTTTCTGGCTCCTTGTCTTATAATGGCCAGAGGTGCACTGCTCTTAAAATTCTGTTTGTCCATAAAGACATTTTGGACGAATTCCTAAAATTGTATTTAGAAGAATTTTCGAAGTGGAAAGCAGGAATGCCTTGGGATCTAGGTGCCAACTTAACTCCACTCCCAGAAGAAGGGAAAACAAAATGGCTAAAGGAACTTTTAGATGATGCAACGAAACATGGTGCAAAAGTTTTGAACGCTCATGGTGGTGAGATTACAGAATCGTTTATGACTCCTGCCATCCTCTCTCCTGTCTCGCCTAACGCACGTCTGTATCATGAAGAACAGTTTGGACCTCTAGTTCCCATCGTGCCCTTCTCTTCTATTGAAGAACCATTGGAATACATCATCAATTCCAATATGGGACAACAAGCAAGTGTCTTCGGAGAAGATCCGAAGGTCATTGGGAAACTGATTGATACCCTTGTGAACCAAGTGGCTCGTGTGAATTGGAATGCACAGTGCCAACGTGGGCCGGACGTGTTTCCGTTTTCTGGACGCAAAGATTCAGCAGATGGAACCCTATCTGTTTCCGATGCACTCCGTGTGTTTTCATTAAGGACTATGGTTAGCCTCAAAGACACAGAAAAGGGACGTAATCTTCTAGGGGAAGTACTGAAGACAAAAAGTTCTCGATACCTTTCCGAAGAATTTCACTTGTAAGTCCTCCACTTTTCGCCGATCTTTGAGAAAGGGGTTTCCCTAATTTGTTGTAAGGATCAGGGAGGGAAAGATGCGTTGGAACCGGTTATTCACTCTTGTGTTCACACTCAGTTTCCTTTCTTGTAACCCGGTAAAATCCAATGATGCGTTTTTATTTACGCTGATCAATGGGCTGACAACAACGACTTCGGCCAATTCGTTTACAATTGGCCCTTCTTCCAAGATTAATGTGACCAGTGCAAGTGTGGTATTAACTTATGGAACCTCACAAACATTTGGAATCGCACTTGGAGTTGTGCCTACATCAAATGTTACCATCAATTTAGCCTTTGATACAAGTAAACTCTCTATTGATGGAAATGTCACAACACCCCTTACAGCACACCTAACGTTTACACCCGCGAATTATAATACTCCTCAAACAATAACACTGGCTTCTCTTGCAACAACACCGACTACTTCAAACTTAAATATTTCATCATCTAGTCTTGACACAAACTTTAATAGTGTATCTGGCTCAATTTCGATAAGACACCGAGTTATGTTTTATACAGGCAGTTCTTTTTTGTTCAGAGAAGATGAAGCGATTGCATCTTTAACACCTTATGGAACATTTCCATATAACTCCTGTTCCGTGAATCCTTCATTACCAAGCGGACTTAGTTTGCATCCAACAACTTGTGTGATCTCTGGAACACCTACAGATTCACAATCAAGTTCCAGTTATACCGTAACAGCAACCGATGGAACAAATACTGATACAGAAACAATTTCTATACGTATCGATACCACAGTTTATAAAGTATTCGTAACTGCCTCCACATACAATGGGAACTTGCAAGGTGCGGCGGCAAATGGACCTGCCGGTGCAGATGCAAAATGTAACGCGGATGCAAATAAACCATCAACTGGTAACTTCAAAGCAATGCTAACAACGAGTGGTGGTGCAAGAAGGGCATGTGACGGAACTGCAAATTGTACTAATGCCGCAGAAAATATCGATTGGGTTTTCCAATTTGGAAGAAACTATATTCGTTCCTCCGATTCTGCCTTTTTGTTTACACCAAACTCTGCGGGAATATTGCCTGCAAGTGGTACTGAATTTACCACAAGTCCATATACAATGTCCCATGCATTTGATTCTGGCACTCTTAAAACATACTGGACTGCTTTATCAACTTCTCCAACTGCTCAATGGAGAGTTGCATCTGCAGCGGCAACTTATAATTGCTCTAACTGGACAAGCTCCGCAGCAACTGCGCCTGCAAGTGACGGAGGAAGGGTTGGGAATTCTAACGCAACTAACTATACAGCATTTCGAAATGGCGCAAGTGGGGTTTCATGTGCAAGCCTCAACCACCTAGTCTGTGTAGAATATTAACCTTATATGCCCTCGTAAAGAATCCCAGGAATTCAACTCGATTGACCAAAATTGCAAACAAATCATCACCGAACGAGATGATTCCTATTTAAAAAGGACTAAATAGCATACAATTCTTTTCAAATTCTCATACCATTACCTGACGCTTTAGGTTATTTCCAAAAAGCCTATCCTTCTCTTTATTTTCTTCTCGCTTTCTTTTTAAAACTCAGTAAACTGATCCACCGTGATCCAAATCCTTATCAATTCCCTTGCAGGGAAAACAGTTTCCCTCACCCAAAAAACAACGGATTCCCTCTTAAAAGGAGTTCAATTTTTAGTCCATGGCAGTTTGACAAAAACAGGAGATGGTTTGGATCTATTGTCCAATGCGTTTTTTTACAAACCAGAATGGAGGGATTCCCTCCAAAAACTAGGTGTCCAAGTGAGGGACACGGGGCTCCGTTCCAATGAAGAATTACAAAAAACCATCGAACTCACAAACCAAGCCTTTGACAAAGCCCTCTTTAAGGTAGAACTCACGGCTAAAAAAAGTGATGATATGGTGTTTGATAACAGAATGGTATCCAGTATATTAGGAAGTTCTCATAATCAAAAATTCAAACTTACCAAAATTGATATGAGCTTTCGCACCTTTGGAAAGGACATCACAGCCAAAGAAACCATCACCGAGTTCCATAAGTCTCGTAAAACCAAATCGGTATTATTTTTACCAGGTCTATTTACAGACGAATCCGTATGGCAAGAACAAACGGTTGAATACAAAAATAGACAAATCACTTCTCCAGGCCTTGCCACAGAACTGGAAGCATGCGGATACTTTTCATTTTATCTTCGTTACAACCATGGTCTTCCTATCCATGAGAATGGGAAAAAACTTATGCACCTTTTAGATGTTTTTTTTGAAGAAGATAAAGAGGTGAAACCGGATATCATTTGTTATAGTTTGGGTTGCCTTATCTTTCGTTCGTGTATCTATTATGCGAAGTTGGAAAACAAACCTTGGATCCATCGGCTTGGTCGGATCACACTGATAGCAGCACCAAACAAAGGTTCGTATTTGGAGAAAATCGGTTTTTGGTTGGGGTTTCTATTTGAAAAAAGTCCCAATGTTGCCATGAAGATCATTGGTATGATTGGGAACTTACGAAGTGATGCCATCAAAGATTTATCTTTTGGACTTATCCGAAAAGAAGAAAAAGGTTGGAAGGAAACCATCTCTGGATATTTTGCTGAAACCTATTTCGGTGAATTGGATGATTTGGATGTCTACCAAGCCTATGCTCTGATGGAAGGACCTGAAAATCCCTTACAAAACTTTTTGGGAGATGGGATCGTTGAGAAAAAAAGCCTCACCTACCTCACGGACAAAGTGTTCGACAAAAAAACAAACCAAGCCCTTCGCACTTTAGAGCTTAAAAAACATAACCATTTTTCCATCATTAGTTCGCGACCTCTCATCCATTGGGTCAAGGAAGTGTTTGGAGTGGCACCTAAAGCCTAAGTTAAGCTGTGGCAAGGGTTTCCAAATGTACTTTCACGGATTCAGAAAGTGCTTGGAAATCATACCCACCTTCCAAAAACGAAAGGAGTTTTCCACCTGCGTAAAGACGAGAAATCTCTTTCACTTCATTTGTCATACGCGCATACGATGCAGTTTTTAAATTCATTCCAGCGAGAGGGTCATTCACATGGGCATCAAACCCAGCAGAAACCAAAACAAACTCTGGTTGGAACAACTCCATTTCTTTATGGATTAGAGAAAACTGGTCCAGGTAATCTTTCTCTTCCGAGCCTCGAGCCATTGGCAAATTTAAAGTTGTGCCGAATCCTTTGCCCTTACCACGTTCCTTCTCCGATCCCGTGCCTGGATAAAAGGGATATTGGTGGAGGGAAACAAAGTAAACGGATTCATCTTCGTAAAACTGGTGTTGGGTGCCATTGCCATGGTGCACATCCCAATCCAAAATCAAAATGCGTTTGATCCCCTTACTTTGCAAATATTTGGCAGTGATGGCAATGTTATTGAACAAACAAAACCCCATCGCGTGATCAGACTCTGCATGGTGGCCTGGAGGGCGGACAAGTGCCATTCCATTTTTTAACTTTCCATCTAAAATATCTTGTGCAAGAGCCACTCCCGCACCAACGGCAAGAGATGCCGCCTGAAAGGAGTTTCGTGAAAACACAGTATCTCCATCCAAATACCCACTCCCTTTTTCCTCACAAACCTTTGCCACCAAACGAACGTAATTTGGATCATGGATCTCAGAAATTAGAGATAAAGGAGCTTCCTGAAAGGATTTGTTCCATAAAAAGGAATTTGATGGCAGATCGGATATGGCTTCTAAAATGGATTCCAATCGAACATGGGTTTCTGGGTGACCAGGGCCAGTTTTATGGTCCAAAAAAGATTCGTGAAAGGATATCCCTGTTTTCATTGGAATAACATAAACCTTTCGATGAACACAATCATTTCGATGATTTCAGCAATGATACGATCAATTTGTTTTGTGATTTGTATTTTCTCCTCAGGAGAAATGGTTTTGTCAAGCCCCGCATTACCATAAACTGCATAAAAGGTTTTGATTTCATTGGAAAAATCCGTATTAAACCATTCGCGAAACACACGTTGTTTCATTTTGTATTCAGGTCGTATAGCTCCTGTTAGCTCCCATATTCCACCTTCTCCAAAACGCAAACGTAATTCAAAAAGACCTCTGTCTTTGCGAATGTAAACTTCTTCATCCATTTGCGAAAAATCGAGTTTTCGTAACATCACAAGAACCAGTAAGATATTCTCTAAGTATTCGTTTAATTCCTTCTTTTCTAATCCACTGATCTTGGAATCATCCCCTAAATGTTGTAAGTAGGACTCACCCATCGCTTTGTAAAGCCGTGATACTTCCACCATCCGGTCTTTGAATTGTGCCTGTTCCGAAAGAACCTCTGGGAAACGACCGTACGATTTGATTTGGAAGTCATTTGTGATTTCAATCATGCCCAAATTTTAGGAAACCAAGGGAATTTCGTCAATCGATTCGATTTGAATTTTCATTCGTAGGGAAAAAACTTGTCATAACTGCTATGAAACCACTATTTTCCTTCCTCCTATTATTTGTATTTGTCTCTTGCCAATCCATTTCCCAGACAAAGGGCCAAGAACGATCTGCTTCCTCAAACGAGGCTCCTGAATTCATAGAAGGGCTTTACATCAATACCAAAACCATTCGTGACAAAAAACGATGGAGTTTACTTTTCCAAGTGATGAAAGATGCCGGAATGAATGCGGCTGTTGTGGATATGCAACCCCACCCCCCGACTCCAGAACAAGTGGCAGAAGCAAAGGCACTAGGGATTTATATGGTGGCTCGTGTGGTAAACTTTGAAGGTGGACTAATAGAGAAGTCACCAAACACAAATTTAATGGCATCCATCCAAAAATCCATTCGTAAGGCATGTGAACTGGGTTTTCCTGAAATCCAACTCGACTACATTCGTTATGCGGATGGGGGCACAAACTTCAGTATGAGTTATGAAAAACGATATGAGTCTATTTTAGGCATCATAAAAGACCACAAAGAAAAAACAAAGGACAGTTGTCCAAGTGATACAAAGTGGACGGCTGATATTTTTGGAAGGGTTCCATTCATCGAAAACGATGTGATTGGCCAGAAAGTAGAACCTTTCAGTGAAGAACTAAATGGACTTTATCCTATGCTGTATCCATCTCATTTTTATGGACTGACCAAACGTGTGGCAGATCCATATGGAACCATTAAAGATGGACTCGACCTCACAGTCAAACGAGCCAAACAAGGGACAAAAGCCATCGCCTGGGTACAAGGATTCAATATGATGGTGGGTCCAAGTAAATTGAGTTATACCGATTACATCAAAGTCCAAATGCAAGGAGCTCGTGATTCAGCTGGGCATGGCTTTATTGTATGGAATGCGGGAAACGAATACTTAGAAACGATGAATGCGTATGAGAAGTATAAAAAAGAACCCACTCCAAACCAGAGTAGCCTTTCAAAAAACGAATGACCTTTAACCCAAATTAAAATTGAGTCAGATTCTTTTTGTCTTCAAATCCTATACACATTTGTACTTACAAAAAGAATCTGTACATTTTTACTATGAATGGATCGGGTTTATTTACCCGCTTCCTCTATATTTTTCCTACGTAAATAAGCATCGGCTTCTTCTTCCGAACCGAGGATTTGGATGCGAAGTTCTTTTAATTTTTTCTCTTTCTCTGCTGCAGATAAACTAACATTTTCTCTTAAAAATTCTTTTTCTTTCGATTCGTAAGTAGAAATGGATTCCGAAAGTTTGGTTTCCTTTTTACGTTCGTTTGCTAAGGCTTCCGCTTTTTCTTTACCAAAGTATTTGGATTCAATTTTAAAAAGATATTTTTCTTTTTCCTTTGGATCTGCAATGGAAGAAAACTCTTTATCTCGAAGGGACATCTCCATTTGGAAATGATCGAACTTATCTTCCCTGGAAACCAAGGAATCATAATAATTTCCATAGGTTTTCTTCTTAAAATCCTCAAATTGTTTCACACGTTGTTCTGCAGGAAGATTTGCCGTTTGTTTTATAAAATGAGTGGTCCCTTCTAAAAAGGAAACTTGTGATTCTTCCATTCCAAAAATCAGTTCTGCTTTATCAGAAAGGATTTCCCTTCGTTTGGCCTTTATTTTTTCATACAGTTCGTTAAAATTTAAATCTGTTGGTTGTTCCCATTTACGGTATTCTTCTTCATATCGGAAATAAGAAACAAAAAGATCTTTCACCTTTTCTCTGTCAGGTGAATCATATTCGGCATCTATGTAAGCAAGGATGGTCGCATTGCATTGGTCAGGGGTAAAATCAGGTTTACACTTCCGACGCAGTGCCCATACTTCCCAAACAAAATTCACTTTGCCCGATTTCAAATCTTCGAGTAACTCTAAATAAGGTTTGGTCCTATCTTCACGAAAGGGAGAGATGGCCTCATCCCAAAACCCTTCGCCATTGCCTAACGGAGAAATCCGATCCGAAACCATTTGTTCTTCGGGTGATAAGGCATCATTCGAAGTTGTATGGGAATCACTTTGTTTAAGAAAGTATAATAAACTTAAAAATAGAACAAGGAAGAGGACAACAATGAGTATAATTTTTTTAAAATCCATTTGTGTTAATGAGAAAACCTATGGGAAACATTCTGAATCTAGAATCTGAAATGGGAAGGTAGGAAAAGAAAAGCCGATGGAACCACCGGCTTCTCATTTTGTGTGGATTAATTACAATCCAGCTTTTGCATTTTTTGCGATGTTTAGGTACCAACCTTGCACATCAAAAAAGTTTTGTCCACTCCATGCCAAGTTTGTTGCTTGGAGGTGGTCAATCCCAGTTGCATACCAATATGCATTAGGAGTTCCTTTCCATGCACCCCATTTTTGGGAATTCAAAGGAACCACTCCGTCATTGCCTCCACCTAAACCGTAAAATAGTCCACCTGCCCAAGTGATTGGGTGAGTGAGGGCCATGATTGGGTGTTGGATGAGGTCAGCCCATGCCATTTGGCTTCCGTAAGAGTAGTACTTGATTCCAGATTTGTTAGGCGAGTTTGCATTGAATGTTTTTACATAACTTACTGTGAGAGATTTTCCCATAGCAATTGCATCTTGTGGTCGACCGTCGCGGTACACAAGTTTTGCGAGAAGGCCAAGCGCTGAGTTTGCAAAAGGTTGTAACCAACTTGGGATCACAGCAAGAACGATGTCTGCCATTGGAGCCCCTTGGTGGAGAGAATTGATTGTAGTGACTGTTTGTGTTTTTCCAGAGAATCCTAAATTGGACACCATATAACGAATGACAAGTCCACCTTGGCTGTGTCCCATAAGGTGCACCTTAGAACAGCCGTTTGCTGTCATCCAAGTATTGACTGCCGATTGGATTTGGCTTGCGCGAACGGGAATGGAGTTTGTAGCAGAACTTCCAGGTGTTGTTACCTTAGCACCTTGGCTACGGAGGTAACCATCAAGGCCTCCCCAATACTTAACGAGACCACCAGCGAGACCTTGTGTGTCGTCAAATCCAAGAATCCCGTGCACAAGGGCGATGCATTGGCCATCCAATGGACCAGCAAACAGACCTGATGTGGGGAAGGAGAGAAGGGTCGCTAAAAACCCGATCACAATTTTCTTTTTCATATTTCACCTGAACTTTCTATGTTTTTGGCTAATTTACCCCACACAGGCGCCATAAGTCAACTTTTTATGCCATAATGATGGCAAATGTTTCGGAACGGTGTTCCAAATCCCTCAATTGACTCCATAGGTGCGTTCTTCAGAAGCTCGGAAGTATCCACTTGCTTCTTCATTTTTGATGATTTCTGCTTCTTCCCCAAAGAGTTGTTTCCGCATGGCATCGAGCTCTTTTTCATCCTCAGCTGTCATGCCCCCTTTTTTGGTCGAAAGTTGGTTCCGTTTTGCAGCATATTTCTGTTGGTTTTGCCAGGACTTTTCCCTTTCCTCTTCGAGTGCATCCCACCGGTTTAGGGCTGCCTGGTCCATACCCATGGTTTGTCGGATCTCACGCAGGGCTGATTTCCTTTCTCCAAACGACAAAACCTTTAGGTCCTTTTGCACTGATACCATAAACCCTTCCGTGAGTTGTTGGCGTTTATTTTCCATAAGCCTTGGGTAATCTTTTCCAAATTGATCTTTTAGGGTTTTTGCATAATTGGAAAGTTTTGCATCCAAATTCCCCGGAGGACTTTCTTGGATCCGTTTCAGAGTATCTCCAATCACGGTCATTTTCTTTTCCATCGCCCAAATCTCGTCTGCTTTTTCCCCAAACAAACGGTATCGTTCTTTCCACATCATCTCACGGCGGGCTTCGTCTGACATCAGACCCACCTTACTCATGTTTGCTTCTCTAAAACGATTGTAGTTGTATAAACTCTCTGACATTCGCAAAAGTTCCAATGCTTTGTTTGGAAATGCATAACCCAAAATTTGGTTTAGAACCTTTACCCAATCATTTGGATACAATTTGGGAAGGTCTTTCATTAACTCTTCGATCATGGCAATTTGGACCGCAGGGTTATCGATATTTTTACCGTACTTTTCTTGTAGGATCCGTGCGATCTCTTCCATGGAGTATTCCATAAGTTTATGATCCGCATAATCTTCTGGTAAGTTTGGTAATTCTTTTGACTCTGCAATTTTTCCTTCGTTCAGGATCCTTTCAAAGTCTTTTTGGTTTTTGTCTTTTGTTGGTCTAAGAATTAAGATCGCAACAAATAGAATGATGAGTGCCGAAAGTACGCTATATAAGATTTTTTTATTTTGAAACATAATGATTGGATGTGAATGATGATTTTTTGTAAGTTGAATGATTAAAAATTGAGAGAATGGCAGTAAGTGTTTTCCTTACTGCCAAAGAGGTTGTTAACCGCCTTTTGTGACGATAAACTCTAAAATCGATGCATAAAATTCTTCTTCATCAAATGTATCTGGTGGAACCCCTACCACATCTAAATGGTCTTGGCTTACCACAGATGACTTAGAAGTCATTTGCGCAGACGTTGGTGCATTTAAGTTACTAACGTAACCAAGGCTTGTATTGACAGTGATCCAATCAAAACAAATCGCACATTCGTTGTATTGCAAACGATCACCCATTTGTTGTGAGTTGATCCCAACAAGTCCGTCATCGTCATTGTTCCCACGAGTGCCATCCCCTTTTCCGGCAGCACCATCATTGTCGCAATCGTCAACACAATACCCGTCACCATCAATGTTATAAAATCCTTCCTTAAGAAGGTACAACGCAGGGTTGGTATTGATACTGTCTTGTGCTGTGACGATGGATCCGTAGTAAGCTGCATTACTAGAATTCACATTGTAATTTGTGTTAAATGCCTTCATACCAGTGGTGATCCCATCGGTAGATGAATAGTCATTATATACCAATTGTTTTGCAGCAGCGATTCCATCATTTCCGGAACCGTAAATTGCGTTTCCAAAAAGTTTGGCAAGAGCGTTCACAACGGAAGTCACACCAGGACCTAAATCAAGGATGTACTTAGCAGTGGGAGAACCTCTATGTGGACTTGATACTGAAATTAAAGCATGGACAACTTGCCTTCCGTAACGAGCACGTAACACAGCTGCTGCTTTTCTTGCATCAATTCCCCCTTGGGAGTGACCAATGATATTCACCTTGGTGGCTCCAGTGGAGGTCATATAGTTTTGGATGCGGTCCGCAAGTTGGGTTCCGCGCACTTCCGAAGATTGGAAGGGAGTGACACTTGCTGCTAATGCCTTTTGGCTCGAGTGGATGCTACCGTTACACGCTGTTTCCAAAAACTCGTCACAAGGATCCCCAACGAAGGTACCGTAGTCGTTACCAAAGTAGTAGTATCCGAGTAAGTTGTCGAATCCAGATAATCCATGTGCGAACACCACTGGATATACTGTTTTTCTTGCGCCTGCATGCACCCCTGTTGTGAAGAGTAGGAGTGCCAGGAGGCAAACAAGATTTTTCTTTTTAGAGTTCATAAATCACCTCTGAACAATCTACAGATGAGTTCCGATAGCATAGAAAAAGTCAAGTTAATTGTGTTAAATTTGAGTCATTTTTTAAATTGATGACACACTTAGTACTTATGCGAGCGATTTTGCCAAATTTAGGACATATTTGAGGGCATCGCCTAAAAGAGAATGCTAAGTTTGGTTAGATCTCCGGACAAGTGTTGTGTATTGATAGGAGTGAATGTCAAATCTCAATTTTCTTTTATCCTGTTGGAAACTCTCTCCTTTGGCGGAACAGAGAATCGATTGGGATATTCCAGATTGGAAAGGGGTAATGAAATGAAACGAAACGGAAAGATTTGCCCTTCCTTTACAAACCTAACTCTTGTAAATGTTTGATCGGAGTCAGTTTGGTGCTAGGAAACATCCCTTCCACTTCTTTCCAATTTCCATGAGGGAGGAACACTTGGCTGATTCCAATCCCCACTAATTCTTTGATGCGTAGGCTAATTTGGCCAACACTCCTCACCTCTCCAGAAAGTCCGACTTCTCCTAAGTAACCTGTTTCCCTTGGGATGGGTTTGTCTCGGAAGGAGGAGACAATGGAAGCGGTGATGGCGAGGTCAAGGCTTGGTTCATCCACACTGAGACCACCAGCAAGGTTACTAAAGATATCTGACTCCGAAAGGGGGAGTCCTAAGTATTTTTCGATCACAGCTGAAAGTAAAATCACCCGCCGATTGTCCAGGCCTTCTGCCATACGCCTTGCCTGGCCAAACGATGATTTGGTGACAAGGGCTTGTACTTCTACACTGATGGCACGGGATCCTTCCATCACAGAAGAGAGAACACTCCCTGATCGTTCTTCCGTTTCAGGTGAGATGAACAATCGGTGGCGGTCTAGGACTTGTTTTAGTCCACCAAGAACCATTTCAAATATTGCAGTATCACCAACTGCCCCAAATCGGTTTTTGACGGCACGAAGGATTCGGTAATAATTGAATCTATCACCTTCAAAGTACAAAACTGTGTCCACCAAATGTTCTAAAACTTTCGGACCAGCAATTTGTCCTTCCTTTGTGATATGACCAATCAGAAAAATAGGAACTGACGTGCGTTTGGCGGTTTCAAGAAAAACTTGGGAAGATTCACGAAGTTGGGTGACTGTACCGGCTTGGTTCACTAAACTTTCTTTTAGAATGGTTTGGATAGAATCAATGAAAACAACTTTTGGTTGTAGATCCGATATCATCTGGGAAATATTTTCTGCATACACCTCTGATGACAAAAGGATATTCTCAGAGGATACACCCATCCGTTTGGCACGAAGGCCAATCTGAGAAGCTGATTCTTCTCCTGAAATGTACAATACCTTCCCTTGGTCTGCGATGTTTTTTGCAATTTCCAATACAAGAGTAGACTTACCCACACCTGGCTCACCACCAACTAACACAAGACTCCCTGGGACGATCCCTCCTCCTAATACCAAATCAAGTTCTGTAAACCCTGTATGGATACGGGAATGGGAATCACTGACCACAGAACCAATGGATTTCGGTTCCGTATACTTCCTGTCCCTCGGTTTCGTTGGCCCATGAGAATCAAACCTTCCTTGGGAAGTGTTTGTCACTTCTTCAATTTGGTTCCACTCGCCACACGATGGGCATTTCCCGGCCCAACGGCTAAAGGAATCACCACAAGCTTTGCATTGGTACTGGGGGAGTTGCTTTTTTGCCATCAGTGTTCGAAGAGGTTGTACACTTCGAGTAAATCAAGTTCCACTTGAGTTTCTAAAAATCCAAAACATTTTTCTGCGATCGTAAACCTGTTTTCCCGAATCATCATCTCGGTTAGAGTGGATTCGAGTGAAATTAAGAAACGAACATCAGTTGAGGCATAGTCCACTTGGTCTTTGGTTAGGATTTTTTTACCCCAATCAGAGCTTTGGTTTTTTTTATCGATATTTTCTTCAAAAAATTCTCGGATTAGTTCTTTTAACCCGTGTTTATCGGTATAGGTACGAGCCAGTTTACTTGCAATTTTTGTACAAAATACATTTTGCACTTTGATGCCAAGCCTTGCGCGTAGGAAGGTCATATCCATCCGTGCAAAATGAAAGATTTTTGTAATGTCTTTTGATTCGAATAATTTTTGGATATGAGGGGCTTCTTTTTGGCCAGGCAGGATTTGCACTAATGCAACTTTATTTTTAGAATCGGATATCTGAACAACACAAAGCCTATCCCGGCGGGGATTGAGCCCCATCATTTCACAATCCACTGCTAACCTGTCGTCTTTTTTAAATGCTTCAAAAAAATCTTCGTTAAGATCTCCTTGTAAAACGACTGGTTTTATAGTTGAACGTTTTTGGGTCATAATGGCTTACTATGGAAACCACCCTAACAAAATCATCAAATAGATTTTTCCAAGATGAAAATTCAATATAGAGTTCATAATTCCGTCACCATTTCCCATTTCCTTCCTGTAAAAGCAGGTGTTTTCCAATCCGAATGTAAAAAATTCGAACTTTTACTCACCACAACAAAAGACTCAAAACTGGGAACTGTCCTGAGTCCAAAACTGATTTGGCGCGAAAGTACAAGGCCAGAAGTGGGATTTTCTGTAGACCAACTCGAGTTGGAACTCACAGACCTTCCTGAAGGGAATGGATTTTCTCTTTTCCAACATGGATACCAGTCTTGGTCGATCTCAAGAAAAATGGAAAGTACCGGAGTAGACAAACCTCCCTTTTTATCTTTTTTACACTATTCGCAAGAAAACATTTATTCCAAAAATGAATCGAAAGTTGGGAAATTTATTTCTGAATACCTCACTTTAATTTTCAACAAAGAAACTCAAAATGGTGTTTTGTATGCACCACTCGAAGCTGGTGAATTTGGAACCAAGTTTGAAGTTGTTTTTGGCGCCGAAGGAAATGTAACATCCGTTAAGGTAGTATATGATATCCATTGTTTACCTGACTTAAGACCCAATGCAAAATTGAATATTTCCAAAATCAAAGTATTGTTTTTTAAAGGCTCCCCCGAAACCAAATTACTAAAATATTTTGAAGAACTGGGTAAAAAAGAAGGCCCGAACAATTTACCAAAAAAAGTCCCAACTGGTTGGTGTTCTTGGTATTATTATTACACAAATATTGATCAAAAAACCATATTAGACAATCTAACAAAGGTTAGAGAACTGAACTTACCATTTGAATTTTTCCAAATTGATGATGGTTACCAAAGAGAAATCGGTGATTGGCTCTATCCAAATGATAAATTCCCTGGTGGGATGCGAATCCTTGCGGATGAAATCAAGAGGGTAGGACTTAAACCCGGGATTTGGCTTGCTCCATTCCTTGTTCGAAAAAAATCAGAATTCTTTCGTAAGTACCCAGAAGCGATCTTAAAAGACCAAAATGGAAAACCAGTCCCTGCTATTTACCAACCACTTTGGGGAAGAGGTTATACCTATGCTTTGGATATCACACATCCAACGGCACTTGGTTATTTAGAAAAAGTGTTTTCTACCATTGTCAAAGAATGGGGTTACCCTTATTTGAAATTAGATTTTTTGTATGCTGGCCTATTGCCTGGGGATATATATAACAAAAGTTTATCGCCACAAGCACGATACCAAAATGCCCTAGACCTCATCCGAAAAGTTGTAGGGAAAAATACATTTTTACTTGGATGTGGAGCTCCCATGTTACCTTCCATCGGCTATTTTGATGGGATGAGAATATCCTGCGATGTGGCACCGTTTTGGTATCCGGAAAGGTTACGAGTATTTCTCAAAGACAGAAACGCACTTTGTACAAGGACAGCACTTATCAATGACATCACACGTGCATCTATGCACAGGCATTTATGGTTAAATGATCCAGATTGTTTGCTTGTTCGCAAAAAAAAGAACAAAATGAACGAAGCCCAAACGAAACTGATGGCGTCCGTCATGGCAGTGTCAGGTGGGATGTTACTTGTTTCAGACGACTTAACAAAATTAGAAATGGATCGTTTGGACCTGCTCAAAAAAGCCTTCCAATTGAATCGGGAATGCCAGGCCTACACTCCAATCCCAATTGGGGTTTTTGAAAATGAATTCCCACTCGCCCTCTACAATCCAGGTGGGTATTTAGGGATTTGGAATCCTACAGAAGAAGAAAAAACAGTTCACATCTCCCTACCACCTGGAGTCAAAACGAAGGCTCCCTTTTTGGATTTTTGGACGGGAACCCGAGTGGATTTACATGCTGTGGACGGTGGGTTTACAACTACTTTGCCCGCTTTTGGTTCCGTAGTGGTTTCCGTTTAAGAAAGAAAATTCATTGACGGTTTTCAAAAAAAACTTAGTATTTTTGCAATTCGACGTAAGAGGTTTTTTATGCGTTCCATAAAAGTTTTCACAATGATATCTGCTATGGCTTTGTTCATTTCAGTTAACAATTGTTCCTTTCTAGATTCTGCTTCCGGAAGTATTAGCCGTTTGACAATGTCAGTCTCTGATTCCACTTCTGCACTTGTAAAATCAATTTGTAATAGTATTTCCTCCATTTCTGAAGAAAGCAAAGAAAAAGTGATGAACGAATACCAAGAAGACATCATTGCAAGTGTTGCCTTACAAATTCGATATGAAAACCAATCACAAGAATTAGAAAACCAACTTTCCCTTATTGCAAAAAAACATGGTCTCGTATCTTGGAGATCCAAAGCAGCAACTTACATTGCCATCGGACAAGGTTTGAAACAAGCAAACCTCACTCCTTCGGAAATGAAAGAAGTTGCCGATGATGTTTCAAAACAAAATATAACAGTTGCTAAATTAATTTTAGAAGGATACCACCTATAATCCACGCTGTTTTAGGGCGGAGACATACCGCCCTCCTTGCCTTCATCACATTCCTTTCGGCAATCTCCCTCACTGCATCACCAAAACAAAAGGAATCAAACCACTACGGGTTTTTATACATCGATTCCAATTCAGGCCAGTCCAGCGGTGGGCATTCAGCCTTACTTCTCGGTGACCGTGTTTACCACTTACAATATTCCTTTGATGACCGAATCTTTCATATAGTGAGAGAAAGTTGGGATGACTTTCGATTCCAATATGGTGTGATCGAAAATCGTAACATAGAGTTTTACGAATGGAAACTAAACGATAAAGCAAAACGAATTTTACGCCAGAAATGGAACGAGTTGTATTTGGTCCAGGAAACTCATATCCAAAACCAGAAACGATTGGAAGAAGATTGGGAATGGAAAGATGCCACAACCAAAGAAGATCCACTTTCCTATTCCATTCCTGGTTTTGGTTACTTTACCAATCTTCCTGATCCCGATGCAACCTATCCAAATCTATTTTCTTTTACGAATGAAGAAATGGAACAAATCAATGCGAAAATTGAATCACTAAAATCTTCACAAAGAGAATCCATTCCAAAAGAAGAAAACAATACAAACCCTTTACCAGAAACTAAGTCTGCTTTCCAATTGGTACCAAGCATTCAAACTGATACCAATACATTTATCCAAACAGAAAGGAAACTCTTTGTCCGACAGTTTCTGCAAAACCCTGTACAATTGTATGAACAGGCATTTGTTCATTTAAATCAAAATGAATTTTTGTTAACAGAGAAAGAAGTGGCAACCTTCCAAACTTACCTTTCTGAATTGAAAAACGAGTTAAAATCCTGCCTACTTTTCGAAGAATGCAATGATTGGGAAGAAATGACACTCCTTTTAAGGATCATTTACACCAATCGTTCCATTGCAGAAAAAACTATTGTATTCCCTAGAAAAAATTTCCAAGGATTTTCTTACATTGAATACCTCAGTTTACCAGAAACGGTTTTTATCACCAAACAAAATGAATACGGACTACTCATCAAAGAAAAACGTGACGAGTTTATGAAATCTTACCATCCCATTCATTATTATAACTGGGAATCGTTACTCGGGAAATATCTTAGTTTTATAGAAGGGAAAACTTATACCGAAGGAATTGAATTCAATTGGTTGGGCAAAAATCCGTATCCAAATCCAAAAATCCATCAAACAAAAAATATAGATACAAAAGTTTATCTCAGATCCAAATCCAATTGGGAAACTTACACAAAAAATGTGCAGACTTTGTATTCCTATCATTTGGTTTTTCAAAATTGTACGAATGAACTTTTCCAATATATGAATTTGATGTTTCCCAATGGGAGTATTGAGGGCCAACGATTCTGGGAACCTCTCGGAAGCCATTGGATTCGCTTTAATTTTGTTCCTTCCATTGCTGCCTTTAAACTTGCAAACAGCAGTTATACTGAAAAAATCAAAATTGTCCCCTCCTATCGAAATCTGAAACGAAATCAACTCAAATCTTGGAGTGTAAAAAACATAAGAGAACGAATTGTTTTCACTTCGGAAATCTACCAACCAAACCCACTAGACCATTCATTTTTATTTTTTACGGAAGAATCGATCTGGAATAGACCCATATTAGGATTCGCCAATGTGATTTGGGGGATTGGTTATACGGGAATGGGTATCGTCAAATCACCAATGGACAAAGGGAAAGCGTTTATCGAAGGAACGGAAACCATCTTTTATAGCATCCCTGAACTTTTTTTCTTTAACATTCGCAAAGGTCATTTCCCATTGATCACAGCCGAAGAAATTCCAAAAGAATACTACGAAAACACACTCGAATGAAATCCTTAATTTTATATATCCCATATATCTTTGTATTTGTTTCCCAAATGTTACCAGCAAAGCCCTGGTTTTTTCCAGGGGAATCTTCCACCTACATCTCATTGTCAATTGTCTTTTTTTCCATTCAATCCATTCTGTTGTATGGAAAGAGTAAGAAGGGTTGGAATTTACAATGGATTGAAACATTTTTTCCACCCAATTGGTCCATCGCAGGTTTTTATTTTTTATTTATGTTACTCTTCCCATTGCGAAATCGTAATTGGGGGGATGGACTCTTACTGCTTGAAACCAATTTACTCGAAACCAAACTCTTTGGCTTTCAATTTACCTTGGATGAAATTTTGGAAAGTATCCTCCACAGTAACCTCACTCAAGTTTTAAACTATTTTCACATTTCAGATGATCCTGTGGTTTCGTATGCAATTCTATCCTATGCTGTTGGAGTATTTTTTTTATTTGGATTTTTAATACTTGGCAAACAGAAACCAAAGGATCTTTCCATCTTAATCCTTTTATCATCCGGGGGAATTTTACTTGGGTTTGGGTATGCTGAACATTATACATTAGTAACAGCTGTTCATTTGGGATTGTATTTATTTTTATATAGGTTTGCAAAAGACCCAAAAGATTGTAATACCCTTCTGTATGGCAGCACAAGCATTGTCGCCTTAGCGATGTTATTCCATTTGGTATCAGGATACCTGGTAATTTTATTGGTTTATCTGTGGGTTACCCATTCACCCAAAGAGAAAAAAATACAACATCTATTTTACTGCACAATCCTTGGGACTTTAATACTATTCCCATGGTTTCTATACTTTAGTATATTCCATGATCCTACTGTGGATCAAAATAGTACTCACCTCATCCATCCTCCGTTTTATCCTATGAAACGTTGGATCTCTTTGAACCATGTGAAAGAAATCAGTTCTGTTCTAATATGGAATGTTTTCTTTTCTGCTTTTTATTTACTCTACCAATGGACTTTCCAAAAAGAAACTTGGAAACATTTCGTTTCAAAACCAAACCACCAAACTTTGTTCGTTGTGGTATTTTGTTTTTTCCTGCATGGTTTTTTTCACAACCCTCAATTAGGTTTTCCAGCTGATTGGGATTTGATGGGATTTTATTGGTTGCCGATTACTGTTTTGGCTTTTTTGTTTTGGAAAGAAAAAACAAAACTTGAATGGGAATGGATCCCAGTCCTTGTTTTTTCAGTTCTTTTGGTGATGGTATCTGCCTTCACACTCAACAAATCAAACACAAAAGATGATTTGGTTTGGGAAATTACGAAGAAAGCGATTCACAAGTATTCAGAAGAAAATCAATTGCTCATCCAAAGTTTTCCCAAAGAAGAGAAAAAATTTTTTGCGAAGGGTGATTTTTTATTTTTTAAAGGGGAATACATCACAAATCAGCTCTGTGATTTTCCAGAAAAAGAACTTTTGAAGAGCCAGATGATGGACCATCGTAAAAATTGGAAGGCCGGTTTTCTCAGTGGAAAATTTAAAGTCAAAACAGAGTTAAATGCATTTTTGACGGAAGCAACAAAAACAAATGTATTGTATCTTAAATCTCTAGAAGCAAATACGATATGTCATCCGAAGCTTTAGATGAAGTCACCAAGTATTGGATGTAATTTGAAATTTCCACTTTCATGCCATCAAAACGGTTCTCACCCTTTGGCAATTGGACCAGAGTTTGTACAAGAGGATGAGTGCTAGAAGCCAATAGTCCATCAGAGTACAAAAACAAAATATCACCAGACTCCACTTGGATTTCTTTTTCTGCAAATTCCATCTCTGCCAAAATGCCGAGGATTTGTCCAGATTGGTCTTGCAAAATGAGTGGCGCCCTACTTTCTTTTTGAAAAACAATTGGGAAAGGATGTCCCCCTCTTGCATACGTGATTTTTTTTTGTGAGTGGTCAACAACGATGCTAATCGCTGTCATGCTATGAGTTCCAATTTCATTACACAATTCACGATTGAGTCGAGACAACAACTCTTTAGGTGCAATGGTTGTTGTTCGAGCCAATTCTTTGTGAATGGTAGTCATGAGGATTGCGATAAGACCCGAAGTCACACCATGACCTTCGATATCACCCATAAGGATTAAGGTTTTGTCTTCCGTCAGAGGAACCACTTGGAAAAAATCACCCGAAACAAAACTAACTGGTTTGATTTCTGAATGAATTTTATGTTTTAAGGTAGGCAAATTCATTGTTTTCGATTGAATTTTTGCCGCAAGCCTCAAATCACGTTTGATCGCTTCATCCATCGACTCTTTATCTTTTAAAAAATTATAATATTCAAATGATCTCGAAATTGCCGCTTCGATAGATTTTGTATGGAATGGCTTTAAAATAAAATCAGAAGCTCTATGATATAAGGATGAAACAACAGTTTGGATATCACGTTCCCCGGTCATCATAAGCACTTGGGTTTTAGAATCAATGGCTTTGATTTTTGGTAAGAGTTCCAAACCAGTTGTTTGGGGCATATTCACATCCAAAAAGACGATTGGATTTTTTTCCCTTTCGAAGTATTCCAAACCTTGTAGTGGATTTGTAAAGTAACGTACGAAATAACCGAGTCCATTTACAATCAACTCCAATGTTTCACAGATTTCAGTGTCATCATCAATGATGAGAATTTCTGGTTTGAATGAATATTCGGACATCTACTATGATTATCGGAATTTAACCCGCTTATTTTGAGACCAATCGGAATTTTAGTTTTTCTTTTACTTCCTCTACTTTTCGAAAATAAACCTCGTGAAAGACTTTTTTTTCTAAATAAGGGTCGGTACAAGAAATCATTTCACCATATTTCCATTCATAGGGTTCACCATTTTCATATTGAACTCTGTTTTGATGGATCTGGGAGGATAAACTTCGTAAGTTTGTGCCCCGGAAATTTTTCACAAGCGCACGAAATGTACCTTCTTTTTCAGGATCAATGAAACGAAACTTCCTAGAAAATAAAACGGCATCATGAAAGTATTCGGGAACATTAAAAGCACCTGATGTTCCCAATTTTTGGGATAACACTCGAATGAAATCAGTAAACTCGTTTAGGACATTGAGCCCAGGATACTCTTGTCCAAAGTACAA
The DNA here is from genome assembly GCF_004769635.1 of Leptospira jelokensis. Classification (GTDB taxonomy): domain Bacteria; phylum Spirochaetota; class Leptospiria; order Leptospirales; family Leptospiraceae; genus Leptospira_A; species Leptospira_A jelokensis. The sequence continues at coordinate 158,400 of NZ_RQGH01000033.1, forward strand.
TTCCTTTTTGAGATCACCTGGTTCAAAATTGATATTTTGGGTAAGAAGCCAATCGATGTAAATCATAGGGAACTGTTCATCATCCCCTTTTAACTGGAACTGAGATACTTTTAATCGAGTGTGGACTAAAATCTTTTTTGATTCAGTTTTAATATAAATACGATTGTCAAAGTCATTCAGTATCTCAAGTTCGATGATGGGATTTTGGAATCCTCGTTTTTCGACTGCAGAAATTAACCCTGCACTTACTAACAATTGTTCTACTTCATAATGAGTAAAACGATTGAATAGTTTTGGTTCCATGTTTAAGGATGTGTTTAGTTCCTTCGATACATCTACTAAAGACAGATCATCTAAATTTAACCAATCAGATTGATTTTTCTTTTTGTCTGTAGATGAAAATACACCCATTATTTTTCACCAAATGCTGTGATCGTATTAAAATGAATTTCGACAGTGTCGCGAAAGTCCCTAGCGTATCCACCTGCCAAGGTCACAACACAGGGAATGTTCTGTGATTCGGCAAATTTTCTTACCATTTGATCCCTTTCCTTCAGACCTTTCATGGATACTTTTAGTTCTCCCAGTGAATCATCTTCATAAGGATCAGCCCCTGCAACATAATAAATAATATTCGCATCAAAATCCTTTCGAATTTGTTTTAATGATGTATCTAATATCGATAAATATTCATCGTCCTTTGTGTTCGGTTCTAAATTCACATCTAAGTTAGATATTTCTTTCTTGGGGTAAAGATTACCTTGGTGCATCGAAAATGTGTAAACTTTGTCATCATGTTGAAAAATATACGAATTGCCATTGCCTTGGTGAAGGTCTAGGTCAATGATAAGGGCATTTTGATTTGGTTTTGTTTCACGTTGTTTACGAATGGCAATCGCAACATCATTCAAATAACAAAATCCTTCTGCCTTGTCAGGGAAACTATGATGGTAACCGCCACCCATATTAAAACCAAATCGGTGTTTGTCGCAAAGTTCACTGGCGTAAATCGTCCCACCAACTCCATACATAAAACTTTCCACAATACTTCGATTTAACGGTAATTCTGAATACATGGTTCGTGCAGTGTGCTCGTAACCAAAAAGATCGTCTAAGTATTCTTTTGTGTGAACCAATTCTAATTCTGCATCATCTGCCTTTTTTGGTAAAAGGATGTCGAAGGAAGCATACACTGGATCTCTTTTGACACGGTTGTATAAATGTGAATATTTATGAGCGGGGAAAACATGACCAGGTAATTCGAGGTTGTACGAAGAATGGTAAATGAGAGCGAGTGCATTTGATGCCATTAAATTGAACTTTTTTTCGAAAAATGACACAAGTCAATTCAATCCATACAATTTACTTGCAGGAAAAAACAAAAAAGCCAAGGTTAGGGTCTATGCCGGAAGACGATAAAATCCCAAAAAAACGCACAAAAATTATCTGTACCATTGGACCTGCTTCAGCAAACCGCGAAACCATTCTCAACTTGATTTATGCAGGTATGGACCTGGCCCGTATGAATTTTTCTCATTCCACTCATGATTACCATAAAGAAATCTTTGAGTTACTCAGAGAATGTGAACAGGAATCGGGCAAATCCATTGGGATATTGGCAGATTTACAAGGGCCAAAGATACGTACGGGTAAACTTGGGTCTGGCCCCATCGAATTGAAATCGGGTGACCAAATCGCCATCAACAATAAAGGCGATTTTTTGGGGGACAAAAATGAGATCGGTTGCACCTACCAATACATTTTAAATGATATCGACGTTGGGCATAAAATTCTTATCGATGATGGGAAACTTGCTTTTGTTGTAAAATCCAAAACAAAAGACCGAGCCATTTTGGAGACGGTGATTGGTGGAGTATTAAAAGACAATAAAGGGATCAATTTACCAGGGACTCCCATTTCAGCACCTGCCCTCTCGGAAAAAGACATAGAAGACTTACAATTTGCACTCTCACTTGGTGTTGACTATATTGCATTATCGTTTGTTAGACGAGCAAGTGATTTAGAAATGGCGCGCCAATTCATGAAAGATAGTTATGCTGGCCTCATTGCAAAGATAGAACGACCTGAAGCCATTCAAAACATAGAAGAAATCATCGATCATTGTGATGGAATTATGATTGCAAGGGGAGACCTTGGAGTAGAACTCGATACACAATATGTCCCAATCATCCAAAAAGAAATGATCACAAAACTAAACCAACGCGGAAAACCAGTGATTACCGCCACACAAATGTTAGAGACCATGATCGACAACCCACGTCCAACAAGGGCTGAGGCAAGTGATGTGGCAAATGCGGTTATGGATGGAACAGATGCAGTGATGTTGTCAGGCGAAACAGCTTCTGGTAAATACCCAGTGGAAACTGTCAAAACGATGACAAGTATCATCCAAGCGGCCGAGGAATCAGAAATATACTTATCTCATTTGCGAAGTATGGACCGATCCGAATTTGAAGTGGAACGAACTGCTCTCGGTAGTGCCGCAGAATCAATTTCCCGTTCCATTCATGCGAAAGCGATTATCAATTTCACTCGTTCAGGTTATTCATCACTTTTATCATCTGAATTTCGTCCCTTAAATCCGATTTATTCTTTCACTCCTTTTTTAGGAACCGCAAGGAAGATGCAATTGTTTTGGGGGGTGGAATCTTATGTGATGCCGATGATGGATAAGTTTCCCGATATGATTGCGTTTATGAGTAAAACACTTAAATCAGAAGGAAAATTAAAATCTGGCGATACAGTTGTGATTTTATCTGGGGCACCAGGTTCTGTTGCACAAACAGTGGATTTTATCCAAATCCACAAAATCAAGTAAGATAGTTTTTTCGAATTCCTTGGGCGGCGATCACACTTGTCGTCCAGGCATTTTGAAAATTAAACCCACCTGTAATTCCATCTACATCAATCACTTCTCCAACAAAGTACATTCCGGGGCAAATTTTACTTTCCATGGTTTGGAATTGGATTTCCTTTCGACTCACACCACCAGCGGTTACAAACTCATCCTTAAATACACCTTTTGCTACCATTTGTATTTTTTTTTGCGTTAGGTTTAAGGATAAATTGCGAATTTCAGATTTGCTTAAATCGGAATAACGTTTGTTATCTGGAATATTTGATTCCTTTAGTATCCAATCAAAAAAACGCGAAGGCAGTTTCCATTCGGGATTTGCGGATAGTTTTTCTTTGGGAGAAACTTCTTTTTTTTTCCAATAGGTTTCTTCCACGATTTGTGTGGTTTCACCACAAACCCAGTTGATTGATAATTCAACTTTGTAATTGGCTTCAAACAAGGTTCGTGCTTCCCAAGCAGAAAGTCTTAATGCAGCTGGCCCACTCAATCCCCAGTGGGTGATGAGGATTGGACCTTTTTGTGGTTTGCCCTTTGGTAAAATTTTGATCTCTGCATTGGGAATGACAAGTCCTGTTAATTCCATCAAATCGGTATTTTCTAAAGTGAGCGTGAATAACGAAGGCACCGGATCTACGATGGTATGATTCAGTTTTTCCAATATACTCCAAATTTTTCGGTTAGAACCAGTTGCCATCACAACGATATCAAAAAATTCTTCTTTACCGCCCTCCCATAATAAACGAAACTTTGCAATTTGATTTTCTAGTTGGTAAATTCCGACTAACCCTTGTTCAAAGTGAATCGGGATTTTATACTTTTGGAGTTCATTCAAAAAACAATTGATGATCGTTTCGGATTTATCTGTTGAGGGGAACATGCGACCATCGGCTTCTGCTTTGAGAGCCACACCTCTTTTGGCAAACCATTCGATTGTGTCCTTCGGTTGGAAACGTTCAAAGGCCCAACGCAATTCTTTTTGGCCACGGGGATACTTTTCTGATAGAAGATCTGGTTCAAATAATTGATGAGTGACATTACATCTGCCACCACCAGAGACACGAAGTTTTGCTAACGGTTCTTTAGATCTTTCGAATATTTGAATGGATGCCTTTCCTTCCAAATGTTCAAATATCTGTAGAGCAACAAAGCAACCTGAGGCACCAGCCCCAATGACTGCAATTTTGGGTTTAGGTCCCAAGTTTTACCACTCTCCAGAATTTGGCATGGAAACCCATGGTTCTTTTGGTGGTAAGGGATTCCCTTTTTGTAATAACTCAATGGAAATTAAATCAGGTGACCTAACAAAAGCCATACGACCATCCCTGGGAGGTCTGTTGATCACAACACCCATCGATTGAAGTTTTTCACAAAATTCATATATATGATCCACTTCATAAGCAAGATGGCCAAAATTCCTACCGACAGAATAAGGTTCTGCCTGCTCCCAGTTATAAGTAAGTTCGATTTCAGAAGCACTCTCTTCTCCTGTGTTTAAAAACACGAGGGTGTATTTTCCTTCAGGGTAATCTTTCCTACGTGAGATTTTTAATCCCAGCCCATCCACAAAAAAATGAAGGGAATTCTCCAAATTTTGAACTCGGATCATCGTATGTAAATATTTCATATATTTAACTTTCTATTATCTAAAAAAATAAACAATCAGAAATACCCAAGAGAAATACTTGGGAACTTCGACGGTTAACCATTGTTTTTTTCCTTCAAGCAACTTGCCTAAAGAATAAAAGGAAAATACAAGTAATACAAATACAGAGCAGACCTCTAAAAGACTAAACAAATGCATTCGTTTTAAAAAGTACAAAGTAAGTATGGTAGGAATTGCAAATTGAAATCCTAAGTACACCCGGTAGATGGTTTGTCCTGAAGGGATTCGAAAAACAGAATTATATACCTTATGTGTGAGTTCCAATTTGTGGTGTGACAACCAAACCTTGGGATCTCTTACCCCGCGGTCGATAGACATTTGTAAATCATCTGGCCGAACAGAAGGGTATGAAAAAAACGAAACAACACCTTGCCATTTGTATTTCGTTTGGATCAAATCCGAAAACAAATCTTTTAACACATGTACATTTGCATTGATTGGATCATAATTGTGCAGTTGGGTGGTGAGTCCATAACGAGGTTCAAATGTTTCCTCACAATATGTGCCAAAAAGTTTATCCCAAACAATGAAAACTCCACCATAGTTTTTATCAATGTATTCGGGATTCATCGCATGGTGCACTCTATGGTGAGACGGCGTGACAAATATTGCTTCAAACCAATTAGGAAGTTTTTTGATTGTACGGGTATGAACCCAAAATTGATACGTTCGGTTGAGTGCATCAATGATGAGATAGGATTCAACTGGGAAACCTAGGAGTGCGAGAGGCAAATAAAACATACCAATCCCAATGTTACGAATGAAAGATTGCCGTAGCGCAACAGACAAATTAAACTCTTCACTTGAATGGTGGACCACATGTGAGGCCCAAAGGATTTTGATTTCATGGCTATACCGGTGTGCCAGGTAAAACAAAAAATCCAAAAGCACAAACAATACGATCCAATGTAAAAAGGAATTTGTCCCAAGAAAAACTTTACTAAGTCCCTCGACACCGATTGATAAAGCGTATAATTTCGAATAAATAAATACAATTCCAAGTAAAATGATACCATCGAATATGCGACTGAGAACACCCAAACTCAAATCAGCAAGTGTGTCTTCGTAAAAGTAAAAATCTTTTTTTGTATACCGAGTGTAGACAATCTCGATGAGCATCAATATAAAATAAAATGGAACGATGGTTTCGATCAGTCTCATATGTTACCTTAAGGATTTTTATCGATGAAAGGATTAAGGAAAGCAAGTATCTTTCCTAGGATTCAATTGAGAAATATAATTTTAAATTGGAGATTGGCCCAGTGGCTAAGTGTTCAGAACTTGTTCGTTTTTGGAAGCCTACTTTAAACAATAACGAACAAGTTTGTTATTTCAATTGTTTACTCAATTCGAGATTCATTTCAGATAAAGTTTTACTCAAACCAGAGTTCCAACCAATCACAAGAGATTCTGCATCCTTTTTTTCAATAGTGGTGTATTCTTTGTATGTTTTCCGAAACACAGGAGCAGAAATACTATCCTTATCTTCATACACAACAACTTCAAATTCGATGACAGCCTTTGGTTCTTTGGAACGAAAGTCACCGTACAATTGAGAAAGGTTTAATTCGATAAAATGGGTGATACTAACTCTGGTATGAAGGTTTGCATCCCATTCAAAATTCCCGGAACGGAGCAGTGATTTCGAAAATTCCTCTTTGAAATTATGAGCAGGTGGAATGAAAAACCCATTATAAAAATCGGATTCATACACCACATTGTCTTTACGGTAAACAAACTCTTTTCCTTCAAACCTCGGAGAAATGAATACTTTTCTCACAAGAAATGTTCTGGGCTTGGGAGAGACAAACAATGGTTTGGTTTCAGTTGTTTCCATAAGAAAAAATCTTTTTTCAGGAAAGGTTTTGGTGACTCCAAAACATTGGGTAAACAACATACTCGTCGCGATAAACAATAAAATTCGAATTGATATTTTCATTTAAATCATTTCCAAAGTTTAGACTTGTTTGGTGCATCTCCAAACAGGAACTGTGAAGGGTATTTTTTTGCATTGGCAGTAACTTCCTTTAAGTCTTCCGAAGCAATGCGTAAATTTTCAATGGAAGTGGAAATATCTCCTTGGTTCGAAGCCAGTAGGGTATCCAACCGTTTTAAAGTTGTTTGTAACTGTGTGACAGATTGGTCTAGTTTTTTAGGAAGGTTTTGTGTTTCGGGACTTGCAATCAGAGATTTTACTTCTCCATTTGTTTTCCGAAGGTCCACCAATAAAGATGTGGCTTCCCTAGACAAATCTCCCAATCGCGCATCTAAAATGGTTTGGTTTAAATTTTTGATGAGATCTCCCACACCTAACAATATTTTATCGACGTCTGCTTTTTCTACCTTGTCAAAAAACTTATCAACTGAAGCAGTAAACCTTGAGATCGTACTTGGAGCAGAAGGAATATATACAGTTTTTGGTTCCCATTCTATTGAGAGAGGTGGATTTTTTTCAGGATTTAGATAATCCACTTCTAAATATGCAGTTCCAGTCAAACCTTGTGAAGCAAGGCGTACCCTGAGCCCACTTTGGATCATCCTTTGGACTGTTTTTTTCAAATCATTCCCGTAAACACCTTTCACAAAATCAGGAACCGACATTTTAATGAGAACATACCTTCCATAACGAAGGGCAGTATCATCGTTTAATTTCTCTGCATACTCATTTTGCACAAAGGTGATCTCTTGGACCGTTCCTACTTTTACACCTCGGTGTTTGACGGGAGATCCGATATCCAAACCTTGCACGGATTCATCAAAGTATGTTTCTAAACTCACTGACCTTTGGAAAATATTCCCTGCAGTAAATACAATGAGAAATAAAATCAATGTAAAAAAACTAACTAATACAAATACACCAACTTTGAAATAAATTTTATTGGATTGGTTCATAAGGATACTTCCTCCTGTGGGATACGATTGAAAAACTGACGGACAAATGGATCCTTCGACTTCTCTTTTAAATCTTTAGGTTTCCCTTCTGCAATGATCCCTTTTTTGGATTTGTCGAGAACGATGACACGATCTGCCATCGTAAAAACAGAAGGCAATTCATGTGTTACAATAACAAATGTTACACCAAGAGTTCGTGATAACCGAATGATGAGATAATCAAGTTCCACGCTGGTAATCGGATCAAGACCAGCACTTGGTTCGTCCAAAAAAATAATTTCAGGGTCCATTGCCATGGCACGAGCAATGGCTGCCCTTTTTTTCATCCCACCTGATAATTCAGACGGTGTTAGATGCGCAAAAGGGAAAAGACCTACCATTTTTAATTTGGTCATCACAATTTCATTCATAATGGGTAAAGGAAGGTTTGTAAACTCTTCCAACGGTAATCTTACATTTTCTAACAGGGACATAGAACCGAACAAAGCACTTTGTTGGTACATCACACCAATTCGATTCCAAATTCCTACCTTCTGTTTGCCCTCTGCTTGGACAATGTCATCCTCATCGATCCAAATCTTGCCACTAAAGGGTTTCGTTAACCCAATCATATTTTTCAGAACAGTCGATTTTCCACAACCAGAGCCACCGAGAATTCCAAAAATCTCTCCTTTGTAAACATCAAAGGATATATCTTCCATGACAACAGAATGTCCATATCCAGTTGTTAGGTGTTCGACTTTAATGATTGGTTTCTCTTTCATATGCGTAGATAAAAATATAATACAGAAAAAATCCCATCTAAGATGGAGACAAGGATGATGGATCCAACAACTGCCGAAGTTGTAGATTCCCCCACAGCACCTGCGCCAGACGCTGTCTTCAAACCACGATAACATCCAATGGATGCAATGATCATTCCAAAAAAATAAGATTTAAGCAGTCCACCTAATATATCGGAAAGTCCAACAGCAATGTTCACTTGGTTTACGAAGGTAACAAGAGGAAATCCAAAGCTAACAAGGACCACTGCTCCACCAATGAGACCAAACAAATTGAATACAATTGTCAGGAGTGGAGTGACAATAAGGGAAGCCACAAGCCTTGGGATGATGAGAAATTGTACAGGAGGAAGGCCCATAGTTGTGAGTGCATCAATCTCTTCCGAAACTTTCATGGTTCCAAGTTCTGCAGCAAACGCGGATCCCGATCGTCCCGATAAAATAAAAGCGGTCATCAGTGGTCCGAGTTCCCGAAAAAGAGAAAGTCCAACCAAGTTAGCGACAAAGATCTCCGCGCCAAACCTTCGCATCGGAATGGCAGACTGGAAGGACATGATAAGTCCAAGTAAAAACCCAATCATGGCAATGATGGGAAACGCATTCACACCCATGGATTCAGCTACCCGGAAGCTGTCTTTCCATCTGATTTTGGATGGATGTAAAAAAGACCGCCAAAAGGAAACTGTGAGTTCCCCAGTAAAGGTTACTAGGTATTTGAATTCCAATAAGGAATCAATTGTAAGTTTTCCGATTTGTTCTGATTTTCGTAAGGCATCGGCTAACTGCTCTTTGTATTTTTTGCTATCGTCATTCGTGATATTCAATCGATATTGAAACTTTTCGTCTAATCCAAATAAGGTGAACTGGATCTTTCTTGATTCACATTCAAGACGGACTAATTTTAGAAATGAAATTCCGGAACTATCAGCTTCTTTTAAATCATTTGCATGAATCGAAATATTTCTGGGTAAATCTTTTTTTAAGTGATCCAAAAACCGGTTCCAGTCCTTGGAAACTTCCATTGTGTTAAAAACGATGGGTAAGTGGATTTCTAATGTATTCCCCTCCCTCAAAAATGATGATTGCCTTTGGTTTGTTTCCACGTTCCAAACGTAAAACTAATTGGGAAGGAACGCTAGGCAAGTGATTTTATTTTACATTCTAAGGCAATTCTTAAGAGTCTACTATACCGATGTGGAATGCTATTTTATATTTAATTGTGTTTTCTGCTGGATTATCATTTCTCTTCGCTCTAGGCGAATTGATTAGGACGAATGCGAGTCGTCAGGTTTTTGTTCAGGGACTATTATTTTTATTTGTAGCGTTTTTCCAAACCCATACCTATCTCACGTCTACGGAACTCTACCAGTATTTTCCACATTTGTATTTGGTCCACTTACCGTTTACGGCATGCCTAGGACTGCTTCTCAAACTATATTTTTCTGAACTTTGGAATGAAAACCCAAACAAAAATCGATTTTCGTTTTGGGAATTTGTACCTGCGATCATCGTAATTGTCCTTATGTTTCCGTTTTATATTTCTACTGCGGAAGAGAAAATTGCCATCCACAACTCCTATTTAGAAAAAGGTGTCCCCCTTCTTTTCCAATTCATTATCTTAATAGCAGTCCTTCCGATTTTTTATGCGACATACTATGTTTTTTCCCATATGGTTCGCTATGTGCGTTGGGAGGCAATTAAAAAGTCAGCTCACCTTCGTTTGGTGGGACTCGTCGTCGGAATTGGTGCTTTCGCAAGTGCAATTGGTGTATATACTTTATTTTTCCACCAGAAACATGGGCTGCAAATCGTATCCTTTTTCGTTGCATGTCTTGTGATTGGAATTTACCTATTACGCCAAAAAAGCCCAGAATTATGGGGTGAAGTGCAAAGGATTGTCATCGAAGAAAAAAAATACCAAACGTCACAATTGGGTTCTTTTGATTTGGAAACCCTGCACATTCGTTTGAAAACGCTGATGGAATCAAAAAAAGTTTATTTGGATGATACGATCAATTTAGAAAAATTGGCCAATCAAATGCAATTGTCCGAACACCAACTCTCTGAATTCCTCAATTTGCATTTGAAAAAAAGTTTTTTCCATTTGGTAAACCACTACCGCATCAAGGATGCAAAGGATCTCATCAAAAACCATCCTGAAAAAAATATTTTAACCATTGCCTATGAGGTTGGATTTCCATCCAAATCTACTTTCTACGATGCTTTTAAAAGAGAACTAGGTCAAAGCCCGAGCGATTACCGAAAGAATTCCAAAAAATAAAAACGAACGGACCGATTCGGAACTTTTTTTCATTCCGAATTGACCGAGTCGGTCGATCGCGGGGAAAAAGGAAGTTATGATGGTGGGAGTCTAAGATAGACCAGGAGATGAATATGTTTGGTGGTCCGGTACAATGTGAATTGGTTCTCGATTGTGTAACCAAAATTGGTTTTGCCCAAGGTGTTTTGAATTTGTTACGTTATTATCCCATTGCGGGATTTGCATTCCTTTTATTCTATGTTTGGCGAAAGGATTATTTTGAAACCTACCGCATCCAAAAACTTTACCCAAAAGCAGAAAAGGTTTGGAAGGAATTTCGCCAATCAGCTGTTACATTACTCGTATTCACACTTGTAGCTGTCACTAACATCACCTTAATGAAAGCAAAAATTTTCCCGAGTGCCGTTTACTTTGGACCTGTTTCTGGAGTATGGGAGATCAGTTATCTTTTTATTAGTTTTGCGTTATTTACCATTTGGCATGAAACTTGGTTCTATTGGATGCATAGGTTTGCTCATTTAAAAAAAGTTTACCCACATGTGCACTCCGAACACCACCAATCAGTGAATCCCTCTCCACTGGCCGCCTATCGGTTCCAAGCAACGGAAGCTTTTTTAGAAGCGATTTACATTGTTCCGTTTGTGATATTTGTACCCGTTCATTTTTATGTCGTCCTATTTCAAACATTCTATGCGATGATCCTCAATATCTGGTGGCACCTTGGATATGAATTTTTTCCGAAAGGTTGGGCAACCCATCCCATTTCAAAATGGATCAACACATCCACACACCACAACCTCCACCACCAAAAATTCCATGGGAACTATTCCTTGTATTTTAATGTTTGGGACCGCTTGATGGGAACAAACTTCCCGAATTACGAAGAGTATTATGAACAAGTTGTAAGCGAACGAGATAAAAAACTCAAAGAAAAAGAAGTGAAACATTCAAATGTTTTAGTGGCTTAACATGATCATAAGAAAGGTTTACTAAAACCATAATTTAGAATGACAATTTTTTGAATCGATCCATACTGCAAAGATTATGTGGTTATGGATCATTCTCATCGTTGTCATTGTTCTCATTCTGATTTATTTTACGTTTGGATTCTACTTACAAACGTCGATTCCCTTGGTGGAAGGATCGTTAGTCGATGTGGATGAGAACCTAACAAAATTGATCGCAAAAAATGATTATGATTCATTTCTCGTCATTCAAATTTCCCACGATGATGAATTTGTCCAATTTAAGTATTCGGAAGAAGATGGTTTACTCATCGATTTTCCTTTGGTAACGGATAACCAAAAGGCAAAAACCAACCAAATTTTATCATTTTGCAAACGTGAGGCTTTAGAATATGAGTTTCTCAACGATGAAGAAGACCAACAAATCGATATCTTCCCCAAAGGGAATCAGGACCAACTCGTCCAAATTGTAAAGTCCATTCTAACCGAGATTTTTGGAGTGTCTGAAGGGACAAAGGTCTATTTCCAACTCCAGTTGTAGCCATTCCCCTCCTATTTTTTTCAGTTTTGCGACATAAATGCCTTCAGGAGGAAGGAAAACCGTCCGAAAGGGAGTGTAGAGAGGAAAAGAAATATGTTTGAAGCAACACATTTCATGAAAACTCAAGACCTATTGGAACGAGGCCTTGGCGCAGCCACACAAAGACGGAAAGTGATCACCGACAATATTGCCAATGCGGACGTCCCCAATTTCAAACGTTCTGAAGTTGTTTTCGAATCCATGTTAAAACGTGCGATTGAATCGGAAAAAATTGAGAAGGAAAAAGCAGTTCCAACAAAAATCACAAACGATCGTCATATTGAATTTTTTAAACCCCTCGACTACCGTGATGCCAAACCGAAAACCAATTTGGATTATTTAACCACAATGAGACCAGATGGAAACAACGTGGACATTGAAAAGGAAGTGGTAGAAGCAAACCAAAACCAAATGAGTTATAGCTTGATGATTGATCGTCTGAACCAGAATAACCGGCTCCTCAACATTGTCATGAGAACCAACTAAGGAGTAATGTATGGGTATGTTTGATTCGATTAATATTTCAGCGACTGGGCTTTCTGCCCAAAGACTCCGTATGGATGTTATCTCCAATAACATTGCCAATTCAACCACAACAAGAAATACCAATGGAGATGGCCCGTTTCGACGTGACCGCGTTATCCTCACACCGATTAACCTTAGAACCCAATGGAAAAGTCCTGTGTATCCTTTTGGTGTGGCTCCAGGCGAAGGCAAAGGGGTCAAAGTGATGAAGATCGAAAAGGATATGAGCCCTCTTCGTTTGACTTATGACCCAACCCACCCCGATGCCATCCAAACGGGTCCGAAAAAAGGGTATGTCGAACTTCCGAATATCAACATTGTCACAGAGATGACAGATATGATCTCCGCATCACGCTCCTACGAAGCCAATGTGCAACTCATCAATGGTTCGAAAGCGATGATGAACAAAGCCATGGAAATCGGTCGGGCTTAAAAAACCTGGCCATTCGCTACCATTTTCACTGTTTCTACCTGTTTTTCTTATGTGACATAATTTTTTACTTTAGATTTTTTAGATCTGACCGATGATTGGAAGGAGGATTCACTATGTCCATTGATCGCATCACAAACCTATCATCTTCCACATACAAACCACATTCTTTATTGCCACAAGGGGACAAAGTGGGCATCCTTCGCACGAATGAGCGCCACTACGGCAAAACGAATGAAGCCAAATCCCCTGATGAAGTGGCTGGCACATTTGCAGATGCATTAAAAAAAGCATTTGAACAAGTGAATGACCAACAAGTGGAAGCAGATGAACTCACACAAAAAATCGTTTTTGATCCAAACTCAGTGGAACTGCACGATGTGATGATCGCTGCAGAAAAAGCGAGGATCTCACTTACCTTTGCTAAAACCATGTCAGATGGATTTGTAAGAGCTTACAGAGAACTCACAACCTTAAGATAATCGTATCCACAGTAAAAAAAGTTTGTTGTCTTATCAATCAATTGATAGGACGACCAAACACTCGTTCCACAGCTTCATACTTAATCTGGATTTGGTCAGTGGGACGAACTTTCACACCTCGTTTCATTTGTACTCCGTCCATCTTTTCTCCGTTCACATACACCACCCATCCTTCATTCCAAGTATTTCGCACTCCGTTCACCTCCATGATTTCTTCTGTACGATTGGTGGAAATAAAACGCATAGAAGGATCTTCTTTTTTGGAAAGTTCCGCAAGTAAAAAGAGCAAGTCCTTCGTTTCAAAGAGTCCTGATGGAAACAATTTGGTTTCTTCATACTCACGGGAGAGGAATTGGATTTGGATTTCTGGTGGTTTTGTTTGCTTTGCGTTAGGAGTCGATTTGCAACGAACCAAAAGAAGAATGCAGGTTACTAAAACGAGACAAGTTAGGGATTTGTAAGTCTTTTGCATTTGGTTACGATTTGACTTTCGTTTGGAAACTGAAATCGGACTCATCTGGTGGGATTTAAGAATGTTTATCCGATTTTTCAAACGCATATACCAAACCTTGTGCATTCAAATTCACATCTAAATGTAAGAGAGACCAATCTTTTTCTGTGAGAGATACTTGGTTCTCTTCGGCTAAAAATTGGATCATTGCTTTTACTTTTGTTTCCATAAATGGAAGTCGATTTTCTTTTGGAATGTTTTTTAATTCCGTCATGGCATCTTGACAAAGTCCCAATCCTTTTTTTAAATCCCGAGCAGAGTGACTTAAGTTTTCAACAGGTCCAAAATGGGTCAAATAACATACATCAGCTCCTGTACCCAAGATCAAATCGATCGAGTGAATGGCTTCTTTTGCATCAAAATCCGTAGGAGTGGTCGTTGGAAAAATAAATGATTTTCCATTTTCAAGATGTGGGTAAGAGATTCCAAAAGAATCACCCGTAAACACTCCATTCAATTTTTTGTCATAAATACAAAAGTGATGATTCGCATGCCCCTTTGTATAAATGAATTCAAAACTATGGCCCCTCCAATCCAAAAACTCACCATGTTCCATGACACGAACTCTTTCCTTCGGAATGGGTTTGATTTCCCCATACAATTTATGGAAATTCTCTTTTCCATAAACAGAAGTTGCACTTTTGATGAGAAGGCTTGGATCCATCAAATGTTTGGCAGTTTTGGGATGGGCAAGTAAAACTGCATTTGGGCATTTTTCCAGTAAATGCCAAGCACCACCTGCATGGTCTAGGTGGACATGTGTGACAATGACATAATCAAGACGATTAACATCGATTTGCTGATTTTCCATAACGGAAAGGATTTTAGGAATGGCATATGTGGTATTTGTCTCAATGACAATCCCATGCCCTTCCTCTTCGATGAGATAAGCAGAGGCAACATTCTTTAGGTCAGCGTATTCCGTATCAATGGTGAAAAAAGATCCCATACCATACTGTAAATACAGGAAATCCCTTTGTCAGCATAAATTCTCATTTCGGATTTTGAAAGGAATGCTAGCCAATGATTGAAAAATGGTAAAATGGGAATCCCCTTCGCTTAGATTGGTAATTCTAAAATCTTTTGGATTTTTTTTGTTTCCGATTCCCGTTCCTCTTCCGACCAGTTCCACTCCCGCCCTGCGGTTTGGATGATTAAGTCCATTTTCTCTTTAGGAAGGATGCCAAGGGTTCCGAGCCCTGTCCTTCTTAAGAAGATATCTGACAAAGTTTTAGCCATTTCGAAACGGATGGCATACACCACTTCTGCCAGGATCTCTCCGTCAGCAGTGAGGACAGTCCCCCAGTCTGGATTTTCCTCTACCAAAGAAAGGATGGTTTCGTACTCCAATCCATAATGGCGGACAAGGTAATCCATTGTGATTTCCGAAAATGTTTTGTGTTTCCCTTTTGTTTTGGTGATAAAATCTTCTATCTCTACGATATGACTTCCAAATAAATGTTGTTTTGCGGAAATACTGGACTTATATTTTTGTTTTAGTTTTTTCTGAATGGATTTAAAAATTGTGTCAGCAAAATGCCTGCTAGTTGTGTACTTTCCTCCAGCAGCTGTAATCAGTCCTTTGATGCCATCCTTTTCATGGTCATACAATTCAGACCTTCGGGAAGCAGAGTATGTATCATCACTCGACTCCGTGAGTGGCCTTAGTCCGCCATAGGCTGCAATTACGTCTTCTTTTTTCAGTTTGTTTTTTAAGTGGGAAGTTTCATTGATATAATCAATAAACTCTAAGATACTTTCTTTCGAAAGTTTCCAATCTTCCACCTTACCAAAGTAAGACTTTTCTGTTGGCCCGATCATGGAATGACCACGCCAAGGAGCAAAACTAAAATGTCCCTTGTCTCCTACAAACAGTGTCATGATGGGAGTGACTTGTTTTGTGATGAGATAAATCCCCTCTGATCTTTTTTTGGGAAATGCCATTTCTGTTTTTTTAGATTTTGCTAGGACATCTTGTGTCCATGGACCGGAAGCATTGATTGTGACTTTTGAATGGATTTGAAATTCTTTATTGGTGAAGGTATCGGTCACTACGATTCCCTTCACAGTATCTCCGTCCCATAATAACTCTTTCACTTCCGTATAATTGGATAACTTTGCCCCATACAAAACTGCCGATTTTAAAAAACTAAGGGTTAACCTTTCAGGACTTAGACAAATGGCATCGTAAAAATAAGCTGCATCTTCATAATCACCTAAGTTTTCTTTCATAAGTTTTTTACGTTTCAGATAACGATGGTTTGGAATTTTTTTGGATTTGTCCCAAGTCCATCCTTTATCAAAGGATAAAAGATCATAGACAAACAAACCAAGCCTCGCTATGAAACCAGGTTTTGGAAGGACCATAGGATACGGATAAACTAAGTTAGGTGCGATATTCGATAAATTCCTTCTCTCTTTTAATGCTTCTCTTACAAGACCAATCTCAAATTGTTTTAAGTAACGAAGCCCTCCATGGATGAGTTTTCCTGTGGCAGCAGAAGTTGCCCCACCGAAGTCTTTTTTTTCGACTAGGCAAACGGAACACCCACGACTTGCCACTTCATATGCAAGTGCCGCCCCCGTAATCCCACCTCCAATGATGGTCACATCAAAGGATTCTCCTTGGAAATTTTCAATGAATCGTTCTAATTTTAAACTCAAGTGGACTGCTCTCCATTTTCTAACCAAACTTCGATTTGTTTTTTCAAATTCTCCCTTTCACTTTCAATGTTCCAAAGCCCAAGACGTAAAATCAAAGAAGAAAGCCTCCATTGTTTGAGAGAAGAATCAGTGATGCCACTTTGGAGTTGGTAAGCCTTCAAATACCCATGTAAGATAAACTTTCGAACCAAAGTGTAAAATAGAATCTTTAATTTAGGTGTGCCTGGCCATAACTCTGCGTCGGTAAATAGTAGTTTGGTAAAAGAAACATCAGCACATGGATTCCCTTTAGCAGCGGTCATCCAATCGATAATGATCCGATCTTTTCCCTGAATGATGACATTCTCTGGATGAAAATCCAAATGAAGGACGGAATCTCCATCGGGTAAATTTTGTATATAGGATTTGATTGTCTCTTTTTGAGATGGAGATAAAAATTCCAAAGATTTTGCCGCCAAACACTCGTTTAATATCAGTTTGATATCCTTTAATTTTTGGCTTTTTGTCTGGTGCATCCTAAAATGTAAGTTTGCAAGGGTATCGGCTATGCGAAAGAGTTCTATTGGGTTTTTGTCAGGTAATTTTGTTAACGAAATTCCCTGTAACCGATCAAAAATCAATCCATACCTTTTCCCAACTTTTGCCTTGCCATAACATTGCATCCCTGTCACATGCAAACGAAACACTTCTAAGGTGTTTTCATATTCCGTATCCACTTCCGCTTTCTTTGTTTGGGCAAAAAACAATTTGAGAATTTGGTTGTTTGGTAACAAATACAAATCCGCAGACCGACCAATGGCAAAAGGAACACCTAAAGATTCTTTGGTTAATTCAGTGTATGATTCCATTTCTTTTCTCTCGTTTATGAATTTAAGATAACAAAGTGTTTTTTGTTGGATGTGTATAGATTCTTAAATACAAAAAAGTTTTTATCATATACTGGTTTCAGACTCGGATTCGGAGTCCAAGTTTTATCAACAGGAATCATTTGTTTGATGTCCTCGTACGATTTGATTTTCCCAAGGCCCAATGCGACGATCGCAGCAGCACCAATCGCACCGACGTTTTCTGGGTGTTCCACCCTTTCGATGGTTATCCCAGTAATGTCAGCTAACATTTGGCAGATGAAATTCGATCTGGCAACTCCACCAACAAATCGAATGGGGTTGGAAGTTTTGACCTTTCCATTCGACAATTCCAATATCCATCGTTTATGGAATAAAATCCCTTCAATCACAGCGCGTATCAACACACGTTTTCCTGTATTTAAGCTGATATTAAAAAAGATCCCTCGAGCCTTTGGGTCTTCAAAGGGACAACGATTCCCATGCAACCAAGGTGTAAAGATCACACCTTGGGAACCAGGTTCTGTGTCTTTGATGGAATCAAACATAAACTCAAATAAACTTTCGTAAACGGCATCAGGACTATCGGTGATTTTCTTTTTTTCTAAGTACAAATCTATTTCATCCAGTGCCAAATGGTCCTTCACCCATTGTAAACATTTCCCTGATGTTTCTTGTTCTCCAAAATAATTATAATACCCAGCCCTTGCTCCCACAATCGATGCAATCCTTGCATGGATATCGACGGTTCTTTTTTTTGTCACGGTTCCGATCCATCCAGATGTCCCCGCATAAATATGAGTATCACCTTCTGAAACTGCACCAGCTCCCACACCGATGAGTGAAGCATCTCCTCCACCACCAAACACAGGAGTACCAACCAAAAGGCCTAAAAAATCGGCAGCTTCCTTGGTCAAACCACCAACTTTATCTTCTGCATCGATGATCTTCGGTAAATGTTCTCGTTTAACTCCAAATAGTTTGCAGAGGAGTGGACTCCAATTCCCTTTTCCTTGTCGCGAATTGTATAAGAATGTAGCAAAGGCAGAATCCCTTGTCATCACTGCTTTGTTAGTTGCACGGGCGATTAGATATTCCTTCACATCGAACCACCATCTCACCTTACAAAAGTTATCTGGTTCATTTGTTTCCACCCATTTGTATTTCCAAATGGGATCTTTTACACTCGCTGCCACGGCTCCTGTGATCCAAAGAGATACCAAAAGTTTGATGGCATTGATGCCTTCAATTTTCAGTCCATGTAAGATCCCTTTTTTCATTTCCAAACTGGCCCTTTGGTCCATGTAACTCATGGCATTCCGAACCGGCCGAAACGTTTCATCTACAAGGACAAGCCCTTGCATCTGAGAACAAAAGGAAATCCCTTTAATCTCTTCCTTTTGGATCCCACTTTCACCTAATACGTCTTTTGTGGTGGATTGCATCGCCATCCACCAATCTTCGGGGTTTTGTTCAGCTCCCCCATTCGGCAAAAGTTGGATGGGGTATTCCTTCGTCGCAGAAGAAACAAGCTCCAAGGTAGGATCCATTCGGAAAAGGCAGGTTTTGACCCCCGTTGTGCCGATATCATAGGCTAAAATGCAATCGTTCTCCATGGATTCTCCTTTGCTTGGGGCCATTCTCCCTCTTTTCCTGCGGTTTTGCCTTCCATTCAGGGCAAAATTGGCATTTTTCTTTCGCTAGGGGAAAAAAGTGAGTGATCACTCACAAGGATTTAGTAGGATCAGCTCCGTTGGCAATCGATTTTTGGTCTCCCTTTCCCTTTTCCGAGCACTGCGACGAGACGGACAACTGGGGTGTCAAAAACGAAGGATTGATTTTGGGACGAAATAGGGAGTGATTTGCATGAACCAAGTGCCAGTAATACTTTATCGATACAGGTGGGTGGTTCTCTTTGCCTACATTGTGATCACGGCTACCATTTGTTTGCAATGGCTTACCTTTGCTCCGATCGCAAGGGAAGCGAAAGAATTTTATCAAGTTTCTGCCTTACAAATTGATCTCCTCTCCCTTATTTTTTTAGTCGTTTTTGTATTCATCGCGATCCCTGCATCGTATGTCATTGATACCTATGGGGTGAAAATCGGAGTGGGATTTGGGGCACTCCTAACAGGTGTTTTTGGGTTACTGAAAGGATTTTTTGCAACAGATTATACAATGGTATTGGTTTGCCAACTAGGCCTTGCGATCGCCCAACCTTTTTTACTCAATGCTGTGACAAAAATCAGTGTGTTATGGTTTCCCATCCAGGAACGTGCCACTGCAGTTGCACTGGGAACACTCGCACAGTTTTTGGGAATCATCGTTGTGATGATCCTCACTCCTATTCTATTACACAGTGGACAATCCATCCCGCAAGTGATGAAGGTATATGGTTTTGTTTCATTGGTGAGTGCAGCCCTCTTCTTCCTTTTGATCAAAGAAAAACCACCGACATCACCAAGCACACATGGGGAAGACCATGAATTGCCTTTTTTCGAAGGAATTTCATTTTTGTGGAAACAACAAGACATGAAAAAAATTCTTTTTTTGTTTCTCATTGGTCTAGGTGTCTTCAATGCCGTGAGTACCTGCATTGATCAGATTTGTGAAATCAAAGGTTTGAATACAGAAGAATCAGGTCTTGTGGGAGGTGTGATGCTCATTGCAGGGATTCTTGGTGGGGTCATCATCCCACCGATCTCAGACAAAATTCAAAAACGAAAGCTCTTTCTAATCATCGCTATGATTGGGTTTATGACAGGGCTCAGTATTTTTGTTTTATTCGAAGGATTGATTGCCCTACTCATTGGTTCGATCGTGATTGGTTTTTTTCTACTAGGAATTGGTGCACCCATTGGGTTCCAATACTGTGCAGAGATCACATCTCCTGCCCCAGAGTCCACCTCACAAGGGTTATTACTCCTTGTGGGACAAGTGTCAGGGATCCTATTTATCCTTGGACTGAACTTTTTTGGAATGCTTTCGTTTTTATATGTTTTACTCGGACTAACGGCGATTACACTCATATTAGTCTTTCGATTAAAAGAAAGTCCGTTTATGGAACCTTAATGAGGTAAGATCCTGTTTTTAGTTTGAGAAAATCATTTCTCTTTATATAGATAATTTGCAACCATGATAGAGGTTTCTGAGATTAGTTTTTCTTCTTTATCTCCTAAGTTCGAAAATGTTGCATAAGTAGTTATGTCATCCAATACTCTTTGAACAAGTACTAAGGATATTGGATCGTTTTTAATTTTTTTTCCTTCTTTAAAGTAAGAAATTAATTTTTGAAATTCAATTTGAATCCGTATCAATTCATTTTCTCTGACAGCTTCTCCAAACTTCTTATCAGTTAATGACAAAAGAAAAAACTCCTTGTGTAATTTTTGATTTTTCATGGCTGTCTTTTTCATATGCAGTAGTATCCGATAAACGATTTCAGAAAGTTTTGCATCGGTCGGAAGGATTGCCATCACAGCTTCTGCCAATTGGCCGTAAGTTTCCTCTCCATACTTTTTTAAAATTTCGAACGTGATATCGTATTTATCTTTATAATATGCGTAAAAAGTACCAATGGAAACATCGGCCGCTTCCACGATGTCTCGAATTCCAGTCTCCGTATAACCTTTCTGTTTTACCAATTGATAGGCTGCTTCGATCAATCTTTCTTTGCGCTCAATAGATCTGTTCTGAACAGGGTTCCGAACCTTTGAGGGTGTTTTGACTGCTTTTGGCATACGTTTGTCCTCACTCACCTTGTTTTTACAGGTTCTACAAATCTTTCGATTAAAACAAAATATTTATTTTTTTGTTTACATGTTTCCATGAAAATCAAAAACATGAACAAAGTTCGCATTATTGGAGAAACGAGCCATGCAGGCAGAAAAACAAAATTTTATAAAGAAGAATGCATCTATCCTCTTTTGGATGTTAGTAAATTTATTTCCAGTTTACTTATGTTTGGTGGTCTTATTTGAATGTTCCAGTGTGCAAAGAGGCAGATTTTTTGATAACCAGGCTTTCCATTTCCAAACCCTTAGAGCGATCAACGATGTAAAAGCTGATGGAGCCGAAACTGGTGAAATTTTAGAAACCATTCGACATATCAAAGAAGGTGATACAGAAAGTTGGCGTTTTGCTTGGGAACGTATCGGAAATGCAGTTTTAAAAAAAGCAGAATCTTATTCTGATCCAAAAAGCAAAGGCAATGCATTATTAAGAGCACACAATTATTTGCGAACTGCTGAGTTTTTTATGGATCCCACCGATCCAAATCGGGAATCGGTTTCTAAGAAGAGCACTGATGCATTTTATAAGGGATTAAATACGTTAGGAGTTCAATACGAACACATCAAAGTTCCCTACGGGAAACATTATCTCAATGCAAATTATTTTCCAGGTCCTGCAGGCAGTGAAAATAAACCACTCATCGTATTTGTGGGAGGTTTTGATTCCGTATTAGAGGAACTGTACTTCGTTATCGTCCATAACGCTTACGAAAGAGGTTATAGCGTGTTAACCTATGAAGGTCCTGGCCAAGGTGAGGTGATCCGAAAACAAAATCTTCCATTTACACATGAATGGGAAAAACCAAACAAAGCTGTCATGGATACATTTCTCAAAAATCATAAAAAACATGATAAAATCATTTTAGTAGGGATGAGTTTTGGTGGATACCTTGGACCTCGTGCTGCCGCATTTGATGATCGAATTGATGGAGTTGTTGCCTTTGATGTAGGATATGATTTTGGAGCCGTAGCTGAAAACGCAACTCCAGGAATCGCCATCTGGTTACAAAAACATGAATTTCATAGAACCGTTGAATTTTTATCTTCTATCAAAGCAAAATTCTCCTCCACCTTTTCATGGGGATTAAAAAATGCACGTTGGACATTTCATACCAAAGATTCCAGTGAAACGTTAAATGCTTTTAGGAAATTTAATTTAGAGGGAGTCGCTGATAAAATCAAACAAGATGTCTTGATACTTGCGGGAACAAAAGATCATTTTATCCCTCTCAACCAAGTTGAAAAATTTCAAAAAAACCTAAAGAATGCAAGAAGTGTTCGAACCATCATTTACGATGAAGAATTTGGTGGCGCAGAACATTGCCAACTGGGTGCCGCAACACTATGGCAAGCAGATTTCTTTGAATGGATCAAAAAATTTGAACCAAACAATTCAAATGTGAAAAAGGAATGATAACACGAAACGGATGCAAAAGTAACCAAAAAACCTATCATATATAAAAACAAAACGAATTCATTTTTTTGGAATGCTTTCGTTTTTATATGTTTTACTCGCACTAACGGCGATTACAATCATATTAGTCTTTCGTTTAAAAGAAAGTCCGTTTATGGAACCTTAACGAGCACCTAGTGCTCGTTTAATGAATTTCATAACGGCATGGACCACATCTTCATCATTCTCAAAGACACCATCCCCTAAATAAATCTTCATACGCTCCTTATAATACACAGTTGCATATGAAAACTGTAAGGTCATAAAGATATTATCAAGTAAAAAGGCAGACAAGTTACTATCCACGTCACTGGCAATGGTTCCTTCTTCTTTAGCCTTTTGGATCAAATCGATATAACATTTTGCTGACAAAGATTCCAACTCACCTGACAGGCGTGTGATGAGTTCATAATTACTCTCTGTTGTCATTTCATTATAAAGCCGGATGATGTCTTGGTTTCTGCGAGAGTGGGTTTGGATGATCCGTACGATCTTTTCAATTTTACCAAAAAAATCCAAATCCATGGACAAAACGGTTTCCAATGTTTTTTCCAATTGGGTGATCCCGTAATCCACAACAGTCAGAAAAAAATCCTCTTTCGTTTCGAAGTATTTATAAAGAGAACCAACACTGATCCCTGCTTTTTGGGCAATGGTATTGGTATTGGCACTGGTAAAACCTCGGTTGGCAAACTCGGAGATGGCAATGGATAAAATCCTAGTCCGTTTTTCTTCTGAAATCCGTTCGAAGCTTTCGTTAAAATGTTTTGTGTCTGCCATACCCATCCCCGTCCTATAAATGAAAAAAGGCTGGATTTCTCAAGGAAATTGATCTGAATTTCCAAAGAATCCGGGAAACTCACGCGAAAAATTAGAATTTCCTTCTTGACAATGAGTGATGACTCACTCATTGTCAAGTCAAAAGAACCCCAACGAGGAAACAATCGTATGGCCACAGGCTTTTCCATCAACGAATACCCAAACGTAGAACAAACCTACAAAGACTTACGGAAATTAGTTTCCTTACCGATCCGTTCCATTCGCAAAAACGAAATGGAAAACATCATCCAAAATTATTTTGAAAAAAAATGCAGCAAGTCCAAGGCCATGATCACAAAGGCTTCGGAATACATCCCTGGTGGCGTCCAACACAACCTATCGTTTAATTTCCCGTTTCCACTTGTTTTCACAAAAGCAGCAGGTGCCTACTTGTATGATTTGGATGGAAACAAATACATCGACTTTTTACAAGCAGGGGGACCCACAGTCCTTGGCAGTAACCCAGCAAGTGTTCGTAAAAAAGTAATCGAATTATTAGATTCAACAGGACCTGTGACCGGGCTCTTCCATGAATACGAATACAAACTCGCTGAAAAAATTGTCGAACTTGTCCCTTCTGTGGAAATGTTTCGTATGTTAGGCTCCGGAACCGAAGCGTGTATGGCGTCCATCCGAGTGGCAAGGCTTGCCACGAAAAAGAAAAACATCGTGAAGATGGGTGGAGCCTACCACGGATGGAGTGACCAACTTGCGTATGGATTACGAATCCCAGGCACAAGGCATTTTGAAGCCAATGGTGTCCCTCGTTCCATTTTCAAATACACACAAGAATTTTATCCGAACGATTTGAACTCACTTGAATCTGTCCTGAAACGCAATCGTTTCTTTGGAGGAACTGCAGCGGTCCTCATCGAACCAGTTGGCCCCGAAAGTGGAACAAGACCTCTTGATTTAGATTTCAACAAAGGTGTCAGAGAACTTTGTAACAAATACGGAGCCCTACTCATCTTTGATGAAGTGGTGACTGCCTTTCGAATTGGACTCAGTGGTGCCCAAGGGTATTTTGGTGTGGACCCTGACCTCACTGTCTTTGGTAAGGTTGTCGCTGGTGGGTATCCATCTGCTGGTGGTCTTGGTGGAAAAAAAGAATACATGAAGTATGTATCTGCCGGGTTACAAACGGGCACCAAAAAGGCGTTAATCGGAGGAACCATGGCAGCAAACCCACTTAGCTCCCTTGCCGGTTACTTTACGTTATGCGAAATGGAAAAAACAAAAGCCTGTGAAAAATCAGGACGAGCCGGCGACAGACTTACGAAAGGTCTACAAAAACTGATCCAAAAATACAATCTACCGTTTGTTGCCTTCAACCAAGGATCCATTTGCCATCTAGAGACCGTTGGTACGATGTTACTCGACATCAATATCAAAAAGTTTTGGACCATCAAAAAAACCATCGCGGAAGCCCACAAACGAAAACATGCAATGGAAGAAATGGGCGCAGCTTACATGTCAGAAGGACTTGTGACCTTAGCGGGAAGTCGTTTGTATACTAGTGCAGCCGATACCGACGCAGTGATTGACGATGCACTCAAACGGTTTGATCGAGTCTTCCAAAAAGTGGAAGGGGTGTAAGCATTCTTAAAGATTAAAATAGTTAGGTGATTGGGATTTCTATAGGGATTGAGATCCTTTTAATCAACTAACATTTCTTTGATGACATTTTTGATTTTTTGATTGGTTTTTGGATCGGAAGAACCAAGTTTTTGCACCAAACTCGATCGATCTACTGTTCGGATCTGGTCCAAAACAATATAACCTTTTTTACCTTGAAAGGAAATGGATACCCGAGTTGGGTATTCTCGATTCACAGTCGTCATAGGAGCGATCATCACAGTACGAATGAATTCGTTCATTTCATTTGGAGAAATTACAATACAAGGCCTTGATTTACGGATTTCATGACCAACAGTTGGATCCAAATTGACGAGGTAGATATCATACTGTCTCGTCACCATACCCAGTCCTCAACTTCTAATTCCAAAACATCTGGCAAGAGGAGTGAATCGTCGTTCTGTTTAGCCATCTCTTGGAATTGGGTCGCCCAACCGTGTCTTGGTCTCCCTTTATAGGGTGAAATGATAATTTTATCACCCTCAAGCTGCAGCTCCACTGCATCTTCAATCTGACATTCTGCAAGGATTGCCTTTGGGATTCTTATGCCTTTGGAATTGCCAACTTGTACGACGGCTACTTTCATAGTAATTACAATGTAATAACATAAAAAACTTTCGTCAATGAGAAAGTTTTGAGAATGGATATTGGTTCCCACCTCCACCTCGAAAAGTACTTGTACAATTCAGGGAATTCGTGGCATTATGTCTCAAATCTCTACGAGGCCCGAACTATGCCTGAACCACTGCAAAAGATCATCGACAATCTAAAAGAGTTATTCAACAAACTCGACAAAACCAAAAAAATGATTTTGGCTGGGGTGCTTGCAGTGGTGGTAGTGGCCATCATCATCCTCTCCAATGTCTCTTCGCAAAGGAACAGAGTGGTTCTTTTCAAAGACTTGGATTCCAAAGACTTCTCAGAGGTGACAAAAAAATTAGATGCCCTTGGGTATTCCTATGGTTCGAGCGATACCAGTATCATCACAGTGGATCCAGAACAAAGGCAAGAGATTGTCACAAAACTGGCACAAGAAAATTTAATCCCTGCTGGTGTCACTGGTTGGGAACTCTTTGATATTGAAAAATTCACTGAAACACAATTTGATAAAGACATCAAAAAGTACAGAGCTCTCAAAGGTGCGATTGAAAAGTCACTGAACACCTTACGTCCAATTGAAAAAGCAGATGTGAACATTGCAATCCCAGAAGGAGATTTGTTTGAATCCAATTCCTATCCTGTCAAAGCGAGTGTGATCTTACACTTCCGACCAGGTGTGGAAGGCATTAGCAAAAAAGAAATCAAAGGGATTGTGAATTTAGTCGCAAGAGCCGTTCCCAAACTCAAACCAGAAAACGTAAGTGTTGCTGACCCGGATGGGAAAATCATTTCTGATTTTGAAGAGGACTTAGAAAAAGAAAGATTAGAATTACGGATAGTCCAAGAAAAACTTAGAATCGAAGAAGAAGAACGTGTCAAACGCCTCATTGATATCCGCAATACCTTACGTTGGTACTTAGGTGGTGAGGACCGAGTGGATATCACTCGTTTTGAATATTCCTTTAACTGGGACCAAGAATCCTTAACCGAAAACGAAGTATTACCTGTTGTTGCCGAAGAAGATAACCCTGATACACCATATAACGAACGTAAATTGGTTGATGGCTATTCCTTAAAAGTATCTTCTAAGGAAACAAAAGAATCCTTTAAGGGAAGAGGGTTTACACCCGATGGTCCTGCAGGTACAGAACCAAACCTACCTCCAGGATACAAAGATACCGATTACCAAAAAGCAGAGTATTCCAAAGACGAAAACATCAATAACTACGAATTCAATAAACGTGTAAAAGACATCAAACGCCAACCGTGGAAAATCGAAAAGATTGGATTGTCTGTCGTTGTGGATGGGGTTTGGGAACGAAAAGAACGAGAAGATGGAATGGGTTATGATCGAAAGTACATCCCAGTCGCTGAAACAGACTTAAAACTCATTCGTAAAAACCTGGAAGCAGCGATTGGGTACACTCGTTCCCGTGGTGACCAAATCAGTGTGATCACCATCCCGAAAGATAGAACCGAACAATTCCGATTGGAAGATGAAGAATTCCAAAGGCAACGTGCAATCCGCAATATGGTGATTGCATCCCTTGTGATTCTCATCTTACTCATCCTTGCCATTTTAGTGTATCGTGCGATCAAAAAAGAAATCGCAAGAAGAAGAAGACTTAGAGAAGAAGAGCTTGCTGCACAACAACAAATGATGAGAGAAGCGGCACTCCGAGTGATGGACGAAGGGGGAGCAGAGGTTGAACTCTCCCTCGACGAAAAACTCAGACGAGAACTCCTCGAAAACGCGATCAACTTGGCAAAAGAAAAACCAGAAGACGTCGCCCAGTTACTGCGCACATGGCTTGCAGAAGAGGAGCAAACATAAGTCAAATTTAAGTCAGCTGATCCTTTCGTTTGTATCAGTTAGGATTTTTTTTCCAGCGGATATTGGCACCACGAGAAATCCGAGCATACACTTCTCGGAAGTATTGGTTTGGTGCCTTACCGTCCGGGTCTTGCGAATAACGAGGCCTTAGGCGGTGGACAAAAAACATATCCAAATCCCCTTTGTTTTTCCCATGAATTTTCCCTCGGTATTCAGTTTCAAAAAAATATTTCACAAGTTCATAAGTGTCTTTGGAGACATTGATTTTACCCGTTTCCCCACCTGATTCCATGCGAGATGCTGTGTTTACAGTATCACCCCAGATATCATACGCAAATTTAAACCGACCCACAACTCCTGCCACCACAGGCCCTGTGTGGATTCCCAAACGGAGTTCCCAAAACGGGAGGTTCAAAGCTGATTTAATTTCTTTCAACTGGTTCATAAAACTTTGGATTTCTAATGCCGCCAAACAAGCGTCAATGGCACTGGTTCTGTTTTCAACAGGTAGTCCTCCAGCACACATATAACTATCACCGATGGTTTTTAATTTCTCCAAATTATTGCGCAGGATGATTTCATCAAATTGTGTGAAACAAGCATCAAGTTCTTCAATCAAACTTTGTTCATCCATCCCTTCTGCAACCTTTGTAAACCCTTTAAAGTCAGTGAATAATACAGTTGCGTTTTCAAAACGAACTGGACTCACACTCCCTTTTGTTTTTAGCTCTTGAGCCACTTTGTAAGGTAATATGTTTAACAAAAGTTTTTCGGATTCTTCTCTTGCCTCTTCTGCTTTGTCTTGGGCAATGAGTGCTTTTTCTCTTTCTTCATCGGCTTTTTGTTTTTCTAAATCCAATAAAAAATAACTGATATCAAGTTCTTCCGCAAGTGGTCTCGACATGATGTAAACAACCAAATAGTTAAAGAGAACTAGAGGTAACACAATCATTGTTAAATGAAAGGCTGATTCCCCCACTCCGTATTGTTCCCGAATCAAAGGAAAATATAAAATTGCTGCGATCGCCATAGTGATGAGGCCTAGGTTTGCCAACCTTTGGCTTAATTGGATGGTTCGTCCTTCTAAAGACAAAGCGCCATGCCTGAGAACCGCATAACCAAGTAAAAACGCAGGGATGAATTGGAAATCGGCGATTGGGTAAATGGGAATTCCATGGCTTGGTAACAAAGCAGCGAGCAGTAACAATGCTGACAATAAAAAGGAACCAATGATCCATTTGGATGCAAAATTGATATAGCCTTTATTTCGAATGAACGTGAATAATACTAAGATAAGGGCTATGGCACCGTTTGCTCCGACGAGTAGTTCCGCAGGCCCACCATGGTGGACTCTTGACCATGGGTAATCAAAGTACCCCACAAATAAATAAGGAGATGGTGCTAAGATCGCAGCTGTGACACATAAAAAATCAATCCCTTTTAGCCAAGCAGGAGACTTTTGGCCAATGGCTTCAAACACAAGTCGTACCATAATGCTCGGTGCAAAGGCAAAAGCGACAAATGTCATCTGAGAGATCCGAAGTTGCACCACATAAGAAATATTTAACTTCAGTGGAACTGATTGGATCACATAAAAACCAGTGAGGATCAGTGCAAAGGCACAAAGTTGGTTGATCCGTGCCGAAGGATTGGCTCCTGCAACAATGATGGATAAGAATACGGCACCAAACACTGACAATACGGGTGGAATGCCCCAAGGATACCATTTTGCAGATTCATATGCATTTGGTGAAAGCCCAAAGGAAACTCCAAAGGAGATAAAAATCAAAACAAAAGAAAGTAGTGCGAATAAAAAATAGAACATCCCATTTTTTTGAAAGAGTAATTCATTCACATCAAAGAAATCTGATCGAAACACTCCATAAGCAACAAGTAACATAGGAATGAACAAAAAGAATCCACCTGGGTATACCTTAAACCCTAAGATACTTGGGGCATTTAAAGTAGTGAGTAAAAACAATAAGTTCACACCGTGAAACAATGTTAAATGGTAATGTTTACGGATGTATTTGTAATGTTTGATAAAAGAAGGAAGGATGAGTAAAAAATACCCCAGTGGTGCAAGGATCCCCCAAGGCCTAACGAAGGCACTGCCCCTTGGGTATTTACCAAATGGAAATTCAAAAACGGTGGCTTCAAATCCTTTTCCTAAAATGACTCCCAAGTATAAAACGAAACTGGCAAACCAACATACATAAGAATAGTATAATAATAATTTACTTTGTTTCCCTGTCATATGATAGGCGAGGAAAAAGGCAGTAGGTGCGAGAGGTGCGACTAAAAAATATAACAAATCATTCCAAAGAACAAGTGTTTCGACGTCTTGGATCCAAGCCCTTGTTGTTAAAACTAACCCTACACATCCAAAACTAATAAAAGAAATGGTTAAGTTGAGGTGAAAAAATTTATCATCTTCTTTTGACTTACGAAATTTTTGGAATGCAAAATAACTTAAAAATAATCCAACAACAAAGGTAAGTATTCCTGGGGCACCGTAAGGAATTTGGTACCAAAAATATTCCCAATTGGATAGTACCCCTTCTGGTTTTTCGAAATAAATAAGAGAATATGAATCCATCCTTTATAAGATCGGCTTTTAAATATTGAGAAAATAGTAAATTCTTCTATTTGACTCACTTCCTAAAATTTTGTCCTATGTCGGATATGTTAGATCTGAATTTCCCAAAAAAGAACGCAACAGAATGGTTGGCCGCAGGAAAGTTTTTTGAATACAAAAAATTCCAAATCTTTTATATCCAAGAAGGGAGAGGGCAAAACTTAATCCTACTCCATGGATTCCCAACTTCTTCTTGGGACTATTCCAAAATATTTAATGGATTAACACGTTATTTCAATACGTTCGCTATTGATTTTTTGGGGTTTGGGTATTCATCAAAGCCCACCAAACATACATATACGCTAATGGAACAAACAGATATCATCGAATCATTTATAGAAAAAAACGCACTAAAACGTGTGAAATTTGTATTCCATGATTACGCGGTGAGTGTCGGACAAGAAATTTTAGCAAGGCACTTAGAACGTAATGAGCGGAAGTATGAAATTGATGGTGCTGTATTTTTTAATGGAGGACTCTTCCCACATTTACACCGACCGACTTTCAAACAAAAACTACTCGCCACACCAATCTTAGGTGCAATTCTTGCGAGGTTCTATGACGAAAAAAAGTTTGGAGTAGCGTTTAGTGATGTATTTGGAAAAGATACAAAACCAACTGAAAAAGAAATTTCAGTTTTATGGAAACTAATCACCTATCCAAACAAAATTCTCATCCCTCATAAACTTTTGAAATACATCGCAGAAAGACGTTTACATGGTGATCGTTGGAAAAATGCTCTCCTCCAAACAGAAGTTCCACTTTTATTCATCAATGGTGGAGAAGACCCAGTGAGTGGAAGCCATTTGGCCGATGAAATTGAAAGACTTCCCATTAAAAACAAAAAATTGATTCGGTGGCCAAACATCGGGCACTACCCGATGTGGGAAAATCCTGAAGAAAGTTATAAAGAAATTTACGAGTTCTTAAAATAGTAGAGTCGTCTGTATCAGATAAGTTTTACGATCCCATAAGATCGTGAGACTTATGTTAGATTTAAGTTCATATGAAATAAACTTATTTCACAAAAGTTTTAAAGGTTAGGAACGATCAGAGGGATCTGGGCCAGGACCTTCCATCCCAGTCCCATCATCCGTTGGATCAGAGTCAATTCCTTGGTCTTTTACTTTGTATCGAATCTCAATTTTTTCCGGACTAATTTGCAGGATTTCTATCCCCTTTAGATCCTTGTTTTTAATGATCCTGACTTTTGCGATTTGTGGTTGGAGTTCTGGAATGATTTTGTTTTTGATGGGGTCAAAGATATAATTACATGGTACTTGCGCGGTAATGCCTGTTAGGATTTGAGCAGACCGAATGGGTTTTAGCGAAAAATAACGGATCGCTACTTGTTCTTCTGATAATTCCACATCCAATTTCGGATCTAAACCAGAACATACAATCGGAATTCCTGCAGCAGTTTGTTCTCCTGTTTTGTAAGAAAGGGGAATGATATTCACATTCACAGTTACATCTCTTGAACCAAGGACACCCACACCTTTTGGAAGTTCAGGGATTTTTACGGTTTTGGCAAACGGTTCCTTTCGATCGACCAGTGAAATTTCAGGTAATACAACTTTGTTGATTTTTTCTAAATCTTGAGGTTTGCCACTGAGGGTAATTTTTTGTGGGCTTAAGATCTGTGTCAGCTTTTCAAAATTTGGTGGTGGATTCCCTTCAAACACAACTTCTAATGGAACAACCTTTAAGCCTCTAGATTCAATTTCAACTGGAACAGTTTTTTTTAATTTTGTAACCTTAACCCCACTCGGAACACCCACTATTTTTTTGATAGGAACTTCCGTGACCCCTAGTTGGACATCTTCTGGATCAATGACTGCTTTCATAAACTGTGAGTAATAATTCACTACATCTTTTAAACCTTCCACACGTACCGGAATGGTTTTTTCAGGATTTTTAGAATAACTTAAGTTTCCCGATAACTTTGGATAGTCGATTGGAACATTGATGGTTTTGATCAATACTTTTGAGTTTTGAAGGTTTACATAAAAAATACTAGCAATGATAAGGGAAACTAATTTTGCCTTCCAGTTACGCACCATTTTTCCAAATAATTTCAAAATCATATGATGACTCCGGAATCTTTGTCTTTGGATTTTCTTTGGGATTCGTCTTTTACCTTTTTATTCCCTGACATAAATCCACTCACAAGTGCTTTTAACTCCAATGGTTTGACTGGGTGGATCATTTCCCCTTCATAACAAATGGTGATATCACCTGTTTCTTCAGATGTCACAATGATAATGGAATCCGTTTCTTCAGAAAGTCCAAGGGCTGATCTATGCCTTGCACCTAACGTTGAAATTTCTACGGAACTACTCATTGGCAAATAGGATGCAGCACATACAATTCTGTTTTGTTCGATGATGACTGCCCCATCATGGAGTGGTGAATTTTTAAAAAAGATAGTTTGTAAAATTTCGGAAGTGACAATGGAATCCATAGGCACTGCATTTTCCGAAATGTCTTTCAGACTGATGTCTTTGACAAGCACTATGATCGAACCAATTTTTTCTTGGGACATCGCACGCACTGCTTCCACGATTGGGTCAAGATCAAAGGTTGGTTTCAAAAAAAACAAACGTAACAACCGTATGCGTGCCAAATCACCCGTCAACCGGCGTAGTTCCGGTTGTAACAATACAATGATGGCAAAAACCAAGGCTGGCCGAATATTGGTAAGGATCCATTCTAGAAGTTCAAAGCCTAAGTATTCTGCTAAACTCCCGGAAATCCAAATGATCCCTACTCCAAAGAGTAATTGGATGCCTCGTGTTCTTCGTAATGTGGTATAAGTTTTATAAATTAAAAAAGCGACGATGAGTACATCTAAACTGATGGAGATATAGTTTTTACTCCATGGAATGATGTATAATCCTCGAAAAAAATCCAATTTATATTCCTAAAACATCAAACATATTGTACAAACCTTTCGATTTGCCATGTAAAAATTCAGCGGCTTTTACAGCACCACTAGCAAATGTTTTGCGGTCTTGGGCACGATGTGTGATTTCAATCCTTTCTTCAGGGCTAAAAAAATACACAGTATGTTCACCGACAACTTCACCTGCCCGCATCGTGTGCATTGCGATTTCCTTTTGGTCCCGTTCAGGATACATCCCATGGCGACCATAAATCACATTTTCTTCCGATCGTTTGCTTGCACCAAGTAACACCTCTTTGAGATACATGGCAGTCCCTGACGGTGCATCTTTTTTGTGACGGTGGTGGATGTCTAAAACTTCGATATCAAAATCCTCGTGTAATACTTTGGCCGCAATTTCTGTTAGTTTAAACAGTAAGTTCACACCCACAGACATGTTAGGTGAAAATACAATGGGAATTGTTTGTGCTGCGGATTGGATTAATGTTTTATCCGAATCAGTGAGACCTGTTGTCCCAATGACCAAAGGTTTATGATTTTGTAAGGCACAACTAAGGATTGATTCAAAACCTGTGTGTGTACTGAAATCAATCAACACATCGGAATCGTCACAAGCTTTTTGTAAATCGGAAGATAACAAAATTCCTGTTTCTTTGATGCCAGCATGGTTTCCAGAATCAAAACCAGCATAGATAGCACCTTCGCGGACAACTGCAGCACTTAACTCTGATTTTTTGGAAAGGGAAAGCACTTGGATGATGGCTTTTCCCATCCTCCCACCAGCACCAATCACACCAACTTTGATTTTAGACAATGCCTTCCTCTTTTAATTGGAATACAATTTTTTTGAAGGACTCTGACGCTTGCCCTTCGGATAAAGAAGTCATCGGTAACCTAAGTTCATTTGTGCAATACCCAAACCAACTCATTGCTGCTTTTATCGGAATGGGGTTTGTTTCTATGAAGGCATTCACAAACACAGGAAGCAGTTTGTAGTAGATTTTTTTAGAAGCTTCTAAATCGCCACGTAAATACAAAGATACCATATCCACACAAGCCCGTGGGAACAAATTCGAAACAACAGAGACTACTCCCTTCCCACCAATCGATAGTACAGGGAGTGTTAGGTTGTCATCGCCAGACAATAAATCAAAATCGGACGGGCATTGTGAAATCACCTTTGCCATTTGCCCAAGATCTCCAGTTGCTTCTTTGATTGCTGCAATCTTCGGATGTGCCGCCAAACGGCTGACAGTTTCCGGCAACAAATTGACATTGGTGCGACCAGGGATATTGTACAACATCACTGGTTTGGATGAGACATTGGCAATCGCTGTAAAGTGTTGGAACATCCCTTCTTGGGTTGGTTTGTTGTAATATGGATTCACGGTGAGGATTCCGTCCACTCCGTCTGCACAAGCCGACTCGGTGAGTTCAATGGCCTCTTTCGTTGAGTTTGACCCTGTGCCTGCGATCACTTGGATTTTCGAAGCCACCACCTGAACGGTTTTTTGGATGAGTTCCTTATGTTCTTCGTAGGATAAAGTAGGAGATTCTCCCGTTGTCCCACAAGGGACGACACCAGCAACACCAGACCGAATCTGGTTTTCTAGGATTTTAAAATAACTATCATAATCGATTTTCCCCTGGCGGAAAGGGGTGATGACCGCGGTGTAGACGCCCTGAAACATAAATTAAACATCGGGGAGGGACTGATTTTTGCAATAAAAAACTGCCAAAAGACCCCGTTCTCTGAAACTTTGCGAAAATGCCTGCTTTTTTTCCCATTTCCTTCCTAATTCTTGGCCTCATGAGCCTCATTTTGCACTCAATTTATGTGCATTCTCGGTTTGGAGTGAAAGATGTGCCAAATGAACGGAGTTTGCACGATACGGTCACAAAAAAATCGGGAGGGATGTTCTTTATCCCTGTTTTTTTGATTTCGACTCTACTTTATCTGACGGGTCCCGTTGGTTTTGGTTTCCCAAACCCAGAAACATTGACAAACCAAGTTTCAAACGTTTATTTATTGTTAGCTGGTGTTTTTGTATTCTCTATCTTAGGTTTTATCGATGATTTAATCCACTTATCACCTAAACTACGACTCTTTTTAGAATTGGGAATTGTATGGCTCTGTCTGTGGGTGACTACGCCTAATATCAGTTTCATGACATATACAGAAATTCCTTCCTACGCAATCATCCTGTTTCTCACGGTATTTTTAGTATTTGGAATCAATTTGGTAAACTTTATGGATGGAATGGACTGGTATCTTGTTTCTACCTTTTTCATCTGCTTTTTTTCCGTGGGACTCTGTGACTTGCCATTTTATACCTTTCCGAATCTTGGATACATTTTGTACGCGATTTTGTTTGTATCAATGTTTGGTTTTATCTTTTATAATTTTCCAAAGGCAAAATTATTTATGGGTGATAGTGGTTCTTTGGCACTTGGATTTTTTGTATTCTTCCTGCCACTCCTTTCCAACCCGCTTACCGAAGGATCAAACAGAGGCCAAGTAGTACGTTGGGATGTCCTTGATTATTTTTATCTTTTTCCTTTCTTTTGGATCGATGGCATCACCATTCTCCTCAAACGGTTCTCCGAGAAAAAACATTTATTCCAAGCACATAGGGAACACCTATACCAAACGTTAACAGAGACAAATGTGGGGAAGGTTGGGTCTCTCGTTGTTTTTTCCTTATTGAATGGTTTGGTCCTTGGCATCCACATTCTTTTGGTGCAATGGGAAATCGGAAAATTGTTAACCTTTACCATCCTCTTTTTGATTTCCCTTCTCCTCTATGGAATTGTTTGGGTTTGGACTTCACGAAAAAACCTTGCCTAAAGTTTGAAAGAATCCAACCTTTCCGTTATGCCTCTAACAAAAAAAGAAATTCTATTTTGCATTCTCAACGGGTTTCTCATTGGAATCGCAAACCTCATCCCTGGTGTGTCAGGGGGAACCTTTGCACTCATCCTTGGTCTTTACGACAGACTCATCACCGCCATCACTTCCTTAAATTTAGAAACCATTAAAGTTTCCCTTTCCTTACTCGTTGGATTTTGGAAAGAAGATGTGAGATCAAGTTTTGCCAAAGAAATGAAACGGATTGATTTTTGGTTTTTGGTATTCCTTGGGATTGGGCTTTTACTTTCTGTGATTTCAGGTGCCAAACTCATCCAATTTTTATTACAAAACCATCCTGAAGCCACACTTGCTCTTTTCATTGGCCTTATCATCCCTTCTCTTGTGGTTCCGTACAAACTCATCGAAAAACATAGTTTAGTTGTATGGTTATTTTTAATCCCTGGGATTTTATTAACGATTGTGCCTAGTTTTTTTATGGGAGAAAACTCTGGTTCTGAAAATCCACTTTTTGCATTTGTCACTGGTGTGATTGCCATCTCTGCGATGATCTTACCTGGTATTTCTGGTTCCTACATCATGCTTGTGTTAGGTGAATACCAAATCGTAATTGGTAAACTTTCCACCATCTTAGAACCAAGTTCCATTTTATTTTTAGCTGCATTTGGGATTGGATGTTTACTTGGGCTTTTGATTTTTACCCATATCGTAAAATGGTTATTTGTGAAATACAAATCACATACGATGACATTTTTACTTGGTCTTATACTCGGTTCCTTTTTTATCCTTTGGCCGTTCAAAGATTATGCCAATGGACAAACAGTTGTAGGAAGGTCTGGAGAAGTGAAACGAGACATCCAAATTGCCACTGCGAAAAACATCTTACCAAAAGACTTTGCAGAAGCCCAAATCCCCCTTGCCGCACTTGTATTTGGTTTGGCTTTAGGAATGGGACTCAATCGTTTGGAGTCGTTACAAGAGAAGGAGTAATATTAGAAATCCTTTCAACGAGTGTCTGGATTTCAAAATCCAGACTTCGGTCCTCTTGCATTGTTTTGAGTCCACGAAACAATTCCCAATTTGGTACCAATGCCTTTCGTTTTGCAAACAAGGAAGTTTGGTACACTGCATAGGAAACGATCGCTAAAAGTTTTGTCACACTTGTCACTGTCCTACGATTGCGTAAAACCGATATAGCACCCATAGGCACTATGTCTTGGTTGTTGCCATTCGTTGGAATCGATTGCATGGAGCCTGGCATACTGTCCCTTCGCACTTCAGCCGTTAGGTGGGCTGACATAAGTCCTAATCCAGATAAACCAGCAAATGTCCCAGGTTTTGCAGACAACATCAATGGAAACTCATCGTTTTCTTTGGGATCAAACAAATAATTTAAAAATCGGTCCACCCAAGTACACCAAACCGCCATGGCATTTTGCAATCGGTCTGCGGCAAAACTTACCTGCGAGGCATAAAAACCACCTCCTTCCGCAAATCGGAAACGAGTTTCAAAATTTCCTTCCATTGGGATGAGAACAGGATTGTCGGACATAGAGTTTAACTCTTGTTCTACGACCATGGCAATCGATTCAATTTCATCCCAAACCGCACCTAAAATTTGAGGGATACAACGAACCGAATAAATATCCTGGATTCGTTTTCCTTCCACTTTCCGTTTCGGATTTTTGGAGACAATGGGATGGAGGAAATTCGCAATGAGTTTCGGCCCAAAGAATTGTTTGTGGTTGTGGTAGGAAGGATGGAAGGCGTCAGGGAAAACAGAGTGGTAATGGAAAAGGTATTGTAAAAGTTCAATGGATTGCAAAAATAATTTGCGAAATCTCACCACTTGAAAACCAAGAAGGGCCGTCGTGAAACTTGTTCCATTGGTCAAAGAAATCGATTCTTTGGGGTGCGGAGTCCAAGGAAGACCAGGGATTTTTGAGACCTTCCCATTTTGTTTTGTGGGACCTAACTCTTTCCCTTTGCCTGTAAAACCAGACTCACCAAGGAGCGCCAAAGGAATGTAACTGAGAGGGATCAAATCACCAGAGGCAGAAAGAGAACCTCTTTCTGGGAGAATGGGGATACAATCCAATTCTAAAAGTTGGTTTAACACTTCTAAGGTTTCATACCGAATCCCCGAGCCACCAAGTGATAAACTAAAAAGTCTAGCAGCTAACACAACTCTTGCTTCTTCATGTGACAAATGCGAATGAGGGATTCCTTCTTTGGAAAGCACTGGTTCCACCGTTAGGTGGTAGACCAACGACTTTTGGATCAAATCCAATTCTTCATTGGAGGTGAAAGCATGAGGGCCAAATCCTGTATGGATTCCGTAGATGAGTTTTTCTTTTGAAGATTTTAGGATAAATTCCAGTTCCTTTCGTTCCCTCTCGAGGGAATCTTTTCGATCCGAAAGATGGGAAAACGAACCAGAACGTGATAAGGAATCTAAATGGGATAATTGCAGAATCATGAAAGGATAAAAGCCGAGGAAAAACCCCCGGCTTTGTTAGAACTTAGACGAAGAAAATGAACGTGATGAGGATAAAAACAGGAACCAAAATTCCCATTGAATATGCTAAATACCCACCAAAAGAAGGCATCTTCACTTTGTTTTCTTCTGCCACTGACTTCACCATAAAGTTAGGAGCGTTACCAATGTATGTATTGGCACCCATAAACACAGCACCCACTGAGATCGCTTTTAAGATCTCTTCTGCTTGGCCATTGCCAATGAACTGACCCAGTGTGAGTGGCGCCGATCCGACTGGTGTGAGGAGTCCCGAAGCCAAAGATCCAAACGTTAAATACGTTGGAGCATTATCAAGCACCGAGGAGAAAGCTCCTGTTGCCCAATAAAACTGCCATCTTTCTGTGATTCCCAATTCCTTTCCATGTGTTTCGAGTAGTACAAGGGCTGGGATCATGGTGATGAAAATTCCAATGAAGAGGTATGCCACTTCTTGGATGGGATGGAGAGTAAAATTATTAAACTTTCTATGTTCTTCTTTGGATGTGAACTTAGAAAGGACGATGAGAACAATGAGAACCGCTTCTCGGATAAATCCGAGGGTTGGTGTTTCGTTGATTTGTGGGATGTAGTTACTATTCAAAAACGCAACTGCTAAGATCACACCGAGTAACCAGATAAAGTTTACTTGTCCACTGATGGAAAAAGGGGTCGCAAGTTTTGTATCACGAGCCAAGTCTTTTTTGGTTTCCTTTTTGTAAGCCAAAGTATCCCAAACAAAGTAAACAGAGAGTAAAATGACAAGTGCCACGAGCATCTCAGGTAATAACTTAAAAGTCCAAGTGAAAGGCACCCCTTTGAGGTATCCTAAAAACAAAGGAGGATCACCAAGTGGAGTTAACGATCCACCAATATTGGAAACAAGGAAGATAAAAAACACAACAGTATGCACAACATGTTTACGTTCGCTATTTGTTTTTAACAAAGGACGAATGAGTAACATGGATGCCCCTGTGGTTCCGATAAAAGATGCGAGACTTGCACCAATTAACAAATACAAGGTGTTATTCAGTGGAGTTGCTTTAATATCCCCTTTGATCACGATCCCACCTGAGATGTAAAATAAGGAACCAAGTAAGATGATAAAAGGAATGTAATCAAAGAAAACAGTATGAACAATGTTATGGCTATAACCATAAACAATCAGAACAACAAAGGAGATCGCTCCAAGTCCCACTGCTAAAATGAGTTTGTTGTTATTGTCTTCCCACCAATGCGCTGTTTTGTGAGAGGCAACTGGTAAAATCGCAATGGAAAGGAGAATTGCAACGAAAGGCAAAACTGTCCAATACGGGAGTTCTTCGTGAACGGATTCTCCATGGGAGGAATGACCTGTTTCCTCTTGTGTTGTAGTTTCTGTTGGAACCGGATTTGGTCCTTCGGCAAATAACCCTGCAGTTGTCACAGACAAACATACAAGGAAAACCATCAATGTGAGAAGCTTCTTCAACGTGCTCACCATCCTATTTTTTTTAGGACAGCATACCCAAAAGAGAAATCACATGGAA
Source organism: Leptospira jelokensis (assembly GCF_004769635.1). Taxonomy (GTDB): domain Bacteria; phylum Spirochaetota; class Leptospiria; order Leptospirales; family Leptospiraceae; genus Leptospira_A; species Leptospira_A jelokensis. The sequence continues at coordinate 198,486 of NZ_RQGH01000033.1, forward strand.
CTAAAAAAAGCGTGTTTCTCCAATTTTTAAAGGAATCAGAGCAGATTCGGAGATTCCCGATTCTTTCATGGCTTCTTTTGTGCGGGGCACAGGAGAATCGAGAGGTTCATCCGACAAAACAAATGTCATGTAGTGCATCGGAACCAAAAATTTTGCCTTGAGATCCAGAAAAGACCGAACCGCCTCCTTGGGATCCACATGTACGGGTTCCATAAGCCAACGAGGTTCAGTAGCACCAATGGGTAATATCGCGACATCTATCTTTGGAAAACGACTGGCAATTTCTTTAAAGTGACTGTAATACCCGGTGTCCCCTGCAAAATAAACGGTCTCATCTTTCCCTGTGATCACAAAACTCCCCCAAAGGGTTTCATCTCGGTCAAAAAGCCCCCTGCCACTAAAATGTTGGGTGGGAGCGAAAGTAAACTGCACCGATCCAAATTTCGTTTCATCCCACCAATCCATTTCTTTTACATTTTGCATTCCTTCACCTAACAACAATTTCTTGTTACCAAGCCCCGTAAGAACAAGTGGATGGAATTTTTCTTCTAATTGTTTGAGTGAAGGCAGATCAGTGTGGTCATAATGGTTATGGGATAAAATGATGACGTCAATTTTTGGAAGGTTTGGAATGGAAATGCCCGGTGGTGTGTAACGTTTGGGTCCAGCAAAACTCAAAGGGGAACACCTCTCACTCCAAATGGGATCTGTTAAGACATTCACTCCATCAATTTGTACAAGTGTCGTCGCATGCCCCACCCAGGTCACAGAAAGTTTGTTTGCATTTGATTGTAATTCTTTTCCATCATTTGGGACCACTGGGAATTCGGGATAGGACTTAGCGTCCAAACTGTACGGTAAAAAGAATCGGTCCCATTGCCAAACAAGCACATTCCAAAATCCTTTTTTTTGGAACCCAGGATTTGGGTTTTGGAAACCCGATTCGCCGTGGTGGGGTTTTTTGATTTGGGCATCTGCCAAAATTGTAAAACTGATGAGCAGAAAACAGAGAGAGGACAAGGATACCAATTTATGTTTCACGGTATTTAGACGAAACTGAGTCGCAAGATGAAAGGAAAGATTTTTCGATTGCCTTTTTCGAATTTGGCGACAGACTCAAAAATCCACCATGTATCGCTTCGAGGAAACAAAAAATTTATTCATTGCGTATGCGAAATGGAGAGATGCAGTCGATCGCACGGAGGGAAATGAAACTGTTTTTGGTTCCAACGCTGAAATTTCCGAAATTGCTCGGGACTTACGAGAGGATGCTGAGTTTGAACTTCGTATCCTCATCCAAGACTTAAAAAAACAGAATCCAGCCGCGATCAAAGAATGGGTGGATCTCACCAAACAATCTCTAGTTGCTTTGGACTCAAATATCTCAGATGAACAAATGAACAAACGAAAACAAATTGCACGTGATTGGAAGTTTTCGCGTTCGCCCCTCGGAATCTCCGTCCGTTACCCACACCCTTCCCAATACTGGGGGAGTGGGATGGGAGTGCTTGGCCCCGATTTGGACTGGTAAAATTCGAGTGCATTTCGAATCCTTTCTTTATGGATTCCTTATTCTTTATCCTTTCTAAAGTCCTTACCATTTTTCTTTATCCCTTACCCGTATTTTTTTTACTTTGTTTTTTTCTTTTGTTTCGCATCAAATCTGGGAAAACAAAGTTTCTCTTTTTTTTACTCTGTTTCTTTTTATACCTTTCCTCTAGTTCTTTTGTCGCCAATGCACTTGTTTCTGGTTTAGAAAAAGATTTCCCTCCCATCTCCATAGAAGAGGCACCAAAAGCCGACGTAGCAATTGTACTTGGTGGCATGATCCAAACCATTTCTTCCGTAAAAGCAAGACCAGAACTAACCGACTCTGCCGATCGCATCACAGATGCCATTCGGTTGTATCATGCAGGAAAGGTAAAAAAAATCCTCTTTACAGGTGGGTCCGGTTTGTTGTTATCCGATGAATTCCGAGAAGCTAATTTAGCCAAATCGTTGTTAATTGATCTTGGAGTGAAAGAAACCGATATTATTTTAGAAAACAAATCCCGAAACACTTACGAAAATGCAGTGGAAACGAATAAAATTATCCAAGAAAAAAAATTCCAATCCTATATCCTTGTCACATCTGCCTTTCATATGAAACGTGCAGCTGGATGTTTTCAAAAACAAAATTTAGAAGTAAAACTTTTCCCCACAGATTACCGCTCTTTTCAAATGGATTCTGGTGCATTTGAATTGTATGTACCATCCGCAGGATACCTTGATACCACAACCTTTGCGCTCAAAGAATGGGTTGGGTATTTTGTTTACCGTGCCAAATCCTACCTCTAAAACGAGGATTTTATCGTAGATTTCGCATGACCTTTTTGTTTGACCGAAACTTGCAATCAGAGAGGTTAGAGGAAAGACGTGATTTCGTCTAAAGAATGGACCATGAATCGTAAGTTTTTAACCCTTTTATCCTTCATCGCAATCTCTCTAGGAGGCATTGCGTATTTTTCATCCCAAGAAACATCGTATTTACTGCTCGATGCCTCTGAACTTGCCGCAAACCAAACAAAATATTCGGAACAAAATTTACGTGTCCGAGGATTTGTACGTGTAGGGAGTTTGGTCAGGGAGGGCAGAAAAGCCAAATTTGATTTAGAACTAAACGATCAAATCATTCCCGTATTCTTCACGGGAGAAACACTATTGCCTGATGCATTCAAAGAAGGAGCACGTGCGCGAGTGGATGGGAAGTTAGAAAAAGGAGTACTTGTTGCAAGCCATGTCGAAGCAAAATGTGCTTCCAAATACGAAGCGGGTTATGCCGAGGAACAATGAATAATTTAGGAACCATCTTACTTGCCTCTTCCCTAGCCATTTTAATTTTCTCAAGCATCCAAACGATTTACGGGATTATTTCCAAAGAAAGAAAAGCGGTCGAACTTGGCCGCTTGGCTCTCATGACAAATCCGTTTGTTATCATTTTAACATTTATTGTTTTGCTTACGCAGCTTGTTCGTTCTGACTATAGCAACTATTATGTGGTGATGCACTCAAGCGAACACCTTCCCTTATTTTACAAAATGACTTCGATTTGGTCTGGGTCATCCGGAAGTTTACTGTTTTGGAACTTAATTTTAAATGTCTTCACCTTTATCGTGTTATGGCAAACTCGTAAATCCATCGAAGACCGAATTCCCATGATGAATCTCATTTTGGCAGTTTTATCTGGTTTTTTTAGTTTCCTTGCCGTATTTTATGGAGATGCGCAACCGTTTCGAGAATTTGTTCCAGAAGCTGCAGCAGGTAGAGGGCTAAACCCCCTCCTCCAACATTGGGCGATGATCATCCACCCACCCATTCTTTACATAGGTTATGTGAGTATCTCCATTCCTTTTGCGATCGCCATGTCAGCGTTAGTCTCTGGCCAACTTTCCGAAGATTGGATGAAGTTCATTCGCAAATGGACCTTGTTTTCCTGGTTTTTCTTAGGAACAGGGATCCTACTCGGCTCCAAATGGGCCTATGAAGAATTAGGTTGGGGTGGGTATTGGGCTTGGGACCCTGTGGAGAACGCATCCTTAATGCCTTGGTTACTCACAAGTGCCTTTGTCCATTCCGTTGTCATCCAAGAGAGACGAGGGATGTTGAAATTCTGGAATATGTTACTTGTGATCCTTGCCTTCCACTTTAGTTTACTTGGTACTTGGATCACTCGTTCGGGAGTACTCGAAGGCCCACATAGTTTTTCCAAATCCACAATCGGCACTCCTTTCATCGTTTATATCATAACCAGTTTTCTGTTTTTTACAGGTTTTGTGATTTACCGCAGAAAACACCTAACACCAGAAAGGAATTTAGAAGCGATCACCTCCAAAGAAGGAAGTTTTTTATTAAATAATTTCCTACTCGTGCTTTCGACCGCAGCAATTCTGTTAGGTGTTTTTTCCCCCCTATTGTATGGAAAAGAATTTAAGGCTCCTTGGTTCAATTCCTGGGGAGTACCTGCTGGAATCTTTTTATTATTGCTCATGGGATCTGCGCCCCTGCTTGCATGGAGAAAAGGTGCTGGTGCTGTATTTTTCTCCACCTTACTCAAACCATTCCTTTTTGGAATCTTGGGTGGTGGATTGTACATCCTCTTTTACTCACAAAACTTTACAAAACCCGATTCTAAGTATGGTGATGTTTTGGCTGAAGTTTATTCTGTTTTAACTGTTGGAATTGGTGTGTTCACAATTGCAGGGATTGTCCAAGAATACTACCGTGGGATAAAAGCGAGGCGAGAGGAATTTACAAATGAATCCTTATTCCGTGCTGGCCTAAATTTACTTCTCAAAAACAAAAGAAGGTATGGTGGGTATTTAGTTCACTTTTCTCTTGTTCTCATTTTTATCGGTTATGCGGGAAATGCTTTCAAAATCAATACATCAGTCAGATTTTTTTATGAACTGTTACCACCTACTTCCGAAGAAATCACTTACCAATCCATTGACAAAGCGATGGTTGGTGGTTATCAAATCGAAGCCAATACTTTAAAACTAAAACCAGTTTTGATTTCGGGACTCGGCGGAGAACCTAACATTCAAAATGTGATTGTCTCTCAAGAAGCAAGTTATGGAATTTACCGTGGATTGGAAAAAATAGCAACACTCGATACGGAAAGAAGGTTTTACCCACAAATTTCCCACCTAACGGGAGATTTCGAAACACATATCCCAACAAGTGAACCTGCAATCCATTCGATGGCGAAGGAAGACTTTTACATCCAATTAGGTGCCATCGAAACTTCTGATCTAAAATCAGAAAACCCAGACCTTCCTCTAATGTTCATGCAATACTACTTCACACCAGGAAGTGAAACGGAAAAACTCAAACTTTTCCTCAATTTCCCAAGGCAAATTGTGGCAAACTTAGAAGTTTGGATCAACCCTCTTGTGAAATTGATTTGGCTTGGTTCCGTTTTGTACTTTTTGTCAGGAATCTTTTTGTTGCTGCCCATTGGAGAGAAACGAAAAGAGCAAAAAGGGAAGGGAATATGATCCGTTTATTTTCCATCATTCTGTTATTGGGAACCTCGAGCGCCCTTTTCTCACAAAAGACCACAACGAATCTCAAAGAAGAAAGGCAAATCCAAACCTTTCTCAAGGTGACTGAAAAAATTCGTTGTATCTGTTTGCCAAGCCTACCCATCCAATCTTGTTCTTTTAATATGTGTGCGGCCTCTAGTTATCTCAAAACCTTCATTGAAAACAGAATCAAAGATGGGATGGGAGATGAAGAGATCATTTCCAAAATGGAGAATGGATTTGGAAATTCGATTCTCCAAGACCCGGTTGTTATGATGTTCCAAGAGAATGGAAACCAAGGGATGGTGGATTCCATTGTGTATGGTTTTGGACCAAAAATTTTAGCAAAACCTGATGATACTTGGATCAATGCCACCTTACTCGGGATAGGCGTTCTTGGACTCTATGGAATTTACCGATATGGAACCAAAAAAGTAAGAGCGAACTTAACTTCCAACGAGACTTCCTCTACCGATTCCAAGGAAACTCTTTCTGCCAAAACGGATGCCATCAAAGAAAAGATCCGCAAATTTGAAGAGTCATAACAAATTCATAACAAACGTTTGCTGAAAAAATCTTTTTATGATTGTTTCAGTTTCTAATTTGTAAACCATTCCATTCATTTCGGATTTGGACAAGTGCCAAAACCAGAGAATTTGTATCCGAAGTTGCTAATTTTGCATTGAGGCTAATGCGTAATCTTGGAGTAGGAACCGTTGGGGGGCGAATGGCACGTACATCCAATCCCAACTCTTGCAATCGTTTCGCATAAAACAAGGCTTCCGTTTCTGTTGGGAGTAATAAGGGTATGATATGAGAGGCAGTATTTGTAATGGAAAAGCCGTTGGAACGTAGGAGAACTTTTAAACCCTCTGCCAAAGAATGTAGGTGGTAACGTAAATCATCCATCGATCGAACGAGTTCCAACGCATAAATTGCCAATTTCGAAATGATTGGTAGTGGGGCCGTTGAAAAAATAAAAGGGCGCATTACATTGACTAAATGGTCTCTACCAATTTGTTTGGTGACAATAATCCCCCCTTCCAAACCAAATGATTTTCCTAAAGTGTACACGCGGTAATCAATGGACTGAATCGATTCTTTTGGTAAATCACGAAAGAGAATCCCTTTTCCTTCTTTGCCATACACTCCGAGAGCATGTGCTTCATCGACAACAAGAACAAAACCATACTCTTCTTTTAATTTGAGAAGAGTTGGGAAATCGGGACTATCCCCATCCATACTAAACAATGACTCCGTTACCACGATACGTTTCTGTTTTTTCTGAGGGTCGTCTACATCTGCTTTTCGTAATAAGGATTCCAAATGGTTTAAGTCTAGGTGGTTGTAATATTTTTTTTTGGCACCTGAAATGCGAATTCCATCCAAAATGGAGGCATGGTTCAATCGATCGGTAAACACATAACAATCTGGTGCTGCGATGGAATCGATAAGTCCGAAGTTTGCAACAAAACCATTGGAAACAAGAAGTGCCGCTTCCCCTTCTACAAAACTTGCAAATTCATTTTCGAACAGGTCCATGGAATCATAATTCCCACGAACCAGGCGAGAGGCAGTGGAACCAAAAGGATAGACGTTTGATAAGGAATGGTAGTATTCCATCATACGAGAGTTAGTGGCAAGACCCAAATAGTCATTGGAACAAAAATCAATCCCATGATAGGTTTTTGTTTCTCTAAATAATTGTTTTTCCTTTATGGAATCCAATTTTTTTTGGATTTCTTGCCAATGCCTGCTCACATTCACCAGATTTCCTGGCCCAAAATTTTTTCCGATTTAAATTTTCTAAGAATTTGTTAGAATCGAACAAGAAATGGACCTATTGCCAAAGGATTCTTTAGAAATAATCCGAAATGCGGACAGGATCGTCTTTCTTACGGGGGCTGGGATCTCAAATGAAAGTGGTATTCCTACGTTTCGTGGAGAAGGAGGGCTTTGGAAAAATTTCCGGGCCGAAGATTTAGCGACCACTTCTGCCTTTCAAAAGGATCCAAACCTTGTTTGGGAATGGTATGACTGGAGGCGAGGGATTTGCCAAAATGCAAAACCCAATGCAGGCCATCTAACAATTGCGAGTTGGCAAAAAAAATCAAAATCTGTATCCCTCATCACTCAAAATGTGGATGGGCTCCACCCCCGCGCAGGCAGTCATTCACTCATTGAATTACATGGAAATATTTTTAAGGCAAGGTGTACAAAATGTTCAGAAAAATTCCATATCATAGATGATGGACTTGACAAACCTGGACTTAAGTATTGTAAACTTTGTGAATCTCTGCTTAGGCCAGACATAGTTTGGTTTGGAGAAGAATACAACCAAACTCTCCTTACAAAAAGTTGGGAATATTGCAAACAATCCCAAGTGGTGTTTGTGATTGGAACCAGTGCCAATGTCTCGGTTCCTGCTAACTTAGCACAAACTGCCGTTCGCAATGGTGCAATCGGGATTGAAATCAATCCCGAGGAAACAAACCTGACAGCTTCCATGAAACATCACTTTGACGGAAAATCGGGAGAAATTTTACCAAAAATTTGGAATGAAGTGTTTCCAAACGAACCAATAAAATGAAAACCCGAGTTGGTAACTAATATCTAATATCAACCAAATATAAAAACGAACTCGCTCAAATGAAATTTAACAAATTAAGCAATTACTTTCTAGATAATAAAAAAGGAACCCAAACAAATGCTAACAGTCGCTTTACTCATTCTTTCTAATATTTTTATGACCTTTGCCTGGTATGGACACCTAAAGTATGCAAAATCAAACCAAATGTTTTATGTGATTTTATTTTCTTGGGGAATTGCTTTTTTTGAATACGTGCTTATGGTACCTGCGAATCGAATCGGTTACACAGTGTATAAATTTGAAGGTTTCCAATTGAAAATCATCCAAGAGATCATCACGATCTTTGTTTTTATTTTATTTGCCACACTATTCCTTGGCGAAAAAATCAAATGGAATTATATCGTGAGTTTTGGATTGGTATTACTTGCAGGCTATTTTGCGTTTGGATTTGGAAACAATTCAAACAGTCACTAAAAATTGAACGAGGGCCTCTGCTAAGTTTTCTTTGGGTAGTGGCCCAATTTCCTTTACAAGTCCAGTGGGACCGAAGATTCGCAAAATCGATTCCACTTCTCCAAACCCTTTTCCATGACCCACAACATTACCTACAATGAAATGAAGGCCTTTTCGGGTGAGTTTTTCTCTGGCATGTTTTTCCAAATCATTGGTCTCGGCAGCAAACCCCACTCTAAGGGAATTTTGGATTTGGTTTTCTTTAACATACTCATCCACTTGTTTTAACACATCTGGATTTTCTTCAAGCTCAAGTAACAAACCCTTACTCCCTTCCGAATTTCTTTCTTTTTTGATTTTATGTTCGGCGGTCATAATGGGCCTAAAATCTGCAGGAGCTGCGGCCATAACAAGCAAAGTATCATTTTGTAATTGAGACAAAACTGTATCGCGAAGTTGCATTGTGGTTTCCACTTCTAAGTTCTGTTTGGCGCCCGTAACTTTCGCATAACGTTCCAATGTATTCCCATGGATGTAGATGACTTCCACTGGGTATTGTAAAAAACATTTGGCTATTTCATATCCCATTTTACCAGAAGAGGCATTGGAAATATATCGGACGGGGTCAATCCATTCCCTAGTGGGGCCTGAGGTGACGATGACTCGTTTGAATTTTAAATTCATGAATTTTTTTTATGAAGGTCGATGATTTGTTCCATGATGGTTTCAACCGAGGCAAGTTTTCCATACCCTTCATCACCACAGACCACGATCCCTTTGTCTGGGGATACAATGTGTACTCCATCTGCTTCTAACGTTTTTAAGTTCCTTTGTACCGCTTTGTGCAGGTACATTCCAGGATTCATGGAGGGTGCAATTAACACGGGTGATGTGCAAGCAAGGTAAGTGGATGTGACCAAATCATCCGCAATTCCATTGGCCATTTTACCAATGATGTTGGCGGATGCAGGAACAACGGCAAAAACAGATGCAATGTTTTTGATTTCGATATGAGCCATACCTGTATCAAATTCATCCACCCTAACTGGTTTTCCGGTTAAGGCTTCAAAGGTGATTTTTCCAACAAACTTGGTGGCGTTAGAAGTCATGATCACTCGAACCGGGTATCCATTTTTGGTAAGCCCTCTCACCAAATCACAAGCTTTGTAGGAAGCAATGGAACCGGATACTGCGATGATGATTTCTTTCATTTAACGGTCCTCGTAGGATAGTTCCCTTTCCATTTCCGAATCATGGTCTTCTTCTATTTTCGGAGTGAAGAGGATGGAAATGATTTTATTGCCTTCCATTTTTTTCACTTTGAGGCTACCTTTTTTGATTTGGACGATGCTACCTTCTTTTGGCATATCCTCGTTTTTTTCCATAAAGTAACCGGCGATGGTACGAACTTCTTCCATATCAGAAGGTTCTTCTCCTTCTAAGATATCGGTTAAACTGGAAAGTTCGGTTTCCCCATCTAAGGTGATGGTTTTGGTTTTTTTGTTTTTGGATGTGACATCCACTTCATCCGTGTCAGTTTCATCTCGGATTTCACCAAAAAATTCTTCGATAATATCTTCTAACGTGAGTAAACCGGAAACTCCACCATATTCATCAATGACAATCGCCATATGTTGTTTTTTCTCACGAAGTTTTGTCATCACTCGTTCAATCGACATAGATTCAGGAACTTTAACAAAATCCTTTTCCATGATCACGGTGATTTTTTCCTTTTTGCCTTTTGCAGAAAGGTGGGCCGCTTGCCATTTTAAATACTTTTGAACGTGAACAATCCCAACAATTTTATCCAACGTTTGGTTATATACTGGGTAACGTGAAAAACTATGTTCTGCAATCAGAGGTAATAATTTATCGATCGTTGATTCTTGTGGGATACCAATGATAGAAAGGCGATGTGTCATTACATCCTTCGCTGTATGTTCGGAAAAATCAAAGGTCTTTTGGATGAGTTGCATCTCTGCATTATCAATCCGACCTTGTTTCCTTTGTTCTTCGATGATGATCATGAGCTCTTCCGCAGAATGAACGTACTTATCACCAGTGCGTTGCAAACGGAAGAGTGTGAGTATCCCACCTGCCAATCGATTCATAATGAATGTAACAGGGAAAAACAAATAATAGAACAACCACATGGGAGCTGAAACACCTAACGCAATCGCTTCGGTATTTTGAATTGCCAGTGTTTTTGGAACTAACTCCCCTAAGATCACATGGAGGAGTGTGATGAAAGTAAACGAAACTCCAATCGAAATGCTGTGAATGGTGACGATGTCCAATTCGATTTGGAACATATGTAAGAAACCAGAAACAACACTGGCAAATAATGCCTCGCCAATCCAACCAAGGAGGAGGCTAGCAATGGTGATTCCCACTTGGCAAACCGACAACATATCATCGATTTTTGAGATGGCTTTTTTTGTGAGTTGGGACATGGCCCGGTTTTCTTTGACAAGCTCCTCAAGGCGTGAGGGGCGGATTGAAACCATCGCAAACTCTGCAGCGACAAAGAAACCATTGACAAAGACAAGGAGGAAGATGAGAAAGATGCCGATTATTTCCATAGAAACTCGAACACCACTAAAGTTTTAAAATCAGGGTCCATTGTGTAATGAGGAACAGAATTAAGTATTTTGGACCGAACTTCTAGTGTCGCCTACAATTTGGGAGAAAATCTTAGGAAAAAAGGGAAAGGAAAGTAAGCTTACAAATCTTACCCCCCCGTTTTCCGAAACAAGGCTCAGGGGGATGGGAAGGGTAGATCGATAAATTATGTCTCATTTACTGGGCTGTGGCAAACACCCAAACCCCCTCTTCTTTGTAAGCCGCAGGTTCTGCAAGGCTTTGCAGGGAAATGGAATCGAGCACTGGTAAGGTTGGGAGGTATCCGATTTTTTTTGTCCCAGAACGAAACCAAAAATGCATCCATTGGTAGTGAAGGGCCGGATCACTCCAAGACTTACCTAACACTCGTTCGGTGTAAACAATCATCTTGGGTACTGTTCGGTAGTCAATACGTCGGAATAATTTTAAGAAAGAAATCTCTTCGGTCATCCCACTCTCAAGCCTACAGGACCAACTGAGAACTGGACCCAGTGTGGAAACATTTGTTGTGGCAGGGAAATCCCAAAGGTGCAATCGCTCCTTGTCTTTTAAAATGCGTGAACCTTCAAAATATGCAGTGTCAACGAGGTTAATCCCTTTTCCATCCAGCGAACGCATATTTGTTGGGCACTTCCATGAATACAAATTGAGAGGTTTTTGGGAGTCTGTGTTTGGATACAAACTAAAGAAAAATACAAATGATTGGTCTTTTAACTCTTTTTTAATGGTTTTGTACAATCCCATACCAAAGTCGTTTAAATAAATTTGCACCTTTTCTTGGTCCTTGTTAGAAGAAACCAGTTCTTTGACTGAATCTACGATATCAGAGGCATCAGGTCTTTGGGAACGAACGAGTTTCCAATTCAATTGGTTGCGTTTGGATTCTTTTGGGTTAAACGTAAAAACATAAATCTCTTCCTTATAAGGCAAAAGGAAAATTGTAGGATGTTTTACTGATTCAAGTGAACGTGGGTTTTCCTCTTCATTTTTCCTTTGGATCGAATTTTCTGTTTCCCGACTTTCTGCGTAGGTAGAATCAAAAAACTTGGATTCCCTCGCGGTTCCAAATCCTGATAAAAATTTAAACTGTTGGTTCACATAGGGAATTTGGAAGAGAGAATGGGGACTACTCTTTAGATTCCTTTGTGTTTTGACACTGTTGTATTTGAATAAAGTATCAAATAAACCCCACACATCATTGTCATCACGCAAATGGCTGAGTGCATATTCAAAAAATAAGTCAGTAGAAAAAGCGATGGGACGATAGTTCCGAATGTAATACAAATCCTCATACGGATGGTTTAACAGATAATCACTCAGACCATCGCGGATATTGCCATTGACGGGTCCTTTTTTCCCTGAAGCAGTGTGTGCAAAAATAAATCCAAAATTTCGTAGGAATTCCGCGGCATAAAATGCATTTTCTTCATCCAAAATCCCACGGCTTTTGGTAAGTTCGATGGTTGATTTTCGATACTCTTTCCTATATATTTGGTTGTACCCTTGTAAAATGGTGGCCGCATACTCAAGCCGTCTCCATTTTTTTTCCTGAGCCATATAAATGATTTCGTCAGTCATTCGCGATGACAATTCAGGGTTTTGGTCCATTAACATCTGTGAGATGCGAAGTTTCGGCCAAATGTCTGCTTCTGTTAATTTTTCAGGGTCTTTGATTTTTTGTAATGCTCTTAGGGCAGATTCAGACCCATTCACTTTATACAATGATACAGAAATCAAATCCTTTACTTCAGCAAGTGTCATCGGTTCATTTAAAAATGGATGGTGTATGTCCGAGGACCAATTGTTTAAATCCAATTTCAAATAATAATCCAAGGACTTTTTATATTCCTTTTGGAAGTAAGACAAAGCACCTAACTTTACATAGATGCGATTGAGCATGGATGTTTTTTTTCCACGGGCAGTCTTTAGAAATTGTAGGTAGGATTCTTCCGCTCCACTCAGATCACCGGACAAAATTTGGAAAAATGACATTCGTTCAATCGAGTTTTCGTTTGCATTGCCTTCAGTGATTTTTTCCAAATCCAAAATCATTTTTTGGAAATGGATCCCTTCCCGAGCAAATCCTAAAAATGCTAACTTGGCTGGCAAATCTTCATCAATCCGATCAAGAAGAGGAATCCAATCTAAATTTCCATCTTCAAAAAAAGGGGAACTAACACGCATTATGTTAACAAAATGTTTATGCATGTCTTTGTCTTTGCCCGTTGGTAAGTCAATATAGTATTGCAAACGAAACACTCGACAGAGTGAATAATATGGTTTCGATTTTTGACAATCCATGCGAACCATAGTTTTTTTCTCATCCTCTCCTGACTGGAAAAGATTGGTTCGCATATTCTTTGCTAAATTTCGTAAGTAGGAATTTGGTTCTTTTTGGATGTAGGTATCCAACATTTTGATGGCTTGGACTTCGTCTCCTTGCGATTGTTTCCAAAGAGAAGTGAGTAAAAAATCAGCAAACGAATACTCACCCTTTTTTGTCCTAAGGTCATACAATACCCTACCAATGCCTTCTTTGTCTTTTGTTTTGAGAAAGTATTCCCCTAACATCAGATAATAATCGATTTCCTGGTTGGTGGACAGATTTTCGGGTGATTTGAAACGGAAGTCATCACGGATCGCGATTTGTTCCTTCCCTTGGATGAACAATTTTCCTTGGTTTCCAGACACAACCCAACCATGATTTCTTTGGTTTTGTGCGTATATAGTAGTAAGAGAACCTAAGATGATGAAACTGAAAAAAATAGAAAGTGACAGTCGACTCTTCATCGTATCTTTGATTCTCTAGGACCGAGGGATTTGGTCAAGTGACATAAAGGGAAATGGCAGAAAGTTTCGATTACCAAAACATAGTAGAAAGCTTCGATGAATTCCTGATTGTTTTGGATGGCAATTTAGAAATCCAGTTTTCCCGAACTTCGCCAAACTTATACCTCCCGAAGGATTCGGTAGCGGTTGGGAAACACGTAAAAGAACTCCCCATCATCCCAAGAGACAGCCTCATTTTATCTAATTTGTGCCAGGAAACCTTAAGCCGGAGGATTCCATTCCAATTTTCGACTTCACTTCTCGGAAACCAATACAGGGTATTGGGAAGATTCCTCGAAACAAAGTCTGGACCATGTGTGATCTTACGGGGAGAACCCAGTTTTAATATAGAAGGTGTGGTCCTTGATAGCGGTCCTTTTGTCATCTTTCGCTACAAATTTGATTCTGAGTTTTTAATCACTTATGTATCTCCCAATGTATCACATAACCTAGGTTACCAAACCGGTGATTTCAAAAAAGGGAATTTAAGTTTAGAAAGTTTGGTGCATCCTGATGACAAAATACAGTTCGAAACGATAGAAAAACAATTCATCAAAAACAAAGAAAGAACTTACGAGAGGGAATTTCGGTTCAGAAAACCCGATGGAACTTATATTTACCTTTCGGAATATAGTGTTGTTAGTTATTATGATTCCTATCCAACGGAAAAGATATCCTACTTATCAGACGTAAGCGAAAGAAAAGAAAAAGAATTAGAAATCAAAAACCAAAGGGATGAACTCAATCGAATCCGAGTCCTCTTTGAAGAGACCAATGCGGCAGCCAATGTAGGTGCTTGGGAAGTTGACCTCCTCCAAAACAAAATTTTTTGGGCAAAAGAAACCAAACGAATCCACGAAGTTCCAGATGACTACGTACCAAGTTTAGAAAATGCTTTCCAATTTTACCCAATTGAATCCGAACAAAATGAACTCCGAAAAGTTTTTGAGGATACAATCCATTTTGGTAAATCCTATGATCTTGTTTTACAAATCAAAACATTTACGGGCATAAACAAATGGGTTCGAACCATTGGGCATGGAGTTTTTGAAAATGGGCAATGCATACGAGTTTATGGGAGTTTCCAAGACATCACAAATAGTGTCAATTTAGACAAACAAAAAGAAGAAGCCTTATCCAAACTCGAAACCATTTTGGATGCCACAACTCATGTGACCATCATCGGAACCGATACCGAAGGGACCATCACCCATTTTAACAAAGGGGCTGAATACCACTTACAATATACCGCAGAAGAAATGATCGGGAAACAAACTCCCACGATTTTGCATAAAGAATCGGAAGTTTCGTACCGAGCAGAAATTATATCGCAAGAATTTGGGATTCCAATTTCCGGATTTGAAACCTTTGTACACAAAGCAAGGTTAGGTGCCTACGACTCACATGAGTGGACCTATATCAGAAAGGATGGATCCGAATTTCCAGTCCAACTGGTCATTACGACTACGCGAGACCCAAAAGGAGAAATCACTGGATACTTAGGAATTGGAATTGATATCTCTACCCAAAAAGCCACCGAAGAAGCGTTACGCGAAAGTGAAAGGCGCTGGCAATTTGCATTGGAAGGTTCGGGTGATGGAATTTGGGATTGGAATGCAGTAACCAATCAGGTATTCTTTTCAAGCCAGTGGAAATCCATGTTGGGCTTTTTAGACTCTGAAATTGGAACCAGTTTATCCGAATGGGAATCGAGAGTTCATCCTGATGACAAAGAAAAATGTTTTTCTGATTTGGAAAAACATTTTACGGGTCTCACACCAGTTTACATGAACGAACACCGAATGTTGTGTAAAGATGGAACTTACAAATGGATTTTAGATAGAGGGAAAGTCATCGAACGAACTGTTGATGGAAAACCCCTTCGTGTGATAGGAACACACACGGATATCACAAATAGAAAAGTTTTAGAAAATGATTTGATCATTGCTAGAGAAAAAGCAGAAAACGCATCGAATGCTAAGTCAAACTTTTTGGCCAATATGAGCCATGAGATTAGAACTCCACTGAATGGAGTGATTGGTTTTGCTGATCTACTCATGCGAACTGACTTAAACCAAGTGCAAAGAAAGTATATGGAGACAGTCCACCTCTCTGCCATGTCCTTACTCGATTTGATCAACGACATCCTCGATTTTTCCAAAATTGAATCTGGAAAAATGGAACTTTATAAAGAAAGGGTCAATATTTTTGATTTATTACATCAAATAGCAGAAATCGTCAAACACAAGGCATACGAAAAAGGATTGGAACTCATTTTAAACATTTCTCCTAAAGTTCCAAGGAATGTATTTGTAGACTCCTTACGATTACGACAAATTTTACTGAATTTGATTGGAAACGCTCTCAAATTCACACTCAAAGGTGAAATTCAAATCAAATTAACTGCTTCACCTTTGAACACAAATGAATATGAATTTTTGTTTGAAGTGATTGATACAGGGATCGGAATCGATAAAGACAACCAAAAGAAAATCTTTGAAGTATTTGCCCAAGCAGACAATTCCACAACACGTCAGTTTGGTGGGACAGGACTTGGCCTTTCAATTACTTCAAAACTTTTACAATTATTTGGTTCCAAAATTGAATTGGAATCAGAATTAAACGAAGGTTCCCGGTTTTATTTTAAATTTACGACACTTGCTGACAACGAACGTAATTTAGAACCAGATTTAAAATCAATTCAAAATGTATTGGTAGTGGACGATAACCAAACAAATCTTTTAGTCATCAAAGAGATGTTAGACTACAAAAACATAAACACTACCACGGTAAGTTCACCAACCGAAGCTCTCAAAAGGATCATAAAAGGTGAGATTTTTGATATTGTGATTTCATATTACAATATGCCAGAGATGAATGGGCTTGAATTCATCTCATCCTTAAAACAAATTTTAATCCAAAACAAACAAAAAATACCGTATCTCACCATTCATACGTCTTCCAATGAAGAAATCATCTACGAAAAAGGGAAGGAACTTGGTGTTGGTATCATCCTTTTGAAACCGATACAAACCAATATTTTATATGAAAGTTTATCTGATTTAATTTCGGGAAGGGTTGCAGAAGAAGCTCAAAACAAGGAAAATCACTTAAAACCAATTTTATCGAACGAAAAAATAAAAGTGATGATCGTAGAAGATAATCCGGTGAATATGATGTTAACCAAAACCATTGTCTTAAAAATTTTACAGTCTGCAATCATCATCGAAGCAAATAATGGTTTGGAAGCTGTCGAACATTTTAAAAAAACAGAACCTGACCTAATCCTTATGGACATCCAAATGCCAGAAATGAATGGGTATGATGCCACAAGAGAGATCCGCAAATTAGCAATTGGCAGAAACGTTCCGATCATTGCTCTCACTGCTGGTACACTATCGGATGAAGAAAACAGGTGTTTGGAAAGTGGAATGAATGATTATATTTCGAAACCTGTGGTCTTAAATACCATCGCGGAAAAACTTAAACACTGGCTTTTGAAATAATCAGATTGAATACGATTGTCCGATTGAGGCCATTTCTTTCTCATGGACATTGTGCTAGTCTCAGTCTCCAAACTTTCCAAAACCATCGGCGAAAAAAAACTTTTTACCAACCTTGATTTCTCTATCAGTGAAGGAGAAAAACTTGCCATTGTTGGAATCAATGGATCCGGTAAGTCCACACTGCTTCGGGCAATTCTAGGAAAGGAAGAAACAGATTCTGGACAAATCATCAAAAACAATAACCTAAAAATCGCAATCCTCGATCAAAACCCAATTTTTGATCCCAAGGAAACCATCCTCGACCATATTTACAAAGGGGATAACAAACTCGTCAAAACCATTCGTAAGTATGAAGACATCTGTGAACGTATGAGCGAAGGGGAAGAAGGCCTCGATGATGAGTTTACAAATGCCTCACAAGAAATGGATAGACTCTCTGCTTGGGATTATGAACAACAAATTAAATCCATATTACGAGAATTAGGTGTCGAAAAACTCGAACGAAAGATGTCTGAGTTGTCGGGTGGGATGTTGAAAAAGGTGGAACTTGCCAAGTCTCTCATTGATGAAAGTAATTTACTGATCTTAGATGAGCCAACAAACCATTTGGATGTAAAATCCATTTTATGGTTAGAAGACTACCTTGCCAATTTAGACAAAGCAATCCTACTCATCACACATGACCGTTATTTTTTAGATCGGATCGTAACAAAAATTTTAGAACTCGATCGTGGGAATTATTTTTTATACGAAGGAAACTACTCCATTTATTTGGAACGAAAGGTAGAACGAGAAGAAACACTTCAAAAACAAGAAGACAAAATCAAACAGTTTTTGAAACAAGAAGTGAAATGGCTCAAACGCCAACCCAAAGCCCGTACCACAAAACAAAAAGCAAGGATTGACCGAGCAAATGAGTTACAATCCAGAGAAAAACGTGAAATCCAAAAAGATTTGGAACTCAGTGTTGCTGCAAAACGCCAAGGGAAAACCATATTAGAAATCCATAATCTTAAAAAATCCATTGGTGAAAGAGTTCTCATCAATGACTTCACATATACGTTTAAAGCAAAAGAAAGACTTGGGATCATTGGGCCAAATGGTATCGGAAAATCTACTTTACTGAATTTAATGGCGGGACGTCTAACACCAGATAGTGGCTATTTAAAACCAGGACTCAACACGAAGGTTGGGTATTTTGACCAAACAAGTTCCGAACTTCCCTTAGAACGAAATGTACTAGAATACATCAAAGATGTGGCAGGTGAGATGATTGAAACGGAATCCGGTGAAAAAATTTCTGCAGCAAAGATGTTGGAACGATTTTTGTTTGATGGGAAATTACAATACACTCCCATCGCCAAACTTTCTGGAGGTGAAAGGCGTAGACTTTTCCTGGTTCAAATTTTAATGACAGGTCCAAACTTTCTCATCCTAGATGAACCTACCAATGATTTGGATATCCAAACCCTTTCTGTATTGGAATCATTTTTAGACGAGTTCCCTGGAACCGTAGTGATTGTCTCGCATGATCGTTACTTTCTCGACCGAACCGCAGAAAGCCTACTCATCTTTCGAAAAGAAGGAAAACTGGACCATTATATTGGAACCTTCTCTTCCTTTTTGGAACAAGATAGTTTAGAAATTGAAAACGAACCAAGTTCTATTCAAACCACGGTGGTCAAAGAAAGTTCTCCCGCTGTGGAAAAACCTAAAAAATCAAAACAAGACCTAAAGAAAATCCAAACCTTAGAAAAAGAGATCGCATCACTCGAAGCGAAAAAAACGGACTTAGAATCAAAATTGAGTACATTCGCAAATGATCATATGGAACTAAACAAAATATCGAAAGAAATCCAAACAATTGAGGCGGAAATTCTTTACAAATTGGAGGAATGGGAAATGTTTCATTCCGAATGAAAACGGTCCATTACACAAGAATCCTCCTTTGGACCCCCATCATCTTCATTGGGTATTTCATTTCCGCACAAATTGGATTCAATATTGCCTTTCTGAATAGCCAAGTTTCACCTGTTTGGCCACCAGAAGGAGTGGGGCTTTCCTCCTTATTACTGCTTGGCCCTGTTGCTTTACCTGGAATTTATCTAGGTGCCACACTTGCCAACTTCTACAATAACCCACACATCCAAACAGCGTTTATTATAGGGATAGGGAATACACTGAGCAGTTATGTCAATTACCGCATCATCAAACGTGTGACGGAAAAAACAGATCCTTTGTATTCCACAAAGGATTTGATTTACTTCTTAAGCATTGGAACCTTTCCAGGATCTTTTATCAGTGCCGTGCTTGGTGTCACAAGTTTATGGTATTGGGATTTTTTATCTTCTGAATTGTATTTCAACGTATTCTTTACTTGGTTTTCCGGCGAGATGTTAGGGTTTCTCATTGTTGCACCCCTCCTCTTTGTTTGGTTTTATCCCAAATCCAAGTTAAACTTAGATGTATCGAAACAATTGGAACTTTTCCTTTGGATCATCATCGTTTATATTTCCGGATCCATTGCCTTTAGTGATGAATGGCCCCTTCTCTTTGTTCCCATTCCCTTTGTCATTGTCACAAGCATCCGCTTCCGTCAATTTGGTGCCACTTTATCAACGGTGGTTTTATCTTACACTGCCGTCACACTCACCATTGATGGGAAAGGTGTATTTGCCAGGCGTGATGCCAGCGGATTATCCATCAATGATTCTCTCATCTTCTTAGATGCTTTTTTATTTTGTATTAGTGGGATTGCCTATTTTCTTGTGACAGCCACACGTGAAAGGGAACGTGCACAGGAAACTTCTTTAAAATCCTTACAAGTGTTAAATGAACTAAAAGAAAAAGCCAACGAAGAATTGGAGCAAAAAGTTTTAGAACGAACTGCTGTTATCGAGGAACAGAGGATCGAAATTGAAAAACAATTGGATATGGCAAAACGAATCCAAGAATCCCTTTTCCCTCAAAAAGAAATTATTCCCAATGGGGTCGAAATTTTATTCAAAAACATCCCTATGATGAAGGTTGGTGGTGATTTGTATGATATTGTGTGGAGGCATGACAAACAAGAATTAGGTGTTTTTATTTGTGATGTTTCTGGGCATGGAATTCCTGCAGCACTTTTAAGTGCTCTTGTCAAAACCTCACTGGAAAAATGGAAAGAAGACCCGAAGGATCTAAAAGAAAACTTAGAGTCGATTCGAAACCAAATCATTCCCAACTTAAGAGAACATTTTGTTACCGCAAGTTTACTCCACTTGTATACTGATTCAGGGGTCTTAACCTTTGCTCGTGCAGGGCATTTCCCTCTTTTTATCATTCGTAAATCAGGGGCTCTCGTCAGCCTAAAACCAATGGGACGAATCATCACACCGATCTTTGATATCCTTGCCGAGGAAGAAAAGTTCCAATTGGAAAAAGGTGATTTGATTGTGCTTTTGACAGATGGTCTGACAGAAGCAAGAGACCCTTCCACATTGCAAATGTTTGGGGAAGACAAACTCTTAAACCTGGTCCGGGATCTCCGAGGCCAACCCTTAATCGAAATTCGAGATGAAGTATTCCAATCCGTAATCCACCTATCCGGTGGCATCCAAGCCATCCAAGATGATTTGACTCTTGGGCTCATTCGGTATACGGGAGTTTGATGGAGGTTCTAAAAACTCTTCAATACAAGGGATGAGAATTTCTATGCGATCTCTTTCATTCATGGGACCCAGTTCACCACCCCGAGGGAACATGGATTTTTGATAGTCTGCGTAATTGACATTGGAAATCATCTCTAACATCTCGATGGATTTGGATTTGGTTTGGCGGAGGTAAGCGGCGCAGGAAATAAAGGAACCTATCGAAGTCAACTCTCTGCGAAAGTATTGGATCTTATACGAATTAGCATCCAGGTCATATACCCTAAGTCTATCGGGATACTGTTCCTTTTTTGTTTGCATCCACTCATGGATGTCCATTCCTGCAGGTAAATGGATGGGATTTTTCGGATATACCCTTCTCTCTTTTGGTAAAAGGCTCCCACAAGAGTTAGAAAAAGAGGTTACCAAAATGAGGAAGAGACAAGAAGCAAAAACCACTGAAACAGAGGATCGATTCTTAGTTTGAGAACCAATCCGATTCAGACAGATTGTACGGTTGTATTCGATCTTCCAAAAGAAGATTTTTTGGGAATCTTTAGTATCCAATTCCTATAACCTCCATTTCCCCGGGCTACCTAAGTTATTGTAACGCCCCCCTGGGATATGGAACGGATTATGACCGCCACCAGACCTTGGCATTTGGTATTGGCTACCCCCATAATTTGGTACCCCATAACGACCTGAATACCCTTGGTAAGTGTATGGGAATTGGTGGTAATTATGGCCTTGTTGGCTTGGATGCCTTACGTAATAAGAATCATTCCCATAGTCTGGAGTGATACAACCCACACCCAAACCGGAAAAACCACCTACTAGTAGTAAGCTGCACAAATACCGAACGATCCTTTGGCGACTGAGTATCTCTAACGATTCAAAATTGATTCTGTTCATAATGGAATGAAGTATAACCACCAAACAATGATTCCGGAATGGAGGGTTCCCGCATTTGCGGGGATCACCTATGCAAATGCATTTTGAAGGATCCAAATGAGAGAAAGGCTTGGTAATCGTATTATGTCTCTTACGCGCCCTTGATGCGGAGGAGGCGTTAGCCGTCCGAAGGACCGAAGCGAATGCGAAAGTCCGGAGCGAGCAAGGAAAGGCGCCCTAATTCGTTCTTGTTTCCCTCGTTATAGTTCAAAATGATGGAAAAATCAGTTAAATTTTCCGCAGGAAGTGTGCCCCATCCATGGCAAATATCTATTACGACGACAGTTGCGATCTCAATCTCCTTAAAGGTAAAACCATTGCAGTGATTGGCTACGGAAGCCAAGGTCACGCCCAAGCTCAAAACATGAAAGATTCTGGTTTGAAAGTCATTATCGGACTTCGCGATGGATCCAAATCAGTGAAAGAAGCAAAAGAAGCAGGCTTCGAAGTCTACAATGTTGCGGAAGCTTCCAAAAAAGCAGACATCATCCAAATCCTTGCTCCTGATACCATCCAAGCTGACATGTATAAGGCGGACATTGAACCAAACCTAAGTGAAGGTAAGGCTCTTGTTTTCTCTCATGGGTTTAACATCCATTACGATCTCATCACTCCTCCGAAAAACGTAGATGTTTACATGGTAGCACCGAAAGGACCAGGACACTTAGTTCGCCGTGTGTATACAGAAGGTGGTGGGGTTCCATGCCTTATCGCAATTTACCAAGATGCAACAGGCCAAGCAAAAGCTCGTGCACTCGCTCACGCAAGTGGAGTTGGTGGGGGAAGAGCTGGAATTTTAGAAACATCTTTCCGTGAAGAAACAGAAACAGACCTCTTCGGAGAACAAGCAGTTCTTTGTGGTGGTGTGGCAAACCTTATCATGAGTGGTTTTGAAACGCTTACAGAAGCGGGATACGATCCAGAGATTGCTTACTTTGAATGTTTACACGAAGTAAAACTCATCACTGACCTTATCTATGAAGGTGGATTGGCACGTATGCGTTTTTCCATCTCTGATACTGCAGAGTATGGAGATTACATCAGTGGACCACGTGTGATTGATGCGGGTGTCAAAGCTCGTATGAAAGATGTTCTCACAGACATCCAAAAAGACAAGGGTGCGGCGTTTGCAAAACGTTGGATGGCTGATACAAAAGCTGGATACCCTGAATACAAAAAACTCAAAGAAAAAAATGCGGCTCACCCAATCGAAGCAGTAGGAACAAAACTACGTTCGATGATGAAGTGGCTTGCAAAGTAATTGTTTAGGTAACGTAAGTTAGAAGAAAGAAAGGAAGAAGGATTTTATATGAAAGTAACACAAAAGATTGTACTCGCAGCACCTGCACGAACTCCTTTTGCACAAATTGGCAAGGCGCTCGCACAGTATCCAGGCCACCACTTAGGTAAAATTGTTGGTGAAGAAGTGATGAAACGCAGTGGTTTAAAACCAACTGACATTGACGGAGTGATTGTAGGAGAGGGTTTTGCAAATGCACCAAACTCTGCTCGTGTGATTGCAAACCTCATGAACTTACCTTTAGAAATTCCTTGTTTAACAGTGGCAAACAACTGTGTATCAGGACTGGAAGCAGTTGCAGAAGCATCTCGCCGTATTATGTTAGGTGAAGGTGAAGTATTCCTAGTGATTGGTGAAGAATCTCAAACTTCTATGCCTTTCGTTGTGAAAAATGCACGCCTTAACAAAAAAACTAACAGCTTAGATTCACTTGTAAAACTCCTTCCAAACGACCTTCCTGAAGGTGTGGAACTTCGTGACACATTAGAAGATGGTCTTGGTGATGGTGAAACTTCTTACGGGATGCAAGTAACAGCAGAAATCCTCGCACAAAACTACGCTCTCCCACGTGAAACCCAAGACAAAGTGGCTTACGAATCTTTCAAAAGAGCATTCGAAGCAACACAAGAAGGACGTTACAAACCATATATCATGGAAGTAAAAGACGATGAAGGAAACCCACTCCAAGCGGACGAAGCAGTTCTCCTCCGTGAAGGTCTTGTGAAAAACCCAACTCGTATGGGTCGCGCAATGCTTATGTTTGATAACCCAGCTATGAAATTTGATGCTTGGAAAGAAAAGTACGGTAAAGACTTAAAAAAATCTCATGGCCCTACTGTTTCCATCTTCAATGCAAGCCCACGTTCTGATGGAGCAGCGGGAATCATCGTCGCTTCTGAAGCAGCAGCAAAAAAACTCGGACTCAAAGCAGAAGCAGTGGTAACAGGTTTCAAAATGAAAGGTGTTGCACCAAACCTAATGGGACTTGGACAAGCAGAAGCAACTCTTGGTCTTCTTGAAGAAGTTGGCGAAAAAGTGGAAAACATCGATGTAATCGAAATCCACGAAGCATTCGCAGCAACTGCTGTGGCAGCTCTTGAAGAAATCAAAATCAGAACAGGATTTGATTGGGAAAAGAACTTTGATGCCAAAAAGATCAATCCAAATGGTGGATCCATCGCCATTGGACACCCGTTTGGTGCGACAGGGGTTCGACTCCTTCACAACGCGATCATGGACTTCCATGAAAACAAAGATGCAAAGAAAGTTCTCGTAACTGCTTGTGCACATGGTGGGATCGCAGGATCAATGATTGTAGAAAGACCATAATGCGAATCTAAAATTCCATTATGTTCGATCGAAAGATCGAAGGAAAAAGCCAAGGGTAACCTTGGCTTTTTTTTTGGGGGGAATTTTTTAAGGAAGAGAAAGTTGCAAAAGGTGAACTCTTTTGAAAAGAATTTTGCATTTTGGCAAAGGGGATTGAAAGTAAAGAGAGGATGTGGTAGAGAGGACGTATTGGGTGGCGGGTGGTTCACCCCACCCAATACAGGGCGGGGACTGTGGACTCACAACTTCCCTCCAAACCGCGCAAGCATCGGCACGATCCCATCCCTCGTTTGCCTTGCTGTATCATACCCAGGGAATGTCTTATACAACTTCAGGTAAAATTGTTTTTCAATTCGTTTGTTGCCTAAATTCGTTTTCTCTAATATATCTTTCGTAAACAAATGAAACTCAAAGTATCCATTTTTAAATTTGCCATCCAATCCCAACTTACCACCAACTTTTATTCGAATTGGATGTGTTAACTGAATCGCATCAAAAGTTTTTTCATTCGTAGAACCAATAGACTTGGAAATGGTAAACGATTCTTTCATCTCCATTTCATGAAAGTCTTTATAGGTTGGATATTGGATCAAAACTTTTCCTTCCCGACGAAACTCCACCAAATAAGATAAAATTTCTGTATTCTCCAAATCGAATGGCTCTATATCAATTGTTAGATGGTGGTCCAATATCTCCGATGACCTTGTTACAATATTTCCTTCTCGTTTCCCAATGATAACAATCCGATTGCTTGCAGATGGAACAGAAAATTTAAAAACAGTCCCTGGCTCAGGTAAATCTTTCCCTGTGACGGTGAGTGGGTGGTGGATCGGTGTTTGTGTGATTGTATTGGTATCTACAATCTTTGTTTCATCTTCATTCTCTAAATGAACATCCGACAGATTCAATTTTAAACTTTGTTTGGATTTAAAAAGCTCCGAATTTTTAAACTTTGCGATGGCGAGCCTTTGCATAACAACAACGAGAAATAAAACTGCAACAAATAATACTAAAACGAATACCCAAGTCTCATAGGTGTTCATCTTTTCTTCCAAGATACGAATTTGATCTAACGAATACGGTTTCAAAATTTGTCCAAGTATCATTCGGTATCCTTTCTAAAACGAAACCTCTCTTTCAGTATCGACCATCTGGAATCAGAAAAAAACCAATTCCATCGAAAAGAGATCGACTCAACTTTCTAACTTTCCTAATTTTTACACTATGTCGGCTTATTCTACCTACGTAATTCTCCTGATTGTTCTCTTTGTATCTCCCCTTTTTTCCGAAAACCATTGGGATGATTACATTGCTGAAAAAAACATAGGATCCACCTATCATGTATTTGGTGACAATGTGAACTTAAGAGAATCAGGGAATCTCAATGCAAAAGTGATCCAAAAACTCAAATTGGGACAGACCGTCAAAATCCTTTCAAAAATGAACCAAACCTTAGAACAGAATTCAGTAAAGGAATATTGGTACCAAGTGCAAACGGAATCTGGTAGTGACATTGGTTATGTTTGGGGTGGGTTTATCTCTGACTATTCGTTCCCAATCAAAGATGCATTAGTGTTGTGTAAGAACTTAGGTGTTAAAACACGCAAACTCGAATTAAAAATCATCCGCGATTCCAATCTAATCAGCCAAGGCTCATGGGAAGTTGGACCTATGAGTAATGAAACTTGGGACAACACCATTTACGATGAAAAACGTTTTTCACCAAGGCCAAATGCATTATTTGCTATTAAATTTTTAATCTTTTCAGAAATTGAGTATGGTTATTCAAATGAACAATTATTCACTTTTGACCAAAATTTCAAAATACAACCGCAATTCTCTTGGAACCCAGGGGCTTGTGATCCGCCAGCTTGTTCCGAGTCATGGTTAATCTTTCCAAAGGATACACTCCCTGAAGATAAAAAAATTATGCGAAAATCCATTTTAGGAAAAGAGAACACAATCATTGAACTGATGCACAGTTTCGATATTGATGAACCAAACCAACATGACTATTACCAATCCGAATACCTTTGGAACGGACAAAATTTCCAAAAAAAGGAAAATTAATTACCTATGAAAAAACATCTATTTGTTTTCATCTTAATCACATTCACCTACCCAAGTTTTGCATGGAACAACCATGCTGGGATTACCTATCTCATTTTAAAGGACCATTGGAAAAACCAAACTCCCCCACAGGTAAAAGTAGAATCACTTAACTCTTTTTTAAAACAAGAAAAAGATTCAATACACGAGGTACTTTCCCTTTCGGAAAATTGGGCATTACAAAAACTTCCCCACCTAACAAAATCAAGTGACAACTTAAAATTTTCTCCAAAAAATTCCGATTCGGATTTGGTTGTACAATTTTACAGAGCACTTAGGGTGAACCCAAACCATAAAGCTGCGCTTTATATCCAATCTGTGCCACCCACTGAAGGAAAAAAATTGCCTTTGGATGAACTCACCACCTTACATGAAAAAGGAAAATTAGTGAATGAAACATTTATCTCTTTGAGTGAAGGAGATACAATAGGAGCAGATCATGTGCTGATTTCAGCAACGGATGAGCCTGATTATGATTTAGACCTTCACTTATTCGAAGATAACAATAGTGAGGTGGGAAAAT
The DNA here is from genome assembly GCF_004769635.1 of Leptospira jelokensis. Classification (GTDB taxonomy): domain Bacteria; phylum Spirochaetota; class Leptospiria; order Leptospirales; family Leptospiraceae; genus Leptospira_A; species Leptospira_A jelokensis. The sequence continues at coordinate 225,390 of NZ_RQGH01000033.1, forward strand.
TGTATGGTTTTGGCCTACAACCTTTCGGGAATCCAGCGGTTGAGTATTCCTCGCAAGCGCCTTTCCACATGGGATTTTTTTATGAACCAAAAATCATTTTCACATTAGCAGGATTTCTAAAAAAAACTTACCCGGAACTTCGGATCCACCAGTTTAGTGAACTTTCCAAATTAGCCTTCCGTAAAGGACATCCTTATTGGGGGTATAGGTTCGCTGGATGGGCCCTCCATTACATCCAAGACTTAACACAACCTTACCACTCTTCTGTGTTGCCTAGAGTCAGTGCAGCAAAACAAATTGGTGTTCAACTAGTATCTTTTGTTGGATACCAAAAACCAAAAAACAATATGATCGAGTTTGTTTCCGGACGCCATACCTTAATCGAAGAGTACCAATACTATCTCATCAAAAACCTAATTTTATCTAAAAACTGGAACCACCCCGTTGTCTCTTCCATCATGAATATAAGTGAAAATGAAAAAAGAGAATGGAAGGGTTATGATGATGTTCGAACAAATGTGTGCAGAGAAGCATACGATGCTGGTGACCCAACCGATGAACAATTGGAAAACCTAAACATCACAAAATACGAGGTATTGTATGAAGAAAACCATCCAATCCATTCCATTTTAGGCAGCCTTCTAAAAAATACTTCAAAACATACAAGAGCCTATTTGGATCAATTAAAGATGTAAATTCAATCGATAATTTCTACCGCAAACCTCTCCAATAATTCCAATGGAATGATCTCTAACGCACGTTTGTGGGTAGATTCCAAATACACTTGAGGGGCCACACCATTGCGGTAGGCTTCCAACCACCTAGAAGCACAAAGACACCATCTTTCCCCAGGTTTGACTCCGGGAAATGCATACTGGGGCCAAGGTGTGATTAAATCATTCCCTGAAGCTTTTTGCGATTCTAAAAATTCTTTTGTAGCGAGCACACATACCGTGTGAGAACCAAAATCTTCTTCAGAGGTATTACAACATCCATCACGAAAAAAACCCGTCAATGGATCTGTGGAGCAAGGCAAAAGTGGTCCACCTAAAACGTTAATTGAGTCATCCATATCCATAGCAATTGTTATGGAAACTGGATGGGCGATGGGAGGAAAGTTGTTTCTAATCCTTTACTTAGAAAAAAGAAGGGGGTTTGCACCCCCGTAGTACGACCAAATGGTCTTGGAAAGCCCATGGACATACTACTACACATACATTTACTTGTCAAACGATTACGGCAAAACTTGGTAGAAAAATTTCTTTTTTTCAACCCCATCAACTTTGATGAGCATTTGCCAATTCCCCACAAAATTACGATTTTTGGGAATCTTAAAGAGCTGATATTCAAAAATATTCGATTTTTGGATTTGCCAGTTTTTGTAATATGGCTCAACCTTTCCCGTATCAATCGACAAAAATAATTCAACTTGTTTTGATGTAGGCCTAATAAAATCAATTTTTAATGCGAACTGTTCGCCTAATCGAAATTTTGTGTCGTTACATTGGAATCGTTCATCTTGTTCTGTCACTCGACACAACAATATTCCATCTTCCAATAAATCAGAATTTGGTGGATCAATTCCTTTTACCGGATGCCAATACAAATACAAATGGTTCAAATACTCCCGATCGGAAAACTGTGTCTTAAAAAATGTAGGAATCGTTTCGATTGTTGCACCCCTACTTGGTTTTTGAACTTCAAAATGCAAATGAGGTCCATCCGAATAACCAGTATTCCCTGAATATCCAATCAATTGTCCCTCTTCCACATAATCTCCTACGTTAACCACTGCTCCGTCTTTTTTTAAATGAACATAATTTCCAAGTGTCCCATCATCATGTTGGATTAAAATAAAATTTGCTTTAGAAAAAAGATCCTTTCGAAGTCCACCCTCTGAATATTTTTTTACTACTTCAGCTACCCTTCCTTTTCTCGATGAATGGATTGGAGTTCCAATCGGCAAAATAAAATCCAATGAATACTTTAGATTTCCGTAATGCGTAAACTTTCCATTATATCCTTGACCAATTCTTGCACGAATCCCCTTCGCAAATGGTAAAGAATAAGTAACACGATCATCATGGACGGCATCCCAATCTCCCCAATAATCCAATGCCGAAAAAGAATAAAAAGTTTCTTTAGATTCATCTTCCACTATGAATCGAGTGATTAATATTGGTTCAGCATTTCTAATTACATAGTATTGAGGGAATTGAAGATTCGTTTTTAAATTTTTAACAGAAAGATTAAGTTCAACAGAACGAAGAATACCAACATTTGCTGATTGGTCTACCAAAAAGAAATCGAATCCATTTTCAACAGGTACCAAATAAGTACAAAGATGATTTGGTAAACAAATTAATTTAACATCTCCGGAAGGCTCAGGGTACAATCCTGAGACAAAAAAACATAAAAACAAAATAAACTTTTTCACTATAGACTCGTTAATTGGAACTCAATTTTTTTCTGCAAATTTCCATTGGACCAAATACTCAAAACCCATTCTCCATCAACTGGATCCTGAAAATCTTGAATTGGGATCATAAAAGTACTGATCCAATCTTCTTTTTTTGTTTCCCATGCATATTCATATCGAATTGCAGATTCTTTTTTTTGCAACTGCAATTGAAATTTATGTACATCAGGCCTTAAGATTGGAACCAATACATAGATAGGAGATAGTTTTGAAAATGATGTTTGTTTACAACTTTCTTCTGTGATAACATCCAAACGGTCACAGATAAAAGTTCCTTCTGCATCCAATACTTTTTTTTCGATTGGACTTCCGAATTCCCTTTTCCATAACAATGCTCCTTCCGTGAGGGTTTCTGCTTCGAAAACTTGGGTGCGAAACTTTGTAGGAATAGTTTTTTTCCGTAAGGATTTTGTTGGTTGGTAAACTTCGAAATGGAGATGGGGGCCTTCACTATAACCAGTGTTTCCCGAATGGCCAAGGACAGTTCCAAGACTCACCTTTTGGCCAATTTTCACAAGGACACCTCTATAACGTAAGTGTGCATACTCAGCAATGGTTCCATCATCGTGCAGGACTTTGATATAATTGGCAGATTCTTTGAATTTTGGGTCTAATCCACCTTCAATGTTTTTGTCTTGGGTATCAATAACTAACCCAGGCCGTGCCGCTAAAATTAGTTCATCCTCTTGTAACCCAAAATCAATTGAGTAGCGATTGTCGCCTGTATGACTTTTCTGACCAAAATAACTCTGGGACACTCTCACTTTCAGTTTCGAATCAAAAGGTAAATCATAAATATAACTAGAATTATGTTTCGACAAAAAATTTCCGAGAATCCATTTGTATTGAATTTTGTATGATATTTTTTTCTTTTTAGAAATGGTTTTCAGTTGGAACAATTTCACCTTCCGGTTTCCACGTAGAACAGCTAACAGCGGAAGTGGTTTATTACTTTTCATATTTACCATCACAGCACTTACCGATAGGGAAGTATCTGTATGTTTGGTTGCAATTTTATTATGGAAGTAAACGTCTACACCGTTCAGAGTGGAAACGAATTCGACGCAAACACGCTCCATCGAACAATAAGATTGTGGTTCTTCAGCAAATAAAAACCCAAATGGGATCATGAAAAAACAGCAAAACCAAAATCTCATAAAGGTAGGTTCAAAATAAACAAACAAAAGCCATTCGACAATCCATTTTCCAATTGAAAAACATAGTTGCCTAAAGAATTATTTTTTATGAAAGTCGACAGATGAGTGCAAAGCTTTATACATTTCCAATTTCTCATTTTTCAGAAAAGGCAAGATGGGGTTTAGATTTAGCAAATTACCCGTACGAATTAAATCCATTAGTCCCAGGCCAACACATCCAAACTTTAAAACCACTTGTAAGCGATTTGTATGTTCCCGTTTTAGAAACAGATTCGGGTATTGTCCAAGGTTCTGGAAAAATTTTAGATTTGGTAGAAGAAAAGGCCTTTGGTTCTAAAGCGAGCGCCGAAGAAAAAGAAATGGAAGAGGAAATTGACAATAAAATTGGAAAAAGTTTACAAACCTTATTGTATCACTTTATCTTAGATAATCCCGAAATTGTTGGTAAACTGTTTTTATTAACTCCCAAATCCTTGTCGGAAACTGTTGGTCCTCCAGAACATTTTGATTTAATTGCCTTATCTCTAAAACGTCGTTACAAAATCACAAACAAAAACTTAGAAGTCGTCAAACAGGCTTTAGATGAATGTTCCAAAAAACTAATTGAAATTTACAAAACAAATAAGTATTTTAATGGAAAATCATTTGGAAGAGTTGACTTAACTCTTGCTAGTCTGATGGGAATGCTTGCGGAACCGAAGGAATCACCAGCTTACCCTTGGTTTAGCTCCGTAAAAATGCCAGATTCTTTTCTAAAGTGGAAAGATGATTTGGAGTTTGATCTTCTCTTTCTTAAAATCAAAGAATTTTACAAAGATTTCCGAATCCAATCCAAATAATCTTTATTCCCACTGAGAATGGGCCAAACCACGATACAAGGTGTTACATAAGAATGGATTTCTCCTAGCCTTTGTATCAGTGGTTCGGATTTTTCTTTAGTTGTTTTGAATAGGCATACTGTTTCCATCGATTCTTCCAATGTATCATTCCAGACATAAATCGATTCCATTTTGTCGATCAGATTTGCACACGCGATCAATCGTTCTCCAATGAGAATTTTTGCACACTGTTTTGCTTCTTCTTTGTTCGGGAATGTGGTATAAACTGTCACAAATTCGACTTCCAAATCCATAAATATTATTTCCTACTTGCTCTTTCCATTAGATCCTTATGATTTTGCTTTATGAATCTTCGTTTTTTTAAATCGGCATTACTCATTTTTAGCATTTGTCTACCACTCGTTTCAGAATCATTAAATCCCCCTACCATCAGTTCTACAAGCCAACTCCAACCAAAATCTAAAAAATACATCCCTGTTTTTGCCATGGATGGAAAACTAAAAACAAGTTGGGCAGAGGGTGTGGAAGGAGAAGGGATCGGGGAATCACTCCTCATCAAATACAAAAACCCCATCCATTTCCGATCTCTCGCCATATACAATGGATTTGGAGATCCAAAACTATGGGCCGCAAATAACCGAGTCAAAAAGTTAAAAGTCACAACAGAAACTGGAAACGAAGAAATTGTTACACTAAAAGATTCACTCTCAAGACAAGTGATCACTTTTAAAAACGAGATTAAAGCAAAAGAGATTTCTTTGACCATACAAGAAGTTTACAAAGGAACCAATACGGAAAATACAGCAATTGCAGATTTGGTTTTTGATTCAGAACAAGCTGGTTCCGCACTTGTTCCACCAAAAAACACTTGGGCTATCGGAAAATGGAAAACAAAATCCAATATTGCAAGGATCCAATTACACAATGACGGAACTTGTGAAATGGGTTACGAAACAGCAAAAATGTTATGCACTTGGACAGAAAAAGGAGAAAAGGTCATTGTTAGCCTAGAAGCAACCTTACCGCTCACCAATACTGATATCTTAGAAATCAAACGTAGAGGGAACGTCACTTCACCTACGATTGAAATCAATGGTAAACATGAATTTATCTTAAACCAAGACGAAGTGTAATGAAACTTACTTTAGGTTGTCTCTACCCAAGTTGACCAAATTGTTTCCACCACAGTAGTTTCATTTTCTACTGTGGTTTCAAAATACAAAACCGCATTTTGATAAGCCTTCCCCGAAAGATCTCTAACTGGTGTTAACAGTATGAGTTCACCATTTAGCTCTTTTTCTAATTTTTGAATGGTTTCCCATTCATCAAGTTTTCCTTGTTTTGGATAAGGCAAAACCAAAAGCCCAGAAACAGATTGAAGTTTTGTTTTTCTTTTTTTCCGAACTTCCCACAAAATTCGACCAATCGAATAACGAAAATTAAATTCAGAAACAGGTTGTACTTGCGTAATACCATTTTCTCTAAATAAAAATCCATCAATGGCACAAGGACCAGAATATTCCTTCGGAATTAAATTGTTTAAGTTTTTGACCAAATCATAAACCAAAGGAAGGAAAATAGGTTCGTATTCGTTCTCTCCTCCCCCAATCCGAATCCCACGAAATCCACCATCCGGATCGATCCACATTGATGTGGATGTCAGGTAAAAAAATTCACCTTCTTTCACATCCCAAAGCGTTGAAAAATCAAAATACCGGGTTTCTCCCACCCAATCCTCACAAACAACAGGAAATCCAAACAATCGTTTTTGGACTTGAGACAACTTCCATGAATCAGAAGGGGTTTTAAAGATGATATGATTCCTTCCTGCAAGTCCGTATTCACTCTTTAATACAACGGGTAGTTTTGCCTCTTCCATTTCAGCAAACAGATGTTCTTCGGATGTAATCACTTTGGCAGGGAGTGGGGAATAGTGTTTGCGAAAATCTAGTTGTGTGACCTTTGAATTTAAATACCGAGCCATTTCCAATTGAATGGGATCAATTTGGAGTTCACCTTCTTCCCAATTGTGACGTTTCCCCCATTCAATGAGAGTCACATCTCCTAACAATCCTCCCGCTTGGTATGGGATACCTGGTGTGAACCCCTTCTCTTTCCAATGAGAATACAATGTTTCACTAGGAAGTTCCTCTACATAAACATAATCTTCTTCATTTGTGATGGGGAAAAAAAGTTTTTCCAAACAACGATTCCTCCTTTTTAAAGAGGAATCGAGATTCAGTGGAGAAGAATGGAGGCGATACTCAAATAATGAGTCGAGGTAGTATAACTTTGGCACCAATCAATAGATGCGTCGGATGGCGGTTGCTATCCTTTGCACATTATCTTTTGTTAAGTTAGGATAAATGGGAATACAATGTCCTCTTTGGAATAACCTTTCAGCATTTGGATATTCTAAATGGTTTTCTTCCAAAACTCGATGGAGTGGTTCCTCTACGGTTCGTTGTGTTCCAATATGAATGGATTTAAAATACCTTTGGATCTCTTCATAATTTTGTCCAGAAACAACAATCGGGAACCTTTGGAACGTATCTTCATTTGGATTTTGGAAATAGGTTTCAAGGCGTGAATTTTGCACTGCTTGTAAATACGCAGATGCAATTTTTTTCTTACGTTCTAAAATCACTCCGAGTTTAGACAATTGTTCGATCCCTAAAGCAGCTTGGTAGTCTACTAAGTTATAATCATACTTTGGCTCACCAAAATTACGTTTGGCGGAGGAACCTGATTTATAAGACTTAACACTGTTGGCTAATTGACTTTCTGCTGTGATGATCATCGCACCGTTTCCTGTTGTGATGATGTTTTCAGCACTGAGTCCACAAATGGCGATCTTTGATTGTTTGCCTACTGTGATGGATTCAGAAGTCGCACCAATGGCTTCTGTGAAGTCTTCGATTACTTCCAAGCCTTCAATGGAATATTCATGCAAACGAATTAGGGATCCAAAACTATGATCAAACAATGCAAACTTTGCGCCGGATTCATTTTTTTTACGTAAAAACTCTTCTGGGCAAAGATGGAAGGAATTGCGTTTCAGATCCACTATGACTGGTTTTGCTTGGATGAGAAAAATGGCGTCCAAAGCCGAGATCGGTGCATAACTTGAAAGTAACACAGAATCCCCTGACTTTACACCTAACGCAAGTAATGCGAGGTGATAAGCAGATGTTAACGAATTGGTAGAGATTGCATATTTAATTTTGAATGTATGGCAAAAGGTCTTTTCAAATCGTTCTACGATCTCGCCATTGGAAAGGTGTTCTTCCACGAGACATTCTAAGACACCTTTCAGATCTTCTCTCGAAAGGGTAGGTTTGAAGAATTCGATGTTTTTTTCTTTTCGAATTGGTCTTTGTATTGTTTCGGTGCTCATCCAACAGCACTCCTCTATATTATGTCACTTAAGTACTCGATTCGTGAATTATGTCACTTCATTTTTCGAAATGCGAACATAATTTTATAAAATCCCGAGAAAATTGGTTCTGAGTGGACAAAGTTCTAAAAAAAATGACCGAAACCATGGACCAAAAACACTCCCGTAGGGCCAAACGCCTCCGCGAAAACCAAGGAATCCGATCCCTTATGGAAGATTTGGGAAAACAAACGGGCCACCCCGATGAAATCCCTCTCGGTGGAGGCAATCCCGCTCACATCCCAGAAGCGGAAGCGGTATTCCACGAAACCTTTGCCAACTTGACTAAAGATCCTGCCTTTCGTTCCTTACTTGGTGACTACCAAGCACCCATTGGCAACGACCACTTCCGAGAAATTGCAGCAGAATCCCTTTCTTCGCATCTCGGTGCAAATTTAAGAAAAGAAAACATCGCCTTTTTTAATGGCAGTCAAAATGCCTATTCCTATCTTCTCAATTTGCATTCAGGTATCATGGCAGATGGAAGTTTTAAAAAAATACTTTTGCCAATTGTCCCAGAATACATTGGTTATGCGGACCAAACCATATCGGAAGGTGTTTTTGTAGCAAACCCACCAAACGTTATCCAAACGGGAAAAAATCGTTTTCGGTATGAACTCAACAAATCGTCATTCGATCTGACTGACGTGGGAGTCCTTGCCATTTCTAGGCCAACCAATCCAACGGGGAACGTGATGAATTTATCCGATCTCGAATGGATGGAAGGAAAAACAAAAGAACAAAACATTCCCATTCTCATCGACTTGGCTTATGGGAATCCCTTTCCAAACCTGATTGGGAAAGAAGATCCAATCCATTTTGGTGAAGGACGAACCCTTTCCTTAAGTTTTTCTAAAATTGGATTACCTGGTGTGAGATTGGGCATTGTGATCTCTAATGAGGAAACCATCGAAATACTCTCTTCCTTTGCTGCTGTAGGTAATCTTGCTGTTGGAAATTTAGGAGTGTTTATGATGGAACAACTCTTCCAAAAAAACCTCCTCTCCCAACTCTCCGCAAACATCTTACGTCCGTTTTATGAATCTAGGCGTGATTTCGCATTAGAACAATTCACACTTGCGTTTCAAAAAATGGGTGTTGCATTCGAAATCCATGACCCAATGGGAGGTTTTTTCCTTTGGATACGGTTTCCCAAACTATCGATTTCCAATCACCAATTGTATCACCTTTGTAAAGATAAACGACTCTTCATCGTATCAGGACATTATTTCTTTCCAGGACTAAACACTGATTTTTCGCATACGAAAGAATGCATACGTTTGACATATTGCCGTAAGGAAGAAGAATTAGCCAGGGGAGCCCAAATCCTTGCTGAAATTGTGGCCTCTCACCAGGCGAAATCCGAATGAGCGAAGATAGCATCGATTTATCAGACACAGTCTTAGAGAATCCTTCCTCCAAGGATGAATCTTCTTCCGAAAGGCCTTCCGCTCAATCTTATATTTTTTTATCGGACTCCGTTGGGAGCCTGACTCCCACAGCTCGTTGTATCCTGGACGAACTGAAAGACTGGCACAAACGTGTGGAAAAACATGGAAGTAAGGAAAAACATGCATCCTACCTCATGACTGTGGACAAACTTCCCGAAGCACTTGGAAAGTACACAAACCTAGGAGCGCAAGGCAGATCTGAAAACTCCATCCACCATGCACTGCGCCAAATTTTAGACATAGACCACCGTGGCCAAAACAGGGCCGCCTATGCATACCCTTATCTCATACGAAACGGCAGTAAAATCTCTTCTAAAATTGCCCTCGTAGCACCACAAAACGAGAATAAGACGGACACCCAACCATATAGACAAGCTTGTTTTCGATTTTCACAAGAACTCATCAAAGTATTACTCGAAAACCGAGCCAAAAAAGGAAGGAATTGGGACGAAGAAAACCCGGGAGCCTTACTTTTACAAAAAAACAAAGATGGAAATACTTGGTTGTACCCTAAGTTAGGTTCTCTCGAAGCAGAAATCTCTTCGCTTGTTAGAAAAGGATTTGGGAACTTACCTTACATCCCAATGCCAGATTTTTTACAGGACTTCACTTTGTTTGCTCGAGAACAAAACCTTGCCCTACCGATTTTATCAGATTATCATATCGTTATCGACGAACTCAATATTTTACCCGATGGAAGTTTCAAACGACTGCCTGAAGTAGTGAACCAGATCCTTGCCCACTTAAATGGATTGGAACATTTTACAAAAGAACAACTCACCAAACTTGCTAAAGATGCAAAATACGAATCCTTTTTGGCTCAGTTTAACGAATACACAGCAACTCCAAAATTTTCATCCTTAGAAGCTAAGATGAATCCGGAAGAGGAAGTGAAAAAGTTTTTATCCATCATTGAAAACTTTCCTTACCCCGTAGAAAAAAACAACAGATCTCTTTCGATCAAAGAAACAATAGACCTTAGTGTTAAAATTTTAAAACGCCTTTCTGAAGAAAAGGGATCTGTATTAACAAGAAAGGATGATAACATCTACGGAACGGTTAAAAATGCCGTTATCAGCAAAATCCCCGAACATACAAAAAATCATAATACACTGCTTCGCATCAACTTTGAAGAAGAAGTTGCTAATGCGGGCATCACTGCACCTGAAAAAGTATCTGAATACATCAAACGTTTGAAAGACGATGTTTTGTCTGAACATTCCTATCATGAAGAAAAAACTCCAGATGGCAGGTCGGTGTATTATGTGGTGGACCATGGGTATATGGCTGCGGTCATTCACAAACTTGCGTTTGAAGGGAGAACCAATCCCGAATACAAAAAACAATTGGGTTATGCCAAAATCATCAACCATAAACTTTCCAACCCAAAACACCCAGGTCTCAATAGCAAACTCAAACCCGAGTTAATCGCCAAACTCAATGCCGATGTGAAAAACATGGAAGTGGAGGAGTTGGAAAAAGAAAGATCCAACGAAATCCGATCTCGTTTTAATGTGGTGCCAGGAATTTTAACCTTTGTGGTAAGCACAATGATTTTCATTACAGGTGCATATTACCTACGTTCGGCGATGCCAATCTTTTTTGGAGTTCCTTTTTCAGTGGTGCTAGGGTTTTTAGCTGCCATCTACTTCAGAGAAAAAACAACAGAAGAAATTCGAGAAGATATCAAAAACTCAGGAAAGTTTTCAGGTGTGGGTGATTGGGGAAAACCAAGTTATTCATCTGGTTCCACCCCAAGTTACGAAGAAGAACAAGAAACAAATAAAAAAGAAGAAAAACTTTCCCATATATACAAAGCAGCAGACAATTTTGTTTTTCCAAAACGTTTTAATAAAATCACAGACAAAGTGTTAGATCCTAAATCTTTACGTTCACGCATTTACGAAAATTTAGATAATATCAAACGAAATAACATGACCCTGGCCAAAGAAAAGGACGAGGACAAAGTTGCATCCACCGTTGAATATGCAGTTTTACAATCTGTTTCGACCATTGTCATACCCGACGATGTGGCTGTCCGAGACCTGCCAAACACCATCCTCATCAACCGAAATGATATGAAATCTGCCCTTTTCCGAAGCCAATTGGCAGATTTTTACCGCGAAGAGATGAATAAAAAGAAGTTCGATAAAAAATTAGTCAAATACTACACCTATCTCATCAACACCGTTGAGATGGAGTATTACAAATACCTTCCGAAAAAACGAGTTTAGAAACTAAAATCATTTGATTCTCTGTGGGACATACCTCCTATGGAGTTGATGTATCAAAACGGTATCGTACAATTTCCTATCATCATCATTGATGAAGATTTTCGTTCCGAAAATGCCAGTGGTCTTGGCATTCGAGCTATTGCAAAGGCCTTAGAAGGGGAAGGGATCGAAGTTCTGGGTGTGACCAGTTACGGAGACCTCACGAGTTTTGTACAACAACAGAGTCGGGCATGTGGGTTTATCCTTTCCATCGATGATGAAGAATTCACACCGGAAACGGAAGGTGAAGTACCAGATGCACTCCGCCAGCTGAAAGACTTTGTCACCCAAGTGCGCCACAGAAACGCAGACATCCCACTCTTTTTATATGGGGAAACAAGGACAAGCCGCCACATTCCCAACAGTATCTTAAAAGAACTCCATGGCTTCATTCATATGTTTGAAGACACGCCTGAGTTTATGGCACGTGCCATCCATAGAGAAGTAAAATCATATTTAGATAGTTTACCACCTCCATTCTTTCGCGCACTTACGCAATATGCACATGATGGAAGTTATAGTTGGCATTGCCCTGGCCACTCAGGTGGTGTTGCTTTTTTAAAAAGTCCTGTAGGCCAAATGTTCCATCAGTTTTTTGGTGAGAACATGTTACGAGCTGACGTATGTAATGCGGTAGATGAACTAGGCCAACTTCTAGATCATACTGGACCAATATCAGCCAGTGAACGAAATGCCGCGAGGATTTTCCAATGTGACAGTTTGTACTTTGTAACAAATGGAACTTCCACTTCCAATAAAATTGTTTGGCATAGTACGGTTGCTCCTGGCGACGTTGTAATCGTTGACCGCAATTGTCACAAAAGTATTTTACATGCCATCACGATGACTGGGGCCATCCCCGTATTTTTAATGCCAACAAGAAACCATTTTGGGATCATTGGCCCGATTCCCAAATCCGAATTCACTTGGGAAAACATCCAAAAAAAGATCGCAGAACACCCGTTTGCAAAACATGTTAAAGGGAATCCACGAATTCTTACCATCACCCAAAGTACATACGATGGAATTTTATACAATGTCGAAGACATTAAATCAGAGTTAGATGGCAAAATTTCAACCCTCCATTTTGATGAAGCATGGTTACCACATGCTGCCTTCCATCGTTTTTACACTGGAATGCATGCCATTGGTTCAGACAGGCCTCGTCCGAAAGAAAGTATGATCTTTGCCACACAATCCACTCACAAACTTCTCGCAGGTTTGTCACAAGCAAGCCAGATCCTCGTCCAAAACAGTGAAAAAGAAACCTTAGATCGAAATTTATTCAACGAAGCATTTTTAATGCACACAAGTACAAGTCCACAGTATGCCATCATTGCCTCTTGCGATGTGGCTGCAGCTATGATGGAATCTCCTGGTGGGAATGCTCTTGTCGAAGAGTCCATTGAGGAAGCTTTGGATTTCAGACGTGCGATGCGAAAGGTTGACTTGGAATTAGAAGAAGATTGGTGGTTTAGTGTTTGGGGACCAGAGGCCCTCGCCGAAGAAGGTGCAGGCGAACGGGATGAATGGATCCTAAAGGCAAACGATCGTTGGCATGGATTTGGTGACATAGCGGAAGGATTTAATATGTTAGATCCGATCAAAGCCACTGTCATCACTCCTGGTATGAGTGTGGAAGGGGAATTTGCTGATTGGGGGATCCCTGCTCTAATCCTCACCAAATACTTGGCGGAACATGGAATCATCGTAGAAAAAACAGGACTTTATAGTTTTTTTATCATGTTTACCATTGGGATCACAAAAGGCCGATGGAATACCATGGTCACCGAATTACAACAGTTCAAAGATGATTATGATTCAAACCAACCTCTTTGGAGAGTGATGCCAAAGTTTACGGCAGCCTATCCAAAATATGATCGGATTGGATTACGAGACCTTTGCCAATCCATGCATGAAGTCTATCGTGCAAATAACATTTCTCACCTAACAACTGAAATGTATTTGAGTCCTATGATCCCTGCAATGAAACCATCGGAAGCATTTGCCAAAATGGCCCACCGCGATATCGAACGAGTTCCGATTGATGAATTGGAAGGAAGGATTACCTCAGTACTCCTCACTCCCTACCCACCGGGAATCCCTCTCCTTATCCCTGGCGAAAAATTTAACTCAACGATCATTCGGTATCTACAGTTTGCACGTGAGTTCAATTCAAAGTTCCCTGGATTTGAGACTGACATCCATGGACTTGTAGAAGAAAAATCAGAGACAGGCCACCTAACGTATTTCGTAGATTGTGTGATGGAATCCTAAAAAAAGATTTTTAAGTACGCATACGATGGTTTCTAAAACCAGAGGGTGTTTGCCAAATTACCCTTTGGTTTTAGGAAACGGATTCCCAAGACAAAGTACGAACGTATCACCTGCCGAAAACAATTCCGTACATCACTCGATTCGATGGAATGATTCGATTCCATCCTACACTTCCATCCAGAAGGAGCAATCCATCACAAGCAATCAATGTACTTGGTTTACGATATCCATCCATCATTCCCATTCCATCATCCGGACTACATCCTTTAGGCAATCTTCTCGAACGGAAATTTCTGATTTGGTGATCGGTAATCCTGAATACCATTTCCCATCCGGGAATTTTAAATCCACCCAATAGGTAAAGAGTGTGGTCTCTCCATTATTGTTTTTGATTTCGATATTGAGAAGTTTGAGATCAGATAAACCCGTTTCTTTATAAAAGACTTCTCCGTTTTTGGTGCGGATACGGATTTTTTTGGGAAGCATTTCATAGGTGGTTCCTTTTTTTTCTTCCCGTTTTAATTTGAATTCCCAAGAATCAATTTTGATGGAATCAAGTTCATTCACGTTTAATTTTTTTTTGTATAAAATCCCATCTTTTGTATGTTCAAAGTGAATCACCTGACTACCGCTAGTTGATTCACCACGGACGGTCCGTCCATCGCACAAGGTCAAATTCAAAACCTTGGGTTCTCCCGATTCTTTATCCCCCCTTGCATTCCTTGGTTCCTTGGATTCTTCGCTCGGCATCGTGGGAAGGTTTGGTTCTTTCGGGATTCGTGGTTCTCCGAAGGCGGGCGAAAAAAAACAGAGGGTCCCGAGCCAAAGAAAGAGTCGCAGGCGGAGTAAGTAGTCCATATTCTGACCTTTATCCATGGATGCATTTTTGACTGCAACTTTTCAAACCCTTCCCTTACCCGTACTCGTCCTTGTGATCATAGGTTCCATCCTTGTCCTTGGGAAAGCCGCTGATGTTTTAGTAGACGAAGCTGTTTCCTTATCCGCAAGATGGGGTGTTCCTAAAATGATCATAGGAGCAACGATTGTCAGTTTAGGAACCACACTTCCCGAAGTTTCGGTTTCCGTTCTCGCCGCATTGGAAGGGAATCCAGGAATTGCCCTTGGGAATGCAGTGGGATCTATCATTTGTGACACGGGACTCATCCTTGGCATTGCCATCCTCATCTCCCCACCTGACATAGACAAACGACTCGTGAACCGCCAAGGTTGGATCCAAGTACTCAGTGGATTTTTACTTGTGTTTGCAGCTCTCCCTTGGTCAAACCTAACTTCTGTTTTCTCAACCGGTGGACGCATCGACCAAGGAACCGGGATTGTATTTTTAATTTTACTTGGTGTTTATGTGTATTTGAGCATTCGATGGTCACGTTCAAAACCAGGTGAAGTGGAAGCTGGTCTTGATGACACAACAGAATATGACGAGTCTCCATTTTGGGTCATATTTTTGAAACTTGTTGTGGCAATCACTCTTGTCATTTTGTCTTCCAAAGTCTTAATCCCTTCTGTCCAAGAAACAGCCATTCGGTTGTCTATCCCTGAATCCATCATCGGTGCGACACTCGTTGCGTTTGGAACAAGTTTGCCGGAACTTGTGACAGCCATCCAAGCTTCAAGGCGTGGCCACTCGGAACTTGCAGTCGGTAATATCATCGGAGCCGACATTTTAAATGTATTGTTTGTTTCGGGTGCTGCGGCAGCTGTCACGAGAAATGGACTCGAAGCTCCTGTGAGTTTTTTCAGTTTTTATTTTCCATCGATGCTCATTGTATTAGTTTTATTCCGATTAGGGATTGTCTTTTCAAAAGACAAGATCAAACGCCCGTTTGGCGTATTTTTACTCATCGTGTATGCAATCGCAACGGTTGCTGGATTTATCTTTAAAGGATAAATTGGATATCACTCACCTCCTCTTTTTGCAAAAAATGGGAGGTGTTTTTTTGTTTGTACCACTCTTCATAACCCACTACCTTAGATTCGAACGTATCTCCTCCTATTCCAGTTGTTTCCGCATAGAGCCCTTCAGCACCTTGGCGGATTAACATCTTACCACCTTCATTATCAAATTGTTTGGGATGATCAAAAACAAAGATTTCCCGATTTTGTTCCATGGCACTCATCGCAGTGGAGATAGTTCCCGATTTTTTACCAGATTCCATAATATAAACCTTCTTGGATAACCCAGAGATCACCCGATTGCGTTTGGGAAAAGTCCAACGGGCAGGTTCCGTGTACAATAAAAATTCAGAGATTAACAATTGTTTGGGATCTGATTTGATTTTTTTGTAAAGGTCACGATTGCCTGGTGGGTATTCTATACCAAGTGTGGTGCCAAGCACTCCAACAACTGGAATTCCTAACTCCAAAGCACTAAGGAATGCTTGCCTATCGATCCCAAGTGCCATACCAGAGACAATGGCAACTGCTTCTGATTTGGAAAGTGAGCGAACGAGTGACTTCGTTGCCGTGAGTGAAACAGGTGATGCCTTTCTTGTACCCACAATTGCAACAAGGTTCCTCTGTAACACGTTCACATCTCCCAAACAAACTAAAACGAGTGGGGGATCAAAAATTTCCTTAAGTAACTTGGGATAATTCTTGTCATCATAGGGAAGAAGGAACCATTCAGGATTTTTCTGTTTTTCCCAATCCTCACATTCTTTTAGCCAAACTTGCCAATCTTCTTCGGGAAAAAATTTAGGTAATCTTTGAAACAAAGAATCATAACTTGGATAATCTCGCCAAATCTTAGTTTTGCGTAAAAAAGAGGATACCTTGGGATGACCCAATAGGGAAACTACCACATGGGATTAGGTCAGTTAGATTTGTTTTGGGCCCCAAGAAGACTTAAATTTTTTAAAACATTTTTATAAGACGAGTTTTCTTCCAATGGTTCGCGGATGTTTCCATTTTCTTTCATTTGTTCTAAGATCGATTTGATTCTAGTATATTCTTCGTAAGCAAGTGAGGATTTCCCTATTTGGTAAAGGAAATTCGCCTTTGCAAAACGAGTAGGTACATTATACGGTTCTTTTCTCAAAATTTGATCTAACAAAGAAAATGCGGTTTCAACTTCATCATAACCACTCGAAAGTTTTCCATTCCACGCTTCGTCTTTTAATGAAGAATCAAAATATACCAATGCCAATTGGAATGGGAAACGAGAATCGTCCTTATCGAGTTTTGCCAATTGTTTAAAAAGAGAAATCGCACGACTCCTTCTTGTTTGCTCCCAACCCATATCTTTGGAAGCATTTGCATACGCTACAGCAGTCTCATATAACAACTGCTTATCTAATTTACCGGATTGGATGGCTTTTTCAAAAAATGGTAATGCGGATTCATACGAATGGATTTCAAATCCACCTTGTTTTGCATTGGGAATGGATTCCGTGACCGCTTCTTCATAATAACGAACACCCAAATCGGCAGAACCCGCCCTCATATAAGCACGTGCGATTTTCCAAGAGAGGGCCGCCGATTGGTTGGATTTTTGCACCAACTTACGGATTCGTTTTTCCATCTCTTCCATTTCGGCTTCTTCCAAAGCCAATTTTTCTTTCCAATTGACGATGTCTTTTTCAGAGGTTAACTCACCGCCAATTCGTTTGCGGTATCTGGATTCGGTAAGTGATTTCAGGTATTCGCAACCACAGAAAAAAAAGAGCAAACAGAAAGGTAACACCCACTTTCGTAAGAAAACCAAGGAAAACTCGCTGTTTTTTGTGCCCATCGGTTCGATTTTAGTTTCTTTCTTTTGGATGAAAAGAAAAAAATGTGATTATGTCTCTTAGTTTTCGTAACCTAGGTGAAGGGGATTTGAACCAAATCTTAGATTGGGAAGAATCCTGTTTTCCTGGGGAAACATGGACAGAGAAAATGATCCAAACCCATTTGGAATTCCATGTGGCTTTTGGAATTGGAAACCCAGAGATCCAATGTTATGCGTTAGTATGTGAAACTCCTTGGGAAATTGAAATTTTTAGGATTGCTACTCTTCCGAATTTCAGGAAACAAGGAATCGCAAAACAAATGTTAGAAAATCTTTTTCAAAAATTTCCCAAAAAGGAATTTTTTTTAGAAGTGAAGGAATCCAATGAACCAGCAATCAAACTGTATTTGTCTGTTGGTTTTTTGGAACTGGAGAGACGTAAAAAATATTATCCGGACGGATCAACTGCCGTTCTAATGAAGAGGAATCCCATCGAATGAAAAATGCATATGTAACTGGCGCATCACAAGGAATTGGCAAGGAATTTGTTAGAGCACTCGGCAAAGAGTACAATGTATTTTTAATTTCTAGAACAGAATCCGACTTAAAAAAAGTGATTTTAGATTTAGAACCATCATCGAGAGGAATGCTTAAATATTTTGCTCTTGATCTCACAAAAAAAAAGGATGTTGAGGAACTTGCGAGTATCATAGAAAAAGATAAGGATGCAGAGGTATTGGTAAACAATGCAGGATTTGGAACTGTTGGAGAATTTGCGGCCCTTCCCCTCGAAAAAGAATTAGATGAAGTTAATTTAAATGTAAAAACTTTGGTCCACCTCAGCCACACTGCCCTCAATCGATTCAAAAAAAATAAAAAAGGATTTTTGATCAATGTAGCATCTATTGCTGGTTATTTGCCAGCTCCTGGCAGTGCGATTTATGCCGCAACAAAGGCCTTCGTAAAATCCTTCACGGAATCCATTCACGAAGAAGCAAAAAACTATGGCATCCATGTCCAAGCTTTATGCCCTGGTCTTACTCATTCAGACTTCCATCAGCGTGCCGGCATCAACAAGTCAAAATACCCATCGTTTATGTGGCAGAATGCAGACGAAGTCGTAGAAGAGTCGTTAAATGCACTTAAATACAATGAGGCAGTTTGTATTACAGGTAGTTTTAACCAAGGTGCCATCACTGTATCAGAACTCATCCCTCGTGGTTTTTTGCGGAAACTCAGTGGAAGATATTTAAAACTAGAAGAGGAATAAAATGGATGTTGCAAAACTAGATACTTGGTATCGTAGACTCCTTGTTTTATCTTCTATTGTTTGTGGTGGATTTCAAGTATACTACGAAGGGAATCTATGGATCAATGCAACCTTTGTTGTGCTCATGGCGGGAATGGTGGGTTATTATACCAACTTCCTTGCGATTAAAATGTTATTCCAACCGAAACATGGAAAGGTGCTCGGATGGTCAGGCCTTGTTCCCAAAAACAAATCTAAAATCGCCAAATCCTTAGGGGAAAGTATCCAAAGCAATTTATTACACCCAGACATCATCCTTGCCTATATTTATGAAAGGAATTTGGTGGAGACAGGCATCCAAAAGATAGTCAAAGAGATCGATGAAGCCATCCACAACGAAGAAATTCGTACATTGCTTGTCACAAAAATTATATCCATGTTAAAGGAAAGAGGGCCAGAAATTTTAGAGGTTATCTTTGATTTTTCAGAAGAGACCATGAAAAAAATGGCAGAACGTCCCGAAGAAGTGCAGAAACTTTGGGAGTATACAAGAAACCGTCTAACATACTATCTAACGGAAGAAACCAATCGTGAAGAACTTGGGCAACAACTCCGCGTCATTTTACTCGAAGAAATGCCAAAACTTGCAAACCTTCTGAACGAAGGATTGGAAGAGTATTTAAAAACAAGGAGTACACTGGGTAAAATTGGGATCGGTGTCAAAAAAATATTTTCATTCAACGAAGATGCCATCCGCGAACTATTAGAACGATTTGTGAAAGATCCAGAAACATCCGATCAATTTATGAAAATGATGGATGATATGATGGCAGGTTTACAAGAAAGACTCAACTCCAAAGAAACACAAGAGTTCATCACTGGAAAAATTTCCAATTGGTTGGAAGCAAGTGGTGATTACGCCAGGCAAAATCTATTGCCATCAGGAATTGAACGCCTGCAAGCTTACCTGGATGATCCAAACAACTGGGAAGAGATCGAAAAAAATTTTTTTCGCGCTGTTGATTGGGTAAAAAAACGCCTACTGGAATTTATGAATAGCGAGGAAGGAAAGACCTATCTCAAAACCAATATTGAAAAGTTTGTTCATAATATCAATGTGACAGCACTAGTCGAAGAAAGGGTGATGGCTCTTGATACCGATGACTTAGAAAAAATGATTTTAGATAATACCGGTGGTAATCTCGTCGTAATACAATTTTTAGGTGGAATCCTTGGGATGATTGCGGGTCTCATCCAGGTTCATATCTATTTTGCAGTTCCTGTTGGCGCATTGGTTTTGGTTACATACATTGCACATTACCGTAACCAAAAGAAATTTAATACTCAAATGGAGTCCTAAAAACAATCATTATGAAATCCCTTCAAAAATCAATCATCCTGTTTTGTATTCTTATTACATTTGGAATCCATTTCCAATGTTCCTCCAAAACCAAGTTCCAAAAATTAGAGACCAAACAATTGGATTCGGGGCTTGTGTATGTGATACGACCTGAACACACTGCACTTGCCCTCTGGGATTACGAATGTATGATCTCCAAGTATCCAGATAAATTTTCCACCTCTGTCAATCCAACACCTATGTACAAAATGGATTTGGCGAATGGATCATTGGCTTATGTGAGACTTGCACAAGGAACGTATCGATTGGATGTGACTGGAAAACCTGACGCAACAAAGGTGTTTCAGATCAAATCAGGGGAAGAAAAATTTTTTGAACTCAAAATCTTCAGCGAAACAAAAATGTCTAAAAGTGAAATGATGTTTCGAGAAGTGAATAAAGAAGAAACACTT
Source organism: Leptospira jelokensis (assembly GCF_004769635.1). Classification (GTDB taxonomy): domain Bacteria; phylum Spirochaetota; class Leptospiria; order Leptospirales; family Leptospiraceae; genus Leptospira_A; species Leptospira_A jelokensis. The sequence goes on from NZ_RQGH01000033.1 coordinate 246,093, forward strand.
TCCGAAATCCTATCGGTTCCATTTTTTATCGAAGTAAAACCTGAATCAATATAAATGCCGGTTGAGTAACAAAAGGAAGTCTTTGGCAAATTTAGACTGACCTAAATTCATCCAATCCACATGGCCACCCCCTCTGATTTCCCAAAATACCTTTGGTTCACCAGCCAAACCGAAGATCTCTTTTCCATTATCAAAAAAGACAACGGTATCTTCCGTTCCGTGGATCACAAGCATCGGGATTGGCGCCAAACTGGCAATGGAATCTTTGGGGCTTGTTCCATCATGGAAAATCCAAGAGAATAAATTTCCCATAGGAGGAAAGATCACATGGTTCATCGTTTCTTTGACTACCTTACGATACGAAGCAAAGGATCCATCAATACATAATAGTACAACATGGTTTTTCCCTTCCCATTCAGCCAATGAACGCATTGCAATCGCTCCACCCAAACTTTGGCCATACACAATGAGTTTCACACCTTTTTCTTTTGCTTCTTTTAAGGCAAAGTCCAAAACCAGTTTGCTATCATCGATATTGTCATAAGGATCGGGTTCTCCTTCCGATTCACCATAACCTCGATAATCAAATGTGATGAGTTCATAACCGTGATTCACAAGCCAAGCAAGTGATAAAAAATGAGAACTCATGTTTTGACCATTCCCATGGAACTGCAAAATGACTGCTTTGGGAGTATCCACTTTTTGATTTTTAATTTTCCAAACATTGAGTCCCAGATTGTCTTTTGTTTGGATGAATTCGGATGAATAAGTAAAACCCATTTGTTTGGGAGTAAAATACGTTTGTTTCGTTGGATGGTAGTACAACGAGGAACAACCAAAAAGTAAAAAACTAAAACAAATAATGATAAGACAATAAAGTTTCTTCATAAAATCTTTCTCCATTCACTTCTAATCGCAATTCATGTGTATTCGAAAATGCATATCTCAACTTAAAGGTTGCATAGTATGTATTTAAATTCTGACTCAATTGGTAGTTTTGCGCAGTGGCTCCTGAAAAAATTTTCCAAGCCCCCCATTCCTTTTGGTATAACAAACTAAAATTGACTCCATACCGCACATCATTTTCAAACATTCGTCCGTTTTGTGCTTTGACACCAGCAAGGACACTGAGCACTCCTAAACTCAATGGATTTTTTCCAAATTCATTCGTAAAAGTATAACCAAATCTCAAATCAAAATTCCCCACTTGTTTGCGAAGGACTTCGTCATTATTTTTGTAAACAGCAGTTTGGATTCCTGTATCCAACATATAAGAAAAATCTTTTGAGATCCCATTATAAGGACTTAACGATGCAACTTTTATCACACTCATAGAGGTGAGTTCTGGTCTTTTATTTTCATAAGTGCGGACAGTCGTATCAAAAAACGCCAATTCAGAATTAGGTGCATGCCCGCGGCTTACGTTTAACAAATCATGATAAGCGATTCTGTATTGGAATTCCGCAAAATTCCCGAGAGAGGAAGCTCCCCCACCAACCGAAACCCGACTCAATGGGTGAGAAGTTTCGGGAGGAGTCGATAAGGGAATGTCTTCCTTTGTTGTGTATTCATCATTTTGTTTACTCCGGAAAACTAATAGTTTGTCGTAATAGTCTTTATGTTGTTTTGGAATTTCATTTTTGTTGGCATAACGATACCGATAGGTATCAAGTACCGCATCTGTCACAAGGGCCATTCTAAGTTTTTCATTTTCTCCTGGCAAAAACCCTTTGTCGAATCGAATCATCTGCCAGTATACATCTCGTTCTTCTTCTGACATTTCAAAGATTTTGTATTTAATCTTGGAATACAAAGATGGACGGTACTTTTGTGAAAGGACAAATCCTTCTTCTGCTAAGTAAAACTTAATGGTATCACTCGGAGCGACGATCCAACCAGGTTTATTGCTGATTTGTAAATCAGGTTTGGCTACTTCTAAAATTTCCATCAAGTGGTAGGAACAGTTTTCATTGATAAAATAATAATCAAAATCGGCTCGGCCCATCTCCCAAAGGTGACGTAAAAAACGATCTCTCTCTTCTTGCGTAAGATTCAATTTGTATTCCCAAATGTCCCGACTTTCCATATCATTGTATTCGTTTACTTTGATGTAATAAGGAAAAATTGCAAAGGTTCCAGGATACCCACCGGTTAATCCTTTATACGAATAAGAAAATGCATTCATCTCACCTGGGTTTGCCGCATAATTCACACCATAGTCGAGTAACTCAGCGTTTTCATTCACCTTATTATTGAGTTTGAGTAAGGTATGGCCAAACATCGATGCAGGGGCTTGCATATAATAGGATGAAAAAACAATGGAAACTGAGGAAGGATTCAAAGCTTCTTTCCACACTTCAAATCTTGGGCATTTAATCTCTGTTATCCGACCCAAATCAAATGAAAGTTTTTCCTTTAACCAGTGGTAACGTTCAGGAAAGAAGCATTGTGGGTGCAAAAGTCCTTCCGGGATGGGTTCTTCCGTAAAAAAACTATGGAGAGTGGCAATGAGTTCTTTTTCTGGATTGTATTTACCGTCAGGCGATAGGAAATAACGTTTGTTATCCACTTCACTTTCCCATACCCCCCATCTGGTTTTTTTGAATCGCATGAGGCGGTACCAATGCTTTTCTTCCGCCAAATGGATTTCTTGTGATTTTTGGATGAGTTCTTCTAAGTATTGTTTCGCCTTTGGAGATTTGGGAAGGGACTCGCCATGCCTACGAGAGGTTTGGAAATCTAACTCCAAAATGTCTGAGTCATTCAATGGCTCGATTGCAAAAAGTGGTGTGAGTAGAAGGAATGAAAGGTAAAAATAAAAACGGAACAAGAAGTTCACCAGAGTATCCAAATGAAAGAATACTCTGATTTTTTACAAAGGACTAGATTTTACAGTAATTTTTTACTGTTGCATCTTTTTCTAAAGTTTCATGGAGGTTAGACAACATCAAACTTGGATTTGCTTTTGACTCTTCTGTGAAGATTCTAGAGTAGTTTTGTTTCACTACTTCGTTGAAACGAACACCAGATTTACATTCAAAAAGAGAAGCAAGGTTAGAAAGTTTTTCACCTTTACCAGCTGCCATTTCTTGCTCTAAGCTATCAAAGTTCATATGAACGTAGATTTCACGAGCATGCTCTTTTTGTGCAACGCCATCAGCAGTACAGTTTGAAGTTCCTGAAGTGATACCAAAAGTTTGGCTACCAGCAGTTCCGTTTGTTGTCGCTGCAAATACTTGGTTTCCACCAGGCATTACAAGAGTTCCGAGTCCACATCCAGCCATACCGTATTTTGGTGCAGCGGACATTTGAGAAGCGAGGAGAACCATAGAGATTCCGATTGTGGAGATGAGTGTTAACTTTTTCATTTTATTTCATATCTCCTTAGATTTGTGAACAAGATTTCGCGAGGATTTTGTCGCTTTTAACTTCAGATTTTACTGCAGAAAGAACACTTGCAGGAGTAGAATCTTCAGTGATGAGTTTAGCATAGTTTTCTTTTGTTACTTGGCCAAAACGAGACAAAGAATCGCTAGAGCAACCAAGAAGGTTTCCTAAAGACTCTAATTTTTCCCCTTTTCCAGAAGCCATTTCTTGGCCTAAAGAATCGTAGTTCATAGTCACGAACAACTCTTGCACTTTCTCTTGTTTTACAACACCGTCAGCAGTACAGTTGGATGTTCCAGATGTAATCCCAAACGTTTGGTTGTAGTAGATACCATTTGAAGTTGCAGCAAAAATTTGCGTTTTGTCATTAGAAGTAATGATCAACGAGCCTAATCCGCAACCAGCCATACCATATTTTTTTGCTTCTACAGCAGTAGACGTCATTGTGACAGCTACAACAGCAGCAGACAAAAATAGGATTGAGGTAATTCTTTTTCCCATTTCGAAATCTCCTTTTGAAACTTTCGATTCAAATTGGGTCGAAATGTATCAGAGGTTTTCCTTTAGTCAAAAACTTTTTTGAATCCTTTTATGAAATTATCGAAACACAAGGAATCCCAACTCCGTTAGTTGCCCTTATCTATTTAGAATGACTCTAAAATATGTAGTTTGTATTGGTTTTGCCTACAAAGGGATGGTATGAGGTTTGTGGATGCCAAAAATGAAAGCGGCCTTAGGCGAAGTTCAGTGGCAAAGGGATTGGAAAAAAGTAGTCCTTGGTTTCCCTCCATTGTCTGAACTAAGTTCAAATCAAATTGAGAACCCAATCCCCTCTACCATCTAACATCCATTGGCCTTTGGAGGGTAACACAAAGAAGAGGCTCAAGGTCGGTTTTTATGGGGCTTCATACTCTCCACCAGAATAGAATAAAAATGGCCTTTCGTTTTTTATCCCCAAGGTGAATGTTTCACCCAAATTCCTTCCGTAACCTAATATTCGCAAGGTGTTTTGCGACTCCCATTGGCACGGAACTTGTATAAAATTTTCCATTCCACCTAATTCATAATAAATGGTGAGAAGTGGGAAACCTCGTTTGTCTTTTTCCAATTTGAGTTTGGGAATGATGGCAAAAGGTTCCTTTGTGAAAAAGGTTCCAAAATACATTTCGTCAGGAAAACGATTGTCAGGTGTGAATTTTACGCCAATCCCTGCGGCACCTTTTGGGAGTTCTTTGTCATACAATGTAAAAATGGAATTGCCTTCCCAAACTTCAAATTCCACTCTCATAGCATCGATTTTTGGATCTCTGATGGGGATAAGTCCAAATAAGACTCGTAAATCAATGCCAAATCGATTTTCTTTTTCGATTAGGCCTACATCAAACCCCATTAAACTTAGTTTCGGTGGAATCCCTTTTTTGTATTCATGGATTCCCATCGGGGAAATATAATAACCCTCTTCTCCAAAAACGGTTTCCTTTTTTTCCGAAAGGTTTGAGAGGATTGGTTCTGGTCGAATCCCCATTTTTTCCTCCCATAACAATTCCATGATTTCAGTATTTCTTCCTTTCAAATTTCCAGTTTGCAGACCAAGTGTGTTTCCAACCACAAAGGATACAATTTCAGTTTTCGGATCATAGATGAGGTCTGCAAAAAAAGGAGGAAGTGAACCAGAATGCCCATAAAACCAAATGGTTTTTCCATCGACTTCATAATGATTTTTGAGTACTGGTAGTCCCAGTTTCATTTCAAAATTGGCCTTTGGTCCAACTTGGGATTTGTGAAATTCTGCAAAGCTAACCGCTGATAGGAGACCTTTGTTTTGTTTGCTTTTAAAAAAAGCCTTCATAAAAAGTCCCATATCTTCCCCAGTTGTAGAAATTGAACCTGCTGTCAGGTCACGGATCACTGGGCGTATGGTTTGCGTTTTCCAAAACAATCCAGAATAACCTGGGATTAGGTTCGATTCTCTTAAAAATTCGAGTAAAGTCGTCTCTTTCATTCCCGCTTTTTCAAAGATATGTTTTTTGAAGTATCCTTCAATGGATTCACCTGACGCACGTTCAATGATATTTCCCAAAAGGCCAAAACTTAAATTGGAATAAGAATGGATTTTACCTGGTTCATTCCGCTCTAAATTGGAAACGGATTTCGGAAGGGAACGAAACGATTTTAGTATCTCCTCTTCAGTGCTATCAGGAGGCAGGAAAAAACCATGCGCTAAATCAGAGGGAAGTCCTGATTGGTGTGTGAGTAGGTCACGAATGGTGATCTCACGATAACCGACCTTTTTAGACCTCATAGATTTGATTTCAGGTAGGTATTTGGAAACTTGATCATCTAACTTCAATTTACCGGCATCTTGTAACTGCAAAATGGAAATCCCTGTAAAAAGTTTTGTGATACTTCCAATTTTGAATCGGTAACGTTTTCCAGAAGACAGATTCCCAATCTGACCGGAGTGGGTTTCCCCATCTCCCATCATATAAAGATAGGAGATGGATTGAATGGAGGAAGGGGAAAGTGTTTCCCATCGGGATAGAATTTCTTTATGGATTTTGTTTTTTGTAGCTTTGGTGTTGGAAAGAGAAGTATCTCCACTTGATTGGCATTGGAAAAGGAGTGTGAAAAAAAATACAAAGATGATGCGGAATGGAAAAATGGGATCGAGATTCGAAGGTTCGGTTTTACCTTTCCCTTTGGCCTCTCCAGATTCAGTGTTTCGTTCGAGTGTTTTTGTTAGGGATTTTGTTACCTTTCTTTTACCAGACTGAATCTTTTGGTTTTCCTTCGATTTCATACCCTCAAGGAAAAAAAGATTGGATTTAGGAACAAGCCCATAAAATACAAAACCCCCCAAACCTACGGAATGGGGAGTGATCGCTATGCAAAAGAGAAAGAACGACAACGGAGTCCTTTCAACTAGACTCTGTTTGTTGGAACTTTTCTATCGAATGGGAATCGGCAATTAGTCCTGGATCACACTCATCGAGTATTCAGAAATCGCTTCACGGCGTTTTTCTGCATAGTCTTTGTGGAACCATAAGTCTTGCGTGCTTTTAGCAGTTTTTTTGTTACCAATGGTGATTGTCGTCATACAATGGTCCACAGCATACTTCATCGCTTCTTTTCCTGTTTCCCCAAGACCCTTATTTCGTTTTTTACGAGTGATTTCTGCACCTTGTTTGTTAACCTTTGCAACTAACTTGTCATAGTCGGCATCATCAATACAGAAAACAGTTTCTTTTTTTCCCTCTTTCCACTTCACATCCACCTCGTACAATGGTGCTGCCGAAATATTGATAAAACCTAAATCAAAAAGTTCAGGCCAATACTCGTAAAAGAAAGACAACATAAGAGAACGAATGGCATACCCGTCAAAATCCGCATCTGTGATGATACTGATTTTATCGTAATTCAATTCATCGATGGACTTTACCTTTTGGTCGAGAGGAAGGCCAACAATGGCAACGATGTTTTTCATCTCTTCATTTTGTAATGCCTTTGCCAAGGACATACCTTTACAGTTGAGAGGTTTCCCACGGAGTGGGAAAAGACCATGGAGTTTCGGGTTCCTTGCGGGGCGGAGTCCTGCGATCGCAGAGTCCCCTTCCGCAACAAAGAGAATTCGGCCTGGATCGTTTGGTTTGCCTGTCGGTGGCATAAGCTTAGGGATGTTGTTCCGAGACGCCTTACGGAGGCCTTTCTGCGCATCCTCAAGCTGTTTCATCTGGGTTCTACGTTCCATCACCATCTTAATTTCTTCGATGAGGCCTGTTTTTTTCAAAAGTTTGTCCAAATGTTTGTCCACAGACTTTCGGATGTCCTCATTTAAGTCATTGATGAGATAAGACTTATCTTGGGATTTAAAACGTGGGTTGAGGATACGAAGGTTCACATACATGTGAAAACAACTTCTCACATCATTACGAGTACACTGTGTGTTTAGTTTTTTCTCTAAACTCACAATTTGTGATTTTTTACGGATCTCATCACAAAGCCTATTTTCCAAATACTCAATGGCCGATCCCCCTTGTGGGCAAAAAATGGAGTTCACCCAAGTGAGAGTTTTATTTTGTCCTACCACAACATAGGTATCCATATGGATTTGTGATGCGGATGCCTTATCCGAGTAATCCAATTTGTAGTAAACCATTTCGGAGTTACTAAAGATCTCATCAAAACCTTTTTTGAATTTGTATTTTTCTTTTCCAGTTTTGTGAATGAAAACCACTTCCAAACCAGGATTCGACATCGCTATGTCTTGCAGGTATTGCTTCACCAAATTGATGTTAAAAGATGTATCTAAGTTATTAAAATATGCTGGGTTTAACTCAAATTCAACAGTTGTACCGTGGTCCTCTTTTTTGGCAGTTTCTGTTACAGCAGTCATACCTGTTTTGTCACAAGGACCTTTTAACTGTTTGATTTGGTCTGCTGAGAGTAAAGGGCAATCTACGAATGTTCCATGTTCATCATAATACAAATGGACACGTTCCGTATCTTCTTTGGAAAGTTTGAAACTACGAATGACTTTTTTTACGTCATCGTGGATGCTAAACATTTTTTTGTACGCCTTACCACTGTTAATGGTTTTGACTCGAAAAAATGAAGACACCATACGAACAAGTGAAATCCCCACTCCATTTTGTCCCGCCACATGGTCTTCTTTGACTTTATCATCAAAGTTTTCCCCATACATCAAATGCAAGTAAACACCTTCCGCATTTTCCGCAGGAATCCCACGACCATTGTCTTGGATGGTCACACGTTTGCGATCCGTTGACAATTGAACAATGAGTTTGTTCATTTTGTCTTTTTCCGGGATGGTTTTGTCGTTTAAGTTCTTTCTGTATTCATCCACACAGTTCATACATGCTTCATCCAAACACTTCAGTTTGGCTGGGATGTCAGAAAGTTCTTCGTGGACGATGTCATACTTACCAGAGTTATCTTTTGTAAAAAAATGTTGTTCAAATGTGGAAAGGGAGTTTTGCCCAAGCCACATTCCCGTCCGCATCCGAACGTGTTCTACGTTTGATAATTTCTTAAAATTTCGCGAATTTCCTGAGGTTTTTTCAGTTTTTTGAGCCATATTACTTTATTTCGGATCCCATTTTTTCTTCAGTTCATCTAACTCATCTGTCATAAAACCTGTGAGTTTTTTATCATCTTTTTGGAGAGCTGTATACTCAGTGTATTTGGTTTTTGCTTCCACAATGGCTTCTTCACATTTACGAACTTCTTCCAAAGTCATTCGGTAAACGGGAATCGAAGACAACCATTCAAAGTAAACAAATTTGGCGGCCTTTAACTTCTCTTCAAATTCCTTTTTGGATTTAATGCCTGTTACTTTCTCGTTCCACTTTTCTTTGATGAATCGAATGAGCTCTGAGTTTCGATCAATCTTTTCCTTTTCTAAGCCAGCAAGTCGTTTGAATCGACGGATGAGATGGGTTTTACGGAAGTCACAGAATCGTTTGATGATGTCTTCTGGGCTAAAGTTACGAAGTTTCCCTTCATGAGTAATGACGTTTATCGTTAGGACTTCGTTATTTTCTTTGGAAAAAAGTTCTTTGATTTCTTTCTCCGAAGGTTCTTCCCCTTTTTTGGCGACAAGTTCAATTTTAAAAGTTTGGCTCGAATGATCGATATAGTCCTTTAACCAATTGTCTTTTCGTTCAATGAGATCATCTAAGTAATTCACAACCTTTTCACGGTTCCAATTCATGGGAGAATCCACTAAATACAATTTCCCATCTTCTTTTTTGAACCCAAATGTTGTAGACATCACAGTGCTTCCATTGTCATTTTTTGACAATTTCACTTCGCCACCGTACCCTTTGTACCATGGTGTGATCTTTTTCGGTTTTCCCGTTTTTAAATAGGTGACTTGGGAATCGATGACATCACTCAGTTTGTGTGCTGGGATAAAACAACGAAACCCCGTTGCAATCCCTTGGATGTTATTTAAAAGTACAACTGGAACCTTTCCTACAAAATGGATGGGTTCGTCTTCTGTTTCATCGTAATTTTTGACATAATCAATGTCAGGTAAACTTTCAAAAAAACCTAAGTCTTTCGCAAAGTCAGATAGTTTGACTTCTGTATACCTGGGAGATGCAATGGCATTGGGATCGAGGACATCTCCAAACGTTCCTTCTCCATGCACTAACGGATAATTATTCGCAAAGGCAAAGTCTTGTGCCATTTGAGAGAGGGCATCTTGGATGGATCTGTCTCCATGAGGATGGTATCCCATCGCAAGTCCCGCAACTTTTACCGTTTTGGTATGGCGGTTTCTCGCGTCAGAGTTCCACATAGCCCAAAGAATTCGTCGTTGAACAGGCTTTAGGCCATCAATTTCTTGTGGAATGGCTCGCGAATCGCATACATAGCGGGAGTATTTCCTTTGGTCGTCGTTTACTTGGTCTTCAAAGGGGCGTTTCGGATACTGTTCTTCGTTCTTCATGGTTCCAAATGACACACGGGTGCGATGAATTGACTTGTCAAGCGGTTTTCCCTTTTTAGACTGGCGATACGCACCTATCTATGTCACCACAAACTCAAGATTACACCCGTTTTCATTGGCTTTTATGGTTCTTGATTTTTTTTTCAGGATGGAGCTGCCAAAACCTAAATTCCCTTCTCACTCGAGACAGAAAATCGGAAATCCCCGCATCTGTTTTCTTTCTGAAATCTCCGAGAAAAATGAATCCAACTGTTTTCAAAGATGGTTCCTCCCACTACCGATGTGTGCAATGGGAACCTGGTAAATTGACTGGTTATGTTGAGAAAATTGAATTTAGTTTCATTGCTTACGATCCCAATTTCGCTAACAAAATCAATTCAGAGTTTGGGAATGAAACTGTTGAACTTTATAAAATCATTTGGAATCGCAAAGTAGGCAAATTCCAAAAAGACAAAGTGGAAAAAAAATACCTTTTCCATTACAACGATTCTTACTTTAAAGAGGTAAGAGGAAATTCCATCCAATCCCTTTTAGAAAACCAAATTGCTTACAAAGAAAACAAAACACCCATCGATGAAATGGAAGTGTTTGAGATTTTAGGTGATACTGGCAACTTAATTGAAGAAGGAAATCGTTCTGATATAGGTGGAGAAAATCGTTGGTCACATAACATCGGATCCAACCAGTTCATCACATCTTCCAGTCTCTTTGCAAAATTAAAAAACGAGACGACAGTAGAAGAACATGTTTCAACTCATTATGACTATTCACAACTCAGTTATGAATATAATGAAACAGAAACCGATAAACTCTTCTTCAAACCTATCTTTAAAGAAAACAATATACAATTATACTTTGTGCCTCCCTATACCAATGGTCTAACGACCAAAACCAAAGAACCATTTGGTTACAAACGAATGGGAGATTTTTTACTCAAAGAGGAAATCAAATGACAGAAGTTCGTACCCGTTTTGCCCCATCCCCATCTGGATTCCTTCACGTCGGTGGAGCAAGGACTGCCTTATTCAATTACCTTTATGCAAAAGCCAAAAAAGGAAAATTTTTACTTCGGATCGAAGACACTGACCAAGACAGATCCACAGAAGCATCTTTTAAAATCATTTTAGAATCTCTCAAATGGCTTGGAATGGAATGGGATGAAGGACCAGGAGTCGGTGGCCCTAACGGACCTTATACGCAATCAGAAAGAATTCATATCTACAAAGAATACACAGACAAACTTCTAAAAGAAAAAAAAGCATACCGTTGTTTTTGTACAGCGGAGGAATTAGAAGGCAAAAAGAAACAAGCTGATGCCATGGGAATTCCGTATATCTATGATGGCAAATGTTCTGATTTATCTGAGGAAGAAATAAATTCTCAGTTAGAGAAAAAAACTCCTTTTACTGTTCGGTTTAAAACTCCACACAAAATTGTGATCGTAGATGATATGATCCAAGGCAAAGTGAAGTTTGAATCCAAACTCATTGGTGATTTTATCATTGTGAAATCTGATGGATTCCCTTCGTATAACTATGCTGTGGTGATTGATGACGCTCTGATGAACATCACCCATGTAATCCGCGGAGTTGGACATCTTTCAAACACTCCAAGGCAAATATTAATTTTTGAAGCATTTGGATTCCCACTGCCTCGTTTTGCCCATGCCAGTGAGATTGTAGGAACAGATGGAAAAAAACTTTCCAAACGTGCCGGTGCCACTTCTGTACTTGCATTCCGTGATTTGGGATACTCCAGTGAAACGATGCGAAATTACATGGCGCTTCTAGGATGGACTTCTCCCGATGGCAAAGAATACATGAGTGATGAAGAGCTGTGCTCCGTTTTTGATGTGGAACGCTGCTCAAAATCTCCCGCTACCTTTGATGTTTTCAAAAAACTAAAAGAAGAAGAAAAAGAATCCGTTGATTTTAATAAACTCACCATCCTTGGACTTGCCGAATATTTAAATCCAAAATCCAAACTCAATTGGATGTCCAATAAATACATCCGCGATACGAAAATTGAAACCCTTGGCAAGGCATTGGAACCTTTCCTAAAAGACTGCCAAATCCCAGACGCCTACAAGTCGGGCGAGAACCCACAACTCCTTTCCATTTTGGATTCAGTTCGCGTTTATCTCGATCGGCTCATCCAAGCCCCTCCTTATATTGAAGAGTTCTTTTTGGAAAACGTACAGTTTGAGAACGAGGAAGCAAAACAACTGGTCCTCGAAGGCAAAGGGAAAGAAGTGGTCTCCGCGTTTTACCAAATTGTCAAAACAAGTTCCCTTGCGACCCCTGATGCTTACAAAGATGCCATGGCAAAAGTTGGCGAAAGCACAGGTGAAAAAGGCAGGACCCTTTTTATGCCAATACGAGCCATTACCACAGGAAAATCCCATGGTTTGGAACTCCCCATCCTCTTTAGCTTGCTTGGCCAAGAGAAAATGGTGAAGCGAATGGAACAACTGGCGGGAGCTTTAGGCATTTCGCTTAGGTAAATTTTTTACAGATTCGTTCGGTTTTGGGTTATTTTTGACTTTTTTTCTCACTTCGCATCGTGTAATATGATGAGAGAGAGGAAACGGCGGCCATTGACAGCACCATCTGAAGTGATTCCCTATCTGTTAAGCCCATCACCTGGGTCGTACGCCATGTTTTTGCCTCCCGATATGTCCTCCGTCAAACAGTTCCGTAGCGAACTCAAACGAACTTTGTTAGATAACGGGTTTAGTTCTCAGAATATCATGCAAATTGAACTCGCCGCAGACGAAGCCCTCACCAATGCTGTGGCGGCCAATGTATCCTGCGACTGTGATGAGACCATCATCTGCCGGTGGCGGATTGATTCTGCAAAGTTCACTTTGTACATCTTGGATTACGGGTCAGGACTCTCTGGTGAATCAACTGTTCCTGACAATGATAAAGAACTGTTACGATCCAACCAGTCCCAATGTTTTTCTACCTTCCTCGATCATATCAAACACCACCAAAGTAAAAAACCAAACACCCTTCCTTATAATGGTTCTGGCCAAAAACATAAGAACATGGGAAAAGGATTGAAAATAATCAATGCCATGATGGACTCCGTTAAAGTAATGTTTCACGGAGAAGGAATGGTAGACGAAGCTCCGGCGGGGTTCAAAGTAATGGGCTCCATCATCGCACTCGAATACGACCGTTCCAAACACTTATAATTTGATCCTACATATCAACACATCTCGCGAATGGCGAGGTGGAGAACAACAGCTTTATTATCTCGTACAAGGTTTGGCCAATTACAAAATACCACAAATGGTTGTGGGCCAACCAGGTTCCCCTCTTGAAGCAAAATGCAAAGACAATGGTTATGAGTTTTACCCACTTGAGATGAGAGGAGAATGGGATAGAAAAGCATATAAGAATATTCGATCCCTCTGTTTATCCAAAAACATCAAACTCATCCATACTCATACAGCTCATGCACATACTTTAGCACTTCTTGCCAAACGAAACCATCTAGGTATCCCACTCATCGTTTCTAGGAGAGTTGACTTCAAACCAAAAACTAGTTTTTTTTCCAGATGGAAATACCAACACCCAGCTAACGATTATTATCTTCCAGTTTCTCAAAAAATCAAAGAAGTGATGATGGGAAGTAAAATTGCTCCAGAAAGGATCATCACAGTGTATTCGGGCATCGACTTAAAAAGATTTTCCAAAACAACTCCCCATGAATACTTACGAGAAGAGTTTCAAATTCCGAAAAAAGCAATTGTGATTGGAAATGTTGCCGCACTCGTTGACCACAAAGACCAAGAAACCTTGATCAATGCTGTTTCCAAGATGAGAACAAACCAAGAGTTTCGTGTTTTGATTGTAGGGGATGGGAAATTAGAAAAAAAATTAAAAACCCAAGCTGAAAGTTTAAATCTCAATGATAAAATTATTTTTACAGGGTATAGGAAGGATATCCCCGCCTTACTTTCCTTATTCGACATTTTCACACTGACGTCCAAAGAGGAAGGACTAGGAACCGCCGTACTCGATGCGATGGCTTGTGGTTTGCCGATTGTTGCTACAAATGGTGGTGGAATTGGCGAAATGTTGGACCATAACGAAGGTGCCTTTGTATGCCCAGTGGGAGACTCAGAAACCATTGCACAAGGATTGGATCGTTTGGTGAATTCCGAAGAACTGCGAAGTCAATTTGGAACCTTCAACAAAACTTCTGTAAAACGATTCTCAGTCACAAAAACAATCGATAAAACTAAGCTAATTTATTATTCCTTTTTAGGTGATGCCTTGTATGGAGAAAGCAAATGAGTGGAAGACTTTTAATCATTGATGGACATGCTCTTGCATTCCGCGCCTATTTTGCCTTTGCTGCATCCAATTTAACCAATTCTAAAACTGGGCTTCCAAGTGGAGCCATCTTTGGATTTTGGAGGATGCTTTTCAAACTCTTACAAGATGAACACGTAACCCACATTGCATTTACATTTGATCCAGGCACCAGACTGGAACGTAATGATCTCTATGAAGATTACAAAGCTCACAGAAAACCTATGCCTGAGGACTTAAAACCTCAAATCCAAAAAATATATGAGATGTTGCAGGCCCTTGAGTTTCCAATGTACAAAATCAATGGGATCGAAGCAGACGATATCATTGGTTCCTTATGTAAAAAATTTGGAAAAGATTTTGAAGAGATTGTTATCCTTTCTAGTGACAAAGATTTGTACCAAGTTTTAGACAAAAACATACACATGTTACGTGGGAAACGTGGAGTTTCTGAATTTGAAAAAATTGATCCCAAATGGGTGAAAACAAATATTGGAATCACAAAAGAACAAGTCCCTGATTATATGGGTTTACTCGGTGATGCCTCTGATAATATCCCTGGAGTGAAGGGAATTGGCGAAAAAGGTGCCGCAAAACTCATCCAAGAATTTGGAGATTTGGAAACCATATACAAAAAAATAGATAAGGTTAAAAACAAATCCCTTATCGATAAACTGATAGCAGAAAAAGAAAATGCCTTTTTATCAAGGAAACTAGCAACCATTGTCACTAATCTCAAACTTGATATCAAAAAATCAGATTTAAAGTTACCCAACTATTATGATCCAAAAAAAGTCCAATACTTCAAAGATGAAGGATATAATGTCTTACATCGTGATTTAGCAAAGCAAGCAGGGATTCCGATTGTAAACGACGGCGAAACAAAAGAAGAAAGTGCTCCTGCGAAAAAATCAGCAAAAGGAAATAAAGAATCAAACACAGAGGCAAGTGCCAGCAGTTCCAAAAAAGGGAAAAATGCAGTTACAACATCCAGTGTTGTCGCAAAAAAATCATACAAACGCATCCAATCCATTGATGAATTAAAAAAAATCATCGCAAAACTCAATCCCAAAAAACCTCTTTCCATCGATACAGAAACAACTTCTCAAGACCCAATGATGGCCGAGTTACTTGGTATTTCCTTTTCAGAAGAACCGGGTGTTGCCTATTACATTGCATTTTCACATTCTGAATCCATTTATAGCCACCTACTCCCACAAGCAGAAGAATCTTTAAAGATCCTAAAACCGATGTTAGAAGATCCCAACTGGAAAAAATTAGGTCAAAATATCAAATACGATTTATTAGTCCTAAAAAACTATGGGATTGAACTTAAGGGAATTTATTTTGATACCATGTTAGCTTCCTACCTTTTGAATCCAGGGGAACGAAGGCATAATATGGATGATATGGCCATTGATTACCTAAACTACAAGACGATCACCTATGAAGAATTAGTTGGCACTGGAAAAAAGAAACAAAATCTTTATGATATCGATCCAGATCGGGTTTCAGAATATGCCTGCGAAGATGCAGACATCACTTTACAACTTCACAATGCACTTTTCCCCAAAATGGAAGAAGGTTTAAACAAAAAACTATTTTATGAAATTGAAATGCCTGTACTACTCACATTGGCAGACATGGAATATGAAGGTGTTGCTGTAGACAAAAAGTATTTTGAGTCTTTGTCTGTAACCTTTGATACGAAAATCAAAGAACATGAAAAGAACATCCATTTTTATGCGGGAAGACAGTTCAATGTAAATTCGACAAAAGAATTACAAACTGTTTTATTTGAAGACCTACGACTTCCAGCTGAGAAAAAAACACAAACTGGTTATTCTACCGACCATTCAGTGTTGGAATCTTTGCAAGGCACCCACCCCATCATTGATGATTTGTTATCAATCCGTAAATTTTCAAAATTAAAATCTACTTATACGGACACATTGCCAACCCTAGTGAATCCAAAAACCAATCGGATCCATACAAGTTATAACCAAACCATTGCAGCAACAGGTAGACTATCATCCACAAATCCCAACTTACAAAACATCCCCATTAAGGATGAAGAAGGAAGGCTTTTAAGAAAAGGTTTTATCGCAAAAAAAGGAACAGAAATTCTATCCCTTGACTATAGCCAAATTGAACTTCGCATCATGGCACATTTTTCCAATGATCCGAATATGGTTGATGCATACAATTCAGGAGCCGACATTCACAAACGTACGGCTGCAGGGATTTTTGGAGTGCCAGAAGACCAAGTAACTCCAGATATGCGAAACAAAGCTAAGGTAGTCAATTTTTCTGTGATTTACGGAGTCACCTCTTTTGGATTGTCCAATAATTTGCGCATCAGTCGTAAAGAAGCAAAAGAGTTTATCGAAAAGTACTTTGCCGCATATAAAGGTGTCGCTACCTATATGGAAGAAATTGTGGAGTTTTGCAAAGAAAATGGTTACGTAGAAACCTTACTTGGTCGTAGACGTTACCTTCCTGATATCCATTCCTCACACAAAATGGTAAGTGAAGGGGCAAAACGTGTTGCGATCAATTCTCCGATCCAAGGGACTTCGGCAGATATGATCAAACTTGCCATGATTCGTATCCACGATAAAATCAAAAAAGAATCATTTCGTTCCAAACTTTTATTACAAGTACATGATGAACTTGTGTTTGAAGTGGATCCAAAAGAAAAAAAAGAATTTTATCAAATGGCAAAAGAAGAAATGGAATCTGCCATGAAACTCAAAGTTCCAATTGTCGCACAAGGCAAGTTTGGTGGAAATTGGGATGAAGCACATTAGGCCTATTTTCGGCCTACTTTTCTTTTTCGTAATTTACCTTTGGAACTTTCCTATTGTTTTCGAAACAAGTGATCTCCTAGGAAGATTTGATTGGGATCTATACAGTTTCCATGTTGAGTTTTTAAGAAAATCGTATTTAGAGTTTGGTAGTTTTCCTTTATGGAATCCGTACTATGGTGCGGGTTTCCCTGTTTGGGAAAATCCATCCAGCAAAATCGGAAGTTTTACCCATCTATTTGCAATTTTTTTCCCAAGCACCACTTCCCTTAAAATCAGTTTCCTTTTTTACTTCGCCTTAAGTGGCATATTCAACTACCATTCGTATCAATTATACAATCGATCATCTGGGCTAACGTCCAAAGTATTCGTATGTTTGTTTCAATTCTCAGGGTATTTTTTTCAAAAGTTTTATGCAGGACATATGAACCAAATCCAAGGTTTGTTTTTACCGGCTTTTGTTTTTTATTTTTTGTATCTTTTACAAACCAAAGAAAAATGGATTTTGATTTTTCCCATTCTCATCGCCTATATTTTATTATCGGAAGGTGCCATTTACACGATCACTCAAGTTAGTTTTTTGTTAGTTGGACTTAGTATTTGGGAGATTTATAATGCGACAGAGAAAAAAAGAATTTGTTTTCGTTTTGTTTGGCTTTCCTTTTTCATTCTTCTGGTATTGTCGTTCAAATGGATTCCCATGTTTTTGTTTGTACACCAAGTCGGTCGTTATTTTGTACCGGACCAATTTCCTTTACAATTTTCTGACCTCTTTTCCATCTTTTTTGGTTCTTCCCAACACCCTCTACTATCACAGTCTCTCTCAAAAATGCAATACCGCTATTGGGAATATGGAAATTATTTAGGACAGCTCCCGCTTTATCTATTTCCCATTTTAGTTTTCACCAAACGAAAACTTTGGTTTGTTTTGGTCTTACTTGTTTTCACGATTTGGATCATGTTTGGGAAAGGGCATGGCTTTAGTCCTGTCACATTCTTAGAACAAATTCCCATTTATTCTTTGGAAAGAGTGTATCCCCGATGGAGTCTGAGTGTTGTTTTTTTATATGTTTGGTGTTTGGCGGAAGTGATCCAAACATTCTCAGAAAAATTTAAAGTAAATTACAGAGTTTATTTTTCTTGTATGGTGTTCATTCTTCTGACTTACCACACATTCGATGTGAGAAAAATGAATACAAAATTCTTACATGAAATTTTTGTTTTAACTCCCCCGGCAATCGAATTCCAAAACAAAGAAACTTATCCCATCACGGTGAATGCAGTGCCTGATTACGGGTCTGACTCAAAGATGTTTCCTGCCATTCGAGGGAACCTTTCCATTAACGACATCTATGAAAATCTAA
Source organism: Leptospira jelokensis (assembly GCF_004769635.1). Lineage (GTDB taxonomy): Bacteria > Spirochaetota > Leptospiria > Leptospirales > Leptospiraceae > Leptospira_A > Leptospira_A jelokensis. The sequence goes on from NZ_RQGH01000033.1 coordinate 264,448, forward strand.
CATTTTATTTCTCAAACCAGTCAATGGATTCAAACGAGTATCATGGTGAGTTTTATTTGTATCCTTCTTTCCAAAGGGTTAAGCCAATCGAATGGAAGCCAGACCAATATACCTTTGGCCTCTTACCCAAGGACCAAGTCCTTGTCATCAACCAAAAATTCCACCCTGGTTTTGTGACAAACCTTACCGATGTTACACCTTGTTCATGGAATGGGTATTTGGCGGTTCAAATTGATAAAGGAATTAGGTCCATTGTTTTGGAGTATTCAATGGCAAAGGCAACTAGAGCGAATGCTAAGATGGAAAGGAAATGTAATGTCACAAAATAAATCTAGTAAGAATTTTATAGGTATTCATTAATATGATACAGGCCAAATCTATACGCCTGACCAAGACAGCACAAACCAAGTGGTTTGTGTCACCGATTTGTAATGAAACAATTTCCACATTCTTTCCTGGAATTTCATTGGAATGTCACATAATCGTAACCGAGATCCTTTAGCGTAACCAGCAGATAAACAAGAGGAAAACAAAATCCTATGAAACCAAATACATTAAACAAAACAGAGCGAATCCTTGAAGTTCGTTTAGCGGAAAACCAACTCGAAATTGAAAGGGCACTCGCATTACGTTATGAAGTGTTTAACTTAGAAATGGGAGAAGGTCTGCCACAATCTTCTGCTACAAGAAAAGACCGTGACGAGTACGATTTGTACTGCCACCACCTCATCGTCATTGATAAATCCACTGAAGATAAAAAAATTGTAGGAACTTACCGTATCCTCACACGCCAAAATGCAAAAAACGGAATCGGTTTTTATAGCGAAAACGAATTTGATATCACTTCCATCTACAACCTACCAGATGAAATCGCAGAAGTTGGCCGTTCTTGTGTTCACCCTGATTACAGAGATGGTTCGGTGATTTCTTTGTTATGGCAAGGCCTTGCGGAATTCATGAACAAACATAATGTTCGTTATCTGATGGGATGTGGTTCAATCCACTCCACTGATGCCGATGTTGCTTCCCAATCTTACGGCTTCTTAAAAGCAAAGGATGCGATTGCACCGGAAGAATTTCGTGTGTATCCAAATCCTGACTACGTCCTGCCAGGGTTTGATGCTAATTTTCATGTACAAGATCCGAAAACAATCTCCAAAAATATCCCTCCACTTTTGAAAGGATACCTCCGAGTGGGTGCTAAAATCTGTGGAATTCCTGCACTGGATTCTGTTTTTGGTACTACAGACGTGTTCATTCTTTTCGACCGCAAGGAAATTACGGAGAGATATGCGAAACACTATATGAATGCATGAGCCAAAACCAAGAAATTGATTACCAACACCCAACGAAACAGGATCAAATTCGATTTTTCGGTTTTACCTTCGTTCTGGTAGTGGTGATCACTCTTGGTTATTTTTTAGGCATTCCTCGGTATTATCTCGGATGGTTTTCCTTCGCGATTGCATCATTTTCCGTGGCGGGAAATGATGCAGTCCAAACCATCGGGACCTTTATCGAAAGTAAAAAATCCGTCCATTGGCTCCAGAAGATCCTCGTTTTCGGTGGTCTCTTATTTTTTGTCCACTTACTTGCTTGGTTTTTGCATGGAGGAGAAATCCATTTCCATCGTTTGGATTCCATTCCTGAAACCAAAGACTTCAATTTACTCCAACTTCTAGCACCGGTTTTACTTGTTGTCATCACAAGACTACGTGCACCTGTATCAACTACATTTCTCGTCTTAGGTTTGTTTGGTGGAAAAAGCATCGACCAAATGTTAACCAAATCATTTTTTGGATATGGCCTTGCTTTCCTCGTTGCCATCGTGGTTTGGGCCATCCTTGTCAAAATTGACCCCCATGAATACCATGAAGTCCACACACCCGATCCTGTTTCGGAAAGGCGTTGGTCTCGTTTACAATGGCTTTCCACGATGTATTTGTGGGTGGCATGGTTATTCCAAGACACAGCAAACATTGCCGTATTCCTTCCAAGACAACTCGGAGCCTTCGAATTCCTTTCTGCAGTTTTCATTTTGATTTTTGCCCTCCTCATCATCATCCGCACAAACGGAGGCACCATCCAAGAGGTTGTCTCCGAAAAGTCGGACATCCAATGGGCGAAGGCCGCCACCATTGTTGATTTGGTTTACGGAAGTTTACTTTTTTTCTTCCAAGCCATAAGCAATATCCCCATGTCTACCACTTGGGCCTTCCTTGGTCTCCTTGCAGGCCGAGAGATCATCCTCAATGTCATCACCTACAAAGACCTCCCCTACCTTGACACCTTCCGTAAGGTCGGAAAGGACGTGGTACTCGCCACCATTGGCATCGTCGTTTCCATCCTTATATTTTTCTTATCCTACTTCCTTTACCCAGAGCAAAGGCAATCCACACCCCTAGAATTCTGGAACTCGACAAATCAGGAAGACTCCCTATAAAACGCTTTGACAGTTCCTCCAATTGTCAGGGTAGTGTCATATATGAGATTGATTCTCACATACAGTAATAGGAGTCATTATGTCAGTTGCAATGATGTTACGTGAGGGCACGGCCCAAAAACACGAGGAAACGGAAAAAGTCCCTTATATCCGAGCGATTTTTCGAGGTGGTCTCGATGCGCAAACGTATACCTACCAATTGGAAAGCCTTCTTGCGGTCTACCAAGTGATGGAAGAACTCTACCGAGAAAACAAAGACAACCCCATTTTATCCAAATTATACTTTCCCAGTTTGTTTCGGGAAAAGGCTCTCAAAGAAGATATTGAAAGTTTCCAAAAAAAGTTTGGAACCAAACTTCGTGGGACAGTTTCCAAAGCCACAGAAAACTATATCAACCACATCAAATCGACCGCAAAAACAAAACCGGAATTACTTGTAGCACAGGCTTACGTGCGTTATTTGGGAGATTTATCGGGTGGCCAAGCAATTAAAAAAGTAGTGGCAAAAACCTTCGGACTCGAGGGAAATGAAGGAACTGCTTTTTATGAATTTCCAGAGATTGAGGACCTAATGGCGTTTAAAGGAATTTACAGACAAAATTTGGACAACTTACCTTTGGATGATACACAAAAAAAAGAATTACTCGAAGAAGCCAAAACCACTTTTGATTTAAACAAATTTTTGTTTATCGAACTTGATTCCGATTTAAAAGAAAATATCGGATTAGAGCGTTACCAAACTCTTCTACCGGCAGGTTAATTTTTGGGATTCCCGTACACACTCGTAACATTAGTCTTTTTATCAATGTTACCCGTCACAATGATTGTGCCGGTAGTAAAAGACGTTGTCAAAGATAGATTACTCGGTTCCAACTGGGAAGTGGCTTATTTCACAAGCATACCCATGTTAGGTTCCTTTTTGTTTGCGCCAGTTGCGGGAATCATTTCAGACCGATTCAAAAACAGAAAGTATTTCATCAGTTTTTTCTGTTTTTTAGATGCTGGTTTGTTTTACCTTCTAACAGTCGTAAGGGACATGGATTTATTTTTATTCCTACGGTTTCTGGAGGGTGCTTCTCATATTTTCATCATTGGGTTACTTTTAAGTTCTGCCGCCGACCAAGAAAATGATCCCAAAAACAAACGTTATTATGGGAAAGGGATTCTTATGGGAATCACAGGCATGTTTTTGTCCCTGGGTGGTGCCTTTGGAATGCCACTTGGAATTTTAGGACGGAGTAATCCTTTATTACCTTTTTATGTAGGTTCTGGAATATTGGTTTTTGTGGGTATCATGAGTTTTCTCATGTTAAAAGATAGAGGAATCCACAAGGTAAAGGATTTCAAATTTAATGACCTAAAAATCGCAATCTTTGAAAATCCATTCCTATTTGTGCCTTTTCTTTTTAATTTTATAGATCGATTCACAGTTGGCTTTATCATCTCATCTTTTAATATCCACTTACGAGAAACATTGGCTTTCCATCCAGGAATGCTCGGTGTTTTTTTAGGACTTGTTTTGTTCCCGATGAGTTTGTTATCCTATCCATCCGCTTTGCTTTCTCGCAAAACAGGTGTTTTGCCACTTGTACTTGTGGGTTCAGTCATTTATGGAATGTTTTTAGGTTTGTCTGGAACCACAAATCAGTTCTGGTATTTGTTTTTATTTTTATTATTATGCGGCATTGGCGCAGGTGTGATGTTTGTTCCTTCGATGATGCTTGCCAGCAAAATGTCAAAACCTGGACTCACGGCCACAACAATGTCGGCGTTTACTGGAGTTGGATCTTTGGGATTTATGTTAGGCCCCATTGTATCCGTACAAATGCAGTCTGTTTTTGAATCCCTATTGCCAAAAGAATATAGTTTTTCTGCGCTTTCCTTCTTTTTTGGATTTTTAGAGATAGGACTTGTTTTTATGACAATTCCATTTTTTAAAAAGATTTTGAGTAAAATGAACAGAATCGATGAAGAAAGAGAAAAGATTACACTTGCCAATCCTGATCCCTTACTGTAAAATTTCTCCTAATCCATTTTAGGAAAGGTTTATGTTCAAAAGATTACTCGTTCTTAGCACACTGGCATCGGTTCTCTTCCTTGTGTCTTGTACTTCAGGAAACAAAGTGCAAGCAGGTAGCACAAAAGTTCACCCACACACTGCACTTCGCAAACTAGAAATTGATATGATCAAAGTTGGAGACGGTTTGGTAAAAGCGGAAGCGGTCCTTGGCAAACCAACTGAAAAATCAATCGATCCAAGTGGAACCGTAATGACTTGGTACTTTGCAGAAGACCGTGATGTTCCTGAGCAGTACTACACCCTCAAAGAAAAACCAGATGCAGTGGAAAAGTTTTTAAAACTAACATTTGATCCAAAAAACAAAATCACTGCGAAAGATTTCAAACTGTAAAAAACTAAGGTTCCTCCGACTCTTGGTTGATTTCCTCGTCGGTTGGAGCTGGGAACGGAAAACCAGGGAAACTTGGTTTTTCCTTTCCTTCCACATCATCATCTAACAAATCAATGGTGGTAAATCCTAACAAAAAATCAAATGCTTCTGCCACATTGAATCCAAGCCTTGCACCACCATAAACTCCACCTACAATTTCCAGATTCCAAGAATACCCAGGTGGATACCCAAATGGTTTTAAATCTTCTTTTGGAAGGTAAATTAAAAATTCTTTTTGGCCGGTACTGGCAACGATGTCTTTGGTGAGTTCTCGTCGAAAGTATTCTTTTTTTCGTGCCTTTCTTTCTTTTACTGGATCATAAAAATATGAGTAATATCTCATTTTATAACTTTTGAGGTTGGCCCTTTCATCGTTTGTGAGTGGGATTCCCTTTTTATCTACAAGCCAATTGCCTTTTGCATCGAGAACGGGAGACCCTGAATGAAAACTTTCACCACCTAAGATTCCAAAGACGAGTTGTTGGGAATGATAACCGCCAACCTCACCTCCACGAATTCCAAAGCCACGTCCTAAATCACGTTTGCCCAATTGTGATTCACCACCTTGGAAAACAAATCCAATGGGGAGTGGACCCACTTTGATCGCCGCTCCATACATCGGAGTTTCCGCGCCAACGGTGATGATATCTTTAAAATCATTTTTTCGATTTTTCCAATAAGTGGCACAGTTCGTTGCAAACAAAACGATGGTGATAAGGCTCGTGAAACGCATTCTTTTCCAATTTTTTTCATTTTCTACTTTTCGGAATCAAAAAAACAAACTTTTTGGGAAGATATGGCTTCTTTTGAAGATTTTCCCATGATCGAAGTGAAAAAAATGAACGAAACGGAGGTTCGCCTTTTTAGTTTGCTATTCAATCTTTTACGCGAACCCAAAGGCATTAGTTTCCAAAAGTTTCGAAACATTATGCCACGGTTTTATAAAAACGAAGACATTGAATCGGATAGAAAAAAACTCTATCGAGACCTTAACCAATTAAAAAGTCTTGGGTTTAACATTAAGGTTGCCCAATACGGTTACCAATCGGAAGATTTTTTTCCATATTACATTGAAAAGGAATCCATCGATCGTTCCTTAAAATTTTCCAAAGAAGAATTGGAATACCTTTCCAAATCCCTTTATTCTGCTGAATTAACAAAAGAACTCATTAGCTTATCCCAAAAACTTTTTTCCTATCATTTGGATTTGATTCCCAATCAAACAAAACATCCCGTTACACATGATTCCGACGAAACTAACGTTGATACATCCAATACTGAAAAAATATTACAAGCTATCAAAGACAAACGTGCCATCACAATCGTATATGGGTATGATGAAAAAGAAAGAACCATCGAGCCCTATCGATTGGTACGCAAACACACAACCGACTTCTATGTGTTAGCGTATGACCGCGGGAAAAAATCCTTACGAAGGTTCATCCTTCCAAAAATTACAGTTAAAAAAGAAACCAAAGAAGAGTTTTTTTCCAATTTAAAAATCACAAACGAAGATCTAAATTTCCATCCACTCTCATTGAAAACACACGACGAAATGGAAATCCTGTTCCAAATCCATCCGGAATATGAAGACCGTTGGAAATTATTCTTGGAAGGCGCAAAATTCGAAACCATTGAAAACCAATACAAGGTATTCACAACAAACCAAAATGCACTGTTCCAATTTTTTGTGATTTTACCAGAGGCATTGGTAGAGGCAAGTGCCAGTTGGAAAGATCGGTTTGCGAATCATCTACAGGAATGGGAAAACTTATACCAATTCGTTTGAGAATCCTTTGACTCCCATCACAAAATCCTTATACTTACAATTTTTAAAATGCCAAAATGCATTCCATTTGATCCGAGAGGGTGTTGTTTCCAAACCGAGTACGGCTTCTTTTGGTGGGTATTTGGAATGGGGTGAGTTTCTTACTCTCTGTAAAAACCAATTTCCAAATTTTCCAACGATCGAGAAATCACCTAACAGAGAAGAGGGGTTTGTTCAATCAGAAACGTACATAAAGGAAAACATTTCCCATTTCAATGCACAATTGCGTTTCCAAAACTTTGTGTGTAATGTGGAACTTTTAGAATACGATAAGGGAAGAGATGGTTGGATCCTTTGGGACTTTCGACCCATCGGCTCCATCAAACAAGACATTCTACGATCGTTTTATTTTTACAAACAAGTGGCAAAAGGGATGGGTTTACATATCCTTGCATGCAAAATCATCCGCATCCAAACCAAATTTGTCTACGAAGGTGGGCCCGTTTCACCAGAAGGATACCTTTTGGTTGAAGACCTTACCCCACGGTTGGAATCGGAGTTGGGGACTCGCGAAGAAGAATGGAACCAATTCCAAACCGAAATCCAAAACACAAGCGAACAATCTGTTCCCTATTCCTTTTTAGAGAACAACCCGAGTTGTCGTTCCCTTAAGGCGTGTTTATCGCCATCCCATTGTGCACCCGGAAGAGAAACTGCCAAAGAAATCTTTGAATACCGAGATAGCTCAGAACTTGCAAAACAATGGTTTGCCTCTGGGTACAATTCGTACGATTCTGTGCCTGACACAGAACTTTCCCCCATCCAAAGGATCCAAAAAGAAGCTCACAAAACGGGAACCGTACATTTTAACAAAGAATCACTTTGCCAATACCTTTCTAATGTGACAAAAACAGTTGCATTTCTGGATTTTGAATCAGTCAACCCCTACCTTCCCATTTACCCAGGCACAAAACCCTTCCAACACATTCCCTATTTGTATTCCCTACATATTTGGAACAAGGAAACCGACTCACTCACGCACAAAACGTACTTACATGAAGATGTGGGCAGTGATCCGAGAAAACATGTGTTATTCCATCTGCAAAAAGACCTGCCAACAGGGATTACCATCTTTTCCTTTAATGATTTTTTTGAAAAACTGATCATCCAGGAATCCGCTACCGTTTACCCCGAATACTTAGAATTTTGGGAATCAGTCAAATCGATGTTCATCGACCTTGCTTTGCCTTTTAAAAAACTTTGGATTTACCACCCCGCACAACACGGCAAAGCTTCCCTGAAGGAAATCCTACCATGTTTTAGTAACGAAAGTCATTTTGGACTCACCATTCGGGAAGGGCAAGATGCCAATTACCAATATTTGAGATTGATAAAAAAGCAGGTGACAGCGGAAGAAAAAAAACGTGTTTTGGAGGATTTGATAGCTTACTGCAAATTAGATAGTTATGGTTTGTTTTTAATCTATAGAATGTTACAAGAAAGATTATCGGTTATTTAATGTTAGGTATCAAAAAATCAGTCACACAACTTGTCTTTTCGTTACCCGATAACTGGATTTCCACAATCACTCGTACGAAACACCAAGAGGACACCAATGGATTGGACCCTCGTTGTGCACTGGCTTGTAATATCGCTCGGTTCCTTCCCAAAATGGAACAGATGAGCCCTGAAAAAGCGAGAAAACACTTCCGAGAGCAAATGAAACTCTTTGAAGAAAAAGAATTCCCCATCGCTCATATCGAAGACAAACTCATTCCCACTCCCAGTGCTTCTTTTATCCCCATCCGAGTTTATAATGCGAACCCCCAAAAGAGAAACCTTCCCACCATTCTCTTTTTCCATGGTGGTGGGCTCACCATTGGCAATCTAGATACTCATGATCCGTTCTGCCGCAAATTGTCTCATTACACAAAGAGCATCGTGATCGCGGTGGATTACCGACTGGCGCCAGAACACCCGTACCCTGCTGCCCACGAGGATGCATGGCTTGCATACCAATACGTTCGGAATTCTGCGTATCTATTTGGTGGCTCTCCGAAAGCCATCGCGGTTTGTGGGGATAGTGCTGGGGCACTGCTTGCGACCAATGTTTGCCTCCGTGCCAAAAAAAACAATGTCCAAGCACCAATTTACCAAGCCCTACTCTACCCAATGCTTGATACCTCAAGTGAATCGGAGACATACGAACTCTTCGGGGAGAACTACATCCTCACGAAAACGCTGATGCGATGGTTCATCCAAAACTACCTGCCCAATACGAGAGACCGAAACCTTGTTCAGAACTCTCCGGTCTTGGCAGAAACAAAAGAACTAAAAGGGCTCCCTCCCGCATACATTGGGATCGCTGGCTTTGACCCGCTCAAGGGAGAAGGAGAAACCTATGCCAAACACCTGCAGACTGCGGGAGTGAAGGTAGAAGAACGCCATTTTCCATCCCTTGTACATGGGTACATCCAATTATCGAGTCTCATCCCAAAGGCAAAAGAAGCCGAAGAGGACCTTTTCCAGTCCTTATTACGATTTTTTTCCCAAATAAAAATCTAACCCACTTCCATTCAAGAATCGACACAGAAAGATTCGATACTATAAAGGACAACATCTAGAGGTATGTCATGATGCTACGATTTTCCATCCTTCTTTTTACTCTCCTTGGGATGACTGCTCTTTTCGCAGAAAAACCTGCTTCCGCCACCTTAAAGGAAAGGGAGACCCAAAAACAAATCGACTTACAAAGGAAAAATGGCTTTGGTGATAACGAAATTGATACCCTTCACGCCAGTATCATCGAAAACCTTCGTAAGATGAAAAAACTCCAAGAATTAGGTGTGGATAAAACGGCAGCCCAATACCTCGCACAAACTCCACAAGAACACAAGGAGTTGTATAAAAAAGATAAAGATGGAAAACCTTATTTGGAAATCAAACTCCCGCAAGGCCAATCTTACATCGATTGGCCAACTGTATTTTTATATGATGGGATTGCTTACCTTTATCCTAAAGAAGACTTTAGCGACTTAGACAAAATCATTTTATCGTTTCGAAGGGTGAATGCGGATGGAACCATCCATGTCAAAGAAATGCGTAGGCTCATCAACCCAACACCAAGGTCCGAAGGCACTGAAAAAGATGAAAAAGGGGAAGCAAAACTAGATACCAACTCGGATATCCGCTTGGAATACTTTCGCTCCTTAACTTCCGATACCATTTGGCCAAATGATCCGGTCCAACCACAAGAAGCAGACATTGCGATGGTTTTAAATGATGAAAAAGATCCACTCCCGTACGACAAACAAAAACACATTATGATGTCTTACAAAAAGATGTTACGTAAAATTGCAAAATTCACTGCATTCAAATTACGTAATATTGAGTTGGACCAAAAACAAATGATCACAAAAATTTTGGATTATAACACAAACTAAATTGAATCCGATTTAAACAATACCTCAAGATTGTTGTTTTTCCCTTCGACTCATGAGGAGCTGCGAAATCGTTTGCTCCTCCGTCACATACTTCCTCTTTAAGTACGACAAAGCATTATTGATAAAACGAGGAACCTTTTTCTCAGCATCCAACAAATCCATTTTCGTTAACATCAATTCGTCGATGGTAGCGAGAGCCAAATTTCTTTGGCTCTGGTGTAATTCAAAATCGTCCTCGTCTTCTACAATCATGTTTTTTCTTGGAACCGATTGGCGGCTTCCACTCCTCTCTCTTCATTCACAAATAAGTTTATGATTAGCGAAATTAAGTAAAAGAAAGCAACAACAAGGAAGGCATTTCGTAAACTGAGTAAGGTTTGGATGTAACCAAATAAAAAGAGTCCTGCCGCCGCCGCAATTTTACCAGAAAGTCCCCACATTCCAAAAAACTCACCCGACTTAGACTCAGGGCTAAAAATACCTACGAGTGCACGAGATGCAGATTGAGTGGAACCAAGTCCCATTCCTGCAAGGGAAGAGATAAACACAAACACCCATTGCACCGTCCAGTTTTTACCAAGAGCACCATTCAAAAAGGATGTAAGGTCATGCACATAATAAATCAAACCACAAGTTACGAGCCATAAAACAAGCGTAAGGTTGAATGTCTTTTTGGCGCCAATGCTATCCTGGATCACTCCAAATGCAAGGGCACCGATTGCCGCCGCAATTTGGATAAAGATAAACATGGCTTGTTTGTGTTCTGATTGGATCTGAATCTCTTGGGATCCGTAGATAAAGGCAAACGAAATGACGATGGCAAGAGCTGCCATGGTAAAAAACAAAGATACCAAATAAATCATCAAATCTTTGAAGTGAGTTGCATCTTTTAAAGTTTGGACCACGCGGTCTTTTCCTATCTTAAAATAGTTTACTTTGTGTGTCACACCGAGAGGCAAATGAGGTTCTTTTAAAAATAAAAAGGTTGGGATTGCTGCGATGAGAAAAAAGACAGCAGTGTAAGGACCAACTAACTTTAAGTTTTCGAAATTATCTAAGGTGTAATCACCAAGTGTAGTGGCAAGAGCAACCGAACCGATCCCACCAAAGTATCCAATCCCCCAAGCATACCCTGAAATTTTTCCGAGGTCTTCTTTGGAACCAAGAAAGGGCAAAAAGCTGGATGCAAAGTTTTCACCAGAGGCAAAGAAAAAATTTGAAAAAGCAATGAGTACCATTCCAAACGCAACCATACCAGGTTCTACATAATAAAGCAGAAAAGTAGAGATCACACAGCCAATGTAACTTAGGAATAAAAACAGTTTTTTCTTTGAACTATAATCGGTAATCGCACCAAAAATAGGACCTGTGGCAACAACGAATAAATATGAAGCCGCAAGCGCCCACGCCCAAAGAGTGTTCCCCATGCGGAAAGGATTGTCCGATCCTACTTCTTCTGGAACGACAAGTCTTGTAAAAATCTCACAGTAAACGACACTGATAATGACCGTTGTGTACGAAGAATTCGCAAAATCGAACATACACCATCCGAATATTTCGCGATTTTTTTTCTTTTTGGCTTCCGGGTTTTTGTCTTTGGACATAGAGGGTTTTAGAATTTTCCTTGGTTGAAAGTAATTAAAGAGTTTCCCTCCCTTTCGTAAATCTGTCAAATGATTAGTTCAGGTATGGATCCTTTCGATTTAAATTCCCTCATGAGACCCAAACGGGTCTGTTTATGTCGAATGGTGACGGAAGAAGAATTAGTCCGTGCCATCCATGCGGGTGCCGTAACCATGGAACAAATTAGAGAAACAACAAGAGCCTCTACCGGCTGCGGGACCTGCTCCATGCAAGTCTACCACATCCTCCAGCGCGAATTGCAGAATCTCTCCCGGAGGAAAATTTCATGAAATTATCGATCAATATGGCGATGACCTTAGATGGAAAGGTGGTACGCCCTGACGGCCGTTGGTATGGCCTCACTTCTTCAGAAGACAAAACCCAAATGGACGTCTACCGTTCCCAGTCTGACGCAGTCCTCATCGGCAAAAACTCCATCATAAACGACAATCCCATTGTGAAAATCCGGGCCGTTCCCAATGCCCTAAACCCTAGGCCTGTCATCTTGGTACGAAAAGGGACACTCCCTCCAGACAAACATGTCTTTGAAGAATCCGACCACATTCCCCTCGTCATCTGTACCAAAACAAATTTAAAAGAAATCAAAACCAGTTTAGAGAACAAAGCCGAAATCTTTGCCTTGGATTCGGATGATATCGATCCCAAAAAAGTGACAGGCATCCTCAAACGGAAGGGGTATAAAAATGTCCTTCTCGAAGGTGGGCCGAAACTCAATTTTTCCTTTTTAGAAGCTGACCTGGTGGACCGCATTTACCTCACGGTTGTTCCATTTATCATTGGGAAAACTGGCCTTGCGGGCATAGCAGACCGGAATGCAGAACTACCAGAGTTTGATAAACAAAACTGGTCTCTCAAACAACATTTTGCAAAAGGGAACGAAATCTTTCTCGTTTACGAAAAATCTTAAAAAAAATCGATTTTTTGGTTTGACCTAAAACTCCATCATCAAATAGTTTGATATTAAACTATTTAGCAATAAGAGGTTCTATGTTTTACAAATTGCTCGCAACCAACAAAGACATCACTCTCACGATCCTTCGTGTGACACTTGGTGTTGTCATTCTCCCACACGGCGCTCAAAAAGTTCTCGGAGCTTTCGGTGGATACGGATTCGAAGGAACCATGGGATTTTTTACAGGGATGGGAATTCCTTATGTCCTAGCCTTACTTGCGATCATCGCTGAATTTTTTGGTGCGATTGGCCTTATCCTTGGACTCCTCACAAGAGTGGCTGCGTTTGGAATTTTTTGCACCATGCTTGCAGCAACCGTTCTTGTACATTTGCCAAATGGATTTTTTGCAGACAAAGGTGGATACGAATTCCATATCCTTACATTTGGTCTTGCGATTCCATTAATCATCAAAGGGGCAGGATCGTTCTCTTTAGATGATATCATTGCCCACAAAATCGAAGGGTAATCAAAACTTTGTTGGCTGAGACTACCTAATAGTGTTAGCCAAACTTTAACCTCTCTGATTCCTTGTCTTAAATCCATTGATAAGGAATCGGAGATGACTCAAATCAATCTTACTTCACTGCAAACACTTCTTCCAGATGCGAAATTCCATAATTCCGAAACCATAAAGAATGTAAACTTCACTGGTCTTACTTCCTTAACACTTGCTGGTCCTACTGATATCTCCTTCGTTGCTTCCAAAACATTTGTGAATGAAGCCAAAGCATCCAAAGCTTCCTTATTAGTTGTCTCCGAAGAAACAGCTGAGTCCCTGAGTGACAAAGCCATTCTTGTGGTCCCCAAAGTAGAACTTGCAACTGCTAAAATCATCCGAATCTTTTTCCCCGAAAAACAACCTTCTGGAAAACGAAGTGCCCAGGTTGCCATTGATCCAAGTGCTAAAATTGGATCCAACACAGACATCGGACATTTTGTAACAATCGGAAAAGATTCAATCATTGGAAACGACTGCATCATTGAAGATGGAGTGAAAATTGGTGACCGAGTGCAAATTGGTGATGGAGCTCGCATCGGTAAAAACTGTGTTTTCTTTGATGATACCATCGTTGGAAAACGTTTCATCGTGTTTGGAAATTCTACCTTTGGTGGTGATGGTTTTGGATTTGTTTTTGCAGAAGGCAAACACAACAAAATCCCTCAAGTCGGGCGTGTGGTCATTGGAGATGATGTGGAAGTTGGAAGCAATTGTACGATCGACCGTGGTGCACTAACTGATACAACCATTGGCAATGGGTGTAAATTTGATAATATGGTTCACATTGCTCATAACTGTAAGGTGGGAAACCATGTTATCATTGCCGGCCAATCTGGTCTTGCTGGCAGTGTGACCCTTGGGAACAATGTCATCATTGGTGGTGCTTGTGCTATCAGTGACCACTTAACACTGGTAGATGGAACCATTATCGCAGGTGGGTCAAGCCTACGCACATCACCGAAAACAAAAGATGTGTATGTTGGTTGGGACTTAGGACTTACTTTCCCTGAATTCCAAAAGTACAGAGTGAACATCAAAAACATTGTAAATTTGAACAAATGGCTAAAACGCATCGAAAACATTGAAAAAAAGGTGGGGATCGAAGCAAAAGAATCGTAAACTTTTGCGATTGTTTTTAGAAACTGAAATCACAGTTTACGCCTCGTAAGCTGTGATGGTGACAAATACCATTGCCAATCTCTATTCTGGTATCGAATTAAACTTTTCATTCTTTCGAAAATCGATCGGAGATATGTTTATAAAGAGCCCTTAAACAATTGAACCTTTCCGTAGCCATCAATATCGCCTTTTTGATTCGTTGTTTTATACAAATAACCATCATGAAAGGTTTCTAAAATATGCAAATAAGTGATCGTATTTAAGCCTTTATTGATGCTATCAGGTGACAAAATTGGATCATTCATTTCCAATGTCTTTTTTTCTGCTGTACAGGAAGAAATCCATTTAACGGATTGCCGAATATAGTGATTGGGATATTCTCTATAATCAATTTCTTCCTTTTCTCTCCTTATGATGATGATATTTCCTACCTTACTCTCATAAATGAAAGTTCCTACATGGAATCGATCACATTTGTTATTGTTGTTGAGAGCAAAGTTGTATTCAGGTATCAATAATAAAATAATGAGGAGTATACTTTTGAGATTAAAGTTCGACTTGATTTGATACCAAAACTTATCTTTCATGATGCAAATCTCTTGTTTTAATTCACGTTCTCGAATCTAAATACAATTGCACCCTAGATCTCACATCTTCCATGACGGAAGGATTTGGAAAAGAGACAGGATTCCCTTCGGGATCGGCCCAAGAGAACACATCTCCTTCTAACTTTCGTAAGCTCAAATAAAAAATGGGAGCAGGATTACGACGGTTTCCCTCAACCCCACCTAACCTAAGTGTAATGGAACCCATATCAGAGACCACCCATTCAAAGACCTCAGTTTCTATTTTGGTTTTCCACCGAATGGGAAAACTAAGGCCAAAATTTGGATCAAAATTTGGTTGGTGATCAGACTTAGGATAGTTTTCAGACAACCATTGGTAGGCAATGATCGAATATTCTTTTAACGTAGGTAAGTCGTTCAAATCAAAAGAAGTCATATGATGCTCATTTAACTTTTCTTACGTAACTCATTCTTAGCCTTATCCCAATACTTATCAAGTTCTTCTAAAGAATGATCTTTCAAAGTTTTTCCCGTACCAGCTACATACCCTTCTAACAAACGGAATCGAGATTCAAATTTTTCATTGGCACGACGGAGGCAAGTTTCGGGATCAATGGAAAGTTTACGAGATAAATTCACAAGTAAAAAGAAAAGATCACCTAACTCGTCTTCAATCCTTTCATCATAAGGTAATTTTTTGGAAGTGAGGGAGCCTTGTTTTTGGAGTTCCGAGTTAAGTTCCTGAATCTCTTCTTGGAACTTTTGGAAAACTCCTTCTACATTCGGCCAATCAAACCCTTGTTTGGTGGCCTTTGATTGGATTTTTTCGGATCGTTGGATGGCAGGAAGTGCCTTTGGAATGCCAGACAAGATACTTGGATCAGAGTTTTGGATTCCCTTTTTCTCTTTTTCCTTTTCTTTTAATTGGTCCCATTGGGTGAGAACCTGATCACCCGTTCCAATTCCCTCTTGTTTACCATAAACATGAGGGTGGCGGTACACCAATTTTTGAAAGACACCGTTTGCCACGTCATGAAACGTAAAGGCCCCACGTTCTTCGGCAAGTTGGCTATGGAAAGTGATTTGGAAGAGTAAGTCTCCCAGTTCCTCTTTTAGGTGGTTGTCATCACCACGTTCGATTGTATCCACCACTTCATAGGATTCTTCTAATAGGTGGGGGATCACAGAAAGATGGGTCTGTTCTTTGTCCCAGGGGCATCCTTCGGGACTTCGTAAGTCCGAAGTGAGTTTGAGTAAATTTTGGATGGGTGAATCAAAATTAGGAGGGTTCACTCGTTGTATTTTTCCCGATCCACGCGAGAAGCAAAGGCAAATTTTATCTTGCGAAAGCCCCCCCCCTTTACGAGTCTATCCCTATGTTCCAATCTCGTGTTTCTGTTGCCATCCTGATGGTGATTGCCACTGTCCTAAGCCGTATTTTACCGCACCCTCCGAATTTTACGCCAGTTTTGGCTGTTTCACTTTTTTCTGGTGCTTACTTAGCGGACAGAAGGCTTGCTCTCGTTGTTCCCATACTAGCAATGTTTGTCTCTGATCTTTACCTTGGGTTTCATAACCTAATGCCAGTTGTGTATGGTTTCATGATTGTATCCGTCCTTTTCGGAAAACAAATTGGAACTTCCATGGCAAAATCCTTTGGGTACACTGTGGTTGGTTCTGTCATTTTCTTTGTAGTGACAAACCTTGCTGTTTGGGCCACAAGTGGGATGTACAGTTTGGATGTAGCGGGGCTTAGCCAATGTTTTGTGATGGCTCTTCCTTTCTTCCAAAACTCCATCTTGGGTGATGTAGTGTATTCAGGAATTTTGTTTGGATCGATGGCATTTCTCAACCGCACCGTATTCCAAACGGCGAAACAATCCGCTTAAGTTTTTCTTACAATTCGTTTAAGATTCGGTGGATTCGGTCTTTTGGACCATCCGCCGGATTCTGAATTTTCTCCACTAATTTCAATCTACTAAGTAAACCCTTTCGATTGGCAATTTGGATTCCAAGGCCTGGCCTTGCATTCATTTCTAAAAGCAAAGGGCCTCTTGTTTCATCTAACACGATATCGACACCTAGATAACCAAGGCCTGACATATCATAACAACGAGAAGACATCTCTAAAATTTCATTCCAGTCAGGGATCACCCTACCAGATAAGGTTTGTTTGGTGTCTGGATGGAAATGGATGAGTTTGTCATTACAAACCGAATGGGTTAATGTTCCATTTGATAAATCCACACCAACACCGAGAGCCCCTTGGTGCAGATTTGCTCTTCCCCCGGATTCTTTTGTAGGCAATCGTAACATGGCCATCACCGGATAACCTAGGTACACAATCACACGGATATCAGGAATTCCTCGAAACGAAATCTCTTGGAAGAATGGATGGCACTCCAATCGTTCTTGTAAGATACAAGTGTCCGAGTTTCCATCCAACGAATACAATCCTGATAAAATGCCTGAAACATGATGGTTTAGTTCTTTTTCACTGACAATCTTTCCATCAGATTTATGATAGCGAATCTTTCCATTTTCAAACGTTTCAGTTTGACTGATGACTAAAATTCCATTTCCCATCCCACCATTGGCAGGTTTGACAACAAATCCAGGATGGTCTTTTACCAAATCTTTTGTTTTTTGGATCCCACCAAAGGTATCAATCACACCATAATGCTTTGGCATTGGGACATGGAATTGTCTTGTGAGTTCTGCTGTTTTCCATTTATCATCTACGAGTGGATAAAACTCTCTTGGATTGTTTGGCAAAATGTATTCACCAATCCTTCTGTTGATCCCAAGGACCCCTTCCCTTTCGAATTGTTTGAAAATCGAAATCACGATTTAAAAATTTCCTTAAAACGAAAGAGCTCTGAAACGCGATACCCTTTGTACAATCCCAGAAAAATTTGAATCGCTATCACGATGAGTAAAAGTTCGGGATGTGTGAAAAATAAAATCTGTAAAGAACCGAAGAAAAAAATCATATAACTGATAAGAGCAATCACAAGGGTTCCAAGTAGTGTGACCATTGTATGCATCACACCTTCTTCAATGATCATAATCGAAAATCTTTCAACAAAAATAGTTGTGATCACAATTGGAAATAAGGTCACACTCATTTGGTTAAAAATTGAGATTTCTTCATTCAAAATCGAAAACAAAATTAAGGTGAGAACTGTGATTGTGAGTAAAATCGATAACCTTGGCACAGCGAGTAAATAAAATTTGTCGAGAGCATACCGTTCAAAAAAACCAAGTCCTATCATAAGCAAAAAGAAACCGATTCCAAACCAGAGATTGGTTTCATAAAAAAACATGGCAAGTAAGATTGGTGTAAAAATTCCAAAGGTTGGAATTCCAATCATATTCCGAGCTACAGACAATACAAGTGCCCCAATTGGAATCAAAATCACAAGACGAAACAAGTTTTGTAAAGGTGTAGGCAAACTATACAACGAGTAATAACGCAAAAAACTATTACTCGATGCAATTTCTTCGCTATACTCTTTAAAATTATACCGATTCACGTTTGATTTAGTGATATAGGCCGTATAACGAAACGTAGCCGGATCTTCTCCCAAATTTCGTTTTTCTTCTACTGACTTCCAAATTGGCAAATAACCGGAAACGGAACTGGCAAAAACATTTTTATAAGTAGATACAAAATACCATTTCCCATGAAAACGAATTTCGTTCCAAAATGTGATTTTACTTTTATTGTCTTTTTCGGTTTGTTTGTTCAAATCAAATCCCGCAACTGTACGCGCCTGGATCCCACGCATACGACAGAGCAAAGAAAAAAGTAATGCTTGTGAGTAGGCGCTACCGCTTCCCAATCGAATCGTATCAGAAAGAGAAATATCCTTATAGGTATTGATAATTTCTTCAGATATAAAATAATAAATCTGTTTTGCAGAAGAAACATTATCCTTGTCATAAGGATGGATTTGCTCGTAGAGCTTTTTTGCAAGGATCAGTTCTTCCGAAGAGTAATGTTTTAAGGATAAATAATAAGGTTCTTTTGTGACTGGTTTTTTAGTTGGAGTTGGAATTTCTGGTTCCGGGTCAGCATTCTCATATGGCAACATTTTGATTTTCGCATAATAACCAATCGGTGAATTCCAATCCTCTCCTTCCCAAATTCCCAAATGGCCATATTGTTTTTTCAGAACTCGAAATTCTAAATCTTCTGTTTTGGTATTTGATTTTAATACTTTTGATTGGATGAATTGTTTGGGAATCGGAAAGTTTACTTCCGAAATTGCAACATTTTCCTTGGGAGAAATGACTACCTGAACATTTACAGTATCATCGACCGCTACAGGCAATAATGACAATTCAGCAACATTCAATTTGTATAAGATTGAAAGGATCGGTATTACAATCAGTAAGACAATGGTTATATATGTTTTTCGATCCAAATTAATCCCCTAATTGGTGTGACAAAGACACATCGACTAAAAATTTACCACGTAAAAAATTCCTTCCTACTAAGATTGGATAATTTAAGTTGTTACGATCATTTAAATTGATCATTGTTTCTTCTTTGTATTTTCCAATTTTCATCAACTCACTAATCATAATTCGTTTTTCCGACACACCGGAAGTACTTGTCACCTTAGCTTCTTTTACAAACTTACTTTTCAATCGAACTGGTTTTTCATTCACAAAGGTATCAAATAAGATATACGTTTCCCCGTTTTCCACAACTCTTTCGATATTGATGGCATTGATGGAACAAGACAAGGCACCAGTATCAATCCTTGCCCGAAGTTTTAATTTCCAATTGGGAAATTCAACCCACTCCACCCTTCCAATGATTGGTTTTAGGTATTGTGGAGGGATCACAATAGGTTTGATGTGTTGGTCCGGTTTTTTTTCAACCACTTGGCCCGTTCCAATACAATTTGCAAACAGGAACAATATGACAAATAAATTAAAAATTGGAATGGATCTCAATACGAATGTTATAATTTTAGAATGATCTTTCTTATTTGAATCTCTCATACAACTTTTCTTTGTTTGTTTTTATTTTTCACTTCATTTTGGTATGCATTGAACAAATCAATATAACGTAAATAACCTAAACATCGATTGTCTTCGACGATGGCAAGTTTGTCGACATCATATTCCAATAAAATGCGAAGGGCTTTTCCAAGTGTATCCGATTGACACACTGGTGGCACATCTTGTACAATTTCTGCGCATGTGATTAAATTTTTAAGTTCTTCTTCATATTCTGGAAGGATTCTATTTTTACGAAGGGAAACAATTCCTTTGTATTCTTCATTTGATCCTACTAAAATAAAATCACTTGCTTGGATTCCTGGTGCATTGGATTGCAACTGGGTTAATGAAAGATGTTCGGAAACCATTGCATACTTTCGAAACTCAGTAAAATGATCCAATATCCGAATCCGATCCATAATGTCTTGGTTCATATCCCAATGGTGGGAAGGTGATAAAAATCTGTTTTTGATTTGGTTACGATAAATGGAAATCTTATGCGATAAAACCACTGCGATCATAGCAACAATCATAAGTGCAGGAAGTAATGCATAACTTCCGATCATATCACACACCATAATCATTCCTGCAATGGGTGCCCTTGCCACTCCTGCAAAAAAGGAACCCATTCCTACTAGTAAAAAAGGAAACACAATGATATTGAGTTCGGGGAACAAAACATTTGCCATTGTTCCTACAAAGGCACCTAACATCCCTCCTATGGCAAATGATGGCCCGAGTAACCCTCCCGAACTTCCAGAGCCGACGGTAAGGGATGTGGAAAACACTTTAAAGATGGCAACAGCAAGTAAAAAAAACGGCCCTGAAAAACCAAAACTCGTTGAGGTTAAGACTTCTCCATTGATCATCCTTTGGATGAGGCCAAAGCCCGAACCTAATACTTCTGGAAAAAGTAATGCAATGCATCCAACGATCAGTCCACCAAACGCTGGTTTTAGGAAATTGGGCAACGGAAGTTTCGAAAAGACATCTTGAACGAAGTGGTATACCTTTACAAAAAAGTAACCAACCACATAACATAAGAGTCCAAGCAAAATGTAGAGAGGGATATGCCGGTAATCATTTAAACTATATTCCTGTACAGAAAAGATCGACCCACTTCCAGCGATACTGGTGTAAGTCAGGTAAGCGGTTACAGAGGATAAGATACAAGGAACAAGAGAATCACTTTCAATGTCTTCTTGGTAAACCATCTCCACTGCAGTAATGGCACCACCGAGAGGTGCACGGAAAATGGCACCAAGCCCCCCAGCTGTTCCGGCAAGCATAAGGGTTCGCCTTGCTCTCGCACCTGCTCCTAAAAAATTTGCAAGGCTTGATCCAAAACCCGCGCCAATTTGTGCAGTAGGCCCTTCTTTTCCCCCCGATCCTCCAGAACCTAACGTAAGTATGGTGGCGATTGCTTTATAAAAAGGAACTTTGGTCCGAATTTTTCCTTCATTGAAATGAAAGGCATGGATGAGTGAATCAGTTCCTCCTCCCTGTGCTTCCGAACAGAAAAAACTTGTGATGATCCCAACAAGCAAACCACCAATCGCCGGTAAAAATAAAATCCATAGTGGGGACAATTCTCCCACATGTTCCACCGAATGGAAATGTAGGTCACCGGCAGGTGTGCCTGGGTCATAACCAATCAGGTTGCCAAAGGTAAACGACTCTGTCCATGTCAGAGCCCAATTGAATCCATATGCGCCAACCCCAGAAAGTAACCCGATGAGAAGGGAATAGACATAAATCGACCTAGGTCCCTGGATCGACAGCATGGTGTTTAGACCGAATGGGAGCCGCATAGGGCAAGTTTATAATTTCCTCCAAATTTCCCAAGGAAATTCTGAATCCTCTTGACCCGATAAGGAATTCCTGGGACGATAGGATCGTATGTTCCGAATTTACCTCGCATTTTTGGTTCTTTCCGCATCCTTTTGGGGCTGTGGCCTCAAAAACGAAAACAACGCGGCCCTAACGGTTCTCGATGAAAGCACTCCTGCTTTATTTGCGTTTAATGGAGAAGTGGATACAAGTGTGACAACCAGTTGCGGTCGTGCGGCACCTGCAACCAACACAACAGGAACTACCGGAACAACGACAGGAACCACAGGCACGACGGGATCGACAACAAACAATACACGATTTTCGGTGATCTCTCAGTTGATCTTCAAAACCAAAGAAACCTTAAACATCCGATTCCAATACGATAGCACACAAATCCAAGGGAACATTGACCCACAACAAGGTTTTATTTTAGCAGGTGGGCTATTTGGAAAAACAGTCCAAGGAACCCAAGGGACTGTGGAATGGTTCAACCAAGGGATTAACATTGATACTTCAAGCCAAACCACACAGCAGATTTCCTTTTTCAATTTAGAAATTCGTTTGAATGGAACTTACAGCACATCAACGACAAGTGCCGCCACCATATTACCTCAGTGTAATACAACCGATGGGGTGAACTGTACATCAGCACAAACCACAACCCAATGTTTTACTTCTGATAACAGAACTTGTATTGTGCAAAATACAAGTGCAGATGCAAAACCCGTGATCATATCGGGAACCATCAAATGCAATGCACCGAACATCGTGCCACAGTGAAGTGATTCAATTCGTTTCCCTCTTTGCGACGTAGCTTAGCATTCCTTCTTTTTCCCTTTTTGCTTTATGCAGAAGGGGAACCATTCCTAAAACATTTAGGCACAAACCCAAACGTATCCAACGAGCAAAACGCAGAAAGTCAGGAACTCTACTACTTTGGTTTTACCAAAGAGAGCCACTACTACCAAATCACTCTTCCAGAAGATGGAGAACGGTATTTCCATTTTGAAAATGGAATGTTTTCAGAATTTGATTTTGCCTTATACAATGAAGGAACTCTTGTAAAAGCCTATCCTTCCGGTCTACTTCGAAAAAAAAATCCCATCGTTTCTTATACCGGTGGTTTTTTAATCCCCGCTAAAGAAAAAGGAACGTATCAATTTAGGATCCGATCGGATGATACGCATCGGATTAATTTTCGGATTCGCAAAGAATCGGAACTTTTCCAATACACGAAGGCATTGTCTTTGTGGCAGGGACTTTATTTAGGCCTCTGTTTACTTTTGGCTCTCTTTACGGCGATCCAGTATGCTTTGTTACGGGAAAAAATTTCTCTTTATCTAACCATTGCAATCTTAACTGTTTTGTTTACCAACTTACTTAGGTCTGGTTTATTTTATGAATATGAATTTAGTAACCTAACATGGTTTTTTCGGTATGTACCAGGACTCTTGGCACTAAGCCCGATTGGCCTCATTCTATTTTTACGTGAATTCCTTCATACAAAGAAGTTGTATCCTAACTTTGACAAATACCTCATCATCTATATTTACATTTTGTTAGTTTCCATCTTCATTGTATTGATTGACCTTCAATTGTTTTTTCGATTTATATATACCAATAGTTTGATGTTATCCACTTTTACTTTTGGATACTCGATCTATAGTTTGTTCAAAAAAGAAGAACATGCCAAGGTTTTATTTTTTGCATTTTTCGTAAGGCAGATCAGCACCCTATTATTAATTTTTACAAATACTGGATTTTTGCCATCGTTTCCTTTTTTGAGTTCTGCCAATGAAATTGGAGCCGCGATCCAAATGACAATTTTTACGATTGTTGTTTCCAAATTCCAAATCCAAACACGAATATTGAAGGAACAAACTGTCACAAAGGTTAACGAAGAATTGGAATTTATGGTTTCGGAACGAACAAAAGAACTCCAACTCCAAAAAGAAAAACTAGAAAACACAATTTTACAATTAAGCCAAACAGAAAACCAACTGGCTCTCTCTGAAAAAATGACAGAGTTAGGAAAACTTGTCGCAGGTGTTGCACATGAAATCAATAACCCACTGAGCGCCATAAAAGCGTCCATCGAAACTTTGATGGAATCCAAACAAAATGAAACCAATCAATTAGGTTCTAAGGAAAATATCTATTCCTCACTCGACACAAATAAAATCCAAACACTGACACGAATGTTCCAACACCAATCAGACTTTGGACTTGTGGCAAGTTATACAGAACGAAAAGAAAAAAAAGCAGAATTGAAAAACATTCTAAAAAGTAATGGATTGGAATATGACGAAGCAACTTTGGAAAAATTTTTAGATGTAGGGATCACAAAATTAAACGAAGAGGAAATTGTATTATTACAAATTGGAAAAGAAAAACTCACGGATTTGATCCTTGAGGAAAAAAACTTTCGCCTTCACTTGTCCATCATCCAAATTGCAGTGGATCGTTCTTCTAAAATCATTCTCGCACTCAAAAACTTTTCGAGAGTCACGCATTCCGAACACAGGAAAATATTTACCCTACTCGAGAACATAGAGACCGTAATTACCATCTATCAATACAGAATGCGAAGTAAAGTTTCCTTAAAAAAAACGTTTTTAACCGATGCGACAATTCTTGGTTGGCCAGAGGACCTAATGCGTGTTTGGACAAACTTAATCCTAAATGCATTGGAAGCCATGAAACAAAAAGGAAACCTTACCATCTCAACAGAAAAAAATGGAAAATATGTAGAAGTGAAAGTCATTGATAACGGAGCAGGAATCCCTATCGAAATTCAGAAAAAGATATTTGAACCATTTTTTACCACAAAACAACAAGGGGAAGGCACAGGGATGGGGCTTGGGATCTCAAAATCCATCATAGAAAAACATTTCGGAAAAATTTCAGTGGAGTCAGAACCAGGTAGGACTTGTTTTTCGATTTTGTTACCAGCGATCGAACTCATCGACCCACATGCTACAGAATGAATCTAAATATATAAAAGTATTAAAGTTACGTGAGTCGGCCAAGTTGTTCAATAAAGAGCTCACGTTCCTTTGACTTTGGAAATTGATTTAGGAAAACGAGTAATTCGTTTTTTTCTTTTTCCAATTCTTTGTGCAGTATCGTAGGGATTTGTTTAGCGTTCATTAAATCTAAAATCATCGTTTCGTCACTAGAAGTACGAGTGTCTTTCTGAAACATTTGGTTCAGTTTTCTTTTTTCAAGTAAACTGAGTTTTGAACGTAAGACCAAAACAGGATAGGTATATAAGCCATTTTTGAAATCTTTTAGGAATTCTTTCCCACTTGCTTTTGAATCGACAAAATAGTCCAAACAATCGTCTTTTTTCTGGAACAATTTTCCCAACCTAACTCCGAATTGGCGAAATTCCTTTCGTTTTTCTTTCGATTGGTTTGCCAATATTGCCGCCGACTCTGTACAAACACCAAACAAGGAAGCGGTTTTCCCATAAATGATTTGATCGTAGATTTTTAATGTGATGTTTGGATTTTTTTCCCACTCCATCTGCAATAGTTCACTCACAGAAAGGTCTCTTAACACTTGCGAAAAAATTTCCATAAGCTCAGGATTGCCAAGTGTGTTGAGTCGGCTAATCCCACATGCCAATAGATAATCCCCTGCAAGGATTGCTGTTTTATTACCGAAACTAGCACCAATCGTTGGTTTTCCACGGCGAATGGGAGCATTGTCAACCACGTCATCATGTAACAAACTGGCAGCATGGATAAGCTCTGCAACACTTCCTACATCAAGCCAACTAACACCCTTTACATTTAAGAATTGACAAAATAGATAATGGGCAAAAGGACGAATCCTTTTTCCTCCCGAAGTAATGACTTGTTTTTTGATTTTTTTAAGGATGGGGATGTCTTCGGAGATGATATTATCTAAATTTTTATCAAATTGAGATAATATAGTTTGGATCTTAAATTTTGAATTCATCCGTTGTCCACATGTGTGGATCGACTTTCGAGAATCTGAAGATGATCCTTAATCGTATGTTCCATTTCCTTGGACTGGTTATCACGATAGATATGGAGTAAATTGCGACACATCCGTTTGATCATAGAAAGTGTGGATGCTTTGGTGAAATACTTAGGAGAATTGGAATATCCATTTGCCTCCAAAAATTTTTCACATGTGAATTTATCTAATAAAACGCCACCATGGAATGGATCGATATAAGTAAAATACCCTTCGGATTCATATTGTAAAAGAAAATGGAGTGGAAGGTTAGTTCCATACAATGGCAAACCAAGACGTTGCGCAACAAGTAGATACACAACCGACAATGAAATTGGAATTCCCAATCGACTTTTGATCACTTGGAATAAATAAGAATTCCCTGGATCATTATAGTTTTGGATGTTCCCAACAAATCCTTCTTCTTGGAACATCACTTGGCAAAGGATTTGTACTTTTAATTCGTCTGTTAGATACCCAGAATGATCATCGTATAACTCAGAAATACGAAGGGCGATACGATCCAACTCCTGTTTGATTTCTGCATAATTTTGATCAGGGAAACCAATGCTCGAAAGTTGAACCACCATCTCTTCCAAATCTTTATAGTGATTTGTATTCCCACGTAACGTGAGTTTGAAGAAAGAATGGCGTAGTCGATGGCGTAATATTTCTGATTTTAGATTACGAGCTTGGACACGAAGGTAAGGATCCTTCACTTCATCCAATGCAGATTCCAATTGGATTTGCCAAGGGATACGAGAAGCAATGAGTTTTAAGAGGAAACGTTTTTTTTCTGCTGGGGCAATTTCCCAATCATACAAGAGACGGGTGATATCATCCGGGTAAAAATCAGGAAAAGAGTTTTGTCCCATGCAAAAACTATCGTGATAAAATTACAAAAGTCAATCGAAACAAAAACTTTATGCTAATTCTGCAAGAGCTTGTGCTTCTTGTTCTTTATTTGGTGGAGTACCATGCCACTTCGGATTATTTTCCATATAAGAAACACCTTTACCTAAAATGGTTCTAAAGACGATGAGTGTTGGTCCACTTGTATGCTCTTTTGCTTTGGCAAATGCAGAAAAAATTTCTTCCATATTATGTCCGTCTGCATTGATTACATTCCAACCAAACATCTCAAACTTCTTATCCAATGGTTCTAACTTCATGACTTCTTCTGTGTTCCCATCGATTTGGATGTAGTTACGATCCATAAAGGCGATGAGGTTATCTGTTTTGAAGTGAACAGCAGACTGTGCTGCTTCCCAAGTCATACCTTCACCACATTCACCATCAGAAATGCATGTATAAATTTTATATGTCTCTTTTTTTAACTTCGCACCAAGTGCAAGTCCAACCGATACAGATAATCCTTGTCCAAGAGATCCTGAGCTAGACTCAATCCCTTTCATATAACGAGTGGAAGGATGGCCTTGTAGGTATGAATTGATATTGCGGAATGTAAGAAGGTCGTCCACTGGGAAGTAACCAGACAGTCCCATAGCAGCATAACGAACTGCGCATACGTGTCCGTTAGATAGGATCAGACGGTCTCTTTCTGGCATTTCTGGATTTTTGGGATCATGATTTAAAATGGAAGTATAAAGAGCAGCGTAGATATCTGCAAGTCCAAGTGGTCCACCTGGGTGGCCTGAATTGGCAGCTGTAACCATTTTGATTACTTGGATTCGGATATCGTTTGCAAATTTCTTTGCGACTTCAATTTTTTCCATGAACATTCCTTAATGCGGTGTTGATTGAAATAAAAACAGACCGGAGATATAAACAATCGTGTACAATGGCAAAAAGATGTAATGCAATTTTACATGCAGATTACGAATTCTTTTCCAACCAGTGTAACCCATCACAAGCATCAAAACCAGGCTGATCGCCGCAAAAAAACGATGGGTATGGATGACAAATTCTGGAGCAGTCGGATAAATCTGAAATTCCGATATTCCACCTAACAGATATTTGATCGCAAGTAGATAAACAGCAGCAGTTAAATTGGATAAAATCCCGATTGCATTGAAGATACGGTGTTTTGTAACAGCTGACTTTCGAAAAAAATAACCGGTATAAAAACCCAAAATCGAAAGGGTCATGAAGGAATTTACAAAAAACAGTGCCATCTAGGGTCATTCTGCAAGAATCCACCACCACTCAAAGAATTTTTATTTGACCTTAACCGCTTTTCACAAAAATTGGATATGCATGCCGCCTTAGCTCAGTGGTAGAGCAGCTGTTTTGTAAACAGCCGGTCGGAGGTTCAAATCCCTCAGGCGGCTCCATGCAACTTCTTCGGGTAGGTACTCAAGTGGCCAACGAGGGCAGACTGTAAATCTGCTGGTTTTACCTTCGAAGGTTCGAATCCTTCCCTGCCCAAACTAAGTTTCGATTCTACGAAACAAAACTCCCAACTAACAACTAATTGAAGGATTCGAATAGAGGAGATCGTCTGCGACCCATAGGGAGCAGTTTCCGCATGGATGCGGAAAAGATCGACGACGGGCCCGCGCGAACGGAGCCAGGATGGCGGAGTGAAGGGTGGGCGATCCTTCCCTGCCCAAACTAAGTTTCGATTCTACGAAACAAAACTCCCAACTAACAACTAATTGAAGGATTCGAATAGAACCCGAGCGACTTCGACCCCGCGAAGCTTTCGTAAAAAGCTGAGGCGATGTTGGTTGCCGAAGGCAATCAAGGGGGGATGGAGCAGTTTCCGCATGGATGCGGAAAAGATCGACGACGGGCCCGCGCGAACGTAGCCAGGATGGCGGAGTGTTGTGGTTTCTGTGAAACAGAGTTGAGCACGAATTAAAATTATTTTTCTATGAATTGACTAGCCCAATTATAAACTAGTTCCGCTAATTCAGCTGCCTTTGCATATTCAGCATAGAGAATTTCTTCATAATCACCTGGATATCGAGTCGCCACAGCATAGTCTGTTAAAATTGCAAGTTCCTCAAAGAAACTAGGTTTTTCAATCTGATCTGGCAAAGAAAGTATTAGAGTTTTAATATTGTGAGTGAAAAGAAATTCAACATTTTCTTTTATCAAGACAGCTTTTAGAGATTTTTCTGCAACTTGTTGGGCATGAAAACAGAGCTGATTGAGTAAAATATCATTTTTATCCCCAAGTTTTGCCAGGGCTAAATCACTTTTTGCATGAATAAGCCAAGTTTCTGGTGAACTTGGGTCATTATGCAGCATATAGTTCTAAACCATCTTGAAGGGCATAAAAATAAATTAAATGTCTACTATTTGAATATTTTTTGAGAGTTTCTGGAGTTGCCACTACAAGATCAAAGGAAATTTTAATATTATCTACTTTCTTATAAATATACTGTGCAATTTCCCTTTTATTTGTTCCATCAGGCATAATGATTAAAAGATCATAATCACTATTTTTGCAAGCAGTGAGAGTTGCTCTTGATCCAAAAAGGATAATTTTTAATGGATTTACGAGAGAAATGATCTGGTTTTTCAGATGTTCTAACTCATTTTCCATAAGAACAGAATACTTCAACTTAAGAAAAAATCAAGCATGAATCACTGAATCTATATGGCTTATTTCATAAATTACAATTAAACTGGTAACCAAACCAAGTGACATAGATTTGGGACATCTCGCATAACACAACAAAGCTATCAAATTTCAATCAAGCATAACATCCGGTATTGGCCATGCTGTAGGTTCTTTTTTGCATTTTTGAATGTCCTGGTATGTGATTAGGCAATTAATCAAAATCATTGGCTTCTGGAGAAAAGATTTTTAAAAAAAGTTATTATCGCATTTGCGCTTTCTCTCGTCCGCTTTGATTTGAGTGTAAACAAAGTTAATTTGACCAAAGTTTTTGCGGCTTTCATTTTCTTGATCTGTAGTTTCGGGAAATGGTTCCAGTAAACTTAAAGCCATAATTTTCTGAAATTCAATAGAATCCAAATTTTCTCTGCAATTCTGCCTTTCGCTATCTGCGCATTGAAGATTTAATAGAATCAGTATTATTGTTATTTTTTTCATATATTCCTCTATATTTTTTGCTACTTTGTATAAACCGTCGCAATTACCTACGTAGGCTGCCTCTAAGTTCAAAAAGAATATTGTGAAAGTCGTGCAGAATCAAAAG
>NZ_RQGH01000007.1 GCF_004769635.1 Leptospira jelokensis
CTTAGATACTTACAAGAAAACTTTTCCGGACAGAAAAGCCCCTAACAGATCTACTATCGAACGCATTCTTAAGAACGCTGGTTTACAGGACTCTAAAAGAAAAAGAAGATCTCATAACTCAGGTCAGCGAATCTCTATGCCCGAGAAAGCGACTAGACCTAACCATGTTTGGACTGTCGACTTCAAAGGGTGGTGGTACACTCCGGACAGAGAGAAAGTTAACCCTCTCACTGTCAGAGATGATTTCTCCAAATACATTCTCTCTATCAAATGTTTTTTTGTTTTGCAATCTTTTTGACCAAGATGGGCGCTTAGAACGATAATTCTTCGGTACGTTTTGTTAGCGACTTCGCCCGCCTCCAATTGGTTCGACCAATCATCGAGCCCATATGAAAAGATTCGATTTGAACAACAAATCCTTTGGCATCTGAACCAAATTCAGAAACAAAAACCATAACGAACCAGAAGGACCATTGGATCAAAGTCTATCCAGGTAGAAGGAAGGAAGGCACCAATCAAAGTCCGAAAAATTCTAAACAATCCACCTTTAAGCTAAACAGTTACCATTTTCAAGACGGATCTCACTTCTTGTAAAAGGCTTAACCATTGCATCCAAAGCAACAATCCCATTGCTTCCTTCTTCCTGGTAAGAGAGGCTCTGTTTCAATGATCTCCGCCACCGTATTGAAAAACCTTTCCTTCCAATGTAAAATATAGGCCTCCCAAGGGCCCTGATTTCCGTTCACTGACAAATCACTGGGTCTTTAGCACTTCCAACCGAAAATTGAACCTTCTAAACCGTAGAGGGCCACTCTTATCGAACAAATTGTACCAAGAAAAGGAATCCAATTTAATCGATGTCAAAAATTTACCAAGACACATCAACAGAAAACACTGTTTAGAATTTACAGATTAGGAACTGACGAGGAAAATCCTCCGTTTATAGGATTCGAACAGACGGAAACATTGCAAAGACAAAATAGGTATGGAACATAAAAATGGCCCTCTGAAAATTTCTTTGAAGGCTCAGTGAAAAAAAAATACATAAAATACAAAATTTCTTTTTGACAAGTAACATGTACTACACGATACTTCCCTTGCTTTGGATCAATCGAATCTTACAGAAAACCCTGATCATATAAAAAACATTCACTTCAAATCGAATGAGGAAATCAATAAACAAGAAGACGTCGGAGACACTCCGAATGAAAAAGACATTCATTTTAAATTTGATCTGAATGCATTCAAATCCGAACTCTTTGGAACGAGTTCTGAATATTGGTCACCCACGGAAGTAGACGATGGATTGCTATTTAATGAAATAGAACTCATCTATGATGATGAAAAAAAACTTTCAAACGATAACAAAAAGGGAACACCGTGTTCATATACTAATGGGATTTCGCAAGTTACATCCAATCCTGGGCATTGCAGCATTCTAGACCAATTACCAGTTAAAAACATCATTCACGATATCCCAACTTCTCGTAAAAAATGCAAGTGTGGGCAAAAACTAGAATCAATTGGAAGTGAACAAAGCGACAAAGTTGATTTCATTCCCCCACAAATCAATGTCATACGCCACATTTACTTAAAGTATCGCTGCTCAAAATGTAACGACTCAGAAATCAAAATAGCATCATCAACTCCACAATTCCTTTCTAATGAGGTTGCAGATGTTGGCATGTTGGCTTATCTATTCGTATCAAAATTCTTAAAAGGAATTCCCTTCTCTCGTTTTGGAAATATTTTTTCAAAATATGGTTTTGGCATCTCAAAAACTAATCTATCTAATTATGCAATTAGTAGTTACAAGCGATTAAAGTACTTAGAAAATGATTTTTGGAAAGAACTATACACAAGTAATTATCTTCAAATTACAGAAACACCTGTTCAATTTATACAGAAAGAAAGGTTAACAAACACAACACAGCCTTATCTGTATGTATTACGAGGTATCAATCGAGGTAAGCCAATCATTCGATTTTATTATATACAAAATCAAAACAAAGAAGCTATTTCCGAAAAGTTAAAATATTACAAAGGAATTATCCAAACAAAAGGGATTTATACATTCGATGCTTTGACCGAAGAGAACTCCAAAATAGCAAATTCATGTTGTTGGGGTTATTTCCGAAAGATGTTTTCAGAAATACTTACAACAGATGAAAAACATGAGGGAGCAACTAAAATTATACAATTCATAGATGAAATCTACGAAATTGAAGATAAAACCAAACACTTGAGCCGAGAAGAAAGAAAATTATACAGACAAACAGTCTCTAGGCGAGTTATAGATAAAATTTTTGATACCATTGATAGAAAAACATTCAATAACCCTTCTAATCAACTCTATACGCAGGCAATCCAATTACTTAATTCCCATACAAACCAACTTTTAGTATTTATGGATCATCCTGAATTGCCTTTAGATACAAGTCTTGCAGAAAATGACCTACGACCATTTGCCAATGAGAATGAGCATTGGTTGTTTACTGAAAATTCAGAAGGCGCAGAAACAAGTACGTTTTTCTATTCACTGCTTGAGACAGCAAAAGCCAATGGTTATGATCCTGATTCCTACTTAAAGAATTTATGTTTAAAAGTCCAATCGGGAGAAACTCCAAAATTATTTCAAGTCGATTGATGTGCCAGTTTCATTGCTCTAAAATGGAACCCTTTCAAAAGATCAGAAAAGAATAAAAAATATGAATTGGATTCTCTTATTGATTGCAGGTTTATTTGAAGTAGTATTTGCATTTTGTTTAGGCAAAGCAAAAGAAACACAAGGATACGAAACTTATTATTGGTATTTGGGATTTTTTCTTTCCCTACTGATCAGCATGGGTTTACTCATAAAAGTAACCCAAAGTTTACCCATCGGTACAAGTTACGCAGTCTGGACAGGTATCGGAGCCGTAGGAACGGTACTCATTGGTATTCTCTTCTTTAAGGAACCAATCGAATTCTGGCGGATCTTTTTTCTTTTTACCTTGGTTCTATCCATAATTGGTTTAAAATTCATCTCTCATTGAAACACATATGATAGCAAACGTTCCAATGGAATCTGACCATCCAATACATCTGAAGAATTTACTGACTTTATTCTTAAATCCATTAAATGTATCCATTTACGAATTACAAATTGAGAAAGAAAGTTTTGAATACAAAGCTTGTCATTTCAAATGCAACCAAAAGAAAATTCTCTTTCGCAGTGCAAAACTGACACCTAAGAAAAAAGGTTTATTTGTTACCCTATGGAAACGAAATTCCAAAGGCGCAATCCAACCCTTTACTTTGAAAGACTCCATCGACCTTTGTATCATAGAAGCCATTGATAAGGACCAGATTGGTTATTTTATTTTTGATAAACATACATTACATGCAAACGGAATTATTTCGGGGAAGTCAAAAGGGAAACTTGGATTTCGGATTTATCCAACTTGGACGAAACCAGATAACAAACAAGCTCTCACTACACAAAAATGGCAAATACCTTATTTTTATGAATCGAATCCGAATGATAGCCAATGGAAGTCAATTGCTCACCTATTTGGATCTGGCTAACAGTCCAATTCTATCATTGCATATTCAACTTGCAAAAATCAAGATTGGACCTGCATCACAATACGTAAGATTCCATTCGAAAATAAGTCATAGGCCGAATTCCAAATTCTACTTTCAGTTTTTTTAATGGCGAACAGTAGACCGATTGGTTCACATAACCTTTTGTAAGATTCTGTGAGCGAATTTCATTACATTTCACAAACTGAGTGTTTCGGAATTTTTCTTTACCATTCAATGGAAACCAAAACAAAGGTGGTATGGATCAAATTTATCGGAAAACGTTAACCACTCGCCATTTTGATTTGGATTGGAACCGACATGTTACGAGTCGAACTTACGAAAAATTTGCCTATGATGCAAGATGTGAAGTCTTAAAGGAATTCGGATTCTCCATAGAATCTATGTTAAACAATTCCGTCATCATTTCACCTAATAGCTCCTATGTTCGATTTTTAAACCAACAATTTGTTAATTCGGAAATTCTGGTGGAAACGGAAGTTTTTACGCTCCCAAATTTATCCTTGTTATGGAAACAAGTGATGACTGACAAAGATGGTAAAAAAGTTTGTGAGATTGAATCCATTTCTACTTTGTTCAAAGATGGATCAATCCTCTCTATCGAAAACATACCAAAAATCGAAAATAGGACACAACACCAATTTTCAATCCATCCCAAACCAATTCAACAAAATACAATTGAACATGATTATTACATTCCTTATAGCGACATGAATTGTTTTTGGATTTTACCTGCCGATGCGGTTTGGAAAGTTTTTGAGGAAGGTCGATTTCTATTTTTTAAAGAAATCGTTGATTTCCAATTAATCAAAGCAACAGATTCCACCACTTTTTTTATGGGAGGTGAAATCCAAATTTATCACCAACCTAGTCCAGGTTCGCATATAAAGTTATACAGTTGGATCGAAAGTTTTGAAAAAATTCGTTTTTACTTTAGGCAAGATATGATTGATGGAAATGGCAAACTCATTGCGAGTATGAAAGACGAACAGTTGTTTGTTTCTTTGACGAATTCTCGACCAAAAAGAGCCCCTTCAGCCTTTTTTGAAAAAATTGAAAGGTTTATAGAATGAATCATGACCTTTGTTTTAATCTGATCTCTTCATCCTCAGTAAGTTCCCGATAACTTCCTAAACTAAGATTAGGATCCAATTCTAAATTTCCCATCTTCACTCGCTTTAAATACAAAACCTCTTTTCCCAAACTTTGGAACATCCTTCGGATTTGTCGGTATTTCCCTTCTTTCAACCAAACGGTGACAACCTTAGGATGATCTGGATTGGGAATGGCAAGTCTTGCAGGAAGAGTTTTATACCCATCATCCAATACAATTCCATTTTCAAAACATTTGATATCATCATCAGTCACTTCATCTGAAATCTCAGCATAATATTCCTTTTCAACAAAATGTTTAGGAGATGTGTAATAATGTGCCAACGTGCCATCAGTTGTGAATAATAATAATCCTTCCGTTTCCTTATCCAACCTTCCTACTGGAAACAAATTCATATTCTGATGGCGCATTGAAAGATAATCCATAACCGTTTTCTCTTTTGGATCTTCTGTGGCAGTGATGCAATTTGGTGCTTTATTCATCATAAAGTAATAAAATTCTTTTCGCACCAAAACTTCTTCATTAAAAATGATCACATCTTCTAGTGAAACTTTAAATCCTGGGTCTTTGACAATTTGCCCGTTCACTGTTACACATCCTTGGTA
This sequence comes from Leptospira jelokensis, assembly GCF_004769635.1. Lineage (GTDB taxonomy): Bacteria > Spirochaetota > Leptospiria > Leptospirales > Leptospiraceae > Leptospira_A > Leptospira_A jelokensis. The sequence goes on from NZ_RQGH01000007.1 coordinate 5,305, forward strand.
AATTTCTTTTTTCACATCTGAACGTGAACCCAAACCATAATTACCAAGGGCCTTATCTAACCGCTCTTTTGCCATCTATGATTAACATAGAAAAATAAATCTGAATTTAGAAAAGTGGATTTCTTTGTTTTCCATAGAAATAAAACAAAAAATGCTACCGATTCGGATTCATAAAAACAATCTAACCAATATGTTCGGAACTTTTTACCGTATCGTTCAATCCTCTAAAATTGCATTCCACCTATCATACAAAAGTTCAGCAAAACTTACAATCCTCATCACTCTTTTGACAATCTTAAATGGTTTATTCCCCTCTACCCTCGTTTGGATAGGCAAACTGATCATTGATTCAATTTTAAATGCAAACAGGAATTATACGAATTGGAATGAAATTTTACAATCAGAAACAGCGATTTATGTTTACTTAGAAGGGATCATCACCATTCTTTTTTTTGGATCTCAAAAACTTTACTTTTTGTGTACAACCTTACTTAGGATCAAACTTGGACAAGAAGTGAACGAAAGGATTTTGTCAAAAGCCATCACTCTGGAACTGACACAATTTGAGAATTCGGAAACCTATGACAAGATGACACAGGCGCGATCCGAAGCTTCATCCAAACCACTATCGATGGTGAATCGTTTTTTTACCATCACCCAATCTTCTATCACAATCATTAGTTTTTTTGGATTACTTGTAAAATTATCACCGATTGCGTCTCTCATTCTCATCATTGCAGCAATCCCTACCTTCATAGCAGAAACACGATTTTCGACTCACAGTTTCCGATTATTCCGATGGAAAGCCAAAGAAACAAGAGAACAAGTATACCTTGAAACATTAATGGCAAGAGAGGATAATGCAAAAGAAATTTTATTATTCAACTTAGGAAAAGAATTTTTAAGTCGTTATCAAAATAATTTTCAAAAGATTTATTCAGAAGATCGAAAACTAACGATAAAAAAATCAATTGTAAGTTTTTTGTTAGGTCTCATTAGCCAATTAGCCTTCTACGGAACGTATGTATGGGTCATCAGTTTAGCCTTAGAAAAAAAAATCACCTTAGGTGAAATGACAATGTACTTGGTAATTTTTCGCCAAGGCCAAACCACCTTTGCCAATGCTTTGTCTGCTTTTGGTGGGATTTACGAAGATCATCTTTATATCGAAAACTTAATGGAATTTTTAAATCTACCGGTTTTACGAAAATTTGGTAAATACAAAAATCAAGATTCTAAATCGGGAATCATTTTTGATTCTGTTTCATTTCAATACCCAGGTTCCCAAACAGATTCACTAACAAATGTTAGCTTTGAATTGAAAGCGGCAGATAAAATGGCAATCGTTGGTGAAAACGGATCAGGAAAAACAACATTAATAAAACTCTTAACACGTTTGTACACACCCACCTCAGGTACCATATACTTAGATGGTGTGAATTTAAATGATTGGGAGGAAGAAAGTTTACGAAAAAGGTTCGGCGTCATCTTTCAAAATTTCGTCCAATACCAATTTAAAGTAGGTGATAATATTGGTATGGGTGATGTGAAAAAAGCCCAATCGGAAGAAGAATGGGTACATGCTGCAAAATTAGGCATGGCCCATGACTTCATCAATCGACTTGACCTCAAATACCACACCCGCCTTGGAAAATGGTTCCAGGATGGAAGGGAACTATCTGGAGGACAATGGCAAAAAATTGCACTCTCAAGAGCCTTTATGAGGTCGGAAGCTGATATTCTCATATTGGATGAACCCACTTCAGCAATCGATGCAGAAGCTGAAATGAAAGTTTTTGAACATTTTAGAGAGCACACTCTTGGAAAAACTGTCATCCTTATCTCACACCGGTTTTCTACCGTAAGGATGGCAGATAAAATTTTAGTTTTAGAACTAGGTAAAAAAACGGAATGGGGAGACCATCAAAGTTTACTGGCAAAAAAAGGAAAATATGAAAAACTATTTCGATTGCAACAGGCTGGATATCAATAAGATTTAAGCCGACTCCGATACTTTAATTAGATCTAAAGCATGAGGTTGGTGAGAAGATGGATGATAAATATTCCAATTTGGGGATGCGAAAACTCAAAGAACTGATTGATTCCTTTGGCGAACGTTCGAAGGAAATAGGTTCCGTCGCTTCATCGATCCAACAGGTAGCAAAGCAGACCAACTTACTGGCGCTAAACGCTTCAATCGAAGCAGCTCGTGCAGGGGAACATGGACGTGGGTTTGAAATTGTCGCCAACGAAGTTACAAAACTATCGTTTCAAACATCAGAGGCCACCAAAAAAATTTCCGAAATTTTATCACGGATCAATTTAGAAAATTCGGAAGCGAATGCAGATGTTTTAGAGATGGAAAAACAATCCATCGTAGAATATGCAGAACTATGGGCGAATAATATCGCAAAAGAACTGGAATCAAAGTTTTATATTATGGCGACATCCCTTTATGGATTAAAGTTTTTAATCCAAAGTTTGGTTCATGCCAATATCGGGATGAAACGAGAACACCTTTTACTTATATTACAAGAATACCTAATCCAAAACGAACAACAGTTAGCTTATGCTATTTGTTGTGAACCAAATGTGATCGATGATAAAGATGCGGATTATGCCAACAAGGAAGGGCATGACCCAAAAGGAAGGTTCGTTCCCTATTGCCATCGACATACAGGTAGAATCTCTATTGAACCTCTCCAAGGATATGATGTTCAGGGCGAAAATGATTGGTATATCCTTCCTCGTGATTTAGGGCAAGATGTGATGATGGAACCTTACGATTATCCAATCGAAGGGAAAACAGTAAAGATGACAAGTCTTATGACCAATTTGTTTTTACATTCTAAATTTGCAGGTATCCTGGGTGCGGACTTTTCACTAGAGCAACTTCAGAAAGAATTATCGCCCAAACAATTATTTGGAGTTGGAAAAACATCTTTGGTTACCTATGAAGGAAACTATGCATCCAATCCTGAAATGGAAAAATTAGGTACCCGAGTCGATTCACTTCCAACCGACGCCTTCCTTGCCATCCAAAAAGGAGAAAGTTATACCTATATCGATTCCAACCAATTTGCTCGTATTTTAAAACCAGTGAGAATTGGACAAAGCAAACGACCATGGAGTATCTTAGTTGAATTCAATATTATTTCCATTTTGAAAAAGTAATTCGTCTAATAACAGATGGAAGAATCAAGAGACGAAAACCTAGAAGCCCAAATCATTACTTTGTATAAAGAAAAAGAAGAATTAGAACTAAGACTTGGAACTTCTGATACGGATGCAATTTTACAAGAATTTGAATCATTAGGAAAAGAATTATCAAGATTATATTCGTTCAAAGAAAATTACAGAAAAGTTGATACAAATTTGATTCGGATCGATTCCATACATTCTGCTTACATTCCAAAAAATCGATTCGAAACAACTTAAAACGAAACAGGGGTCATAATGGAATTAATTTTCATAAAAGACAAATTAACCAATCATTCGTTTACACGGTCTGTTTCGGAAAATTTAGATGATTGGGCCATTGGTTTCGAACAAAACCAAGAGCAAAAAAAGCAGATCCAAGAATGGTTTGATTCAGTGATCCACCAATTCATTCATATTCTAGATGATGTGGAAGTAAAGGAAGAACTGAGTGTCCTTCTATTTTCAAAATATGTAGAACTAAAATGTTATTGGAAACAGCTAAATACCCAAATCCAATACCAGAATTTCAACCGAGGGGACGCGGATCCAGATTTAATCATCAAAGCTTCCCTTACAACTTATATCCTCATCGCATTAGAACCGATGATCCATGAGGAGGATTTGACTGAGATCCAACAATTTTTAGCCAAACCAATCCGAGAACTCATGATTGAGGAAACTTCGCAAGAACTCATTCAAAATCATTCTGATGAGACCGAAAACTATTTATTAGAACAACAAATTGAAGCCTTGTACTATGACAAAGAAAAGTTACTTTTACAATTAAACTGTACGGATATGGCAGGAGTCATCGAAGTGATGCAAAACATGCGAGACCAAGTCCAAAGTTTAAAACAAGAAATGGAAGATTCATGCATTCTGGATGGACAAATCCGTTTTACAGGAAAACGAAGGATACGGATTCAGAAAATCTAATCCAAAGAGAGTTGCCCTAGCCCAATGTTCCTAAAATTCTGGTTTTATGGACATTGATTCTTTACTTGGTGAATTAAAAACACTCATCAATTCACCCAAAGAACTTGTAACCTTACCAGAAGAAAAACGGCTGGAACTTATGATCCTCTGCGGAAAAATTTCCAGACCAGATCGAAATGAAGTTCGTAAGCGAAATCGGACTGTCCGAGTTGAAAAAAAACAAATTATCAAAATCCAAGAGAAACAAAAGACTGCATTAACCGGCATTAGACGAGCTCGTGAATCGTCGGTTTTCAAAGCACCTTTACAGATTTCCAATTCTGCTGGTTGGTCCTGGGATACGGCGACAGAGTTATTGCAACCTAAACCATGTTATATTTGTAAAACTCCATTCACCAAACTGCATTTTTTTTATGACTCAATGTGCCCATCCTGCGCAGAGTTAAATTATTCAAAACGATACCAAACCGCTGATTTAAGGGGAACTGTGGCAGTGATCACAGGTTCGCGGCTCAAAATTGGGTACCAAGCCACTCTCCTCCTGCTTCGGGCCGGCGCAAGGGTGATCGCTACGACAAGATTTCCAATTGACTCTGCCATTCGTTTTGCAAAGGAATCCGATTTTCATTTGTGGAAGGACCGATTACAAATATTTGGTTTGGATTTACGCCACACTCCCAGTGTTGAAATTTTTTGTAAGTTTTTAGAAAACCATTTAGAAAGATTAGATATCCTCATCAACAATGCAGCCCAGACAGTAAGAAGGCCACCTGGTTTTTACGCACATCTTTTGGAAATGGAAAGTACTGCCATTTCTGACTTACCAACTGAAACTCAAAAACTGCTTAACTTTTACCAACATTGCAAAAACGAATTGGACTCCTATCGTTCCGATACAGAAATGAAAGACACCGCAACTGCACTTGCAGTGAGTTGGAACCATAAAACTCCAGGAGTAGGCATTCGTTCTTCAGCGGCTCTTTCCCAAATCCCTTATTCTCATGACAATTCTCATGAGTTAGAAGCAGTTTTCCCTGAAGGGAAGTTAGATGCAGATTTACAGCAAGTTGATCTTCGCAAAACAAATAGTTGGCGACTTAAATTAGGAGAAATTAATACTTCCGAAATGTTGGAAGTGCAACTTGTCAACGCAGTGGCACCCTTTGTATTGTGTAATCGATTGGTGGGTCTTATGCGAAAAGATAATACTGGGAAAAAACACATCATCAACGTTTCTGCTATGGAAGGAAAGTTCCATCGTTTTAAAAAAGAAGATCGCCACCCCCACACCAATATGGCAAAAGCCGCACTCAATATGATGACTCATACTTCTGCAGAAGACTTTGCAAAAGATGGGATATTTATGAATGCAGTTGATACGGGATGGGTGACAGATGAAGATCCTATTGAACTTGCCAAACGAAAACAAGACCTACATGACTTCCAACCCCCTCTCGATATTGTGGATGGTGCCGCAAGGGTTGTGGATCCATTGTTTGATGGAGTGAATACAGGCAAACATTGGATCGGTAAATTTCTAAAAGATTATTTCCCTATCGATTGGTAGAGTCATCCCATATCCAATTAGGTAGGTGAAACCTGTTTTGCATAAAGGGTCGCAGGCGAATACCCAAAACGATTCGGAACAGTAAACCCGTATCCCTTTAAAATCATTGCGATGATGGCATAATGGTGCACGGTATGAGAGACTAGGAAAAGTAATTCTCGTTCGATTGTGGAAGATAAAACAGGTTTCGGAAACTCTGGATTGTAATTTTGAGAGACAAGAACCTGCCCTTCGGGAATTCCATTCTGTAGTAATGCTAAGCAGAGCGTCCCTAAGATTTCCAAAGCATAGGTACGATTTGTTTCGAGTTTTAAATTTCGTTCCCGTTTGTCATAATCAATGTAACCTCGGGCAATACCTTGCAGAAACATTTGGTAGTGTTCTATGATGTGGCGGAAATGTTCTCCTACCGAAGAAAGGCCATCATCCCTTTCCGAATGGTAGAAATCATCTGGTAAAATTTCTAATAGTGCGATCCCTTCCTTCAAAAGGATTTCATTTTCTTCATACAAACTTGGCATCTTTTTCCCAACTTAGACCCGTCATCAAAAAACTGTCTCAAATTAATTTTGCCAAAAGAAAGAATTCTTGTTCTCAATTTACCGTCTTTTTGGTGCAAAAAAACCTCATTCAGCGAAAAAAATCCCTTAAACAAGGGAAAATGAATATTAGTGAAAAAAACGAAGAGAAAAAAAGAATTTCTGTATCGGTTCCATTTCCGAAAACTTCCATTTTATTATATTGACTGACCAGTCAGTATCTCTGTTTATGGAAAACAATGGTTATCATGGTTCCCTTAATCAGTGGCCTTCTACTTCTCATTTTTGGAGCCATCATCAGTTCACCCGATGCCCCATTCCCACAAGGGGATGAGATCATGCACATTCGTTCGATTCGGGAAAGCCTGCAGATGGGAAGTTACTGGATTCCTAGCCTATCTGGTATGCCAAACCCATACAAACCACCTTTACTCTTTTGGTTGGGAATGGTTTCGGACCAAATCTTTGGTGTGGGGTATGCCCCGGAACGACTCGTTTCTTTGGTTTTTGGTTTGGGAAGTTTGTTCCTACTCTACCGATTGGCATATCTCATTCGGAATTCAAAAATAGAAGCGGCCATCACAGCCATTCTATTTGGATTTTCCTTTTTATCTCTAAAATTCTTTGGCCTTCTTATGATGGAAGGGCTGATGGCATTTTTTGTTTTGTTTTACTTTTATCATTTTTACCTCTATCGAAAAACGAAACGTAAGGTTTATTTGATTTTGGGAAGTTTTGTCTCAGGAATTGGGTATTTATTAAAAGGTCCCATCCTTCACGTGTATTTATTTTTATTCATCATCAGTTATTTTTATGTGAAGGTGATTCGTTTCCGAAAAGGGAAAATAAATATCAATTGGAAACATATCTTAAAGGAAAAATTCATAATTTTGTCCTTTGGGTTCACGATCCTTGTTCCAGTGATTTGGATTTTATTTTTGTATTTTTATGTGCCTTCAGGTAAAGACTTATTACGATTTTTCTTTATCACGGAAAATGTAGGGAAGTTTTATTCTGCAAACCAACCAGGGATTCGCATATGGTTTGGCTGGATTCTCTATACGATTCCTTTTACGATACCGATTTTCCATATGGTTTGGAATTCTGTTTTCCAAAAAAATCAAATAAAACACCAAATCTATGTACAAACAATTTTAGTATTTTTAATTTTGGTGACAAGTTTACACCTGCTCCCCAATCGAAAGGACCCATATTATGTGACACCTTTTATTAGTTTTTTATTTTTACTTCCACTCATGAATCGTATGAGTTGGGAATCATACCTATCCACAAAAACAAATCGATTCTCAATTTTAATTGTATATTTCGTACTCGTAATCATCGCAATCTTATTGAGACTCCCCCAGTTATTTGTCGTTTCACTTTTTGGCACTGTCATTGCAGGAAGTTCATTTTCTTTGAATCATAACAATACTAGATCCTTTTGGATGATTATACTCACTCAAATTGCAATCATTCCAATTTTGATCTTTTTTTTACTCCGTCCCATGTCGGATCCAAACTTACCCGAACAAACGTTAGAAGCCAATCAAGAGAACATTTGTGTTGTGGCAGAGAATCCTTGGACGGCTATGGATGTACAAAACAAATTAGAGTCAGCAAAAATTCAATTTTCACTCCCTTTAACCATAGAGGAAAATTGTAATCATACGAATTATCTAATCAATTATACGAGTAAGGAAGTTCCCCAAGGTTACATAATGGTGAATTCTTGGTACCACTGGACACAACACTTACAAATGGATGTACCAACTCTATTCAATTCAATTTTGAAAATGGATCTATCAAAATTCAAAACAAAAATTTCACTATGGAAACGAGGGGTTGGCATTTGAAGAAATATGGAATCTTAGTTTTAATTTTGTTTTCGGTCACGATTTGGGACCTTTCCAAGAACAACCTGATGCATTTTGGGAAAAAAGTTTCTACAATGGAAGCACCTAAATGTAAATCAATGTGTGAATCAGTAAACCGATGTTTGAGTGCAGAACAAAAACAATTACAAGACCCTAAACTTGTTCAGTTTGCATGTGAGATTCTTTGCACAAAACAATACCAACTGTTTGAAGGTTGTTCTCAGGCTATTTTAACTTCCTGTCAATCAGGAGAGGTATGTATTAAAAATTTAACAAAGGGGCTTTTTTAATTATAAAGAAGTTGAATGACCAGTCATGCAAGATAAAACAAGTATCATCATTCCTACATACAATGAAGCAGGAAATATCAAAAATTGTGTAGAAACAATCACTCGTATCTTAGAGAAACATTCAATTTTATTTGAAATCATCATTGTGGATGATCATTCTCCCGATGGAACCTATGAAGTAACAAAAGTAATGGAAAAGTATGACCCGAGGGTCAAACCTTTTGTAAGACTTACAGAAAAAGGATTAAGTTCTGCAGTTACTTTTGGATACAGTAAGGCAAGTGGGGACAAATTGATTGTGGTGGATGCGGATTTCCAACATGATTATAACAAAATTCCAGATCTCATACATTTATTAAAAGACAATGATATTGTAGTGGCGACAAGAAGGAGTCAGGATGGAGGTTATGGAAATTTTCCCATCTTACGTAAGTTAGCAAGCCTTTTCGCAACCAAAATATCAGAATGGCTATTCCCTGTTAAAATTTCAGATCCGATGAGTGGTTTTTTTGGAATTCGTAAATCCGTCTATTTAGACACAAAAGACAAGTTACACCCAAGGGGTTATAAAATCCTTTTTGAAATCTTAGGAGTTGTCAAAACAGACAAAATCGCTGAGATCGGTTACACTTTTGGACTGCGCACTTGGGGGCATTCCAAATTGGATTCCTTTGTGATCTTTTATTTCCTATGGGATTTGGTTTCCATCAAATGGAACCAATGGAAAGAATCCCACCGCTTCTTTTATGGTGCAAAAGGTAGGAATTCTCACATCCATCCCTAATTCCAACTTAAGTGAATTTTGAAAAAAGGTGGATTGAAAAGATTTTTTTTAATTCGTTTTTTCTTTGAGATTCCTAAGGTATTTTATTTGATTACCGTAGATCATTTTGTGAGGGACAAAATGGTTACGGACATCATTCACGAAAAAAGTTACCGAGTGGAAACCAATCGTTTGGATTTATATTCTGCTAAAAGTTTAGAAGAGGAGATGGCAAATCTCTTCCAACCAGGAACCATTGCAATCTACATTGACTTTTCCAATGTAGAAGAAGTATCTTCTGCAGTGCTTGGATTAATTTTATACAAAAAAATGAATTACCAAAAACAAGGTGTCCGGTTGTACCTTGTCAATGTAAAACCACAAATCCAAAAGATCTTAAAAATTTTAAACCTAAGCCACCACCTACTCCCTTGAAGGTTTGGATCCCATCACTTGTAATATCATACCTGAAAGCGAGGGCAATTCTAAAAACGAACCACTTAGTATCGAACCACCAAAAGCATAAATCAGTTTTGTTTTGTTTGGAATTCGTATCTTTTCTCTGCTATTTCCAAAATTTAGATACACATGTAAAATCGTATCTTTATACTTTCTTGCAAAACACAAAACATCATCTGATTCCATCTCGATGGTATCCAAACTCCCTTCTCTGATTGTCTGCCACTCTTTACGAATTTGGAACATGACTCGGTAGTGGTTCCACAAAGATTCTGGGTCTTTTTTTTGAAAGGCAACGGTATCTTCTTTTTGGAATGTTCCCAGTGGCAACCAAGAGGTTCCAATGGTAAAACCCGCATTTGGGGAATCATCCCATAACATTGGTAAACGGCAATTGTCTCGGTTGATATAAATCCCAAGTAAGTTTGATAAAAACAAAGGAACAAACCGATTCATTTTAGCAATTGGATCCTTACCTTTGAAGTTGGAAATTCGCCCCTCACCCCGCCCAATTTCTTCTCCATAATAGATGATGGGAACACCTCTGACTAAAAATTGAAAGCAAACAAGAAGTTTTGCTTTGTTTCGATCACCACCGATCCGATCGATGTATCGCCGTTGGTCATGGTTCCCTAGGACGTACGTTGGAGTATAAGGACTTGGAAAGATAGTTTCATTTTTTAAAAGTAATTGTTTAAAAAACTTTGCTTGGAATTGGAAATGGATGAGTTCAAACTGAAACACTAAGTTTAGGCCGTCGGCTTTCTCTCCTAAAAAAGATTTTAAAACTTGGTCGGAACCACTTACCTCTCCAATGAGGAATGGTTTGTGTTTATACTTTGTTATATGTTTTCTTACTTCTTTGGCAAAGGAAAAAGATTCTGGTAAATTTAGATTGTACTGTTTTTTTTGAAAGAACGCCTCATCATGGTTATCTGGTGTGGGAAAAAACCGAAGACTAAATGGATTGTCTTGGAAACTTTCATCTTTGTAGATTGAATTGAAGATATCCAAACGAAATCCATCCACTCCTTTTTTTAACCAAAAATCAAGGACACCGAACATAGCTAATTTGACCTTAGGATTTCTGTAATTGAGATCAGGTTGGAAGGATAAAAAATTACTATAATAGTATTCGTCCGTCGTTTGGTCATAATTCCAACCCGATTTTCCTACCATTGAAATCCAATTATTGGGAGGTTTTTTTCTCCCTTTTTTCCAGATGTAAAATTCTCGTTTTGGATTTGTTACCGAAGATTTGGATTCCAAAAACCAAGGGTGTTTGTCAGAAGTATGGTTCATCACCATATCAAGCACCACTTTCATTTTCCGTTTGTGGATTTCTTTGATTAAGCGATCACAATCCTCCATGGTTCCAAACCGAGGGTCGATCTTTGTGTAATCAGCAATGTCATAACCAAAATCTTCTCCTGGGCTCTGGTAAAAGGGAGAAAACCAGATCGTCTCTACCCCCAATTCTTGGATTTCATCCAATCGTTTGAGGATTCCCTTTAAATCCCCGATCCCATCCCCATTGGAATCCTGGAAGGACCAAGGGTAAATTTGGTAAATCGAAGTTTGTTTCCACCATTCCATCTTGTTTTCCATGACTTTTCTAAATTCCTTTCGTTATTTCAGTTGCTTCTTACCTAATCACCGAATTTCTGTTCTTTATACAAGCAGGTAGCAATGGATAAAGAAAAAATCAAACTTTCCGGTTTCAACAATCTGACAAAAGTTTTGAGTTTCAACCTCTACGATTTTTGCATCACACTCGATGATGAACAAAAAGGTAGGTACGTAAGTTATATCCACGACAAATACAATGCTAGTAAAATCACAGAGATATCAAAAGAGATCGTAAAACGAATTGATGCCAATATCCTTTCGGTTTCGGCTCAGGATTACGATCCAGTCGGTGCTTCAGCGATGGTCCTTATGAGTGATGTGAAAGGTGGCGGGAATCCCATTCCTTCAGCGCAAGTGAGTATGCATTTGGACAAATCCCATATCACAGTCCACACCTACCCTGATGCGGCTGATCCAGATGGAATTTGTTCTTTCCGAGTTGATATCGATATTTCTACGTGTGGTGAGATCATTCCTCTTGACTCCATCAACTTCTTATTCGAAGCCTTTGAGTGTGATGTGGTTTACATTGATTATGTGGTCAGGGGTTACACAAGACTTGCTGATGGAAGGAAAATTTACAACGACCACCACTTCAATTCCATCCTTGATTTTATCAAACCAGAAATCAAAAGAAATTATACTTATCTATCCGATATCAACATGCCACAAGATAACACTTGGCAAACCAAGATGATGATTCGTGAACTCGGACCTGAAAACTATTTATTAAATCCAGAAGACATTTCTCATCCAGAAGTGCAAAACAAAATGAAACTTCTTAGGGAAGAGATGAAGGAAGTTTACCACATGATCCATTGATGGATCATGTTACACTAGATTTCGGGCTTTGAAAAAATCTCTTTCTGGATTTTCATCCAATCATTCTCGTTTAATTGAGGAAGCGAATATACTATTTCTTTATTTGGTGGGATGAGAAAAAATTGAGTCCCATGTTCATCCCTTCTTTTTAGTAATTCATGTTCAGGCAAATAAGCACCTAACCTTCTGTAGAATCGTTTTTCTTCATCTGAACTCGGACGAAGGGCTTCAATTTTTAATGACTTTTGGTAATATGCCAAATACTCTTCGATCGCTTCATCGGTTTCCTTTGGGTCGGTCACTAAAAAATAAATAGAAAAACTTGTTTTGGGGAAACGAAGGCGAAACTGTCGCATTGCTTCAAGTGCCAATGGGCATTTTTTCCCACAGCCAACTAATCCAGGATAGATGAGTATCCAACTTGATTTCGGTTCCGATTGAAATCGGTTTTTACAAAAATCACAACTTATTTTTCGATAAGAACTAGAGATACTTTGTAAATAAAAACTAAAACCAAGTAATACAATGGCCGAAAAAACAAAAACCCATCGTTTCCAAATGGATTTAGTTTGGACTTCCATGACCAATCATTGAGGCAAGTGTCTCTACTGAATTGTTTAAGTTATTAAAGATCACATTCCCTTTATCAATAAAGGAAATCATTTCAGAACTTGTATTCAAATTGGTTTGTGTTTTTAGATTCAAATCCATTATGGAATCAGAAATTTCAATCATACTGGAAGATTGTTCTTTGCTTGAAAGTTGCATATCCTTGGCAATTTGATCAAGGGTAGTGAGTGCACTCTCTTGTTCCTCAAATGCTGAAAGTGTCCCAGAGATTTTTTCGGTTAACTCTCCCATTCCTACGTCAGATGCTAAAATGGATTTTACGAATCCCTGAACCGTTTGGTTGATTTGGTTTGACTGTTTGAAACTCACTTGGATTGCAGATTTAATTTTCCCAGAGATCGAAGAGATATTTTTTGTCGCTTCTGCCGTGGAATCTGCAAGTTTCGAAATCTCTGAGGCAACTACGGCAAATCCTCTACCCGCATCACCTGCTCTTGCTGCTTCAATCGATGCGTTTAACGAAAGTAAGTTAACTTTTTCAGCGATGTCAGAAATCAAATCTAAAATTTCTTCCATCTTTTCCGAATCATCGACTGCAACTTCCATCGATTGGTACAAAGTAGAAAACTCGGATTCTGTTTTTTTGACTGACTCCGCTGATTCTTGGATTTTTTTTCTCATCACTTCTAATGATTTAACAAAGCCTTCATTCAAATTGAATAAATTACGATTTAATTCTTCCACTTTTTGTACTTCATTGATTTGGCGGTTACTTCCTTCTAAGATCAATTGGCTTGAAGCTGTGGTTTCTTCTGTGGCAGCAGAAATGGCTTCAATGGAAGAAGATTGGTTTTGGAAAGAGGATTCAAATTCTCGAACCGCAGCAGCGATTTGGTTTGAGTTTTCTAAGTAGAGTTTTGTGCCATGAGACACTTCATCAATGGCCGCAGTGACACCAGCCATGACTGTTTCTAAATTCGTTTGGGTTTCTATTTGAACTCGTAAATCCCTTACTGATAATAATGAAAAATAAATTAAAATCCCTGCTTCCATGACAACAAAAAGTGCATGGGTTAACACAATTTCGAGACCCGTTCCATAACTATAAACCATCACTTTGGTATCAAAGAGAATCACTCCGAACTCTTGTAGGTAATTTCGAACCAAGTGGTGGATGGCAATCGTAAGTGCTGCCACAAGTAATACCTTCCAATCCTCATACACAAATAAAATGGCAAGCGCGCTGAAGACATGGAAGTGCATTTCAATCCTTCCAAATTGGGCTTGGATGAAAAGAGCACTGAACATCATGAGGACTGCTCCATTCCAAGCACGTAAGAAAAAACTACCGCGAAACAATCGATAAAATAAAAATGATAACACGGAGAAACTTATGGCGGAACAAGTGACAACGAATGTAGCACCATAACCAAGTGAGAGAAAAAAAACAACGGGAACGTGGGCAAAAATTGCCCAAACAAAAAATGTATCAACTTTCTTTTGGCGTTGAAATAAAACCTCTGCTAATCTTATATCCATACCTTAATAGACGAATGAATCCTTAAAATAAGGACCATTTATTGTCATGATGGTAACCAAATTCGTTTTTTCTTATCCACTCTATCTAAATCCCTGTATGACCATAAGGGATCCAAGCCATACCTTTGAAGTTCACTCCCTCCCTTGGAAACCAATGGTATCAGTTTCTAACCTGAACCTTTTCTTTCATTTCTCCTAAATCTCACTACTTTCTCTCTTGCCCTTTTCTTAATTCTTCTGTAGACTTGTGACTTAGCAGGTGCATTTTGGAACCATTTTCAGAACTTGGTGCAACAGAAAACTCACACTTGGGAAGTGTTTCTGAACCAACGTATTTTATCTCATTACCTAAAAATATTGCCAGTTATTCATTAACCTCGCAAGCCATCTTAGAAGAATTAAGAGTTCGGCACAGAAGGTTGGAAATGCATGGGAGTGCGGAAATCACACCCACTCTCTTTTTAACATTGGACTTAATTCCTGAACTTCTATCCAAACAGGTTCATTTAACCGATTCCCATCGTTCAGTTTCGGCCATTAAAGAAGCTCTGAAGGAACTCGCAGGTCTCACGGAACACAACAAAGAACCAGTTGTGTATTTTTATCCTTTCATTTTACAAGTAGACCAAAAATTGATCTTTCGGGTCAGTATGATCTCTCCACAAATTAATGAAAAAACTGATATTGTCCCTTTCCGAAGGTCTTGTTTTAAATATAGCATTGATTTGGTGGATGTTTTATTAAAAAATCGATCAAACCAAAACTTGATTTTAGATGATGAGAATCCAGGCGCAAATCTGACCCGTGCCGACCAAAAAGGAAATGTTTATTTTTTCCCAACCAAACTCAGTTTTGAATCGGAACTCGAATCCATAGTACGCAAAAGTATGGAACCATATGGACCCTTACCGGTAAAAGACTTCATTTTAGATGTCATCACTCGTGGAAAAGAAATGGCAAACCTTGTTGAGATTGTTCCCGGTTACCATTTCGTATTGCCAAGTGGATCACACCACCCTGAATATGCCAAACACCTTGCAGTCCAACTGGATGGCCTCAAACAGTATGCCTTTCCTTTCCTCAAACGATATGCTAACGAATATCATTATGAATCCTATATCGAAAAACTCAATGGATTAGAATCCAAACTCCCGATCCAAACAGAGGAACTAATCAAACAAGGCCCTCTCCTCTTACAAGAGGTAACTGAAATTTTAGGAAATTTCCCGTTTGAGAAACTAAGTGGTGAGGAATCCAAGCGCGTACAAAATGGAATCCAAGAAAGTCTTATCATCTTACAAAAGTTATCACGTTTCCTCTTAGAACAGGAAAAAGAAGATGCGGAAGACGAATTATTTTCTCTCATCCAACTACTCAGTACAAAAATAGAAGAGAATACAAAAAACACACTCACACTCACCAAACTCAACTTATATGCAGAAATCAAAACCTTGAACTTAAAGTCCGATTCTGAAAAGAAAAAGGTTATCGAAACAATCGTAAAAACATTATCAGATACTTACGGTTGTTTGGAAATGAAGGAAGAAAATTTCCATGTTTTATTTGCCTTAGACCAAAAGTATTTATCAAAGGTAGAGGAAAATACATTCAAACTTGCAAAAACAAACCCTGAATTTCGCAATGAACTTCCCATCCTTGACCAAATTCGCATCATCTTAAAAAATCGTTCTGATGTTTCGATTGATAAAGAAGAATCGATAACAGAAACAAAAACAGAGGAAGAAACAGATCCAATCTCTCAAACAAAAAGCGAACCAAGGATTTCTTTTTCTGCATTACAAGAAAAATTCCATGTTCCCATTGGTGTATTCAGTTTCCTTTTCCTTTCATCGATTGTCACAGTTGTTTCTTTACTTTCGGGAAGCCTAGATTACATCGGTAGTGGATTTTTCATTAGTTTTTTTGTTGGACTAGTCCTTGGGTATTTATACAGAAAGGATGACAAACCAAAACAATCTTTTGAAAAACAAAAACCAACCATCCCAAAAGAAAACAGAATCCTTTCCATTGCAAAGGTGGCAGAGGTTTTTATTTATCCCAAAAAGTTTAATAGCATCGCGGAAAAAGTGTATGATTCCAAACGACTACGCAATCATATCGAAGAATGTGTGGAAGACATCAAACTGCAATTGCCAAGTGCTGACCAAAAAAAAGACACCAATAAAATTGTAGCTGAGATTGAACATGCGATTTTACAAATTTCTGTTGTAATGAAAATCCCAGAAGCCATCCAATTGAAAAATCGATCGAAGGAACTCATCCTTTCGAAAGCTGACTTTCGTACCATATTATTTCGCACTCAACTTGCCGAATACTACCGCAAAGAAGCCAGTCTGTATAAATCAGACCGTGATCAAATGGATTACCTCCAGTTTATCATCCGGGAATTAGAATTTGGCTATAATAAATATCTGAAATGATAAATTTGGTAGTATGAAGTCTTTTTTTTACAATTCGTTACTAGGCATCGTCCTTCTTTCCTTCGTTTTACAATGCAATAAAAAAGTTGTGAATGCAGAAGAATGGATTTTAGAACACAAAGATGAACGTGTCCTGAATCTTTCCAACAAAGAGTTTGGAGGATTACCAACTTCGATTGGAAACCTAACAAAAGTAGAAGAGCTCACCTTGCAATATGATTCATTGAAGGTTCTCCCAAAAGAAATTGGTAACCTCAAACAATTAAAAATCCTCAATCTTTTTGGAAACCCACTTACATCTTTGCCTGATGAACTAGGCAATTTGGAAAACTTAGAAGTTTTGTTACTCGGAAGGACGGAACTGAAAGAGATTCCTGCGGTCATTTCTCGTTTGAAAAAACTTAAAACCTTGGCCCTCGACGAAACCAAAGTGCAACTAACAGAGGCGGATGTGGAAGTGATCGCGTCTCTCCCCGAACTTGAAATTTTAGACCTCACCCTGATGCGAGAATACAAAACCCTACCGAAAAATCTGGCAAAACTTGGCCACCTCAAACACCTTGTTTTGCAAAAGACCCTACTTGAAAAATCCGATGTGGTGAGGCTTCGGGACGAATTGCCAAAGGTACGTGTCAAACTCTAAGGACTAAAGTTTTTTTTCCGTTTTCTCTTTGGCCTAGATGGCAAACATTGGTCTTACTATGGCCAAACCAGAAACGGAAAATCCTTATTCTAAAACAGTCCTCCTTCCGGAGACCAATTTTCCCATGAAAGCCGACCTGGCAAAACGTGAGCCAGGCCAAATTAAAATTTGGAAAGACCAAAAAGTTTTCCAAAAGATGAAGGAAATTCGTAAATCCAAACCTTCCTTTGTTTTACATGATGGACCTCCTTATGCAAATGGAAACTTCCATGTGGGCCACTCCCTCAATAAAATTTTAAAAGACATCATCATCAAATCGAAAACCTTAAGTGGGTTCCAAACAGATATGATCCCTGGTTGGGATTGCCATGGTCTTCCGATCGAAGTACAGGTGTTAAAGAATCTTGGAAAAGAAGCAAGGAACACAAGTCCAAGTGAACTTAGAAAAAAATGCCGTGAGTATGCCACTGAGTTTGTTGGCAAACAAGGTGAAGACTTAAATCGATTCCTTTGTTTCTGGGATGAAAACAACAAATACCTTACTATGGCTCCTGAATTCGAAGCAAGGATCGTGGAAGTCTTTGGATCGCTTTTTGAAAAGGGGTATATCTACAAAGGGAAAAAACCTGTGTATTGGTGTATTGATTTGGCAACGGCCCATGCAGAAGCGGAGATCGAATACCAAAACCACGTATCCCCTTCCATCTATGTAAAGTTTGCTGTTAAGGGCGAAACGGATACACATTGTCTCATCTGGACCACAACACCATGGACCTTACCTGCAAACCTTGCGATCTGTTTCAACGAAGAACTCGCTTATTCCCTCTTCCAATCCGATAGTCATGGAAGGCTCATCCTTGCGGATGGATTAAAAGAAGCTGTGGAACAAAAAACGGGGATTACACTTACAAAAATCAAACCCCTATCCAATGCCCAATTAAAACAAATGGTATTCCTCCATCCTTTTTTGGAGAGAGAATCCATTCCTCTTTTTGGAAACCATGTTACACTCGATGCAGGAACAGGTTGTGTGCATACAGCCCCAGGACATGGAACAGACGATTACCGTGTAGGAACGGCAGCCGGATTACCAACACTATCCCCAGTAGACGATTACGGCCGTTATACGGACGAATTTGAAATGATGAAGGGAATCAAAATTTGGGATGCCAATCCAAAAATTGTCGAATTACTCCGCGAAAAAAATGCTCTTGTTCATTTCTCTGAATTCACACACTCTTACCCACATAGTTGGAGGAGTAAAAAACCTTTAATCTTTCGGGCAACTCCTCAATGGTTTTTTTCGATTGATCATAATGGATTACGAGAAGAATCACTAAAGGCCATCGACAAAGTACAATGGATTCCGGATTGGGGGATCACAAGGATTCGCTCCATGGTGGAATCAAGACCTGACTGGTGTTTGTCGCGCCAAAGGAATTGGGGAGTTCCCATCCCATCGTTTACTTGTAAGTCATGTGGGCATACCCATTTGGATGACAAAACCATCCAACACTTCATCCAAATCGTGAAAAAAGAAGGCATTGAAGTTTGGTATGAAAAAGAAGCAAAAGACTTATTACCACAAGGAACCAAATGTAACCAATGTGGTTCCGAAGATCTAAAACAAGACAAGGATATTCTCGATGTATGGTTTGATTCTGGAGTATCCAGCTTTGCCGTGTTTGGTGATTCAATTGGAAAAGAACCAGCAGATTTGTACTTAGAGGGATCAGACCAACATAGGGGATGGTTCCAATCTTCCCTATGGCCCTCTATGGCGATCCGTAAGACCCCTCCTTATCGGTCAGTTCTCACACATGGTTATGTTTTAGATGACAAAGGCCACGCCATGTCCAAATCCCTTGGCAATGTGATCAATCCAACAACGGACATCATCAACCAATACGGGGCTGATATCTTAAGGCTTTGGGTGAGCACACAAGACTTCCGTGATGACGTAAAAATTGGAAAGGATTCCATCAAAACCGTTTCAGAAGCCTATCGTAAAATCCGAAATACCTTCCGGTATTTACTTGGGAATACAAATGCTGAAACCCTTACATGGAATTTAAAAAAAGAAGAACTCGAAACCATCGATCGTTACTACTTACACAAACTGGCTAAACTGAATGAAGATGTTAAAAAACTTTATGATTCCTACCAGTTCCACCAAGTGTATCATAAGGTACTTGTATTTTGTACTGTCGATTTGAGCCAAGACTACTTTGAAATCATTAGAGACAGGATGTATTGTGATTCCAAAGATTCGAAAACTAGAAGGTCTTCCGAATATGCGCTTGCATTGATTTTAGATGTCCTCACAAAACTGTTAGCTCCGATCCTTTCCTTTACCACAGAAGAAGTATGGACAACCTTTGGAAAAAAAGATTCTGTTTTTTATTCGGATTTTTCTGATTTATCAGAATGGATCGATGAAGGATTAGAATCCAAAATGAAACCTGTTTTTGAAACCAAAGAAGATGTACAAAAAGCTTTGGAAGAAGCAAGAAAACTTGGAAAACTTGGCAAGTCATTAGAAGCAGAAGTTGTCATCGAAGGCAAAAAAGACATCGATTCGTTTTCACAAGAGGAACTCGCTTTATTTTTTGTTGTGTCCCATGTAAATTTTGATGGGAAGGAAATCCAAGAAGTATTTTCAGAATGGAAAGGCGAAACAGGATCCATCCAAATTCGAAAACCAAAACATGCGGAATGCCCACGTTGTTGGCGTCATGTATCGGATAAGGAAGGCAGTCTTTGCAAACGATGTGAAGGAGTTGTATCCAAACTCTCGCCGAACAATGCTTAAACAATTTAACCTAAGATTTAAAAAACAAATTGTAACGAAGCACGGAGTTAAACTGCAGTCAGGTTTCTCTCCGTTTCCGTTCTCGTTTCAAAGCCAAACCCAAAGTCAGACATCGAACCATAGATTACGACTTTGGTTTTTGTTTCCACCTCCGTAAAAACCTACCCAATATGATCTCGGATTCGGAAAGGCCTGTATAGGTTGCGATTCCAAAATAAATGACCACTGCTGGAAAAATCGAAACACTAAGGCTCAAACGACTCAAGTTAGCATAACTGAAACCAAAAATATCGTTCCCCAAACTATGTATGTTAGGTTTGATGACCCACTCCGAAACGATTAACCAAAAGAAAAGTCCGAAGAGTGCCGGCACCATTTTTAACACACGTTTACCGACAGATGCGAAGGGAATCTTCACTTGGTGGGCTTTTAGATAAAACAGTAATAAAGAAGATGTGACAATTGAACTGAGTGCAGAAGCAAGGGCGATGGCGGAATGTTTCAAAAAAAACATTAGGCTAATGCTCACAATCACACTCAAAAAAAATGAAACCAATTGGATGCGTAAAGGTGTTTTGGTATCTGAAAAAGCATAATACGAGGAAACGAGAACTTTATTGATGCTATAAAATGGAATCGCGAGTGAATAAAACACCAAAGGGAAAAATGCGGTAATTGTGGCCAAATGATCCCAACGACCTCCGTAATATATAGAATCCAAAACAGTTTCCCCTAAGACCGCCAAACCAATGCTTGCTGGCAATGTTAAAAAGAATGCAAACGATAACACATCCCCAATTTCTTTTGGAATATTTTCTTCACGGCCTTCCCGTAAATCTTTTAAGAGGGATGGGAGGATGGTCGTCGCAAGGGCTACACCAATGATCCCTGTGGGAAGTTGGACTAACCTTTGGGCATAATCCAAACTCACAACGGCACCAAGCCCTGGGTTTTGGTTTTGGATGTAGTTGGCAAGGAAGATATCCACAAGAAGACCAATCTGATAAAAACTCCCTCCAAGTGCTGCCGGTAACATGAGTTTAAAAATCTTTTTGATGGCAGGGTGTTTCAAATCCAATCGGAAGATGGGGCCATATCCATTGCGGAATACAAACCAAGCTTGGACAAGGAGTTGTAGTATCCCACCACAAACAATTCCATACGCGAGTAAAAAAACTCGGTCTCTGATTTCTTGGTAAAAAGGAAAAACAAATAAAAATACGATCAGATAACTAAAGTTAAGGATGATAGGAGATAAAGAAGGGACAAAGTATTTATGATGGGAGTTTGAAATCGACATAAATATCGAGGACAAACTTGCTGTCATGATAAGGAAAAAAAGAACTAACGAAAGCTCTACGACTAAGTTTCCATATTCAGGTGACCCGCCAACTAAGGTGGGCAAAAACTGAGCAGCAAAAAACCAAAAAAAAGCAACAAATACTGACAAACAAAGGAAAAGAAAACTTAATACCGTTCCCGCCATCACTCGTGCTTCCAAAACACCCATTTTTTCATACTCTGAAAAGATTGGCATAAAGGATTGGCTTAAGGTCCCTTCCGCAAGTAAATTGCGGAACATATTGGGAAGTCGGTATGCCACACTAAAGGCAGATGCCACCATACCTGTCCCAAAGCTAACAGCCATAAAATGGTCACGGACGAGGCCTAAAATCCTAGATAAAAAGGTATAAAATGATAAAGCAAGGGAGCGTTTCGTACTCGACGTATTCCCAGGGACTTGGTTTGTCATACGACCAGGTTTTAAATTGGATTTAATTTTTCAAGGAAACGGATGGAACCATTGGGACTGAGTTGGAATTGTGTTTTACAACTTGGGCATTCATGTTTTCCAAATTTAAATAACCTTAACCTGGTTCCACAAACTTCACATTGGATGATCCTTTCTACCGTTTCCAATTGTTTGGTTTTGGATTGGATATAATTTGGAATTTTTTCCAAATTGGGATCTGGTTCCTTACCCGATTTGTAAACAGAAAATCGCCTTTCGAGTTCAGATTGGAGGGAGTCTTTGATTTCGAGTCGGAGTTGGTTGATTTTTTCTTCTAAAACAGTTTCCATGGACGAGGTTTTGGACTCTGCAACTTTGTTTTCTGTTTCCATCGATTCTAATTTTGAAATTGGCTCTTTGCCTTGGGACTCTTTCCCTTCCCCTTTCGATTTGCCAGTAAAATAAAATCTAATTTTGTTCTCTTCTGCTTTTGGTCCATCTCGCAATTCTTTTTGGATTGGTTTCCCATCCGATTGGTTCGAGTGAAAGGTTTCTTTACTTTCAGAAGAAAGATCCACTTGGAGTAAAAATGATTCGGCCGAATGATGACTCCGAAAAATAGGAAGTCTCTCAAAAAGACCAACTAACTTCAGCACATCTTCAACTTCTGTTTTTAATCCATAAATGGCATACACTGCATTTGCCTTTAGAATTTGTTTGTGGATTTTGACGAGGATGCTAATCCCATTTGAAGTGATGTAGTCGAGAGCTCCAAGTTGGAATAAAAACTTACGATAACCTTTGTTTAGTTGCGATTCGAAGTATCGATAAAAATCCTCGGCACTACTCCCGTCCAAACCACCTTTTAATTGAATGGAAAATACTTTATCTTTTGATTCCATAATTTATCCTAAAAAGATTGCATCTTGAATGTTTGTGTCTTTTGCTTCTGGTTTGACTTGGTTCACAACAGGCCCACTGGATAGAATTTCCACGTCTTCTTTTTTTTCCGTAGTTAGGGCATGTGAAGTTGGAATTTCCGCTTCCATCACACTCACTGGTTCCACCGAACTTTCAGTTGTTTCCAATGTTTTTTTCTGAAGTATGGGCAAAAACTCAGCTGATTCTTTTTGGTTCACTGTTTCCTTATAAGCAAACAGTGAATAGGTGACAAAAGCTCCTGTTAGTAATAAACTCACAACAAAGGCAATCAGAATATAATTGAAAACCATCCATTCCACAAGTTTCCATTGGTTTTCAAATAGAAGTCCTAAATTCCCTCGTTCATAGAAAAGGATCACAAGACCAGAAACATCCAAGGTTCCAGGTTTGTACAAGGGTGTCGTCAACCGAACTGTATTCGATTTCGCTAATGGAAGGTAAGACAATACCCATTCAAATCCGTCTCTTAGTTTTGGGTCACGTTTCGAATTGACAATGGGATTTTCACCATTTTCTGGTTCCGACCATTCCCATTTCTTCATGCGAATCCCTTTGCGAAAGAAAGTGGACTTGGCCAATTCTTCATCCGGTTTTCGTTTTTTTAACTCATCAATTGTATAAATGGTGTCAGTGGAAACAAGCAGAGTGGCATCAGGTGCATACAAACTGATTTTTAAAAAACGAAATTGTTCAGGATCATTTTTTGACTGTTCCACATAACGATGGAACATCTTTTCCATTTCCACATAACCTTCGTTATTTAGTCTTTGCTCTGCCGATTTGGCAAGTGCCAAACTTAAATCTCGTGCTCTGTGGTCAGAAATAAATTGTTCTTGAATGAGAGCATTTTGTAAGGACTCATAAAACGTCCAAACCACCCCACTGAGTGCAAGGGTTTCTGAGAGGATAAAAAAGAGTATAAAGGAAAGAAAAAAACGTGAATATTTCATGGATCCCCCTTATTCTTTTCGGCCAAACTCGAGGAAAGGACATAAAAAATCGAATTTAAGGGAGAAGGGATAGGAAATGGCGAGAGAATCGGAGCACAAATTCTTTACGTTTCTCCAAAAAACCAGAGGCAAGCCCAAGTTCCGCAAGGGATGTCATATCTTCCGACCTGGCCCCACAAGGATGGATGAGTGAGAAAGTAGAGAGAGAATTGATTCCATTCAAAGCAAATCCAAAACTCGTAAAATGGGATTTGGCATAGACCCCTTCTGAGATCAGCTTCTTTTCTGTGGTTTCGGTATAAAGGCCTGGTGCCTTTGGATTTTCCACCACCAAAAGCCCCCAAGTCCCTTTTACGGCCACCGCCAAACTCTCGTTTAAGTTTCGTAAAAAATCACCCAAACTGATATTCCTTTTTTTTAAATCAATGTGGAGGTAACCCACAATTTGGCCAGGTTCATGGGCAGTGAAATCACCTCCTCGAGGGAGAGAGACAAGTTCCACCCCAAGAGTGGTTAAGTACTCCTTAGAAACCAAAAGATTTTCCGCTTTCGCGCCAATGCCCCCTGTCAAACATGGACTGTGTTCCAAAAAGAGCATGGATTCCCTTCGATTTTTCCTGGCATTTTCCTGGAAATCCAAGTATCTTTGGTAAGGTACAATCGAAGGAAAGAGATAGGAAGGTAGTCCTTTTTGATGGAGAAACTTTTGCATGCGATCCTTTGGATCCTCGAAAAATCACCGAATGGCCGAGCTCGCTTAGATTTAGCAAAGCTCCTTTACTTTTCGGATGGTGTCCATTTCCAGAAACATGCGGAGATGATCACACGAGGAGACTATATCCACTTAGAAGACTCTCCTTACCCCGTCAAACTGAACGAAGCCCTCTTACAATTAAAAGATAAGGGCCACATCGAAGTGGTGCCGAAAATTGAAGGGAATGGAATCCAAGGTTTCGCTTTACGTTTTTTGAAGCCGATGGATGGACTAGTCCTTTCCAAGGAAGAAAAACGTGTGATGATGAAAGTGGTAGAAGTTTTCCGAGGCCGTGTGGTGGATGAAAATCGCCATTATCCCAATCTATATGAAAATTATGTCGTCACTCCCCTTTTTGCTGCCATTCCGTTTTCTGTGGACAGGATCAATACGAAAATCCATGTTCTTGTCCAAAAAAGCCTTTTGAATCTATCGGGCAAAATGTTTAGGGTTTTATTTGAGAGGTCCGAATGATCATCACTGTTTGCAAAGGCAAAATCCATAGAGCCGTCGTCACTGAGGCGGAACTCCACTACGAAGGTAGCCTCACCGTCGACCAAGACCTAATGGATATGGCCGGTATGAAACCCTATGAACAAGTGAGTGTGGTAAACGTCAATAATGGCGCCAGATTCGAAACCTACCTCATCGTGGGAGAACGGGGTTCGGGAACCATTTGCCTGAACGGGGCCGCGGCAAGGCTTGGGATGAAGGGGGACAAGGTTATCATCATCACCTACGGCCAGGTAGAGGAAAAGGAACTCCCAAACGATTACAAACCGAAAGTTGTCTTCGTAGATGAAAACAATCGGCCGAAAAAAGCCTAATTTCCCTAATTTTTCTGGGGCATTCCTTCGATACTAACTGTATAAACCAAATTGGTAGTCGGAACATGAACAAAACAATATTCGCTCTTTCATTCACCCTTCTCAGTGTTGCGCTCTTTGCACAAGAAACTGGGAACACACAAGGGACACAGGTTTCCGCCGCTTCTTCCAAAGACAACCGGGATCTTTATCCCCTATCCATGTATGATGCCAGGATTCGTTTGAAGAATGTAAGTTTCATCAGACGGCATGCAGATACAGGTAAAGGTGAATTTTTAGATGTCCAAGTGGAATTGGAATCAAGAGTTCCAGACAACCACGAATATTCAATTTTTGTTTTGGCAGGTTTTGAAGGGGACCGAGTCAATAAAGATGAAAGAAGGTTGGTACCATATCCTGCTTGGCGTAAAGCTGACCCTGAAAAAGACGAAAGAACATTATACTTCTCTAATATTATGCCAACACCTTTCACTGCAAAAGAAATTTGGGGTGAAGAAACCTACGCAAAGAAAAAAGAAGAAATGGAAAAACGCCATTACGCAGGTTTTGAAGCAGAAATGCCAGAACCTACATTCACTGAAGTTGTGGATTACCTCTGTAAAAACAATGCAAAGGCTCTCCCATTCACATTGTTTGGTGAAACTGGCCCATCCAAAGAAAAACAAGTGATTTATAATTACGTTGCCCAAACAGAAGATGAAAAAAAACGTCAGGTGCACGAAACATTACCAAAACACACCTACACCATTTATAATAACAAATACAAAACTACCATCACAAGCCACCACTACACGCAGTACAGACCGAATTTCTTAAGTTTCAACAAAGTAGCGGTCCTTGTGTTTGATACAAAAAAACCAACAAACAGTTTGTTATTCCGTAAGTTCATCGATATCTCCGACCTAAAGATCACTTACTAATCTAAGCATACCAATCTCCATCCAAGACCAAATATTGGTCTTGGATCCCTTTCCAAATCCTTTCCGTTCTCTTTCTCTCCTCGATTCAAATCACAATTCTAAAACCTTCTTTCCCCCTATGTTCTGACTACGTCTGCCACTATAGGTGCCATGGTAAAGTAAACGAATTAAGACTGGGAATCGGAAGTACGTGTGAGAAACGAAGTGGATTTCGGAAGGAACCAAAAACGATCAGCCCTGTCGGAAAAATTTAGTGGTCTGTGCCTTCTGGGCGGATGGGTGGGAATTGTTCGGAAGCCCGTACCCGCCACTCATCCTCAGGGTGGTTTAAGTGCAACCAACCATTGGCAAAGTCCCAACGCCCGTCCAAATCCAAAAAATCCCAGAAAATCGCCTGGTTCATGTATTTGTAGGTGTCGAGTAAATCGAGTAGGTCCCTATGTTTCCTAGGAGAATTTTCCATTCTTTTCCAGTTTCGGCAAACTCTAGGCCAGGTCGACGTTTTTTATGGACAAAACCAGGTCTTTCTGCCGAAAATGAAACCAGACATGGCCATCACGAAGGAAAAAAAAGCGGACTTCAATGACAAATTGGTAGATTTCAAAAACTACCTAGAAGAGCTAAAAAAAGAAGCCAATATTTTCAAAGTCCAAGCCAAAAAAAGTAAGGAGATGGAACCTTACTTTAACATTTCCCTTGCCATCAATTCAATTAAGACGATTAACACTTGTATTGTGATCAATGAACTTTCCACTGCCATCCTTGAGATCAACAATAACAATTACTTAGAAACCGCTAGAAAGGAAATTTATAACTGCATCTCCTATATTGAAAAAACGGTTGGGAACAATGTGGACGGATCTTTATCCGAAAACAAAGAACAACTATCCAAAATTGAAAGGTTCACACCAACCCAAAGGCTAAACCTCATCAAAGGATTGCTGCAAGCCATGAAAAAAACGGTCACAGCCTTTGGAACCAATTCCAAATGGAAATGGTCATGGCCTGACATCAATTTCCGTGTAGCGGCATGTACTAAAAATTTATTCGATTTCATTGCCTATGAAAAAGAACAAGATTTAGAAAATCCTTACTATTATATCCGCAAAGAACACTTTAACCTGATCATCGAACTTGCCAACCAAGCGGCCCAGGACTATCGTTCCAAATTTGAAATGTCAACACAAGATTCCACAGATTTGAAACATTCTGTGGAAATGCTCGAGATGAACCGCAAAATATTCCAAATTACAGGCGAAAATGAAGATTTGGAAAAAACAAAAACACTGATTGAGTCCTTCCAACAAAAGATCACAGACCTCGAATCCGACGATAAAAAGAAAAAAAAGAAACAATAATCGACGATTTTCCCTAGAATCCCCAGTCTAGTTTATAGAAAGGTTATACGTTTCAAAAGGAGATTTCGAAATATGGCACTTACAGAAATCAATGACGCCAATTTCAAACAAGAAACTGCAAATGGCGTGGTTTTAGTAGATTGTTGGGCAGAATGGTGTGGACCTTGTAGAATGGTTGCCCCAGTTCTTGACGAACTTTCGCAAGAAATGGCGGATATCAAAATTACAAAACTAAACGTTGATTTCAACCAGAAGACAGCGCAGGAGCTTGGAATCCAATCCATCCCTACCCTTCTTCTCTATAAAGATGGAGTTTTAGTAGACAAAGCAATTGGTGCTTTACCAAAACCGCAAATTAAAAAATTTATAGAAAATCACAAGTAGGAAATAAATTATCCCCTAATGGTCAGTTCCGAACCGAATGGTTTTACAGCGCTCCCTAGAGGGGGATATTTAGTCGATACTTCAGAAGGGTACATCCAGTTCGGATCCCCTCCTGAAACAATTAAGGACACCATGGGGCTCGAAAAAAAGACCCCTTTGGTGTTTGTCCTCCCAAATAAGTTTTTCCATGTGGAAAAAGGTATCTCCATTGCCGAACTCGAATTCCCCATTTATTTTAATTTCTTCTTTCGGGGCGGTAAAAAAACCTTTATCGTCTGTTCCCCAGAACAAAAAGAACAGCTAACCATTGTTCTCGGGGAATCACTTATGGGACCTCAAGAACTCAACTTAACGTCCGAGTTTATCGATGGTGCCGAAAGTTTTGGTTTTCCCGATATCAAAGCGGAAATGGCTTACTTCCGCAGTTACAAATCCATGGAAGAAGTGGTTGAATTTGTTTTGTTTGATGATTCCCACAAAGCAAAGTTTGGTGGGATCACCATCGAACAACTTCCTTCCAACGAATTCCTTGTTGTGGATGGAGATAAAAAAATCAAAATCCCTGGCGAAGTGGACTTCCATGTCAAATACGATATTGGAAAACGATTGGAAGAACCTTTCCAACCACCACTCATCGGAATCACCTGCCTTGGGCCTTCCCATGGTTTTGATCCAAGTGACAACACTTCAGGTTTTATCATTTGGCTGAATGGACAAGGGATCATGGTCGACCCACCTGTGAACTCAACGGAGTGGTTACGAGAATCGAATGTAAACCCAAAGTTTATCAACTCCATCATCCTCACCCACTGCCATGCAGACCATGATGCGGGAACCTTCCAAAAGATCTTAGAAGAATCCAAAATCACCATTTATGCAACTGCTACGGTGATGGAATCCTTCCTCAAAAAATATTGCAGCCTAACAAAGATTCCACGAAAAGAAATCACAGATTTATTTGATTTTATCCCAGTGGTGATCGGTAGGCCCACCATCATCAATGGGGGAGAATTTTACTTTCACTATGCCCTCCATTCCATCCCTTCCGTTGGCTTTGAATTCTTCTTCCAAGACCAATCCTTTTATTACACATCTGACCATTTAAATGACCCAGAAGCCTTCGAGGATATGTACAAAAAAGGTGTCTTACCAGAAACCAGATACCAGTTTCTAAAAGACTTTCCATGGGATCGTAAAATCATCTACCATGAAGCAGGTGTACCTCCCCTCCATACTAAAATCAGTTATTTGGCATCTTTACCAGAAGAAGTGCAAAAAAGGATCACTGTTTACCACATTGCGGCAAAAGATATGCCACAAGGAAACCACCTAACCCTTGCTAAATTTGGTATTGAAAATACATTGTATCCGGAGATCACCCCTCCCAAACACCAAGAGGCATTCCAACTTTTAGAAATTTTATCCCAGATTGATATCTTCTCTGGATTTCCCATTGAGAAGGCTAAAGAGTTTTTACAAATTGTAAAAGAAGAACGCTTCCGTCGCGGGGAACAAATCATCAAAAAAGGAACCCATGGGGATCGGTTTTTCATCATTGCTTCTGGGAATGTACGGTTTGAAGGACTTTCCAGTGACCATTCCGCAGTGAAACGATACGGAACCTATGAATACTTTGGAGAAGCATCTCTCATCCTCGATACGGTGCGCCAAGCCGATGTGTATGCAGAGACAGATGTACTTGCCCTCACCATCGAAAAAACAAGGTTTTTCCAGTTCATCCGAGGCTCGAAACTCCACGAAAACCTCATCAAACTGAATAGCATCCGAGAAACCAATACCTGGAAAACACTGACCGAGTCCCAAACCTTCCGTGGCCTTACCAGTTACCAGGTGACCCAACTCGAACTCATTTTAAAACTTGAGACAGTCAAAAAAGAAGCCGTCCTCATCGAAGAAAACCAAACCTTCCAAAATGCCTACATTGTCCGGTCTGGGACCGTAGTTGTCATGCAGAACCACAAAACCATCCGCGAACTCGGGGCTGGGGATTTTGTGGGGGAAATTTACTCACTCACGAAAGGCCTCCCTTCCCATTTCAGTTTCATCGCTTGGCCAGGCACAGAGCTCTATGTGCTTTCCCAAGAAGACGCCATCCAGTACATTAAGAAAAATCCTGGTGTCTATATGAAGCTGAACACTGTTTATAATTGACCTCAATTCGCCATTTTTGTAACATTTCCATATCAAGGAGTCACAAATTTTATGGAGCGTATCCTCCCCTTTACTGAAGAACACCAACAATTCCGCGAGATGGCTCGGAAATTTTTTGAAACAGAAGTCAAACCTCACCATGAAGAATGGGAAAAAAACCACATTGTGCCGAAGGAAGTTTGGAGGAAAGCCGGTGAAAACGGACTGCTTTGTCCCGATGTTCCTGCCGAATACGGCGGTTCGGGAGCCGACTTTTTATACAATATCATCATCATCGAAGAATCATCTCGGGTAGGAAATAGTGGATTTTTCATTTCCCTACACAATGATGTGATCGCTCCGTATATTTCGACCTATGCAAGCGACGAACAAAAGAAACGTTGGTTGCCCAAATGTGCTTCGGGTGAATCCATCCTTGCCGTTGCCATGACAGAACCTGGTGCTGGTTCCGATTTAAAATCCTTACGAACCAGTGCAGTGGATAAGGGTGATCATTTTGTTGTGAATGGACAAAAAACGTTTATCTCCAATGGACAGTTGGCAGACCTCATCATCACCGCGGTGAAACATGATAATGGAACCATCTCTCTTGTTATGATCGAAGAAGGGATGAAAGGATTTGAACGTGGCCGTAACTTAGATAAAATTGGACTCAAGGCACAAGATACTTCCGAATTGTATTTCAATGATGTGATTGTTCCTAAGTCCAATCTTATCGGAAAACAAGGACAAGGGTTTCGTTACCTCATGCAAAAACTCGCACAAGAACGTTTGGTGTTAGCGGTGGCAGCAGTGGAAGCAACACGACTTGTGCAAACCATCACCCTACAATACATCAAAGAACGAAAAGCATTTGGCCAAAAGATTGGATCTTTCCAAAACACAAAATTCAAAATGGCAGAAATGGCAACAGAACTGGAGATGGCTCAAGTTTTCTGTGACAAAGTGGTCATGGAACACATGAAAGGTGAAAACACAACAGCAGAAGCCTCTATGTGCAAATGGTATGCAACAGAGATGCAAAAACGCCATACGGATGAGTGTTTACAATTCTTTGGTGGGTATGGTTATATGATGGAGTATCCGATTGCAAGGGCATACCTCGATGCAAGGATCCAAACCATCTATGCGGGAACCACTGAGATCATGAAAGAAATCATTGGTAGAAGTTTAGGTTTATAAACAACCAAAACAATCCAATGGAAAAACCCAGGTTTCACCTGGGTTTTTTTGTTTCGATTGTCTTGATCCAATTTTAGCTTTGCCTTCCCTCTCAACACAAACCATTCCCTAATCCATTGGAAGGAAATTAAAAAGGGATACCCTCTCTCAAATTCTCCTTTAACAGGTAAACTTACAGGTCCATCTCATTGGTTTCCGTACTGGCACTAACCGTTTCCTTTCGTAAATCAGATGTTAGGCGCATGGAACAAAAATGAGGCCCACACATCGAACAAAAATGTGCCTTTTTCATTCCATCTTGGGGGAGAGACTCATCATGGTATGACCTTGCCAGTTCTGGATCAAGAGAGAGGGCAAACTGGTCTTCCCATCGGAACTCGAAGCGAGCTTTGCTTAACAAATCATCACGTTCTTTGGCACCGGGGTGGCCTTTGGCAAGGTCTGCGGCATGGGCTGCAATTTTATAAGCAATCACTCCATCCTTGACATCTTGTTTGTTCGGTAGGCCCAAATGTTCTTTTGGTGTCACATAACAGAGCATAGCCGTTCCATACCAAGCAATCATCGCAGCACCAATGGCCGATGTGATATGGTCATACCCAGGAGCAATGTCTGTGACAAGAGGACCAAGGGTATAAAAGGGAGCTTCCATACAGATCTCTTCTTGCAAACGAACATTTTCTTGGATGAGGTGCATGGGAACATGACCTGGCCCCTCCACCATTACCTGGATGTCATCTGACCATGCTCGTTTTGTGAGCTCCCCTAAGGTTTTTAATTCTGCAAATTGGGCAGCGTCATTGGCATCGTTGATGCAACCTGGACGTAACCCATCTCCCAGTGAATATGAAACTCCATACTTTTGCATGACTTTTGAAATCTGATCAAAATGTTCATAGAGGAAGTTTTCTTTTTTATGGTGGTTACACCATTTTGCCAAAATGGAACCACCTCTCGAAACAATCCCTGTGATCCGTTTTTCTGTGAGTTGGACATACTCACGTAAAACTCCCGCATGGATTGTAAAATAATCCACACCCTGTTCAGCTTGTTCTTCCAAGGTTTCTAAAAATACAGATATATTTAAATCTTCAACCTTCCCCTTCACCTTTTCCAACGTTTGGTACAGCGGAACAGTACCAATGGGAACAGGGGAATTGCGAAGGATCCATTCCCTTGTTTCATGGATGTTTTTGCCTGTGGACAAGTCCATCACGGTATCTGCCCCCCAATGGAGTGCCCATCTTAGTTTTTCCACCTCATCTTCTATTGAGGATAAAATGGCAGAATTTCCTATGTTTGCATTGATTTTAACGAGGAATTTTTTCCCTATGATCATAGGTTCCAGTTCCAAGTGGCGTTTGTTAGACGGTATGATCGCACGACCTATTTTTACTTCGTTCATCACAAATTCAGGAGGCATACCTTCTCTTTTGGCAACATACACCATCTCTTCTGTCAGGATGTTTCGTTTTGCATAATAGAGTTGGGAAAATTTTTTTTCTCCGCGATTCTCCCTTCCGTCTATCCAAGGTTTTCTTAGTTTCGGGATTCCTTGTTTGTAATCATATGTTTCCTCATGGATGCAATACATGCCTTCTGTGCGGTAGGCCTTAAATTCGGTTCCATTTGACAAAGGAATGGTGCTTTGTGGTGTAAACACTTCGTTGATAGACAAATGGGTTGGATGGTTCTCAGACATACGATTTCCTTGGCCGGAAACTCTCATCAATGGTATGCAAGGAAGGAAAAAAGGAGTATAACCAACGTTAGCTAAAAAACCATTCCGATGGAAAATGGTCACAAACACTAACTTAGGAATATTTTTTTTCCGTTTCCCTTCGCAAGTATTACCAAGATCAGGTTCAAAAAGGGTATTTCTCAGCCGAATTTTTGGATCACCAAAAACCTTAGGCACCCCTAACGGTTATCTCTTATCTCTTAGGATTCCAATATTTTGACAACAAAATTTACGGTGTTTCATTATGGTTTCCCGCCTGATTCTCTGGTTTTATTTTTTCTTGGTAGGTATTTGGCTTTCATTTGGTTGTATTTCACTTTAGAGAGGATATTTTTTTCCCATTCCAATGGAAATTCATCCCCAACAAAAAATCGAAACAATCGGTAAACAAAAGACATTTGTTTCCAATACACAATGTTTTTGGCATCTCTGTATAAGTTTTTAAATCTTAGGTTTGACAAAAAACTTTTTTTCACATGGGGGTATTTTTCCATGAGTGTTTCAAAGATGTATAGAGTGTGATCTCCATCATAATAATGTTCAATGGTTTTTTCCATCACGATGTTTCCAGAGCTTACATCCTTAGAAAGGAAAACCCAATAAAAAGTTGAATTATAATAGTATTCACAAAACATCACATCGTCTGCTTTCTGTAATTCTAAGATGACTCGGTCGTTTCCTGTATACATTGATTGATCGATTAACAAAAATCGGCTGATAAAATTATCTCCCATCTTTAACATTGTATACAATATTTCAAAATGTTGTTTGGCTTCAATCGCTGCCTTTTCTTCCGAAATTTTCTCTGCCTTTGTTGTTAATATTTGGTAAATTTTTACAAACTCAAGGATTGGTTCCCCTTCAAAAGAGAGAGTGGACTGGATCGTTTCTAGAAATTCGATTTGAGGCAAATAGGATTGTTTCCTGAGTTCATCAAACTTTGAATCCTTAATTTTTTCTTTCATACCATCGTGAATCACTTTTACACTTGGTTCTAATTCGATGAGTTTTGGAACAATTTTCTCTTCAAAAAACTTAGAGAATTCTAATTCTTTTTGGATCGCATCGGTGGTATCATAATAAATCCAACCCAGTGTGGGTAAAAAAAAGTAAATTTCTGAATTGGCAAATCCATCTTCTAGGTATTCGACTAGTTCTTCACGAAATTCCAGTTTGGTATGAAAAGGTGTATCAAATCCTAATAATAAAGAACGAATGATGGATTCAGGTTTTTGATTTAACGAACTTATCGCAATTTGGTAGAAGTCACTTGTTTCTTTTTGGAAGTTATCTACTAAAAAATTTTGTAAATTGACAAAGGACCTGGCTGCAATGGAATTATAGGCAAACGCATATTTTTCTTCGACCCGTTCTCCAGAATAGGATACAATGGCAAGTTCCACTTGTAATGGTTCTACCAAAGTTGGATAGGAAGGTATTTGGTTTGCAGAAACTTCTTCTTCTTTTCGAACCAAATAAAATATGGGCATTGCCAGTTCATTATCCAACAAATTTTGGATGAGTGATACCATACCTTTCCCATATACCTTTAGTTCATTTTCTTTAATTGTCTCTGTATTGAGTTGGAAGGCAAAATAACTTTGGCTTAGATCAGGAACACATAACTTTCGCAAGCTGGCCAATACTTTGGCTGCTTGGTCTGTTAACATCAACTCGCGTTTATGAGAATCGAACAAACTGTCCAAAAATATCGGTGTGTATATTTTAAGTTGGTCTAACCTGGAAACACCCGAAAGGCGAAACATTGTCATAAATCCACCTACAACCCGCAAAGCCATGGGATTGGTATGATTGAGATGGGTTCCATCTAAATAGAATTATTCTAAATTACAAATGGAATTTTAGAATATAAGTAAAAACGAATGATCGAAAGTTCTGATAAGATCCGATTCCAACTGAGCATCTGTCCAGAAGCAAATCTGTGACTTAGTTAAGGACAGAGGAATTAATTTAAAACCCTTCCTTGTCGTACCATGCGGTTGACATAAACTTGTAAGTCTTGTTTCCCTTTCGGACCCATGGCAGTAAACTGAACACCGTAAATCCCTGATTCTTTCGATTTTTTCCCAATTTGTTTGATCACACCTTTGGCCATAAAATCCGCCAAATCTCCAGGAAGGGCTACAAGGATTTCCACAGTTTCGTTCATGTCCCACTCATCAAAATGGTTCGGGGCAACAATCCCTACCCCACCCATACTGATGTCACTTGCGTGTAAAACGTCGAGGAGGGCAGTTCCCATCAAATGGATCTCCACTGGATCGTTTTCTAGGGGTTTGACACGGACATACTTCCGTTTTTCTTGGATTGGGGGCATTCCAGGAATTTGGCACAAATTCCTTCGGTTGTAAACCAGGAAATTCTAGCCCCCTCAATTGTTAAGAAAGCATAGACCAAACTCCGATATTTGGTATGATAGGGGCTTCATGAGAACGCGTGTCATCACAATCAGTTTTGTTTTGGGTTGTTTTTTCCTTTCGCCAAGTCAAATGCAGGCGGGAGTCACCTGTTCGGGAGATGCCTGTACCATCTTACCTGCGACCATCCAATCCCAGATCAATAATTTAGACCAAGCCCTCCAATTGCAGTACACGGATAAGGTGCTTGCGACCATGTCTGAAGCAGCCGTTGTTTCCAACATCAATTCGTCTCTTATGGGACCTGGACTTGTCAATCGTTTCCAAGTAGGACTTGGGGTGGCAGTGGCAGGCCAACAAAAAGAAGACATCAATGTTGTGTACCAAAATTTAAGTTTTCAAAAACTACCCAATGTGGGAGCCTCTGTTGCACCTAACTTCATTGTGGCGGTTAACTTAGGTTGGCTCATGGGTGGTGGTCCATCCGATACAGAACCAGAACTCAAAACATTTTTACACAGATTCAATTTATACCTACATGGATTCCAATTTAACTTTGCGCAAGGTGACGTTCAAAAAGCCATTCAGGCGCAAAATAAAAACGTAGACTTAGGTGGTGATATCACTACCGGTGGGTTCACACTCCGTTACCATTTGATTGAAAACTATTCAGATGGCATTGGGCTCTTTGAATTCACGGGAATTTCCATGGGACTTGGGTTACACTACCAACGCCAACTCATCGATGTTACCTACAACGACAATAAAACCCAATCGTTGACACTAGGTCCTGCAGTGGGGACTTGGGGTGGTGCCACTACGTTTAATTATTCCAGTACGGTAACAAGTGTCCCCATAGACCTTCGCACGGGATTTCGTTTCTTTTACTTTTTTACCTTATTTGCCGGAGGAGGAACTTCGATGAACTTTGGTAGTTCTTCTCTCAACCTTTCCCGTTCTGGTCCGCTTGTCCTAGCCTTAGATTCGAGTGCGATCGCATCTTCTCTTTCAGCGGAAGTGGCAGCTCTCATCCCTGCCTCGGCACTCGGCCAAACAAGAACCGGTACCTTAACCATGGACATAAGTGGCAAGGCACAAGCACCTAACACAACTAACTTTCTTGTCGCAGGTTTAGAAATCAATGCCCTCATCACCAAACTGACCGTAGAAGCAATTGTGGCCCAAAATGTGCAATCCGTGATGGTTGGGGCAAAATTTGCCTTTTAACCTATCCCTTGGCACTCTTTTTGCAATTTATAGGAAATGAAAGTTTTAGGACCAGTGTGGGATTTTCCTAACACCTTCTGTTTAGGTTCTAAGCAAATTGCAAAAGTTTTAGGAGATTCCAATGGCACAAGTCATACAAGAAGTCAAAAAACCCATCCTACATATCTCTTGTGTCCCAAGAAAAGACACAACCCTCCTAAAAATTTCACTTTCGCAAGATGACTTGGGAATCCTGTACCGGGTTACCTCAGTGTTATTCCACCACAGGTGGGATATATTAGAAGCGGTAGCAGAGACGGCAAGTGATGGGCATGTCCAGGATCTCTTTGTGATCCAAAGTTGGGATGGCAAAGAAATGACAGAGAGCCTACTTTCCCAAATCCGAACCGACCTCTACTCTCTCTTTTATGAAGGTAAGTCTGTTGCGATGTACTTAAGGGAAAATGCAAAAGAAGAAATTCTTGTGCGTAAAATTGGTGATTCCGAAGCCTCTTTGAAATTGTACAATCCAATCTCTTCTGATTTTACTGTGATGGATTTACGAATGAAAGACACCCCAGGAATTTTATTCCAAATCACGGAAGCATTGTACCATTTGGGAATCGATATCATCAGTTTCACAGCCAATAGTTTTGATGGAAAAATCAGAGATAGTTTTTTACTCCGCACCTCTCTCACAGGAGACAAGTTGGACGAAAAACTGATGTTCCCTATGTTACGGGCAAAATTAGAATCCTTCCTTTAAGTTGTCCGTTCCTGTTGTTTTCCTAATAAAATTGTAAACACAACCAGTAAAACAAGGGATACTAAAAATGCAAAACTTGGTCCCTTTTGGAAGTACAACAAAGAAAAAACAATAGGAGACACTGCCCTTCCCAGTGATCCGAAACTACGAAAGAGACCAAGGGACCTTCCCAGGTCTCCTTTCCCACTCTCAAGTGAGGCAAAAGAAGACAATCCAGGATTCACAAGGGCACTTCCAAAGGCCAAAAAGAATAACGAAACAAATAGTCCAATCATCTCTGTACCAAATACAGTGAGGAGTGCCATTCCGAGGACCACAACTACACCGCCATAAAGAGAGATTTTCTTTTCCGAAATTTTTCCTGACAAACGCCTGACCACACCACCTTGCACCAGTATGATGATAATGCCAATGTACAAAAATGTAAATCCAATCTGTTTGGGAGAAAAGGCAAAGGTATCCGAAAGGAAAAAATTCACAACAAATTCAAATCCTGAAAAACTAAGGACAAACAATAAATTGAGTAAAGAGATCCGAACCAAATTCCTAGATTCAATTTTCTTTAAGGATAAAAACGGATGGATTTCTTTATCAGGTATTGTTTTGGGTTTTGTGGAAGGTAAAAATAAGTACACAAGCACCATGGAAACGAGGGAAACCAAAATCGCAAAAAAAGCAGAAGCTGGAAAAATCACAAACTCACCGGACAAAAAATAAGAATCTAAAAATGTCCATTGGGAACTAATCCCACCAAGGAGTGGCCCCATCACAAATCCCAAACCAATGCCTGCACCCAAAAGTCCCATTCCCGCTGCTCTCGACTTTTCATCTGTTTGGTCTGCCATCGCTGCTGATGCGACGGATAAATTCCCACCCATCATCCCAGTGATGACGCGGCTCAAAACGAACATCCAAAACTGTGAGGAAAATAACCAAAGTAAGTAGCCAATGGTATTGCCAAGAGTTGTCAATAGCAAGATGGAACGCCTGCCTGACAAGTCAGACAATCGTCCCCAAACGGGAGCCGCTAAAAACTGTAATAAACTATAAATGCTCCCTAAAATGCCACCAAACAATACAAAGGTGTATTTCTCTTCACCACCAAAAGATAACTCTTTTGCGAAGGAGTAAAACAATCGAAAGAATACATCATCTCCTTTTGCTAAAAAAAACTCCAAAGTTTTTGGAAAAAGGGGAAACAAAAGGGAAAATCCCATCATATCCGTAAATACGATCAAAAATAAAATGAATTGGATTTTTTTAGGAGACTGACTCATCAGAACAAATCTCAGGGATCAAATAAAAAAAGCCACAGAAAACTCTGTGGCTTTTGGTGAATTTCTTCAAAATCTTTTGATTTGTTATTTAGATTTTGCTTTGTCGATGAGGGCCTTTAGCTCATCTAACGTTTGTTTCAATTTCTCTTTCACTTGCGGAGGAATTGCTGTGTCAATTTGTTGGTAAATGGATTGGTAGTTCGCTTGTAATTTTGCCAAAACCTCATCATAACTAGCGTTAGTTTTACCAATCGCACTTTGTGCATCAGCAATTGTTTTACTCAAAAGGTCACGGATTTTTTGTGTTTCTGCAGACTTATCCAATTCACCTTTTGATTTTAATTCATTGTATACTTTTTCTAAATCGACAACCGCTGATTTAAATTTTTCTTCACCAGAACGTAACAAAGCGATTCCAGCATTTACGACATCCATAACCAATTTTTCCATACAACATTCCTATCGGAGGGATCTACCCTAGATTTTGGATTCTAAGTCTAAGAAAAAGAAATAGGGATTACAATAAAAAAAATCGAAGGCTCCGCAATTTCTATGTGACATAGTAAAATCTGGAATGGTTTGCCCGAGGGATTAACTGTTTTCGATGAGTTTTTTGATTTGGTCGCGGATCTTCGCAGCAGTTTCGTAGTCTTCCGTTTTGAGAGCATTTTCCAAGGTTTCTTCTAAGATTTGCAAGTTTGACTTAGGGAGTGCTTGTATCTTTTTTTCGGAGGAAATGTTTTCCCCTTGGATTTCATCGTCTTTCATGATGATGCCAGTTTCATCTAACACTGATTTTGCGATGAAAATGGGAGCATTGGCGCGAAGGGCAAGTGCAATGGAATCCGATGGCCTTGCATCCAAAGTGATGACTTCCTCATCCTTCTTCAGTTGGATTTTTGCATAAAACGTACTATCGATGATTTCTTCGATGGTGATCTTTTGCACCGTGGCCCCAAGCGATGTTAACATATACAACATAAGATCATGTGTCATCGGACGAGGTGGTTTTGTGCCATCGATGACTGTGGTGATGGAATGGGTTTCGAGGGGTCCAATGAAAATGGGAACCACTCGTTTGTCATCCGAATCTTTGGGTCGTAAAAAAACGGCAAAACCAACATTGGTCAGGCTGATATCAGAAATTTTTACTTCATAAAACTCCATACAATATCGTTTCCTTTCCTTTTTGTGGGCCCAGAAGGGCTCGAACCTTCGACCCGCAGATTATGAGTCTGCTGCTCTAACCAACTGAGCTATAGGCCCCACTGACTTCCAATCTTTCGAGGAAATAAGTAGAGACAAGCACAAAACAAGTGACTGGTCATTAAAGCGAAAGAAACAGGTTGGATTCAAAAAAATCATTTAGGTCTTTGCGATCCGATTTCCATTGCAGCCAAATCCAGAGGTAGGGTTTGGAGTCCATTTGCACCCACACTTGGTTTCGCAATGCATTTTGATTCCGAATTTGGTCTGCCTCGTAGACTTGGAAGGATTTGCCAAATATCTTTTTTTCGGATTGTTTCGGATTGATTGGTTTTTGGAAAACCGATTCTGTCCAAAGATTTTTTTCCGTAACCGGTTCACTCCAGGGGAGTATCCTTACGACCATAAAAAATCCATCTCGTTTGGCAGGATACACTGTGAGTTTTTTTTGGGTTGTGGACTCCTCTTTCACAACAACAGCTTCTGGGAATCGGAAAGAAAATGATTCCCATATAAAGTTTTGGTTTGGTTCCACAAGAGTCTGGGAAAGGATCGTATTAGATAGACTTCCCAACAAAAAAAGGAAACAAATCAATACCTTCATCACATGAAAGAGTCCACTGAAGAAACCGTCTGGCAAGTCCGAAATTCCTTTTTGGGAGTTTATGTACACTTCCCCTATTGTTTTAAAAAATGTGATTACTGTGATTTTTATTCAGAAGGGATTGGTGCCAGTCCAGCTAACGACGAGTTGTCGCTCTTCTCTGCCTACCAAAAGGAAGTTTTGGAAAGGGTATCTCATTTTCCCAATTTGAGACACCGGACAATTGATACCGTATTTTTTGGAGGGGGTACCCCTTCCAAAGCAAAAACAAAAAATTGGTCTCATTT
Organism: Leptospira jelokensis; assembly: GCF_004769635.1. Classification (GTDB taxonomy): domain Bacteria; phylum Spirochaetota; class Leptospiria; order Leptospirales; family Leptospiraceae; genus Leptospira_A; species Leptospira_A jelokensis. The sequence goes on from NZ_RQGH01000007.1 coordinate 46,079, forward strand.
TTTAGAATTCCTGAGGTCCGAATTTAATGTTTCCAGGGACGTAGAAATTTCCATTGAAGTAAATCCAGAAGACTTAAGTTCCCAATTGTTGGATGAATATGCAAAAATAGGCATCAATCGGGTGAATGTAGGCGTACAAACTCGTAACCCACAAGGTTTGGAATACTTAGGCCGTCATTATGACAAAGAAAAATACGACTCACTTTTTTTGACTCTCACCCACTCACCCATAAAACGAGTGGGGATTGATTTGATGTATGGCATCCCAGGTTTACAAAGATCGGATTTTCTTTCTGACCTCCATTACTTTTTAGAAGCTGGGTTTCCCCACTTAAGTTTGTATTCCCTCACCTTGGAAAAAGGGACACAGTATTCGAGAGATGTAAAAGATCATAAAAAAAAAGAACCAGAAGAGAGTATCCAATCTGAAATTTTAACCACCTTACCAGAGTTAATGAAAAGCCATGGATACCGATGGTATGAAGTTTCAAATTATGCAAAACCAGGTTTTGAATCCAAACACAATCTTAAGTATTGGACCTTTGAACCCTATCTTGGGATTGGACCAGGAGCACATGGAATGATTGAAGGTTATCGTTATGGGAACCCAAGGAATGCCAACCTTTACCAAAAAAAAATACCAGCGAAACAATATGAACCCGTCACTCCTAATTCCGAACTGGCACTCACTCTGTTTCGGTTATTTTCACCTTTTCGGTACTTGGAGTTTATCGAAACGTATCTGGACAAATCATCACAAACCAAATTCAAAGAAACCATCAATTTATGGGAAAAACGTGGGCTTTGTACCGTTTCCAATGGAATTTTCCAATGGAAAAAAGAAGCATTACTTTTGTTAGATGACCTAATCCTCTCCATTGCAAATTGAATTTTCTCTTTTCCTTTTGTAAAATAATCCTAAAAAAAGATTGCCCATAGACCCCTCTCGAAAAATACTGTTCGTATCCCGGGCCTGTAGCTCAGTTGGTTAGAGCACTCGCTTGATAAGCGAGGGGTCACAAGTTCAAGTCTTGTCAGGCCCATAAAAGAAACGGGGCGTTAGCTCAGCTGGGAGAGCATCTGATTTGCATTCAGAAGGTCATCGGTTCGATCCCGATACGCTCCAAAAACCCGTTTTCTCTTCCCTACCTTTTTAAAAATTTCTTGCTATCTCAAACGATTTCCGGTACACCAAGGGTGTCATGTCCGTAAAAGATATCCTAAAAGACAAAGCCTCCTCCGTTCTTTCCATCGAAGAAGATAGAAATGTTTTGGAAGCCACTCAGATGATGGTGGGTGCCAAAGTGGGATCCCTCATTGTCACCTTCCAAGGAAAACTAGTTGGGATTTTTACAGAGAGGGATTTGATGCGTGTGGTTGCCAAAGACCATGCCAATTTGGATAAAATCAAATTAAAGGATGTGATGACAACCCAACTCACCGTTGCTGGACCTGATGAAGATGTAGATGATATCTTAAACAATATGATCACAAAACGGTTCCGCCATATGCCTGTCCTTGATGGGGACAAAATCATTGGGCTCATCTCCATAGGAGATGCGGTCAAAACCAAACTTAGCAAAACACAGGCGGAGATGCATATCCTCAGAGAGTATATGTATGGCCCACACTAAAACAAACGGTTTTCTGATAAGAGATCGATTGTTTTTTCGAGCACAATTTTAAGATTTTTCGTATCCTCTCTGTTATACGCTATCAATTTTTCCAAAGCTTCTTTGTTATTTGTCCTTTGGTATTCAAACCATAAAAGGGGAGCTTCTCTTCCATCCATTCCAGCAATGGCTTCCGGCCGAACAAGGCCCAGTTGGATTTCTGATTTTTTTAATCCCCCTTTGATGCCAATAGAATGTAAGAGGTTCATTAGATCGAGTTGTGGGTTTTTCACTCTGTAATGGAATTCTCTTTCTAAAAAAGGAATGTCAAACCGCCTACCGTTGTAGGTGACAATGATGTCTTCTGGTTCAATCACATCAAATAAAAACTCTAAATCCTTTCCACGTTCAAAAGTACGAATGGTTTCATTCTGGAACAAACTCACAACGGTTGTGACAGAAGATTCAGATATGCCTGTTGTCTCAATGTCTAAAAAACAAAATCGTTCAGGGAAATGTTGCCAAAGCCTCCAGTACTCTAAACTCGGAAGTTCTTTTGTGAAAAACGTAAAATTGGCTTCTTGGAATTCTTTTTCTAATTCCTCCCACCTTTCTTCTAAAATTGTCAGGTTTGGTAACAGTGGATCATTTGTTTTCTTTTGGTATTGGATGAGGCTCGGCCAATCATACACCCCGACACCTAACAATTGTTTTTCTTTTTTTTCTCCAATCCCTGGAAAGAGTTGTAGGCTTTTTCTTAAATGAGATCCGTACATTCCATCCACCGCGTAAGGCCTTCCAAAAACACTCCCTCTTTTGCACCAAATCCAATGCGGATGTAACCTTCCATTTCAAAATTGGACCCAGGCAATACAAACACCCCAGTTTTCAGATACAGTTTGTCCGCATAACCTTCCGAAGAAATCCCAGGTTCCAGTTGTAACCATCCCACAAGTCCACCACTAGGGGGGGTAAAGGATTGGCTCTTTGGTAACTTCTGCCAAACGGAAGTGAACGCATCGATATTCTTTTGAACTCGTTTTTGGATTTCTGGAAGGAAACTTTCTTTTTCTGTTAAAAGACCGAGTGCAATCCGTTCGGAGATTGGGTTTACCGTATGGGTAAGATAATCCTTAAAAGAACGGGCTCTTTGTATGAAATCTTTGTCTGCGATAAGCCATCCTACCCTAAGGCCTGTTACACCAAAACACTTGGTAAAGGAACCAGTTCCGTAAAACTGATCCCCTGGATTCACACCTGTGATCCCCAAACCTCCACCTTTTGGCAAAAATCGATAGTGTTCGTCAAAGAGTACGGTTTTCTTTTGGGACCGAAAGAACGTGAGGAGTTTGTCCCATTCTCCAAGTGGGAAGGTCTGTCCTGTTGGGTTGTGAGGGTGGTTGATCACATAAAGGTCTGCCTGAACCTTTTCCCAAGTGTTGGCAAAAAATGCCTTTTCATACGAAACAGGGATGACCTCTCCTCCTAACATCTTGGGAATTTCATATAGGGCCTGGAAGGCTGGCCAAATGAGAGCCAGTTTTGTTTTTGGTTTCACAAGGAGGTGGAAGGCGAGGTACAAAGCCTCACCGGTTCCTGTTGTCACAAGCACTTCTTCTTTTGAGACACCAGGGTAGAGATTTGCAATCGCACTTCGGAGTTCAAAAGAACCTTGGTTTGGTGCGTCATACATGGGAATTGGGGAAAGATCTTTCCACGTGAGACAAGCGAGAGATAACACCTCCTCCAACGTAAAATGGGAAAGTCCACTTTCACCCATATTACAAAATGCATTCAGACGGTATCGTTCGAGTCTGTCTTCTATGAAAAATTCTCTCGGTTCCAAAATTGATTTCCATTCAACTTAGCTTCAAAAGATTAGTATGTAAGCTATGTTGAAACCAGAAGACAATATCCTATCTTGGACGAAATCACCTTTTTCTACAGAAATCCAATCAGAAGCCAAAAAGGCATACGACGATTGGCAAAAAGGAATCACCTCGGAACTCGTTGATTCATACGCACACCCACTCAGTTTTGGAACCGGAGGGATCCGAGGGAAAATTGGGAATGGAATCGGCAAAATGAACCTGTATACGGTGGGCCGGGCCGCACTTGGTTTTTTACGTTATCTGAAAGACACAAAAGAAAATCCTTCCATAGTCATCGCCTATGATTCGAGAAGGTTGTCAAAAGAGTTTGCAGAACTATCAGCAGGCATTGGAGCAACTCTTGGGGTTAAGGTTTATGTATTCCCTAAGGTAACACCCACCCCCCTTCTCTCCTATGCCATCCGTTACTTCCAAGCAAGTGGTGGGATTGTCATCACGGCTTCCCACAACCCCCCTGAGTACAATGGATTCAAAGCTTACCTTGCCGATGGAGGGCAACTTGTGCCTCCAGATGATGCCTTCATCATAAAAGGGATCAGTGGGATCGAAGATTGGAACTCCATTCCAATGCTTTCCAAATCAGATCAACTGTACAAAAAATTTGTGAAGTCAGTTGGGCCTGATTGTTTTAAGAGTTACCTTAAAGATTTAAAGAAAGCAAAAATCCAATCAAATGCCAAACCAAAAACACGTAACAATTTAAAGATCGTTTACTCCCCGTTACATGGAACAGGTGGCGATTACATGAAAGAAATGTTATCCTTTTTTGGATACAAATCCGTTTTTTTGGTTCCAGAACAAAAAAAACCAAATGGTGAATTCCCAACCGTTCAATACCCAAACCCTGAAGAAAAGGAAGCACTCGGATTATGTGAGTTCCATGCTAAAAAGAAAAAAGCAGAAGTATTCATCGCAACAGATCCTGATGCTGACCGGTTAGGAGTGGGTGTACGAAAATCAGATGGGGAGTATGAGTATTTAAATGGAAATCAAATTGGTTCCATTATGGCCGCATACCTTTCCGAAAGGAAAAAAGAAAAAGGGAAAGTGTATCACTTGGTTAAAACCATTGTGACAACTGACTTACAAGAAGCCATTGCGAAAAAAAATGGAATCAAAATTAAAAACGTTCTCACCGGATTCAAATACATTGCGGAAGAAATGAAACAAATTGAATCCAAGAAAAACAACTTATTTCTGTTTGGTGGCGAAGAATCTTACGGATATTTACCCGTTCCGTTTGTCCGTGACAAAGACTCACTTTCGAGTGCCCTTCTTTTTGTAGAAATCCTTGCCGAAAAAGGTGACCTACTCAGTTACTTAAATGAAATTTATCTGAAGTATGGGCTCTACCGCGAAAGTTTGTATTCCTTAACCCTAGAAGGTAGTTCTGGCCAAACCAAAATCAAAGCATCCATCGAAGCCTTACGAAAAGAAAACCTGATCGGTAAAATGGTTGGAGGAAGAAAAGTAATTTCTGTTTTCGACTATGAAACGCAAACCGCATCCGGAAAAGGAAAGGATTCTGTCTTCAAAGGGATGCCAAAATCCAATGTCATCCAAGTGGAACTCGAAGGGAATGCAAAGCTTACCATCCGTCCATCGGGAACGGAACCCAAAGTGAAAGTGTATTCCTCGTTTGCTTCTCTTAAAAAACCCAAAAAAACATCGGAGATCCCAATGCTTTGGGAAACTCTTGGAAATGAAATTTCCCTCGCTGAAAAAGACTTTTTACAAATGGCAGGCCTACTATGAGTTCCGAAACCAAAACTAAATTTGAAAGTATCAAATCACTTTCTGACAAATACCTGCTGAATACCTACAACAGGTACCCAGTTGCCTTCCAATATGGTGTTGGTGAAATGATCTTTGACCAAGATAACAAAGGTTATATCGATTTCCTCGCTGGGATTGCAGTATCCAACTTAGGGCATGGGGAAGCAGACCTCATCGAAGCCTTGCGAAACCAAATGGATAAAATCCTCCATTCTTCTAATTTGTATTATTCAGAAGAACAAGCAAAACTAGCAGAAGTCATCATTGAAAACAGTATCCCAGGAAAAGTATTTTTGTGTAACTCTGGAACTGAAGCAAATGAAGCCGCATTCAAATTGATGCGTAGGCACGGAATCAACCAAAACATCGATCATCCAGTTATTTTAGCACTTCAGTCTAGTTTTCATGGAAGGACATTATCTGCCATGTCCATGACAGGAAATGAATCAGTGCGTAATGGATTTGGAGAACTAGCAGCTGACATCCATTTTGTGGAAGCCAATAACGAAGATTCCTTGATCCAAGCCTTTGAACAATACGGTGGTTCCATTGCAGGGATCATTATGGAGCTCATCATCGGAGAGGGTGGTGTAATTCCCCTTTCCCAATCCTTTGTGAACTTGGCTCGTAAACTTACAGAAGAAACCAATTCTCTTTTGGTATTTGATGAAATCCAAACTGGAATGGGTAGAACAGGAAAGATGTTTTGTTTTGAACACTACGGTATGTACCCTGATGCCTTCACTCTTGCAAAAGGACTTGGATCAGGATTTCCGATCGGGGCCCTTGTCGTTTCAAAAGAATATGAATCAGTTTTGGAAAAAGGGATGCATGGTTCAACCTTCGGTGGAAACCATTTGGCATGTGTGGCAGCGTTTGAAACATTTAAAATTTTGCTCTCACGTAACATCCTCGACCATGTAACAACCATTTCAGAACAAATGTTCCTTCGCCTAAAACAAATCATGGAGTCCACAGGTAAAATCAAAGAAGTCCGTGGTCGTGGACTACATATCGGTGTGGAATTATATACCGAATCAAGACCAATTGTGGAAGAATGTTTGAAGCGAGGTCTTGTGGTGAATAGCACCGCCGGCAAAGTCATTCGTATTATCCCACCACTCATTCTCAGCATCGAAAAAGCAACAGAAGGATTGGATATTTTAGAATCAGTTTTAAAGGAAATGAAATGAAAAAGGTAGCAGTACTTGCCGGTGACGGAATCGGCCCAGAAGTAATGGAAGTTGCCCTACAAGTAGTAGGGAAAGCATTAGGCAATAAAGCAAGTGAATTTAGCTTTGAACATGCATTAGTTGGTGGTGCGGCGATAGACGCCACTGGATTCCCACTCCCTGACGAAACATTAAAACTTTGTGAATCGGCATCTGCCATCTTTTTTGGTTCTGTAGGTGGGCCAAAATGGGAAGGCCTTCCACCAGATCGACAACCTGAACGAGGTGCCCTACTCCCTCTTCGCAAACATTTTGATTTGTTTGCCAACCTTCGCCCTGCGATCATCTACCCTGAATTAAAAAAAGCAAGCCCCATCCGTGGTGACATCATCGGAGATGGACTTGATATCTTAATCTTACGTGAGTTAACTTCTGGCATTTATTTTGGGAAACCAAAAGGCCGTGAAGGCAGCGGTGCCGAAGAGTTTGCTTTTGACACTATGCGTTATTCCAGAAGAGAAATTGAAAGGATTGCACGCACTGCATTTGAGGCCGCCAAAAAACGTAACAAAAAAGTAACCAGTATTGATAAAGCAAATGTTTTAACTACTTCTGTTTTATGGCGCGAAGTGGTTGTGGAACTTCATAAAAAAGAATACTCAGATTGTGTGTTGGAACATCTATATGTGGATAATGCTGCCATGCAACTCATTGTAAAACCAAAACAATTTGATGTGATGCTATGCGAAAATATGTTTGGGGACATCCTTTCCGATGAAGCGTCTATCATCACAGGTTCGATTGGAATGTTGCCATCAGCCTCTCTCTCAGAATCCGGTTTTGGATTGTATGAACCATCTGGTGGTTCCGCTCCTGATATAGCAGGAAAAGGAATCGCAAACCCAATTGCCCAGATTCTCTCCGGTGCTCTAATGTTACGGTATTCATTTGGAATGGAAACGGAGGCCGTTGCCATTGAAAATGCCATCCGAACTGTTCTGAAAAAAGGAATGAGAACCCGAGACATCGCTGAGGAAGGCACAACCGTCCTTGGAACCAAAGAAATTGGGGTTGAAATCGAAAAGGCACTTGGATAAGGTACGTAGAACATCATGCAAGCAGGCATAGGACCCACAGGCAGACCATACCAGATTCTCATTGCTGAGAATTCCAAATTCCAGTCCAAACAACTCCAACAGATTTTGGAATCAGAAGGTTTCAAAATCATAGGGATTGCCGAAACTGGGAAAGAACTCCTTAAGATGTACAAGGAAAATCGCCAACAAATTGACCTTGTTACCATCGAAATCTTTTTACCTGAAGTGGATGGTTATGCAGCATTTTGGGACATGAAAGAGATGGGTGTTTTACCAAGGATTCTTTTTATTTCAGAAGAGAACACTCCTTCTGTCATCAAAGCCTTGTTAGAAAATGGTGCGATGGACTATATCGTAAAACCGATCAAACGAGAAAAAATCTTAGAAAAAATCAAAGAAACCCTCATCAAGATTCCCAAAGTATAAAATTTAAATTCCTACCCTCTTCTTTGGCCCTATGGCTAAAGAATTGAGGGCTTTGGAAAACTTCTGAATGTTCGTTCACAAGCCTAAAGACACCACCAAACTTACGTTCCATTCTCTTTTCAATCGCAAGGCCTACATCCAAAAGAAATTTACCATTCCCTTTTGGGAAACAGACTGCACTGCCTAGGTCTTGGAAGTATTTAGCAACATCTTCTCCCACTTCATAATTTTGCCGTTGGATATAGGGACCGAGTTCCAAAACCAATTCATCCATTTGGAACCCTTTTGTAAGTAACTCTTGGATCATCTTTTCGGTGATACCTAACATGGTTCCTTTCCATCCAGAATGCAGGACAGATACAAACGGTCGTTTTGTGGAATAAAGAAAAACTGGGACACAATCAGCTGTCCGGACAACGAGGATTTTATTTTTCTCGATTGTCCATAGTCCATCACCTTCTTTTGGTTCCATCGTACCAAGGCCATCCGCAGATTCATCCACCGCTTCAATCCTATCCCCATGGACTTGTCCCAAACTAAACACTTGATAACCACCAAACATTCCCAAACGGGAAATCAAGTTTTCGGTATAGGTCTGCCACCCACTTGGAGAATTGGGAAAGCTTTTGGACTGGTCCAAATACAAACTGGCTTCATTTTTCCCCAAAGTGCCGATTGTTAAATTTCCATAAGGAAGTGGTATTTCTTTTTTCATAAAGAACTTGTTTTTCCAAAAAACTTAAGCGAGTTTAGATCCCAGTTTTCTTTTTGGAATTTGGATTTTAAGTCTTCACAATTCCAATCTTTCCTTTGGCATATCCGATTGAGTTTGAGAGGATCGTACTTCCAAAGATAAAAATGTATGGGGATCGATCGCCAAGTATAGGTGATGAATGGAAGCTCTAACTCAGGGAATCGGTTGTCTAAAACCAAATCGATGTCACGCATTGAAATGTCTTCATACCTAAGTTTTGCTTCATGACCAATCCTACCACGATTCTCAAGTGGTTTTTTTGCAAATGTTTTGTCCGTTAAACCTGATTCTGCTTCGAAGGCATAACTTGGTCTTAGATAATAAATAAAATGGGCTTGTGCTCCAAAAAAGGCGACGCGAACACCCTCTAAGGCACCAACATCATACCCACTCACATCCAACAAATGATCCTCATAAAACATTCGTTCTTCTCCAATGCCATGCCATTCAGCAATGCGACCCTTGGTTAATTTTAAAGGATCTATATAAACCGCGGAGGCCAAAACAAATAGAAGAGAAAATAAAATCATATTTTTGGAATAAATCCGATAAAAGATTTTTTTGTGGTTGGAAAGAATTTGTGAATCCAAAGTCCACACTTGTAATTGTTTGAAAGCCAAATAGGAAAAATAAGGTAGGATGGGAATCCAAAATCGATTCCCCATAAAGTCACCACCGACATACAAAACATAAAAAATATAGAGGAGTAAAGCAATGAAAAGCATTCTGCTTTCCTTTTCTTTTGTAAACAAACGGTAGATATGAATTCCAGAAAGTAAAAACACAAAAGGATACAAAGGATAAGAGCGAATCAAATATGATAAATAATAGAACCCTTGTGAGAAGTAACTACCTTTATTCCCTTTTGCATAAAACGTATTCGGAAAAAAATCTTCGTAATACAGATAACGAAAAACATAAAAACAAAACAATAAAAACCCAAATAAGATTGGGATTCTAAATCGTTTCGTACGGATCCAATCAAGACATAGAAAAAATAAAAACAACGCCCCTTCTGGTCGAGTGAGGCTTGCCAAAAAAAAACTGAAATATGCGAACTGATTTCTTTTTTCCCAAAGTAGAAATCCTAGGCTAACCAAAAAAGTAAATACCGATGTTTCAAGACCAGAACTTGCAAATACATACAAATGGTAAAACATTGATAAATGGACAAGTAATAATGGATATAAATTTCCAAAGGATTGTTTGTTTTCTTCATAAAAAAATAATCCAAGTAGGAGGAAATAAAAGAATAAACCTGTGTACACAGAAAGAGTTTGCGGAAGGATTCCCAGTAAATACCCAAAAGACAAATACACGGTCCATAAAAAATTTGTATACCCTTCTACTCTTTCCTCAAGATTGAAAACGAGACCATGCCCTTGCCAAAAATTTTTTGCATACACAAAACTGATATAGGCATCATCACAGATCCAACGCAAATTAAATGCCTGGTACAGTGCAAAAAGAATAAAGAATAAAGACAATATAGAAAAGGAAGTATAATTTCGTTTCAAATCAATCATACAACGATCAGTCCAATTCAAAAGACTTGATAAATTCTTCAATGATTTGGATATGATCCATTTCAGGTGTTGGATTTTCTAAAGAGGGTTCATATAAATAATCATCAAACACGTGAAAATCAAAAATTTTTAATTCAAAGTCAGGGAGTGTGATGATGATGTTTTCTGCGTGGATATCAAAAATTAATTTTTCTTCTTCTGCTAAGTATTTAGTCACTTCGATCACACGATTAAAATCCACAGCAATTTTTTTAAGTTTTGATTTGGAAATCACACCAAAGCGATGGGAATCAAAGTTCAATTTCCATTTTGGAAAAAATTTATCCAAAATTGGATTTTGGTCTAATTTCTCATTCCGTATGGTAAATTCTTTTAAATGTTTTCCTGCAAGTAAGGGTTGTTGGTCACAAGGAGTGAGTGTGATATTGGGTATTCCAAATGGATTTTTTCGGACACGCATACCCATAAAAAAACGAGTGGGCACTACCAAATCCGGGATCAGTGATTTCAATTTCCAATAATGCAAACGTTCTAATCCCAATCGTTTGAATTTAAAATCAATTTCATCTTTTTTGGAATCTCGGAAGGTTTGCGTTTTTAAAAAATCTCTTAACTCAATTTCTTCTGGTTTTAAAAAACGTGATAAATCACGACCAACTTCTTTGAATAGAGATCCAAATATGGCATCAGAGGGTAATTTCGATTTTCCAATTTTTACCACTTGGTTCCATGGGAGTTTGTAAACAAATTTATAGGAACCACGGCCAATGTATCCATCCGTGGAAAGTGGCATAAAATTATCTAAAAATTCACGGTTGTAGCGGTATGTCATCCGAAAGACATGGGAAACAGGGAACAAACTTTCGTATAGATTACGAATGAATCCAGACTTTCTAAGGACTTCATCCACTGGTAGGTCTTCCAGCGGAATCGGTTCCTGTTTCTTATTCGGGTCAACAAACAGCTCTTTGTCGAGACCCTTTTCCAATAACTCCAAAAATTGGGGAATTTTTCCCCAATTTGGATACTGGTTCCATAATTGTGAGATCTTATCTTTGATCCCTTTGATTGGGCCTTGTTTTTCGGACACTAGATCAATTTATTTCCAACGAATGATGGCTTCGTAATTTGAAAACGTTTCTTTTTTGGAAACTGACTCGGAAAGTTTTTTGTCCTTCTCCTCATCATACCACCAATAATCTGAAGAAAAACTTTCGTCCCCATACTTGCCGAGTGGCAATGATGGCATTCCATACTTTTGCCAGTACAATATCCTTGTACTTGGCAAATGCCATAGCAAGACATAAGGGTATTCCTTATAAACAATCCGATCTATTTGTTTTAAAATCTCGTTTCGTTTGCTGACTGAGAATTCTGTTTTTTGTTTTTCAATCAGTTTGTCAACTTCTGGAATTTTGAGTCCAGGTAAATTGGGTTGGCCGGCTTCGTCCGCATACTTTGATAACCACTGTGACTCGGGATCTTTAAAGATCCCAGAACCCCAAGCAGCCCATGTCATATCAAAGTCATATTTATCAACACGTTCACTCCATGCTGCCAAATCAAGAGTATCAATTGATGCGCGAATCCCAACTTCTTTTGCTTTTTCGAGAAAAACGGTAAAATATTTTTCCGTTTTTTTATCACGGTCTAAAATTGAAAATTGGAACGGCTTTCCATCTTTTTCTAAAATTCCTTCTGCATTTGGTTTCCAACCAGCTTCAGCCAATAATTTTCTAGCTCTTTCAATATCAAATTTGGTAGGAACATTTGGATTTGTTTCTCCTCCCAAATAAAAATCCGGATAATAACTGTTTGTTGGATCATATTCACCATATGCGAGTTTGTCGATCATAAGCTTCCGATCTACAAGTAAGTTCATCGCTTCTCTCACTCTTTTGTCGGAAAAAATAGGTCTTCTTGAGTTCATTGCCCAACCTTGGAATCCGATTGGTTTTAAATTGAATATCCTTTGTTTGGCGATCCAATTTTTATCAAAAGCTTCTCCTTTTGCTTCTTCCACCCAAACAAACGCGGAATACACTGGGTAAATATCGATATCACCTTTTTTGAATGCTTGTAAGGCTACTGCTTCTTCATTATAAACTTTATAAACGATTTGATCAAAATTGTTCCTTCCTTCATTGAAAGGATAAGCCCTTTGCCACCAATCACCACGGCGCTCTAATTTGATGTAACGATTCTTTTTGACTTCTGTGATTTTATACGGCCCAGATACAATTGGGAACTCCATATTCTCTTTGTTAAAGTCTTTGCCCTCAAAATGGTGTTTGGGCAAAATAAAAATGGAAGATGCAATGTCATTGAAGTTATTCCAATGCACTTCTTTTGCTTCGAATACCACTGTAAGGTCATCCACCTTGACTGGTTTTAAAAAACGAGATAACGAAATCCGAAAAACTGCTGTCGCATTTTTAGGATTCATAATGGTATCATATGTAAAAATCACATCGTCTGCTGTGACTTGTTTCCCATCCGACCAGCGGGCATTCGGATCCAAATAAAAAGTGAACTTTTTTTTGTCCGAAGAAATTTGCCATGCCTTGGCCAAGTGAGGGATGGTTTCCAATGTGAGTGGGTGGTAAGCCGTGAGAGGCTCATATAAACTTGTGAATATCCTTGCGGTTGTTGTGAACTGGTCCAGGTAATAATTAAGAGACTTGGGAAATTGGTGGGAATAGATACGTATCCTCCCACCTTTTTTGGCCTTAGGGTCAGCCACTGGGTTTTTCATCTGTAAAGCCTTGGGAATGGAATTCACGTCACCTTCCCAGTTTACATCGACCACTCGATTTAGGGTATCCTTCGTATCTTCTTCAGAACAATTTTGGAAAAGGAAAATCGGTAAAAGACAGGTGATTCCTACCAAAACAAACTTGATTCCTTGAAAACGAACCATATCGTACTTAACAAATTTATGAAACATCCCTTCCATCAAATCCATTTGTACGAGATTGGCTCAAGGCTTTTTTGTGGAAAAAAAGGGAAACCGCTACCTCTGCTCTTAAATGAAATACAAGAAAAAATTCCCTTTGGTTGGGCCGATGAAATTTGGCTTATGGGAATTTGGAAAAATAGTCCTAGTTCTAGAAAAATTGCAGAAACCATGCCTGCCTTACGACCAGGTTATGAAGCAGTAAAGTCAAAAATTGAACCCGGGGATGTGTATGGCTCACCCTATGCCATTTACGAATACAAACCAGATCCCATCATCACAGACAAAGATGACCTAACAGAAATATACGAGTGGTTCCAATCCAAAAACAAAAAACTCATACTAGACTTCGTACCAAATCATATGGCAATTGATTCTCCTTTGGTTTCGAATCACCCAAAATCATTTCTTTTGGCAAACGAATCTAAAGATTTCAAAGATACCTTCTTTCATCCCAATGGAAATCGTTATTTTTATGGAAAAGATCCTTATTTCGATGGATGGACTGATACCGTCCAATGGGATTTTTCCAATCCAGAAGTGGAAGGATTACACATTCAAATTTTACGAGAAATCGCCAAACAATGTGATGGTGTGCGTTGCGATATGGCAATGTTGCCTTTACACGATGTTTTTGAAAAAACCCATGGAAAACGATCGGTGTACCGTTGGGAAACTGTCATTCGAACCATCAAACAAGAATTCCCTCATTTCAAATTTTACGCTGAAGTGTATTGGGGATTGGAGTCCAAACTTCTATCCCTTGGATTTGATGCCACTTACGAGAAACGGTTATATGATCTTTTCCTGAATCAAAATCTACAAGCGGCCAAAGAAAAATTATGTAGTGAGTCAAATTTAAACCAAATCCGATTTTTAGAAAACCACGATGAAGAGAGAGCCAAACATTGTTTTGGTGAAAATGGAAAAACATATTTCAGTTTACTTTCGGCAAACCAAGGTACGATTTTATTCTACGACGGACAAGAACTGGGACTTTCCAAAAAAATTCCCGTACAAATGATCCGAACGGACGAAGAATCCACTGATTTGGAGGCATTTGCATTTTATGAACGAGCACTTGCTGCCATCCAAAAGAGAGAGAAAAGTATTTTTTATCGGGACCCATCGTACTCAGAATTCAATGGTTTATCCATTTTTTGTCGATTGATCCTTTCCGAAAACCAAAGAGAACTCATCATTTGGAATCCCAATGATATTAGTTGTTCCGGATGGATTCCTTTCCAAGACGAAATCATTTACCAAAAAGAATTAAAAGATATTGTCACTGGCAATGTGTTTCCCCAAGAAAAAAAAGAAGAGGGATTGTATTTTCTTTTAAAACCAAACGAATTGCAGTGGTTTACTTTTTGACCCTTTCTGCAAAAACAACACCTTGGATCATACGTAAATTTTCCAAAATTTCTTTTAATTGGTCTAAATGATCTACTTCTAACATAAATTTGGCGGTGAGTGTACCATTCGGATGTGAAGATGCACCTGCTTCCAAAATATTGGTTTCTGTACTAGAAATTGACTCCACCATGGAAAGGTAGATCCCTTGGACATCTTTGGCACGGACTTCAATTTGAATGGGGATTGGTTCTCCAGGTCCTTCCCAACGCACTGGAATGGTTTTCATCCACTCCAATTGTTTTGTCGCGGTGGTGCAGTCTTTTTTGTGAACACTAACCCCTCTTCCTCTTGTGATAAAACCAATGATTTCATCCCCAGGGATCGGGGTACAACAGGAAGCGACTCGAACAGGCACATCATTCCAACCAGCAACTGAAATTCCAAATTCCTTTGTTTCTTCTTGGTTCGGGTTTGGTTTGGTTGGTTTTTTAATTTTAACTTTTTTGATTTCTTTGATGGTATTTTCATCAAAGGTTGGATTGGATGCTTCCAAAACAGATCCAATTGTTTCTTTTTGCGAATCTTCTTGCAGTTTACGAAAATAAGCACGTAACTTCTGTCTGGCGCCAGATGTTTTGACAATCCTTAACCAAATTGGAGATGGTTTTGAATTTTTTTCAGTAATGATTTCAACTTGGTCACCAGATTTTAATTCTGTACGGAGTGTCACCATACGACCATTAACTTTTCCACCGCGAGCATGAAGGCCCACATCTGTATGGATTCGAAACGCGTAGTCCAAAACAGTGGCACCTTTTGGCATTTCAATGATTTCGCCTTTAGGAGTGAATACAAATACCTCATCTTCATGGAGGTCATATTGTAACTCTTCCATAAATTCTTTTGAGTCGAGGCTTGGGTCCTGCCAAGATTTAAGAATCTCAAGCCATTTCATACGGAAGGCATTTTCAACCCCGTTTTGCAAAATGACAGAGGACTTCGTTAAGTTGGTGGACTCTTTATAAGCCCAATGAGCAGCCACTCCATTTTCCGCAATGGCATTCATTTCTTTTGTACGAATTTGAACTTCCATGGGTCGGCCATCAGGTCCAAACACAGTGGTGTGGAGTGATTGGTATAAATTGGTCTTTGGAGTGGCAATGTAGTCTTTAAATCGCCCTGGAATTGGTGTCCAAAGTGTATGCACAATTCCAAGTACTCCATAACAATCTTTAATTTCATTGGCGATGATTCGCACAGCTCTTAAATCAAAAATTTCCGAAAATGATTTTTCCTTTGTCACCATTTTACGGTAAATCGAATAAAAATGTTTTGCCCTTCCATCAATTCTTGCATCGATATTAATTTCAGCTAACCGTTGTTTTAGGATGATTTTAATTTTTTCAATGTATTCATCTCGTTCTGATTTTTTAGCAGAAACTCTTTTTTTAATTTCCTGGTATTCTTCAGGGTGGAGAGATTGGAATGCCAAATCTTCCAATTCAAATTTTACCTTATATACACCGAGTCGACCAGCGATCGGAGCATATAGGGATAATACTTCTTTCGCGATCCGTTTTTGTTTTTCTTCCGGTTGGAATTTTAATGTCCTAACATTATGGGTTTTGTCAGCAAGTTTGATGAGCATCACTCGCACATCTTTGATCGTGGCAAGTAACATCTTACGAATGTTTTCTGCGGCTTCTGTTTCTTTCGATTGGGATTTGATTTCCGAAATTTTGGTCACACCTTCCACAAGTGCCGCGATGTCTTCCCCAAACTCACGTGCCATATCTTCTTTCGAATAACTAGTATCCTCTACTACATCGTGTAACAAACCGGCAGCTATGGCACGTTCATCGAGCCCTAAATCATCCAACACAGAAGCAACATTCATCGGATGGATGATGTAGGGTTCACCAGAAAGCCGTTTTTGGCCTTCATGCATTTTGTCAGCGATGTGATAGGCTTTTTCGACTAGTTGTGCTTTTTCTGGACCCAGTCTTTTTTGGACTGCATCAAATAACTCCTGTTTGTCTTTGATGTCTTGGTAAAGTCCCATTATTTGATATCCAAACTAATGTCCAAAAATTTCACTGTGTGAGTCAGATAACCCATACTCACTCCAATTCCATCAAACTTTGACAAAAAATTTAATTTATCAGGAGTGATCCCACCTGAACATTCAATCCGAATCTTCGGGGCTTTTTCTTTTAATATCTGGATTGCTTTTTCGGTATCGGAATCGGAAAAATTATCGAGTAAAATGATATCGGGACTTGCTGCAATCGCATCGCTCAATTGGGAGATGCCATCGATTTCCAATTCAATTTGTTTCCCTGGATTTTTTTCACGTACCATTTGTACGGCTGATTGAATGGATCCGGCTTTTGCGACATGGTTATCCTTTAACATCGCCATCTCCGATAGGTTCAATCTATGGTTGGCTCCCCCACCTGTATACACTGCATACTTGGCAAGTTTTCGATACCCAGGCAAAGTTTTTCTCGTATCAAGGATGAGTAAGTTTGGATACTGTTTTGCCACTCGGTTGGCATTTGTCGCAATGCCTGAAAGGTATTGGATGAAATTGAGTAAAATTCGTTCCATCTTCAGAAGGCTAACCAAAGATCCTTGGAATTCCCCAATCACTGTACCTTTGGAAAGGACGGCGCCATCCTCCAAAGCATTTTTCCAAGTAAGGGATGCTTTGGTTTTCCCGATAAGGCAAGGGATAACAGAAAGTCCACAAAGGATGCCATCTTCTTTTGCGAGTAATACCGCAGTACAAGATTCTTCCTTTGCAAACAAAGTATCGGTTGTGATATCACCGGCAGGCAAATCTTCATCCAATGCCAATTGGACCAAGGATTCAAAGTCATTTTCTGTAATTTTTGTAACGGGAGTTGTGTATCCTCGGTTCATATAGGTCCTATGGTTTAGACAAAAAAAAAGCTGTCTTTACGACAGCTTTTTTCGATTCACCTAAGTCTTGTTTACTCCTTAGGTGCTTTTCCGATTTTCCCGGTTTTTGGTGGGATGTTCAGTTTTTGTTTTGGATAAATTAAATTTTTGTTTCGAATCGTTTTACGGTTCGCTTCAAAAATACGTGGCCAAAGTTTTGCATCACTATAGATGTCTTCTCGGTCAGCAATTCTCCAAAGGCAATCAGCTGGATTTGATTTTTCAACAGTGTAACGTTTCCAACCACCGGACAACTCCTCCACTTGGGATGAAGATGTTTGGTTTGAGTCTTTTGTATCTGTTGTTTTATCAGAATCTGTTTCTACTGCAGTACGATCTTTTTTAGCAACATTCGTTTTACCTTTGAGAGTTTCAATTTGGTCGATTGAAATTTCAGCCAATCGGATTGCTTCTTCGGATTGGGCAATTGAATCTTCGAATTTATCTTGTTCTAAAAGGTTTCCAGAAGCTTGTAAAGATTCGTTGGATGCACCTAAGTTCTCTTGTGTACTTGCATACGATTCTTTTGCATTTGACTTAAGATAGGTTTCAGCGTTTAATTCGCCAAAACGAAGATTTGCATCTTCAACCACTTCTTTTGCTTGGGCATTACGATTTTTTGCATGGTCTTTGATGGAATCTTGTAAAAGAGAAGCAGAAGCCAATCGGGCTGCTTTGATTTTTTCATCAGCCGTTTTTAATTTTCCTGCTTGGATGTCTTCTCTTGCAGAAGCGACCCTAGCTTTTTCTTCATCAATCGCAGGGTTACCTGCTTTTGAGTATGATGCTGCTTTATCCAGTAATGCATCCACTTCATCAGCAGATTTCAATAGGGCACCACCAGATTTTTCAAGTGCTACTTTTTTTGCTTCTGAGCTGATTTTAGATGCTTCTTGGAATTGGTTATGGGCATCTTCGTATTCTTGTAAGGCAACAGTGCGTTTTACTTCTTTTGCCGTTTCATCTTTGTCTTCACGGAGATAAGACGCAAGGCTTGCATCCGCTTGGGCCAATTTTGTTTCCCCAGCATCTCTTGCAGCAACAGCTTTTTTGTATTCTTCAGGAGTGTATTCTGATGCGTATGCTTCATCTGCGGCATCAATTGCTGCCACTGCTTCTTCGCGAGATTTTGCAGCTAACTTTGGCAATGTTTTCTCTAACGCATCATATGCTTTTGAAATCGCATAGTCCGCACTCTTTTTTGAGTCGGATGCTTTTTCTTCCGCCGCAAACTCGTTAGCAGATACTAAACTTTTTTTGGCTTCACTGAATTCTTCAGGGGCATATTCTTCCGCAGAAAGTCTTTCGGCTCGTTCCACTTGGGATTTCGCAAGTGCGAGTTCTTTGAGTGGTAGTTCTTGTGCGCAGTTAACAAATCCTGCAGAGAACAATACCAAAGCGGAGAGAAAGACAGATGTCTTTTTCTTTTTTAACATAACAAACTCCTTAATGTTTGGTAGGGGGGATTGTAAGAGAGAAGCGCAAATACGCTTCCCCTATTATTTAAAAGCAGTAACTGCTTCGTCTTCGCTGTCGAAAATTTCAAAAAATGAAGTCAGCTTAGTGAGTTCAAATACCTTTCGAACAGAACCTGCTACGTTGATGATTTTTAATCCACCTTGGTATTTTTTCAGGTTGGACAAACTTGAAATTAAAGCTCCAATTCCGGAAGAGTCGATGTAAGATACCTTCTCGAGATTGATGACGATGCAATACTTTTGTTCTTCGATCAATTTGGCGATTACATCCTTGATCTCAGGCGCGTTATAAAGGTCGATTTCCCCGTTAATATCGAGTACTACGATTTTATCTTTTTCCCTTCTGGTGATTTCCATGTGTGTCTAGAGACTCCTCAATGAAGCTACAATCAATGTAGAAATGACGGTACTATCACATTCAAAAAAAATGGGTACGTCAACCTAATAATTTTAGCTACCAAACAAATTTTTCCAATGCTCATAAAATGCCCGAAAATTGCCTATTTCTATGGACTTTCGCATCTTTTCCATGAAGCTCTGCATAAAAAATAAGTTATGGTAGGTTGATAAGGAAAAGGCAGTTAACTCCTTCACCTTATGTAAGTGCCGAATGTAACCAAGACTATACGTTTGGCAAACCTTACAAGAGCATTCCGAGTCAATGGGTGATTCACTGAGTCTATGGCTCTCGTTTCGTAAGTTGATTTTGCCTTTTGACGTGAAGACTTGCCCATTCCGAGCGTTCCGAGTCGGAAGCACACAATCAAACATATCAATGCCGTTTTTCACGCCTTCGAGGATGTCCACAACGGTTCCCACTCCCATCAGATACCTTGGTCTCGCTTTGTCCAAATGAGGGGCCATACATTCCAAAATCCGAATGTATTCTGGCCTAGGTTCCCCTACACTTAAGCCCCCGATGGCAATGCCTGGAAAATCAATCTTTTGTAAGGTCTCAAGACTCTTAAGCCTCAGTGCCTCGTTCACCCCACCTTGCACGATGGGAAATACATTTTGGCCGTTCGGATTTTCCATCCAATACTCATAGGATTCTTTGGCCCACCGATGGGTCCTGTCCAAGGCGAGTTCCAATCGTTTGGTATCACTCCCATAAGGAGCACAGTCATCTAAAACCATCATGATGTCAGAGCCAATGGACCTTTGCATATCGATCACAGAGGATGGTGTGAATTTATGATAACTCCCATCAATATGGGATTGGAAGCGCACTCCATCATCCTCAAATTTGAATAAACTTGCTAAACTAAATACCTGGAACCCACCCGAATCTGTGAGCAGGGCTTTTTTGTACGACATGAAATTTTTTAAGCCATGGAAATGGTCGAATACTTCTTTGCCTGGTTTCAAGTAAAGGTGGTAGGTATTGGCAAGGATTAAATTGTAACCAAGCTCATTGATATCTTCCGACGTAAGCGACTTAATGCTACCACGAGTCCCCACGGGCATAAAAATCGGAGTTTCGATTTGAATGCCATTCAGTGAAAGTGTTCCCGTTCTCGCATAGGAACCCGAATCGTATGTTCCTTCTTTAAATATCGAAGGCACTATTTTTTGTTTTTATGTTCGCAATTTGCAAAGTTTGAACAATTACCAAATATATTCAAACTATGACCTGTGATGGTAAATCCATTTTCTCTTGCCGCTTTGTTTTGGAGTTCTTCAATGCGTTCATCAATGAATTCAACAATCCGACCGCATTGCATACAAATGATATGATCGTGGTGTTCGTGGCCGATGATATGTTCGTAGTATTTGTAATCCTTTCCGAAATCATGTTCTTCGAGTAACCCCGCCTCAACCATGATTGCTAATATCCGATAGATGGTTGCTTTGGAAATGCGGTCTTTGTTGTCTTTGAGTTCGTCAAGTAGACCTTCCGCTGTAAAATGATTATGACTTGAAAAAATCTTTTGAGCAACTAACAAACGTTGGTTTGTTATTTTTAAACCATTTTCTTTTAGATACTCTTCAAATGCGAGCATCTCTTTTTTTGTGTCTTCTTGGGAAATAGGATCGTTTTGCAAGGGTTATCTCCTAAATACTATCTTAATTCAATACACCAGAAAGTGAATAATACCAAGCTCTTTCTGCTTCTTCCGCAATTCGCAGTGCCATCACACGTAACAAACGATTTTGTGCTTCGAGTTCCGATTCTCGAAATCCGATCTGAGTGGAAAAATGTACCCTTCCCGGGATTTCACTTCGTTCCATGGGGATTTTGACTCCCGTATCTGCCTCAATGATTTCCACACGAGTGACAACAAATAATTCCGATGTAATTTGTTGGTCAGCCAAGTCCATCAAATCCCCCACTTGTTGGTAGTGGACAATCTCTGCATACAAACGGTATTTCGCGAGAGTTTTTTCTCGAGTGGTGATGAACCTTCCCCTGCGATCAATTTCTTCCATGATCATTTGGGTGAGGCGTGTGTGCATCCCCGGGGAATACGTATTGTTTCTTACATTCTGAATGTAGAGTAACCTCTTCGAATCCGGGACAGGAACCCCATCAATCTTAGGAGGCCGCCCTGGTTCTTTTGAAAAAAAAGCACATCCAGAGCAAAAAAGGAATAAAAGAAAAACAATACCTAGTCTCATTTGAATTTGTTCCCTGTCATACTAGGTCCCAAGTCTAGATTGTCAAGGGAATCGGGAATTCAGGATTTTCTCCTGCCCTCAAGGAAAGGCATGACAAAGCAAGTGGTTGGATTCTACTTTTCCCATGCAGTTGGCAAAGTTCTTTTTTCCCCTCCTTTCCCTACTCTTCTGCGTGAGCCATCTTTCTGCGGATTCCAAAATTCCTGAAATCCCACACAGTGATGTGGGTTTTCCTTTGCCTTATTTTTCACCGGTTTCAGGAACATTTGCCGAAATCAGAAACCATAATCTACATTTAGGATCTGACTTCAAATCATACGGGTTAAATGGCCACAACATCCTTGCTACCTTTGATGGATTTGTAGAAGAGATCAGTTATTCGAAAACTGGTTATGGTTTATCTCTTAATTTATACAATCCCAAATACAAAATCAAATCCAAATATGCCCACTTACATTCCTTTGGTGGAACACTTGTTGAATTAGAACTATTAAGAAGAGCCCTTTTACTGATGGGAGATCCTACAGGTTTCCAACTGAAACTCCCTCCTGGTATGTTTTCTACAAAAAAGGGAAATGCCATCGGAAAAACAGGGGAAACTGGATCTGGTCCTCCCCACTTACATTTAGAATTCCGTTCGGAAAAAGGAACCATCAATCCACTTTACTTTTCTGAAATCCATCAAAAGGACATCACTCCTCCAACCATCCTTTCTCTTTTTTTAGAGGGAGATGATTTAGAAAAACCACTTTTACTTTCTGCAAAAGAAATTGGGAAAGGGAAATTTGAACTTTATTCCGAATCCGGTGATTTATTTACATCTATCCAACTAACAGGGAAATTACGAATACGCTTGAGTGGTTATGACAAAATTCGTTCTCGTAACAAAAACAATGTGTATGGAATGGATTTGGAAGTGAATGGGAAAACTGTTTTTACAAGGAATTTTGATTTTTTATCCTTTGAAGAGAAATCACAAAAACACCAATTTTACGACATCAATCGATCTTCTTTATCTCCCCCTGTGTATTTTTATCATATGTATGAACAATCCAAACTCTTCAAAGAAGAAGGATACTCACTCAATTTAAACCAATTTCCTAAAAAAGAAAAAATCCAAATCCAAGCATCCTTACGAGATGCCACTGGGAACAAATCATCAGTGAACTTTACCATCCTCAATGAAAATTCACCTAAAAATCCTAATGAAAAGTCCATCGCTAATAAAACGGGAAACAAATACAAATCATCGGATGGGGTTGTTACCATTGATTTAACAAAAGCGGAAGTCTCAGGGGATGGTAATTTTTTCATTACGGAGATTTCTGAAAAAGAAATTCCGTTTAAAATTCCAAAAGGCCTACCACTCAAAGGTAAAATTTACCAAGTGGAAACCAAACGAATGAGTTGGAAAGGAGAAGGACTTGGTGAAATGAATTTTGGATCCACACCTTCAATCAAAGATTCTTTGTATTTTTACGATGTTTCCATTGGAAAATTCCAGGGTGTCCAACCCAAACGGAAACCAAATGGATTTAGTTTTAAACTCACAAAATTAGGTTACCTCATGGTTTTGTCAGACGAAACTCCACCCACTGTGTTTCCTATGACATCCATTGCAAGATTCATCGAACTTCCCGATGTCAAAAACCATTGTTTGGAAGAAAAGTATTATACCCTTTCTGATACAGGCAGTGGATTTCGGACAAACGTTGAGCTTTTGTTAGATGGACAAAGTTTTCCTTATGAATATGACCCAGACCGAAGTGCGATCAAAGTTCTCATTCCGAAAAGCCTACAAAAAGAAAGGCCTTATCTTCTTTTAGAAGTTAAGGCCTCTGATTTTGCTGGAAATACTTCCGAGCCGTTTGTCGATTTAATTTCTACGAATGGATGGAAGGAAGACCTTCTTCAGGCTTCCTGTCCCGTCATCGAGTAACGAGCGATATCCAATACTTCATAAACCGTTTCTGTGGAACCGAAGACAAGTGTTGCTTCGTTTCCAGTGTGTTTTCCAAGTAATGACTTCGCAAGTGGTGATTGGTAAGAGATGATATTTTTTTCAGTATCAGCATCCCAAGCACCTAAGATTGAGTAAGTGACCACTTCACCAGACTGTTTATTTTTCAAACGAACAGTGGTTCCGATCCCTACTTTTTCTGTTTTCACATCACTTAAATCTAAGATACGAGCACTTTTGAGTTCTGCTTCCAAACGTTTGATGGCCGCTTGCAACTGAGCTTGTTTTTCCATTGCTGCTTTGTATTCTGCGTTTTCTCGTAAGTCCCCTTTTTCTTGGGCCTCTCCGATATCACGTGAGTTTTCAGCCATTTCCACATTCACAAGGTGTTCAAACTCGAGTTTTTTCGCGTTGAAAGCCCTTCTTGTGACAAGCACCACATCGTGAGGTAAATTGGCTAATGGATCATCGTCTGCATCTTCTTCTGAGTCATACTCATCCCAAACAATGTTTGGTTTGAGTTCATTGATGAGAGCATACAATTGGTCTTTCTCCAAATCTGTGACATATGGCACTTCTTTGAAGAGGGCGAATAGTTTTCGCACATACTCATCGTCTGCGTTGGTTAAAATGTCACGGAGAAGGCTATTGTCTTTTCCGAACAAAATGTCCATCGCTTGGTTTTTGAGTTTGGTACCCTTGTCTTCAATTTTGGCAAGTGGTTTTAAGATACGGAACACTCGAAGGACCAAGTCTTCCTCACTCACTTTTAACCAATCAAATTTCCAAGTATGAGAAAGGATCGATTTTGCTACCCAAAGGAAAACCTCAGGATTTTCTTTGGATTTGTTGCAAACGGTTTCAATGAACAAATTGAGTTCTGCGTATTTTTCGTCCGCAACCAAGTTTTGGAAAACCGAACGGTTTACCTTCACCGGAACTTCGAATAGGAGCCCAATGAGGATATTGATCGCTTCCGGATGGTGGGCACGAATGAGATCCTTAAACCCTTTTTTGATGTCTGTATTTTCCAATGCTTTGGAAATTTTTAGAGCATCTTCTTTGGTTAGGGTTTGGATGAGGGTTTTGAGTTCAGGTTCGCGAATTTTATGAGAAAATTCTTCGGTTGGCCATGCCTTTCCTGCTTCATCCAAGTAAAGGTAGGCAGAAATTTTACGAATGATATCACGAGCTGATTCTTCTTCCACATAATGAGAGATAAAAAACTCACCTGCTTCCGCAGCTTCATCTGCATCTCTCACTGCTTCCATCGCGATTTCCAATTTTTTATTCACATCTGTTGTCGCTTGGAATTTTTGTGTAAGGGTTTCGGAATGTGTGATTGGTTTTTCGTGGTAAACCACTTCATCCTTTTTCTTCGGATTCATTCCGATGTTCGCTTCTTTTTTCAGAACCGATTTTACTTTTGCCCACCACTTGGACCACTCATCCGCTTTTAAGAATGTACCAATGAGTTCATTCTTCATGTCGGAGATTAACATTTTGTTTTCGTAAGACTTGAGGAGTTGTTTTAAAAACTCTGCCAAGTTCTCTTGGAACATAGTTGTGATGGCGTTTCGATCTTCGAAGTGTTGAACCCAGATGTGATCTTTCTTCAGTGGTTTTAGGGAAGTGATCGCCATTTGGATCGAAAGTTTGTGGTCTTTCTTTTCTTCAAAATCAACAAAGATGGAATCACCAGTTTGTGAGATAGAAGTGATTTTACCCACTCCCCAATTTCTATGCATCACATAGTTGCCAGTATCAAATACGATGTTTCGTTCAAAGTTTGTGATACAAAGTTTGACCGGCTTACGGTTGTTACCTAGTTCACTCATTTTGAGGAAATCTTCGAGTAAGGAATGGGCAGCGTATTTTTGTTTGTAAGAGCGAATGAGTTCGTTTCTTGCTTTTTGTGACGCCGGTTCGTGTTCTAAAATTTTCTTGAGAAAGTAAATGACATGGTCCCAATCTTCCATTGCCTTAAATGGTTCAACGATTGGATAAAGAAGTCCTACTAAACGAGTTTTTTCTCTTTGGCCGAGTAAAATCCGTTCAATTTTATCAAAGAAAGAAACGTCTTCATAATTGTTTTGTACGATGGTTGGCCAAATTTCTTCCATCGGAACGTATTCTTTGTTTTTAGCATACATCTCAACGGCAAGTTTGAGATACGACATCGCTTTTGGTTTGTCTTCTTCCATAATGGAGAATCCATACTTCTTAGCGATCTCTGGGTTTTTGCGGTCTTGTTTGGCTAGTTTTTCAAGTACTGTTTTTAGTTCTTTGTTTTTCTTGAGTTTATCTAGGGCTTCAGCTTTGACTCGGAGTGCAAGCCTGTGGTCCCCAAAACGTAAAATTGAATCAGTGATGTATTCGATGATGGTCCATTTTGCATGTGCTTTAAAAGAATCCAAAATGTTCTTCACCAAATTTGCATCACCCATGGAATCTTCCATGAAAGAGATGATCATTAACATGTATTTGGCGGAGATAGACTCAGGGTGTTCTTTGAAATGGTCTTCAATTTTTTGTTTAGCTTCTGCTAAACGATTCTCTGCCTTGTATGCATCAATGACATCGTCAAAGATTTTGAATTTAGAAACGGGAACCGTTCCTGCATCAGCACGAACATAAATTTCCTCGTTGAATAGAGGTGTTAGTTTGTCGTTCTCGGCAATTTTGTTTGATTTGTCTTCGGTAATAGTCTCAGGCATGAAAAGAATCTCCCTCTTCGTATTTCCAATAAAGGGTGTTCATAGTTCCTATAAAGTTGTTACGGTAAATTTAGCGATGAATCCGCGAAAAGAACAGTCCTAGGGTTCATTCTCCAGGTCCGTTCGATTCTGTAAAGCCAAAAAACCCAGCCGATTGGCTGGGTTTTCCTGGTCCAAGTAGATTCCCTTGGAGTGAAAAGGGAACTATTTGTTTTGCGAAGATCCGTTACTTCCACCACAATCGCGCACTTTTGCACCTGTGGAGATGGCTCCGGATTTTTGGAGCATTTGCTCAAGCTTCACTTTATTTTTACAATCTTCTTCATCAAAGTCAAGGTTTGCACCATCAAAATGAACTTCGAATGTATCCGCAAGAACGCGGAGTTCGTCAAAAAAGAGGTAAACCGTTTCAGGTCCTGTGTTTTTACGAGATCGGATTTTGAACTGTTTGAAGATCAAGTTCCTTGTCGCAGGGAAAGCATTCGCTTCTTGTGGAATCCCTGGAGGGATGATGATATGGAGAGGTCTCCAACCCACAAAGTCAAGGGAACCAAAAGGGAAAATATGGCTATTGCCATTAAAGTCTTCTAACCAACCTTCCAAATCGTATTCGTTTCCACGACCGAGAACCCAAACAGAAATGGCTTTTACGTTTCCTGGAGCTTCAATTCCATACACTTTTTCCAATTTCTTTTTGTTGTCTGCATCAATGTACGGACGAGCCCTTGTGATTTCATATTCAGGAGCACGTGGTGGGCGGATGGTGACTACGTTGTTTCCAGGGAATGTGAATTGGAATTTCACAGCCAAAACTTTTGCGTTCCCAGCATCCACGTTTTTCACGTCGCCAGGTTTTCCTGGAACCAGTTTCACTTCTCTCATCACAAGAGGGGATTTTGCTGGGTCATTGAGTACTGGTGAGTACTTATTGTTTTCATCAAACTTCATATCACCAGATCCATCTTTGTTCACACCGTCTTTGTCAGTGAATACTTCCCAACCATATGGTGCAGAAGAAACTGGATTGTCCCAAGATTCGATCGTAATGGCTTTTAGTTCAAGAGCACCAATATCGTTTCCAACTGGTGTTGCCACTCCATTGGAAACTTTGTATTGTGCTTGTGCGAAACCGATGAGTGCAACCGAGCTTAGCGCTAATAAAGTTAGGATTTTTGTTTTTTTGTTTTCCATTGTTCCTTTCTCCCGCTTACCAATTGTCCTTAATTTCAGAACCAGGGTATTTTGCTTCGGATCTGTCTGTTCTCACTTGTAAATCGTCTACATAAAAGTAGAAGTCCCCTGCTACTTCGTGAACATCAGATGTCACAAATAGGGAAACAAAGTGAAGGTTTTTATCCAATAGTGCAAATCGTGAGCTTTGTGGGATGAAACCAGGAACCGTTGCGGTTAACTTTCTCCATCCAAAAAAATCCAATCGACCCAAACGGATATTATGTGTTACGTCTTTATAATCTCTGAATTTTGCAAATAAGGTATGTCTGTACTTTCTTCCAAGAACCCATACAGAAATTTGTCTTACTTTTCCTTTGATGATGTATTCATGCGGAGGGTAAAGTTCCACACGGTCAAGTCCCTTAGCAGCAAAATGTGTTTTGACTCCTAAAATATGGTTCTTTTCGATTTTGTCCCCACCATCTTCTGGTACGGTTTTTTCATCGAATACATCTTTGATAAGGCCACGTTGTACAAGTTTTAAAGTCCTTGTTTCTCCGAGTGGAGTGGTTGCTTTGACTCTCCAATCCTCAGCCTCTTCAAAATCATCTAAAACGATTTTTCTAAGAGGGCTATCCTCATCATTTGCAGTGTTAGCTGTATTTTGTCCGCCAGTATCTGCCTGTGCGTACAACATTCCTATTGAAAGGAAGAGGCCTAACAACAGTTTGGTCATTCCTAATTTCCCCATGAAACTCACTCCTAAAAGGCTCCTAACTCCGGGTCTTTCGTATTCTCATTATCGGCTATCCGGCTTTTAAATTGATGCAAGATTTCGATCATTCGATCGATTCCTTCCGCCGGAAGAAAGATCGAGGATTTTTTGCTATTCGACCATTCCGATACTTTCAGGTAAAATCCAGCCTGGTTTTTCTTCAAATCCACCAAGAAAGTCTTATTTTGTGTTACGATCTTCTCGGTTAGGATTTCGGGGTCCACCATGCATTCCTTCTCCCTGCCTACGGTAATAGTATCGGATTCCGAAACCCATTCCTTAGCTGTAATAGGAAGAAACTGAGGAATGGAAAAGGTTTTTTCGGATCTCTACGATAAAAAATCCTAATTTGGTTCGATTTTGTCTCTAAAACTTGGTTTAGGCGAAACGCTTTCTCAGTTCGCGAGCATACGCTAAATCATGGGTTAGTTTTCGAAGCCTTCTGATGTAGTAATGGGTCACTTCTTTATAGAATTTGAGTTCCATTTCTTTGTTTTTAGAAAACATCTCATGCAGGTCCGCATAACGGAGTTCGTAAAGTTCGGAATTTTCTTTGGCCTCAACCTTGGCAGATCGTTTTTCATCATCAAAAAAAGGCAATTCCCCAAAATGATCCCCTTCTCCGAGGGTGATGAGGTTCACGTCGTCGCCATGGCTTGTGGAAGTGGAGATTTGTAAGGTTCCATACTTCACAATGAACATGGATTCCGCATCTTCGCCCATGTCGTACAAAACATTTCTAGGAGGTAGGTGGACTTCCCGAATCTTTTCAGCTATATGTAATAGTTCATCTTGGTTTAACTTTTGGAAGAGATATATTTTTTTGAGACTCTCTACTTTAGTATTCATTCATTCTCCTAGGATCTTTCTGAACATGGGGGAAATTTATGATTTTGCAAGAGAAAATTAAGTAGAAAGACCCATGAATTTTTCTGGACAAATGAAACGGAATAGTACTAATATTTGCAGTTCTCCTCGTCTACTAGGGGGAAACGCTAGGAAGAAATTAGGATTCTAGCTCCGAAACAAAGGGAAATTTATGACACCGAAAAAAAAGGTATTACTCGTTGAAGACCATGCAGTGACCCGGGTCGGCGTAAAACATGTCGTGAATGCTTCGAATGATTTTGAAGTTGTGGGCGAAGCGGAACATTCCTCTCAGATTTCAAACCTACTCCTCGAAACAAAACCTGATTTTGTCCTGCTCGACCTGCGCATCCCAGGGGAAAACGTCCTCAATATGGTAAAGGATTGGAAAAAAGACCAACCACAACTGAAAGTCGTGACCCTTACCATGCTTGACGAACAACCCATAGTGCATTCTGCCATCGAAGCTGGAGTGGATGGGTATCTTTTGAAAAGTGATGATTTGAGTAGCCTTACCAAAAACCTGAATGAAATTGCTGCTGGGAAAACGGTGTATTCCAAAAACCTAAAACTCAGTTTCAATCGCAAACCCCAAGACGGAAAAGTAGCCAACAAAAAAGAAAAACAAATCCTCACCCTACTTGGCCATGGAAAAACCTACCAAGAGATTGGAACGGAAATTGGACTTTCAAAACGTACGGTAGAATACCATGTGGGACGCCTAAAGGACCGGTTCAATGCGAAAACGGTTGCCGAACTCATTGGACGCGCCAAAGAACAAATGTTAATCTAACACTCAGAGATCGAGGAGTCGTTTGACAACCTCAACCATCTTTTCATCGGGAGATGTTTTGGTTAAAAAAGCATCTCCCCCAAGTTCCATCACTTCTGTTTCTAATTTATAACCGGTATTTGGATCGGTATGGGAACTCGATACGAGTAACGAACGAATTTCTTCCATTTCCGAATTGGCATACAGATCACGTAAAAAATCAAGCCCAGTCTTTTCTGGCATCGAAAAGTCTACGATGATCAGGTCTGGTTTCAAACGTGCGACGGAATACAAGGCATGGTCAGGGTATTCCTCTTCCCAAACAATACAAGGAAGGTCTTTTAATACCTTCCGGACTTGTTTGCGGTAGCCAGGGTTGTCATCTAAGACGAGGACAATTTTTTCGAAATTGGGTAGGAGTAGTTCTACAGAAGTTCCTTTGTTTTCTTCTGATTCTACCACCAAACTGGCACCATGGCGGTCTGCCACTTCATGGCAAAAGGCAAGGCCAACACCTGCTCCCATTTCATCGGCAGTCCCTTTACGAACAAAAAGGAAACCTTCTTCTAACACATGTTCGGCCCAGTAACTTGGCATCCCAATCCCTGTGTCTTTTACTTTTAAACTCCAGAACTTACCGGCTTCCGTTAAGGATACTTCTACTGTGCCAGATTCTTTTGTGAATTTAACGGCATTGGTGAGAAGGTTCCAAACCAAATGTTCAATGAGATTGGGGTCTCCTATCCCAATCGAAGATTCGTCGATATGGGTGAGAACCGTGATGTTTTTGGGTTTTGCCATCTCTTGGATCCGGTCCATCAGTTGGTCTGTGATTTGGCGGAAATCAAAAAGTTGGTAATCAGGGAAAACGGAAGCATTTTGGAACCTAGAGTATTTGATGAGTTCTTCTACCATACTCAAAATGTTTTTGAGTCCAGTGGAGGCTTCACCTAGTACCTGCTTGGCTCTCTCTGGCGAAAGTGAAGGTGGTGATTCCGTAAGTAAATTGACAACAGAAGAAATCCCAAATAGTGGGGAACGGATATCATGCGAAACAATGGAGATAAATTTATCTTTTAATTCCCCTGTTTTTTCCGCTTTTTCTTTTTCTTTTTTGAGTTCTAAGGTTTTCCATTCCACTTCTTTTCGTAAATTGAGACTTAGGTATTCGGCGGTTTCCCAAGTATGTGCATTTTGTTTGGAAATCACGATGGCAAGGCACATACAAAAGATTGCAAACCCAAGGTCTGTCACGAGAGGTAAATCCCATCGTTTGAAAAACACAACTGAATCGTAAATCGTGGCAGAAAGAATCACCAATGTTCCTACCGCGATATAAATTCCAATGTACCGGGTTTCCCTTTGGAACGTAGAACGAAATGCCGCAACCAATGCAAAAATCAAAATAAGGGTCATGTACACTTGGCTAAACACAAGGAGTTTTGTGTACACAGCATAGGGTGTCGTTAAGATGATGAGGATCTCGATGGCGATGGGAAAAAGTAGGAATTTTTTCAGTTTCAAAGGGGCAAGATGGGGTTGGATGTAAAAGAAAAATAATAAACTGAAAAGTTGGATCCCACAAAAGGCTAAATACTCCAAACGGATTTGCAACATCTCAAGGAAGTCAGTTCCCACAAACCAGTCTCTGGAAACTCTTTCAAAAAGTAAGATACGGATTAACCAAGAAAAACACAATAAGGCAAACCACAAAGTGGATTTGTCTTTTCGACGGTGGATGTACAAAAACAGATGGGATACCGTTAAAACTAAAAAAACACCAAAGAAAAATGATTTTTTACGTTCTTTGAACCTTAAGTAGAGGATCATTTTTCCCACCTCACCAAGGATAGGTGAATAATACGGACCACCTCGTGAGTAAAGATAATTGGAAATCTGTAAATACAAAACAGTGGATGGTGTGGCCCGAAAGGACCTTCCTGTTTCTAAATAATAACCAATAGAACCTTCTTTAGTTTTGGAAACTTTTCCTGCCGAACCGAGAAGGACGAGGCCACGTTCCTTGTTATGGTAGTACAATTTGTACGCAGATGATGCCTCCCGCAAATACAACATCAAATTCATTGGTTCGGTTACCTTCAATTGCAAACGGTAAGTAACAAACCCATGGGCCGGTAGGTTTTGGTTCACCCAATAGGCGGGGACTGCGAGTGGAACTGCTTGTTTTTCACTCAGTGCGACGAACTCAGGCTCCGTTTCGGGAAGTTCGCCAGGGAAGGCATCCCATTCCCCAGCCAGAGGGAAAGGTTCTAAGGTATGTAAATCTTCTTTGGTAAGGTCTAAAACTCCCTTTTGGATGGATTTGGCAGGTCCCAGTGTGGGGATCCCCCGGTTGCAATGGGCAAAGAAAAAGGAAAAAACGAGAAGGGTAAAAATGACTTTCGAGGTGCGAATCCGTTCCACATCCAAATCTTAAAAAGTTTTTGGAAAAACTCAAATCTTATTAGGAGTTCTACGAGAAATTCCGAGAAAAAGCTCTGGAATTTCTGTACGAACGGGAACACACCCCGAAGTCTTCGCATTCACATTCTTAGAAAACATTGACTTGGAACCGAAACAAAATGAACTTGTGGAGTTTCGAGGGAACCAATGGCCAAACAATCCGATGCATTTACAAAAAAAATTGAAGAAGGATACCCAAGTGACGGCTCCTTATTCCTTGGATGTGGAAAATTTGATGGGGATACCTTCCCAGAGGCCAAAGTACAAATCCCACTCTCTACCCTAAACCGGCACGGTCTCATCGCGGGCGCCACGGGAACTGGGAAAACAAAAACCTTACAACTCCTCACGGAAGCACTTTCCGAAGCAGGGGTTCCTGTTGTCCTTATGGACATCAAAGGGGACCTTTCGGGCCTTGCGGCAGAAGGGGAAGAAAACGAGAAAGTAAAGGAACGAAACAATATCCTAGGTGGGAAATGGTCACCAACCGCCTACCCTGTTGAATTTTTATCCATCTCCAAAGAACCTGGGGTCAAACTCCGGGCGACGGTTGCCGAATTTGGGCCCATTTTACTCTCTCGGATTTTAGAACTCAATGAAACCCAAAGCAGTGTGGTTTCCCTTGTCTTTAAGTACTGCGATGATTTGGGTCTCCCCGTACTCGATCTTAAGGATTTTAAAAAAGCACTCCAATACATCAATGATGAAGGCAAAGAAGAACTGGAAAAAGAATACGGAACTGTATCCTCGCAAAGTGTTTCCATCATCTTACGGAAGTTAATGGATCTTGAGAGCCAAGGGGGTGAGGATTTTTTTGGTGAACCTTCCTTTGATGTGAATGACCTCCTCCAGATCGAATCCAAAAAAGGAAAAATTTCCATTGTCAGGCTCACTGACATCCAAACCAAACCACGTCTTTTTTCTACGTTTATGTTATCACTCCTCACGGAAATATATGCGAATTTTCCAGAAGAAGGTGATTTGGAAAAACCAAAACTAGTCCTCTTTATTGATGAAGCCCATTTGGTCTTTGACGAGGCTTCTAGTGATTTATTAAAACAGATGGAAACGATGGTGCGCCTCATCCGTTCGAAAGGTGTGGGCATTATTTTTTGTACCCAATCTCCCACCGATTTACCAAAGGAAATTCTTGGCCAACTGGGTCTCAAGGTGCAACATGCCCTCCGCGCCTTCACAGCAAACGACCGCAAGGCGATTAAAACCGCCGCAGAGAACTACCCAGAAACCGATTTTTATGATACCAAGGAAGTGATCACAGAACTTGGGATTGGGGAAGCCTTCATCACTGCCCTGAGTACAAAGGGATCCCCCACTCCCCTTGTCCACACCCTTCTCGCACCACCTAAATCAAGGATGGGAACTCTCACAGACAAGGAACTGCAAACTTCGATTGGAAGCTCAGACCTAGTGAAAAAGTATGAAACCACCCTTGACCGGGAAAGTGCACACGAAATGCTTTCCAAAAAAATGGAAACCATTGCCGAGGAAACGGAATCAGCAGAAGAGGAATCGGGATCGAAAAAACCCAAATCCAAACGTGCCAAGGAAAAGGAAGACCCTAGTTTTGTCGAAACCCTCTCCAAAAATCCCCTTGCTCGTGAAGTGGGAAGGACGGTCGCCAAGGAAGTCACTCGCGGTCTCCTGGGGATGCTCGGGGTGACACCGAAACGAGGGTCCAAACGGAAAAAAACGGGGTTATTTGGGTTCTAATTCTTTTTTAGCACTCTTCACCTGAAAGTGCTTGACCTCTTTCTCCTACAAACATTCTATGGTAACTGAGTTTAGCACTCTTTTTGAAATGTTGCTAAATTCGGAATCACCATTAGATTGCATACAAGGAGATACTCATGGCATCAATCAAACCTTTAGGCGACCGAGTAGTCGTAGAGCCAAAGAATGAGTCAGAAGAAAAAATCGGATCCATCATCGTACCAGACACTGCCAAAGAAAAACCACAAGAAGGCAAAGTGATCGCTGTGGGACAAGGCCGTTATGAAGACGGTAAACTCGTGCCTTTAGAAGTAAAGGTAGGAGACACAGTTCTTTACGGAAAGTATTCCGGAACAGAAATCAAACAAGGCGGAAAAGAATTACTCATCATCCGTGAAAGCGACATCCTCGGTGTTGTGACAAACTAAATCTAAAAGGAAAGAATCATGGCTAAAACAATAGAATTTGATGAATCAGCTCGTAGAAAACTACTTAGCGGAGTAAACAAACTCGCTAACGCAGTAAAGGTGACTCTTGGACCAAAAGGTCGTAACGTAGTCATCGACAAAAAATTTGGATCTCCTACCATCACAAAAGACGGTGTTACAGTTGCAAAAGAAATCGAATTAGAAGATGCAATTGAAAACATGGGCGCTCAAATGGTGAAGGAAGTTTCTACCAAAACGAACGACATCGCTGGTGACGGAACAACCACAGCAACCATCCTTGCCCAAGCCATCATCAATGAAGGTTTGAAAAACGTGACTGCGGGCGCAAACCCAATGGCACTCAAACACGGGATTGATAAAGCAGTTCTTGCTGCTGTAGAAGAAATCAAAAAACACGCTATCAAAATCAATAGCAAAGCAGAATACGCAAACGTTGCGACCATCTCTGCAAACAATGATCCAGAAATCGGTAACCTCATAGCACAAGCATTTGACAAAGTAGGTAAAGAAGGTGTGATCACTGTTGATGAAGCAAAATCAATTGAAACCACTCTTGATATCGTAGAAGGGATGCAATTTGATCGTGGATACGTATCTCCTTATATGGTAACGGATCCAGAAGCAATGATCGCAACTTTTAACGATCCATTCATCTTAATTTACGACAAAAAAATTGCTTCGATGAAAGACCTTCTCCCTGTGCTTGAAAAAATCGCACAAGCGGGAAGACCACTTGTCATCATCGCAGAAGAAGTGGAAGGCGAAGCTCTTGCGACTATCGTTGTGAACACTCTTCGTAAAACCATCCAATGTGTGGCTGTAAAAGCTCCTGGGTTTGGTGATAGAAGAAAAGCAATGCTTGAAGACATCGCTATCCTCACTGGTGGACAAGTGATTTCTGAAGACCTCGGAATGAAACTCGAAAACGCTGATGTGAAGATGCTTGGTCGTGCAAAAAAAGTGGTAGTGGACAAAGAAAACACAACCATCATCGAAGGTGCTGGTGCTTCTAAGGACATCCAAGGCCGCGTGAACCAAATCAAAAAACAAATCGAAGACACTACATCTGATTACGATCGTGAAAAACTCCAAGAACGCCTTGCAAAACTTGCTGGTGGTGTGGCTGTGATCCATGTGGGTGCTGCAACAGAAGTCGAAATGAAAGAGAAAAAAGCTCGTGTAGAAGATGCTCTTTCTGCA
Organism: Leptospira jelokensis; assembly: GCF_004769635.1. GTDB lineage: Bacteria > Spirochaetota > Leptospiria > Leptospirales > Leptospiraceae > Leptospira_A > Leptospira_A jelokensis. Next base: position 81,815 of record NZ_RQGH01000007.1, read on the forward strand.
ACTCGCGCTGCTGTGGAAGAAGGAATTGTTCCAGGTGGTGGACTCACACTGCTTCGTGCACAAGACGCAGTGAAAGGATTAAAACTTTCCGGCGACGAACAAACTGGTGCAAACATCATCTTACGTGCATTAGAAGAGCCAATCCGCATGATCACTTCCAACGCTGGTCTTGAAGGATCTGTCATTGTAGAACAAGCTCGTGCCCGCAAAGGAAACGAAGGATTCAACGCACTCACTATGGTTTGGGAAGACCTGATCAAAGCTGGTGTGGTTGACCCTGCGAAAGTGGTTCGTTCTGCCCTTCAAAATGCAGCTTCGATTGGTGCGATGATCCTCACCACTGAAGTGACCATCACAGACAAACCTGAGCCGAAAGATGCTGCTGGTGCTGGAATGGGCGGCATGGGAGGAATGGGTGGTATGGGAGGAATGGGCGGCATGATGTAAATCATCCCCTCATTTCACCTTTGGTCTGTTTGGTTCTTCCCAACAGGCCAACACCAAAAAGGTCTCGAGAGTCACATCCGAGACCTTTTTTTATGGGTCTTCTTTATATTTCTCCACTGCCCGTTTTTTTTGTTTCGATTTTTGTTTGCGGATGGCATCAAGTTTCGCTCGGAATGTTTCTGGTCTCTCTTTTTTCTCCAATTCCAAACAAAGTAAATCGCGTGCCTTATAACGATTGAGCCCTTGGGTGCGATGGATGGAACACTTCACTTGTATTCCAGATGGGGTATGGAGTAAGACCACTGCGGTTGCCACCTTATTGACGTTTTGCCCCCCTTTTCCACTGGCCTTCACAAATTGTTCTTTGAAATCAGATTCGCGGATCCCAAGTGCCTCCATTCGTTTTTTGAGGGAGGCATTTTTTTCTGGGGAAACGGGGAAGTTAAGTGCCATGATTTTGAATTTGTTGGATCGGAAACGGTAATGTTAAAAAGGATTTTGGTTTTAGGAACGGTAGTTTAAGAAATAAACCCTTCTTTCGAGGAAGGGTTTGGATCCTTTCGGTTGAATCGGAACCTAACGACTGTCTTACGTAGCGGTAGATTCTTCGATCTCTAAAATGCGCCTTCGCAAATCAGAAGCCGTTTCATAATTTTCGATTTGGATGGCATTGAACTTTTGGATGTACAGGCCAACCAGTTCGTCCCCCACTTTGCCTGGAACGGATAATGCTTTTTTAAAGTTATCAATATCAAGTGTGGGGTGGTTGTTATGGAAGTAGTCTACAATTCGTTCCATCTTAAGCCTTGTGGCTTCTCTTGCAATCCCTGATGTGTTACGGAATTCCATGGATAGGTTTGCCAAGGTTTCGAGTGGTTCGCTCACTTGTTCGAGTTGGTCACTTAGAGTTTGGTTTTGTGTTTTCTTTTCTTTTGCCTTACAGAATTCCACATAACGCATCACCATCGAATTGAATTGTTCCATTCGTTCTTGGATGTATTGGTTCGCCTGTTCTTTGTTTTCAGGCATTTGGAAGTCAGGGAGTTGCACCACATCATACAAATGGATGTTATCCGCAAGGATCTTCATCAGTTCCTCTTTGGATGGGAGTGCCACAGGGGGAAAGGTCACCACAGGGTAGTTGTCTCCGATTTTTAAGAAACTCACCACCACATTGGAGGCTATGATTTTACCACCTGGTGCAATCGGATTCTCTCCGAAGACATGGCAGTATGCGATTAAATTCCCTGTTGGATTTGGTTTGGAACCGCGTTCAAAATTCATAGTGTATCCTTTAGACTAAGAAAAGCCAGAGAAGAAACAAGTGATTTTTACTCTTCCCAATTCGCAATTTGTTCTTCTAAATTCTTTGCAATCTGAAAATATGCCTCTTTCAAAGGAGAGTCTTTTGCGTCAAGTAAGGCAGGTTTCCCTGATTCACCAGAACTCATCACATCGAGTGTGAGAGGGACAGCGCCAAGCTCTGGAACTCCCACTTGTTTGGAGAGTTTCTCTCCTCCCCCTTTGGAAAAAACATCCGTGACATGGCCACATTTCGGACAGGCAAATCCACTCATGTTTTCGACAATCCCAAGGATTGGTACTTTCACTTGTTTGAACATAGCGGCAGCACGACCGGCATCAAGCACAGCCACTTCTTGGGGAGTGGTGACAATCACAGCACCGTCTAGGTCAATGAGTTGGGCAAGGGAAAGTTGGACATCTCCCGTACCAGGTGGTAAATCGATAAACAAATAATCGAGTTCCCCCCAAACGACATCGTATAAGAACTGTTCAATGGCCTTTCCAAGCATGGGACCACGCCAAACCACAGGTTGGTCTTCTGTCACAAGAAACGAAAAGGAAATCAGTTTGATTCCATGTTTTTCGATCGGATAAATTTTATCTTCTTCGGACTTTAGGGCAACACGGCCATTGATCCCAAACATCTTTCCTAGAGATGGTCCATAGATGTCTGCATCCATAATCCCCACCTTCTTGCCATTACGTGCGAGTGTACTTGCCAAATTGGCAGTCACAGTGGACTTACCAACCCCACCCTTTCCCGAACCAACAGCGATGACTTTTTTCACACCAAAGATTCTGTTTCCATCTTCCATCTTTAAGTTTTGGTCGACTTCAAATTTAATCTTAACTTTGCCAGCACCTTCAATTTTTGAGATAAGCTGTCTTGTTTGTGCTTCGAGACCAATTTGCAAACGGCGGTCTGCATTCGGAGTTTTGATAAGGATTTCGATTCCCTCCTCAGTTGGTATGACCTTAGCCACCATACCGAGACTCACAATGTCTTTTTTGAGTTCCGGGTGTTTCACTTGCATGAGTTGCCGTTGGATGGTTGTTAAATCAATTTTATCATTTGCCATGGTATGTCCTTTAGACAACTCCCTCTGTTTCTTCGTAAAGAATGGGATTTGTCTCTGTAAATTTGTTTTCTGAATAAATAAAACGACGGTAGTGAGTTTGTTTGCCTAGTTCAATCAAATGGAAACCACACTCATGTTTGAAATCGGATAACCGAGTACTCGATGCTGAATTGACAATGGTGAAGGGAGTTTCTTTGCCAGGGAGTTTCACCCAATTGGTATGGGTATGGCCATGTAAGTACAATTCAGGAGGGTTGGATTGTAAACCTTCCACCACTTCTTTTCGGTTGGACATTCGGTGGGAGGCCGATTCTACTTCTGTATTGGGATTCCACAAAGGGTGGTGGCCGACAAGAACGTAAGGATCTTTTGCAATCCCTACTGTTTTTTCTACGATTTCTTTTGCGACATACCCATTGGCAGTGATCCTTGGGATGGCAAGATTGGAATCCCAACCGACAAAAAGTTTGCCTGCTATGCGTTTCGTTCGCAGGTAAAAATTTGGATGAGTCGGTTCTCCCATCCATTCTTCAAATGCCTTTTCGAACAAAGGATTTGGTCCCATGGCACGTTTTTGGTACCGGTCATGGTTTCCTGGAATGAGGAACGTTTTGTCCGTAAGGATTGGTTTTAAGATGTCTTTTGCGTTTTGGAATTCACTAGGGTGTGAAACGTTTGTTAGGTCCCCTGAAATCACCAGTGCATCATATTCTAAATTTTGAATGGTGTCCACCATCGCAGCAATGAGCACCACAGGGTGTTTTGATTTTCTCCTCACATGGTAATTGAGGTATCCGACAATTGCTTTTCCTCGAAGCGAAAATAGTGAGAGTTTCTTCGGGAAATGTAAATCGGAGATATGAAGGATTTTCATTCGTTAATGTCCATGATTCCGAGGATATCTCCTTTTTTCACTACCGATCCTTGTTCTTTTAGGATTTTTTTTAAGGTGCCAGAATAGGGAGATTCCACTGGAAAAGCAGCTTTGTCCGTGACAAGTTCGATCACTTCGTCCCCTTCTTTTACTTCTTGGCCTTCTTTGCAAAGCCAACGGACAAGTTCGATTTTTTCTGTATCACCTAAATCAGGAGTTTTTAGAAGGAATTCTTTCATAAACAAACAAACCTGCTCACTCGGTCGGAAAACTGGTTTACAAAACCTTGTTTTCCCGTTTTTTTAACATAAAAGTTTAGCGAACCTCAATGGCAAACGAGAAAATCAAATACAAAGGCACAGAAATCCTTCAAAACTTAGACCAACTCATTGAAAAGGATTATTTCCATTTTGAACTCAAAGGTCTGACAAAATCAACCCGTGACATAGTAAACGAAGTGGTACAAGGGATACTGAACCGAGTGGGTGCAAACCCTCTCACATCCTTCCATCTTTTTAGTGGCCTTATGGAGGCACTCCTCAATGCAGTCAAAGCCAACACACGATTTGTCATTTTCCAAGATGAACTCTTAAACAAACTCAAAGCACAAGGGCAAACCCCTGAAGAAGAAGCGGAAGAGTTACTCGATATCATCCTAGAAACAGAACCACTCCGGGATGCCATGCAACGTTACATTGTGCCCGATAAAATCAAAAAAGTGGTTCAAAAAATCCTCACACTTTCTGACAAAAAACGAACCAAAAAACACAATCTTTCAGAAGATGAAAAAGACTTCCTAACGATTGTTAAAGAAAAAGTAAAAAAGTATGATCTTAAGATTTCGATGAAAATTGAAATCCGTCCCACATCGGTTTACATTCGGATTCGGAACGATTCTCCTATTATGGGAATGGACTTAAACAGGATTCGCAAAAGTAGAGAGCGCCATGCCGAACTTGCCAAACAAGGGAACAGTGCTGAGTTTTTCCGCCCAGACTTTTTAGATGAAAAGGAAAGTGCAGGGTTTGGGATTGCGATGATTGATGAAGGGTTTTATAATTTAGGCCTTGATCCATTGGAATGTTTTGACATCCAAACCAGTAAAAAAACCACCACAGTGTATTTGAATTACCCTCTCGATGCACTACAAAAAATGGAGTTTTGATTCTTATCGAATCGAACCCATTCTCATCCTTTGAAGAGAGCTACCGAAAGTTCGGTGGCCTTCTCTTCGAGGATACTCTCTCGAAACCAGGTTTTACCATTTCGGATCATTATTATGATCCAAAAGAAACCATCAAACTAAGTTATGAGAAAAACCAAACCCTAACCCATCAAATCACATCCATTTTTGACAGACTTGATTTCGAACGAAAGAATGGTCTGTACCCTTGTGGGATCCTCTACTATGAGTTAGGTTATCATTTAATCGAAGGTTTGGAGCTTACAGAATCGAACCTAGAAGAAGGAACTCCACTCCTCCACATCACAGTGTTCCAAAAAAAAAAGAGGGTGGTATACAAAAATCCAGATCCAAACGAGATTTCAAATCACTCCATCTCGGAAATCAATCCTACATGGTCCAAAGCCGAGTATGAAGGAAAATGGAAACAAACCAATGAGTTTTTAAAACTCGGGGAAAGTTATGAATTGAATTTATGTTTTCCAGTGCATATGGAGATCCAAGGTGATTTATTTTCCACCTACCAAAGTTTAAAATCAAAACAAAAAACCAAGTATTCTGTGTACTATCCGATGCAGGAAGATGGAAAGACCATCATCTCACTTTCCCCCGAACTTTTTTTTGAGGTAAAAGGTGAGGAAATTTACACAGAACCAATGAAGGGAACCATTGTCAGAGGCAATACTGCGAGCGAAGACCAAAAGAATTTTAACTACTTACAAACTTCCGAAAAAGAAAAAGCCGAAAATGTGATGATTACTGATTTGTACAGAAACGATTTGGGACGAATCGCCAAACAAGGAACAGTCGAAGTAGAGGAACTGTTTTCCATCCAAGGGCTAAATACCGTATGGCAAATGGTTTCAAAACTGCGTGCCAAATTAAACCAACCATTTTCATGGAACACAGTGCTTTCCGCATTGTTTCCATCGGGGTCCGTGATTGGTGCCCCAAAACAAAGGTCATTTTCGCTACTACGTTCCCTGGAAGGAAGGAACCGTGGCAGTTATACGGGAGCTTTTTTCACATCAGAAGAAGAAAATTCGATTCCTTGGATCCGAACCAGTGTAACCATTCGTACATTAGAAATCAAGAGCAATGGGAAGGATCACAAGGCAGTGTACGGAATTGGAAGTGGAGTGACAGTGCTTTCGAATCCGAATGGAGAATACGAAGAATGTTTATCCAAATTAAAAGTTCTCACAAATCCCATCCCTCCTCCTTTTGAAATCCTAGAAACGTTACGAGTAAGCAAAGGAAGGATCTTTTTAAAGGACCTCCATACCAAACGGATGGAAGGAACCGCAAAACGATTCGGTTTTCCGTTTTCAAAGGAAAAACTAAATGAAACCTTAGAAGATCTAAAATCCAAATTTTCCATTCCATCCAGGGTAAGATTTTTACTCAAAGAAACAGGGGAATTCCACTTCGAATCCACAGCCTTACCCAAACGAACCAAACGTCCCAGAATCAAACTCTGTTTTTCGAATGTTCCCATTGATTCCCAAAATATCTTTTTTTACCACAAAACAACGAATCGAAGTGAATACGACAAACGAATCGAAGTTTGTAAAGAAATGAAAGTGGATGATTCTATCCTCTTTGACAAAGAAGGAAGGGTTCTTGAGACAAACATTCGCAATTTGTTTTACAAACAAAATGGAACCTGGTACACTCCGACTTTGGATACCGGTGGCCTTCCGGGAGTCTTTCGAGAGTATTTACTCCGTAAACATTGGGTCACTGAAAAAATCACTTTCCAGGATGACCTGATGCATGCATCGGCCATCCTGACTGCCAATTCCGTTCGAGGTTTCGAACGGGTAACCCTTGTTACAGAATGAATCGACTTAGGTCTTTGTCTTCGATGATCCCTTTCAACTGGCTGGAAACATAAGTTTCATTGATCACCACATGTTTTTTGTCATCGGGAAGGTCTGGTGCATCAAAGCTAGTATCTTCCAATAATTTTTCCATGATGGTGTTGAGCCTTCTTGCCCCAATGTTTTCATTTTTTTCATTCATTTGAAAGGCAAGTTTTGCAATTTCAGCAATCCCATCTTCCGTGTATTCAATCTTCACACCTTCTGTGGCAAGAAGAGCTTCGTATTGTTTGGTGAGAGAAGATTTGGGAGTGGTTAAAATTTTAATAAAATCACTTTCGGTTAGAGTTTCCAATTCCACTCGGATGGGAAACCTTCCTTGTAATTCAGGAATCAAATCGGAAGGTTTTGTCATATGGAAGGCACCTGCCGCAATGAATAGGATGTGATCGGTTTTGATTGGACCGAGTTTTGTGTTCACGGTGGACCCTTCTACAATGGGAAGTAAATCACGTTGGACACCTTCTCTGGAAACATCTGCTCCCTGGCGCCCTTCCCTTCCCGCAATTTTATCAATCTCGTCGAGAAAAATAATCCCCATCTCTTCCACTCGGCGCACGGCTTCCGATTGGATTTTATCCGAATCGATGAGTTTTTCTGCTTCTGATTCAAGTAAAATCTTTTGTGCATCCAAAACTTTTACCTTTCGTTTGCCGGATTTTTTTGGCATGAGATCCCCAAGAAGGTTTTGGATTTGGTTGTCCATCTCTTCCATATTCCCAGCACCAAACACTTGCAACATGGGCATTCCCGATTGAGCGGTTGGTTTAGGAATGTCGATTTCAATTTCTTGTTCGTTTAAAATCCCTTTTTTCAGTTTTTCTCTGAACTTTTCTCTGGATTCTTTGTAACTTTGGAATCTTTCTTTTTCTTCTGGATTCAAATCTTCTTCTTTTTTGTGGAAGATCGGAGGGAGGATGGTATCGAGAATGATTTCCTCCGCTCTTTCTTCTGCTTTGTCTCTCACTCTGTCCCGAAATTCCGATTTGACCATATTGAGAGCCCCCATTGCCAAATCACGCACCATCGATTCGACATCACGACCAACGTAGCCAACCTCAGTGTATTTGGTTGCTTCCACCTTGATAAAGGGCGCGCCACATAACTTTGACAAACGACGGGCAATTTCTGTTTTCCCTACTCCTGTTGGCCCAATCATGATAATGTTTTTAGGGTAAATTTCTTCTTTTAAGGAATCGTCTAGTTTCCTTCGTCTCGAACGATTGCGAAGTGCAACTGCCACTGCTCGTTTTGCTTTGGTTTGTCCAATGATATGTTCGTCCAATCGTTCCACAATTTGGCGTGGAGTGAGTTCTTCGTTTGTATTCCCTACACTTGCAATTTCTGCGAGTATTGTTTTCATTGTCATATTATAATTCCTCGATCACCAAATTATGGTTTGTATAGATACAAATCTCAGCGGTAATCTTCATTGCCTTTGTGATAATTTCTTTTGGTTCTAAATCAGTATTTTCAACAAGTGCTCTTGCGGCACTGAGTGCAAAATTTCCACCGGATCCAATTGCAAGTACTCCATCATCCGGTGAGATCACATCTCCCGTTCCCGAAATGAGAAAGGATTCATTCGCATCACAAACAATGAGGAGAGCTTCGAGCCTACGTAACATACGGTCCATCCTCCATTCGCGTGCAAGTTCCACTGCCGCACGAGAAACAGAACCACCATGTTCGATTAATTTTTTTTCAAAGAGTTCAAAGAGTGTGAAGGCATCTGCTGCACTTCCTGCAAAACCAGCAATCACCTTACCATTGTAAAGGCGGCGTACTTTTTTGGCAGTATGTTTCATAACGGTATTTCCCATTGAAACTTGGCCATCCCCTCCAACTGCGATTTTTCCGTTTTTACGAACAGAAAGGATGGTGGTTGCGTGAATTGTTTCCATAAGGATAAATTTCCAGAAGGGAAACCGTTGTCGAGAAAAATGGAGTTTACTTTCGTTTGATGAGGACCATCTGGTTTCCAATCTCAAAGGATTGGTCTAAAAAATAATAATCGGTGAGTTCGCGGATCATAAACAGTCCAATCCCGTGTTCTCTGTAATCACTGACATCAAAACTACGGAGGTCTTTTGGTTCTACTTTGATTCCGTAATCTCGCAGTTTGATTTCCACTCGGTCTCGATCAAATTGGATTTCGATAAAAATAGGTTTGTTTGTGTTTCCTGAATAGGCATGGCGGATGATGTTGGTGATCGCTTCCCCTATCACCAATTTTAAATCCATGGAATCAAATAGAGAAAATCCATGTTCTAAACATAAATTAAAAAAGTAATTACGAGTGTGGGAAACGAAGCGAGGGTTGGAGGGAATTTGAATGCGGACTACTTTACCATAGTCCGCTTGTTTTGATGGGTTCGACATTATCCTCTCGGATGGAATTTCTTATGAACTTCCTTCAGAGTTTTATTTGCCATATGTGTATATATCTGTGTGGTAGAAATATCGATATGACCAAGTAGCTCTTGTACTGATTTGAGATCTGCATGGTTTTCGAGCAGGTGAGTTGCAAACGAGTGGCGGAGCGTATGTGGTGTTACTTTTTTCTTAATTTTCGTACGTTTGATGTAATGGTTCAAAAGTCTCCAAACCGACTTACGGTTGATATACGATCCTTTTTTGGAAACAAATACAAAGTCACAGGTCCTTTTTTTCAGGATTTCTGTTCGGCTTTCTGTGAGGTAACGTTTTAAAATTTCCAAAGACTTTTCACCAAAAGGAACAAGGCGTTGCCTTCCACCTTTTCCTTCCACAGTGATGGTCATGTTTTCCATATCAATATCAGACATTTTTAAATTACATGCTTCCGAGATCCGAAGTCCAGAAGAGTAAAGGAGTTCAAAGATACATTTGTCTCGAAGTTCATACAAATTATCTTCTTTGATATTACGAAATAATTCTTCTATTTCTGTTTGTGTGAGGTAATCAGGGATTGTCCTTGCAACTTCAGGTGTTTCAATTTTTTCCGTTGGATTGGAATCGAGTCGTTTTTCGTCTCTTAGGTATTTGTAAAACTGACGGATTGCCACAACTTCTCTTGCGAGGGTTTTTGCAGAGATTTTACGTTCTCTTTCTTCTTCCAGAAAACGCATGATGTCGTTTGCTTTTACTTCTAAGAAGTTGATGTGTTCTTTTTCCAAGAAGATGGCGAACTTGTTCAGATCGTATCCGTAGGAATATATTGAATTATCGCTCAGTCCTTTTTCTACGGACAGGTATTCTTGGAATGTTTGTAAAAGCTGATTTTGAGAAACTGGCAATTTGGAACCCATCTTTACTCTCTTATGTTACTTAAAGAGTCGGACAAAAAGCTTAAAGAGACTTATTATTTTTTTTGCCACAAATGGCTATGTCAGGAAAAAAGGAGATGTGTCTCATCGAATCACTCCCTTTTTTTTACTCATCCTTTCTCTTCTGTTAGTCGTTAATTGCGGCCGAAAAGAACGAACTCTTTTCGAAGAAGGGAAAAAATGGGAAATGGTAGGAGAAAAAACAAAAGCCCTATACTATTACGAACTTTCGCTCCGTGAAAATCCTGAATACGACCCCGTCCTCAAACGGATGGGACTCCTACTTGCGGACAGTGTGGAATCCATTGCCACCGCCATCTTTTATTTGGAAAAGTACCACAAACAAAAAAAAGATGACACGGAAGTACAAAGAGAACTCTTCCGCCTCTATCTTACCACAGGGTATGAAAAAGAAGCATTGGAAATTTTAGAAGAAATTCGTTTCCAGGGAAAAAAAGAAACCTTGGAATTTTTCGAAGCCAGTTATCTCTGTCTTACGAGAGGGGGGAAACAAAAAGAATACCTCCAAAGTTTAGAAAAAAGCCCACTTTCCGGGGACCCCTATTACGCCCCTTGGGTTCGGGCATGTGAAACAAAATAGACAAGACTGCTTTAGACTGAGTCTAAGAAATAACGAACGAGAACCAAAATAGGAGAACGTATGAACCACAAAGTTGTCATCATTGGATCAGGGCCTGCGGGTCACACAGCCGCCATTTACGCGGCAAGAGCCAATTTAAACCCAGTGATGTATGAAGGATTTATGGCAGGTGGAGTTGCCGCAGGTGGACAACTCACAACCACAACAGAAGTGGAAAATTTCCCTGGTTTCCCAGAAGGGATTGATGGAACGAAACTCACCCAACTCTTCCGAGAACAATCGGCAAAGTATGGAACCACCATCCACACCCAAACCATTACCAAAGTGGATTTATCAAAGCGACCGTTTACCATTTGGTCAGATGACGAAGAAATCAAAGCAGAATCCATCATCATTGCGACAGGTGCTACCGCCAAACGTATGTTTGTTAAGGGAGAAGATGTGTTTTGGCAACGTGGGATTTCTGCTTGTGCTGTTTGTGATGGAGCCCTCCCCATTTACCGAAACAAAGCCCTTGCGGTTGTGGGTGGTGGTGACTCGGCTGTGGAAGAAGCAAACCACCTCACCAAATTTGCCTCCAAAGTGTATCTTGTGGTAAGGCGTGACCAACTCCGTGCTTCCCAAATCATGCAAAAACGTGCGATGGAACACCCAAAAATTGAAATCCTATGGAACCAAACTGTGGTCGAAGCCAAAGGGGGCGCTGGTGGTCTTACATCCATTGTCTTAGAAAACACAAAAGACAAATCTCAGAAAGATTTAGAAGTGGGTGGACTCTTTTATGCGATTGGTCATGTTCCGAATACGGAAATCTTCAAAGGCCAATTGGATTTAGATGAAACCGGTTACATCATCACAAAACCAGGAACCACACAAACCAATGTGGAAGGTGTGTTTGCGGCTGGTGATGTCCAGGACAAAGTGTACAGACAAGCCATCACGGCGGCAGGCAGTGGGTGTATGGCAGCACTCGAAGCAGAACGTTGGCTCGAAGGCCATTAGAAAATAATTAGATATTTCAATTTTATTCAGAAACTGATTTGGAGGAGCACCACCAAATCGGTTTTTGTCTTTCAATCTGAATACTGAACCGTTTCGCGGTTTTGGAAGATCACAGAATCACCGTTTGGTGCCACGTATTGTTTTTTGCCATTTTCCCATTCCACAATGGTAAAATTGGAACCCCTATAAACAATTTGATTCCCTGGGAAAACATTCGCCTCCCAACCTTCGCCATACCAACGGTAATTTCCCTTTTTCCAAAGGTAAAAATAAGAACGGCCTGGACCTAAAAAATCCCCTTCCCGTTTCCCCGAAAAATCCTCTACGTTTGCCGTGAAGATTTGCGATAAGTTTGGAATCTCATCATAGGATTTGACTTCCTTTGCGGACTCTTTCAAAGAAAATCCCTTTTCCAAGAAGAGTTTGAAATCATTTGGAAATTTTGGTTCCATTTCCGTTATCCCCATAAGGGAGAGTGGTTTGGCATATTTTAAGAGTCCAATTTCATCTGTTTCAAATTTTTTGATGCTGTCCTTTAAAAGGACATCTGGATTTTTCCCAGTTACTTTTTGTAAGGCGAGAATGGAACCAAGTCCCAAACAAGTTTCCTTTTGGTAAGAGATAATTGATTCTTTCCCATATGCATCATGCAAATGTTTGACAAGTATGGCTCCAATCACATAAGGCAGATTGTCTTTGTATTTGGCATCTAAAAGTGATTTAAAACTTTTGGGAACTTTGTTTTCTCTGATTAATTTTTCCGTTTCAGAATAAATCCAAATTTTTTTGCGATCACTAAACTTAGATTCCATATAAGAAGCAAATCCCTCTTCAAACCATGGGTCGATGATTTCTTCTGTGGGAGATTTTCCTGTTTCCGCAATGGTCTTCAAACAAGAAACTTGTTCGATGTTCCTTGTGAGTTTTTGGACCACCATACTAAAGTTAACCCGACGAAGTGAATCAGCATCAAATTTTGCATTCCCTGTTTTTTCTGGCATCTGATCGCCACAACATAAAATAAGAGCATCTTTTCCACCGAACCCCATTTCCCCTTCGTAAGCACCTGGCAAGTCGAAACCAAGATACTCTTTTGCGGATGAGTAGTCATCAAAAAGAAGCACAGGAACTTTTCCTCGGTTGGTGAAACCAAATTCAGATTGCAAGTATGTGATTAGTAAATTTGTTTTTCCTTCGGCGCCAAACACTCGTAAAAACTCATTCCATTTATCAGATCCATAAAAAACGAGATTTTCAAATTCCAATTTTGGTTTTCCAAATTTGGTCTCATTGACGAGAAGGTAATTTTGAAAATCGAGTGGTTTTTGAAAGGTGGTATCGTATTCTTTTCGATTGGCGATCCAATACTTTGTGATTTTGGTATTGTCTGGGTAGTTCCAAACATGAGTCGGTGAACACCCGTTACAGTTAGGTGGTGCCGGTGCATACACAAAACCAATTCCTGTAGGGAAATCCAATTTAAAAATCCCAGTGGGCCATTCCGTAAATACACTTCCATCGGCACGTTTCCATTGGTAATGGTTTTTGGCCCATTGGTATACTTCTCCCCCATCAGGACCTGTATAATACCCGGGGGCAGCATCTAAAAAACCTAACTTTAGATCTTCTATTTTTGGTTCTTGGAGTTTTTCCGCTTGGAAAAATGAAGTGGGCGCTGTATCACCAAAATCAAAATACAAAACTTCAGCGCTACTCCCTCGTTTTAAAGGAACAAGTTTCCTTTCGGCATCAGAGTAAAGTAAGGTGGTCAGTAATAAGAATGATATGAGAACAAAGGAACGTTTCATGGGAACCAAACAGTGTTTTGTCCCCAAGTATCGTTTGTTTTTAGACCTCTGTCAAGAGGATTCTATACTACGTTTTGGTTGCGATAGGCGATGGCAATTTGACCAGTGCGAGAGATCTCACGAATCCCAAATGGTTTCAAAACCGCGATGATATTTGTCACCTGACGGGAATTGCCTGAAAATTCAATGAGAAGGGAATCTTCCGTCATCTCTAAAATTTTCACATCAAATCCATTACAAATCGTGAGTGCTTCACTCCGATTGCTTTCTGATATGGAAAAAGAAACTAACACAAGTTCCCTTTGGACAGAACTTGCATAGGCCATATCTTGCACTCGGAGGACATCTGGCAGTTTGAGGAGTTGGTTTTTTACTTGTCCGACAACAAAATCATCCCCGTTAAGTACAATTGTCATGGAAGACACTTCCGGGTTGTCTGTGACACCCACGGCAATCGAATCAATGTTATAACCACGTCTTGTAAAGAGTCCTGAAACATGGCTCATGACACCTGGATGGTTATTGACTAAAATACTCAGTGTATGTTTCATTTTTTCAATTTCCCCAAGTCTTTGAATTCGATGAGGTCTTGTTGGGATTTTCCAGCAGGGATCATAGGGAAAACTTTTTCTTCTGCAGGGATCATCACTTCAATGAGACAAGACCCACTATCTTTTAAGAAAAATTCGACACCTTTTTCGATCTCAGACTTTTTTTCAATCCGCATCGCTGGGATGTCATAAGACTCAGCTAGTTTCACAAAGTTTGGATTGTAAGTCCATTGTGACTCACTAAACCTTTCTTCATAAAAGAGTTCCTGCCACTGGCGGACCATTCCTAGAAAGTTATTATTAAAAAGTAATATCTTCACACCTAACTTTGATTGCGCGATCGTTGCAAGTTCTTGGATACACATCTGGAAAGATCCGTCACCTGTCACACAAATCACAGTTTTATCTGGGTTTCCAAATTTTGCACCAATTGCTGCAGGGAGTCCATACCCCATCGTACCAAGTCCACCAGAAGTGAGCCAAGTGTTTGGTTTATCAAAAAGATAATACTGTGCCGCCCACATTTGGTGTTGGCCTACGTCAGTTGAAACAATGGCTTCCCCTTTGGTTTTCGTATATACCTTTTGTAAAAAGTCTTGGGGTTTGATTGTTTCACCACTGTTATCAAAATCAAGCGGGTGGTTTTTTTTGAGTGATTGGATATTTTGGATCCACTCGGCTCGGTCTCCCCCTTTCACAAAAGGAAGGATTTCCCGAATGGCATCTTTCAAATCCCCATGTAAGATATGATCCACATTGATTCGTTTGTTAAATTCTGCTGCATCAATATCAATATGGGCACGAACCGCATTGGGAGCAAAGTCTTGGTATTTAGCGACACGGTCATCAAACCTTGCACCTAAATTAAGGATATAATCACATTCTAACACGGCTTTGTTGGCATACGCTGTTCCATGCATTCCAAGCATTCCCACCGATAAGGAATGGGTTCCTGGGAATGCACCAAGGCCCATTAACGTAGTGGTGACAGGAGCATTTGCTTTTTCGGCAAGTGCCTTAATTTCTGCTGAGGCAAAAGAGTTGATGGCACCACCACCCACGTAGAGTAACGGGCGTTTGGCTTGGTTTAAAGCTTCTGCAAACTCTTGTGGGTCCCCTTTCACCTTTGGTCTTTCATAATGGTGAGGGGCAATCTTTAAGGAAGATGCTTTCCTAACCGTTGTTTTACCCAACTGGACATCCTTTGGAAAATCTAACAGAACCGGGCCAGGTCGACCACCCATGGCGATTTTGATGGCTTCTTCAAAGTGACGGGCGAGGTCGTCGGCTTTTTTGATGAGGGCATTGTATTTGGTAATGGGGATTGTGATCCCAAAGATATCGGCTTCCTGGAAGGCATCCGTGCCAATGGCATCGGTTGCCACTTGTCCTGTGATCGCAAGGATGGGAACCGAATCCATTTTGGCATCGGTAAGGCCCGTGATGAGGTTTGTGGCACCAGGACCAGAGGTGGCAATGCAAACACCTAACTTCCCTGTGGAACGAGCATACCCTTCTGCCATATGGATGGCCCCTTGTTCGTGGCGGACAAGGATGTGTTTGATTTTTTTGCTATGATAGAGTTCGTCGTAGAATGGGAGAATGGCACCACCTGGGTATCCAAAGACAATTTCCACACCCGCTTCTTCCAATAATTCGACCATAAGCCGGCCGCCTGTAATCGCTTCGGTTGTAGATGTCATTCCTTTCCCCCCTCATTGTCATTTCTGCAAAAAAGAGCCTGTTGTCAATGTTCTCACGTTTTTGAGTCGATTTTTACTGTCTAAAAAGGAATGCTGAAAAATGGAACCTAATATGGAAAACGCCGAGATTGAAAAAACACAAGAAGATGAAAAATTCACAAAAATAAAAGCTCTTGCAAAAGAAGCCTATCGTTTTCTCGATCAAGGTCGCTTCAAAGAAGCAAAAGAAAGATTAGACATATTACTTGATGAAGACCCTTCCAACACATATGGGCTTGTTGGCCTTGGAGATTATTATGCCAAAACCAAACAACCAGAACAAGCCATCCAATACTATCGAAAATGTTTGAGTGGGGATTCCACAAATAAGTTTTCCCTGATGGGACTGATGAATGCATACCGCGACCTGAATAGTTTAAAACGCATCATAGAAGTAGCAGAAGAGTTCCATCACATAACCATTACAGACGCAAGTATCCTATCACGTGTGGCCGATGCACATAGAAAGTTAAAAAACTTCAAAGAATCTGAAGTGTATTATATGGAAGCACTTCAAATCAATCCCAATGACCAATATGTGATTGTTGGACTTGGCCATTTATACTTTGCATGCCAACGGTATGCAGATGCAATTCTTTGGTGGGAAAAGTTACTTGGAAGCCAACCGAATAATATCAAAATCCTTACAGAGATTGGGAACAGCTACCGAAAAATCAAAGACTTCGACAAAGCAGTGCTCTATTATGAAAGGGCTAAGGAACTCGACCCGAAAAACTTCTTTGCACTTTACGGACTTGCAGAATCCTACCGCGGGAAAAAGGATTTTAAAACTGCCATTACCTATTGGGAAAAGATCCTCGAATCTGATCCAGAGAACAAACTCATTATCAACCGTTATGCGGATTCACTCAGAGGACTTGGAAATTATGATAAAGCACTTGAATGTTTTAACAAAATTTTGGCAAGCGGCGATGATTACTTCGCACTACTTGGAAAGGCAGCCGCATTACGCCTGATTGGTGACCTAGAAAAAGCGGAAGAAATCTATTTGGGACTTCTGAATAAATCTCCAAATGATCCAAGGCCAGCCCTTGAACTTTCGGACCTTTGGGACATTATGGGAAAAAAACCACAAGCCATCAAACTTCTCGAAGATTTAGCAAAGAAAAATCCATCCAATGAAGCGATTCGCGAAAGGATCGAATATTTAAAAGATTAAGGATTGATTCGATCCTTGATTGGAACGAATCTTAGATAAATCCATACCAAAAGAGCAAACACCCCTGTCACAAAAAATGTGGCAGCTGCTCCAAAGGTATACCAGATCCAACCAGCAATCAAACTTGCCAAAAAACAAGCAAAACCAAAGCCCCTTACGGAGCGATGGTTTTGAGTAAACTTAAGTCTTCTTTTTTGAAAACTTTGATGGTAGTTTTGTCCCCTTCTTTTGGTTTCCCTGTAACGTAAATTTTATCACCAAAGAATGTAAGCTCTGAATTTTCTTCCACAGGTTCTTCGGTTCTTTTTTCAAAGGTTAGGTCTGATTTAAAACGAGACACATGGTATTTATCTTTTACCTTTTCAATCACGTAAATTTTATCTTCGCGGTTGATCATCGGTGTTCGCCAGAAAATATCAGCGGACTCACTTGTTTTTTTCACACCCAATTTATCTGGGTCAAGCAACACAAGTTTGTGTTTACGTGTTTCCACTTTTTCACCGTCATAACCGAGCACTAACACTCCTTGGTTTGCGATTTCCTTGAACTCTTTAGAACAAATATTATTGTAAGGGCTTTTGAAGAGGGCATCGTCTTTTGCTGGATCAATTGCCCAAAGTTCATTCGAATAATGACCATCTGTATCATATTTGATGAACTTCATAAAAAGAATTTTGTTGTTCACAACGTTATCACTTTGTTCTTCTTTTTTCTTTAGTTCTTCTTTCGTTTGAGCAAGTTCTGTTTTTAATTCTTCAACTTTTGCTTCCACCTTTTGGACAGCGTCTTCTTTTTTCCCACTGTCTCCCGTAGTGGTAGTCCCTGTTCTTGCCTCTTCTTTTTTGGCAATCTGTTCTTCTTTTTTACTTAACTCTTCTTTTTTGGCTTCAACAGCTTGGGTCTTTTGATCTGTATCTTTTTTTTCTTGTTCGATCTTTTTGATTTCTTCCGTTTTTTTCTCGATCTCAGTTTTGTTTTTTACCGGATCTTTTTTTAATTCATTCAGGCTTGCCACTGCTTCTGCTTCTTGTTTTTTAAGAGCATCTTTTTTGTCTTGGAGTTCTTTTCCTTCTTTGGACACTTCATCTTTTTTGTCTTGCAATACCTTTTTTTCTTCTTTCAGTTTATCGGTTTGCAACTTGTCCATTTTTTTGGCTTCGTCTTCCATTTTCTGTTTGGTAGCAGGATCTTTTTCTTTGTCCTTCACCGTTTTGTTTACATCTTTTTCCAACTCATCTGTGGTCACATCTTTCCCACTGTCTTTTAAGATGTTCCCTTCGATGGGAATGATGATTTGTGTTTTGCCAGGCCAATTTTTATAAACAGTATCAATTCCCAATTTATCAGGGGAAGTTGCAGCAGTTACACCCGCAGTGTATTTTTTGGAAAAGAATTTTGCATCTTTACGGTGTGTTGCGTTATAGTACAGAATGTACTGTGCAAGAGTTTCTGCATTACTTGCTTTGTATTGGAAAGATTTTTCGATGTAGGATGCAAGGATCCGAGCAATGGAATTTACGTGATCAAAACTTTGGGTTTCAGAGATGGATAGGATGTCTGCGCCCAATTTCCCATCAGGTCCTGGTAAGATCCTTTGGATTTTTACGCCATCTACACTGGCAGTATCTTCTTTTGACAAAGTTTCAGCGAGTTTTTTCCCCGTTTCTGTATTTTCTTGGATGATGTCATCAGAGGCCTTTCGTAAGGAACGATTGATGAATTCAATTTTTTTGGAACCCTTGATTTCGGATTCACCGAGTGGGGCTTTGGATTGGGCTGTCAGAGAAAAACCGACAACAATTAGGCATAAAATGATGGAACGAGAGATTCTCATTGTTTCCTCACGAAATTAGGTTTCAGATGCCCACAAGATTAACAACCTTTCCGATTCTGCAAAGCAAGTTTTAGAATAAAAATCTATTTACCAGGGGGGTGGAATTCAAAATTCTGTGGGAGAATGCCTACTTTTACTCATAGAAT
The DNA here is from genome assembly GCF_004769635.1 of Leptospira jelokensis. Classification (GTDB taxonomy): domain Bacteria; phylum Spirochaetota; class Leptospiria; order Leptospirales; family Leptospiraceae; genus Leptospira_A; species Leptospira_A jelokensis. The sequence goes on from NZ_RQGH01000007.1 coordinate 100,758, forward strand.
CTACAATTTTAATGCTGGTCCCGCCATGCTGCCCACGGAAGTTATGGAAGAAGCCCAGGCCGATTTCCTCAATTACAAAGGAAGTGGAATGTCGGTTATGGAAATGAGCCATAGAGAGAAACATTTCCAAACCATACTCGACGAATCGATTGCCGATTTACGTGAACTTTTGCATTTACCTTCTCGTTATGCGGTCGTTTACTTTCCCGGTGGAGCAACTTTACAATTTTCAGCCATTCCCTTCAATTATTTAGTATCTGGGGATTCTGCCGATTTTGCTTTAACTGGTGTTTGGGCGAAGAAAGCCTTTGAAGAAGCAAAAAAATTCTATCCCAATGTTAAGTCCATCTTCGATGGAGCTCCTTCCAAATACATGGAACTTCCTACCATCACCGATGAATCTGTAAATGATGGTGCCAAATACGTTTACATTACTTCCAATAATACAATTTATGGAACTCGTTACAAAACGTTTCCTAAATTAAAAAAAGCCCCCCTCATCGCGGATATGACAAGTGAACTCCTTAGCCGGAAGTTGAACATTGAAGATTTTTCCGTTCTCTTTGCGGGTGCACAAAAAAACATTGGTCCTTCTGGACTTACTCTAGTCATTTATGATAAAGAACGACTGCCTGAGGTTCCCCATCCCATTCCAAACTTAATGAATTTTTCACTGATGGAAAAAAATGGATCTTTGTACAACACTCCTCCCACTTATTCCATTTATATCGCAGGTTTGGTCTTTAAGTATTTAAAACGAAAAGGTGGCCTTTCTGTGATGGAAGAAACCAATGAAAGGAAAGCAAAGAAGTTATATGATGCGATCGATGCTTCTTCTCTTTTTTATGCTCCAGTGCCAGAAGCTTTCCGCTCTGCCATGAATGTGGTTTTCCGTAGCCATAACGATGGTTTGGATTCCAAATTTTTAAAACTTGCCGAAGAACAAGGGTTTGCTGGTTTAAAAGGTTACCGTGATGTTGGAGGATTTCGAGCCAGTATCTACAATGCGATGCCAGAAGAAGGTGTCGACGCCCTTGTCTCGTTTATCAAAGAATTTGAAAGGACCAATGGTTAGGAACACAATCCTATTATTTTCCCTCACTCTCGCCTGTGAGGTGTATGCCCATTCTATTTGGATTCCCGAAGGCAATTTTGGTTATGAAGTGGCACGAGACTGTTACAAACCACTGCGTAGTGAAACTCTTATAAAAGCCATCAGTCCCAACCTTCTGAATTTGGACAGGGGCAAGATGGCCATCTATGCAAAAGAGTCCGCTGAATTGCGATTGGACTCATTGGATTGCCTCCTAACAAACATAAAACAAACGGAATCGGAAAGGCCAATCGGCGAATTGTTAACCCCGTCCGTCCAATCTGGATTCCAACTGGAAGAACTTTTTTTCCAAACGGAATGGAGGATCTTACTCTCCGAAAATAGACCCTATCCCTTAACTCCGAGTGAGTTGTCATTAGCCAAACAGTGGTTAGAATCTCATATTGAGATCAAACGCGAAATTTTGAATCTCACCATCGAATACCTCACCGAAAAAAATCCAAACTCGAGAAGGGACCGGTATTTGGATTTATTCACAGGGTATTATGGAAGTTTGTTACGAGAAAGGGATAAATTTTTACTCTCCCTTTCTGTTGAAAGTTATTCATCTTACACCGAAGCCCTAAAACAAAGAAAGGAAACATCCGAATGAAAGAAAAAATTGGAATCGCCTCTGATCATGGAGGATTTGCTCTCAAAGAATTCCTCAGGAAAAGTCTCGAGGAAACCTATGAAATGGTCGATTACGGTACTAAGAGCGAAGAGTCCGTTGACTACCCAACCATCATTGGAGACGCCTGCCGAAAGGTACTTTCCAATGAAGTCCCAAGACTCATCGCCCTTTGTGGTACGGGCATTGGAGCATCCATTGCAGCCAACCGTCTGAAAGGCATTCGAGCGGCCCTTTGCCATGATGAGTTTACGGCGGAAATGTCCAAACGCCATAACAATGCCAATGTACTCGTTTTAGGGGGAAGGGTTCTCGGGACAGATTTAGCTCTGAGGATTGTGAAAAAATGGATCGAAACAGAATTCGAAGGTGGAAGGCACCAAAAACGTTTGGGGCTTATCGAAGAGCAGTCTTAATCACGCTAACCTTCCTTTTTGGTGGAACCTCCCTTTTTTCCTGGGAAGTCCCCAAAAAGGAAACCGTAAACCTAAGCCTTTGGAAAAAGATTGGTGTTGTTGAACACAAAGAACCTGGCAAAAAAAATACCTTAAAACCCAAAGAGAACATCCCTCGTTACGGAGAATTGTTTTTTGATTTTGAGGGGGAACCAAACGAACCTTCTCTCACCGAATCAGGTTATTTGTTTCCATCCAAATCCATTTCGGTCACCGCATCTTCCTACCTCGAAGACAAAAATACCCATTTTTTTGGAAGGAAGTCAGCGTATTTTTCAGGTAGACGAAACCAAATCCATCTTTCTGTTTCAGGTAACCCGCTTTTTGGAACCCACCCCGATCCATTTAGCATCTCCATCCCAGTCCGAATTGGTGAACAAGGCACAGGGTCAGTGATACTCGACCGCACAGTGTACGTAAAAGGGAAAAAATATGGCATCTCACTTGAGTTAAACGAAGGCCGTCCTACTTTATACGTAAACAACCTATTACAAAAAACAGAATCTAAAACGATCAGTTTTGTTTTAGAATCTTCTCAAAAAATAAAACGCCAAACTTGGGAAGTGATTTCCATTTACTTTGATACGCTAAACCACCGTTATGTTTTGTATCAAAATGGAATCGAAACTGCTGAATATGAAAACAAAGCAAGTGACACCATTGGATTTGGATTTCCTGAGAATGACTCAACGCCATTAATTTTAGGAAAATCATTTTACGGAAATTTAGATGGGTTTCATATCCACAAAGGGGAACCAGAAGTTAGTTATACGAAATTTGAATCAGTTCGTTTTGATGATGATACAAAATTAGCATCCATGGAAGGTAACTACGCGGTCTCTCCCGTTTTAGAAACCAAATATAGTAATTCCAGCTTACAACAAATCCATTGGAACATTGACAAACCCAAAGATACGATGCTTGAATTGTACTTTCGAGGTTCCAATCAAAAATTTAACGAAACAAGTTCTTTAGAATGGACAAGGATTCAGTCTCCTACTTCGGAATTGCCCAAACAAAAGTTCAAATACTACCAATGGAAAATTTGGTTTCGACCAGATCCTATGGGAAAAACAGTACCAAATGTCCGATCACTTAGCTTCGATTATTTGGAGCAGTCTCCACCGGATGTCCCCACCCTCTTTCGTTTGGATCCCAATCCTTCCAATGGGCAAAAGAGATCCGTTTGTTTTTTATGGAATTCCAATCATGAAAAGGAAGTTCAAAATGGTGGAGGTTACATCATCCACTTTGGTCTCCTTCCTAGTCGGATGATTGGTTCTGTTTATGTGAAAAAAGACAAAGGGAATGCACTGTCAAAAATCGATGGACAGGAAGAGAATTCTGGGTTTCGCAACAAACGTTTTTGTATCGATGAAGAAACCTTGATTGCCAATATCTATATTCCAGAGGGCGAGCTTACATCTGAAGAATTTAGGCACTTGAGTGACCAAGTTGATTTTTCCAGAAAGGAAAAACGTGGGCATTTGTTCCAACCTGGACTCACTTACTATTTTAGAATCTCAGCATACAACCGTTATCTGAACGAATGGGATTCCAAAGACCAAAGGAGTGCTCTTTCGGCCCCAATTTCATTCAGTTTCCCCAAAGAAGTTTCTCACTTGAAGTAAAGGATGAGACGGTTTTTCCTTTTTTGAACATTCATAAAACACATCCATTCCTTGGCTAAGGGCAATCACTTGTTCTAAGCCAAGTCCTTCCGCAAGCAGTAATTCCGATCGAATTTCATCCATAGAAACCGAAAAAATCCCATCAGTAAGATCTTCGATGTTACGGAGGATCATTCGTTTTTGTTCCAAAGTGATGTTTCCTAAACTTAATAAGAGTAAATGAATGGAATGAGCAGAGGTAAAAAAACGGGAAAAAGAATCCATTTCCCCCAAAAGAATTTGCATTAGGTGGTTTTTTCTTTCAGAGCGAATGAGGGCTTCTAAAAAAGATGCATCGAGAAAGAGTTTCAAGAAAGGATCTCCGTCAAATTTTGGATCGCTTTCCTACGAAGGAGTTCTGACTTCTGGATGATTTCATTTTTTAAGGCCAACCGAATGAGTTCACCTTGCGAAATTCCCCTTCTCGTCGCTTCATTTTTTAATAAAATTTGTTCCTCTTCGGAAAGTAAAATTTGAAATCGTTTGTCAATTTTTGCCATTAATCTTCTTCTTCCAATTCCTTTTCGGCTTTTTCATACTTTCGCCAATACAAACTCGCATCCTTCCATTGACCGAGTGATTCATATAAAGACGCAACATTATAGTATGCTTCTGTGAGTCGATAATCAAGTTTCACAGCCTTCAAAAAAAGTTTTATCGATTTTTCCTTATTATCAGAAAACCATTCACTAAATGCCCAAAGGTAGTACCATCGACCTAAATTGGGATCTCTTGGCCTTACCTTTTCCAAATGTAAAACATTTTCTTGGAAAATCTTTGAGGCTAAATTATAATTTTTTTGAATGATTTTGGCTTTGTTGATTCGATCTTCGGCAGGTTCTTCAGGTTTTGGAACAACCATATCATTTCGATACAAAAGTGCCTTCGCATACAATAATTTAAAATACAATTCATTTTGACTTAGTTCCAAGTACCTTTCAAGATAAGGAATGGAAGTGGTTTCATCGTCAACTTTATGTAATCCATAAATTTGTTTTTTTAGTGCAGTGGTTTCTTCTTTTTTTTTACTCCCACCAGCAAACACTGGCAAAGCGATCAATGCAAAAATGCAAAAGAATCTAAAAATACAAATAATAATTTTGTCCATCTTCTGGAAACTTCATGGATTTAAGTTCGTGAGAAAAAGGCAATTCTTGCAGTTTTTGAACCACATTAAGATACAAATCTTTTGCCGAGACCACCATCAAAGAATTTGGTGAGGTTTCGATGAGTCGGTCTTTACTTTCTAAATAGGTTTGGATGGAATCTAAAAAGTGTTTTTTACTTCGTTCCCACTCTGGTGAAGGGTGGTATTCTGGCCAATGGATTCGCAAAACCGAGGCAGAACGTTTTCCACCAAATGTGGCTTGCATAAAGGAACGGATCATCCAAGACAAACTATCTTTTAAAAATTCTGGTTTTCGTTCTTCTTTTTCAACCAACACATGTAATGCTGGGATCACTTGTTTTAATTTTTCCTGGATCATCCTTTTATGGGATTCTAAAAATTTACTCCTCTCTTCTTTAGTCAAAAGTACGAGGAAAATTCCTGGAAAACCAAGTGTTTCCATATGAAATGCAATGATTGTTTCAGTTTGTAATAAGATTTCCCAAGAAAATTTTTTGGCAATGAATCTGTCCAAACGAACGGATTCATCTACTTCCAAAGAAGCAAATCCATGTTCATCAAATTGTAAATAGGGATCGTGGTGTAAAAAAATGAGATTGGAACGAGTATTGTAATCAAGTCCAGAAGAGATTTGGTTATGGAAAGAACCTAGTGAATCATTAAGAAATAAATAAGAAAAACGAGGAGAACCCAATCTAGAAATGAAATTTTTTGTGTAACCAACGATACCATCATACGATATTTCATTTTCTCTGTAAATTTTATCGAGCAAACTGTATTCAAATCGTTTCTCTTCTGGGATTGAAGTGAAAATATTTTCTGGCACCGCTTGTTTGTTAGCCGGCTTCTCTCCATCCCTTTTGGTAACAGTGGAAACTAATTTTTCTAATTCAGGATTAAAAATGGTTTCTCGTTTCTTTTGGACTGCATCCAAAATGGCGACTCGTTTCCAAGTGGCGGGAGGTAAAATTTTAAAACTCGTTTTTTTCACAGGAATTTGATTCTTTATAAGGGGTTCTATTTTAGTTTCAATTCCTTCTTTGGGCAACTCTAAATTTTTTAATACAACTTCTGGTTCGTGTTTCTCCCAAGGAACCAAAGGGGATTCCCCTAACATACTGGTAGGCACCCATTTCCGTTTGAGTTGGACCCAAAACACAAAGAAGACCCAAGGTAAGATAAAACATAATCCAAAACTTAAAAGATAAGGAGGAAATGCCGAATAACGATAAACAGTTAAACCAGCAAGTTTTCCTGGTTTCCCTTTTTCTTTTTCCAACGAATAAGAATGAAACTTGTGGTGTAAAAATCCTACAGACTCTTTATTCGCATCCGTATGCCGTAATTTTGTTAGATGGGCTTCATTCCAGTGCCTCGGATTAAACAACACTTGTTCTTTACTTTTATTGTCCGAAAGTTTTGTTGCTACATATGGAAAATAAAATTCATCCTTATCCTTTTCTTTTTTCGCATATAATAAATTTGGATTGATGACGGTGAGTAAAATGGTATCAAACTCTAAATTTGAATTTTGGATCGGAATGAGATAGACCAAATCCAATTCGGATTCAATCAAAACAGATTTTGGATTTTCTTTCATTTTCTCTAAGATATTGAATATCTCAGTTCCAAATCGATTTTGAAGAGTTTGATTGGACAATCCACTTTTCCATTCGTAAATTTCTGTTACCAATGCTTCATCGAGTGTAAGTCCATTGTCGTTTTTATCGTAAGTAGCCTTCAGATTCTTTTCCAAACCATTTAAATTCTCTTCGATTTGGTTCAATCTATGGTTTGTCCAAGGTTGGTAATAACGATAATCAGGGAAGAGTTCCCATGATTTTTGGTAAAAGAAAAGTAAAAGTACATAAACAATGATAGGAAATACAATCCTTCGTTTGAAATGGAATCCATCATGGTGAAAGATCATCCAAACAAATCGAATGTAAAAAAGTCCCGTGAATGTAAAAAGAAAGAGTAAAAAACAACCAAATCGAATTTCTTCTATTTCTGAATCCGTTTGTTGTAAAAGGTAAATGGAAAATCGGTCTTTGGTTTCCAATTGTAATTTGGAAAACTCGCCATCCAATTGCCAAGTCAGTTCACTCCCTTCTTTACCTTGAAAGAACTGAAGTAACTCACTACTTTCACGGTCACCCGATAAAATGGAATCATCATTGGTATAAATGATTTTTTGTAAATTCGGTTGGAAGACCCAGTACAGATACCCATATTCCAAATTAGGATTTAGTATCGAACTTCTAGTGTGATCATATTTGGGAAATATCACAAAAAACTTTCCCGTGAGATCTCTGTAGACAAAATCTCCATTTGCCAATGCCTTCACTTTACCTGCAAGAAGTCCAGAAGGGTCTTGTCTCAGTTCTTCGTGAAACACTTCCGCTTTTTCACTTGTACTATGGATGAGCCTGAGGGAATCATCATATAATTTTACAAAATCCAAATGGAGTGTCTTTTGGATTTGGTTTGCGACTTGGTCAGCACGGAAAGGTAAAGCAGAATTCCGTAAAAAAAATTCGATTGTATTCAAATACTCTTTTGTTCTGTTTTCATCGTATCGTTCTAATGCGGTGATGAGGTTGGCTTTTCGTTTTTGTGGCCGAATCCATTTGAAGTAACTGAACAAAACAAAGGTGACAAGTAACGAAACGGAAATGAGACCAAAAAGAATAGACAGGTTTCCGAAATTTCGTTTCATCATTCTTATTATCGGGTTGGCATAAGGCAAAAACCAATCGGTCTAAGGAAAGGAATGATTTTTTATGTATTTTTGGACGGGGTTGGGATCACAAATTATGACCCAAACACCAATCCCTTTAGCCGGTTTGCGAAAGGATTTTTAGCACCCCTTGGAGGGATTTCTAAAAATGATTTGGACCTACCCATTCCTGCCACAAACATCCATTACCTAAAAACGGATGCTCATATGGGGGTTCCTGGACTCCCCCAATCCGCCACTGGACAAACAGCACTTTGGACTGGAATCCCTGGACCAAAAGTTCTCGGACGTCATGTCAGTGGATTTCCCACCATTACCTTACGAAAGATCATCGCCAAGTATTCGATGATCAAAGTATTAAATGAAAATGGGATTCTAAGTGATTTTTTAAACTGTTTTTCCCCACCTTACTTAAAACATGTGGAAGAAAAACCAAAACTGGTTTCCGCCTCCACCCTAGTGCAATTGGCAAGTGGTAGGCCTCTCAAAAATTTTGAAGACCTACGTTCGGAACGAGGTCTGTATATGGACCTAACCCATGAAATCATGGGAACTCTAGGGATTGACATGTTAAAGGATGGGGATCCATTACTTGAAAAAAGAGATCCATATCTCCTCGGCACCAAGTGTTTTCAAAGATTTTCCCATTACCAACTCACTTTGTATGAATACTTTTTAACTGATAAAGTAGGTCATGCCATGGATTGGGAGAAAGCAGAAAAAGTAATTCATAACTTAGAGTTATTTTTTAAAGGGCTTTTAACAACTATGGATCCTAAAAAGGATTTACTCATTGTTTCCAGTGATCATGGGAATATGGAAGACCTAAGCCAAAAGAATCATACAGAAAACCCGGCGGCCACCATCCTGTATGGAAAGGATGCTGACCGCTTCGCAGAAAATATACACTCGTTAGCTGATATTGTACCGGAAGTTTATAAAACTTTTGGGTTAGAACAAGCTCTACACAATACCCACACGAATGAGTTTCTAGTGGAAACCAACTAAAATTCTAAATCACTTCCCGAATCTGGTTTTTGTGAAAACGAATTCGGTTTGTTAGGATTAGAATCCGACGATACATCAGAATCCTCTAAATCATTGTGGTCAGTGAACTGATCTAGAGATTCTTTTTTCCATGCAATCGCCTTGTCGGTAATCTGGTTTTTAGGGTATTTATCTACAATTGTCTGGAATATACCTGCTGCTTTTTCAAATTTACCTTGTCTGAAATAAATGGTGCCTTTTTTATAAAGTGATGCTTGGTCAAGCGTATAATCGCTGTTATTCAAAACTTTATTTATGTAAGTAAGTGACTCTGTTTGTTTTCCTAATGCATCATATGCAAGCGCAATGTAATACAATGCTTCTTCTTCTTTTTTAGGAGAAGGATTTACCGATAAAGATTTTTGAAATAGTTCAATGGACTTAAAGTATTGTTTTTTTGTATAACTTTCTTTTGCGTCTTTGAATACAGAGTCCTTGTATTCTCCCACTACTTTTTCATCAGCTCCCGCGAGTCCATCTTGCGTTTCAATGTACTCATCAAAGACATCAAAGGATGCCCAGTCCTTACCTAGTTTTCGTAACGACCTACCCCATCCAATCCTAGATTCTGTATGGTTTGGATCTTCTTGTAAGGCCAATACATAATTTTTACGTGCAGTTTCATACTGACCAATTTTATAATAATGATCCCCTAAAGCCATAAAAGACTTCGATCTGAGTTTGTTATCCGAACTTGATTGTAAAACCGTCTCTAAATGTGCCTTACCTTCTGCTTCGTTTCCGATTTTTAAAAGTAAGTTACCTAGAGAATAACTGAGTTTGTCTTTTTCTTCCGGTTTCCAGTTAGAATTTTTCTTTAGGTCTTTGTAAATATCGAGTGCAGGATAAAAATCGGAGTTTTTTTCAAGTGCTCTTGCTTGGTTGTATTTAATTTGGAACTCGTATTTTTCCAAACCACGTTTCCCAGCCAATTCAGAAAAGATGGCAATCGCTTTTTCTTTGCTATGTGGATTGGTTTGTTTTAAATACTCTTCCCCTTCTGCAATTTTTTCAAGTACCAATTGGGACTGGTCTTCTTTTGCAGAAATATTGGTTTGGTAATAAGCAGTGGAGAGGCCTGCAACAATGAATAACAAACCTGCTAAGGAAACGATCACTCGACTCATATAGTACCTCTACCCACTTGATTTAGGGTTTGATTCGTCCAAAATTCAACTCTTGATGGAGAATAGGATTTGGTTTCCTTTTTCAAAAAACATTTTAAGGCTTTTTTTGTGTCACCAGTTTTTAAGGCACTGACACCTAAGAAAAACATAGCCTTACCTCTTAAGTATGAATTAGATTCATATTTCAAATATTCTTCTAATCGATAAACTGCTGTTTCGAATTTTTTTTGGATCACCGTTTCTTTGATGATACGGTTGAGTTCCGTTTGCCCCAAATCATAGGTCACTGTGGCCGAATGTTCTTCTTTGAAATCGTTCGTTGGTTCTATGTTTTCTTTTGGAGGGGCAATTTCTGTTGGAGTCACCACATGTTCATTTTTATAAATTTCTGGTTTCTCTGGTTCTTTTTGTGGTTTTGATTCCGCTACAATATTTGTTTCTTCTTTGGGAAGATTATCTTTTGTAAAATCATATTTAAAATAAGAAACATTTTCCTTTAGATTATAATCTTCTGGCACTGAGCTCGATTTAGCAGTCACACCAAAATAGAGTTCATCAATTTCTTTAAGTTCTTTTATAAAAAAATTTGTTTTAGGATGCACAACCGTTGCAACCTTGACCACTGTACCTTGGTTAAATGAAGAAGCCCCTTGGTTTAAAGGTTTGATGGATGCATATAATGAATATATTGTTGTTTCATCGGCATCTTCAGGACTTAACCAACTGATCACAGCACCTTTCCCAACCCTTTCGTAACCTAATCCACGAACATGTAAGGCACCTGACAAACTTGTGGTGGGTTCATTCGATGCAACTTCTGGATTTTGTTTTTTCGGAGTTTCTTCTACTATGACTTCTGCATTGGCTTTGTCAGACTGTTTGATATAAAAGACTCGTAATGTCGATTTTTTGTCTTCTAAGGGCAGGGTCTCTTCCCCACCCAATTGTTTTACAGAAACACCATAATACAAGGTTTGGGATTTACTTAAGTCTTGGTCTAAAAAAGTGACCGTAGGATGAGTGAGTTCCGACAACTTTTCTGCCTTTTGCATGAGTGGCAAACTGGTCAATGGTGAATTGGACCTGTACACTGTGTAAATGGTCCTACCAGCAGTGGCGCCCGCTGGAGGTGTCCAATTCAATCGGATGAATCGCTTTTCAATGTTCGCTGTGATGCCTGAGACCCCACCCACCATGGATTGGATACTTGTATCTTCCGGGAAGGCAGGGAAATCTGGATTTTGTCCTACCACAGGTGTTCCATTTTCTTCTGCGATGGTCACAGGAATGATTGTGTAGTTTTGGTTCGCAAACATTTTCACTTCGCGCCTACGAACATCTGTTACCATGACAATCGCATAATAATACGTACCTGGTTTTAAATTATAATCAAAGTAAACACGGGTGGCATTTGGACCAGAAGCTTTGTAACGACCAAGGGAATCTGCAATGTAAAGTTTGTCTGGGCTATCAATCATCACATTGGATCTGGCAACAATGATTTCGCCATCTTGTTTTGGAGGGTCCCAATCAATGCGAATGGATTTTTTATCAGGCAGAATGCTCGCATGAATCGCTTTTGCAATCGTAGGATACCGACTTTCCTCAAATCCGGAGTCTGCCCATACCGGGAATTGAGAGAATAGCAGTACAACCGTCCAGAGGTGAATCGAGAACTTCATACTTAGATTTTCGGTGGAACTCTAGCTCGAATTGAATTTTTCGTTTGTACTTTCCCCTCTTTTCTGGAAGAATTGTCATTATGTCCGAAACGGAATACTACCGTTCCCAAACCTACCAAGAATACCTGCTTTCGAGCCACCGCAGAGATGTATGCCCTCCTGAGGATGTGTATGCATTTTTCAACTGGAAGGGACTCACGAATTTAGTCGATTTTGGAAGTGGACTCGGATTTTATTTCCAAGAGTTTCGGAAGTGGTTCCCCCATGTTTGGGTATGGGCCGCGGAATGCCAACAAGACATCATCGATAAAATCTTACGCCGTAAGCTCATGGAGGGAATTGAACAACTCACTCCTTTTTATATGGACCAATCCGACCACCCACTCCTTCCGGAATGGGTTCCCGTTCCAGAAATCATTTTTGCATCGCTTTCACTTTCCACCTTTCCAAACCCAGGCCTTGCGATGGATGGACTCATCCGTTCGATGAAAGCTGGGGGGAGACTCTTTATCATTGATTGGTCGAAAACAGAATCTGGTTTTGGTCCGAAAATCAATGAAAAGATTTCTATGGATAAAATGAAATTCCTTGCCGAAGAATACAAACTCGAAGTCACAAAATCCGGACGGATTTCGGAACATTTTTATGGTTTGGAAGTAAGAGCCAGTTCCAATTTCATTTATGGGTATTATGATTTAAAAGAAGAAGAAGACGAAGACTCAGCAGTCTTCAAATTATAATTTCTTCTATTTGATAACCTAAATTACACTATCACTCGTTTTTTTAGAACCAAACAGTAGTTCCATCACCTCCTTTGTTATGTGGAGTGAGGAACAATCCAAAATCATTTTTAGCAATGATCCCATCATCCAAGTGATTGCAGGAGCAGGCTCAGGAAAAACTGCGACAATGGTTGGACTTCTAGAAGAACGAGAAAAAAGAAAATCCATACCGCCGAACCGTACTTTGGTTGTTACATTTACAAAAAAAGCAACCAATGAATTTAAGGAACGATGCCATAAAAAAGGACTTTCCAAAGACTATCATATATCCACCTTTCATTCTTTTTGTTATGATTCTCTCAAACGATACGACTCATCAAAAAACTGGTTTCGTTATAAACTTTTAAGTGAATTCAAAAAATGGGAAATTACCAAAACCATTTTGTATCCCTATCGATTTGAGATCGGTGGAATTCCATTTCCCATTTTAACCAAACAAAATGGACAACTACTTCGTTCGATTTCAGAAGCAATATACAGTGAATACTTCCAAAGTTTTCGCAACTGGAAAGAAAATCATCATTACTTTGAATATGACGACCTAGTCAGTTTTTTTTTGGAGTTTTTAAAATCAGATGATTCGTGTGTTGCTAAGGAAAAATGGAAGTCTCTTATCATCGATGAATTCCAGGATACAGATGAAGTGCAACTTAAGGTCATCAAAGCAATGGACTTTGAATCCATAACGGTTGTAGGAGATGATTGGCAAGCCATCTATGGGTTTCGCGGAGCCACTCCCGAACCATTTTTAAACTTTCCAAAACATTTCCCTTCCACCATTTCCTATTTTCTATCAACTAACTACCGCTCAACCAAGATTCTCATCCAAAAAAGTTTACTCCCCATCAAACAAAACAAAAATCAAATCTCAAAACAAACAAAGTTTTATCGCAAAAATAAAGGATCCTTCCAAGTCATTCGGATTCAAAAAAATGAAATGGAATTAGAATTGGTTTGGAAAAAAATCCAATCACTGGGCCCAGAACTTACCCTTCTCACAAGGAGTAATTTCAGAAAAAACGAATGGATCCAAGTTGGGGTTCCAAAATGGCAAGTGATGACCATCCATAGTGCCAAAGGATTGGAATTCCCTACCGTGGTTGTTGACTTATGCCAAGGTTGGAGTGAAGACATAAATTCCATCGATTGGGAAGAAGAACGAAGGATCCTTTACGTTGCCTTATCTCGGGCCAAAGACAATTTGATTGTTCTCATCAATGCGGAATCAAAGCCGAAAAGCCTATGTGACAGGTTCAGTGAAGATTTTTCCCTTTGGAACAAGATTAGAAATCGTACTTTACGGTGGACTAGACTCTGGTGAAGTGGTTTTACCTTGGGGGATTAGCTCAGTTGGTTAGAGCGCTACCTTGACATGGTAGAGGTCACTGGTTCGAACCCAGTATCTCCCAAGTGAATTCTTTTTTGTTTTGTTCTCTTCCTCAATCTTCATTTTTATTTCCTATTTTTCTCCCACCAAACAAAGTTTCGGCTTGCCTTTCCCATTCCATTCATTCTAATTCGAAAGCGATGAAACCGAAGGTCCTATCCGAAGAATTTTTACTCGCGATTTACTTTTTTGTATTTAGCATCCTATCAGGAATTGTTCTTTTTCATTCGCCGTATGAAGCAGGAGTGAAAATCGCTGGACTCACAGCCTTTTTCCATATTAGCTTTGTTGCTCTCTCTTTACTCCTGCATTGGCATACACCGTATCGCATTTGGAAATTTTTAGTTCCCCTTTCTATTTTTATGGTGTTTCCAGATTGGTTTTTATCTGCCGTCTTACAGATCTTAGTGTTTCCAGAAGATGGATTTGCCAAAATTGGGACTGTGTCTGGTTATATGGCAGGCCTTTGGGTCATCCCACTTTTTATCTCCGTTTATACTGGCATCAAATTGGAAGAGAGGTCAGTTTCCATCGTAGGCACTGTGATTTGGGTGGGAATCGTGAGTTTGGTAATCTTTGGAACATCGGAAGCTACCATGTGGATTTTTGGTTCCTGGTATGCACAAAATGTAAAGATGTGGGGCCATGTTGCCTTTTATGTTTTACTACCAGAAATGATCTTAGGAATCACAGCATACCTTGCTTACCAAGGTTTTTCCTATTCTTTTTATCCATTACAAGTTGCGATGGGTTTCTTAGTGATGGTCCTCTATATCGGCAATTTATCTTTCTTTTACTTACTCATTGAAAAAATCCTTTAAATTTAAAATATGTTTCGGAATTTTTTTCCTTCTCCTACTCGGAGAAGGATTTGTTCGGATTAGATTCCCTCAACTCAATGAAGAACTTCGTTACAAACAAATCCATTGCCTGCAAAACTTAATCCAAATTCGTTTATGCCCGGAAGTTAACGAAACCTTCACGCGAAGAGATGGAAAACCTTGGGATATCCAAACCAATCAATTGGGGGAAAGGATCGTCAAAAAAGACAAAATAGCGAATTCGACCGCCAAAGTTTGGTTAATTGGCGACTCGATGTCGATGGGTTATGGATTGCCTTCCGAAAAATCCATAGCATCCCAATTGGAAAATCAATTCAATATCCAAACTCGTGTCCTTGCAGTGGATGCAATTGGAACCAATGGAATTTTGTCTCTCTATTTAGATGGTAACCAAAGTACCAATGTAGAAGGCAAACCAACGCATATCTATTGGATTTGGAATCCGTCTGATTTCATCGATGATGAAAGAGAAAAAAAAGGAATTCGTAAACTCATTTACCCCATTCATTTTTACCTATCACGTTTCTCTGTTTTGTACAATTACGCCATTCGTTCTCCAAAAGCCAATGCCTACGAAGGATCACCCAAACTTTATCCGAGTGATCATGTCACCTATTTGCTTTTAAAAAACTTTTTATCAAAAACTTCGAAGGACAAGGAACGATTCAGGATTGTATTCTCTTGGGGGATGGCTCCGAATGGAACACCCGACACAAAGGATCCCAATTATGACCAAACAAATGTTTTTTTTACAACGCAGAAACTGAAAACCATCGACCTTCGACGCGAAACCGAAATCCAGTTTGCCCAAAAAAAACAAATCTACATTCCCGGTGATGGTCACCCAGATGAAGATTTGGCGGAACTTTTTGCCCGAGCGATCGCGAAGGACTACCAAAACTCCCAATAGAAATGCTTGATTCCTAACCCGTTTTCGAAAGTTTAGAGGGATATGATCCAAAACTGGAAACGATGGGGAGCCATTGTCCTATTTTTCCCGTTCGCCCTACTCTCTTTAGAAGTAGTCTTTCGACTTGCCAATCCTCCTGCTTTGCGTTATTACCGTGATGTCAAATTGTTGCATGCTTACCATCCTGAGTATGGAGTGACACTCGCACCAAACGAAAGCCGTTTTGTTCGCCACTATGCAGACCTTTGGCAAGGCCAGTTTACTACCAATTCCTTTGGACTCCGGGGCCTTTCGGAACCCACCGCAAACAAACCAAAACTAGTTTGTCTAGGAGATAGCCTTGTGATGGGGTTTGGTGTTTCAGATGAAGATACATTTTGTTCGTTACTCGATGGATACGAAGAAAATGGAATCACATACCAAAGTTTGAATTTTGGCGTGGATGCTTATGGTTCGCTAGGTTCTTACAAACGACTGAAAGACCTCTCAGGAAAAATAGACAATATCAAAAAAGTACTTTTTTTTATATCACCCAATGATTTCACCATGCCTGAGGAGTTACGTGCACAAGGGATCTTACCTGATGATGAAAATGATGCCTTACATGAAAATGATGAAGAGTGGAAAAAAAAGTTCCACCTTCAATTTGAACTCACTCGTATTTCCTACCTCTTACAAGCCTTAAAACTTGCATACGAACAAACAAAAGTAAAATTTGCCCAAACCAAATACATCATTTCTATGGATTCGAAACAAATCACCGAATCACCATTAGTGTATCTGAATGAATCATTTTTTGTCCCGGTCAAAAAACAATCCTGCGAAGACAAAGAAAATTTTATTTGTCCAACTGCGATCCCCAATTTACAAATTGTTTGTTCTGATTCACCCGTTGACCCAAATGATTTAGAGCCACTCCCTGAAACAACAACGAGGGCCTACGACCAAATGATCGCATATTCGAAAGAAAAAGGATATGAATTTGTTCCTGTCATTTTACCGATGCAAATTGAAGAAGTGTATTGTCGCCAGATCGGCAAATACAATGCCTTAGGCAATTATGCTCTAAGAGCCAAACAATACCTAAACAAAAAAGGTATCAAAACCTTGGACATCCTACCCTACACGGATACAATGTGTGGCCGCGAATTTACCTTCCATGGTCAGACAAAAAAAGCCGGTATCCAAGATTATTATATTCCAGGTGATGGCCACCTAACAAAACTTGGGAATCTTTGGGCTTCTGAATCCATTCGATCCGCTTTAAAGGAAACGAAACCAAATGCTTTTTAATTCCGTTCATTATTTACTATTTGCACCAATCGTAATTTTTGTTTATTTTTTAATCCCTAAACGATTCCAAGGTTTATGGTTATTCATTGTTAGTTTATATTTCTATGCAATCTTTCGGATACCATTTTTGATTTTACTCGTTTTTTCATTTGTCATCACAAAACTCAGTGTGGATTACATGGAAGAAACAAACCCCAAATCAAAAAGGATTTTATGGTTAAATGTTGCTGTTTGGAGTAATTTGAGTTTATTATTTTTGTTTAAGTATTTGGATTTCTCCATTACAGTTTGGAACCAAACTTTTTCTTTTACCCCATGTGATCCGGAGTTTGTACAAAAGTCTGGAATTTTACTTCCAATGGGGATTAGTTTTTTTACATTACAAGCAGTATCCTATGCAGTTGATGTTTACAAAGGTGTAGTGGAAAGGGCAAAATCCATTTTCCACTTCGGACTCTTTTTATCTTTTTTCCCACAACTTGTGGCTGGCCCGATCCTGCGTGCAAGTGACGTTTTACATCAATTTTTAGATTCCAAAGAGTTTACAAAAGAAAATCTCAAACAAGGGTTAAAACAACTCTTTTGGGGGATCTTTAAAAAAACTTTTATCGCAGATCCAGTTTCCTATGTCATCGATCCTATCTATGCAAATCCTACTGAATACAATTGGATCGCAATGTGGATTGCAGCAATCCTCTTCGCTGTACAGATTTATTGTGATTTTTCGGGTTATTCCGACATTGCCATAGGAACTGCAAGGATTCTTGGTTTCCATATTCCAAAAAACTTCGACAGGCCGTTTTTATCCGGAACACTCAGCGAACTTTGGAGGCGGTGGCATATTTCCTTTAGCTCTTGGTTACGAGATTACGTTTATATTACGTTAGGTGGAAATAGACGAGGTGAAATATTAGCTTACGTAAACCTATTCATCACAACCTTTGTTTCTGGGATCTGGCATGGTGCCGATTGGACCTTTGTTTTTTGGGGGACCCTCCACTCCACAATGATGGTGGTGGAAAAGTTTGTGTTTAAATTTGAAACCATGCGGAGTGCCTGGAACAAAGTGCCAAAATCCATCCAACCAATTTACCCGGTGGGAATTTTTGTTTTATCCTGTTTTTTCTTCCGAGCAAAAGCCACCCCAGAAGTTCCTACTGGAATGGGAATCACAAACATCATGTTAGAACGCGCTTTCACGGGAGCTGCCGGTGGTTGGCCTCAAATGAGTTTGAGTTTGGTGCTCCTTGTGGGATTTTTATTTTTTGTAGATATCATGCAGGATCAAAAGGAAGACCGATTTGCCTTTATCACGGACAATTTGTACTTTCTCATCCCTACATGCATTTTGCTCTATGTAACATCGTTTATCATTTATAGTGTTACTGTTTCTAGTCCCTTTTTGTATTTCCAATTCTAACAAGATAGGTAATACAAACTCCAAAGATTTGAACCTTCCTAAGGATTAAAAATAAAAAGGTCTCCCATGGCAAATGCACGAGAGACCTTTTTCCCAGTTTCCAAAAGAAAGAGAACGGACCTCTCTTCTGGATTTTTACTTTGTGATTGTTTTAGAATTCTACTTTGGGTGCATTCTCAATTGTCTTTTGGTCTTCGACAGTGAAGGTAGCTTTGGCTTCATATCCAAATGCTTTTGCAGTAAGGACAGCGGGGAACTGGCGGATGTACACATTGAATTCCTTTGTTGCCTTGATAAATCGGTTCCTTGCCACTGTGATACGGTTTTCAGTTCCTTCCAATTGGGCCATCAAGTCAGAAAAATGTTGGTCCGACTTAAGTTGTGGGTAGTTTTCTTGGATCATAAGAAGTCTTGATAACGCAGAACCTAGTTGTCCTTGTGCTTGGTCAAATTGTTTTAAGCTCTCAGGGTTGTTGATGAGCTCAGGCGTTGCTTGGATAGAACCAATTTTTGCTCTGGCATCAGCAATTCCTTTCATGATGTCTTTTTCTTGGTTGGCAAAACCTTTCACGGCGGAAACTAAATTAGGGACTAAGTCAGCCCTTCTTTTGTATTGGTTTAAAACCTCTGCCCAAGAGGCAGTCACTTCCTCATCCAATTCTTGGATACGGTTGTAACCACAGTTGGTAAAAAGTGTAGTCATTAGGGAAAATAGAATGATGGTTCGAAACAGATTTGTCATGGTCATTGTATACCTAATCATTAGTCGGTCTGCAACACCAATTTAATAAAAAAATTTAGTACCGGTAGGGTTTTATCGTTTTCAACCAATCAGTTTCTTTTTCGTTGAAATAGGATTCTAAGAGAGATTCGGAATGTTTGCCCGCCAAGTATTCCAATAAAAAACGATCCCCCACAAGTAACTCGATCGCAGGACGATCTGAACGAAACTCATAAACACCCTTTAAATAAGAAAACTGACCAGGGAACAATTCCCCTAATTGTTTTAAGAAAAACAACGTAAAGTAAAGAGAATGGAATTGTTTTGGTTTGGTTACCATCAGTTGGTATCCTTCACAAATGACACCCACATGTTTGTGAAAGGTGGGCAAAAAACGTAAGTTTCGTAATTGAAACCTTCCTTTTTGGTGGTTAGACAACCGTTTGTCCAATTCTATCTTTTCTTTTCCAAGAAGGTAAGGTGCTCCAAATGTTTCAAAAGGTTTCGTTGTTCCCCTACCTTCCGAAAGATTGGTTCCTTCCAATAAACACATCCCAGGATACACATAACATGTATTTTGTGTTGGAATGTTAGGAGATGGTGGAACCCATAAAAAGGATGGATTTTTTTTTGGATGGATCACTCCAACAGGAACCACGACAACATCCACATTCAGATGAAAGGATTCATTATAATAAGAAAGTAATCCACCAGGAGTGAGTCCATGACGATGTAAAACAGACTTCACACCCACAAACGACTGATAGGTTTCCTCTAACGGACTTCCTTCCACTTTAGTTCCTATGGGATTTGGAGAATCGATGACTAAAAATATCGGAGCTTTGCCAGTTTCTTTTTTTAGTTTCGAAAGTTCTTCTAATATATAATAAGCCGTGGTCAAAAACGTATAATATCTTGAACCCACATCTTTAATATCAATGATGACAAGGTCTATGTCTTTTAACGAATCCCGAGGTGGAACCAAACTACTTTCTTCTTTGCCATACAAATTTACAATTTGCATGTTTCCAAAGAGATAAGACAACTCATCACCGCTCACTTGGTCTTGGAGTTCTGCAAACAATCCATGTTCTGGTAAAAATATTGTTTTAAGATCAAAAATTTTTGAATAGGTTTGGAAGTGGTATGTGCCTTGGTAACCAAAGGCACTTTGGTTTGTTAAGATCGCCGCCCGACAACCGCTTAATTTTTGAATGTTTTTTAAAAACTTCATTTTGTTTTTTGAATGGTTTCTTTTTGTTTAAGGGCTAAGTCCCAAATGGAATGGATTTTGGATGGTTCCAAACCATCTTCCTCCAAAAACAAATTGCGAAATTCAGTTAGTTGTTTGATAAAATCATCTATCGAATTTTGAAGGAAATACCTATTTTCTTTGAATATCGAAGTCCACATTTCTGCATTGGATCCAGCGATCCTTGACATGTCACGAAACCCCCCACCTGTAATCGGTTTTGCGATGGATGTTACTTGTTCCATTGTGGTTTTGTTGTTTCCCGCAACATTGACAAGGATGGTGGATACTACATGTGGCAAATGGGATACATATGCTAATGTTTCGTCGTGGCTTTTCGCATCCATAGGAATGGTCCAAGAACCAATGGATTCCCAAAAACCTTTTACCGATTCCATTACAGTTTCTCTTGCCATCTTTGGTTTGGTAAGGATACAAAGTTTATCACGATACAAACCAGGAACAGCTGATTCAGGACCTGTTTGTTCAGATCCACACATGGGATGGGTTGAGATGTAATTGTGTTGGTTTCCATTGAAGTGTTTGTCTACTGCGTCAACGATCGTTTGTTTGGTGGAACCCAAATCGATAAAGATTGTTTCCCCTGATATTGGCAAACTAGGTATAATTTCTAATAACGTTGCGACCGGAGTACTAAACACAACCAAATCATACTCATTCCATTGGATAGAGGTGGATTCTACAACGGTATAAACATGATGGGCTAAATGTTTATCTAAAATTGATTTTTTACTTTTTTCGGAACGAACAATTGCTGAAATTTCTGCGTTGGGATACTTCTCTTGTATCGCAAGAGCTAAGGAACCACCCATAAGGCCCATTCCATAAATTAAAACTTGGTCCAACTTCATGTGGGAAAAGATCCCGCAGTGGGATAAGATCCAAGTAATTTAAAAATCGTACACTGTGATTTCACAGTTTCCAGAAGGCTTTTGATTTTTGGATCTGATTTGTGACCAATAAAATCGATGAAAAAATGGTATTCCCACAAGTTTCGTTTGAGAGGCCTTGATTCAATCTTAGTTAGATTCACTGATGCATCGTGAAAGGTTTTTAGAATTTGAAACAAGGAACCTGTTTGGTTTGGGATGGAAAATACAATGGAAGTTTTATCTTCTTTGGTTTGTGGGGATTCTGTTTTTCCAATCACCAAAAACCGAGTTGTATTCCCTGCATAATCTTCAATTCCATCGGCAATTACATTTAAATTGTATATTTCACCCGCAATTTTGGAGGCAATGGCGAGACCATCTTTTCGTTCTGAAACCAATTTTGCAGCCATTGCAGTGGAAGATGTGTCCACAACTTCAACATTGGGTAAATTGGCCGATATCCAATTTCGGCATTGTTCATTTCCGATTCGAATACCATAAATTCGTTTCACCGCTGCAAGATCTGTTTCAAAACCCAATAAGGAAAATGAAATTTTTTGGTATAACTCTGAATATACGAGAAGATCTGTTTCTAAAAACATATCCAAAGTGGAACTCACCTGCCCTTCTGTTGAATTTTCAACAGGTACGACCCCATAATCCAATTTTTCTTCTTCTACCATGCGGAAGACATCTGGAATTGAAGTTTGAGGAACTGCTTCAATGGAAGTTCCAAATTTTGAACGAAGTGCTGAATGAGAAAAACTTCCTTCTGGACCTAAAAAACCAATCTTTAACGGGTGTTCTAAGGCAATGGTTCCAGACATCATTTCACGGTAAATGGCTCGGATTACAGATGCTGGGAGTGGTCCATTTGATAATTTTGTTACCTTCTCATACACATCTTTTTCACGGTCGGGTCGATAAATAGGACCACCCGATTCTTTTTTCACACGACCAATTTCCTGCGCAAACCCAGCTCGTTTTTGGATGAGTTCAATGATTTCAGAATCGAGTGAGTCAATGCCAGATCTGAGTTTTTTTAATTCTTCTTCTGCATTACTCATTTATTTTCTCTTCTTTTAACTCTTCCGGAAGTGTATCCAAATCAAAGTCTGGATTCATCTCTGTTTCTTCCGTGACGATAATGGACTCTGGCGAAAAATCTTCAAATTTGAGTTCTTTCACTTCCACTGGTGTTGGAAGGTCTGTAAGTTTACTCAGGCCAAAGTGTAATAAAAATTCATTGGTAGTTCCATACAATGTTGGCCTTCCTGGAACTTCTTTTTGTCCAACAGCTTTCACCAATTTTTTAGACATAAGGCTTGCGACCATAGCTCTTGAAGACACCCCACGTATCTCATCTAACTCCGTTAAGGTGATTGGTTGTTTGTATGCAATGATGGCAAGTGTGTCTAAGGTTCCACGAGAAAGAGTTTCTCTTTTTTTATCTTTAAAAATATGAGAGAGGATTTCGCTGTACTTTTGGTTTGTGATGAATTGGTATCCACCTGCGATTTCGCGGAGTAAAAAACCACCTTCCCTTTCTTGGTAATCAAGGATGAGTTCATCTAAAAGTTCTCTTGCTTCTGTTTTTTCAATTCCACAAGACTTGGCAAGTGCTGACAATTTGATTGGATCCGAAGACAAAAAGAGAAGTGCCTCAAGAAGGCCCTTTGTATAGTTTCTTTCTTCCAAATTGATCTAAACCTTGACTATTTTGATTTCTCCGAAAACTGCGTGTTGGATCACTCGGCAAACTCGGATTTTAACAACTTCTAATACGGCAAGGAAGGCTGCGACGATTTCTTTTTTTTCTGGTTTGTCATTTTCAAACAAATCCATAAAATGAATTTCACCACGAGTTTGGATCAAATCCTGCAAATAAGCCATTTTGTCTTCCACCGAAAACTGGCTCACACCCTCATAAATGGGCACCAGTTCCTCTTCTTCATTCGAACTTTCTTGTTCCAAGATTGAGTTGAAGGCAGAAATTAAGTCCACAAGGCTCACATCAAGCCAAACTTCCGTTTCGTCTAAAACCTGGTTGGTTTCACGAGTGAACATACCTGCGGTCAATCTGTCCAATTCCGCCAATCGTTGGCCCGCCATTTGGAATTTTTTGTGTTCCAAAAGTTTGTCCACAAGTTCCTTGGGGAGAGGTGGGTCGTAGTCTTCTTCTTCGAAACCAGGGTCTGGAAGCAGAGCTTTTGATTTTAAGTAAACCAGATGAGCTGCCATTACGGCAAACTCAGATGTCAGTTCTATGGATAAGGATTGGCTCGTTCTCAAAAATTGAATGAAATCAGATGTGATACGCGAAAGGGAGACTTCAAAAATATCAACCTTATAACTATCAATCAGAGACCATAAAACCGTTAAAGGTCCTTCAGTCAACCCACCGTCCTGGTTTTGCCACCGGACGATAAACTCCGGGGTTTGGGACACGACTTATAAACCTAATGCTTTAGCGGCTGCTTGTTGCAATCTTTCTGGAGGGAAAGGTTTCACAACGAAATCCTTTACACCCATTTTAATTGCTTTCGCCAGAAGGTCTTCTTGGCCAAGAGCCGTTACCATAATGATTTTTGCAGAAGCATCAAATTTGATAATTTCTTTTGTGGCTTCAATTCCATCTTTTTCACGCATCGTGATGTCCATCGTGACTAAGTCTGGTTTGAGGTTTTTGTATTGTTCCACCGCAATATTACCATTCTCTGCTTCACCAACGATTTCGTGACCTGCTCCAACTAACGCATCTTTTACGAGCGTTCTCATGAATTTTGCATCATCTACAACCAAAATTCTTGCCATGTTAATTCCCTCTCGACTTTAATAATTCAATCATTTTTGGTACTAATTCTTCAACTGGGAGAACAAAATCTATCCCCCCGAGCTCCACTGCCACACGATTCATACCATACACAACAGAAGTTGCTTCATTTTGTGCCAAGGTGATCCCACCTTTTGAATGTATGTTTGTGATGGCATGTGATCCATCTTTACCCATTCCTGTCATGATCATGGACAATAGATGGTCTGCTCCATAAGACTCCACCAAACTATCAAACAAAACTTCTATGGACGGCCTATGGCCATTCACTTGTTCCGAGTGAGTGAGTTCAATGATACGGTCTTTTCCTTTTGATACTACCTTCATTTGGTAGTCACCAGGGGCAATGTATGCAGTACCAACCTGCACCAAATCTCCCTGTTCTGCTTCTTTCACATGTATTTTAGACAAAGAATTCAATCTATCTGCAAAAGCCTTTGTAAATCCTGCTGGCATATGTTGCACAACAAAAATCGGCTTCGGAAAATCAGCTGGAATCCCTGCAAAAACGGTTTGTAACGCTTTTGGCCCTCCCGTGGAAGTGCCAATACCGATAGCCTCTACTTGGATCGGTTTTTGAAAACTTTTATTTATCTGACGTTCTGGTCGATCCGGACGCAATTCGGGTTCCGGGCTTATTCGTTTGGAGTCTGAAAACCCTTTGATTTTGAGAGATAAAACGGCGGCGATGTCTTCTGGAGAAAACTGGTTCCCACTCGAAGGTTTTGGGATGAAATCCACTGCCCCTAGTTCAAGTGCCTTAAACGTAGCATCCGCTCCGTGTTGGGTGAGAACAGACAACATGATCACATGGCTTGGCAGTTTCTTTTTTTTGATTTCGGCAAGGGCTGTTAACCCATCCATAATTGGCATCTCTATGTCTAAAACGATAAAGTCTGGTTTTAGTTTCTCTGCCAGTTCAATGCAGTCCATCCCTGTTTTGCCTGTAGCAATGACAGAAATTTCCTCTTTTTTGGTGAGGGCATCACTCAATATATTTCTCACAAGCAGTGAGTCATCAATGATCACAACGGTTGGCTTTTTGTTCATGATTTATGAATTAACTCAACTAACTCGTCAAAATCTGGTAAGAATACCAAAACACCAATTAAGTTACTTCCCTGGTGATTGAATTCAGTATGCATCGACAAAAACTTGGTTCGTTCTGGTTTTACGATGTCCACAACTTCCATAAAACTTCCCGTAATCATTTCAGGAACGGAAGGTAAAATTTCTTTTTTTAATTTGTTGGAAAGTGAGTTCATCACACTGGAACAAACGATATTGGAGATTTCAGATAAAACAGACATCATATCATCTGACAATTTATGAGTGCTGTTATCTGCATATTTTGCTTCTTCTGAACCTAATAGTTCTTTTGCGATTTCGGAACCATTTTCTTCAGAGAACATCATCAGTAAATTTCCGTTTAAATCCCCGGTCATTCGGATTTTCATTCCAAAAAACTGATCCATGGAATAACGGAATTCTTTTGCTAATCCATCTCTATCAGTTAACTTAATTTCAGGAATGAATAACTCCACTTCCTTACCAACTAACTGAGAAAGTACGACACCAGCATTCATCATACCAGTATTCACAATGTTTTCTAATTTTTTGATGTCTTTGGAAGACATGATTTCATTGATCGCATCAGTATTGAGAGCGGATACTTGGTTGAGACGCTCTTCTTTTTGTTCTACAAATCCTTTGATGATTTCTGCGGCTTGTTCTCTTTCGGTTAACTTGACATTGTCGATCTTTGCAACGTCTGCAAGCGTATGGATTTCGTCAGTTTTGTGGTCGAGGACGAGTGTGGAGGTGGCCGTATCTCCTGCATGGGTGTGATCTTCCGAATGCCCATTGGTGGCCTTTTCCTTCGCCACAACTTCTGTTGTGATTTTTACGTTGGTAACAGGTTCTTCCGTAAACACTTCTTCTTTTGGAACGATGATGTGTTTTTCGATTTTATGTTTTTCTTTTTTGATGCGAGATTTGTCTTTTGCCCTAAGTTCAATCAATTTTGCATTGTAACGATTGGTTGGATGGTTTGACTTAAAGATGTATTCTGAATCAGACATCTCAAGAGAACGGATCGTGGACGAACGTTTCATCATCTCCCCAGAAACGATTTTGTCAGACCAATCCACTTTGTCGGCGGCAATTTCCACAAGGCCCGGGATATCCAAAACTAAAATGATGGTTCCATCTCCCATAATGGTGGCGCCCGTCAACCCTTGGACATCTTGGAAATTTTTTCCAAGTGACTTGATTACGGTTTCATGTTTTCCAATTAGGTCATCTACCATAAATCCTAGTTTTCGAGTTTTGTAGTTTACGATGACAACTGGAACTTCTGTCATTTCCTGTTTGTCAGCAAGACCCAAAATACGATTCAATCGATAAATTGGTAAGACTTCACCACGTAAGTTGATGATTTCGTGGCCTTCCAGAGTTGTGATCTGGTCTAAATTGACTTTGATGGTTTCTGAGACTTCCGATAATGGGAAAGCATACACCTCTTCTTCCATAATCACAAGGATGGAAGGGATGATGGCAAGTGCTTGTGGGAAAGACAAGGTAAAAGACGATCCTTTTCCTTCTTCCGAATGGATTATGATTTTTCCTTTGAACTCTTCGATGAGTTTGTTCACAACATTCATACCGACACCACGGCCAGAGATGTCGGAAATTTTGTCAGCAGTGGAAAAACCAGGAGCAAAGATAAACTGAAAGATATCAGATTCGGATAAATTTTGGGAATCGGCTTCGGTGACTAACCCACGTTCGATGGCTTTCTTCAGGATTTTGTTTTTGTTAAGGCCCTTTCCATCATCACGAATTTCGACCAGGATATTGGAACCACCTTGGTAGGCATTGAGTTCCACTGTCCCTTCTTCCGACTTACCAGCCAGTTTTCGTTCTTCGGGTGATTCAATTCCATGATCAACAGAATTACGAATGAGATGGATGAGTGGTTCTCCAATGGCATCGATTACTTTTTTATCTAACTCAGTATTTTCTCCGCGAAGGACTAAGTTGACTTGTTTCCCCGTTTCAAGTGACAAATCACGGATAAGCCTTGTGAACCGATTGAATACGGAACCAATCGGAACCATTCGGATATTCATGATTCCTGTTTGTAAGTCTTTGGAAATGCGATTGATTTGGTCAATTTTCCCTTTCAGTTCGTTAAAGAGAGAATCTTCTCCAAACTGTGCCACCAAATCATCATAGATCTTTTGGAATCCAGAGTTGGTGATCACAAGTTCCCCAACATTATTCATGAGTTGGTCAAGTTTGTCGGAGGAAACCTTGATTGTCCTCATCACCACTTTGGAATCGGTAACGGCTTTTTCAAAATTGGCTGAGCCTTTTGAAGAGATCCTTTCTTCTAAATCAGAGGATACCGTTTCCATCGGATTTGTTTGGGCCACCGGTGTTAGATCCACTCGCTTTTCAAGGGCTTCCATTTCCGTTTCGGGCAGTTCGATTTCATTTACCGTGAGTGTTTCCACCATATCGATGTTACACTGTGCATAAAGTTCGTCTTTAGAGTTTTTAGTGACAGTGACAAAGGATAAAGCAAAATTCCCCTGTCCATTGTCCAAAGCTTCTTCGGAAGGATTACATTTGATGACAACACCAGACTGTGTGACCGATTGCAAAATGAGTAACAAACGTAGGTTCTGCATTGGTGTGTCATTTTTTAATTGAAGGTCTACGGTATAGGCAGACAGTCCGTCTTCATCCTTTAACGCCATTCTGATTTCGGAAATTTCTTCTTCTGTTAAATTTCCAAGTGCAGTTGGCAGAGCAACTGCACTTTGTTTGGTGGTCGCTAACTTTTGTGATGGTTTTTCGGATGGACTACCAGAAGAAACTGAAACTTCATAATCTTGCAATTTTTTGATCATATCGTGGAAAGGAGTTTCCACTTTTACACCATTGGCGACACCTTCGATCACCTGTTTGATCAAATCAAAACATTCAAATAATAAATTAACAAGTTTAACATTGATTTCCAAACTCCCTTCTCTGATCTTTTGGAGAAGGTTTTCCATTGTATGAGCAAGGTCGGACAAATTGTACAACCCCACAAAGGCCGAAGAACTTTTTAAAGAATGGGCAGCACGAAAGATATCATTGATGATTTCTGGATTTTCATGATCTTTTTCCAGTTTTACCAAATTGGAATTGAGTTCCTCAATTTGGTCCTCGGATTCTTCCAGGAAAACTTCTGTGTATTCACCTAAAATTCCAGCCAATGTCGTATCCCTTATCCCTTACTTTGTGGAGGAAACAAAATTTACAATTTGTTCCAAATCCAAATTCAAAACCAAATGGTCTTCGTATCTCGAAACCGACTCTACCATCTTACTGTAGTTTAACGACAAGTCATCCGTGGTATAACTGATAAAGTCTTTTTGGATTTTCACCACTTGTTTGACTTCATCTACTAAAATCCCAATTCGTTTTTCTTCTAACATCACCACTACAATACGAGAAATCGGATGGATGTCCGAATCGATAGAATGGAATCTTTTTTTGAGGTCAACGATGGGGATGATCTCTCCTCTCAGGTTGATCACTCCTAAAATATAATCGTCTACATTGGGAATACGAGTGATGAGAACAGGTTTTAAAATTTCATGAACCAATAACAGACGGATCCCAAAAAATTCTTTCTCAATTGTGAAAGTGAGGAACTGTTCCAAGTCTCCTAAATCAGACTCTTGTTCCATTTTGGTTTTCTCTGCAAGGGATGTAAGGAGTTTTTCTTGGTCCATATGCTTCTTCGAATCGTGTCAGAATCCTACATGGATTCAATCGAAAAACGAGTGAATTTTAAATTCTGTAATCATTTTTCCGACTTTGACATCGTGACTTTCTGAAAGGAATGGGACGGGAAAAAATTTAGAAAAACTAAAGCCGATGGTTTTCTTTTGCACTTCCACAGATGCCAAGATGCGATCATAATACCCACCACCTCGGCCCAATCGGTACCCATCCTGGTGGAATCCTAGGGCCGGGACCAAAATTAAATCCGCATCTTCTACGGAAATCTCCTCATCTCCCACCGGTTCCATGATTCCATGTGGGCCTTTGGCAAAGGAAAAAGGACGAATGAATCGCAATCTATGCCCAGTTTCCACTTTGGGAAAGTACCATTTTGCGGAATGGCGGGCTTCGATGAATCCAGTGGGTCTTGGCAAAGGAGAGGATTCGATCACAGGTAGTACATCCACTTCCAATTGCATATCAGGAACATAAGTAATGATCTTTGATTTGCCTTGTAAAAGAGGGAACAGACGTTTTAAGATGGCGGATTCAATTTCCTCACGATCGGTGAGTTGGACGATATTGTTTTTTAGAATTTCCCTTGCGTCTTTTTTGGTGATTGGATTCAAAAATGATCCCCAATGATCCCCTCTTCTAATAGAGAGATGATTTTTTTGGTTCGTTCTTCCAACTCAGGATTGATACTCGATTTGGCATTCAGGTCCCGCATTTGGAATAACTCGTCCGCAAGGTTTAAAGCGCATAACACTGCCAATTTGGTTTTAGAGGCATTGGGCAGAACCTTTCCTAGTTCTAATAGGCGAGATTCCACATAGTCGGCCACCTCGGATATGTAACCCGAGGATGCTTCGCCAACAATTGTATATGTTTCACCAAAGATTTGTTTGGTTATTTTATGAGAATTTGGGGCAGATTCTGCCATATCATTTATTTTGGATCGTCTTCTATGATGAGAAAGTCGTCATCATCATCCGCATCAAAAACACTGATTGCTTCATCTTCATCGTCAATGATGATGTCATCATCTTCATCAATTTCCACTGTTGGGACTTCATCTTCTGATTCCACAACAAGTTCTTCCTTTTCAAAAGATGCAGAAGCTGGTGTTTTTTCTAAAACTTCTTCTGCTTGGAATTCTGATTCGTCTTCATCGAGTAAAATGATTTCGTCGTCATCTTCAGAAGTCAGGCTTGGTGCCACTGCCGCAGTTGCCGCCGCTGCTGCTACTGGAGCCACTGGGCTTTCCGTTGGTGGTGGGGTTTGGGCTTTCGGGGTGGAACTTCCTGTTGTTGGGAGTCCATCCAACCTTCCAAGCAGTTGGTGGACTTTGGACTCAAGCAAACCTTCACGTTCTCGTAGTTGGTTTAATTCGTCCGTCGCGTCTTGGAGCTGTGAACGTAATGTCTTTAATTCACGTTCTTTTTCCTCCATTGCGAGCTTCATTTGGTCGTTTTCCGCGCGGAGGGATTCGTTTTCCGTCTCTAGGCGTGCGTTTTCTGTCCTAAGGTCCTGGATGAGTTCGAGGGCCTTAACAACTTTACTTTCTAGCTCTTCAATGGTTTCGATTTTTAACATGATAACAATCCGATGGAATAGAATAGACGAGCTATTCCATTCCAATCAAGCACTAATTTACTTAGCGACTTTGGTTTTTTCGACGATGGCGTTGAATACTTCTTTGTGGTTGTATGCAAGGTCAGCCAATGTCTTACGGTCTAAGTTGATTCCGTGGGTTTTGAGAGCGTGGATGAATTTTGAATAAGACATTCCATTTTCTCTAACAGCGGCATTGATACGTGTGATCCAAAGTTTTCTAAATTCAGACTTTTTCTTTCTACGGTCACGGTATGCCCATTGACCTGCTTTCATCACAGCCGATTTTGCTGTTCTAAAAAGTTTGGATCTTCCGCCTCTAAAACCTTTTGCTTTGGCGAGAACTTTTTTTCTACGATTCTTATGGATGGTTCCGTTGACTGCACGTGGCATCGTTTAACCTCCGTAAGGTAGAAGTTTTTCTACACGGTTATAATCGGTTTCATGGATGAGGTGCATTCCACGGCTTTGGTGTTTCATCTTAGGAGATTTTTTCTCCAAGATATGTCTACGGAACGCGCAACCACGTTTGATTTTACCAGATTTGGTAAACTTAAAACGTTTCGCTGCTGCCCTGTTTGTTTTTAGTTTATACATAGTTGTTTTATCCTTTAGCTTTCTCACTAATTGGGTTCATCACGACCACTATCGTCTTTCCGTCGTGTACCGGCATTTTTTCGGGAGAGGCATGCTCTTTTAGGTCCTCGACAAACCGGTTAACAATATTCATTCCGATTTCAGAGTGAACCATCTCTCTGCCTCGGAATCGAAGTGTCACTTTTACCTTATCACCCTTTTGCAAGAATTCTAAAGCATGACGCTTCTTAATTTCGAAGTCATGGTTATCAATCCGCGGGCGGATTTTGATTTCTTTCACCGTGACAACGTGTTGTTTCTTTTTCGCTTCTTTTGTTTTTTTAAGAAGTTCGAATTTGTATTTTCCAAAATCGATCAACTTACAGACGTGAACATCTTGGTCTCCCGAGACTTCCACCAAATCAAGGTTAGCTTCCTTAGCCCTTCTCAGAGCTTCTTCCAGAGTAACGATGTCAGACCCTTCGTCTGAGACGAGTCGGATCGATGCTACATTGGTAATTTGTTCGTTAATTCTGATGTGGGCGAATTTATCTTGGTTTGGGTTCCCTCTAGGGTTGGGCCGTTTCTGCATTCAGTCTCCGAAATTTCTTTCAATTTCCAATTTCGGATGAAAAACGAGGCACGCAAGTACATTTCTTTGCAAATGCACTGGTTCGAAGGCTAAAGCGTTCCGCTTGGCCCTTCCCAGACCACATATTCGATCGAAAGGGATTTATTTTCCAGGATTTCAGGCAAAATGGGAACAAGGGATAGGTATTCTCCATGATTTCCCATTCCCATACAGGATCCGCCATGGCAAATCCTCCCGGTCCCATCATACAAAACATACTGGATGAGGTTGTCCCATTTCCGATCCCCTCGGATGGGATCAAGGGATTGGACAAGGGCTAGGTAATGAAAACCCTGGTTTTCCCTCCGTTCGAGCCGAAACCTGAGGCGGTTCTGTTTGGTAAGTGGTTCCGTTGCATACAAAAGATCCCCTGATCCGGGATTCCAATGTTGCCATCCATGTATACCCACAACCTGGTTTGCCCGGTTCCATTCCCGTTTGGATTCCTTTCGATTGGCATGGTTCGACACGTTCGAATTTGGCTTCGGGAAAAGGAGATCTGCGGAAGCACTGGAGAGAGTGATCCGAAGGGAAACTCTGGCAATCTCGGAAATCGAAAAGGGAAATCGACTCCAAAGTCCTGGAACATCAAAACGTTCCCAAGGATGGACAGAGTGTTCGGAAGTTTGGCAAGACAAAAGCCTATCACTTGCATCGTAAAAAGCAGCCACAACATAAAAAGAAACGGGTTGGTTGGATTCGTTTTGACCGCCAGTGAAAACAATGTTGGGGCAATCAAAGAGAACGTCTTTGCCCAAACCATCCACAAATTGCATCCGGCTCACCTTCCAACCAAGTGTGACTCCCGGTGTGATGGGAAGGTACCGCATGGGAATGGCATCATACGCATCACAGACATCATACGGCGGGTGGATGGGAAGATCCAGATGAAGAGTCACTGGTTCTTTTGAGGTGGACAACACTTGACTCTTGGACATTGGAGGGAAAGATAACTTCCCTCACAACTTAGTCAAGAAATTTCTTTAGTTAAGTTCCCCTTTGAGGAGTGATAGGAATCCATCACGAGAAACTGTATCCGTTTTTTCTTCGCCCATACGTCGATACGAGATTGTACCAGCTTCTTTCTCTTTGTCTCCTAAGATGAGAGTGTAACTGCTACGTTTTATGATGGAATCCCTAATTTTACTTCCAATCTTTTCGTTTCGCACATCCAACTCGACACGAAACCCCTGCATCACCAAATCTTGGTACACTTCTTTCGCATAATCGCTATGAGATTCTGCCACGGTTAAAACACGGATTTGTGTTGGATTGAGCCAAAGTGGGAATTTCCCTTCAAAGTGTTCAATGAGGATTCCAATGAATCGTTCCAAAGAACCATAAATCGCTCTGTGGATCATGACGGGTGCATGTTTTTTTCCATCGGAAGCTGTGAAATCGAGTTCGAAACGATTCGGCATGGAAAAATCAATTTGAACGGTTCCACATTGCCAAAGCCGACCGAGGGAATCTTTGATATTGAATTCGATTTTAGGTCCGTAAAAAGCGCCGTCCCCTTCTTTGATTCCATATTCGATTCCTTTTTTCTTCAAAGCGTCGTGTAATGCTTGTGTGGCGAGGTTCCAATCCTCATCACTGCCTTGCGATTTTTCAGGCCTTGTGGCAATGAAGGTTTTGAATTCAGTGAAACCAAATTTTTTGTAAACATCAAATGTAAAG
Source organism: Leptospira jelokensis (assembly GCF_004769635.1). Classification (GTDB taxonomy): domain Bacteria; phylum Spirochaetota; class Leptospiria; order Leptospirales; family Leptospiraceae; genus Leptospira_A; species Leptospira_A jelokensis. Next base: position 133,948 of record NZ_RQGH01000007.1, read on the forward strand.
TCAATGATGTCTTCTACTTCTGATTCCACCTTTTCAAGAGGCGCATAGATATGGGCATCGTCTTGTGTGAAGGCACGGACTCGAAAGAGCCCATGTAAAACTCCAGACATTTCATGCCGATGAACATTCCCAAGTTCCATAAAACGGAGAGGCAGTTCCCTATACGAGTGCATATGGTATTTGTAAATCAAACAACACCCAGGGCAGTTCATCGGCTTTACGGCAAACTCACTTTCATCAATGTCAGTGAAGTACATGTTTTCTTTAAAATTGTCCCAGTGGCCTGATTTTTTCCAAAGAGAAGAATTTAAGATCGCAGGGGTTTTGATTTCTTGGTACCCACGACGAAAACATTCTTCTCTGATATAAGAGGCAAGAGTGTTCCAAAGGACCGTTCCTTTCGGATGCCAAAAAGGAAAACCTGGGGCTTCATCTTGGAAACTAAAAAGGTCGAGTTCTTTCCCAAGTTTTCTGTGGTCCCTTTTTTTTGCTTCTTCAATGAGAAAGGTATATTCATCTAACTGCTTTTTGGTGGGAAAGGATACTCCATAAATCCGAGTGAGTTGTTTGTTTTTGGAATCTCCCTTCCAATACGCACCAGAAATCGCAGTGAGTTTGAAGGCTTTGAGTTGGCCTGTGCGGGCAACGTGAGGGCCGCGACAAAGGTCATACCATTCTCCTTGGCCATATAACGAAACCGATGCGGCATCAAACCCTTGGATGAGCTCTACTTTGTATGGTTCGTTTTCTTGTTTGAATTTCTGAATGGCTTCTTCTTTAGGAAGTTCCCAACGTTTTACAGTTAGGTCTTCTTTTACAATTTTTGCCATTTCTTGTTCAATTTTAGGTAGATCATCCACTGTGATGATGCTTTCACCAAAATCGATGTCATAAAAGAAAAACCCAGGTCCGTTTTCTATGACAGGCCCCACAGTGAGCCTTGCATGAGGCCATAACCTCTGGACCGCCATCCCGAGTAAATGGGCTGAGGAATGGTGGAATACTTCCTTTCCCTCTTTGTCATCAAAGGTGAGAAATTTTACAGTGGTGTTTTCGGTCGGAACAAAAGATAAATCAACAGTTCGTCCATCGGACAAAACAACGGCAAGAGCTTTCTCTTTTAAGAAAGGCAGTTGGTTTTGGATAAAATCAGAAAATGACTTTCCTGATTCGAGTTCTTTGGAACTTCCATCGGGTAATGTAATCGTAAGTGCTGCCATAAGTGTAATCCCAGGTTTTCGCACGCGCATTCTCCCGAAAAGTAAAGTTTTACCAGAGTTTTCCTGTTTCGAGAGATTCTGTTAATTTCTGAAAACTTTCCTCTACAGACTCCTTTCGCCCAAACCCACCTTCCCGTTCTAGGTCGATGAAGCCATGAACGAAAGAACGGATGATTCGAATTTTGTGCACGGATTCTTTGTCCAAATTGACTAAATGAAATGCATCCAAACAAAGTTGTAAAATTCGATCTCCCAAACTTTTGAGTTCGGGATCAAATTCAGTAGAGGTTATGACAAGCGGATACAAATGCGGGTATTCTTTTGCAAACCTACGATAGGTTTGTAAAAATAAAGAAATTCGTTTGGACCTAACTTGGTTTTGGATTAATACTTCCTCTAAAGTATCACCTAACAACTTTAGCGATCTCATTTTTATCTCACGAAAGATATCTTCTGTATCTGTAATGTGATTGTATAGGGAAGGAGTTCGAATTCCTAACGTTTCCGCAAGGGCCGACAATCTAAATTCGGAAAACCCAACTTTTTGGATGGTATCCCAAGCAACGTCCAAAACCAAAGTTCGATTGATTTGGATTTGCCCTTTTTTCGGCCTTCCAATTTTATTTTTTATTTTTTTTGCCATAAAATTTGGATGTCTCGGTAAAAACGATTTGGTTCTTCCAGAAAAGGATAATGCCCCCCGTTTTCATAGAGATAAACTTTCCCACCGATTGTATCGCGAATCCAATAGGCTTCCTCTTCCGGTGAAGGAAAATCAGGATCTTTTAGTCCCATGATGATGATATGATTCCCCTTTACGTTTGGCAACTCATCCTCACATTCTTTTTTAGATGCAAATAACATGGAACGAAGGGCAAACATCCTTCCCTCTTCTTTTAAATTTTCTTTGAGTTTCTCTTTTCGTTCTTCCAAATCACTAGGTGGTTGGTTCGGAAAAAGAGATTCATAAAATTTGGCCCAAACACTAGGCCCCCAAGGTCCACGAAACATAATTTGTAACATCGATTTGAAACCAAAGGACATAGGCTCTTTGACTCTGACAAAGGGACCAGATAAAACCAAACCTAACACACGTTTCTTTTCATTGGCCTGGATGTAAACAGCTGATGCCGCTGTCATAGAGTTGGCAATGATATAGATATTCTCTAAATTGTTTTTTTGGATGAAATGTATGACGTCCAAGGCGGTTTCTTTTGGTCCATAAGAGGAAAAACTTACATCTGATTGCCCAAGTCCCCGCAAATCAAAAGAATATACGGTTCCTTCTTTCGCAAGTAAGTTTGCCAAAGGAAGGTAACTTTCCTTTCTGTCTCCGATGCCTGGGAGTAAAATGAATTGTTTTTTGCCAGATCCCAACTTCGTGTAAGCAATCCTCCCTTCTTTTGTTTGGAAAAAAGAAGTCACAAGTTTCTCATCAAACTCATTTGTTTCTGCAAAAAGAATCATTGGCATACCTATCAGAAAAAGGATTGGGAAAAAACGGATTAAAAATTTCATAAAACTAATATAGTTAGTTTTTTTAACTAATGCAATTAGTTTTTTTAACCAAAAACAAAAAAATGGAAAAATTTTAGCCTCTTTTTGAAAGGAAGAAACAAATTTCCCCCAGTACTCTTAAAAATCGTATCTACTGGAAGGGAAACGTTCGACCAAAAACAGAATTTCTGCTACGAAACATGTAGAGAAAGGGAATCCATCCACAATAAAGAAACCTTAAAATAAGCCTTGCCTTTCTAAAATCATCCTTTCTACTATGGGATATCAATTTTCATGGCGAAAAAAGTTTCAAACCAATCCACAGGGAATCATTTATTCAAAATCATCCGCCAATTGATCCAATCCAAACAAGGTCCATCTGCGATTCGTTATGGGATCTTTTTAATCCTACTTGTCATTGGTTTTAACGGTTTCAATGTATTTAATAGTTTTGTGGGAAGGGATTTTATCTCTTCTATCGAACAAAAAAATGAAACTGCATTTTACCAAAATGCAATCCTTTATGGTTTGGTATTTCTCATCTCGGCGGGAATTGGATCCATCTATCGTTTTATCGAAGAAAGATTAGGAATTTTATGGCGAGAACAATTGACCTGGCGGCTCACAGAATCATATCTAAGTGAAAAAACATACCATACAATTCTAAACCAAAAGGGTATTGAAAATCCAGACCAACGAATCACAGATGATGTGAAAGCATTTACGACAACTACATTGTCCTTTATCCTTTTGTTTCTTGGAGGTCTGTTCTCAGCCATCTCCTTTGCAGGGGTTTTATGGACAATCAATCCACTATTATTTTTGGTTGCCATCCTCTATGCAAGTTTGGGAACCTTGGCGACAGTTTATTTAGGCAAGGAACTGATCCAAATCAACTACAACCAATTGGACCTCGAAGCCAACTACCGGTCTGATTTACTGCATATCAAACAACATGCAGAATCGATTGCTTTAACACATCGAGAACTGCGAATGTCCGTTAGGTTAAAGTCGAAACTAAAAAAACTAGTCACAAATTTCAAAAAACTAATCTCCGTAAATCTTAGGTTAAGTCTTTTTACGAATAGTTACAATTATTTCATTCAAATCATTCCAATGGTCATCATCGTACCAAGTTATATGAAAGGTGAAATTGAATTTGGAGTGATCACCCAAGCAGGACTTGCCTTTACAACACTTTTAAATGCCTTTTCTCTTATTGTCACACAGTTTCAGTCCATTTCTTCTTTTACCGCAGTTGTCAAACGACTACAAACCTTAGATACTGCAATGGTTTTCTCTGAACAGAAAATGAAAGAAAAATCAAAATCAAATTATGCCTCAAACGAAATCAGATTTGAAAACTTTTGTATCTATGCAAACGATAAGTCAAAATTTATCATCGAAGATTTAAACGTAACAATCCACACAAAAGAAAGATGGCTTGTCACAGCCACCGATGAATCTTCCAAACTTAGTTTTTTTCGTGCCCTTGCTGGGATCGCAAACCAGGAAGAAGGAAAAATATACAAACCCAACCGAGACCAAATCTATTTTTTGCCAGAACAACCTTATTTGCCACCTGGTAGATTACGAAATGTCATCGTTCCCGCATTCCTAGGAAATTCAGTTTCCGATTCTAAAGTGATGAATGAATTAAAAAATCATGGATTGGATACACTCGTGAGACGACTTGGTGGCCTTTCTGCCCTAAAAGAATGGGACGACGAACTTTCATTAGCTGAAAAATTCAAAATTTCTACAATTCGTATCCAATATGCAAAACCAAAATTCCTGGTGATCGATAGACCTACTTCAAGTGTAGGTAAATTTGAAATATCCAAATTCCTCAAAAAATTTTATAATTTAGGAATCACAACCATTGTATTGGCAAAGGGAGAAGAAACAGCGTTGGAATATGATTACCATTTGAATTTGGATCATCTAGGAAAATGGACCGTAACAACACTGAATCCTTTCCGAAAGGAGCGAGATGTACCAGTTACAAAATGAATCAGGGCTTGTATTCAAATACCATCCGAATCTCTCCCTGCATTCCATTTTTCATAACCATACATTTGTTAACCTTTATGTAGGGAATGGTTTAGAACCAAGTGTATCCAATCTTTATTTAAACGTAGAATCGAACGAAATTTGCCACTCCATCCCGCTATTTTCAGTGATGGACCAAACAACGGTCCAAACTTCAGAAAGTTTATTACTCATCACACATGTTTACCATTCGATCAGAATCGAGTGTTCGATCCAACTCCATACCACAGAAAACAGTTGGAAATACAGGGTGAATGTGATAAACGAAGGAGAGGTCCCAATTCGTTGTGATTTGGTTTATGTGTCTGACATGGGACTATGCGATTACCAGGCAGCACGGTTGAATGAAGCCTTTGTCTCACAGTACATCCACCACCAAATTTTTGAAGTTCCATCATTTGGCGTCCAAATCCTCTCAAGGCAAAACGAATCTGTATTTGGAATGCATCCATCTTGTCTCCATTTTGCAAATCAAAAGATGGTCCATTATGCCACTGATGGCCTAGACATATATAGAGATGGAAAACTCACCTCTCTTCCCAATCGCCGTCGCCAAGGAGAACATTCCGTCATTGCCTTGGGATCAGAAACCATTGTGGTCCCTCAATCACAAGGTTACCAATTTGAAATTGTTGTCGTTTTTTTCCCTGACCTAAAGTCGATCACTTCCTTTGCGGAGAACAGTGGGCTACTTCCCACTGACTGGAATGGGTTTCCAAATGAAGATTTGACTGCACTTGAAAGGAAGATAAAAAACAAATCAATCTTTCAAAACCCAAAGATTCGAAGTGGAGATGCATTGGCTGAAACCCAATTACAAAAGAAATTTCCAGACGATTGGCGTGCAGTCGAACGAGACGAAAACGGAAATCTTTTGTCATTTTTTACGGAAAAAGAAACGTATGTTAGCTTGTCTCGGAAAGAAAAACTTTGCCTAAGGCCACAAGGCCAAGTCAGTCGCACAGGAAAGGAACCAATTCCATCGGAATCCTCCCTAACCTTCACTTCATATTTTTCAGGAATCTTCCTTTCTCAACTCACACAAGGCCATACAAGTTTAAATTTATTCCTGACAAGGAATCAAAATCTTTTAGGAAAACAAAAAAGTAAAGGCCTTAGGGTATTTTGTAAAGAGAAGGATACTTGGTATTTACTCGAAACACCATCCTATATGCAATTCCAACCAAAATTTTTAGAATGGGTGTATTGGAAGGAAAACACGGAACTAAAAGTTTCCATCACTGCAAACGATGATGACTCAATCCAACTAACATTCATTAGCACTGAAACCAATCCGCTAGAGATACTCATCAGTTTTTCGATTGGCTTAGATGGTGACAATGGAGACATTCACATTCCGCCAAACATCCAGACATTCCAAAACAAAGTCCAAATCACTCCCAACCCAAAGAGCCCACTCTCTAGAAGACTCGCAGGCAAAGGATTTCAGATTTTCTGTGATCAATTAGAGACGGTTAAGATCTCAGACGACAGGGTATTCTTTGCGGATGGAAGTTCACTTTCCCATTCTTACCTTACCATGCAAACCCAAGTCCATTCCAGACTTTCATTCTCCATCAAAGGTGATTTAGAAACCACTCCATCCAAAACAATAACCCCACCAAACGATGAAAATGTGAAATGTCCTAACCTTCTTTCTTCCGCATTGGATTTGAAAGACCCATCTTTTTTAGAAATGGTGACAATCCTTCCCTGGTACAAACAAAATGCGGAAATCCATTATTTGAATCCAAGAGGTTTGGAACAATTTTCTGGTGGTGGATGGGGGACAAGGGATGTTTGCCAAGGTGCATTCGAATTCCTTTTGTCCCAAGGAAATTTCCAAGCTATCAGAGAACTATTGTTACATGTCTTTAGCGAACAAAATGAAGATGGAGACTGGCCACAATGGTTTATGATATACGAAAGGGATAAAGGGATTCGGGCAAATGATTCACACGGCGACATCCTCTATTGGCCACTGCTTTCTCTTTTGACCTATTTGGAGCGAACAGAAAATTTTGCAATTTTAGAGGAGACCATTACAACTTTTGTTTCCAAACAAAAGAAAACCATTCGTGAATTGTTTGAGACGAGTCTTCGAGAAATCCAAAAACGGTTCATCCCCAATACAAATTTACCCATGTATGGAAACGGTGATTGGAACGACTCCATGCAACCCAAAGAAGAAGAATTCAGAAAAAAAGCAGTGAGTGTATGGACCGCAGAATTACAATACACCCTCTTTTCAAAATTAGGTTGGTTCTATGAATCGTTAGGTGAACTTTCACTTAACAAACATTACAATGAACAGGCAAAAAAATTAAAAACCGAAATCCATTCCATTTGTATGCCAAACGGAGTTGCCTCTGGTCTCGTGAAATTGAGTGATTCCTCAGAAAAAACTTACTTTTTACACCCACTGGATGATACCACGAAGATCCATTACAGTGTCCTTCCCATGATTTATGGAATTTTATCCAATACCTTTGAACTTAAAGAAGCAAACGAACACTTAACTCTAATCAAGGAACATTTAACAGGTCCAGACGGAGTTCGTTTATTCGACAAACCGGTATCATACCTACATGGGGACGAAAGGTTTTTCAGACGTGCCGAAACGGCTAGTTTTTTTGGCAGAGAGATTGGGTTAATGTATACCCATGCGCATCTGCGTTATTGTGAAGCCTTGGCACATATGGGAAAATCGGATGAATTTTTTACTGAACTCAATCGAACCAATCCAATTGGAATTACAAAACGAATCCCAACTGCCAATACAAGACAATCCAATTGTTATTTTTCAAGTTCCGATGCTTTTTTCTTAAATCGTTACGATGCTGATACATACTATGAAAGGATCAAAAAAGGGGAAGTGGCACTTGAAGGTGGATGGAGGGTGTATTCCAGTGGCCCTGGGATATTTTTGAAATTGTTTTTTGAACTCCTGCTAGGCATTCAAGTGCATCAATCAAAATTGATCTTAGATCCAATTTTGCCAAAATCCTTTGATGGTCTAATCATTAGGACTCAAATCTTTGGTATTAAAACTAAGATTGTATACCGCGTCCTTACAAACCAAGGTCTTGTCGAATCCATCTTATGGAATGGCACAGAAATTCCTACGAAACGTATGATAAACCCTTATCGAAAAGCTGGTCTAATAATCTTTAAAACCGATTTTGAAACATACCAAAAGGATTCAGAAAATACTTTAGAAGTTTTCATTAAATAAAAAACGTACGAGTGATGTTTCACCCGTACGTTTTCCGATTTTTCCTCTATGTAAGGAATGTTAAATGGCGCTTTTGCCTTTTTCGCCAGTTCTAATGCGAATCACTTCTTCCAATGGAGTGATAAAGATTTTACCATCCCCAATTTTTCCGTCACCACTTTTCGCTGCTTTCAAAATAGCATCTACAGTTGGTTTCACGAATTCATCATTTACCGCAATTTCGAGTCTCACTTTTCTAAGTAAGTTAACTGTGTATTCATGGCCACGGAAAACTTCAGTTTTTCCTTTTTGTTGTCCGTAACCTTGAACATCAGACACTGTTAAACGATAAATTTCGTTTTTGGTAAGTTCCGCTTTTACTTCTTCCAACTTATGTGGTTGGATGATTGCAATGATCATTTTCATAATGTTTAACTCCTATTACCTTAACCGCGAACTCGGATATTGAAATCAGGGTAAGCTTCTGCTCCATGTTCCCCAAGATCCAATCCACTAAGTTCTTCTTCTTCACTCACTCGGATACCACCAGCTAGTTTCAATACAAACCAAAGTGCAAGAGAGACAACAAAAGTGAATCCACCGATTGCTAAAATTCCATAAAGTTGTGTTAAAAAGGATGGAACGTCTACCCCTGCTGGTGAACCTTCGTATCCAAAAATCGCAACCGCAAGTGTTCCCCAGATACCACAAACTAAGTGGACTGATGTTGCACCAACTGGATCATCAATTTTCATTTTATCAAAGAATAAAACGGACAATACGACAAGAACCCCTGAAACGGCACCAATGATGGCAGCTGATGTTGGGCTAACAATTGCACAAGGTGCGGTAATACCAACAAGGCCAGCAAGAGTTCCGTTAAGAATCATACCAAGATCTGGTTTTTTTAAGATGATCCAAGCAGTCACAGTGGACGCAAGTGCACCTAATGCAGCAGAGATGTTTGTCGTTACAATCACGTGAGCCATTGTAATACCATCGCCCACACCCATAGTAGAACCAGGGTTAAATCCAAACCAACCGAGCCAGAGGATCAGAGTACCAAGAGCTGCCGAAGTCATGTTGTGACCGAGGATTGGTTTGATACGACCGTCTGGTAAAAATTTTCCTTTTCTTGCACCTAGAACAATAGCACCAGCAAGAGCGGCCCAACCACCTACTGAGTGTACTACGGTTGATCCAGCAAAGTCATGGAAACCAAGCTCTGCTAACCATCCACCACCCCATACCCAGTGACCAGTGAAAGGATACATGACAGCAACTAAAATGAATGAGAAAATCAAAAAGGAATGGAATTTAATCCTTTCTGCTACAGCTCCCGATACGATTGTCGCAGCCGTTGCCGCAAACACCAATTGGAAGAAAAATTTTGCAAGGAGTGGAACACCTGTCCAATTCATGGAAGAATAAACTCCCTTATAATCATCTCCAAGTGCAGGTGAATTATCTAAACCTGTCAAAAAGAAGATACCATTTTGTGCGTAAAATGGAGTTCCATCACCAAACATTAATCCCCAACCGATTGCCCAGTAGGAAAATGTAGCAGCAGCAAAAACGATAAAGTTTTTTGCCAAGATGTTTACAGTATTTTTTGATTGAGCAAAACCCGATTCTACAAGTGCAAAACCAGCATTCATAAAAAATACCAACATACCTGCAACTAACACCCATAAAGTGTCAAGTCCAACTGTTAGAGTTTGGATTGCTTTTGCTGTTTCTTCTGCTGGGTTCGCGACGGTTGCAGCTTCTTCTGCAAAAAGGAACATCGGAACAACCAGGAGAAGGAAGGCGATTGATTTGAAATAGTTTTTCATATTGCCATGTATCCTTTCCATGTTATTTGCTGAATAAGGATGCAAGATTGGTACCTACGCAAAAAATTCGAATGATTTTGGCTAAAAAAAATCTCCCTCTGCCTAAAAACCCCCCAAATTGCCTTACATACCCGAAATCATTTTCGGTTACCGATCCGACCTAAAAGCATACCTTTAGTCATATTGATAGAAATTGGAACAAAAAGCGTACACTATAAGCACATCGCTTTTCTCGTTTCCCTTTTGAAAAAATCGAAGAAAGGGTTTGGATCTCCCCTCTAATAGTCGTGTCACCTTCCCGAATTCGTATTTGTAATGATAAGCAAGTTCAATTAGACAAAACCTATGTCCTGTATTGGATGCAAGCCTACCGGCGTTTCGATGCAAACCATGCCTTTCTCCACGCGGTGAAACTTGCAAAGGAACTAAAAAAAGAACTCATTGTATACGAAGGACTACGGATGGATTACCCTTGGAATTCCATACGTTTGCACCAATTCATATTGGAAGGGATGGTAGAGAACCAAACAAGGGCAGACGAACTTGGGATCCAATATTGGCCTTACTTAGAAACACCAAAAAATCCGGCAAAAGGACTTTTAAAGGAAATTTGTGAAGGAGCAGCCGCAGTCGTAACAGATGACTTTCCTTGTTTTATCATCCCAGAACAAACAAAAAAACTAGCTGGCAAAATCCAATGCCAACTCCTTTCCATCGATGGAAATTCCTTACTGCCCTTTTCGGGGTTTGAAAAACCTGCAAGTGCGGCAAGAATCCTTCGTTTATGGATCCATAAAGAGTTACACAAAAATTTTCCAAAACCCAATACGATGATTTGGAAAAAAGAGGACCTACTCGAATTAAAAGGGAAAAGAAAAATCCCAGAACGAATAGGCCTTCCTAAAAATGCATTTGATCTACTAGAAACGATCCCATTCCAAAATGATGTTCCTCCTGTTAAAGGAGTAAAGGGTGGCCGGAAGGAAGCATTACGTTTGTTAAATGATTTTATCAAACAAAAATTAGACCTATACGCGACAAAACGATCAGAACCAAATCGACCTGAGTTGACCGCAACCAGTGGTTTATCACCTTACCTACATTTTGGTTGGATTGGTCTTGAAGAAATTGTTTATGCAGTCCTACAACATGCTTCGAAAGGAAAATGGAACCCTGAAAGGATGAGCCACCAAAAGCCAGGCGATCGCGAAAATTTTTATTCTCCCTCTCATGCAGCAAATCATTTTTTAGATGAACTCATCACATGGAGAGATATTGGTTATTTGTTTTTTTGGAAAGACAAACCTCAAAAAATTGACTTAAATGATCTTCCAAATTGGGTAAAAGAAAATTTCAAAAAACACCAAAAAGATCATAGAGAGTTTACCTACACACTTGAACAATTTGAATCGGCAAAAACACATGATGAACTTTGGAATTCTGCTCAAATTGAACTTGTGAAAACAGGAAAAATGCATAATTATATGCGGATGTTATGGGGCAAAAAGGTCATCGAATGGACTAAGTCTTATGAAGAAGCATTTTTGATATTAGAACATCTCAATAATAAATATGCCTATGATGGCAGAAATCCCAATTCCTATACAGGAATTTTATGGTGTTTTGGATTATTTGATAGGCCATGGTTTCCCGAACGAAATGTATTTGGGAACGTACGTTTTATGTCGTCCGACTCTACAAAAAAGAAGTTTAAAATGAATTCGTATTTGGAGTATATTGGTGAACTGAGTGGAAAATCCAACTCTCTCTTCCCATGACCTACAAAACAAAACCTCTATATGAAGAAGATACAAAATTAAAAGTAGATTCAATTTATTCTTATTTTGTCATTCTCTTCAATGATTCCATTCATGAGTTTTCTTATGTAGAGGATTGCCTTATGAAATTGTGTTTCAAAACGAAACGAGAAGCAAAAAAAATTGCGATGGAAGCCCACGCCAATGGAAAAGCAATTTGTTTCCAAGGTAGCATGGAAGAATGTGAAACGGTGGCCGAGCATATGACCGAAGCCAATTTAACAGTGAGTTTTGGCATATGAGTGATTGGAAACAAACGTTTTTAAAGGAATTAGAAAAAGTTAAAAATCCAAAAAAAGCGGCCTTTTTCCCTCGATTTTTCAAAACAGGTCCAGGTGAATACGGAGAAGGAGATAAGTTTTTAGGAATCACAGTCCCGAACCAACGAAAAATCGCAAAACTTTACGCAAACAAACTTTCTTTAGATGATCTTGAAGTCCTTATCAAATCACCTATCCATGAAGTTAGGCTTACATGCCTTTTCATATTGGTTTTTCAATACAAAAACAAAGGGATATCAGAAATAGAAAAAGGAAAGATTGTTTCCTTTTACTTCAAAAACACAAAATATATCAATAACTGGGATTTGGCGGATGCCAGTGCGGATAAAATTTTAGGAGATTATTATTTCCTAAAGGATAAAACAAAATTACTCAATCTAAAAGACTCAAAAAATCTTTGGGAAAATCGAATCGCCATTCTAAGTTCATTTGATTGGATTCGAAAAGGCCAGTATGCAGAAACCATTTACCTATGCGAAAATTTTTTAAGTCATCCCCATGATTTGATCCATAAAGCCACTGGTTGGATGCTCCGAGAAATTGGGAACCGAGACAAAAAAGTTTTGATCCAATTTTTGGAACACAACGTAACAAAAATGCCCCGCACTATGTTACGTTATGCGATCGAAAAACTAAACACTGAAGAAAGGAAAAAGTGGTTATCTTATAAAAAAGAAACTTAAGTCCGTGGGTGTACTTTGGTGACAAAGTACACTTTGACCGGTTCTGATTTCCCTTTTAAAGTTAATTCTTTGGTATCTTCATATTCAATGTATGTTTCACCACCTGCTGCGAGAAATGCAGCTTCGGATACAGCCACCTTACCGGGGATACCATGGCTTTCAAGCCTCGCCGCAGTATTCACAGCATCCCCAATCACTGTATAATCCATACGTTTGACAGACCCAATGTTTCCAACGATGGCTTCACCGTAATTGACTCCAATCCGCAAACGAAAAGTACCTGGCTCGAGTCCGAGTTCCTGATTGATTTCCACCATCCGTTTCTGCATATCAACGGCACAAGCAATTGCATGGTATGCATCCAATTCCGTTTGTTTGGGAGCTCCCCAAAATGCCATAATGGCATCTCCGATAAACTTATCCAAGGTGGCAGAATAATGAAAAATCAAATCCGAGAGTGATTCAAATATTGTATTTAAGTGATCCAAAACAACACCAGGAGGATTTTTTTCAGCAAAAGTTGTAAACCCAACGATATCTGAGAATAAAGTTGCTATATCTTTTTCTTCCCCACCTAACTTAATTTTATCGGTAACAATTGTTTCCATCACCGCAGGTGAAAAATAACGAGACAATCGATCCTTCTCTTCTTTTTGTTTTTCAACCAGTAAACGAGAATCAATCATATTTTTAACAATTGATAAGGCCACAGAAACTGTAAAGGCTGCAAACGCATAATCCTTTACAAACGTATGGCTTGGATACCATTCCCATTGCATCTCTACAAACACATCATTTAACATTAACATAATGAAGGCAAAAAATCCAAATGACACAGTGCCCATAGATGGAACCTTGCGACCTAAGAATATGATGTAAAAGAGGGAAGCACCTAATAAAATTGTGACAAAACTCCAATAAAAGAAAAACTTCGATAAAAAGAATAAATTTGGAGCAAAGATTACAATGAGAGCAGACACCAATCCTGCGGCATCAATGTATCGGTTGGTGAGTTTGATCCAACCGTTTCGCACATGAGCAAATCTTACAATGAAATTAAACAAAAAGTGAACGAGGGCAATCCAAGTTACGTATTCGATTTTTTTAATCAAAAAACCATCATTAAGAATTGAATAGATGATTTGACTCTGAAACAAAGTATTCAAAGCCATAAAAATAGAACCTAATGCAAAATAGATGGTCGCATGCTCTTCATTTCGAAACAAAAATTGCCAATAGAGATAAAAACTTCCGAGTAAAAGGGTTAATACGATTACAAAAATTTTCTTAAAGTCATTCCAATACTCAGCTCTTTCTGAATATTTATTCGATGAAACATAAAATTTATCGTGAGATAGTCCCGGACTCAAAGGATATTTTGCATACACTCGAACTGCGAGCACATTAGGTTCGTCAACTTTCAGTAGGTGGTATGGGATTCTATAAAAACGTATTTTATCACTATATAAAGATTTGTCGTCTAACTGAACATCGGTGTCAGTATCTAAGTGTAAACCAGTTCCGCCTATGAATTTACCATTCCAATAAACCGCATCAGCTTGGCTTATTTGGCCCAAGCGAACGGTTAAATTTTTAGATTTAAATTTATTTTGAATGTCTTCTTTTGTTACAATGATTTCTGTTCGGTACCATCCATACCCTTTGTATTTCTCCATATACTTTGAAAAATCAGGGTAATACAACTCTCCGTCTCCATCGGTGACTTTATCCCAACCCGTTTGGATTTGGAATCCGGAAATCCATCCTGTTCTTACTGATTCTTCCAACGTTGGTTGTGCATAAGAAAAAATATGTGCTTTGATTTCACCAGAGTCTTCATCCAAAAACACATCATCTTCTGCCGTTTCAGTGATTCTTGGAGAGTCACCTGGTTTAAAACTCCATTTGTGAATGTCTTTTCCAAAAGAGGATTCCGACCTCAAATCCAAAATTTGATTGGTCAAAAGTACCTGTGCTGAAAGGGAATTTAGGGAGAAGAAGGAAAGGCAAGAAATTACACTGAGTGAAAAGAATCTTTTCGAAAAAACCATGTCAGAAATCCTATTCAAAAGTAGTGGAACTGGCAAGAAGAAAACATTGGACAAAGTGAAAGTCGAAGGACTGAATCCTGATTTTTCAGGAATCGTAACTGCACCTAACGGAAAAAAGGTGGATATTTTTTATGTCCACCCTGGAGACGAATTAGTCGTCGAGTATGTAAAACGAAGACCGAGGCAGAGGTCATTAAAAATCCACGAAATCATCCGAAACCACTCTTGGGATTTAGTCCAATGCCAAGTTTTTGGTGAATGTGGCGGTTGCACTGGTCAACACATCCCCTATCCGTCCCAAATCAATTTAAAATTTGATCCCATCATCACATCCTTCCAGAGGGATTTAGGAATAACGATAAAACCAGTCCTCGAATCCCAAATCTACGCCTATCGCTCTCGGATGGATTTTTCCGTTTTCCCAGGCACAGAAGGTCCGGTCATCGGGCAAAGGCAAAGAGGGAATTTCCGAAAGGTTGTGCCCATCCAAACTTGTTCCATCCAATCGGAATGGGCAAATCTTGCATTGAAACGCGTACGGTCTGTACTTGAGGGAATGCCTAATGTGATTTGGGACCGAAAATCGGAACAAGGTGGACTCAAGTACCTGACGATCCGAAAGGCTCAAAACACGGAAGACGGAATGTTGGTTTTTACGTTCACGGAAGGTTTTGAAAGCCACCCCTTACTGGATGAATTCCGAAAGGTATGTTTGGCAGATCTCCACCAAGGTTCCATTATTTTTTGTTACAACCGACCAAAATCAGAAGTTTCTGCCGTGGGTCGCCCTGAACTCTTACGAGGAAAACTTACATTCACTGAAAAAGTTTTAGGACAAAGTTTTGAAGTTCCCTTTGATTCTTTTTTCCAACCAAACCCCAATGGATTTTTACCCATCCTGCATTTTATCCAAGAAAGACTTCCGGAAGAAAGAGAAGTGCTGATGGATTTATTCTGTGGGAATGGATTTTTCTCTTTGTTATACGGCGAATACTTCCAACATGTAGATGGATATGAATTAACAGAGTCTTCTATTGCGATCGCTTCTACTTTATTTGCCGAGACACACCCATCGAAAACGCACTCCTTTCAAGTATCGAATTTATTTTTATCCACTGAAAATTTACATTCTAAAGAAAATGCCACACTCATCCTTGATCCGCCTCGGGCTGGCGCAGGGAAATTGGTGAACCATTGGATCCGAGAAAAAGGCCCACGAGATGTTTTCTATGTCTCATGTAACCCTTATTCCCAAATAGAAGATGTCCGCCTTTTCATTGGGGCATATGAATGTGTTGGAGGAATCATCATCGATCCATACCCTCACACCCCTCATACGGAAACCGTGCTCCACTTTCGACGAAAAGGATCATAATTCCCTTCACCGTTTTTGCCAATCGGCCGAAATTCAAAAGGAGGGAACTATGAAAAAACGGACATCAATTCTATTTTTCTATCTGGCCATTTTTTGGCAAATTGGTTGTGCGAGTGTGATGGTGACCAATTGGATTCCGGAGGATACCAATTTTAAAGAAAGGCCTGTTCGCGTATTACTTGGTTATGCGAGTGATGAAGAAATTTTCAAAACCTCAGGTGAACTTGTTGTCAAAGATGCAAACGACCTAACGATCAAAAGAGCTTATGATTTTTTATCATTAAACCCAACTGCGATAAAAGCACCTATCTCCATTCAAAGTAACTCGGAATGGATCGAGTATAAAGGTACCAGCTACCGAGGGACGGTCCTTCTCAAACCAATCGATGGCAAAGTTTATATCATCAATTTGGTTCCAATCGAATTATACCTACTTTCAGTTGTTCCTTCTGAAGTCAGTGCCTCATGGCCGAAAGAAGCTTTAAAAGCACAAGCTGTATGTGCGAGAACGTATGTTGTAAAAGAAATGTTAAATCGCAAAAAACAAGAGTTTGATGTAGATACATCAACAAACACACAAGTTTACAAAGGTAAAAACAAAGAACATAAAAATACAACGGAAGCAGTGTTTGAAACAGAAGGATTGATTCTCATTCATAAAGGACAACCCATTCAAAGTTTTTTCCATTCCAATGCAGGTGGATACACAGAGGATCCTGCCAATGTATGGGGGAATCCAGTGGAATACTTAAAACCTGTTGCATCTGAGTATGATAAAGACGGAGACCAATATTCCTGGGAAGAAAAATGGAAAACCGATTATGTAAACCAAAGATTAAGTGATTTGGGAATCGGTGAAGTGCAGGACATCATCGTAGCGAATCGTTTTCCTACATCCCGAGTCAATGAATTAGAAATCATTGGAACCTCAGGATCAAAAAAAATCAAAGCAACAGAATTTCGTAAAAAGATTGGTGCAACAAAATTAAAATCAACACGGTTTGGCATCCGAAAAGAAGACTCAGGCGAATTCTATGTGAAAGGACTTGGTTCAGGTCATGGGGTTGGTATGTCTCAATGGGGAAGTTTTGCGATGGCTAAAAACCAATTTAATCACAAAGAAATTTTACAACATTATTTCAAAGGGATCGAATTCGCAAGGATTGTCTCAAAATAAACGCTAGATTTTAGTTTCCCTCGCCAGATAGTTTTAGAATCTGTCCTTAGGTTTTAAAACATATGGCAACACTGGAAGAATACTTAACCCAAATCAAAGATCTGACGATTGTTCCGCCAGTCTTATTATCCGTACTTTCACTAGATGATGACAATGAACTCTCCTTCGGTGAACTAGAAAAAAAAGTCCAATCCGACCAAGTCTTAGTTGCGAGACTTTTAAAATTAGCAAACTCTCCTTTTTTCTCCCGTGGAAATCCTGTTGCCAACATGAAACAAGTGATCACTCGTTTGGGTTTTAAAACTGTGAGAAGTATGGTCGCTATGTCGATGACAGATTCCCTTTTCAGCCAAGGGAATTACAAAAAATTCCGCGACGAAGTTTGGGACCATTCTGTTGCTAAAGGGATTTTTGCGCAGATCCTTTGCGAAGAAAAGAAATTCAAAAAAGAAGCCGAACTTGCAATCACATGTGGTCTCATGCAAGACTTAGGTAGAATTGTATTAAATACAATCGATCGTAAAAAATATGTGGAAGTGCTCACTGAATTCCAAACTTCCGATACAAACCTGGTTTCATTAGAAAAACAAGCCTTTGGTGTTGATTCATATGAAATGGGAAGTGCGGCAGCGAAACTTTGGAAAATGCCTGCGATCATCATTGCGACGATTGAAGATTTATCCAAACCTGTAGCGGAACAAAGTTCCCTTGGTCAAATCATAGGTTTTGCGGGGGCGATTGCAAAACTCACTGGGCATGGAAAACAAGAACCGAATTCCCTTGAAAAATTTGAAGAGTATAAATCTTCGCTCGGATTTGCCTTCGAGGAAACAAAAGAATACCTAACAGCAAAAGATGAAAAACTGAAAACAAATGAATTGTATCAGTTTTGTAGCACACTTTAACGTTAGATAGGTTTCACACTCAGGATACGATGTAAACCTTCTTTACCTTTGATTTTAACAGGTTCTAATTCTTCGTATCGATATTTCTTTGCATACTCTTCGGGCAAATGGTTGTATAAACCTTCAGAAACATATACATGCATTGGTTTTGCCATCGATTCGAGGCGACTTGCCATGTTCACCGTATCGCCAACTGCAGTATAAGACAATTTTTGAAACGAACCAACGTTACCAACAATTGCTTTTCCTGAGGCAACACCAATTCCGATTTGTGGAGTGAATCCGTAAATTTGGTCCCACTTTGGTTGCCATAACTCAAATACTTGTATCATTTCAACTGCACAGTCTAATGCATTTTGTCTATGATCTTGTTGGAAAACTGGAGCACCAAACAAACACATGATGGAATCACCAATGTATTTATCAATCATACCACCATATCCTAATATAACTTCTGTCATTGCAGTAAAGTATTCATTTAAAAACGAAATCACCTGTTCTGGCTTCATTTTTTCAGATAATGTCGTATAACCTCTGATATCTGAAAACAGTACTGAAACTTCTTGTTCTTTCCCTTTCTGATCCAAAGATAATGAGTTGTTCATCAAACTTTCAACAATAATGGGATCGACATACATCCCAAATACGTTTTGCATTTTTTTCTTTTCGTTTTCTAAATTTAATTTTTCTTCGTATTCCTTCTCTAATTCTTTTTTAAATTTTTTCACCATCGTATTCAGATCTTGTATTTCAGATTGGTTCATTCCGTACAAATCTTGAAAACGTTTTAGGCTATCGTCCATTTGAATGGAGACTACTTTCTTACGATAAATTTCTCTAAATAGATTTCGGAATCGATGTTCTAGAACGTTCTTCTTTAACCGACGTTTGCTGAAGTATTCATTTATACCTAATTGGAAGGCGTGTATGGGAAGTTGTTTTCCTTCTGCCTTTGTAAAGACGACCACTGGTAGTTCAGAGGGCCCTGCTAAATCCATGATTTGTTCCAAAACTCCTTCCGGAGCAATTTCTAATTCAGGAAATTGGATTTCTGTGATGAGTAAATCATATTGGACTTTCCGAATTTCATCGGCTCCATTTTCAAAAATAGAACGCCAAGTCAGGTCAATATAATCCCCAAACCATTCCTTGAGTAATTCGGAAATCGTATCATACGATTTCTTCTGAGGTTCTAAGACTATGACACGAACGATTTCTTCTTTTTCTAAATCCACGCGCCTTATTTTTCACTCTCTAAAAATTTGTGAAGCGCCTCTTGGAATTGGAAAGAAAATCTTCCAAGTAACAACCGAAATCCCTGTAGAATGACGTCTGGCCTAGGGGGATCTCCTGAAATGTAAAGGTCAGGATCTTGCGGAAGTTTACCCTTAGGGAAAAGCCCACCACTGACCGCTTCCGTTCCACAGGCGATCAGTGCCTTCGGTTCACTCATCACGTCCCAAGCTGTTTCTAACGGAGCTGCCATATTTTGGCTCACAGGGCCTGAAAACACAATGGCATCCGCATGTTTGGGACTGGCAACACAGCGAATCCCTTCTCTTTCCGAATCAAATACGGAATTAAAAGAGGCATTCAGTTCCGACTCAACGGTATTGTTCCCACCAGCAGCCACTTCTCTATATAAAAAACCACGTTTCTGTGTGAGGTTTCGAAATCGTTTTTGATTTTCCGAAAGTGTTAGCGGAAGGTTGGGAGATTTTTCCAAGACTCCATTTTTATAGTGAGTGTAAAATTCCTCTCGGTGTAAAGCGATCACGTAAGTAAATCCAGAGTTTGCCAATTTAACGTCTGGGCAAATGGTTACACACTGTCCACATTGTAGGCATTTGCCATAATCAATAAGGAGTTCACCTTCTCCCTTCCTTTCGATCGCTTTCGTTGGGCATTCGATTTCACAAAGCTTACAACTCCCACATCCTGAGAGCATTGCCTTCGTAGGAGTGGGAATCCCACGTTGGTTGGGATGCACAAAAACTGCTGAATCAAAATCCATTCCCTTTTTTTTTCTAAAAAAATTCAATATCTCTAATAAAGCTCTCATAAATCAAAACCAACATAACTTAAGTTAAACGATTTGTTGTTCAAAGGGAAGTCAGAAACTTGTTCCCCTCGGACTGCTAATTCTAACGCATGCCAATTCAAAACAGATGGATCCCTTATATATGAATTTTTTACGAGCCCTTCTTCATCCAATTCAAGAGCCACAAGTAAAGGCCCTCTCCAGGCTTCTACTGTCGCATAATATATACCTGGTTCTATTTTTTTTCTGAGTAACTCATTAGTCTCCCGGGAATGAGTTGGATTCCCATTCCATATTTGATCCAAATCTATCTTGGATAATGTAGATTCAATCCAATGTAATGATTGTTCGATCTCAGCAAATCGTAAGTACATCCTTGCCCACACATCACCATTATAATGGTGGTGTTCTGCTTTTAAAGGCAGTGGTTTCCAATCTGGGTATTCAGATTGACTTAACCGTAGATCCTCTTCCACACCCGCCATTCTCGAAACCATTCCAACAAATCCATATGTCGCAACATCTGCTTCTGAAATAAATCCACAACCTTGCATTCGTTCTTTTATTGTCGAAATCGAAAATGCTCTTAGTATTTGAGGACGAATTCGATCATAATATACTTTCTTTAATTGTAAAAAAGCTTGCTTGGCTTGTTTTGCATCTATCTTTCGATTGATAAAAATAGTTCCTGGTCGAATCACTGCTTTTCCAAACCTATGGCCATTCCAAGTTTCCATGAGTCCCAACGCGGCTCCCCTATCCGTTACACAAACACCATATAAAGGATAATAACCAATATCTTCTGAAATACCACCTAAATCCCCTATATGGACAGCAATTCGTTCCAACTCTACAAGGATTGATCGAAATAAACCTATTTCTTTTGGTAATTTTATTTGATAGGCATTCTCATATAACTTTGAAAATGCGAGAGCATATCCAATGCTTGTGTCTCCTGAAATTGTTTCAGAATAAGGCAAAACACGTGCCATTGGTTGGTTTAAAATCATATCTCGAATATTTCTTTTTTGAAATCCTAAACGAATGGTTAAATGACGGATCGTTTCCCCTTCTACAACAAAACGGAAATGCCCAGGTTCAATGATTCCAGCATGGATCGGCCCCACTGCATGTGAATAATTACCATCGTCAAATGGTACAGTTAAACCATGGTAAAACAAATCGCGAACAACGCCTATTTTTTGGTGAAGTGACAAATTTTTTCCACGATTATCTGATAGGTAATCTTCTTCTTTTATATTAGCATACTCTTCAGGTCCCATATCCTGACCAAGTGCATGACGTACCAACCAGAGAGGATAACGTTGGTCTAATAAAAAATCAATGTTACTTTTTTTCAAATTTTCTTGTTCCATAATAATGGATTGATTCTGAAACAAAAATTGATAAAACATACCGCTAAAGTTAGTGATTCCCGTTACTTTTGTCATAAATATTTATCCATTAAAAAAAACAAACCGTAGGTTCCAACTGTGATGGTTAACAATAATGAAAACCAAAAGAAAAGGTAGCGAATCGAGAGTATCTGATATAGATTCGAAT
This sequence comes from Leptospira jelokensis, assembly GCF_004769635.1. Classification (GTDB taxonomy): domain Bacteria; phylum Spirochaetota; class Leptospiria; order Leptospirales; family Leptospiraceae; genus Leptospira_A; species Leptospira_A jelokensis. Next base: position 155,659 of record NZ_RQGH01000007.1, read on the forward strand.
TAAAATTCCGATTTGGAAGTTTTACCATTGGTAAAACCTTGTTTAAAGAAATAAAAAAGAAAATAGAACCTAAAATTGGAAACAAAAACAAATAGAATTTTTTGTTTAGAATTCCAATCTCTACAATTTTTAAATCCAATACAAAAACAGGAGACAAAGGAAAAACAAAAGAAACCAAAAGGGCCAATAAATAAACATACAATGCCTTATGACTCAGATTCGTATTTAAGAGAATTTGAGATATGTTTCTTTTCCCAGCATCCATACGTAAAATTCCCATCGATAAAAATACTAAAAGTTTTACAAGAATCGTTGTTGTAAGCAGAAAATAAAAGACATCATCACTCACATCAATCCACAAAAATACTGTCAGCATTCCTGTATGGAACAAAGCTACTTTAGCAGATATCCTACGAATATCATCTCGAGAAACGAGCATTAATGTAGAATACAAAATCGTTAAGACACCAATGAATAATAGGCCGTTTGAAGCATTGATAAAATGAGGGTTTAACTCTTTTTCCAAACTAACTAGTGGTCTAATTGCCAAAACAACGCTCACGGGAACAAACGATGCAATTAGTGATGAAATTTGGCTTGGACTTTCAGCATAAGTATCGCCTACCCAAAAATGATTGGGCACTAGTCCAAGTTTTCCACTATAACCATAAACCGTTAACAAAATTCCTGTCTCAACCAAAAGGCCCGGTTGTCCAAGTAATCCATTTTTTAAAGAGGAAAATTCCAAATCATTTAAAGGAGTGGAAGCAAACAATAAAATCACAATGCCAAGGAATGCTAACCCTAAAGCATAAGAATTAATTAGTAAAAATTTCCAACCGACATGAAATGATTTTTCTGTGCCACTCGATGAAATTAGCAATGCACCAAAAAGAGTTGAGGCTTCGATTAAAATCCACTTTAAAACTACATTTTCAGTAAACCAGGAGCAAAACAATACAGAGAAGAATAATATTTTAAGAAAACTCCAAAGCAAAATCCTTGTCTGACCTTTTGTAGGTGCAAAAATAGAAACAAAAAAAATAACAAAAAAAGTTATCAATCCTGTAGAATAAAATATTTCCTTCATCATACCTTTCTTTCCTTCGTATGCATATGTGGAGATAATTGCAGAATCCCTCCTGAAACAATTACCAATATGGCATCCAAAAAGGATCCAAATTCCAATCCAAAAGGTAATCCCTTATCCAAAACCATAGTTAATACAAATATACCATTTTCAAATACGCAAAATCCAGCAATCAATGCTAACCAATTTCGCCTAACAACAAAACACAACACCCCTACGTACACCAATAAAATCACATAGATTAAGGCTATTTTATGAACAGGAATTGTTAAAGCTGTAACACCCTCCGTAACTTTTACAGCGAGCACAAGCCCAAGAATCATAAATAATAAAGTAGCTAAATAACCAAACCTTGGTGTCGTACTTTCATTCATTTTGGATTTATTTGCAGTCCAACGTAAGATCAGAGGTGTCAAAATTGCTTTAAACAAAACAACTAGCGATATTAAAGATATGGCATGTTTCCAATCATCTTCATGTGTCTGGACAACAGGAAAAATTAGTAAAAAGCCTTGTATGCTTAAAAACAAAATGATTCTACTCAACCGGTTCTCCACCAAAACCACAATGCCAGTCAATAACAGCAAAAGATAAACAAAGTCATATATCATATTATTTTCCTAAGAAAGTTTCACAAGTGAACCTAAGATTAGAATTGCGATGAATGTTAATCCCATAAATTCAGGAATCCATGTCCATTTACGCCTAACACTATTTGCTTCCCAAAAACCAAGCACAATGGCAAGAACTACTACAATTGGTAAAATTAAAAACTCACGGCTAAGATCATTCATCAAAATCGAATCAAACACTTTAGAATGTTCTAAGGCAAGTTTCACTAAAAATACAAGTAATGCAGATAACTTAACGGAACTTGCTAACTCAAAAAATGCCAATTGTCGTCCTGATGCTTCTAATATCATGGCTTCGTGTACCATTGTAAGTTCAAGATGAGTCCGAGGGTCATCAAATGGTGGCTTCGCAACTTCTGCCAATATTGTCATAAATGATAATGCCAAAAACAAAATACCAATAAGTATTCCTTGAGGAGTTTCTGATATTTCAATGTGTGACTGTGCTGCAAGTATCATTAGAATAAAAGTAGGTTCTACCATTACTGACAAAAGAATCTCTCTACCAGAAGCCATACCTCCAAAAGAAGTACCTCCTTCCATCGCAAATCCTATAAAGGAAAAACGATACAATGCCAAGAAAAAAGGGATTAGAATGAAAGGAGCCCATTCAAAAAGTACAATGGTCCAAATCATTAAGGATGAATAAAGTGCTAACCTTGGAGCCAAATTTGAAATTTCAGAAAATTGGTGATGCAAAACAGGTGCTTTCAAAAATGCCTTACATACTTCCCAATAAAATTGAATCAACTTTGGTCCTTTCCTGCCTTGTGCATAGGCCCTTATTTTTCGGATGATTCCTGTTAAGAGGAATGGTAAGATAATGAATAACAAAGCTAAATAGAAGGTATAAATAATTAGTTCCATTTCTTAACCTCAAAAATCTCCAAGGATTAATAACGAAAAAATAAAAATTAAAAATATAGATGAAATTGCTAAATATCTGCTTATATCTTCATCCTTTGTTTCATTGGTTGAAGAAATAAATCGTGCTCCTAGATTAAGAAACGAAGTCACTAACAATAAGATATAATGATCCACCTTTGAATCACCATTTTTGTTAATAAAATAACGACCTAACGAATTCTTTAACGGTTCAGAAAATACCGAAGATGGGATTGATAGTTCATGGCCATCATAACCTCCTCCACAATCCCAACTTCTCTTCTTCAGATTTTTTTGTTTTTTATCGCTCACTTTATCAAATAGCAAAAATAGAATTATGACGGCGATACTTAGAAAAGAAACGAAAGATAAATTGATAAACCATTTCTCCAAAGCGGAATCAGCAAATGGTTTCAACATAGGCAATTGAATAAAAAAAGGTAATATTATTGGAAATATAAAAATCACAACTGACAAACTTAACAATGAAAGAGTTAACCATTTCTTTTTGTCATTATCTAGCGGCAATACGTTCAATTTTTTATTTGGTAATGATAAAAACATACTAAAGTATAACTTTAAATGAGTAAAACCTCCCAGCGCTATTCCGAAGAATATAAAAATCATTGAAGGTAACAAAAATACAGATCTACCAATGGGCAGGTCCAAAATTCTTACATTTAGATAGAAGTATGTTGCTTCAGAAACAAAACCCAATGTACCAGGTAAAACTGCATAACTAAAAGTTCCTGCTCCTAATAATATCGGAGACATACCTAACAACCGACCTATCCCTTTTAACGAATCACTTAAATCAAATCGAACAAGTCGCGAGACCATGCCTATTGAGAAAAGTTGAAATGTTTTGGAAAACGAATGATGGAATAAACTTAAAAAAAATAAAATCCTAAACGAGTTACTTAGATTCATCAAATCAATGTCGCCCGAAAACTGAAACATCCCTGTGATGATTAAACATAACCACAAAAAATTTAACGATTCAATTGAACTATAAGCTAAAGATATTTTTGGATTCTTGTGAAAAAAACTTGTGATGCCCCCAAAAAATATTCCAAGTGCTGCCAAGGGAAATAAAATTTGATAAACAAGGGGATCCATTTGATTTGGAAGTACATATCGATAAAACAAAAGTAATGGGAAAATTTCCAATACACCCGCAAAAGCTCCAAGTGCATGAGAAGGCCCACCTTCATTCACTTTTGGTAACCAAATATGAAATCCTGAAAATCCAGACTTTATCAATAGACCGAATAACAAAAGCAATGTACCAATACTATCTCCATTTGGTAACATAACCCAGGCTGATAAAAACAAAGCTGAAATTCCTGATGCGAGTAATAATGACCCCAAACTTTCAATTTGTTTTTTACCAAAATCCGTACCGGAATAAATTAGAATGGTTGAGAAGGATGTGATTTCTAATGCAATCGGAAGTAATAATGATTTCCCAGCTAAATAACAAACTCCTAAGGCTAACCAGAAAATGGCATATCCTATTGTTACTTTATTCTTTTCTTTAGGTTCATAAGATAAAACCAACATGAAAGAAGCGAAACCAATATAAGCTTGGATCGAAAGCCCGACTAAAATCGGGAAATCGACAGACATAATGTCGTCATTGACGATCACTAAAAAAATGAGTGGCAAAAGTGCCGATATACCAACCAATATCGATCGCAAAACCGATACCTTATTATCTTCAAACATAAATAAACCTCAATTGTGGAGATGAGAAGATTAAGTTTGAGAGGGAGGACCGCGTAATTTTAAAAGGGAAATGTTTGGCGAAAAAAGTATTTCTGGATTGGACTCAGAAATAGAGAGGAAAAGATATTGGATCGACGGAAAGAGTAAACCATAAGAATGGAAAACGGATTCGTTCTCTTGGCTTGTTTCCTCAAAATTTTTCTCAAACTGTAAGATTTCATTGGTTTCCGCAAATGAGGTGCCAATCCATTGGGCATGCGATTTTCCCAAAAAAAGAAAACCAAAAAACAGAACCAAAATTACACGAATGAACAATTTGTTTTCCTACAATTGGAGGCTATCACCTGTCCTATATAATGGAAGTGATTTTTAGTGGACCAAGAAAAAAAATACAGTGAATCGATAATTGCCATCAAAGTAAAAAATCTGAAGAAAACTTTTTTCCAAGAAAATCTTACCATCCCAATTTTGAATGGGATTAGCTTCCAAATTCCTGAAAAGCAGATGGTGACTTTGATGGGCCCTTCTGGATCAGGCAAATCTACCCTGCTCAATATTCTGTCCTCTGTCGAGAGACCAACGGAAGGAAGTGTCAAAATATTCGGAGAAGAACTAGTGGGAGCCACCGAGGCAAAACTCACTGAATACCGTCGGAATCGGATAGGCATCGTATTTCAGTTTTTCCATCTATTCCCCTATCTTTCAGCAATCGAAAATGTATCCTTGCCCCTCCTCATCGCTGGAAAAAATAGAAAATCAGCTGAACAGAAAGCATCGGATCTATTAAATTTAGTGGGATTAGGAGAAAGATTACATTTCTCGCCTAAGGAGATGTCTGGTGGTGAAAAACAAAGAGTATCCATTGCAAGGGCAATGATTCACGATCCAAAAATTATATTCGCTGATGAACCAACAGGCAATCTAGACTCAAAGTCATCGAATATGATCATGGAAATTTTTAATACATGTTCGAGAAAGTTAGGTATCACAATTTTTTTAGTTACTCACAATGAAGAAATTGGAAAGTCCGGAGACGTCAATTATCGTATGTTAGACGGTGCGATCATTCAAAAATGATATATAGTTATTCATATTTCATAATTGGGCATTTCAAAAATGATCCGAGTAAATCATTATTAAGTATTCTTAGTATAAGTTTGGGAATCGCATTATTTGTAAGTACTCAAATAAATGCATGGAAAGCGGAAAAAAGCATCATAGACCAAACAGTTGGTTTTACTTCAGAAAATTTTTTAGGTCGCTTTGTTTACAAAGAAATTTCAGAAAAACCAAACAATCCAACCAACTTTATAAAAACCATATACTCCCAACTGCCAAACCATATCCTCATTGAACCAGAATTAAATTTAAAAAGTTTTTTAAAAATAGATGATCAACAAACCTTGAGCATTCCAATCATAGGAAGGGACTTAATTACCTCAAAGTCAATAAAAAAGGAAATTGATCCCAAAAAGAAAACCAAAAAGTATTTCTTTAGTAATTCATTGTTCCTCAAAACAAAATCTATGGTTTATCCAATTGTGATTACAGTGTGTAATGATGAGGTTTCCATTCCTGCCAACGAAATTGAACCAATTGAGCAAGATGGATTATTTATCATATTAGACATTGAGAGACTACAAAATATTTGCAAAACAAAATCATATACTCATATCAATCTTATTGACAATTCAAATTCAGATGAAAATCCCTCATACCAACCATCTCTCATTCACCCAAATTGGTTATATGAGTCCAAAAAAGAAATCACAGAAAGAGCGGGCATCGCCCTTGGATCACTGAAAATTAACCTAACGATCATTTCACTAGTATCCGTTTTGATTTCCTTTTTTATGGTTTCCAATATTTATTCGGGACTTTTTGCTTCTCAAAAAAAGGAATTCGGGATTCTCTTATCGATTGGCGGAACAAGGTTTTCAAACTTTTTCCTTTTTCTGGCACAAACAACTTGTTTGGCTATGATAGGAGGACTCTTCGGCAATTTCATTGGAGTATTTATATCAAAACTAAATCTATTTCAAACACTAAACACTTTAACAGATGTAAACCAAATCGATACATATTTAAATTTTCCACCAAAATTTATACTTTATGGTTTTTTGATTTCGGTAATCGGTTCACTTTTTAGTGCAATATTCAATGCGGTTAAGGCATACCATATCCTTCCTATCGAATTATTACGAGAAAAAAATGAATTCACAATTCCTAGTTCGCGCAAGATACCTACCTACCTCTTTTTTTTCTTTTCTTTCACATTTATATGCGTAGGTGTTTTCCTTGGTTTTTTAAAATTTGAAAAACAAATCATTCCAGGATTAGTTGGTATCGGATTTGTTATCATTGGATTTGTATTGCTAAACTTTTTAACAATTTCCCAATTTATCTCCATATTATCCAAGCTAACAAAAAGATTTTTCACGCATCCAAACTTTATTTTAGGAATAAAGGAAATTGAAGCAGATGCTTGGAAAAATAGTTTAACAATATCGACCATTATGTTATCAACCTCTTTAGTTTTCACACTAACGAGTCTTACTGATAGTTACGAGGCTTCGCTCGAACGATGGGTCGATCAGGAAAATAGGTCAGACTTTTCTCTAATTAATGAAAAAAAGTTGAGTTCTGGTGAGCCCGGCGTGCCTATCAATTTGTTATCTGAACTTGAGAAATCTGATTTATTTTCAGATGTAGAGCCTTTTTTTATTAATTCAAAGTTTATCGTAAATGGAAATTACTTTACATTACACGTTTTAAAGTTTAAAGAAAATCAGAATCAAAATGAATTACTTGTCTCAACTAATTTCTGTTTTCTGGAGAAACTATGCAAAGGAGACTCCATCGAAATCATTACGAAAAAAAAAGGGGTTCAGACCTTAAAAATCCAGGATGAGATTGAACATTTTTTTTCCGAACGTGGCACTATCGTAATGGATTATCAGTTATTCACTTCACTTTATGAAGAAGAATTTTTAAATTCAATTCGATTAACAACGACAGACGGAGTAAATAAAAAGAAAATGTTTAGTTTTTTAAAAAACATATCAGAAAAATACCAACTAAACTTTTTAGACCACAAACAATTAAAGGATCTTTATATCGCAGGCATGAACCAAGTCTTCAAAGTATTGGACAAACTTAAAATCTCTGCAATCGTTATTTCAGTTCTTTCCTTGATTACCTCTATTTTTTACTTTATCAAGGAAAAATCAAGGATCATTGCAGGCCTTAGGGCAATCGGGATGAGTTCGTTACAAATGTTTGGACTTTTGTTCTACCAAGTTTTTTATTTGTTGTCTCATGGTATTTTATCTGGGATTTTGAATAGTTTGTTGCTGTCACCAATCGTTGTATTTGGAATCAACAGAAATGCTTTCGGTTGGGAATTGGATTATACTTTCCCAGTTCACTTTGTAGCAAAACTTCCGATAATCATTCCAATATTTTCAATTTTCATTACACTCATTCCATTTTATTTTCTAACTAGAATGAGAATTTCTAAAGAGTTAAATTACGAATAATTCTTTACCGAAAACTGACCTCTACCTATATTTATACCATGGCTGGAAGTATCAAGGTTTGTTTGGAACTCGCAGATATCATTCGTAAAGAGAATCTAGAATCCCGTGAAAAAATACCCACATCCGATACCCACCTTCGCATTTGGTCTTCACAATTGGCGAGAAGCGAAGAAGATTTAAGAAAACTATTAAACGCACTTAGAGACAGTCATTTCATTTTTATAGTTAGCATTGTATCACCAGACCCGAATTTGTTTGTTTACGGGGAAGATGCATATGTTTTTGCAGAACCGTTTATTCTAAACGAACTCAAGAAACATTCAGAAGATTCCCTAGAAAAACTTTACGAAGCGAGTAATTATAAGCGAAAATCGGCTTTCCAAATCACCAGAGAACTGTTCCCCAAAATAAAAGAGTTCAATAACACTCCACTAGGTAGATCTATAAATTTATCAGTTATGTTGGAAGAATTCCAACGAATGTTAACTGCACAAAGTTACGAATATACGGACCAATGGCGACGAAATAAACTCCAGGAAATTTTTAAAGATGAGGTAATGATTGCAGATGAGTTGGCAAATAATTCCAACTTACGTGAAAGTGATCCAACGAAAAGAGCAGTTGATATCCTTAAAGACCAATCTCCAAAAGAGAAAATTGATTCAAATTGGGTTAAAGCGCAAGAAAACTTTTCAACAGAATTTTTGCTTAGAGTGCATTTTAGGAAATATGAATTCGACATAGTAAAAAAATTAATCCAATCAGGAAAGCTAAAGGAGGAAAAAGATATCAAATACGTAAGAGATACCATTCAAACAATGGAAAACAGAATGGAACAAGACAATCTGTTAAAACGATATGCCAATGAGATGGTAGAACTGAGGCGTTACGCACAAGCGAAACTAAATATGATTAGGCAAGGAGTTGGTTTGCAAAAATAGAAATGAAATGGAGTTTTTGAATCCAATTCTTATCGATTGAACCAACCTACCTTTTCCAATTGAGTGTATACCTGGAAGAAAAAAACAACCAAACAAATAAATACCAATCGCCTTTTCAATGAAAACTTTGAATTGATATGATTTTCCTTTTCCGGTGTGTACAATAGATACAGTATCAAGTTTATATTAAAAAATAATCCAAAAAATTCTTTTGTTAACAGGGGACTCTTTTCATTCAAATTCGGTGAATAAACAAAAATTAATAGTATCGCACTAGGTAAAAAGTACAAAGGAGTTTTTTTATTCCAAAGCCTATCATCCGTTAAATCTTCAGTCATTCTAACTCCAGATGATGACTCTAAAATCGAAACCAAAGTTCGGTAATCTGCTATATTTACAAGAGGATAAATCCTTTCCTTTGTCTCCAAAATAACTCGATCGTATCCTCTAAATTTATCAAGAGTAATCGTTTCCAAATCCTTTATTCTAATTGTAGCGCAGTTCCCATTTGAGTCGTATTGTTTCAGCATTCCACCTTCGACTTCAATTTTACCTGAAGAGAGAATCTCAATTTGTTTCACATAATTTCGACGGAGAAACCAAAAGAAGAGCCCCAACAAAGGAAGGAATATGGTGAAAAACTGAAACCTTCCTTCTTTTGGAATTTGCAAACTATTGTAGATCACAAACAGTATAAATAAAATCACTACTGACCAAGTTCGCGTTTGTAATTTCTTTTTAAATAATGCCAAATTGTATGTAAAAATCTTTTTTTCACTCATTGTAAAAACTCACTTTTAGTAAAGATAGAGTGCATAGAAATTTGCTCAGCATCCAAATTTTCTTTTCCCCCTTCTTCTCGATTTAAAATACAAATCCCATTTGTTACTTTAATCCCCACCTCACGAAGGACTTTCACGGCTTTGATGGTTGATCCACCCGTTGTGATCACATCATCCACGATAAGACATGTCTTAACGCCCTTCCAGAAGCCTTCAATTTGTTGGCCTGTGCCATGCCCTTTCGATTCTTTCCGAACCACCAAAGGGTATATCAATTTTCCCCTTTTTTGATAAGCGAGCGCAATCGAATAGGCAATAGGGTCTGCACCCAATGTCAAACCACCTACGGCATCGAACTCAATTTGCATTTTTGGAATGATTTCATCGACGAAACAATCTGCCAAAACAGACAATCGTTCTGGATGTAATGTGATTTCTTTACAATTGAAATAATGGTGGGATTCTAATCCACTTGCGAACCGAAATGGTTTCTCAGAATAACGATAGACAAATGATTTCATCCACTGGAATAACTGCTCACGATTGGAATGGGACATATTCTAATTATTTACCTTCCTTTGCTGTGAATACAAAAAATTGAGTCTCATTGAGAAGACTAGACATATGTTTTGACAGACCCTCCTCCTTTCTTGAGATTCACGCCCTTGTAATTCGCTATTTTCTAAACACTCATTTTTCTTCCTTCCTTCCAAGTAACCCACATTGGGTTGCTTTTAGTATTTCTCAAATTTTTGCACGCTGGATTTCCGTTACTCAATTTACTGCCCTAGGGAAAGGGATCATTGACCCCATATTTTATATTTACGTGTTTGGAGTTCGATTTAAGAGTTTCCTCAGTAAAATTTTATACTCAGTGTAAAATTACTTTAAAAGTAAATTTTCCTTGACTGTATATTTAGTTTTACTGTAAATATTATTGCTATTTCCTTTTTCTGGAGAGAATTGCGAGTGCATTTGGGAGCTTTCCAATTCGATTTTGAACTCGGATTTCGAATTTTTGTCGGTAGTTAAATAAAGCCAATGAAGAATCGAGGAATGAAAGACGGGGACCAAACCTTAAATACGTAACCTAAAGTAGCGAAAGATGATCACTAAATTGCCATTACGAATTCGAAAAAAAATCGCAACGGAGGAGATGATTCTCTCGAGTGCGAAAGGGCTTTTTTTAGAAAAAGGTTATTCCCAAGTGACAGTGCCGGAAATCGCAGACCATGCCAATGTTTCCGTAAAAACCGTCTTCAATTACTTCGGAACAAAGGAAGAGATCGCATTCCGAGAGGAGATTTTGTTCTGTGATCGCCTCATTTTGCACATTCTCTCTAGGAAAAGAGACCAATCGATTTTTGAAGCGTTTCAAGATTTCGTTTGGAATTTGATTCATTCCATTGATCCAGAAAATTTAATCGAATCACTTCCTGGTTTCCATCCGTGGATGGATGATCCAATTTTAGAGCAACGATATTTACAGCTATGGGAAAATTACGAAAGAAGGATTTCCGATTCACTTCAAATGCAATTTGGAAGGATTGGATACGACCCCGTTTTACGTGTCGCAGCGTGTCAGATGGTGGCTATTTTGCGAACTTTGGGATCCAAAGAATTTAAAGAATATTTAAAACCGATTCCTTCTGCGTTACGATACCGTGCGCTTGAAAAATGGATTCTCGGATCCTTTGAACTATTGGTTGGGATCCGAGAATGTTTAAAAATAGACTAATTGACGCGTGATTTATCTGCTAGACTTCCTAGGAATACGACAATCTTTTTCGTTTCTTCTTCCGATAGATTGATCCCTAATTGGTGGTAAGCCATTTTTTGGACTGCTTCTTCTATGGTTGCCACTTTTCCATCATGGAAATAGGGGCCAGTTAAGGTGATATTTCTTAAACTTGGGACCTTGAAGACAAATTTATCTTCTGATTTTTTTGTAAGATTGTATAAACCTAAATCTTCCGTTTTGAATTCATTGACAAGTCCCAGTTTTCGATAAGAATTCCCTCCGAGTAAATTTCCAGAGTGGCAAGAAGTACATCCAGCCGCTAAAAAGCTCTTAAATCCTTCTTGTTCTGCTTTTGAAAGTGCTTTATAATCCCCTTTCACGAAATCATCAAATCGCGAAGGCGTTACTAGGGTTCTTTCGAAAGCTGCAATTGCACCTGCTAGGTTATCATATGTGATCGGATTTTTCTCATTTGGGTATGCCAAAGCGAAAAGCTTAGGGTAATCTGGGTCTTCGTTTAGGCGCTTTAGTACTTCCTTCTCTGAAGGCATCGCCATTTCCACCGGATTTAAAATGGGACCTTTCGCTTGCGCCTTTAAATCAGCAGCTCTTCCATCCCAGAATTGCACAAAGTGAAAACCTGCATTGAGAACAGTTGGAGAATTCCTATCTCCATTTTTACCGAACGCCCCTGGAGAAGTAGGAAGATTGTCAACACCTGCGGACTTACCTTCTACATTGTGGCAAGAATTACAGGACTGGGTTTCATTCTTTGAAAGTTTTTTCTCAAAATAAAGTTTTTTACCGAGTGTAATTAGATTCACTGTGTCATTTTCTGAACCTGGCATTTTTTCAGGTAAGGCACCAATGATTTGTTTTGCTTTTCCTTGGACTTCTTTTGTTTCTTCTGATGGGCCACAAAAGACCAAGGAAAAGAGCGAGATGACGATTAGAAAAGGTGTAAATATTTGTTTGAGCATGTCTTTCCTCTTTCGGCTATATCGTTAGAAAATACCGAATTGGGCAAGTGAGAATTCATCATTTGGAAGCTTCCCAATGCAAACGGAGAAGTTCACAATCCGAAGAGGATTCCAATCAAACGGGAATTGGATACATTGTTATTTAACGAGCAAATTTCCTAAGAATCTAAATCGACCTGCTGATGGATTCAGCGAACTAAGGCAAATGCATGGCTATCGTATGCAACTTTTGTGAAAATCGACCCTTCTTTCATTTTATTTATGTTGGCACGAATCATGCAAGAGATTGTTGAACATCTCTCGTTTAGGAGCCATTTATGTTGAATACAAGAACTACGGACCGAATCACCGCATTGGATTGGGATGACCTTGTTTTAAAGATTTTTTCGATCAACGAAGTGCCCGAATATGCGATTACAAAAATTGGAAATATTTCGGAATTGGGAGTCAGCAGTTGGCTCCATTATGATATCGCTCTCAAAGAAAAGGATACTGTCACCGGAATCATTGAGAGTGATTTAACTCGATCCAGAATTTCATTCCGTGGAAAAATTGCGTGGCTAAAGGAAACCGAACATGGAATTCAATTTGGAATCAAATTTTCCGAGGAATTGATTTTGCCTAATTTCATTATCGCACGTTCCCTAGCAGAATCGGCAGCTTAAGAAAAATTATCATTTATTGGGTTAAATCGATGGAGATTCTCTCGATTTGGCGCATTGGCCGGCCGATACTGTAAGGGTAGCTATGTCCCAAGTCAAACATTTGATCTCCTGGCAAGATTGGACAGATGGAGAAATCCAAGAACTGTTAGATTTTGCAGTCTATGTAAAGAAAAACCGAGTGTATTTTTCTGGGCATATGTCTGGACGTTCTCTTGCCATGTTATTCCAAAAAACATCCACAAGGACCAGAGTATCCTTTGAAGCAGGTATGACTGAACTTGGTGGTCATGCAATTTTTCTGGATTGGATGGCTTCCAATTTTTTATTATCGGACATTGACTTTGAAGGGAAGTACCTTTCCAGCAATGTTGCCATCATCATGGCACGTTTGAAAAAACATGAAGATTTACTCGTTTTAAAATCTGGTTCCACAGTCCCAGTAATCAATGGCTGTTGTAATTTATTCCATCCATGCCAGTCGTTAGCTGATATTCTCACAATCGTTATGGATTCCCCAAAAGATTGGCAAAAAAAACAAGTATGTTATATCGGAGTCCACAACAATGTTGCCAATTCGTTAGTCGAAATTACGGCGGCATTAGGGATTCATTTGGTATTGGTCACTCCGATTGCAGCGAAAGAATCAATTGTAACAGATGCCATTGATCGAGCGAAAAAGAAAGGAACCGTTTCCTGGGAAATGGATGTAAAAAAAGCAGTCGCTTCCGCTGATTATGTTTACACGGATACTTGGGTGGATATGGAATTTTTCAATGATCCAAAATTCCAAAAAGAAAAGGAAGAGAGGATTCAAATGATGATGCCATTCCAAGTGAATGCAGAGTTAATGAAACACTCGAAGGCAAAAGTGATGCATGATATGCCAATTCATGCGGGTTATGAAATCACACGAGAAATGGTAGAGAGTGAACGATCCATTATTTTTACACAGGCTGAAAACAGACTCGATGCCCAAAAAGCAGTGATCCTAAAACTTTTAGAAAACCACAATTAAACCATCACGATTCAAAAACAGAAGATTCGCTCCCTCTCGAACTTCAAAATATTACATTCCATAAAAAATTTCCTAGCAAGCAAAGTTCGCCCGACTTCATAATTCCATCGCAGGAAAAATTCCAATGAGTGAGTCAATTCACTTAACCGAATGATGGAGTTATAGAATATTGGTGTATCGATCGATTCCAACGCAACGCCAATGGACAAGGAAACTAGGGCCAAATCTCCATTAGATTTTCATTTCTTTATACAATTACGTTTTCATTCAATCATTGGAAGATCATCGTTGAAAATTTTAGTTGAACAGTTCAAATGATTCGAAAGTTTATTAATTCCTTAACCATTGGATCCTTGGGAATTTTGGGTGTATTTCTCCCAAGGTGGTTCCTTCCGGTTCACCATCCAGGCACTAAATCCATCCAGGAAGTAGAGGAAATCGATTTTATCCTCATGTTCAAAATCAAATCCTTGTAATGCATCATCGTAACACTGGAACCAAATCATCCTTTCTTTTTCTGAGATGGGAAACGCAAAATGGCGCATTCTCATTCGGGCGGGTCCCCATTTTTCAATATAATAACTTGGACCACCTAACACTTGGATCATAAAGTCTGCTTGTTTTTCCTTCGCAAGTTCCCAATCACCCTGGAACATCCATCGGATTTCGGAATCCTTTATCCGATCATAAAAATCGGATACGAGCCTTCGGATATTTGGTTCACCCCATTTTTGAAAAAGGAGTCTGACTTGAGGATGGGAAGGTGGTGGTCCACCTGGAGGGGTGTAAATTTCGTTTGGTTCCAATGGAATTCCAGCTTCGCGAAAGGGACAGGAAGGGGAAGTCGATTTTCGACCGGAGCCGAAGGCGTAGCCCGGACTGGCCCGGCCCTTTGGGACAAAGGGTTCGCCCCACTCTTTCAGGAAGAGAGGGAAATTTTTTAGGGACTGTATGTTTCAACTGAGGGCATAGAGGAAATGGATCACAACAGATTTTGCCATTAAATCCTGGACGACAGGTAAAATTCACAAAACTTGGTAAAAAAATCCGAAAAAGGTATACTAAATGGCACTGACTCACCCGCAATCAGCTCTCTTTGCAGGAGAAAAACCTTTCCCTATCATCCCTGCTTGTGAACACTTCGCTGGATCTGAAAAACTCATCACAAAGGCTCTCGAGTTGCAAAACAAACTTGGCGGACTTTTCGACATTACGATGGACTGTGAAGACGGTGCTCAAACTGGGAAAGAAAAAGAACACGCAGAAATGATTGTTCGCATCCAAAACTCTGAACTCAATAAACATAAAATGAGTGGAGTTCGTATCCATGATTATACCAACGAACATTGGAGAGGTGATATTGATATCATCGTTCCAGGTGCTGGAAATGTGATTGCTTATATCACAATCCCAAAACCAACAAAAGCAAGCCAAGTAAAAGAACAAATCACTTACATCCAAGAAACATGCAAAAAAGCTGGCATCAAAAGAGAAATCCCAATTCACGTTTTAATTGAAACTCACGGTGCGTTAAACGATGTTTTTGAAATCGCAAGCCTTCCTTGGTTACAAGTGTTAGATTTCGGACTCATGGACTTTATCTCTGGTCACCATGGTGCAATCCCTGCATCTTGTATGAAATCACCTGGTCAATTTGATCACGAGTTGTTACGCCGTGCAAAATCAAATATGGTTGCAGCTGCACTTATGAACGGTGTGATCCCTGCTCACAACGTAACTTTGGATTTGAAAAACACTTACCAAACTTACCAAGATGCAAAACGTGCTCATGATGAATTTGGATTCTTACGTATGTGGTCGATTTACCCTGCACAAATCCAATCCATCTTAGATGCAATGGCGCCAAACTTCGCGGAAACACAAACTGCTTGTGATATCCTAATCAAAGCACAAGACGCTGATTGGGGACCGATCCAACATGATGGGGACCTTCATGACCGTGCAACCTATCGATATTTCTGGGAACTAGTCCAAAGAGCAAAACTCACAGGACAAAAACTTCCTGATGAAGTAGAAAAAAGATTTTTTTCTAAATAAGAAATTTTAGAAAAAAAAGTTTCAATCTTATTCGAAACTGAAATACAAAAAAGCCCACTGCAACGTGGGCTTTTTTATTTGCAAACATCTTATCAATGATACTGCATTTGGACTATAATCAGGCAAAACTCAATTTCATTTAGTTCAATTTGAATTTTTCCACTTGGGTTGACAAATAAGAAGCTTGAGAAGCGATTTCGGCCGAAACAATCGTTAGTTGGTCGGAACCAGATGCAACATCCTGTGTCCCGTTTGAAATGCTAATGATGGTTTTGGAAATTTCTTCTGTGGCACGTTTTTGTTCAAACACTGCTTCCTCAATTTGAAGGTTTAAATTGGTAAGTAGGCCTGAGTTTTGCGCAATGTCTTTTGCATTGTTTTCTTGGAGCAAAACAGAATTTAACACACGATTGGCGGATGTTTCAAACTCTTTCACTCGGCTATTCAAAAGGTTCAGGACTTGTGCGGCTTCCGTTACTTTTTTGTTTCCATTTTCAACGGCGGAGTTTGTGGAAATGACAAGGTCTCCAATTTCCTTTACAGAGGTTCCCGTTTGTAACGCAAGTTTACCAATTTCTTCAGCAACTACTGCAAAACCACGTCCTGCATCACCCGCTCTCGCAGCTTCTATGGCAGCATTTAATGCAAGTAAGTTGGTCTTTTCGGAAATCTCAGTGATGATATCTAGGACCTCGCTAATTCGTTCGGCTTTTTCACCAATATCTTCCATGGCTTTTGTGGAATCATTCATGGCAGTTTCCCCTACTACTGCATGTTCCCTGGATTCGGAAGCAAACTTGGCAAGGTATTCCATCTCTTTATTGATATTCTGCACTTCTTCACGTAAAGTTAAAACCGATTTATCAATTTCTTTCATTTTCAAAACAGCTTCTTCCATCGATTTTCCAACATTATCAGCAGAAGCCGATAACTCTTCCACAGCGGCCGATGATTCCTCAGCGGCACTCGCTTGTGTTTGCGAAATGTCTGATAGATTTTGTGAAGTTGTTGCCATTTGTTTGGATTGATTACCCAATTTTTCTACCGTGTTTTTGATATCACCAATGATGGAGACCAAACTATTTCTCATTTGGTTCATGGAACTTAACAAACTTCCAATTTCATCTTGGTTGATTTCTTCGGGACTCGACGCAAGGTTTCCATTTGCGATTTGTGATGAAAAATCAATTGCTTTATTCAACCTAAGACTGATTAGGTTTTTGAAAACAAAGTTTAAAAAGAATAATACGACAAACAAAATTAGTAGGGAAATTCCAATGGAACTAATCACCACTTTTGTCACCTGATCAGTTAAAATGGAATCAGGAATGCTCACCTGTAATGCCCAAAACTGGGGGTCTTTTCCAATATGAAATGGTGTAAAATAATCGGTGTAGCCGTCGTGATGGATGGTGAACATTTCACCCAATTTTAGTTTTTCTAAATAAATCTTTAAGTGTTCTGGATTTTCTATTTTTTTTCCCAATTTGTCTTGGTCTTGACCATACATCACATAGGTTCCGTCATCAGAAATGAATGCGATGTATCCTTGCCCTCGGAAAGGTTTGCTATCACCGATTTTTTCCTGTAAGGTGCCAATATCCAAATCAATTCCTGCTGCTCCTAAAAATTTACCTTTCGGGTAAATGGGAACGACAAGTGAAATCATTTGAATTTTTTTTCCACCAGCAATGTATTCATAGGGACCAAACACTTTTGCTTTATTTGTTTTTTTTACCTGAAGGTAATAATCTCCAGCGCCATTGGGATTATCATAATCAACAAGAGGTTCAAAATTGATTTTGCCATCAGGTGTGTGGTGAAGGTATGGAATGAAACGACCAGTTTTGTCATGACCAGGTTTTCCTACAAACGCTGCGTCTCTCCCTTCATAGGCATTTGGCTCATAACACAGCCAGATCCCAAAAATATTGTCATTTCGTTCTAATATTTCCCGTAGGCTACTGATCATCGAATCCCTTGGCGGAGAGGCATAAAACAAAGCAAAACGATAACCGCGGATCACACCCATCATCGCATTCAAATGTTCTTGGATTTGAAAGGACCATTTTTCCGAAGTAATCTTTGCATTTTCTTCGATTTCCGATCTCAGATCGGTCACAGTTCGGTAGATTTGGAAGGATGTTAAAATCGTAAATCCAACGAACAAAATTCCAGCGATAAATAACGAAACCCTCTGGCGAATACTCATAGGGATCGATCTTACTGATTTGGAAAATTTTGTAAATTGTTTCGTGTTTGTTCTAATTAAAAATCCAAACAAAAAACAAGATTTGGTCTGGGTTTTTTAGGAGAATCACGAACCGAACCCTGATTGGGTTCGGCCCTGGGATACATTTTGTCCCTTATTTTTTATTTCGTGTTTGGATTTTGAAATTTCGATATTCCACATATTCAATTTCGTCCATTTGGAGTTGGAACACCCCTTTCGTGGAATGTACGATAAAAATATCACCTAACTGGGCAACAACTGCACCTGAAAGGATCTCTCCGTTGGATTTATGAATCGTTTCCAATACGCTATAATGTTTTTGGATTTCTTCTTCCTCATCAAACCCCATTTTTTCTGCTTCCGAGGCAATTTGGTTGAGTGCGTTTTTACGTTTGTTTTCATGATCGGTTTCGATTTGCCCGATCGTTTCTTTAGTTCCTTCTGCCGGAACATCCTTTGATTCAATTTGTTTTTGGATCAAGTCTGAATCTACGGAGACTAAGGTTTCCGCTTCTGCTTTTTCCTTGGGAGAAATGGGACTCGCTACTTTTCCAATCCCTCCATTGGGAAGGTTAGTAAATCCATCTAACTGATCTTTGGTGAGAGAGGATGCCGCCATTTTGGCATTGATCAAGTATACAAGTTCGTTTAAATCGGGATTCACTTCTAAGGATTCGCCTGGCTCTAAAACCACATCGTTTTCTTCTATGGTTTTCACAAATCGTTCGTAATTTTCTTTCGAAAGTCCATCATTCAATTCAATGAGTTTGGGGCCAGTTTTGAATGCTACTGACACTGCCCCCTCGTACACTTTTACTTTCGGGACAGAACCTTTTTCCAATTCAAAGGAAAAGATTGTTCCGCGAACACCAGCCACCATCGTAGGGGAACTGATCGACAAACCTTGGTTTGCCTTTAATTTTACCGATTTAACAATTAAATTTCCTGTCCAAATGTATAAGTCAGTGTTGGGTCTAGAATCACCAGACAAATCACGAAACAACACATCGGAGTTTTCCTTGATCCGTATCACTTCACCACGATAGGTTTGGAGATCGACCTTCCCTAGTTTGGAAAGGATACGATCACCGGGTCTGATCACATCCCCCAAACTTGCGATCCGTTCTTTGCCATTGCTAAGAAGGATGACCTGACCTTGGAGAAAGGTTACAACAGCTCCTGCTGTTTCGTCCTTTCCATCCGACTTTGAGAAAGAAAGAAAATTGCATTGGATGATACTGAGAAGGAGGAGAGAGGATAAAATATATTTTTTCATATTGGTTTCCAATTCGGTCAGTATTTTAAGTAACAAACCAATCTGATCATTTTTTCAAAAAATGGAAAGGTTTTTTTTGTGATTTCAAATTAATTTGGATTTTCCTAAGTTCCATAACAAAAAATACAAAACGATGACAAAACTCAAACTTGATAAAAAAACAACCAAATTGTAAATTCGGTTTTTTTGCAAATCAGTTGGCAACAAATCAGCTGTTACAGGACGAACGAATTGCATCAAAATTAAGATATAACCAATAAATGCCATTGTTGGACCAATAAACAAGAGTTTACCGCCGAAACTATAGCTACTCAATACAATGGGATCTCCCTTAGGATGAGAAGCCAAAACATCTAATTCCCTATAATCCAAATTCCCAAATTGGTACCCGATGGGGGTTCCAAATACGAGAATGCTCGTTCCATTTTGAAAATGGATTTCTAAATCAGTTCCAGAAACTCCAACAGAACTTGCCCCAGTCCTCACAAGGGAAGCACCTTCGGAATTGTAACCGATCCTAAGGATATCGGAGGTCAAAAAGGAATCCTTTGAACTTTGGAAAAACCCTTTCCTTTCCAATTCACAACTTTCGTTTTGGCACTTCAGTGTGGCACCAACTCCCACATAGGCAAACAGGATCACAGGCAGGATCAGGAAAAGGATTCCAACAAAGAATTGTTTTCCATTCCAAGATTGCGTATTGATTGGTTCTGGAATTGGATTCATGATACCCTCACTGCGTAGTGAGTATCAACGATGGATGAATAAAAGCAATCATTTAAGATCGGAAATTTTTTTACCAACATGGGAATGGGGACGAAACCATTTCTTTTTTCCAATGACTTGCGAAGAATAGATACTCACGTGACCGGACATGATGTAAGAGATTTGAGTTGCCAACAAATAATAGAGACCAGAGGAAACACCAAATAACTCCATCCCCATAACAGCACAAGCAAGTGGTGTATTCGTAGCTCCCGAGAAAACGGCGATAAATCCAACACTCACAAAGAGTAAGATATGCTCTGGACTGATTCCAGAAAACAAATTCCCTAAAGCTGCTCCTATAAAAAAAAGAGGGGTAACTTCCCCACCTTTAAATCCAAATCCAATGGTAATTGCAGTAAGTAGTAGTTTCCAAAGAAATGCGGTATCTGGCAAATTCAGAGTAAACGCTGATTGGATGATAGGCACACCTAATCCAAAATAATCCAAACTCACACCACACACAAAGAATACCAAAAGGATCATTCCACCTAACACTGGCCTTAGTGGTGGGTATGAGATCATTTTTTGTGAAAGATTGGAGATTGTATGAATGGCATAAATAAATGCCTTTGCAACAAAACCAGAAGCAATCGAAAGTATAAAAATTCCCAATACCAAATTCAGTTCCCATTGGAAGGGAACGGAAGGAAAGATACTATGTTTTACATTCCAAAGTAAACATACCCAATGAGAACACCAAGCAACGAGTAGAGATGGTAAAAAAAGTTTCCAACGGTACACACCAATTTGAATCACTTCAATGGAAAAAATGGCAGCTGCAAAAGGAGTTCCAAACACAGCAGAAAATCCAGCGCTCATTCCTAGAATAATCAATGTTTGGTGTTCTTTTCCATAAATAGGAAAAAATCTGGCCAGTTGGTGGGCAAGAGAACCACCCATTTGAACTGCGGTTCCTTCTCGGCCAGCGGATCCACCCACCAAATGGGTACCAAGTGTTCCGATGAAAACAAAGGGTGTCATCCGAAAGGGGATGATGGATCTAGGCGAATGGATTTCTTCAAGTAGTAAATTATTCCCTTGGTTTGCCCGACACCCAAATCTGTGGTACATCCAACCGATACACCCACCTGCCAAGGGGAGTAAATAGAACAAAAAAAGATTTTTTTCTCGGACCTCTGTCACAAAATCAAGAGCGAGCAGGAAGAAGGCAGACACTGTTCCTACCAAAACAGAAACCCATAGGGAATAGAATGCCCAACGGATGGTGAACTGAATTTTCGTTTCGGTGTTTGGGTTTTGATTCCTTTCCGTCTGAATCATTTGTCAAAAAAAGATCCTTTCCCCCTACCACCAAGGATAGGAAAGGATCGTTTCCTAAAAACAGAAAAATTCACTGGAGGGGATTTTTTCACTGAGAGTAAATTAGCACGGAGAGTAAATTTATCGTGAAGGAACCTTCAGTTCCAAATACAAAAGATAGCCGATGGAATTTTACATTGTGAGAAAATTCTTCCTTCCTTTAAAATTCTATGGGAAGGAACGATATTTTCTTTCAAGTACGTAAAATAACGAAACCAAAGATTCAAAACTTTTGTAACTAGGAAACCATCCTTTCGAGTTTTTCTAATTCTTTTTTCTTGTCTTTCATTAACGTTTCCGCTTTTAAAAGGTACGCATCAAAGTTAGAATGATCCTTCGCCATAATGGAACCACAATAATGAAAATATATCTTTTTTGATTTTGAAAGATGTTTGTATTCGCTTAAACTAGAATAACCCATAAATCCACTAACGACAAATACATCCAAGTTGATGTTAAATTTATACGCAATTTTCATCACACCTGTTTGAAACGGTTTGATTTCTTCCGTAAAAGTCCGCTCCCCTTCTGGATATAAAAAGATTGATCTTGTCTTTAAAACACGTAATACATCAGTTTTAAAATTGCGAAAATTAGGTTTTTTTTCAGAATATATGACTGCTTCAACGATGGTCTTATGCATCATAAGCGGGATGATTTTATACCTTTGGATGATATCACCACCTAAGTAAGATAAACGAATATCCTTTTCTTTACTTAGATATGGTAAAGATACAATTAAGGGCACTTCCAAGGCATTTGTATGATTACAAATGAGGAATCGGTTGTTCCCTTTCGGATCCCAAGAACCAAGAGAAACTTCTAACGTACGACCTGTCACAAAGAAAAACGAACGATACCAAAAATAACCCAAAAAATTGTTAATACGATTTGACCATCTGTCAAGTCCGGTAACCTTGAAAACATAGGAAAAAACCAATCCTATCGGAAAGATTACTACGACTACAGGTATAAAATAACATAAGACGACAAAAAACTGAAGTTTGCCCATGGGAGAATAGAAGTAGAGATGTATAGAAGGTAAACAAATATTCTATCCAACAGGATAAAAAAACTTAAATGGGTAGCTCTAATATAAACTTAGGATAGGTTACCCGATCAATCGAAATATTTCCACCAATCTGATCCGTTAACATCCCAATCAATTGCAAACCAAAACCTGGTGTGTTCTGAAATGAAACTGATTCAGGAATTCCTTTTCCATTATCTGAGTATTCTAAAAATACCACCTGCCCTCGTTTGGTGATTTTTAGCGTGATTGAAGCATTCGTATGTTCGATAAATGCATGTTTCATTGAATTTGTGATGAGCTCGTTGAGTATGATTCCCAAAGAAGAGAGAATTTTAGCATTCACCTCTACACGTTCATCAATAATATCCAACTGGATGGAGACATCCTTAGGGAAAATAGAAACAATTTCCTGGCAAATCGTTGGAAAATAATCTTGAATCGAAACACTATTATCAGTTTCGGAATGGTAAAGCTTATCATATAGTACGATCATACTTTTTATTCGACCAGCAGCTTCAAAAAGTACAGTTTGTACGGCATTATCTTGCTGTGCATTTGCTTGTAAATTTAACAATGTGAATATGGAACTCATATTGTTTTTTACTCGATGATGGATTTCTTTTAGGATATTTTCTTTTTCTATGAGGAGCTTTTGGATTTTGGATTCGGATAAATTCCGAACACTCACATCTCTTAAAATGACTGTGAATAAAGATTCTCCATTGACCATGATTTGGGAAATTGATGCTTCAATTGGAAATTCTTCCCCATTTGATCGAAGTCCACTAATTTCACCCAAAGCCCCCATCGCTCTTCGGCTGACGCCCGTTTTTTGAAATTGGTCGATATGGCTATCGTGTTGTTTTCGAAAATTTTCTGGAATTAACTTGTCTAAAGGTTGGCCAATGATCTCGCGAGCATCATAACCAAACATTTTTTCTGCCGCACCATTGAATAGGATTATCTTTTTTGAACTATCGATGCTGATGATGGCATCCATCGCGGACTCAATGATTTGCGTTAATTTTGCTTCGGATTCTTTGATTTGTTTTAAAGCAATCAATCGTTCCGAAATATCACGAGCAACAAAGATATAACCCGTTGGCAAATCAGATTCATCGTTTAACAAAACGACGTTGACTTCAATATTTCTGATTTCTCCATTTTTAGCATATTGGATAGCTTCACCTATAAAACTTCCTTCTAAATTTACTTTTTCAATCACTTCACTGTTTGAGAAGCGTTGGTATTCCGTATTTAAGACTTCTAATAAATTTTTTCCAAGTACTTCCTCCTCTTTCCAAAAAAATATCTTTTCAGCAGCTTTGTTCCAATAATTGATCCGTTGATTAAAATCTGTACCAATCACAGCATCCAAAACATTGTTGAGCATATTTGCTTGTTTGGCGATTCGACTTTGGACATTGTATTCTTCTGTAATGTCGCGAAAGACAAGAACTACACCGTTGGTTTCACCATTTAGATCTTTAATCGGAGAACCTGAATCGGCGATTTGATATTCTTTTCCATCTTTGGCGATGAGGACGGTATGGTTTGCTAAAGCGACAATCGAATTGGTTTTTAAAACTACTTCGACTGGGTTTTCCACTTTTTGTCTCGTTTTGACATTGATGATATTGAAAACTCGATTGATTTCCAAACCAATGCCTTCTTCATGTTTCCATCCTGTTAATTTTTCAGCTACTGGATTGATCCGAGTGACATTCCCTTCTTTATCGGTGGCGATCACTCCGTCACCAATGGAGTGTAATACAGTTTCTAAATGTTCTTTTTTGCTTTTGGTTAATTCATTGGCTTGGAACAACTTAAATGCCATTTTGATCGAAGCATCAAGCACAGTGAATCCGGAGTTTTTCACAACATAACCATAGGATGTGATGGACTCTGTTTTTCTTACGATTTCCCTTTCGGTGTGAGACGAAAGGAAGACAATTGGAATTTCTTTGTGGTTTAAGATTTGGGTAGCAGTTTGTGTTCCATCCATACCCTTTCCCAAATCGATATCCATTAGAATCAAATCAAATGGATTTTCACCTTTTAGTATGAGATCAATCGCATTTTCTCCATTGGTAACATGTGTTACCCTGTAACCACCTTGCTCCAATTGTCCTTTTTCATAAAGGGCTAAGATGGCTTCATCCTCAACAAGTAAAATCGATTTATCTGTAACGATTGTCATCCGTAGGTCCTTTGGTTTTCAGAGGTGAAATCCTATGAAATACCGAACTCCAAAAGATGCCAGATTGAATTTGGATTTCAATCAAATAATTTAGAAATTTTAAAGGATCGAAATCCAATTTACTGCGATCAAAGTTTCGTGATTATCCTAGATTTTATGATGGAAAATAGAAATCGGCTGAAACTGAGAGTAAAATAAAGAAATGCGACACCAACGAACCAATTTCCATATTGCGTATAAAGTGTATCAAACTTTGTGAAGGGAACAGAAGAAACTAACACACCATCATTGGACTCAAAAGAATCCAGTGTTCCTTTTGCTCTTCCATACGCATCAAAAATCCCGGAAAGTCCATCTCTCGTGGAACGAACGATAGAGGAACCATTTTCAATTCCGCGTAGAACTGCCATCTCTGTATGAAACGGATTGATCCCTAACCAATCGGAAGCTGGAATGAACGTAATCCCTGAACCCTCTTTGGAATGGATTTCAGTCACGCGTAGGCTATCATAGTCATAACAAATCGCAACGGACATTTTGCCATACTGAGTTTGTATGGCCTTTATTTCCGATTGGTATTTTGATACTGGTTCACCAGGAACTAAAAATTGTTTAAAATATGTTTGGCGAATGGTTCCGTCTAACGCGATCCAAACCAGTTTATTATCGAAGAAAAATTCAGATTCTTTTAATTGGACAATATAGGCGGCAATGATTTCAATATTGTTTTCTTTTGCAATTTTTGAAATTAAATCCAAAAAAGCAGGTTCTTCCTCTTTTTTTACCAGAATTGCACCTTCATTCCAAACAACTACCTTCGCTCCTTCTTTTGCAGCCTGTGTAGTTTGATATAGGGTGACTTGGGTGTTTTTTGTATTGGTATTTGCATCACTAAATATAGATCCAATTGCGTATTTAGTTGTGATGGTAGCTACTTTGATTTGTTCTCCAGGAATGGGCCTACTCAATCGAAACGTTCCGTAAAAATAAAGTAACAAAACGAAAAGGAACGAAACCATTACGTAAAAAATAGACTGCCTTTGGACTTTTGCCTCGTCAAATGTTTCACTCAAAACCTGCTCTAAACTAACATTGATTAGATAAATAAAAAAACTGAGTCCTGTTGCACCAATTAAGGATACAGATTGCAATAAAATTAAATTTCCAAGTTGGCTATTGGCCAACATTCCCCAAACACCCAAATCTGAAAAGTAACCACCAAACCATTCAAAAATACAACAAAGGAATGAAAAAAATAAAATAGGTGAAACAAATTTTTGATAACGAATCCTAACAAAATTCCAGAGCCAAAGGATAAAAGTAAAAAGGATGCCTGCTTGGATTCCTGAAAAAATAGCAATCCAAAGATGGAAAGGTTCACTTACAATTCGTAATGTCGAGATGATTTGAAAAAGAATTAAACTTGGCAATAAAATCTTAAACGGATGGCCTAAACGAACATATCGCAAAAAAGGTATAAAAAGAATCCAAGCAAAAATTGGAACATTCCATTTCATTCCAGTGAAACAAACAAATAATCCGCCTAAACTTAATAGAATCCATTGGTTTGAAAGATAACTCATTTTTTCCTTCTCCCTTGTGTTTTTTCTTTGATTCTGCCCCCGGCACCTAACCAAATATAATGAAACGTTTCCAACCAAACTGTTTCTAAATTTTCACCCAACTGAAACGAAAGGATTGGAATCCCAAAAAAACAACTAGCAATTGACAAAGATAATGATTTCCAATTTGTATCTTTCGGAAGTTCTTTCTTCAACTGCGCCAAATTCATTGCTTTTTCGAGTAACATTTCGATTCCACCGATTTTCAAACTAAGAATCTCTGGATGATTTGGGAAAAGTAATGTCTTTTCAGCGTCTGTCAAAGTTTGGTGCTGCAACTTTTTTTTCTTCCTCGCCTGAAACGATATGATTTCCAGTAATATCCTTGGATTTTTTTTGGATTCTCGGGCTGTGTATTGGAACAATGATACCAACAATCCATACCCTGATCCTTCAGAATTTTGTTTTTCATTAAAAACAGTTACAAAAAGACTCCAAATTTGAATGTAGTGAAGGATCAAATCATCTTTTTCAGGAAAATAATTGTAAAACGTAGGTTCCGAAATTTCTGCGATTTTGCAAAGTTCGATGATTTTGATCTCATCATAAGGCCGAGATTCCATTAATGTCAGCAAACCAAATGTGAGATTTGTCCGTGTCCTCGCAAATTTCCGTTCCTTTAAAGGAAATTTATGAAGAGGATCAACCTTTGTATTTTCAAGTCGGAACACGATTTTATTTATAGTCGGCTTAATTTTTATAGTCAACTATATTTTTAGCACTCCAAAGCCGTAAGGTGAACTTATTTGGATTTTTTTCTACGTGTTCAGGAAATCGTTTGCGAGAAAGAGAGAATCGTGATAGGGAGAAAGCATTGGGTGGCGGGTCTAGTTCCCCACCCTAAGTCGGGCGGGGATTGAATTCCTCACTTCTTTGCGTGCGGATGCGCATTCCGATAAACTTCTTTTAATCTATCCCTGGAAACACTCAAATACACCTGAGTAGAGGACAATGATGAATGACCGAGTAACTCTTGTACGGCGCGAATGTCTGCCCCGGCATTGAGAAGGTCGGTTGCAAAGGTATGCCTAAATTTGTGAGGTGTGATGGCTTTTTCCATTCCCATCATCACCCTTCGTTCAGATAAAATATAGCGAATCCCACGAGTTGTTAATTTTCCACCCCGTTGGTTTAAAAAGATTTCATCTGGCCCACCGTTCCCTCTCTCTTCCAAATATTCTTTGAGAGCTTCTTTTGCTTCAGGACCAATGAAGACAAATCGTTCTTTCCTTCTTTTTCCCATAACCTTAAGTGATGTTAACTCTTCATTCAAATCACTTAACTTAGCATTGACCAACTCAAACACGCGGAGTCCCGTGCTATACAAAACTTCAACGATGGCCTTGTCTCGTTTCCCAAGTACTTCCTTTTTTTCAGGATCTTCATAATCGAGTATGTCTTCCGTTTCAATCGGAGTAAAATTTTTAGGTAATTTCTTTTTTGTTTTTGGGAAACTCACTTGCAGGATTGGGTTCGCCCCAATCTTTTCTTCACGGAATAAAAATTTATAAAAGGTACGTAAGGAAGAAAGTTTACGACTCTGTGTTCGTTTGTCCTGTTTTTTAGTCGATTTTAAATCTGAAAAGTATGCCCGAACATCCAAAACATCAACACTCAGGATATCAATTTCTTCTTTGATGCAAAACTCAAAGAAAAACTTTAAATCGCGCAAATAGGCAAATAAAGTATGTTCTGAATAGTTTTTCTCAATTTTTAAGTAAGTGCGGTAACTGCGAAATAAATCCGCCATGGCTTGGGGAAAATGTTCTGGGATCTGGACTTCGAGGACAGGCAGGGTCATACATCAAAACTATCGGCTAAGTTTTCTTTCTACCCTTCCAAAAAAATACTATACAAGTACTTACATTTTGTTTAGTGTTGAAAACGGAAAAAAAAGACATAATCCAGAAAAATTCCTCTCCCAACCCTAGTTTGTCCCAGGCCTAAGGCATAATGGAGGCACTTCGGAAGAGAAAAAGAGTGGAATTCGGAAGGGATGGGTTCATCCTTGAGTGAGTCAGACGGATTTTTTAAAACCAACTGACCAAGTCCCCTACCTAGTCTTTCGGAACACCGACTTAGGAGAACGATTGATTCATGAAAAAAGAGAAAGCTGACAAGGCACTAGAAAAAGAAACCGACCAAAGAAAACAGGCGATTGATGCCGCCCTCGGCCAAATTGAGAAACAATTCGGCAAAGGATCCATCATGCGTCTCGGTGCCGACACTCGTATGGCCGAGATGAATGTGGTATCCACTGGCTCTTTGGACCTTGACATTGCTTTAGGAATTGGTGGTTTCCCTTCCGGTCGTATCATCGAAATCTATGGACCTGAGTCCTCCGGAAAAACAACGCTTACGTTATCTGCCATTGCAGAAACGCAAAAGAAAGGTGGCATTGCTGCTTTTATCGATGCGGAACATGCCCTCGACCCGTCATATGCCAAAAAACTTGGTGTGAATGTAGACGACCTTCTCGTGGCCCAACCAGACAACGGGGAAGAAGCTTTGGAAATCTGCGAATCTCTCGTTCGTTCCAACGCCATTGACCTCATTGTGATCGACTCCGTTGCCGCCCTAGTCCCGAAAGCGGAAATCGAAGGGGATATGGGAGACTCCCACATGGGACTCCAAGCGCGCCTCATGTCACAAGCCCTTCGTAAGCTCACTGGTACCATTTCAAAATCCAGTACAACTGTCATTTTCATCAACCAAATCCGAATGAAAATCGGAGTGATGTTCGGAAGTCCTGAAACCACTACTGGTGGGAATGCATTAAAATTCTATGCTTCGATCCGCCTTGATATCCGTAGGATTGAAACCCTCAAAGAAAAAGAGGAACCCGTCGGAAACCGCGTGCGTGTGAAAGTGGTGAAAAACAAATGTGCGCCACCATTCCGCCAGGCAGAATTCGATATCATGTACGCCAATGGAATCAACCGTGAAAGTTCCCTCATTGATCTGGCAGTCCGCCATGATTTAGTGGCAAAGGCTGGTTCTTGGTATTCCTATAACGGTGAAAAAATTGGCCAAGGCAAAGAACAAGTGAGGAACTTCTTCTTAGAAAACCCAGACATCGCTTTTAAGATTGAAAACCAAGTGCGTGATTTGAATGGCCTCCCAGTCCTTGACCAGGCAAAGATCCAAACACGAGAAGTGAAATCCATTGAAAGAGACCCCAAAGAAACTAAGGAAACAAAATCAAAACAACCTGTTAGTTTCTCAACGGAAGGGGAAGGAGATATCGCTGTAGGCGAATAAACGAGAAAGGCTTTCTTTTTAGGAACCATTGACCGGTTCGGGTTTTCCCCGGGCCGGTTTTTTTTTGCCTAAGACGAAGATAGAACTTTTGAGAAAAAAGATATAAGAAAAAGGATGGAATCAAAACCTATCCACTAAACACAGCAAGGTGAGTATAAGTTCATTCTTAGTTATTTTTTATGATCCCAAAATTATCGTTTCTCCTTTTTTGTTTCTTGGCCCATTGCCAAATAGTTGAAAACAAACAAACAGTAAGCCCTTTCGAACAAAATCTCTATCAGGAATGGGCAGGATTCACCGATGCAGATCCTATCCACCAAAGGGAAATGGATCTAAGTTGGAACAAATTAATCCAAACGAGAGATACCATCACTGCGTATTTAAAAACAAAAGATTACCATCCCAAAGTCAAAACAGTGGTTTACCCATTTAGCGGAATTGATGTCTTAAATTTGTTTTCCTTTTTTCCAAACTGCGACCGTTACATTTTATTTGGATTAGAGGATCCTGGATTTCCAAATAAATATGGAGAATTATCAGAGAAAGAAAAATCCATAGTCAAAGCAGGTATCCGTTCTTTGTCAGACCACTTAGCAGGTAGGAACTACTTTACTTACCGAAAGATGAAAGAAGAAACAAAGAAAAAAGAGTTAAATGGTGCCTATCCAGTATTTGTTGCTTTTTTAAAGCGAATGGGTAAGGAAATCGTAGATTCTAATGAGGAAACAATTCAAGGCAAAGGAATTGTTTATAAAGGTTTTACGATCCATTTATATGATTCTACCTTAAAAAAGAAAGAATCACTAACGTATTTTAAAATATTCTTAATCGGAAATGAAGGAATCGAAGGTGATGGATTGTATGAATATTTTTCCAAGTTAGGTGAAATAGGTATCTTCACAAAGTCAGCAGAATACCTTTTCCATGGAGAAAAACGTAAGTCTTTCAGAGACCTTCTTCTAAAAAATGTTAGTTTTATTGTCCAAGATGACTCTGGATTTCCCATTCGACTTTTTCCCGAAGAGTCTTGGAAACGCTCAATGTATGGAAGGTATGAAAGATCTTGGAATTTGTCTGGGGCTGTTGTTCCAGAAGACCAACCAGAACTGAAAACATTAAGCCAAAAGACAAATGATTCCATTTTGCCATTCCCGTTTGGATATGGGTATTTGGGAACAAAGGACAACAGACAATCGGCTGTCCTTGTGTTTGAAAAAAAATAGATCTTTGGGAATAGATTTAAACGACTGTCGTTGGATCCCAACAAGTTCGAAAATTCTCATTCCAATTGGATATTTCTTTCATATCTTCAGGTGACAAATTGAAATCAAAGACAGCAGCATTCTCTTTGATCCGGTTTGGATTTTTAGATTTGGGGATCACAACATTACCTGATTGTAATGACCAACGAATGAGTATCTGAGCATTCGTTTTTCCATACCGATTGGCTAATTTTGTCACCCTTTCATCTTCTAGTTTTTGTCCATGGGCTAACGGACTATAGGCTTCTAATAAAATTCCCTTTTCATTACAATAGGATTTAAGATCTGTGTCTTGCAAAAATGGATGGTATTCCACCTGGTTCATCGCAGGTACAATGTCAGTTTCCTTGAGTAATTCTTCCAAGTGTGGAACCATAAAATTACTCACACCAATCGCTCTTGTTTTTCCATCCTTTTTGATTTGTTCTAATGCTCTCCATGATTCCTTACGTTTGCCTGAGACAGGAAAATGGATCAAATACATATCCACGTAATCTGTTCCTAACTTTTTTAAAGACACATCAATTGCTCTTTGTGCCTCATCAAAGCCTTGGTCCGCATTCCAAAGTTTGGTGACAAGAAATACATCCTTCCTATCAATCCCACTCTCTTTGATCGCAGCTCCAACGTCAGCTTCATTGCCATAAATGGCGGCCGTATCAATGTGGCGGTATCCTGATTCAAGAGCAAATTTCACTGCCTCAAAACATTCTTTGGGGCGGGATTTCCAAACCCCTAGTCCTAAAATGGGGACTTGTATTTCTTGGTTGGAAGTAAGGGTAGAGTTGATTGTGTATTCAGCCATAACTGAATGTTTAGACGAAAATCCCAACCATAGTGGAATCTATGATTGGGATAAAATTCCCATCAATTTACACTTTGGCAGCCACAACATCGTGGATCGGAGCAAATTGTAAATCGTCTCCGTTCCAATCAGCGCGGTATCTTCCTTCTCCAATACTTCCGGAAAGAATGGCTTTTGCCAAAGGACGATTCACGATCCGATTGAACACACTTCCGAGTGGCCTTGCTCCAAATTTTGGATCAAATCCTTGTTCCGTCAAAATACGTTCTGTACTTTCGGATAACTCGATCACAATTCCTTTCACCTTCAATCTTTCATTTAACAAACGTAGTTGTTTTTCAATCAGTTTCTCCATAATCGAAGAATCTAATGAATGATAGGTTAACACTGCGTCTAGTCTACCGAGCACTTCCGGTTTGAAATCCAACTCGATATTTTTCGAATTCGTGGTGAGGATCACAATGGTATTTTTAAAATTAATGGTTCTCCCTTTGTTATCCGTAAGCCTACCATCATCTAAAATCTGAAGTAAGATATCAGAAAAATCAGGATGGGCTTTTTCCACTTCATCAAACAACACAACTGAATATGGTTTTCTTCTGATTGCTTCCGTTAAAATCCCACCTTCATCGTAACCAACATAACCTGCAGGTGCACCGATGAGTTTTGCCACGGAATGTTTTTCAGAATACTCACTTAAGTCCAATCGAACCAAATTTGTTTCTTGGTCGAACAAAAACTTTGCAATCGCTTTTGCCGTTTCTGTTTTTCCTACACCCGTTGGACCCTTTAGTAAAAAAGATCCAAGTGGCCTTGTTTCCGATGAAATTCCTGCGTAGGATGTTAATAAAGTATCAGCAATCTCACGAATGGATTCTTTTTGTCCATATACTACTGAATTCAAATCATCTTCCAAATGGAGAAGGTTCTCTTGTTTCGTTTTGAGAATTTTCTCAACAGGAATTCCAGTTTGTCTTGCGATCACTGCCGCGATATGATTTCTTTCTAAAATCCAACTGTTTTGGAAAGTACTAAGCTCCTTTTCTAATTCAGGTAATACTGCATATTTCAAACGAGAAGCTTCCGTATAATCCGCACGTTGTTGTGCTGCATCCAAGTCAAACTTCACTCGATCAATTTTATTTTTGATCGATGCTATTTGTTTCAAAGAATTAACTTCTTTTTCCCAAACTTCTTTTCCAGTTTGGAATTTCTTTTCTAATGATTCGATTTCTTTTAAAATCTCTTCATTTTTCTTCTCTACTTGGGCATATATTTTTTTGGTACGAATTTCACTTTCAAGTTCGACTAGTTCTGTAGGCATTGCCTCCGCCGAAAGTTTCAATGCAGATGCAGCTTCGTCTACCAAATCAATAGCTTTATCAGGTAAAAATTTATCTGTTATGTATTGGTCAGACAAAAGGACAGACGCATAAATTGCTTCATCTGAAATTTTAATTCCATGATGGATTTCATGTTTATCACGAATCCCCATTAATATTTCAATTGCATCTTCTTTACTTGGTTCATTTACAGGGACAGCACGAAACCTTCTTTCCAATGCTTGGTCACCTAAAATGTATTTTTGGAACTCATCACCTGTAGTTGCACCGATACAATGCAATTCTCCCCTTGCCAATGCAGGTTTTAATAGATTGGCCGCATCCATTGCACCTTCTGTTTTCCCGGCACCCACTAATTGATGGATTTCATCAATGAACAATATCGCTTCGCCAGCTTGTCCTTTGATGTAACGCAAAAGTGCTGTTAGTTTTTCCTCAAATTCACCTCGATACTTTGTCCCTGCCATGAGTTGCCCCATATCTAGGGAATATATGGTTTTCCCTTTTAAAACATCTGGCACTCTTCCTTTAACGATTTGTTCGGCAAGCCCTTCCACAATTGCTGTTTTTCCAACACCAGCACTACCGACTAACACAGGATTGTTTTTTGACCTTCTACCTAAAATTTCCATTACAGAACGAATTTCTTTACTTCGCCCAATCACAGGATCCAATTTACCTTCTCTTGCCAAATCGTTTAGATTCACCAAAAAGTTAGGAACTTCTTCATCCGTTTCTTTTACGTTCAGCTCTTCGTAGTTGATTTTCAACTCTGGTAAAATCTGTGGTAAAAATTTTAAAAAATCCGCTTCTTTGAGTTCTTCTCTACCGTTTTCGGCCGCACGCGAAGAGGCCATTGTAAACCATTGGGCCAATTTTGGTGAAGTCCGGAGGGATTCAAAAGGAATCTCACCTGTGACCTTCGCTTGTTTTTTCAAAAATTCATCCACAGTCGATTTATATTTCAGTAACGTTTTTCCAGAAACAGAAGTGGGAAGGGTCATAAATCCCCAAACCAAATGGTAAGGAGTGATTTCTGTATTTTGTCTCCTCATTGCTTCCGTTTGCGCTATGTCCAAGGCTCCTTGGACGTTAGAGTCATATTGTTTCATAGTGTTTCCTCACTTTTAGCACTCTGGACGTTAGACTGCTAATATTTTGTTCTTATTACAAGTTTTTTTTGGAAAAGGACTTTCTTTGCTCCTTTTCCCAAGGAATCTAGAGAAGGATTCCGGCCAAATCCCCCTTTGGCTTCCCTTTGCCATGGAAAAAAAATTAGATGGTCCTTAGGGGCACCTACGTTGGAGATCAGGAGAATTGTAGTTTTCGTGAAATTTTACCAGAAGGGTATTTTTGCATTCAATGTGTTTTTAGCCTGCCTTACGGGATTCCCTTCTTCCCTCCTAGCCTTGCCCATATCCATTGAAGAATCACAGAATTACAGAGATATCGGTAAATACTTTGAATACAATATTCCTATAGAGAAAGAAGCAGGACTTAGCCAAATCTTACAGGAAGATACTCTCTGGAGGCCCAATTCAAAAAATGTAATCCTTTTTCCGAGGAACAAAAATCCAGTATGGCTTAGGATCACTCTCATCCATTATGGGAATCTTCCTCACACTTACTTTTTACATTTATCGAATCCCGTTGTAGATGTATTTGAATTACATTCGGAAGTAAACGGGAAATGGAAAACCGTTTGGTCTGGAGAACAAATATTACAAAAGAATAAACCAATTTATTCCCATATTTCGGCATTTCCCATCACTCTCTCTCCGAACGAATCAAAAACAATTTATCTTAAAATTAGATCTAATAATCCTATTTTTAGTTTTGTTTCTATTTATAATGCAAGTACCTTTATCGCATATTCCAAAAAACAAGATATCTTTTTTGCCGCATATTTTGGTGCGGGATTTATGATGTTTATGTTTAGTATGTTTTTGGCACATACTCTTCGTTATAGGAAGTTTTTTTATTTTTTCTTTTACTTAGCTACGATTTTATTATTGAATACATATTCAACTGGATTCATACAATACATTGAGTTTGGGAATTCAAATTCATGGAAAAATTATTTATTCCCAATCACGATCCTTGTCACATCCATATTCGGTTTGTTATTTACCCTAGAATTTTTAGAAATAAAAGATTCATTCCCGAAATGGCATACATTTACAAAAAGTTATATCTTACTTTTAATTGTATCCAATTTCTTTGTGTTTTTATTGGAACTTCGAAACTTCATCCAAATGGCGATTATGCTTGTGACCATTCCCATACTGATTGCCATTGTCATGTCAACATTGACCTTATTCAAAAGTAAAAAGAAACTAGAAGTAGTATTATTTCTTTTAGCATTTGGTTCGATTCTCATTGGCGCAAGTATCAATACGTTTACTGTACAGGGAATCATGAAACCCTATCATTTTGCATCGTATTCCCTTCCCTTAGGTTCAGCTTTAGAAGTATTTTTTCTTTCACTTGCGCTTGTTCTCAGAGTTTCAGACTATCGAAAATCCATTGAAGAAAAACAAGAATTAGACCTACAATTAAAAATTGCACAAAAATTACAAAACGGCCTATTGCCGAAAAAGCGTACTCATGTATTAAAATACCCATTAGGCTTTCGATATTCTCCAGCTACTGACATAGGAGGGGACTTTGTAGAAATAATAGTTAAGGAAAATGAAGTTGGGTTATTTTTATGTGATGTATCAGGCCACGGAATCCCTGCCGCAATGATTGCATCAATGACAAAAGTTTCATTAGAAATTTGGAATGATACTTTAGATAAACCAGCATTAGCTGCAGAAAAAATCAGAAAATCTCTTCTTAGTTCGCTGTCTGGACATTTTTTAAGTGCATTTTTTGTGTATTTAAAACCTGATGAAAAAATATTGCGAATCGCCAATGCGGGACATTTACCCCTACTCCACTTGGATCGAAGTGGAAAAATCACGACATACACGAGTTATGGTCGAGCGATCAATGAACACATACAATCTGACATCATTGAAAAAACATTTCCCATGCCTAACGAAGGCACTCTAATCTTATTTACCGATGGTGTGATAGAAGCACGAAACATTCATAATGGAGAATTATTTGGAGAAGAAAGATTTTATTCTCTCATTCAATCCCTCGCAAAAGAAGACCCTCAATTGATTTGTGATACGGTTGTATCGGAATTAGAAAATTTCCAACACTCCAAAAGATCAGATGACGATATCACAATCCTTGCTCTCTCGATTGATCAGGAATAAAAAGAATTAGAATCAAATAATGAAAAATACCATTACTTTGCGATCCAAGTATGCAGTTTGTTTAGTAAGTCGTTTGGATTAAAAGGTTTTGAGATAAAATCATTCATGCCGACAGCTTTGATTTGTTGCCTGGTTTCAATTTGGGCCGAAGCAGTTAAAGCAATGATTGGGATATCTTTCCAAAGTTTATTTTTTCTAATGGCAACCGATGCATCATAACCGTCCATTTCTGGCATGTGTAAGTCCATTAGGATCAAATCAACAGATTGGCGATTGAGTACATCCAATACTTCTAAACCATTTGATGCTTCTAAAGTCACAATCTCCCATCGGTTTAAAAATCGAATCACAATACTTCGATTGATGGAAATATCATCGGCTACGAGAACTGTTTTCCCTTTCAGACTTTCTTTGTTATTGATTGATGCAATTGTTATGTATTCATTCGTTTTTCCTAACTCACAAGGGAGGGTAAAAACAAATTTACTCCCCTCACCGATTGACGATTCCACAAACATCTTTCCATTCATTAGTTCAACCAATGCTTTGGAAATAGCAAGTCCCAAACCTGATCCTCCATATTTTCTAGTTGTATCTTGGTTTGCTTGAGTGAACTTTTCAAATATTGATTTGAGATTACTCTTATCAATGCCAATCCCAGAATCCGAAATTTCAAAGTGCAAAACCAAGGATTTTGAATCAACTTGATCCACCTTAAGTTTTAACTTAATAAACCCCTTATGTGTAAACTTCAAAGCATTGGATAATAAATTATTTAAAATTTGCAAAAGCCTTGTGGGATCAGAATGAATGAATTCGGGTAAATTAGGATCTAATTCAATTTGAAACTCTAATAGTTTTTCATTTGCTCGTAGCTGAAAAGAGGTAATAATTGATTTCAAAAATTCTTTCAAATTAAAATCAATGGCCTCAATGATTACAAGCCTTTCTTCGATTTTATTAAAATCTAATATATCATTGATAAGAGATAACAAGGATTCACTGGAAAACTTTAAATTTTTCAGATGTTCCAATTGTTCTGCTTTTGGATTTTCTTCTAATAACCATAAAGAGAGTCCAATCACTGCATTTAATGGAGTACGAAGTTCGTGACTCATATTGGATAAAAATTCGGATTTAGCTTTACTTGCATCCTCCGCTTTCTTTTTTGCTTCTAAAAGTTCTTTCTCATAAACAATGGATTTGGTAACATCTACTAACACAGATCTAGTTCGCATCATTTCCCCATTCTGTGAATAAATAGCCGTAGCAGACAGATTTACAAACATTGATGTGCCATTTTTTTTGATGACTTCAAAAATTAAATTATCGATATAACCTTGTTTTTTAAACAAAGGAAAGTTCGAAAAAAAAACTTGTTTACTGCTTTCTTGCAGAATATCGACCCATTTTTTCTTCCCAACTAACTCTGCTTCGGCATACCCAAACCATTCACATTCTGTACGATTGACTTTTAAAAATACACCATTTGTATCGATACTATGAAAACCAACCGGAGAATTTTGGTATAAATCATCTATTTCTATGAAACGATCCGAAAGTAATTCCTTTTCCGAAATGGAACGAATACTTTTCTTTAAGACGAAGATCATCCAGAAAATGAGTAAGGATAATACGAGGAAAAGACTGCCAGAGACAACGATCAACCGATCATTCAAACGTTTATGTGATTGGAATGCAAAATCGTCGCGAGTTTGCTTTTGTCTCAAAAACTGATCAAAATAACTTCTAAACTCTGCCATTTTTTGATTCCCTTCGGCGAGAGTCTGTTTACTTGGAATCTTAACCGGACGAAATTCTAGGTAAGCCTCGAGGTGAGATAATTTTCGATGGCTCAAACGAATGAGTTCCTCTAAATTTTTTGTATCAGCAAATTCTACATGGTCTTCGAGATATGTTTCGAGAGAGTTGAGTTCCGTTTTTGCAGTTTGGTAAGGTGATAAAAACTTTGAATCCTTCGATAAAAGGTATCCTCTGACTCCCGTTTCAGCATCTTTTAAGTAAGATGCATACTCTTGGAGTTTCGAATTCCATTCTTTTTTTCCTTCGAACTCTGCGACTCGATGGCGGTTATGAAAAACTTGGTAAAAGAAAAAAAATGATGAAAAAATTAAAAATGAAAGTGTGAGCCAAAGAAACCCGAGGGAATAGGGCAAAATTTTCTTTTGATCCAATAAATTCATCTGAACTTATTTTCTTACTCTAAGCGAAAGAACTTGTCAATTGTTTAAAGCATTGCTTTCCATGCGGGAAAATACAAATCAAACTTGGTCCCTTTACCAGGACTTGATTCCGCAAGGATTGTCCCACCCATCTTCACAATGATACCATAGATGATGGAAAGCCCAAGACCTGTTCCCTTCCCACCTTTGGTCGTAAAAAATGGATCAAATATTTTATCCAATATCTCTTTTGGGATACCAGTACCATTGTCTTCAAAACTCAATTTCCAATATTCTGTATTTTTCATAAATCCAATCTGAAACAAATCAGATTTCTCATACGAAACCTTTTCCAATCGGATTGTGATTTTTGGATTTGTTATTTCCTGGAGGGCAAAAATAGAATTTTCATATAAATTCGATAGGATTTGAAAAATCTGAATTGGGTCTGCTTCTATAAATGCAGGTTCTTCCCCTAAATCAGTGAATAAAGAAATTTGATTTTTAGATGCAAATCTGAATTCATTCATTACTTGCAACAACTGATCTTTTAAGTCTAATTGATTCGAAGTCGAATGATCGATTTTTGAATAAGTTAAAATTTGTTGGATCAAATTTTTTGCGCGTTCCAATGATTTGGAAATCCCTTCAATTGCCGGCATCGATTTTTGAATGATATCATTGGATTCGTTCTTTGACCATTCTTGATTGAGAAAAGAGATATATGCCATCATAGGTGTCAAAAGATTATTAAAATCATGGGCAATGCCACCGGCAAAAGTACCGAGTGCCTCTAATTTCTGGGCTTGTGCATATGCTCTTTCTAAAACAATTTTTTCTGTGATGTCTTTCGCTTCTAATACGATATATAAAATTTTACCATTCGGATCATTCAAAGAATAAAAATCACAATCAAAGTATTTCTCTCTTCCATCATTTAGTTTATAGGAAACGAGGACCTCGAAGGTTTGGTTTTTTAAAGCCAACTTCATTCCATAAGTTAATTTTTTAATCGAATCTTCATTCGAATCCGAAAAAATAGAACTAATGAGTTCCAATCCTTGTACATCGGCTTCATTCCGTTCGAAAGATAAGATTGCATTCCGATTCATCCGAATGATATGGCCTTGCAAATCTAATAAAAAAATCGCTTGGGATGAATTGTTAAAAATCCCTTTAAATAACTGTTCATTCAATTGGATTGAATTTTCTAAACTCGATAGGTCAGTGATATCGTGGATTGTGCCAAAGATACGAAATCGATTTTCTTCAAATCGCTCAGCCTCTAACCATAAATTTACTTTTTTTCGTCCAACCTTTGTATTTAAATGTAAAACTAATTCCTTCGAAATGTTTTCATTCATTACCTGTTTCCAAATGGATTGGATGATGGATTTTTCATCAGCATCAAGTAAAGACCATACTTTTTCCATGAGTGGAACTTCACTAAATTCATATCCTAAAATCCGATACAATTCAAGAGACCATAAAGTATTATTCTCTGGGAAGATCACTTCAAAATGACCTAAATGAGAAATCTTTTGTGAGCGTGTTAAAATCTCTTCTCCATGGACTAACATTTCCCAGGCTTTTTTTTGGGATTGTTTGAGTCTGGCGGCTTCCAGTTCACGATTCACAACAAACGGGAGTTTGATGATCGAGGATTTAGGTAAAAACTCGGAAGCACCTAAATTAAGATATTCGGAAGCAGACTCTTCTGGTATAAATTCGGTAATGAGAATGATGGGTAAATCAGGATCATATTCCTTAACTCTACTGATGACATACTTACCGTCAAAATCTGGTAAATAGAAGTCGGAAATAATCATATCCCAATTGTTTTCTGAAATTTTTTTATCAAATTCAGCTTTCCACTCAACTCTTTCAGAATTGATAACAAAACCAAAATTCTGCAAAACGGAAACAATTGCTTTATAAGAGGCAACTGAATCTTCCACGACCAGA
This sequence comes from Leptospira jelokensis, assembly GCF_004769635.1. Taxonomy (GTDB): domain Bacteria; phylum Spirochaetota; class Leptospiria; order Leptospirales; family Leptospiraceae; genus Leptospira_A; species Leptospira_A jelokensis. The sequence goes on from NZ_RQGH01000007.1 coordinate 196,255, forward strand.
ATATTTAATTTTTTTTGCGAATCCATAATGAAATGATCAATTAAACATACCGAAAATCGGTAACTCCATATCACCTAAAATTTCCGCTTTATTTTTGTAAGCTGTCCCTCTTCCTTCTGCCAATGCAAATTTCCCATTGGCAAAATCATTTGGAGATAAATAAGGTGTATTGGTTTCAAGACGAATTAATTTTTTACCTTTTTCTTTTGCTAAAAGTGTTTTTAAATCTTCAGTTTCCGATTCAATGATCTGAACCGAGGCATCTAATGCTCGTTTCAAAATATTTTTACTCACTGGACGATGGTTATTGATTTGGTGAATGACAATACGATCGATGCTAGGATCCATAATGAGTTCCTTAATTGGTTCTCCATCTCCAATGCCACCATCCAAAAATTCCTGGCCTTCGAACTCTTGTACTTCATACAAAAATGGGAAAGCAATCGAAGCCATAACAGCATCTAACACATTTCCTTCCGTAATCAATTCACGTTTATTCTTAGATAAATTGGAAACAGCAATTCCCAATTTGATCGGTAATTCAGAAAACTTTTTGTTCCCTAAGTATGGGTATAAAATCTTACGAGTCGCTTTCCCAGTGAGAACACCACTGGATCGATTCCATCCTTTTTTTAAAAAACGACCCAGTAAGGTTAGGGAATTACCTTCCCAAAAATCCTTTTTTTTAAGCCTTAACACAACTGACTCAAATTCCAACATTTCCTTGCCTGTTGCATACAAGGCACCAATCATTGCTCCCGAACTTGAACCAGTCACGATGGCAGGTTTGAATCCAATTTCTTGTAAACCTCTCACAAATCCTGTGTGAGCAAAAAATCCAAAAAAGGCTGATTTTAAACACAAAGCGGAGTATTTTTTGGGGAATATAAGTTCTATCATAAAGATGAGTTGGTTTTAACCTTTCTGTGTATTTCGTATCAATTTGGCAATGGTAACTTTTGTCATATCGTAGAACAATACTCCTATAAAAGCAACAAGTATCGCTACTGAAAATTGTAGAAAATTAAGGGGGACAAATCTAAATAAGGCATTCATCCCCGGTATATAAATTGAAGAAAGTAAAACACCAACCGTGAAAAAGAATACAATGTAAATCATCGAGTTTTTGATTCGCATTCGACTCCACATGGATTCGTGTAACGAACGATTCGCCAATATCAAAAATAAATTGGAAAAGACCAACGATACGAATGTTGCTGTACTGACAACTTGGCTTACTCCCTCTTCATTTAAATAAAATTGTGTGATCCAATAGGTTGCCACGACAGACAACAAGGAATAAAAACCCTGGATCAAAGAATTGATAAATAATTCTTTATCTAACAAGGGTTCAGTTGATGGCCTTGGTTTTCGATTCATCAAGTCAAATTCGGCCGCTTCCTTTTCAAACACAATTGTGCATGTGGGATCAATTACCATCTCCATGAAAACTATATGTATTGCAGATAGAACAACAATTGGCCAACCAAACAAAATGGGTAAAAAAGTAATACCAACAATCGGAATGTGAACTCCGATGAGATAACCCAGTGCCTTTTTTAAATTGTCAAAAATTTGTCTTCCAATTCGAACCGAATCTAAGATAGAAGAAAAAGAATCATCTAACAATACGATGTCGGCAGCTTCCCTTGCGACATCAGTCCCCCTTTCTCCCATGGCAACACCAATATTGGCGGTTCTAAGTGCTGGTGCGTCATTCACTCCATCACCAGTCATGGCAACAATTTCCCCTTCAGATTTTAGAATCCTTACCAACTTCCATTTATCTTCGGGACTGACTCTTGAAAAAACATTACAAGTTTTTAATACAGATCGTAATCTTTCATCAGGTAAATCAGCTAACTCTTTTCCGGTCAAAACGGTATTGGCATTTTCCAAACCAATCTGTTTTGCAATGTTTTTAGCAGTTTCGGGATAATCTCCCGTAATCATGATCACCCGTATCCCAGAATGATAGGCCGTTTTCACAGCTTCTGGAACAATCTCTCGAATTGGATCTAAAAAGGAAATTAAACCATATAACTTATATGATACGGAATTTCGGTTTTCAGGAATATCTTTTGTAGACTGATCCGATTTTGCAACCGCCAAGACACGATAACCTTCTCTAGCAAGTTCATTTGTTTTTTTTGTCCAATGTTCTAAGTCTTTATCACCCAAATTACACAACTTATAAATTGCTTCTGGAGAACCTTTTGCATAACATACGTAACCATCAGATTCCTCTAATACACGTACCATGGTTAATTCAGTTGGTGTTAATGGAAATTCTTTAGTTGAAAGGAGAGAAAAGTTACCTGATTGGTGGAAGGATTCCATTGTTTGAGAGATTGCGCTGTCCATAGGATCAAAACTTGGATGTTTTGAAGCAAAGTATGCAATTTGCAGAATCTGTTTTGACAAAACAGAAACTTCCTTTAAATCTTCCAGGTTTTCAACCGTTTCAGTTGTCGTAATTTTCCCAAGTTTCATTTTATTTTGTGTGATCGTACCTGTTTTATCAGAACATAGAACAGTTGCTGCTCCAAGTGTTTCAATGATGGAGGAACGTCTCACCAATACATTTTTTGTACTCAATCGATAAGCACCTAATGCAAAGAATATGGTCATCACCAAAGGTAATTCTTCTGGCATCAATCCAATCGCTAATGTCAAACCAGACAATAATCCCTGTAACCATTCTGATTTAATAAAACCAAAATAAAGAGCAAGTAGTAGACAGAGGCTAGCAGCAACTAAAAATAAATTGCGTACCAAACGTGTGACTTCGATTTCTAATAAAGTTTTACCAACTGATTCATCAGCAATCTTAAGCCCTATTTTCCCAATTTCAGTATGATTGCCCACTGAAGTAACTCGACAAACCCCTTCTCCACCAACAACCAGAGCACCACAATACACAGATTGACCTGCGGTTTTATTCACAGGTATTGATTCACCAGTTAACAAAGACTCATCGCAAGTAAACAAACGATCAGAAAGCAATTCCGCATCTGCAGGAATTCGGTCTCCTTCGTTTAGAATCAACAAATCCCCATAAACAACATCTTTTCCTTCAATCCGAATGATTTGGCCATCCCGTATGACATTTGTTCTTGGACTCGCGAGTGACCTGAGAGCTGAAATTGCAGTTTCTGTTTTTTTCTCTTGGTAAAAAGTAATACAAATGATTCCAATCACAGAACCTAACAACAATAAAGCTTCGTTTCGATCACCTAAAAGTAAGTAAACAATACTAATGGAAATGAGAAGCAAAATCATCGGTTCTGCCACCACTCCAAATAACATTTGAAAAAATCCATTTTTTTTGTTTGTGCTGATTTCGTTTGATCCGTAGACTGAACGGTTCTTTTTTACCGATTCTTGGGTTAATCCCATCGAGATGTATTCAGAAATTTGTTTTGGAATAGCTTGCATATTTATTGGATTTTCGAATTGAAAAATTTTCTTTCTAGATTAACATTCTAGAATGTGCGACACCTCCCTTGCCACTGAAAAATTCACAAAAACGCAAAAAAGAATTTTTGCAAAAAATTCCGATCGGGAACCCAATGAAGCCCAATCCATCCTACACGTTCCTCGTACGGAATACCCTCAGAATTCAAAACTGAAAACTACTTTTATTGAAATCCCACAAACTCCCGTTACGTATGAAGTATTTCTATCAAAACCATTTCATATGTGGGGGGCTGAAATGGGAGTGAATGAATTTGGAGTTTGTATAGGAAACGAAGCTGTATTCACAAACCTAAGCATCAAAAAACGGAATGATGGCTTAACGGGTATGGATTTACTCAGACTTGCTTTAGAACGCTGCAAAACTGCCAAAGACGCCTTAAATTTAATGATCGAACTTTTGGAACAATACGGACAAGACGCCTGTGGTGGATACAAAAATCAATCCTTCTACTACCATAACAGTTTTATCATTGCAGATCGGACAGATGGTTACGTTTTAGAAACAACCGATAGATATTGGGTTTTTAAAAAAATAGATTCCTTTTATGCTATATCCAATGGATTAACAATTGAATCCGATTATGATAGTATCTCTCCTGAGTTATTAGAAAAAGTTAAATCTAAAAAACATTTTTCCTTTAAAAAACAATTTAGTGATTCGTTTTACACATACATGAGTCATTGTTCCAATAGAAGGTCCCTTCATAAAAAAACAGCCGAATCTCTACAGAATGCTCATTCTGAGTATCATACGAAATTAGCAATGGAGACTTTAAAAACTCACGAAATCCAAATTGATGATTTCGAACCTTGTAATGGTTCGATGAAATCTCTTTGCCTGCATGCAACAGGCCCAACAACTCCAAATCAAACAAATGGGAGTTTAATTGTTGAATGGGATACATCAGAGACAAACCAAGATCCCTTGCGAGTTTATTATACAGGGACATCCACACCATGTCTTAGTTTATTCAAACCATTCTTTTTTGGTACAAAAAACTTTATCAATGCTTCGAGTTTAGATTCGGGTGGATCGTATGCTGACACCTTGTGGTGGTTACATGAATCCGTAGCAAGGAAAAGCAATTTTGATTACCAAGGTGTAAGGTCGATTTTAGTTCCAAGTTTAATTGGATTACAAGATTCCATTATGAACATTACAAAAGAGACGATTCCTTCCGCTAAGAAAGAAGAAATCCAGTGGCGGTTTTTAAAAGACCATGTTAATGTACTTAAAAAAATTGATGACGAATTGTTGAATAGCAACATCGGCAAAAGTCGTTGGCAAAACCCTTTATTCCAATTGTATTGGAATGGACAAAATAAAAATTTAGGTTTCCGCTTCCGCAACTAATAAAAGCAATAGATCGTTCACATTGGTTCCCGTTGGACCTGTTTCCAAAGTGGAACCGATATCTTTTAGGATTGGATAGGAATTAGAATTCAAAAGTTCTTTCATTGGATCCCATCCTTTTTTCACCATCTTTTGATACGAATCTTGGTCGACGAGACCTCCTGCAGAATCCGTTGGACCATCGGTACCGTCAGTTCCTCCTGATAAAAATACCCAACTTCGATTTGTTTTGTGTTTTTGCAAAAGAATGGAAACTCGAAGGGCGGTTTCCATATTACGACCACCTTTACCATTCCCCATGACAGGACATACCAATTCACCACCTAACAGAATCATTTGTTTTTCTGGACTTTTTATGGCTTCTAAAAATTCTTTTTCAAATAGGAGTGAAGTTTCCTCACTTGATTCTGCCCAAGTATCAGACAATAATTTTGTTTTCCAACCCTTTGACTTTGCCAGGTTTAAAATTTTACTCAGAGAATGTGTTAAATTTCCTAATAGGAAATAATTTGGACTAGGATAAGTGGGACCCGATGCAATCACATTGGGATCATCACCTAATACATCGGATATGGCAAAAGTATAAACTTCTAATTTTTGATTTAATAAATTTAAAAATTTTCCACCTTTGACTTGCGAATATTTTTTTCGCTCCGAATTGAGCTCTTGGATCGGAATTCCTTTATTTAGTAAGGAAAACTGGATTTCCTTTAAATCTTTAAGTGTGTAACCTTCGGCTGGAATTTCAAATAAACTGGATCCTCCTCCCGATAACAATACGACCAATCGATCATCTTCGCTTAACAATTGCAATGCTTCAATAATTTCTTTTGTATGAAGGATCGAGTTTTCATCAGGGACAGGATGTGCGGATTCTCTAAAATGCCAATTTGAATTCGTTTCCTTATCCTTTATTCCCTCAGGTATGTGGCCATATTTTGTAAGGATCCAAACTTCTTTGACCTTTATGAAAGCGGTAAATGCCGTTGCCATAGAATATGCTGCCTTTCCTAAGGCGAACACATGAATATTCTTTGAGTTGTCCTTTAAATTCTGCAAAATCTTTGGATGATCTTTCCAAAAATCAGGGAATAAATGATGGGGATTTGCCGCGAGTAACCCTAATTGAAAAAAATTTTGGATCTCAGACTGAAGAGAATCCAATGTTACGATTCCTTTCCTGACGCATCCAAACGATCATAGGAAATATGCCCATTTTTCACTGTGCCAAAGCGTAAAACATCTGTTGGGCAAAGTGAAACACATGCCGAACAACGTACACATTGTACACTATCCATGGGGATCCCACGACTTGCATATCCCATTACATCGATCCCTTGGTGGCAGTTTTTTGTGCAAATATTGCAGGAAATACATTTTTTTTTGTCAGAAAAAATTCGGAAGGAACTAAATCTCGCATAGATGTGCATTAGAGAGGCCAAAGGACAAAACATCCGACACCACACTCTCCCAGAGTATAAAAAATAAAAACCTACTCCAATGACACCTGCCAATCCAATATCAACAGCTAAATCATAAATCCATTTTGTAGAATCTGCAAACACTTCTCCCAAAGACAAAATTGGAAGGAAAGATTTACCAAAAACTCCAACTAATTTTAATAAGGTTATCACAAAAGCAAAGAAGAGTATGTATTGACCGGAATGTTCCAAACGATATGCTGTTTGGCTATGTGGCATTTTTTGTCTATGTTCATCGCCCAGTGTTTCTGCAAGGCCACCACAGGAACAGATCCATCCACAATATGCCCCTTTTCCATATCGATATACTAAAAATGGGATCAATCCAAAACTCATAAACAAACCATAAACCAACCAAAATGTTGTGATCCCGCCATCATACAAAACACCCATATTCAATGGCCAAGCCAAAATCAAACCATAGGCTTTCCAATAAGCATCACCTGGAAAAATCTCCCTTCTGATAAACCCATCCTCGGAACCCAATAAGCCATTTTCACCTAACTTAGGCAGTATGATCTCTGGCAGTAAAAACAAAAAGAAAATTTGAATTCCAATCAGAGTTAAAGTTTGGTAAAAAATATAATTTGTTTTGCGAACCAAAATCCTTCTGATCCCAAATACCAAAATCGTAAGTGAATATAAAAAGGTATAATGGAAAGAAGGAGTTTTTCCAAACAATTGAAATTGGAAATATGTCGATGATAAATAAACAAAGAAAAAATAACCTAGGACAAAAACAAAATAAAAACTTTTAAATACTTTCCAGAAACTACTTTTGAATTGTCCTGCTTTCCAATAAAGAACTCCAAAAGCGATCATACAAATTGCCGAAATTACCGATGCGAATGTTGCCAGTGCAGAAAACCAACCTGGTCCATACATGGCCGACTTACCGAAATACGCTGTTGTTGCAAAAGAAAATAAGGCACCAAATCCAACCCAATCAAGTAACTTTTTTTGGTTCTGTAATTTGATACCGACTCGTTCCAAAAATCCGATGGGTGGCAATGTTCCGATTAGAACAAATACCATTTCGGTTTTTATCTTCACTGCTTTGTCTTTTGTTTTGATAAGAACAGCAGATTGTATAATTTCCGTTAGTTGTGACTCATAAAGTATTTTGATTTTACCATCTATTTCCAATCGTTTGATCCGATTTACGTTTTCAGTTTTTGCTCTCTGAAACTCTGCACCCCTGTGTACCAATGTAATTTCTTTTGCATAATCGGAACATTGTATGACAGCCTCAAGAGCCGTGTCACCACCACCTACAATCACAACTGATTGGCCAAGGCAGTCTTTCGGATCAATCAATCGGTAAAAAACTTGAGAACTACTTTCCCCCGGGATTCCCAGTTTTTTTGGATCTCCCGACTTCCCCATTGCAATGACAATCGCATTGGTTTCAATTTTTTCTCCCGATTCGGTTTCTAATATATAACCAATAGAATCCATTTTTATATGGATCACTCGTTGGTTCGTTTTTATATTGATTGGATTCTCTTTCAAGTATCTATTCAAATCTTCTAACAATAATTCTTTAGTTGTATCTTTAATAATTAACTTTGATTTGGTGGGATAAAGTTTTGGTTCTGCAAAAATTGGTTTCTGATTGGGATAACTTTGAATGGTTTGAAACGGTAAATTCGATTCTAAAACAAGATATTTTTTACCTAAACGATTCCCTTCCAAAGCACATGAAATTCCTGCCGGTCCTCCACCAATGATCACAGCATCATAGCGATCATTATTACGACTTTGGATCGAATTCCAAACATTTACTCCACTTTCACAAGCCAATTTCAGAAGTGGAACACCCGTTAAATCTCCAATCACAAATACATTCGGTAAATTTGTTTCGAATGTTTCTGAAATCTCTGGATAGATTTCAACAGAACCCGTTGGTGCCGATTTTCTCAACCAATCAAAATAAAATTTAGGCCACATACTCAATGATTGGACTGGATCTTTGAAAAAAAGAAATCAAATTACAAAGAAGTAGGAATTTGAATTCTGATTTTTGTACCAATATTTGGAGAACTTGTCAAAGTCATCATACAACCTTGGTTTTTTAACATTTCAGAACAAACGAGTAACCCAAGGCCTGTACCCTTTTCTCCTTGGGTACCAAAGGTGGTAGGAAATGGTTTCCCTGCATAAATTTGTTGGATTTGTTCGACTGACATTCCAATCCCAGAATCCGAAATGATGAGTTCGACAAAATTGGGATCTTGGATCACTGCTACATTGATTTTGGCATTAGGAAAAGAAAATTTAATGGCATTCGAAAATAGATTTCGTATCACAGTGCTTATCATACGTTCATCACAGTGGACAAACACATTCGCTGGTACCTGCAGTTCCCATTGGATGCCTTTATCACTTGCTTGCAAATTTAAAATCTCCTTTGCATTCTGAATCATTTTGGAAAGATTTACGGAATCTAAATTGATCGGAATCTTCTTTGATTCACTCCTAACCCAATCTAATAAATTTTCTAAAACTAAGTAGGATTGATTTGTACTTTTTTTGAGTTCTTTTAAAGCGACAATTAGCTCATCCTTATCGGGCGTTGTTTCCGTTAAAAAACCCAAAAAAGAATTCATTGTTCCAATGGGACCTTTTAGATCATGAGCCAAAATAGAAAAAATTCGATCCTTATGCGCATTCGTACGAATCATCTCTTTTTGGATTCGATTAGTGTTTCTTAAAAAATAAAACATGATAAGAGCCACAAAGAACAAACAGGATACAACTGAGTTTACACGAAAAAGTTCTTGTACTGACTCGTCATAAATTAATGTACCTTCTGCAAACACTCCAGGGGATCCAAAAAACTCAAACCAAACATACAATAAATTATTATATAAAAATACAAATAAGATCCAGAATTTTTCTTCATAAGAAAAAATGACAAAAGGTGAAAGGGCAAATACAAGAAAATAATAATAAAACCCAGATGAATTTCCAAAACTTATCACGCATGCAAAAAAAACTGGAATTGTGATTGTAACAACTGTTATGATACGAGCTAAAGAATATTTTTCTTTGTAGTTTAGATATAAGATGTATACAAGGGTAATGATTACTGAAAAATGAATGCCATTCATGATCCAAAAATTGGGTGCATTGACATATGTAAATAAAACAGAATATTGAAAATTGGAAACGATTCCAAGAACAGCGATTAAATTGACAAGTTGCACACGAACAGATGTTTGCAAATCCATTTGCTTGCGAACACCTAAGTTTAGAACGGTTCGCAAACGCAACTTTCCCAATCCTACTTTCATAAGAAATCGATCGTAAAGTATGTTACATCATCTGACAATCGAAAAGTAAAATTTTTAATTTGGTTCTTGATTTTTTCGTTTAAATCCTTTGGAGAAAGCAAAATTCCTTCCAAAAGTGTTTCTTTTAATCGGACTTCTCCGAACATTTCCTTTTCTCTGTTATGACTTTCCGTAATCCCATCGGTATAAAAAAAGAAACGATCTCCTGAGATTAGGGAATGCGAAAAACTTTCCAACTGAACATCTTTTTTCCAACCCATGATGGGGCCTCTACCAGATAACGGATTTAAGGTGCCGTCTTTCCGATTGATATGGAAAGGACTTGGATGGCCCATCACTGAATAAGATAACATCCGTTTTTTTAAGTCAAAATGGCTTGCGACAGCTGTGATATAGTTTTTTTCAACGACTGGTAACATTTTTGCATTTAACTCATGTAAAAATGAGGATGGGTCTTTCAATTTTGGGGCAATTTCTAAAAAATTTACCTTTAACATGCTGGCAATCAGTGCTGCAGCAATCCCATGCCCCAATACATCACAAAGAATGAATGTTATGCTTCCATCATCATGGATGAAAAAATCAAAGTAATCCCCACCAATTTTTTCCATTGGCATAAAAACAGATGTAACACTTAAATCTAAATGTTTGAATTCCATCGGTGGAATTAGTTTGGATTGCAAACTTGCAGCCATCAACAAATCATCATGAAGGATTTTATATTGTTTCTGAAGTTCTTGGGTACGGAGGGTGACAATCATTTCCAAGGATTCGTTTAAATTTCTTAACTCTCTTTTTGTACGAGAACTTTGGATCGCAATGGCAAGGACACCAGAAAACAAAAAAGTTAAGATTCCATATTGTGTTAAATATGCATTTTTTCCAGTGATCACATCTGTTAATACATCAGCGATTCCAAAGAAGGTTGCAACGAGTGCACCTAAAGAAACAACAATGGCTTCAGTCGATTTTTTATAATTTTTTGCCAATAGTTCTATTAAAATGGGTACTTTGATTCCAAGTAAGACATACCAAATATAAACAAAATAAAATCTTTGGTCGGGATTCATCTCAAAAAGTTGGATGAGTGCCAGAACAGTATCGAAGAAAAAAGTTAAAAAAGCAATTTTTGTAATCTTACGATCAAAAAGAGTATGAACAAATAACATGATAAATACGGGGAAAATAAATTGGCAAAAAAACAAAAGTCGAACAAGGATCTCGGGGTGGATTCCCAAAAAGTGGATTTTATTTAAGACAGGCAATCGCCAACAAACAAAGAAGATGGCTGTTCCGGCTAGATACAATCCCGACTTAGAGGATCGATTGAGAGCATAACCAATCGCTTGTTGTAAAAAAATTCCAAAAAATAATGCAGCCATAACAATCTGATTCACATCTTCATAAATCATTTTGTCTTTGATTTCATTTTGTGTACCGAAGAGTGGGATGGAGCGAAACATCCCACAACGAAATTCAGATTCACGGCATTCAACAAGAACTTCCAAATGATTTTCCCCAACAACAATTAGGGAATTTGGAATTTCATAATAACGAACCTTATGCCAATATGCGTAATAGTTCGGTGTTAAACTTCCCGTTTCACCAATTTTGATTCCATTCCAAAACGTTTGGTCTGCAGAGTGAATTCGGTCTAAATAAACTGAAACGGATGAATCAGGGAAATTTGAAATCGGTATTGTTAGGTGGTATTTTCCTCGAAGGGGTATTTGATAACCTTGGTTCACAAGTGGAACACCTACTTGGATTTTTTTGGGGCTGAGTTCCCCTTCCAATTGGAATGTCCAACCTTCTTCCAGTGATTTGACTTCAGCTGAAACCGAAGTAAGAGCCGCACAAAGCCCCACCAGAATGAATAACAATCGGAAACAAGGTTTCTGTCCTAACCCATTTACTAGATAAGCTAGATTCCCAGTTCTTTGGCTAAGGATCCCTTGTTTTCCAAATCCAACTCGATTGTTTCTATTTCTGAGAATCACCGTGAGGATTAGATTGCCAAATCTCGGGAGTGCAAGGATTTTTTTATCTGGTAAAACCAAACATAAAGGAGATTTTTACACTCGCTGTAAAAATCAATTTCAGGAATCATCACCTAATTTATGCTAACTATACGATACAATTTCCAAAGCCATTGGATTCCAAAATAGCGTCATTTTTGATGCTTTGAAAAACCCATTGTTCTTTTCCCCTGGCAGAGATCCTGAGAGATCACGGATCCAATTGCCTATGTTTTACGTAAATTCCCAATGAATTGTAGTGAAAATAGTGAATTCCATTCGAAAGGAACCGCCGATCAAAAGTTTTTCGCTTAGTTTAGCCTTTTAGACTTAGTCTAATTATTGACAAATATCCAAGAGGAGGGAAATTGTGAACGGAATGGATCTAAGTTACCAGAAAACAAAAGAATTATTGGAATCTCATGGGATTCGGCCTACCTCGCAACGGTTGGAAATGGCCCACCTCCTCCTTGAGAAACACCAACATTTGTTTGCGGAGGAAGTGTTCCATTTGGTAAACACCCACTTCCCACATGCATCTCGGGCGACCATTTTCAATAACCTAAAACTATTCGCTGAAAAAGGACTTCTCGGGACTTTGGAACTCAAATCGGGTGTCACACATTTCGATTCGAACACAGATGTACACCACCACGCCCTGAATGAAAATTCCGGTGAAATTGTGGACATTGAGCTGAACCAAACCTTGGAAGAAAAAGTCCTTTCCGAGCTTAAAGAAAGTTATTTTCAGAAAACTGGAAAACAACTGGAAAACGCAAAACTTGTCATTACCCTAAGAGGGAAATGAAATCTCCTACCATCGCTTTTTGTGGCATTGGTTCTGTCACAGTCACCATCTTACACGCGTTATACCAAAATGGCATCCCCTTCACCATCCTATGCCAAGACAAAACAAGGATGGAAAATTTAAAAACACCCATTCGATTCAAAGGTCCGAATCAAAAGACTACAGTTCTCAACCTTACCAATCACTTACAGATGGTCGACTCTGCCACTATGCCCTTTGATTATATTTTCCTTGGATGTAAAAATCAATCCTTGGAAAATTACACCACGAATACAAAACACTTATTGCAAGCAGATGGAAAATGGATTTTCATTCAGAATGGTCTGCCAGAAAATCATTTTCTTTCTCTTAGAGACAAAATCATCGGTGGTGTCGTCGGTTGGAACACACAAGTCCTTTCGGATGGATCATATTATCAATCCAATGTGGGAAGTTTGATTTTGGGTGATGCAATCGGGAAAAAACCGGATCCAAGTTGGCATCAATTCCTGGAACCTTGGATTCCAGTTGTTCTCACCGAACGTCTGCAAGGTTTTCGTTGGCACAAACTCGCAATCAATGCAATCATCAACGGTCTTGCTGCTTCAAAACAATCTAGTTTGGGGGAGTTATTTTTGAATTGGAAATCCAGAAACGAAGCCATCGAGATTCTTTCTGAAATCAAAAAAATAATGAAAAAACTACAAGTAGAAGAGGAAGTAGTCCCCGGTTCGTTTCCCATTCAAAAATTAGGTGATGGAGAAAATGCACTTCCAAAATGGATTCGCCATTTGGTTCTCATAGTCCTTGGTTTGAAATACTTTAAAATCAGAACTTCTATGGTGCAAGATTTGGATCACAAACGTAAAACAGAAATTAATTTTATCAATGGCGAAGTGATCCAAGTTGCCAAATCACTTGGTGTTCCAGTTCCTTTTAATGAAAAAGTGGTTTCGGCAGTCATCAGACTAGAAAAAAACTTTTGATACGAAGCGAATAGAAAGTTACTTCCCTAATTTCAATAATTCTGAAATCGAATGATTTGCTTCTAATGGATGGCGGAGTTTTTGATCGGTTTGGATGATGTACTGGTTACGCCTTCCATCTTTACTTTTTTGTAAAATGGAGGCATCCACCAAATCCTTTACAATTGTTTGTACGGCGCGTTCCGTAATTCCAACGAGGACTGCCACATCTTTTAGGCGCATTTCTGGGTCCTTACTCAAACAAATCAAAACATGAGAGTGATTCGATAAAAACGTCCACTGACCAATCTTTTTAGTAGCCTCTTTCGGTTTTCCTTTTTGATCTTTCATCATTCAGATTTAAACCTTGTGATCCATGTCTTGTTCTGAAAACTTTACATCTCTTACAGCCCAAGCCCAATAGATGAATAAAAATTGTAACGGTAACCTTGCATAAAGTGCCCAAATTGGGAAACCAAAATCTTTTCCCTCTAAAGCTTCCACCAACATATTGATATTCGCTGGGTAAATCGCAAGTAACAAGAGTATGATTCCGAAACAAGCTAATTTTCGCATACGTTCATACAAAACCAAAAGGCCTAACGTGATTTCTGAAAGTCCACTTGTGACATTTAACAATTCATGAAATGGCAAATAATCGGGCATCATTTCCAAGTAAAATTCGGGAGAAAAAAAATGGTTTGCGCCCGCAAAAATGTAAAACAAAGCCAAAGAATAAACGAAAAACTTTTTCATCACCGAACTAAATCACAATTTTAGAAAAATTCATACTCATTTTAGAGGGGATTAAGCAACAATTTGCCCTTCTTTCGATTTAAAGTGACCTAGTTTTTCCTCCAATCGTTTCCGACTTTTGATCGTAATTCGATTTGGTTCGATCACAAGGTTTGTGTCCGCTTTGAATTCATCGATACTTTCTTGTTTGAGTTTGATGATGCCACACATATTACAAAGTTCGTCCATTTGGATATAAATGGTATGAGGGGTAGACAAACTAACATCCAAATTTCTCCCCAAACGAATGTCTTGGTCACGAATTGAATTATACAAATAAGCATACAACCTTGTGACAGGAGTTTTTAATCTTAATATGACAAGCCTCTGGTGAGAAAACCAAATCCTTCTCGCAATGCTTTCAAAGATTTTTTGTAATAAAGAAGGGCCAACCGACTCAAATAAATTTTCAGGAGTGACTCGTAAAATCTTACTTTTGGTTTCTGTGATCGCAGAGGCCATTCTTGGTGCATTGTCAATAAGAGACATCTCACCAAAAATTTCACCTGGACCTAGGACATCGATGACGTATTCGAATCCACGAACAATTCCAAACAGTTTTACATTTCCTTCTAATACAACATAGATCTCATTACTTTTTTCACTTTCGACAAATAGGATCTCTCCCGCTTCCAAAGTGGATTGCATATTCTCCCATTGGAAAGGTTTATAAGAAGTTCCAACAGATTTATATAATTCTAAAGCTTCGGGAACACTGTCAGTTGAGTTGTTCTCTTTTGACCATTTCAAAAATGCTTGTAACGAATAAGCGGCCAAACCTGGTTTTTGCCAAGTGAGGTATGTGCGTGCATTCTGTACCAATCTTTCTGGATGGTATTCCCTGTCGGCCGGTTTATTGGCTTTGGAAAGGTGTTTTTGTAGTGTTCTCAGTTCTCTCGAATAAAGGCCCAAGATTTTCATGGCCAACTCTTTCCGTTCTTTTAAATAAGAACCAAGGAGGCGAATGGGAATCTGTACAAGTTCCACATCGGTATCAGCAAACAATGTAACAAGAAATCGATGTTCGGTGAGAGCAGAAACCAATCCAAAACTATCCCCTGCCTCATAAAAAGCAAGTTCGTGGTCGACCACGATATGCTCTGAATCAACGGCAACTCGCCCGGACTTTACAATGAAAAAATTTCCCGTATTAATGGAATTTTGGACAACTATGGCTGCCCCTTTGGAATATGTTACAATTTTGATATCTTCTGCGGACACTGTTTTAAAAAGAACGATTTCTATGGGTACGAGTCAAACATTTAAATCTTCGTGGTCATCTGATCCCAAATGAAATCGTACACTTTTATAGCAGAAATTTCTTTCTTGGGAAGTGGGATTTCCGTAGATAAAATGGGGTAAAAATCAAGGTTTTCTGGGATCCTACCATGTGAACCTCTGACAAGCGTTGCATCGAGTGGGATAAAATCCATCAAATACCGAAAGCCTAGCTTTTTGCGAAGCAGGGTTAAAATCACCCTAAGTTTTGCCATTTTCTTTTTTGGATCTAAAAATAACTCAGCTGGATCATAACCTGGTTTCCTGTGGATATCCACCAAACGTGCGTAATCTGGTGCATTTTTTTCGTCTAACCAATAGTAATAAGTAAACCAAAATCCATCTTTTGATACCAAAACTAAGTCACCGGATCGACTATGATTTAACTGAAATCGTTTTTGTTCGTTTTTGTCTAAAACCAAATCTACACCTTTGATTTGTTTTGCGATCTGTTTTACCTTCTGGACAACGGAAGCATCTTTACAATAAATGTGAGCCACTTGGTGATCAGAAACTGAAAATGCTTTTGAAGCTCCTGGATCTAAATGTTCATACCACCGTTCTCTCCTTACTTCTAATAATTGGTTTTCACGTAAAATCCGATTGATATGAATTGGTGTTGAAACATTTGAAATTCCATATTCAGATAAAATGACCACTTTAGTTTTTTGACTTTCATAATAGGTGATTAATTCTTTTAAGACCTCATCCAATTCCAAAAGTTCTTTTTTTAGTTTGTTGGTATCATTTCCGTACTTTTGTAATCCGTAATCGAGGTGAGGTAAATAAACCAAACTGAGTGTTGGGTTGTATTTTCTGTCTACATAAAGAGTTGCATCTTTAATCCATTTGGTTGACTTAATATTTGTATTGGGACCCCAAAAATGAAACAAAGGGAATTGTCCGAATTTTTTTTGAAGTTCATCACGAAGTTCCGGAGGATTTGAATAACAATCAGGAGTTTTGATACCATCAGCATGATATTGTGGCCTTGGTGTAACAGAATAGTCTGCAGATGAGTACATATTGTACCACCAAAACATTTTTGCACAGGTAAAACTGGGATCTATCTTTTTTGCCCTTTCCCAAATTTTTTCACCAACCACCAAGTGATTTGATTGTTTCCAAAATTTAATCTCAGAATCGGATCGATCATACCAACCATTACCAACGATTCCATGTTCATTTGGCCACTTCCCCGTAAGATATGTACTTTGTACACTTGTTGTGACGGCAGGTAACATTGGTTTGATGTATGTTTTGTTTCGTTTCTCTAAGTAGCCGTTTAAAAATGGTGTGTATTGTGAAAGGATTGATTGGGATAATCCAACCACATCGATTACAACCGTTTTATGGAATTTTTGTTTTGTAGATTTCATAGTTTATATTTGAGAATTTGATTCTAAAAATGATCTTAGCCATTTCAATTCACGGATGATGGATTTGTCAATTGGCAATTGAGAGTTCTTTGGCAAAACATTCCATGTGTATGTTTCCACTTCTAAAATATGACTCAAATGATCTTTTTTATGTTCGGTTAATACCAGTTTCAATTCTTCTTGTGTGGATAAAAATGTTCCATAAGTTTCCAAAAAAATAGGAACATGAAAATGAATCCTCCACTCATCCAACCTGTTTGCACCCGCATCCAATGCTAAATTTAAATCCCGATACGATCTCTTTTCTCCATCTTTCGTAATCGCAACAACTTGGTGGAGGTATTTTTTTTCATCAAATGGTTTTAAGGAATGTAGTAATTCCCCAACATTCTCT
This sequence comes from Leptospira jelokensis, assembly GCF_004769635.1. Lineage (GTDB taxonomy): Bacteria > Spirochaetota > Leptospiria > Leptospirales > Leptospiraceae > Leptospira_A > Leptospira_A jelokensis. The sequence continues at coordinate 213,482 of NZ_RQGH01000007.1, forward strand.
TGAAACTTTACCTTTAAAGCAGAACTCACTTGGATACGCCCAACTTTGATCCCTAATCGTTTTAACTCAGAAAACAGAAACGGATTCACTTCATAAGTCACTGCTAAGTGGCAAACATCGAGACAAAGTCTGATATGATTTTTGGTCTGTTCTTCTGCGGATTGGGAATCAAATCCAAATTCATCCATTAAAACAGGAAATGCAGCTGGAAGAAGATCAGAAGTATACCAAATGACCCAGTCCAAAAAGCAACCTAACATTCCATCAGGTTCTGGTTCGATATCCAAGTGTAAGGTTTTTCCTGTTGCCTTTTGGATACGAATCAAAGTTAGGAGGGTTTGTATGATTTGTTCTGTTGATTTACTTTTACGTACATTTCGATCATTTACGTTTGTGTCGAAATATAAATATGATAGAGGTACAGTGGATACACCACCTTCTTCGTTAGCTGGTAACAACTCCATTAAGATGGTGAATAAACGTTGGGTATACTCAATTCGATTCTGATCCGACCAATCTGGTTGGTAAACAGCTTCTTTGACCACATCTGTGTGAAACCCACCATAAGGGAATCCATTGATGCCTATGACATAGAATGATTCTTGTTCCAACCAATTCTGAAATTCCAATAGTTGATTTTCTTCGATTAAAGAGAGAGAAGCTTCATTGGAAAGTCTGAGTCCAATTCCCATTGGTTGATTTGGAGAAATTTCCTTTTTAATAAGAGGCAAATGGATCCGTAATTCTTGAAAATGATCAACCCATGATTCACCAGGATGGATATTCGTACAATACGTTAGGTGACCAAATTCTGTTTTCATTTCATTTCTAACAATCGTGAAAATGCTGTTTGTAAAAGTGGTTCGTTGACTTCATAAATTTCGGTAGAAGAACCAATGCCATTTAACATCAAAAGTGTAAGTTTTCCACCAAGATGTTCCCGGAATTCCCTTAAAGCACTGGGTAAATTCTTATACCCATTTTCGACTAATGCTTGATGATCAAACGAGAATCCAAATATTTTGAGTAATAGAATGATCCTATCTAAATCCTCCGTGCGAAGCAATCCAATCAAATTTGAATAAATGGAATCAAGTGCAATCCCACAAGCAACAGCTTCCCCATGTCGGATCGAAAAATTAGAGAGATACTCTAATTTATGGGCAAACCAATGTCCAAAATCAAGTGGACGAGAAGAACCAAATTCAAAAGGATCTCCTTTGGAAATATGTGACATGTGTAAATTGGCACATTGGTAAATAAGAGACTGCATAACACTTAACTCCCGCTTGGTGCAAGAATCAGAATTGGTTTCAAGCCATTCAAAAAATAGTTTATCTTTAATCAATGCTACTTTAATCGCTTCCGCAACCCCAGACCGCCAATCTCTCTCTTCTAAACTCGTTAAAAAATGGCAGTCATTAAACACAGCAACAGGCGGTGCAAAGGTTCCTAAAAAATTTTTTTTGCCATAAAAGTTAATACTATTTTTGACACCTACACCCGAATCATTTTGGGATAAAACAGTTGTTGGGATTCGAATCAATCGTATCCCTCTATGGGAGACCGCCGCTGCATAACCCACTAAATCCAAAATGGCCCCTCCACCAATTCCCATCACATAGGAATGGCGATCAACACCATAGGTATTGATCGCAGATACGATGGTTTCCCAATGGACGGTTTGATTTTTACATTCTTCACCACCAACAATCTTTAAGATTGGTTCTATGAGTTGCAAATGAGGAATCTTATTTCGAAAATAAGTTTTAATTTCAGAAATCAAATGTGGATGGTACTTCACAACCTCTGCATCGGTGACGACCAATACTTTTTTTTCTGATACAGACAATCCATCATGATCAAAAAAATCCTTTAAACATACATTTTCAGAATCAAACAAATGTTGAGTGAAAAAAACTTCATACCGAAAGGATACTTGGAATTCGGAAGTTATTTTGTTTGGGAATTCTTCATTCATAAACTTAAGTGACTGCAAATCCTTTTGCAATCCCAAGAGAAATTGGTAAAAGCGCTAAAATTAATATCGCTACAACAAGATTTCCGAAACTAGCAGCAAAACTTACATTGAGTACGATCAAAGTCAATACACCCATTTTTACCGTCTTACGAATCTGTTCTGGACTTGGCTCTTGCATGCTTTTCAATAAGGGAGGAAACAATAAACTGATGTGAAATAATACAAAAGGTAACGTGGTGAGTAAGTTTCCGTTAAGGAAGGACAAAAATATCTGAACGAAGAATACCCCGCCAAACAAAAAGGATGCGATCCTTAACTTCGATTTTCCACCACCCAAAACTTCGTTTTGGCTGACCAAAGTAATGGCTGCAATGTACACGATAGGTAAAATTGATAGATAGAAACTCAATTCCGGAATCTCCGAGACCGAAGTCATACCGAATACCAAATTCAATCCACGGCAAAAACCCATCACGAGTGGACCAAAAACAATATGATGTTTTGCATAATAATTATACAATAGAACAAAAAAACAGATGAGCAGTGAAACAAAAAAGCTGGTACAACTGTATAAAAAAGCAAAGGCAACACCAATCATGAGTAAGGTCGTTCCCAATAAAAACGCAAATTCTTTTGAAACGTTTCCACTTGGGATTGGACGTTCCGGTCTTTCTTTGGCATCGATCTTTCGATCAAAATAGTCATTAAATACTACGCCACCTGCATATAACGAAACACTGGCACCGATTAAGTATAAATACGAAAACCCATTCCAATGAAAGGAAACAATACACATTCCGGCAAGAATATCAGCGACAGCGGTGACAAGGTTGGCAGGTCTTAATAATTGTAAGGTGGGGCGAATCAACATTTATTCTATGTATAATGAATTTTGATTTTGTTTAGGGATTTGGCCACCACGTAATACTGAATTTCCGTAAAATTTTTCAGTTGGATCAGATGAAAGCCCAATCTCAAAATCAGAAACCTTTATTTGACCACTTTTGGAAAATGCTTCAATGGCGTTTTCATAAGTAACTTTCTGAATGGTCTCTTTGGAAATGCCACGTTCTAACATCAGGGCGGCTGTTTTCGGAATGGCAAGGGGATCAGAAATCCCCCAATCAGCGCTAGAATTAACCATGATTCGTTCGGAACCATACTCTTCGACAATCGAGACCATCCGCTTGTTTCCCATTTTCGTAAATGGATAAATGGTGAAGGCGGCATAGAATCCTTGATCTAACACAGATTTTACGGTTTCTTCATTATTATGATCAACAATTACCCAAGATGGATCCAATCCATGTTCAAGTGCAATTGACATACTCCTTTCTGTTCCACGTTTTTTGTCTCGATGAGGTGTATGAATTTGAACTGGTAATTTTGCTTCTTTTGCCAATTCCAATTGTAGCCTGTAGTATTTTTCTTCCAATTCTGTTTGGTCATCAAAACCAATTTCCCCTACCCCCACAACACCTTCTTTGTAGATATAGAGTGGCAAAATTTCCATTACTTCGTCCGCTAAACGTTCGTTATTTGCTTCTCTTGAATTAAGTCCAATTGTACAATAATGTTTAATTCCAAATTGAGAAGATCGAAACCTTTCCCAACCAACCAAACTACTGTAATAATCCTTAAATGTTGAAAGCCCTGTCCTTGGTTGCCCAACCCAAAAAGCAGGTTCAATCACAGCCAAAATACCAGCTTGGGCCATATTTTGGTAATCATCTGTAGTACGCGAAACCATATGGATGTGCGGATCAAAAAATTTAAATCCTTTGATTTTTTCTTTGTAATCATCCCATTTCAAGTCAACATGGGTTTCTTGTTCGTTTGAATTCAATTGCGATTCAAAATGTGATGGATTTTCTAAATTTTTTTTGTTTTCACACATAAAGATAGTTATACGTAAAGGTTAGACCAATTTAGATTTCCATTTTGGATCTCTATTTCATATTTTGGATATTTTCTAAGTAAATCTTTTGCTTCATTGTGATTGGATTCAAAAAGAATCAGGCAAGCTGCAACCACTTCCCCTTCGTGTTTCGATCCAAGTAATTTTTCGATGATAGAGAATTCTTCTTTTTTCAAAAAGGGAGATACCAAGTACCAAACTTGAAAAGGAACTGTGCGTGAGGCCGCCCACCTCTCCTTGGCATAATCGATAATGCTCAGACTTAATTCCTTGTTCCTACGTTTACCAAGTCCATAAATCGAAAAAATTGGTTTTTCATTAAAGATCGTTTTTAGGACCAATTGATTCCATGCAAGTTCCGGGAAATGATGGAAAGGATAGGGATTACAGATTGCAATCGCATCAAATACTGAACCCATATTCGAACGAACGGCATCAATTGCTCTTGCAAGCCAGAGATTTGGATAAGGCAATAATGGTAATGCGGAGTAAAGTGCGATCAATTCGTTTAATTCAGCAGTATCAAACAAAGTATCAATGATGTTTGCAAATTCATCTTTTGTTAATGAAGCAAAATGAGTTAAAAACCAAACGCGACTTAGACGAACCAGGTCCCAACCATTTACCTGAAAACCAGGAAGGGAAGGAATCAGGTTTTCTGAAGCTACTGAATTTTGGATTGTTGTTTTGGATAAAAAACGAGGTGCTTTTACAAAGGCAGTCATGAGCCCTTTTGTTTCCAAATGAGATACCGACTGAATCCATTCCCATTCGCTCTCTGTTGTTATCTTTTGGAGCAGAGGTAGGAAGTGTTCCGAAAATTGCGAATGCATACAAAGGTTAAGGAAATGATTTTTCCGTTACAATGCGAAGTAAACCAAATATTCGGAGCCAATTTCCTGAAAACAGGCAGATTTTAGCGATTCTCTTGGAACTAAACTCTGTCCCGACACCTAAAAAAAATAGTAGGCAATTTTCACAAAAAATTGTACAAATACCAATCCAAAAATTAGGTGTCTTACGCAATTGAAAAATTATCGATAGAAACCTAAGTCCATTCCAATCCACTGGCAAAAATTAGGGAGTACCAAATGTACAGAGTTTACCACCAAACAAAACTTGGATTTTTACTCATACCAATCCTTTTCATCATGACAGCAGGGAATTTACACGCTCAGTTCATCACTCCCGTAAAAAAGGAAGTGGTTCCGGAACCGCCACCTCCTCCTCCTCCCGCACAAGTGAATCCTAGTGCACCACCAGCTCCCGAATCACCAAAAGAGGTGGCAGCTCCCCCCGAAGAACCAGAGTATGTTAGTCCAATGAAAGGCAATTTAGCTGGTGAATATTTCAAAAGTTTTCAAATCACCAACAAACAAAAGAAGGCGATCCAAGAAAATAAAAGTTTGTGGTTTGCCGACAGGTTCCGTGTTGGATTTGGAATCCGTCCAAAAGCAGACTCCCTATATAATACGGACTTTGATCGTTCCACATCCGATATCCGAAATACCGTGAGTAACCAAACTCAATTTTACCTTGTGGGAGATGTTTCACCTAACATCACATTTAAACTTACATTCCAAGATGTGCGATTGTGGGGTGGTGAAGTAGTCTCTGGAGCTTCCGACCAACGACTTGGAGTGATCTCCAATGGTGGGACGACGATTGATACATCAAGGCAAAGAGAAGTTCCTCTCAATAATTACACTGGATTTCGCGAAGCATTTCTGGATTTGAAAACAACGAACCAAATGTTCCGGGTGCGAACTGGTCGGCAAATTTTAGACTTCGGTGATGGTCGTATCGTTGGAGCAAGGAATGATAGTTTGAATGGCAACTCCTTCGATGCCGTGCGTGCGACGGTCACCATTCAAAAACAGACTTTTGATGTGTTTGGTGCAATTGTGAGTTCCGAAAATAATGCAAATAGTGTTATCTCAAATAACTCAACCAGGTTAGGTGGACCAGGGAATGCATCCTATTACGGTGCCCATTATGGAATCAAACCATGGGAGTGGTTAGGAATCGAAGTTTACAACTTTACCTTATACAAACAACGACAAAAAGCAACAAATACAACACCTTATGGGTCAGATATCTATTACCGCGACCCAGACCAATTGAATACATCTGGCATTCGATTCACCAATCGCACGAAGGGGAATGCCCTGCCAAAAGAAACTGGTATCGATTGGATGGTCGAGGCGGCTTGGCAAACAGGATTCACAGGAGAAAGGGTATCACCTGATTGGATCAACCAAAACGGAGCCTTAAAAACCAATCGAATCACAGGCGAACCACCACCACACTCAGAACCCGTCCGATACAAAGCAAATATCGTAGCCGCTCAGTTAGGTTATACTCCAGTCAAAGAATTCCGAATTGGAATCCAATACGTACAGGCATCGGGTGATCCAAATCGAAATGATGGAAGTGTGGCCACTTACAATCCTTTGTTTGCCACAAGAAGGATGGCTGGTGGAGCCATTCCTTTTGCAGGCAACGGAAACTCTGGTTTGGTATTTTGGCAAAATATCAAAGATTATTCCTTACATATCAAATATGAATCATCCAAATGGGGGACTTTTATCATTAACCCACATTGGTATTACAAAGTGAAACTCCAAGATGGTTACTACGATAACAACAATTATGTGCCAGTAAGTAGAGCAACGGGTGAAACAGCGTCTACAGAAGACTTTTATAATACAGAAGCTTACAATCCAAATCGTCCAAAACTTGGCAAACATGTCGCAACAGAGGTGAATTTGATTTATATCATCACTCCATGGGAAAATGTATCCTTTTGGTTTGGTGCAAGTTCATTGTATGCAGGAGATGCAATCAGGAATCAAAAAAATAATCCTTACGAAACAGATCCGTACCGAAGGTATGACTTCAAACCTAATGCAAGTTTTTTCACCTTCCAAACGGTATTTGCAATTTAAGTTCGGTTTCTATTTTTAGGGTTTGGATTTAGTGCGTTTAGAATTAAATCCAAACCAAATTCAAAATGATGGATTCCATTGTATTTTCCATTGGCGACTTCCATTGATAAATGATAAAAATAGGGTAAATTTTCTGCACTGATCATTGGTAGGTATTCTTTTGCTTTGGATTCGTACTCTTCAGGATTAAATGGGAAATTTAATTCCTGCAGTGTGAAACCGTAAATATGGCTATCGACTGCATTGATGATGTGATCTGCCTGTTTGTATGAAAACCCTACACTAACCAAACAACCTAAACTTTGATCAAAATACTTTAACATATGTTCGCCCACATTCACCCTTGATACGAGTAAAACCGTAAGCCAAGGAAAATTCAAAAGCACTTCTCTTACTGAAGACGCACGTTTTTTGAATTCTTTTTTCCAATCTTTATCCAGTTTTGGTTTATAAAAAAGTTTTACACAATCTTCAACCATTCCATCGAGTAGTTCCTCCTTGTTTTGGATATGATTGTACAATGACATTGCCTCCACTCCCAATGAGTTTGCCAAATTTCTCATCGAAAGGGCATCGATACCGTTTCGATTTGCATACTGAATGGCGGTTTGGATGAGCAAATCCTTTGTTAATGTTTTTCTCTTTTTCTGATCCTTTTTTTTGCTGACCAATACGAACAATTTCCTTCTAACAAAACGAAAGTTTACAATAGATCTATCATAAAAATCGCTACTCTACCATACAAATTTCTAAATGAATCAGAAATAAATTTCATTGACAGACTTACACTGTAAGTATTTTTCTGATTTAGGAGAACCCTCTTTGAAAGTCATCACCTACAGAAATTATGGACCACCAGAAGTTTTAAAATTAGAGGAATGGGAAATTCCCATTCCAAAATCAATACAAATTCGAATTCGTATTGTGAAAACAGCAGTAAATTCAGGTGACTGGCGAGTGAGAAAACCGGACCCACAAATTGCTCGTTTGTATTTTGGATTGTTCAAACCTAAAAATCCAATCTTAGGACTTAGTTATTCTGGGGTAGTTGATGCGATTGGGGAAGGAGTCACTTCTTTTCAAGTGGGTGACAAAGTCCTTGGTTCAAAAGGGATCAAAATGGGAGCTTATGCTGAATATACCATTGTGGAAGAAAATTCACTGATCATAAAACTTCCAGACAAGATGTCATTTGCAGAAGGAGCTGGAATTTCTTTTGGAGGGCTTACTGCTCTCGATTTCATCAATCGTTGCCAGATTCAAAATAACCAAAAGGTCGTTATCTATGGAGCTTCCAGTTCGGTGGGTTCTTCTGCTATCCAATTGGCAAAACATTTAGGAGCACATGTCACTGCTGTTTGTAGCAAAGCTAACTTTGAATTGGTGAAATCTTTAGGTGCAAACGAAACCTTTGACTACGAAACCTTTTTCGCCGATTCAAATCAAAATTTATATGATGTATTTTATGAATGTGTTGGGAAAACGGAAATCAAATCAAATTTAAAGTATTTGAAGAAAAATGGAAACTTGGTTCTTGTTGGAGCAACATTTCGACAAATGTTTCAGGCACTATTTCTCAAACTCATCAAAAGACTCAATGTCCATTTTGGACCAATAGAAGAGACGTTAGAAAATTTAAAATTTTTAGTCAGCTTGGTCAATTTGGGAAAATACAAGGTGAATATTGATCGGAATTATCCTTTAGAAAGAATGGTAGATGCTCACCGTTATGTTGAAGCAGGCCATAAAAAAGGGAATGTTGTGATCGATGTGACGAGTGAAAGGTAATATAAAAATACCCACTGTGTAAGAATACAGTGGGTATTTGAACATTCGTTTAGTTCAATTTAGATTGGAATTGGAGATTTTGTTTTTTGGTTCCAACGATGGTAAGGTCATCGTACGATCTGTCCACTTTGCAAACTTTCACATTGGCAGCAGTAGAACAGGAAGAAGTTCCTGAAATTTTACATCCTTTTTCTTCGCAAGCCTTTCTGTCTTTTCCTCGGCATTGTTGGCAACCGTTTGTGCTTCCACTCCCACACAAAAAACAATCATCCGCAAACACAGCCGTTGATGAAAATAACACCAACATCGCAAAACTAAACGTGACCAATGTTCTCATATATTCTCCTACTTAGGCACCAAAAAAAGGTACACAAGGAGGAAAATTTTAGTGAGTGTAAATTTTTTGACAAATAGAATTTTCATTTTATGTGGGAAGGGATCACATAAAATAGAATCGCGAAAAAATGGCAAATGCTCCCTCCCAATACAAATAAGTGCCAAATTGCGTGATTGAATGGGAGTCTGTCCCATAAATAAAAAATGACACCAAATGTATAACTAAGCCCACCAGCCACAAGCCAGGACATACCTGCAACTCCGATCGCTTCGCGAATATCGTTTGCCACAAAAATTGCAAGCCAACCCATAATGATGTAAACAGCCACTCGGACCCCACTAAACTTTCCAGGGAATAATAAAAGTAATCCTACACCCAAAAAGGCTAAAAGCCAAATGATCGCAAATAGATACCATCCCCACTCAGAATTCTCACGCAAACTAACAAGCGTAAAAGGAGTATAGGTTCCCGCTATCAATAAGTAGATAGATGCATGATCGATGACTTTAAATATCTTTTTTGTTGCTGTGTGATAGATTGCGTGGTAGAGTGTGGATGCTAAATATAAAATGATTAACGTCGCACCGTAAATCGCTGAACTCACAACATGCCAAATGTCTCCATAAAGAACCGCCATCGTCAAAAGAATGGAGAGTCCAGCAATGCTAAGACCACCTCCAATTCCATGTGTCACTGAATTTGCAATTTCATGCCCTATCGAATATTCATGAACGGTATCGATCAGTTCTTTTACATGGGAACTGGTTTCTTTTTCCGGAACTCTTTTAGAAACTATGGATTTCGATGGTGATCCTTTAAATTTTTTATTTTTCTCAATGAATGGTTTTTGTTTTTTCTTCGCGATCTGTTTCTTTTTTTTGGCTACGGGTTTTTGTTTGGCTTTTTTGGCTTTCATTCGCTTTGATTGGTTAAATGACACTCTTAATGAATGAGTAGGTCAATCGAAAGAAAGGTTTCAAAATATTAGTTACATTTGGAAAATAATGTAAAAAAGAACCCTTTCCATCTCAATTCCCTTATCCCTGGAAGGAAATGATGACAAAAAAGGTTCCCCTTCGGAAAACTTATTCAGTATCTTCCATCTTGTTTTTCTTTTTCCCTTGTTTCCCGTTTTCTTTTGCTTTTTCCTTCATTTTATCCTTTTTCTCTGAATGTTTCGCTTTCATTTCATCAAAAGAAACAGAGCCGTCCCCATCTTTATCAAGTTCGAGGAAATGGGCATCATGGAATTTCTGCCATTCTTCTTTTGATACTTTATTGTCACCATCAACATCCATTTTTTTAAAATGTCCGAGGGCCATAGACTTTTTGCCATGTCCCTCTTTATCATGAGCAAACAGAATGTTTGTTGTTACGAAGGTAAAAATTGACAAAACCAAAATCATTTTTTTCATTGAAAAACCTCTCTCATATTTTTGAGTTAAATTCTCGTCGCAGTCAAGACCTTCCGAAATTTTTTTCCAAATAAATTTTTAGATTCATTCAAAAAATTGAATGCGATACAAAGAAGACTGAGCCGTCGCCGCACTGTCGATTGCATAGGATCGGCAATCCTTTTCCCAAATATCTCTATCATTTTCATCTTTGATCTTTGGAATTGCTTTTTCGTATAACAAAGTGCAAAGGTAGCGAGCCATTTGGATCATTAAATTTTCTGCTACCGTTTCTTTTCTAGATTCGGATTCAATCTTTCGCATTTCTAAAATTGATTTTTCCAATAAGGATTCTTGTTCGAGTAAAAAAGAGGAAGGGTTTGGAATTTCCTCCTTCAATGAAGTCAGGTACTTTCTAAAATTTCCATCCCCTGCCATTCCAGCAAGGATCGCTCCTGTCGAAATTCGGACATGGATTTGGGATGTTCCTTCATAAATGGTGTTGATTCTTGAGTCACGAAACATTCGAGAGATATCATAATCTTCTGTATAACCTGCGCCACCAAATACCTGTACGGCGATACTCGTACATTTGTGCCCTTCTTCTGAACTGTAATACTTTGCAATTGGTGTTAAGATGGATGCAAGTGTAGACCAATATTTTACTTTTTCATCCTTTCGAATCTCTCTATCGGCTACACCTTCTTTTTCCATACGAATTTGGTGGTGTTGGTACATATCAATCACACGAGCTGTTTCCAAAGTGAGTAACCTCATGGCATTTGTCTCTCGTTTGATTTTATTCACCATTTCATAAACAGCTGGGATTTCAAAGATTGGTTTTCCAAATTGGTTTCTTTCTTTTGAATACTTTAAAGATTCATAATAAGCTGCAGTCCCTCCTCCACAACCACCAGAGGCACTCACAAGCCTCATAAAGTTAGTCATTCCTGCTGTGTAACGAGTGAGTCCAAGTCCCTCTTCCCCTAAAATTTCGCCGTAACTATTTTCATAAACGATCTCACAAGTAGGAGATCCATGTAATCCCATCTTTTTTTCGATGCCAGCAACCGTAATATCGGTACTCTTCACTAAAAAAACAGAAAGGCCTCTCGCTCCACCGTCTGGTTTACCTGTCCTTGCTAAAGTCAATAGCAATGCAGGATACTCACCGAGACCACAACCTTGCGAAATAAAGCGTTTTGTACCTGTTAGTCGATATGATCCATCTTCTTGTTTGACAGCAACGGTTCGAACACTATTCAAATCGGAACCAAAGTCAGGTTCGGTGAGTGACATTGCAAATAGAGATTCACCTGTTGCCGCTTTTGTTGCATAGGTTTCAATTTGTTCCTTTGTTCCAAACCTTGATACGATTTGTGCCAAATTAAGGAGGGTTGTTGTCATACAAAATGCAACATCAGCTCGTGCCATAATCATTGCATAAAATGCACCCACTGTGGCTGGGAAATTTAAACCACCCGCTTCCCTTGGCAATGAATAACCCATTAGCCCTGTACTTCGGAATTTTTCGTAAATTTCAACTGTTTCCTTCGGGAAAATTACTTTTCCATTCTCATATTTGAGTTCATTGCGATCCATGATTTGCGATTTCTGAGATACATCCTTCCCAAAAAAATCTCCCATCGCATCCAAACTGGAAGTATACAATTCCATTGCTTCTTCAAAAGAAGAAGGTGCCATCTCATATCGATTGTTATTGGTTTCGGTATAAATTTTGTGGTCGAAAAAGGTTTCCCCTTCTACTTCTTTTACAATAGCTTCCCAATCGATCAATTGGTTGAAAATTAACTGTAAATCCTTATCATCTGAAAAATAATTATTAGCGATCATATCTGACTCCTTATATGCTGTATGCTGCTTCTATTCCTTCGTAAAAGGCTCGTTTGGCGTCTATGTTTCGAGCATCTTTGGCTCCACCAATGAGAATTGTTTTTTGGTTTGGAAAGTTTTTTGAATATTCTTCATACAATGAATTTTCTTTTTCTTGTCCGACACATAAAATTATAGAATCACAAGGATACAAAAACTCCTCACCATTTTTAAAAACTACAACGAGTCCCTCCTTTGTAACTTCTTTATAACTAAGTCCTTGGTAAAATTCAACTCCAACTGATTCTAACTCTTGTTTAAGTGCCCAAAATGTGGTAGGTCCAAGTCCTGCCCCATGTTTTCCGTTCCGACGAAATACTGCTACCTTTCGACTCACAGATTCTTTTTGTACAACTGTATTTGTAAAGGAAGAGATATTGTATTTTTTGTTGTACGATTCTAATGTGGGATCATGATCTTCGGTCAAGCGGTGTGCTACATCAACACCAATCCCACCACCTCCAATCACTGCGACCCGTTTCCCAGGAATAAATTTTCCCGTTAGATAATCCGCATAACTTCCGTAAGGTAAATGTTCCAAACCTTTTAAATGAAATTCCCTTGGAACTACTCCACTTGCAAAAATCACAACGTCTGGATTTTGCGATTGTATACTTTGAATCGTAGCTTCCTGTTTCAATTGGATTTTCACACCAATTTCTTTTAGTTCGTTTTTATAATAACGAATGGTTTCATTAAATTCAGATTTTCCCGGAATGTTTGAAGCCAATTGGAACTGTCCTCCAATTTGATCACGTTTTTCAAAAATAGTAACATCATGTCCCAGTTCTTTTGAAGCTCGTGCGGCTTCAAGTCCAGCAGGACCTGTTCCAATGACCAAGACCTTCTTAGGATTATCTGTTTTTTGTATCACATACTTCTCTTCATTCATCGCCATAGGATTCACAATACAAGAAACATGTTTTTCCTGAAAGGCATGATCAAGGCAAGCTTGGTTACATGCTACACACGTATTGATTCGTTCCGATTGATTGGTTTGTAATTTTTGAACAATATAGGGATCGGCTAAAAAGGGACGTGCCATCGATATCATATCAACACTTTGTTCTGAAAATATTTGATTGATCGTTGAGACATCATTCACTCGGTTAGATGCTATGATGGGAACACCTGGTGTTTGTTCTTTGATTCGACGAGCAATGGGAACCCATGCTCCTCTTGGAACCAATTGGCTAATCGTAGGAACTCTTGATTCATGCCATCCGATTCCAATGTTAAGTGCCGTAACTTTTTCATCACGTAAGGCATTTGATAATCCGATCACTTCTTCAAAACTTGGATTGCCTGGTATCAAATCAATTCCAGACATTCTGAAAACAATTGGAAATCCTTCCGGTAGATTTTTTTTCACGACCCGTAAAACTTCTATGGAAAAATTCATACGACGTTTGGCATCTCCGCCAAAATAATCATTTCTGTGGTTCGTCACTGGTGAAAAAAATTGATTCAATAGATAACCTTCGCTCCCCATAATTTCCACCGCACCGAATCCGACTTCGTAAGCAATTTTTGCCGATCGACCAAAATCTTCGATGGTGCGCCAACATTCCTCTTCTGACAATTCTTTCGGAACATAACGATTGATTGGTGCTCTAATCGCAGACGGAGCCACACAATTTCGATCAAAGGCATAACGTCCCGCATGGAATAACTGCGCACACATAATTCCTTTCCCTGAAAGCGCTTCGTTCATTAATTTTAATTCATTTGCATGATTAGGATCTAAAAATTGAAAGAACGACTTGGATCCTTTTCCTTCTTCGTTTACGCTGATCCCTCCCGTCACAATCATTCCCACTCCGCCTTCAAACCGTTTGCTGTAAAAGGTTGCCATTCGTTTTGCAACACCTGTTTCGCCTTCCACACCTAAATGCATGGAACCCATGAGAAATCGATTGGGTAAGGTAAGATTTCCTAATTGGATCGGGGAAAATGCTAGGTTCATAAAATTTCCTTCAAATATGAAATAATTTACCAATGGTAATATATCGCAATTCACAAACAACCAATAAATTACCAACGGTAAATATCTGCTATTCAAATTACCAAAATGGAATCAAAATGACCTAAGATGGTGACAAAAAAAACAAAAGGGAATTCAAAAAAAACTCTGCGAGTTGGCCGTCCGAACAAATTAAACAGTGTTAATGTTCGTGAAGCCTTGATACAGGCTGGTGTGAAGTTATTGGAAACAACTTCACTCGAAGAAATATCACTCAGAAAGGTAGCTGCAAAAGCAGGTGTGAGTCACGTTGCAAGTTACCATCACTTTGAAAACAAACATGCGTTATTCTCTGCAATTGCAGAGATAGGATTTCAAAAGTATTTTGAATCTTATCAAATCGAACTAGAAAAAACTGATAAAGATTTTAAAGGACGATACCGTGCCTTAGGTTGGACCTACTTCCAATTCATTATGAACAATCGTCAGTTCGCAAGGATTATGTTTGGTGGTATGGGAGTTGAGACAAATTTACATCCTACTTTGTCCTCTGTATCCAGGAGAACCTATCGCCAATTGCATGAGATCATTCGAATGGGCCAAAACTTAGGTTATCTTGAGAAGGGCCAAACCAGAGAAAAAACTTTGGCATCATGGGCAATGATCCATGGGATTGCGATGTTGTTTTTAGAAGGTAGACTTCAAATGAAAAATGATATGAACGAAATGGAAAAATTCATCCAAACCGTTACTGAATATGCATACAATGGTATGAAAACCTAATTATTGTTTTACTTCACAGTCTTCTGGGAAATAATTAAGCAAATAAGAAATAGTCGCTTTTTTTGCCTCTCCCACCATCCAAGGAGTAAAATCACCATAGGTTCGGTATGATAATTTTAAAAGTGAGTCAGCGATGGAAATGGCAACGCCAAATACTTGGTCTAAAGCATTTAGATCATTCAATTGGAATTTTTGTACTAATCCTTCTTTGGTGAGATTTGCTAATTTGGCATCCAACTCTTGGCCAACAAGTCTCATTTCAGGATTACTCATACGATACCCGTAAATGAGCCTCGGAAACGCGATTTCGGAATTGGTGACTTCTACTGCAACATCAATGGATTTTTCAATGTATTCTTTCCATGTTTGAAACGATTCATTTTTTAAAGCGATTAGTTTTTCAACCACACCTTCTGAATGTAACAAACGAATTCCATGGAAGATGGCTTCTACGTTTGGAAAAAAATGATAGGCAGATGGCCTAGGAATTTTTGCTTTTTTACAAATATCAGCAAAACTGATTTCTTCTGGATTTTTTTCTCGTAAGAGTTCAAACGCAATCGATAGAAGTTGTGCGCGGCGGTTCCTTCCTTGTTTACTTGTGAATTTAAATGGCCTTGATGCAAGGTCAGGAGAGAGGGATGCGTCTACCAATTTATCCATAGTACGAGCATCTTACGGAATCTCAGCCAGTCAATCCCGTTGCAAAGAAAAATACCTGACCCTTTCCAGGCCAGGCGAGTTGAATGTTCAGATGATCATTGGATCGTAAAGTTGTTTGTGACCCCTTGGTAAGCACTGATGGCTCCAGTCCAACCTGATTTCCAGTGCCCACGATGCCTTATGCGGTAAGTACCTTTAGGATACGATTTTGTATCCCAAGTTGCAGTGATTTTTGAATATGCGATCCCGTCCCTTTGCCATTTGTACGTTGTGGATGGATCGTTATCACGTGCCACTACCGTCCAAGTGGAACCGGTTTGGCGTTCGATATCAACAAAACTACTTCCAATCAACATATTGTTTTTCGGATGTGCACCCCAAAAAACAGCCGTTACTTTTGCACCACTTGTATATGTTGGAGCTGGTTGTGTGAAAACATTTCCAAAACTTTTGAAGAGTGGGACATCATCAAATACAACACCTGTTTGGAGTGTAACTTGGTAATTTGTCAGATCAGGAGGTGTTGGTCCACTTGGAACCGATGCCCCATTCCGTAGAGCCACCGCAAGTTTTCCAAACTCTTGTTCATACGCTTTTAAAGTATTGGGGCCAAACTGAGTCGAAGCTCCTTCGTATTGTTGAGAGGAATACTCTTCTCTTGTTGTGAGGTACGATGTATAGGAGTTGGAAAGTGCTGCAACAACAGTGTAATCATTTTCCAAAATGTTTTTTACTAGGGAACGAATCCTTCTCCCAGCCATCGTCGATACTTCTGCAGGGATCGCAAGGATTGATAAATTGCCAATTTTCACAATTTGGATTGGGATGATTGGTGGAGTCCAAGGATTTCCATCAAAACTTGCAACTCCTGTAGGTATGAGAACTGGTTTTTCCGCATGACAAAGTTTATACGATTCACTGACAGAACTAGGCCATAAAACCCCAAGGGCTCCACCAAGAAAACTAGCTTTAAAGGCATCAGCTGCATTGGAATTCCAATCCAAAGAATCAACAGTGGTTCCTTCATCAAAAAAATCTACGGACACTGCATTATCTTCAACACTTCCTGCAGAAAAGGAAGCTCCCATACCTGCAGGGCAAGTAGTGGTTCCCACACTGCTCACATACAAATTCGAGAAATTAACATATGTATGTCGAAAGTCAACTGACCCTGAAACTTGGGTATTCGCTGATTGGTAAAGGCTCATTGCCTTTTGGTATTGTTTGTCTGCGATGGTATTTTGTCTTGCATAATCATTTACACCATCTGCAGGGCCCCATAAATTCGGAGTCACATCACCCGAATTGGACTGAGCAAAAGCAGCCACGAAGGTTTGGTTTGCTGTATAATTGGTCCCTTTGTTTTTTTCAAATAAATAAGAAGCCAATCCTTTGTTATCCCCACCGATGAGTTTGTTCGTTGGTCCCACATTGGTTGGATGTACGGCAAACCAGTTCACCATTCCAAGTTCCCTGCCGTCAGCGGCCACTAATTTAAGAAGTGTCATTGTTTGATCAACGTTGGAAGTATAAAAATTACGTTCGCTAATTGGATTTTTGTCATAGGCAATAGCGGAGCGGTTTTTACTAGCATCCGTTAGCTCCCCTTGGTTGATGTATACGTTTCCAGGGACTAAATTTTGATGAGCCAATTTAATTGACTTATAAATTCCATTCACAATCACATCAAAGTTTTCTTTGATAAAACCAGAAGTTGTTGCATTGTATAAAAAATAATGGGAATACCCACCAGGACCACTATGCGTGTGAGTGGCTGATAACAAAACATTCGCCTCGGAATAATACGGAGCAAGTTCTTGGTCCGCTGCAATTTTTTTACTTACAGCTTGTTTGATGGATTGAAAGATCATTCCTAAATCAGCACTTACAAACACCACACGTTTGGAAGCATCTCCAATGATATAGGCTCTTGACCAAAGGCGCATATAAATCCCTTCTGTCTTTTGAGCCGTTTCCGCAAATCCCATCATTCCAACTTCAGCGGCAGGGCCAGTGATATCAGAAATTCCAACTCCTACTAAATAGGGCGACGAACCGAGATTTGGCGTTACAACACGGCTCAAACTAGAACTAGAAAACTGATCTGTTCCAGTTTCAGTTGTGGTTTGGGTTTCGTCAATACCAACTAAGCCAAGTAATGCTGAGTTGGACTGGGATGGCTTTTTGTCGGAACAAACCAACAAAAACAAACAAGATAGAATGGTCACGCCGATGCGAACCAAGGGACTAATTTGGGAATTCATATACTCTCTCCGAATCTAAATTTCTGAATCTTATATCTTTTCGCATGAATCCATCCGAAGGAATCCCTTGGGCCAATTCTGGAGGATAAGTCTAAACGATGTTAAAAATATGGCAATTAAATAATCGACAGAAGTCGGGTTTTATTTGAGCAGTGTTCAGAAATCAGCAGTATATGGCGATTCTAAGCAATTTTGCATTTTTGCATCGTCCGAATGATGGTATTTCTATGTCATTTTTTACTCGACACGTGTCGGCAAATAAGAAGGAACTGTCCAGAATCGTGCAAAACGAGAAAGAGGAAACGATGGACCACCCGAAAGAACCAAGTTCATTTAAAAAACAATTTACCAGTTTGCTACTAGTCACCTTACATTTGTATTGTGCTCCTAAAGAAGAAGGGATCGGGAATCTACTTCCTTTACTTCAATCTTCGAATTTTACGCCGGTAGAGTTACCGGTGAGCAATCCTTTTGGAAAATCAAATGTTTTACCAAGCATATCGCATAATATCGATTATATCGATACTTTTGAAGAAAGAGACCTTGCAGTGACCAATAAATCCTATGGGAATTGGATAGATTCTATTTGGATAGATGGGTTAGGTCGTGAAGTATCCTTTCGGGGTTTCAATGTATCAGGGAATGTCAAATTAAAAGAACATGGATTTAAGGCATTTCGGAATGCAAACGATGCTGAAGAAGCAATCAAAGGACTTACCAAAACAACTGGATCGAATATGATTCGTTATACGATTGCCTGGGAAGGAGTCCATCCAGAAGTTGATACCATCGATGAATCCTATTTAAATGAAGTGGTATCACAAATCAAAAAAGCAACGGCAAAACGAATTTATGTTTTGATTGATTACCACCAAGACTTGTTTTCCAGACACCTCTTTAATCAGAATTCATGGCATACCGGGAATGGAGCCCCACTATGGATCACAAAAAATGGAAATTATCCAAAAGAATATTGTGGCATTGTTTGTGCTAGTTGGAGCCAAAACAATCTGACAAACGAAGCGATCCGTAGAGCATTCAGAAATTTTTGGAATGATGCACCAGTAAATACTTCCGCTGGAGTACGTTATATGCAGACGGAATACCTTTGGCAAATTCAAAAGACAATTATATATATAAAAAATCATTTAACAGCAGAGGAATTTTCTTATATCGTAGGGCTTGATCCCTTTAATGAACCAGTCGATGGAGGGATGGAAGGTCTTACTCCCAAAAGATGGGATAACGAAAAACTATGGCCCATGTACCAAAAGATCAGAACGATCCTCAACGAGAATGGTTGGGAGAAAAAATGGGTTTTTGCAGAACCACTCGTCTTTTGGAATACAAACATAGGTTCGGCGATTGCACCTGCCACTGGAGGTGGACATCTGAATGCACCTCCAGGAGAAGGATTTGTATTTAATTCACACTTTTATGATGCAGGACGAATGGGAGTTGATTTGACTGGGATCGATAACGCCACCTATTTTAAATACTTAGATGAAATCCGAACTGAAGCTAGATTCTTAAAAATTCCAATGTTTCTTAGTGAATTTGGAATGTGGTTAAAAGGTAGCGGAGCAAAAGACACACCAAGAATGATCAATGCCGTTTACCAAGCGATGGAAATTTCAGACAAAACACAAAATTCAAAAACTAGATTTGCCGATTTTTATAACCCAATCGTTTCTGGAACCCAATGGCATTGGGATTATTATTATGACCACCATGCCGAATATAAAAATGGAAATCCTTCCAAACTCATCACCACAAAAGATGCATGGAATGATGAAGATTTCTCCGTTGTTAGTAACTATGGAACAAGATTGAATGTAGATCCAAATGTAATCTCGAGAGCTTACCTACGAAGGTCACAAGGCCGTGTTATGACAAGCCATTACAATGCAATTGGATTTGATACATGGAATCGAGTTTTTTCATGGGCTGCCATCAAACCTGGAACTAACGAAGCAAAATACTTTGCTGACAAACGATTTTTATTCGTTGTTTGGAGGGGAAGGCATTCAGATGCTCCTTCCGAATTTTATCTACCCCCTCATTTTGACCCAAATCAGATTTTAGTGATCACTGAGAAAAAAATAGTTTCAGGTACGATTCCCAATACACCACAAAACCAAACAAATGAGTTGATGATGAAAAATGATCCGGGTCGAGACATTGGATCAGGCAATGTTTTGTACCTTTGGGATGATTTGGACCCAGATGAAAATGAACTTTCTTCATACCACTATATCCTCATCGTGAACAAAGAAAATGTTTCTTACCCATCGACCACTTTGTCTGAGTTACAAGTGAAACTAAACCAAAGGGTGGTATCAGAAGGAAAAAGCCCAATTTATATGATTGGGAAAATGACTTATGGAGGTTACCCGAATGAACAATGAATAAACCAGAATCAAAAAAATCTGCTTTATGAAATTGAAAATTTAATAAAAAGATAAAAATGCCACCTTATTCAAGATAACTTAGTTTAGGTGGCATGATTATCTTTGGAAAAAATCCTCTATTCTTTTGGAATCCTCCAAACTCCCGATTTTGCGGTTTCCTTTACATAATCCTTAAAATCTTTTGGTTTTTTTCCTAAAACTTTCTCAAAATCATCAACTACAGATTCATTCCTTCCATCTAATACAGTTTCAAACAAATATCGAATGAGCCAAATGGTATCTTTGTCCAAAGCATATTCATTCAGCATATTGATATAATCATCCAAAGGAATTTCTTCGAAGGAAATTGTCTCATTTAATTCTTTTGCAATTTGACCAAACGCCTCTTGGAAACTGACGAGTGATGGACCAGTTAACTCGTATTTTTTCCCAACATGCACACTGTTTACTAAGGCATCAACTGCAAGATCAGTTAAGTCTTCCAAATCAACAAAAGGTTCTTTCGATTTCAATTTAGGGAAAATTACTTTTCTTTCTAAGATTGGAGCAAGGAACATCCCTTCACTAAAATTTTGTGAAAACCAACTAGACCGTAAGATGGTCCACTCCAACCCAGAGTCCTCAACTAACTTTTCGCAAGCGATAGCCTCTGGTTCACCTCTTCCTGAAAGCAAAACGATTTTCTTTACATTGTATTTTTTTGAAAGTTCGATGAGTTTCTTTATGTGAAGGATCGAATTTGGATGCGCCAGGTCTGGTTGGTAAGAGATATAAATTTGATCGACACCTTTGATTACCTCATCCCATGCTTCTGGTTTTTCCCAATCAAAGGCGGGTTTAGTCTTTCTTGATCCCAATCGAATTGGATAGTTTAATTGGGTGAGTTTATTTGCGATTCTTGATCCAGTTTTTCCACTAGATCCTAATATTAATGTGAATGGTTTCATCACATAAAGATAACAAAGGAATAAAATTAAAAATTGGACAAACCCGACATCGTTTCTTTTTTTTCTCTGAATTGAAATGGTTTTTCTTTGGTAAATGATTTAAATTGCCTGATAAAATGTGATTGGTCAGAATATCCATTTTCATAAGCAATCTCTGTTAATTTCAAATTTTGATTACCTTTCATTTCTTGTAAACTTGATTGGAAACGAATGATTGTAGCAAATTGTTTTGGTGTCAATCCTACATATTGTTGGAATTTACGTTGCAAAGTCCTTTCAGACATTCCAATGGAATTTGCAATTGTTTTGATCTCAGAATTCCCATTTGATTCCAAAATTGTTTCCATACATGTATGTAACGTGAGGTCTGGGTTAAAATATCTAGCTTTGTCTATCAAAAATCGAAAGATTGCTTCCTTTGCTAACTCAGTTGATTGTTTTCGAATCGATATCTCAAAATTAGATTCACCTTGCCATTCTGATTTCGGAATTGTCCAACATGAATTCGTAAGCTCTCCTATCGGGATTCTGAATGTTGCTTCTATGAAACTGGGAAAAAGTTGTATCATAATAAAGAAAAATGGACCTTCTATTTCAATCCGAATAGGTTCTAAGGTTTGCCCATAAATAAAAACAGGTTCCATTTCTTTAGAAAGATTTCCAACGATGACTCGAACCGGTGCAAGAGAATGAAAAAACACAAACCCAGGAAAACCATCAGCAAAAAAATTGAGTGTTTCCTTATTCTTATGTTTCGATTTATAAATATAAAGGTCTTTTGCCACATACTTTAATTCGTTTGGAATCGGAGCTTTGATTACGTGGACTTCCATATTTTTTTTTGATAGTTTACCCCATTTAAAAAACAAGTTTTGCTTAGACAAACCGAGGGATCAAATTGATTTCATTTTTCATATTTTTTTTTTGAAGTAATTGTTTCAATCACATAACAAGCGTAGCAATTTTTGAAGTTAGTTTAGATTTTCAATATTTTCGCCATTTACAGAAATGATCATAAACTGGAATTGTGTAATTGTCGTGGAACTTTCAATTTTAGATTTAGTGTTTATCAACCAAGGTGAGACACCAAGGGATGCGATTCAAAACAGTGTCAAGGTAGCGCAAGCTGCTGAATCATTGGGTTACAAACGAATCTGGATCGCTGAACATCATAATTTTCCTTCCATCGCAAGTGCAGCTACTTCAGTCGTCATTGGTCATATTGCTGGTCATACAAAAAAAATTCGCGTAGGAGCAGGTGGGATTATGTTACCCAACCATTCTCCACTGGTCATTGCAGAACAATTCGGTACTTTAGAAAGTTTATACCCCAAACGAATTGATTTAGGATTAGGAAGGGCACCAGGAACCGACCAACTCACCTTACGCGCATTACGCAGTGATCCGATGGCCTCACAACATTTCCCAGAAGATGTCAAAGAACTGCTAAATTACTTATCCTCAGACAAAGAAGATGGAAAAATAAATGCTATCCCAGGGTTTGGAACGAATGTCCCTGTTTGGATATTAGGATCAAGTTTGTTTGGTGCACAACTTGCCGCCTTACTTGGATTACCCTTTGCTTTTGCTTCGCACTTTGCACCTACGTACCTGAAAGATGCCATTTCGATTTACCAAAAACAATTTAGACCCTCTCAATATTTGGAGAAACCGTATGTGATGATGGCGATGAATGTCATTGCAGCAGATACGGATGAAGAAGCAAAATTATTATTCACTAGTGTAGAACAATCATTCCTTGGAATCCTACGAAACAAACGAACTCCATTCCCACCACCTGTTTCCAATATGGATTCACTTTGGTCAGAAACAGAAAAACAAATGGCCCACCAAATGTTATCGATTTCTGCAGTTGGCACAAAAGAAACCATCACTTCAAAAATCATAAATTTAACCAATGGGCTAAACATAAACGAAATAATGGTAGTCTCTTCCATTTTTGAAACCCAAAAAAGAATTCACTCCTTAGAGTTGTTAATGGGTATAAAAGATCAATTCACAACGAAAGTTTCCATAAGTTCATAAACTGTTTTTTTTCTTGTTTTTACTGATCATTTTGATCCAATCATAAACAAATGTTTTAGGTGAATTTTTAGCAAAGAGGAAAAAAGGTGAAAAAACGAAACTCAATGTTCCTTTGGATCTACATCATTTTTTCGATTTTAATTTTATGTACATGCGCAAGAGGATACATTCGTTCTAACTTAAAAGAAAAATTCCAAAAAAAAATGAAGGAGTTACCTGCTCCTAATTCATCCACTGATTTAATGAGTCCCATCACGATTCCTGGTGATTACGTCTTTTCTTTAAACCACAAGGATCAGATTCGCTATTATAAAATCCATGTTCCAAAATCTTACACTGGAGATAAGTTAGTCCCTCTTTTATTTGTATTTCATGGTGGTGGTGGAGATATGGATATCCAATCAAACGAAGAATACTACCACCAGATTTCAAAGTCAGAAGAAATTGGACATGTAGTTGTTTTTCCGAA
The DNA here is from genome assembly GCF_004769635.1 of Leptospira jelokensis. Classification (GTDB taxonomy): domain Bacteria; phylum Spirochaetota; class Leptospiria; order Leptospirales; family Leptospiraceae; genus Leptospira_A; species Leptospira_A jelokensis. The sequence goes on from NZ_RQGH01000007.1 coordinate 237,287, forward strand.
TGGTTATAGTGTATACCAATCAGGCAAGTTAGCAACTTGGAATGCTGGGAATTGTTGTGGCGAAGCAAAAAAAAACAATAGCGATGATATTGGTTTTGTAAAAGCCATTCTCGTTCACATAAAACAATCATTAAAGATCGATCCAAAAAAAATCTTTTCTACAGGTATGTCAAATGGGGCAATGATGTCTTACCAGCTAGCCTGTTCTATGACTGACCAATTTTCGGCCATAACTGCAGTTGCGGGAACTGACAACACAGTCGCTTGCCGGCCGACAAAACCAATTTCTATTTTTCATATCCATGCAAAAAACGATGATAAAGTTTTGTTTTATGGAGGAGCTGGTTCAAGTTTCACTGACAGGACTCTCATTACTGATTTTGTTTCCGTTCCTAAAACCATATCCAAATGGGTAGAGTTCAATGGGTGCAATCCAAAACCCAATATAGTCCTCCAAACAGATGAAGTCAAATGTGAAGAATATTCAGAGTGTAAAGACGGTGTCAAAGTAAAACTTTGTATTACTGAAGATGGAGGGCATTCTTGGCCCGGAGGAAAAAAACCATCCTTATTGTTAGGCGGTAGACCACCAACAAAAGCTTTAATTGCCAATGATGTTATGTGGGATTTTTTCAATCTCAATAAACAATTTCGATAACTTCAGTTATTTGAACAAAGTCTCGTATTTGTCTATAGTTCCCAAGGTAACTCTAAAAGTCTACGCGTCATTCTATATTCAAATGCCAAAGCTTCCATACACTGAAAACACAGACAGTCATTGTATTGGCTCGCTAAATATTCAGACTCAGACCTTGTTAATTCTACTTTTGTACATTGGCAAAGTTGGATGGAACCAACTTTACATTCAAAGATTCGCAAACAGTTAGGACAAATTTTCTCCTCGTGTTTCCGATTCGAATTTTCATTTTTCTTAAGATTTTTGTTTAGGTTTGAATTTAATTTCTTTTCCATGATGTGACTCCTTCCTTGTTTGAATCACATTATGATGAAAGGTGATCCGGCTAAATGTCCGGGACCCTTTCTATGAAAGAACGAATGATCGTGTACGGGCGAATCATTTGTGGGAAGATCCGACTTTTTCAAACCAAAGTTTAGGAGTGAAATTTACGGTTGCACCGTCAGTTGAGGAATTGCACCTCATTCCTCCCGGAATGGTATTCAGAAAACTAGATGCCTATCATTTGTCAATTCAGTGTTTTTAAAATCGATAAGATTTTATTCGAACAGAACTTTTGCTCTCAAATCCTTTCTTTAACTTGCTTCAGTTTTCAGGGATCAGTTTTTCCTGTGATGGAGAAAGGGATTCGTTTGGCATTTGGTCCTTTAAGAGGACACCAGATTTTTTCTCGGCCAAAACTTCGTGGATGAGATAGATTGTTTTTTTCACTGCAAGTGGAATGGGAAGCCCCTTTGGCCTTACATTGGAAATACAATTTCTACTTTCATCGGTATTGCCTATTTTCGGTTTATATGTTAAATAAATTCCTAAGCTGTCAGAAGCCGAAAGACCTGGTCTTTCGCCGATGATGACAAGACAAATTTTTGCATGTAACTTTTCTGCAATTTCATCACCCAGGGCAACCCTACCCCATTTTGCAATGACTAATGGAGAAAGAGTCAATTTTGTTTTTTGAATCTCTGAAAACAAAAGTTCTAAATAAGAAATTAAGTTTTCATCGATCGCTTTGGCCGACAACCCATCTATACAAACAATGCTTAGATCAAATCCCTCATCTTTTGGTATCAAATCAAGTTCTGATCCATCTAAAAGACGTCGTCCTAAATCAGGCCTCAATAAATATTCTTGTTTCGAAGTAATTTTACTTTTAACGAAAATGTTTTTGATTCCATATTTTGTTGAAAGTTGATTCATACTTTCATGGATCAATTCCCAATTCGGTTCAAGCAGAACAGCATCCTTTGCTCTGGCATGGTCCAATCGAAACTTTAACATTTCTTTGGTGGAAATTGAACCTCCAGACCGATTCAAACCAATCCTTGCTTGTGTGAATTGTTTCCATTTTTCCAAACTTGGCATAATCTTTAAATCCTCATTCCATCTTCAAACAAAGATACCATTTGATTTTCAATTGGTAAAAATTTTTTACCTTTTGAAAATATTCCGAAGTCAAGTAACCATTGTTCAAACTCGGGTGTTGGTCTTAAACCCAAAACTTGCCGTAGATATAATGCATCATGAAACGAAGTACTTTGGTATGACAACATCACATCATCGGCTCCTGGAATTCCCATAATAAAATTGCATCCTGCTACACCAAGCAACGTGAGTAAGGTGTCCATATCATCTTGGTCTGCATCCGCATGATTTGTGTAACAAATATCAACTCCCATAGGTAATCCCATTAACTTACCGCAAAAATGGTCTTCTAGTCCAGCACGAATGATTTGTTTTCCATTGTATAAATATTCGGGTCCTATGAACCCAACCACTGTATTCACAAGCAAAGGAGAAAATTTTCGGGCGACTGCATACGCTCGTACCTCCAATGTTTGTTGGTCAACGCCATGATGAGCACCTGCAGACAAAGCACTGCCTTGTCCAGTTTCGAAGTACATTACATTTTGACCGATACTTCCTCTTTTTAAAGATAACGCCATATCTTGCGCTTCAGAGAGCAAATTTAAATTAATTCCAAAACTTTTATTTAATGCTTCCGTACCTCCAATGGATTGAAACACCAAATCCAAAGGTGCACCTTTTTTCATAACATCCATTGAAGTAGTAACATGTGTTAATATGCATGATTGTGTTGGTATTTTATAAGTTTGGATGATTTGATCCAACATTTCCAAAAGGGAGACACACGTAGGAACATGATCTGTAGCAGGGTTGATTCCGATCACGGCATCACCACTCCCAAGAAGTAATCCATCCAAGATACTTGCAGCAATCCCTTTTGGATCATCCATTGGATGGTTCGGCTGTAATCGCGCTGACAGTCGTCCAGGTAAACCTATAGTATTTCTAAATTTTGATACAACACGGATTTTTTGACTCACCAGAATTAAATCTTGGTTGGACATGATTTTGGAAACAGCAGCCACCATTTCAGGTGTGAGTGCCGTATGGATGGACTCTAAGAGGATTCCATCCGTTTGTTCAGATAATAAAAAATCTCGAAAGCCACCAACAGTTAAATGTGAAATGGATTTAAATTTTTCTTTGTCATGAGAGTCTAATATGAGTTTTGTCACCTCATCTATGTTTGCCGGTATTAGCTCGGTATTTAAAAATTCGGCAAGGTAAGTATCAGCAAGTACCATTTGGGCAGCAATACGTTCTTCTTGGCTTCTTGCAGCAATTCCTGCCAACATATCACCGGATCGCAGAGGTGTTGCTTTCGCCAATACATCCCTTAGGTCTTTGAACTGATAAGTACTTTTGCCGAGTATGATCTGAAAACTCATAGAGGCACTATAACTTAATTTTTTTCATTCGAATACTACTTTTCCTCATAATATTGGCAAGGCAGTTAGGGAAATTTTTGTCTAAAAAATAAACAAATGAAAAAAGCTCTCCTCATTCTTGGGAACCAACTCTTTGACCTTACAACAAAGATACCGAAAGAAAAACGATCAGAATACGTGGTTTTTATGCGAGAAGAGAATGAACTTTGTACCTACTTCCAATTCCACAAACAAAAAATCCTATTTTTCTTTTTAGCCATGCGAGCATTTGCAAAAGAATTAAGCACTCTGGGATTTACCGTACATTATGAAAGGTTTGGAGATAGTACCAACTCATATGAAATACAGTTTCTAAGTTTTTTAAAATCAGCTTCGATCTCTGAGGTCCATTTTTTTGAAATCGAAGACCGATTTTTTGAAACGAGAATAAAAGATCTATTGGCAAAAAACCAATACTCATGGTTTGAACATAAGTCCCCAATGTTTCTAACGAAAAGGTCTGAATTCCAAGCCTACCTGAAGTCGGTTCGAAAACCATTTATGAAAACATTTTACGAATCACAACGTAAAAAACTGAACATACTGTTGGATGCAGGTGGGCAACCTACTGGAGGAAAATGGAGTTTTGATGCAGATAACAGAAAGAAGTTACCAAAATCATATGCAGCGCCAGAACTTCCGAAAATTAAATTCACGAAAGAAGAACTAGAAGTTTTTGCAATTGTAGACAATCAGTTTCCGAACCACCCAGGGAATACAGATCATTTTTGGCTGCCAACAACAAGGAAGGGAGCCAAACAATGGTTAGATCAATTTTTAAAAGATCGATTAAACCAATTTGGTCCTTATGAAGATGCTTTTTCATTGGAATTCCCTTTTTTGCAACATTCCGTTCTCACTCCATTTTTAAATTCAGGACTTCTTACTCCAAAAGAAGTCATTGATTCCACAATAGATTTTGCAAATAAAAATAAAATCCCGATAGCTTCTTTAGAAGGATTCATTCGCCAAATCATTGGTTGGCGAGAATTCATACGGGGAATTTATCAAAACTTCGACAAAGAACAAACAAACACCAATTATTTTTCTCACAAGAGACTCATCAACAAACATTGGTACGATGGAACAACTGGCATCCCACCACTTGACCACGTAATTCGTAAATGCCAAAAATTTGGTTATGCCCATCATATCGAAAGATTGATGGTTGTTGGATCTCTTATGTTACTTTTAGAAATTTCACCCAAAGAAGCCTATCGGTGGTTTATGGAAATGTTCATTGATTCTTCGGATTGGGTAATGGGGCCCAACGTATATGGGATGGCAATTTACAGTGACGGCGGAATTTTTGCTACGAAACCTTATTTTTGCGGATCCAACTATTACCAAAAAATGGGAACATTTCCCAAAGGGGAATGGGAACATGCAGTGGACGGCTTGTATTGGTCATTTATCGAAACACACAAAGAACTTTTTTCTAGAAACCCTCGGACATCTGTCCTTGTTGGAAATTTAAACCGAATGCAAAAGGAAAAAAAAGAAAACTTATTCCAAATTGCGCGCGCATGGAAGGAGAAGTTGACAACCACAGGATAACTCATTTGCGTCTTTCATTCGCACAGGAACAACTTCTTTGGGGTGTAAACTGATCTCTGATGTAAATTTATTTTCGATATAAACTTGCCTTCGATTCAAACTTCGCTTCGGCGTAAACTTGCTTTCGGTGTAATCTTTGCTTTGTTGTAAATTCCTCTGCCTGCATTCCCATTCTCTAGAAATTGCCTATGGCAGGACGAATTCCTTTCCCAAGTGGAAATTTCCATCGAATGCATTGTTCGATTCAATCGAAATTGATGCTCCCGGCAAATTTACCCAAAGTGTAAATTTCCCTTCCAACTATGTTTCCATTACATACAAATGAGTCTCCCAAATGCGAACACCCCTACGGGAATCTTACGTAATTATTCGATCTAAGTCATTTTCCACGTCAGGTAAAGTTCTACTCAAAGTATCATCCCATCCCGTGAAAATCTCTCCCCAAAGTACCTTTGATCACTAAGTAATCATCCCTTACCCGACCTACCCATTGGAGAATTGAATTCAGAAAAATTTTCCTATCCTGTTGACAATTGCTCCAAGGAAGTTCATGTCCGACTAAAATTTAGATTGAATCTAAAAATTTTACTTGCTTTTTTAATTTGGATTAAATCTAAATTTATACCAAATCTAGAAAGAGAAGGTCAGTATGAGAAATAGAACCCGTTTCACAATCGCCCTCCTTGTATTGGTGTTAGGCCCTGTTGGAGCCGCAGATACAAAGGAAACCACTGGGATGGACCGGCAAAACGTACCCAACCAATTTTGGTGGCCAGAACGTTTGGACTTGGCTCCCCTCCGCCAACATTCGTCCGAATCAAACCCAATGGGACGCCAATTCAACTATGCAAAAGGATTTAAGGAATTGGACATCCAAACCCTAAAACAAGAAATCAAAACGGTCATGACAACATCGCAAGATTGGTGGCCAGCTGATTACGGTCATTACGGTCCCTTTTTCATCCGTATGGCATGGCATAGTGCGGGAACCTATCGGATCTTCGATGGAAGGGGTGGTGCCGGTGGTGGCCAACAACGTTTTGAGCCATTGAATAGCTGGCCTGACAACGCGAACCTCGACAAAGCGCGTCGATTGCTCTGGCCTATCAAAAAGAAATACGGTAAAAAAATATCTTGGGCTGATCTCATGGTGTTAACAGGTAATGTTGCTCTTGAATCCATGGGATTTAAAACTTACGGGTTTGCAGGTGGTAGGACCGATGATTGGGAAGCAGACTTAGTGTATTGGGGACCTGAAAAAAAATTCTTAGAAGATGAAAGATACAAGGGAAACCGAGAACTAAAAAATCCACTCGCTGCCGTGCAAATGGGACTCATTTATGTAAACCCAGAAGGTCCAAATGGAAACCCAGACCCACTAGCAGCTGCTAAAGATATTCGTGAAACATTTGGCCGCATGGCAATGAATGACGAAGAAACGGTGGCCCTCATCGCAGGTGGGCATACCTTCGGAAAAGCACATGGTAAGGCGGACCCATCCAAACATGTTGGAAAAGAACCAGCAGCTGCAGGTATCGAAGAACAAGGGTTTGGCTGGAAAAATAATTATAAAAAAGGGAATGCAGAGGACACGATCACAAGTGGATTGGAAGGTGCTTGGACTGCGAACCCAACAAAGTGGACAACACAATACTTGAATAATTTGTTCGGCTTCGAGTGGGTGCAAACAAAAAGCCCTGCAGGTGCCATCCAATGGATTCCAAAAGATGGAGCCGGTGCGAATATGGTTCCTGACGCACATGACAAATCGTTACGCCATGCTCCAATCATGTTCACAACCGACTTGGCGTTAAAGTTTGATCCAAGTTATAAGGTGATTGCAAAACGATTCCAAGAAAATCCAAAAGAGTTCGAACTTGCTTTCGCGAAAGCATGGTTTAAGTTAACCCACCGAGACATGGGTCCTCTCACTCGCTACATTGGGAAAGACCTTCCAAAAGAACCATTGATTTGGCAAGACCCTGTTCCTGCCGTAACACACAAGTTAGTGACCGCAAAAGAAGTGGAAGCTCTCAAAGGGAAAATTCTTAAATCTGGACTTACCATCCCACAATTAGTGAAAACGGCTTGGGCATCGGCTGCCAGTTTCCGTAGCACAGATATGAGAGGTGGTGCCAATGGAGCACGCATCAGACTCGCTCCACAGAAAAATTGGCCAGTCAATGATCCTGAAGAGCTGACAAAAGTTCTCAAAAAATTAGAACAAATCCAAGAGGAATTTAACAAATCAGGAAGTAAGATCTCCCTTGCTGACCTCATCGTCCTCGCAGGAAATGCAGCCGTTGAAGAAGCAGCAAAAAAATCGGGAGTAAAGGTAACGGTTCCTTTCACACCTGGAAGGACAGACGCTACCATCGAACAAACTGACGAGTATTCCTTTTCCGTATTGGAACCGAAAGCGGATGCTTTCCGTAATTATTACGGACCAGGAAACTACATGTCACCTACGGAAATGTTAGTCGACCGAGCCAATATGTTGTCACTTTCCATTCCGGAAATGACTGTGTTGCTCGGAGGAATGCGTACACTCGATGCAAATTCAGGAAAGTCAAAACATGGAATCCTCACAACAAAACCAGGTGTGTTATCCAATGACTTTTTCGTGAACCTTTTAGATATGTCGACAAAATGGCAAAAATCTACACAGGCAGAAGGAATTTACGAAGGTGTAGACCGCAAAACGGGAACCAAACGATGGTCAGCAACTTCTGTTGATTTGATTTTTGGATCTCATTCTGAACTTCGAGCAGTAGCTGAAGTATATGCGGCTGATGATGCAAAAGAAAAGTTTGTGAAAGACTTCGTTTCTGCATGGAACAAAGTGATGATGTTGGATCGTTTTGACGTAAAATAAAAAATGAAACAATACAATCGCAAAGAATTTCTTATGAAATCGATTGTTCTTTCTACAACACTCTCCCTTGTTATGGGGGAGAGTGTCCTTTTCGGAAAAGAAAAGAAAAAAGAAAACCAATCTTTTCCTTTACCTGAAGGTTTAACGCAAGTAGCGGAGAACGATCCCACAGCCCAAGCATTGGGTTTCCACCACAATGCGAATGACACTGATTATACGTTATTCCCGGATAGAAAACTTCCGAATGCAAAAAACCAAATTTGCCAACACTGTTCCCAGTTTACAAAATTAAACGAGGGTTGGGGGAAATGTAACATCCTGACGGCAGGAGTTGTGTCCAACCTAGGTTGGTGTTCTGCTTGGTCAAAAAAATCCTGAAACTTCGCTCCAATCCTTGTCCTTCATAGGATAGGGATCAGGGATTGGATGTACTTTCTTTCCACTCACATTTGGTAAGGTCCACTCTCTCAAATACCCAAGGTTTGTGTGCATGTTTTGCATTTTTATCTTCGATTAGGTCAAAGGAAAGAGCAGTGGATGAAAAACTTGTGAAAACCAAATGAAAATCCTGGTCTTTCATTTTGGTTCGTTTTGGACAAAGGTCCACACCTTCTGCTTTTAAAAATGGATAATTGGTTCCAATGTCATCGCGAAATACCATCCCTTCTTTTAAGACACAGACTCGTTTCCAATCTTTTGTATGGAGTTTTAACTTTGTTTCTGTTTCACTCACACAGATTTGATCGAGAACCACTACACCCAAAAACTCAGAAGAAAGATTGCAACACTGCGGGTTCATTGTCCAATTCCTTTCCCGAACTTCCTCTTTTTCTAATTTTTGCGTTTCTGCTATTTGGGTTGGCGGTGACGAACAATTGGAAAACAAAACCAAATGGAATAAAAAAAGGAATCCGATAAAACGAATGATCTGCATGGAATTACCTTGTTTGGGTGTATTTGGTCAAAATCATGCATAGGAGAACTAAAAAATTCTATCATTTTTTTCGATTTTTTCCCTAGACCAATCCAATTTGTCCGAGGCCCTCGGTAGTATGGAATGCAGAAGAGGTCAATTATGGATTACGTAGAATCACTTTTAGAAGAATACTTTGAAACATCCAAATTTGCAGAAATGGAATCATATCCGCAAAACAAGGAATTATTGGAAAGTTTACTTTCTATCGAAGAAGAAATCTGTTGGGAATTTAATGTGCCTCCTACTTTGAAATTTCGTGATTTATTTCGTATGATTCCTATGGGAATCTCCAAAGAAGAATATGTCCAAACTTCGATCCAAAATTTATCGAGAGAAAAGACCAGGTATTATTACCAACCGAACAAAACAGTCTTCGAAACCTTTAAGGCCGCCTAATGCGCGTCTGGTTAAATTTCAAGACAAAGGTCACAGTTGCCACAAGAAACAAAAGGTGAATCAAAGTATTGGTGGATAAACTTCCTACGACAATCATTTGTTTTGGTATACTGAAGCATTTGGTAAAGGCGTTTTCCACCTTCTTTCTTTTTCAATTCTAACTCTTGTTTGGAAAACAATGAATCGACCCATTCTTTTTCCAATTGGATGGTTCCCCTTTCCAAGTCACCTGAGATGAGTCCTACACTCGAAAGAAGATTGATGGCAGTTTGCACCCTGTGGTCAGATTTATTTTTGAAAGTCATATGGGATTGGATGGAATCATAGTCAAGAGTTGACAATTGGTTTTGTTTTTGCGAGATGAGTTGGTATAGTTTTTTTAAGTATGCAACCTCTGGATTTTGCCAATCGATAAAATCCATCTGTATGGCCAAATCATCTTCTGAATAATAAAGTTTGCAATAAGAGGGTTCCCCATCCCTTCCCGCTCTTCCAATTTCTTGGTAATATGCCTCAATACTCCCTGGGATTTGCATATGAAATACATTTCTAACATTGGCTTTATCGACTCCCATTCCAAATGCATTGGTAGAAAGTAAAATGACGTTCTTTGCCTTTAAAAAAAGAGACAATGTGTTCCTGCGATCTTGGTTTGACTTTTTGCCATGGTAGACCAAATGTTTGATTTGTTTGGTATCTAACCAATTGCTAAAAGATTCCAAGTTTTGGATCAAACTAAAGTAAACAATGGAAACTCCACGTTTTGTTTTTAATTCCTCGAGTAACCGTTTGTATTTCGACTCTTCATCATAAAACTGTTCAACGGTTAAATGTAAATTGGGCCGAAAGAGTCCATCGTCAAAAATTTGGACCTCGTTTGATTCAAATCCCATTTGGGAGATGATATCGGACTGCACTCGTAAAGAAGCAGTTGCTGTTAATGCAATTGTACTTGGAAATTTTAACAGCTCCCGAAACCAACGAATCTTTTTATAATCGGGCCGAAAGTCATGCCCCCATTGGCTGATACAATGCGCTTCGTCGATCGCAAGTAAGGAAATTGGAACCGAATCCAATGCTTCGATGAATTCCTTTTTTTGGAAACGTTCTGGCGAAACATATACTAGTTTGAACCGATTTTCTTTTAGACCTTGGTAACGTTCTAATCTCTCTGAACGACTCAAACTAGAATTGATATACGTTGCCTGGATTCCTTTCCTGCAGAGAGAATCAACTTGGTCTTTCATTAAGGCAATGAGAGGAGATATGACAATACAAGTTCCTTCTAAAATGAGGGCCGGAATTTGGTAACAAATCGATTTTCCCATGCCAGTCGGCATCAGAACAAGGCAATGTCCACCATTTAACACATGATTGATGATCTTTTCCTGATTGCCTCGAAAACTTTTGATACCAAAGTTTGTTAAAATTGATCCATCAACCATCATTCGCCACTCTCAAAGAGAGTGGGCAAAAAGTAAGTTGTTTTTTATTGGATGAGTTGGCCAGAATTTTGGTTTAAAACGGCAAATCCAGTACGCAGTCGACCATTGATTTTTTGGAAACCTCCTGAAATGAAAACTTTGTCTTGGAAAAACCAATACTCAACTTGGCTAAACTTTTAATGAATGGTGCAATGAGGAGCAGGTTGATTCATTTCTTTTTTTTTGATTTTGATTTTGGGAAGGATTCCAAATCTTCGGTATACGCTCCCGATGTTTTCATAAAGGTGATTCCAAGCTCACGTAACGAAACTATGATGGGGATTGTCTTTTTACCTAAATCCGTTAAAGAATACTCCGTATGAGGTGGCACAACAGCAAACACCTTTCGATTTACAAGTCCATTTTCTTCTAACTCACGGAGTGATTGTGCCAACATCTTATCCGAAATATGACTCAATGTTTTTTTGATTTCGCTATACCGAAGTGTTTTTTCGCGAAGTCGCCAAAGGATGGGCATTTTCCAAGCACCACCGATCCAATCCAAAACAAATTCAACTGGATTGTAGTACAATTTCCCTTTGTATTTAAATTCTGGCATATTCCCTCTCTGCTTACTTATCAGTAAGTATATTACCATTGACGGTGGTATCAATCAATTTTACTGAAATCCTAAATTTTTGGAATTGCAAAAATGATTTCCATTGATCACACAAAAAGATAACGATCAGAAAGGTGGAAAATTATGAAAATTGCAATCATTGGTACAGGAAATGTTGGGGGAGCTTTGGCGAAAGGTTGGTCAAAAAAAGGTCATGAAATACTGCTAGGTGTTCGAGACCCAAACCAATTCAAAGGAAAAGAATTATTACAATTACCCTCTGTTACAGCCCATCCGATCGCAGAGGCAACAAAACTTGCGGACGTGGTTGTCCTTTCAACACCAGCAAAAGAAGTCATCCAAGTCACAAAGTCTCTTGGTGATACAACAGGGAAGGTCATCATCGACACCATGAACTCCATACAAAGATCTCCAGAACAAACGGAACGATCCACAACCGAGATCATCTTAAACCATACGAATACAAAAGATGTAGTGAAGTGTTTTAATACAACAGGTGCCAATCACTTAACCAACCCCGTGTTTGGCGACCAAGTTCTCGATTTATTTGTAGCTGGCGATTCTACCCGAGGAAAAACGATCGCCAAACATTTGGCACTCGATTTAGGTTTTGCAGAATGTTATGATGTCGGCGGCAATGACCGCTTTTCTCTAATGGAAGAGTTTGCCTTGTTTTGGATCAACCTCGCCATGTTTCAAAAACAAGGAAGAGACATTGGATTCAAATTATTAAAACGAAATCACTAATCCCAACCACCGCAATTTGGGCGTTCCCAATTTGGTCTAACACGAAAAACTTACCGAATCTGGGTCGGGCCAGTCCGGGGTTCGCTTACGCTCCCGTCCCAAGGGACCAGGCCCTCCCTGTCCCTAACGCAGGCTAATGTAAGAGCTTTGTTGAAAAAATGATTTCTTTTGAAAACTGATCTTTTTTGGAGTTTTTCTGTCACTAGATCCTTCAATTTGCTAAGCATTAGAACATTCTGTTCTTATTTGAACATAGTTTATTTTTTGTTTGGTGCATTCAAATGTTTGCATTTTTTAATTTACTACTAATTTGAGATCATGTAACATAGAATATACTATGAAACAATTCCTTACATTCGTTTTGATAATCTGTTCATTCGGCTGTAAAAAAAAGGATTCCAACGACGCCGAACTACTTTTACTAGCTCTGTATCTAACGGCTCCGAAAGATATCATCTTGGAATGGGGATACCCGGGTTCTACAAATACATTACAAAATTCAGATTTGGTAGGGAAAACATCTGGGATCACAGTCACGGTTGGAGGCCAATCTGCAACTGGTGTGGCAGAAGTCTCTTCTGATACGATCCAATTTGTCATGCCAACCATTCCCAATGTAAACGAAAATACTGCCGTCGAATTTTTAATCAAAAAAAACGGAGAAACTGTTTTCTCAAATTTTGTTCGTTATCGACCACTTGTCAGTTGGACGATCAACGAACCTGTCTCCACTTCTCGATTCATCGATGGACGGGATAATAAAAATTTTTTCCAAATTACGGCAACTACTGCCTCCCACGTATTCAATACATTTGGTCATACATTTTCGGATTTAGATATCTCTTATTTCACAAGTTTGAATGGAACCCCAATTCCCTTCGCCGAAAAAAGGAGAGACGGAGCAGAGTTTAATAAAGTTTCACTCAATGCCGGCACAGTATATGTGATGGTCAGACATAACAGCGGTTGGAATGCAACTTACCACTTGCACATTGCAAACGCAGGAGTTGTCCCTACTAGTTCCGCAAAATTAACATATGATGGATATCCATACAATCTATGTTATGATACTATGGGAACAGGTCCTACAACAGCGAATGATTGTGTCGCAATTATGGCTGTTCACAGCCCTACAAGGAGCGGACGTTGCACCTATCCTGGAGACCAGGGCCTCACTACGCGAAATTATTATTCTGGTTTGGGTGGCTTCACAACTGCCTACTCTCAGGACACATGCCTAAACCCAGGTGGTGGATCACAAAACGAAGCGGAATCAATCTTTTTGGCTAACTAATTGAATCAGTCTTAATTTCCTTTTTTTAGTTTTGTTTTCACCTACGTATCACTTAAAACAAGGGAGTCATAAGACGATCTTTGCCAATTGATTTCATAACAAGAGACCCACCAAAAAACTAAAAAAGTGATTTCTTGTCTTGCCTCAAAGACACTCGAAACTTAGTTCGGAATGGTATACCCAGTCGATCGCAAAAGGAAAGCATAGGAAATAAGTTGTATGCAAACTAATTTGGATTTTTATTTCGATCCATTGGCACAAACTTACCATAAATGATTTTCCCTACTTTGTTTTGTTTCGTTTTGGATTGAGTTTGATCCATCAATCGGCTGTCTATATTGACCAATTGATGGGGGATCCAAATGGAAACTTTTTTGTTAGGTAAACCATTAGACAAAACTTCTCCCCTTAATTCCCCCTTAGCTTTTGTGGAAAAAATCTGGATTGGATTTCCAAAACGAATGACTTGTCCATGTTCCAAAACAAATACGTGTTTTGCGATTTGAACCAATTCAGGAATTTCATGACTTATGAAAAGTACAGTCATAGCCCATTTTTTTTGTAGTTCTTTTACAAAAAAAAGAAGTTTCTCACGAAGCCTTCCATCCAATGAAGAAAAAGGTTCATCTAACAAGAGTAAATTTGGTTTTTGTAAAAGACTGCGAACTAGTGAAACTCTTTGTTTTTGCCCAGAGGAAAGTGTGGTGATTGGTTTGTATAAAATGGAATCGATCTCAGCCTCGGAAACTAAGCTTTGGAACAATGGTTCATCTTTTTTCCCATTCGGAATCGAAAACACTAAGTTTTCCATCACACTCATATTGGGAAACAAGGTATGATCGGGAAACATGACCGAGAGGGAACGTTTTGCGATGGGTAAATTTATTTTTTTTTCTGAATCAAACCATACCTCGCCAGAAACAATGATTTTCCCTCGGTCCGGAAGGAGGAGTCCTGCGAGCATTTTGAAAAGAGAAGTTTTTCCAACACCTGATCCTCCAAAAAATGCACTCGTTTCTTGCAATGGAATTTTACATTGAAAGGAAAGTTTGATCGGAGGCATTCCTTTTGATGGAAAAGTTTTTTCTATTTGTAGATCGATCATAACAAGAGGAAATTAAGAGGACCTATCAAGGGAAAACAACAATCCATTCCGCTTCCAAAGGAATAAAAGGAATAAGGAAAAAAAACTGATACAAAGTAAAATAAAAGAATAGAGATGGGCATTCGCATAATTCATTGCTTCTACCTCTTCAAAAATGGCAATGGAAGCCACCTTTGTTTTGCCTGGAATGCTCCCACCAATGAGTAAAACCACACCGAACTCACCAATCGTGTGGGTAAAACAGAGGACCATCCCTGTAAAAATTGAGAATTTACAGTTTGGTAAAATGATCCGTGTGAGAATCGTCCACTTTGATTTACCTAGAGCCATTCCTGTTTCAATCATGGCCTTTGGAACCGATAAAAATCCAACCTGAATTGATTGTAACATAAACGGAAGATTGAATACAATGGAACCAATAAGGATTCCCGAAAAACGAAAGGCCAAGCGGATCTGAAATATTCCTTCTAACCATTCACCAAATAAATATTTTGGACTGAATAGTATGAGTAGATAAAATCCAATCACAGTTGGTGGTAAGACCAAGGGTAAATTCAAAACTGTTTCCAAAAGAGTTCGAAACCGAAACTTTGCATACGTGAGACCATAAGCAATCGGAATGGTGAGGAAAACTAAAATCAAGGTGGTCAAAACAGCCAATTGAAGGGTCAACCAAATGGGTACGGTATCAATCAAATGGATTTTCCTCTTTTCGTTCCCTTAAGTTTTCTTTCCAAAGTCCGATTTGGAATTTCATATCCATACTTCTTTAGTATCGGATCCAATCCTTTGGAACCAATCAACTGATAGATTTGTTGGAGGACCAATTTTTTTTCGTTTGTGATCGGTCCTTGTGATTTGAGAAGGATTTTTCCTTGTCTTATGGATGGCACCATTTTGCGATCCAATGGTTTCCAGTCGTTCCACTCCACTTCGTTCGCTTTCACAGAAGAATAAGAAGTAAACCCGATGTCAGCAGCAGAAGTGATTACAAATTGATTCACTTGGGTCACACTTTCTCCATACACCATTTTTCCTTCGATGGATTTCCATACTCTAAGCTCTTTCAAAAATTCTAACGTAACTTTACCATAAGGAGCTGTCCTTGGATTGGCCATGGCGATGGTTTTGGTTTCTGTAGATGTAAGAATTTCTTCTATGTTACGATACCCACCCAAACTTTTATTTGAAACCAATACTAAAATGCCTTCCGCATACACTTCGGGAGGAGAATCAGAAAACCCTTCTTCATACAAAGAGTTTGGAAAATCTAAATCTGCTGACAAAAATAAATCCACTGGAGCACCATTTCGTATTTGGTTTGTTAAATGACCAGAAGAACCATACAAAGAGATAATTTTCCAATGCGGGAATCTTTTTTGGAACAAAACTTTTATCTCTTCGAATGGTTTTTTGAAATTGGCCGCCACAGCAATTGTGATTTCCTTTCCTGAATCCTGTTCTTCGCTACCAATGGTCAACCCTTGTGCGCGCTGTGGTGAGAGGGAAAAAAATAAGCTTAGAAACGCTACGTTCCAAAGAATTGTTATGACGGGGAATTGTTTCATCAATTTAAGGATCTGTCAGATCAGAAATCCCAACGAATGTCTAGTCTTACAAAACTGAACTCCATTCATAGAGATTTTCGGGAAGAGACGAACAGAAACCTTTCTTTTTTTTAGCTGAATTCGTTTGGAGATGAAAACAATGCTATACGAAAATCCATTCGTCCCGACAGATAACGTTTGGTTCCTATGACTCTATCCAAAAAATTTTCCATTTTTTTTGCCATCATAATCAGCGTTAGTTTTGCGATTAGCATTGCACTCTTCTATCTTCAAAACTACCTCCATTCACAAAATCCAAATGTAGAATTAAAACCGTTCACATTTACTAAAATCCTTTCGAGAACTGCGACCATCATTCTCTTTTTTTCTCTGATTTGGTTTCGTAAAAAAATTGATAAAAAATCAATCAGCTCCCTTGGCCTGGAACAATTTGCAAAAAAACGAAATGAATTATTGATAGGATTTTTCGTTGGCATCATCTCTTTATCACTCGTTGTCACTACAAAAGTTATTTTTGGAGTCTCCACTTGGGCACCAAAAGAATTCACAAACAATGATTGGTTTTTTAGCATTTATTTTTTGTTAGTTGTGTTTGTCATAGGATTTGTGGAAGAACTTTTTTTTAGAGGTTACCTTTTACAATCCTTTGTGACTGAATGGGGTGAAAAAAAAGCCGCAATCATCACCAGTTTATTCTTTTCACTCACTCATTTTATCCGCCCCATCACTGACATATTGGTGTTATTACCTGAAATGATTGGTTTATTTTTTGTGGGTTATGCTTTGTCCTACGCATGGATCTATACGAGGTCTCTTTACTTACCAATTGGGATCCACGCAGGTTGGGTTTATGTAGTCAAAATGCAAAAAATGTTTGTAGACCCTGTTCCTCACGACTTACACTGGTTTTTCGGTGGTGATAGACTGGTGACAGGGGCTGTGGCTTGGATGTTTATGTTTATGTTTTTATATGGACTAAAACGAGTTTTTGAAGAATCCCCTATTGGATCAAAATCTATACATCTTTGATATAGATCTGATTCATTTTTTTTAAGTTTTGTTCTCTTGGATTTTTGCTTGGAATAATAAAAATCCTAAAGTAGCGATCACACCAGCAAAAAAGATAAAAATTTCTGGGCCAAATGGATGTAGTTTTTCGCCACTACCAACAAACAGCAGATAAATGATAGGAGCAACGTATTGGTTTGTGAAAAGGACTCCAAAAGTCACTTGGTTTGACCATCCACCCTTTAAGAATTTCCAAAGGAAAAGGTTTGGATTCCCAAGAATTGTGGATAAAAATAGTAAAAACATAAAAAACATTTCCAAAATCGATACACCAACTCTTGGATCGATCGACATACTCAAATAGGTTGGGTTTTGAAATAAATGTCCAAGTAAACTTAGCCCTCCAGGAACAAGCGCTAAGTGGATCAAAATATCATCTAAAATCCAAAATCGATTGGGAGTCCGTCTCAAATACAAAAGGATTTCATAAAAACTAAAAAAGATAAGCCCAATGGATGTAAAAATGGATGTCATCACAAGATTTGATTTGGGGTTGATGTGCACCGCAGGAGCAGATAATAACATCAGAATCGAAGAAATATTCCCACCACCGACGATCATAAGGAAAGCCAAATTGGCTGTGAATGGCCAAAGATGAAAATGTTTGGTGGCAATTCGCAAACTCACGATCACCCAAAGGGAAATTGCGGTAAATAAAGAAAGAACTGGGCCATCTGTTTGGTACAGGATGGGTACACTAAAAATCCAAGAGACAATTACGATTGAGGATCCTAGCAAAATGATCCAATCCAGAATTTCCGACCATCTGAGAAACTGTTTATCCAACATGATACCCTACCCAAAGGGTATGATAGGAAAGGTTATTTTATTTTTTGCAATCGAATTCCGAACCAAATCAAAAAAGAGAATTTGGAAAAATTTCAAATCCCCCTCTCACCCTACGATTCAATTGCGAAAACTCTCCAAATAAAATGACTTCATCCGTCGATTGTGCAAACCCATTCACTGCTCCATTCCTTGGAAGATCAAAACCTCTTACCGTTTTACTTTCTAAATCCAAAACAGCAAATTGGTTCCGAGTATTTCCTGACACAGTCGTAAAACTTCCACGAACAAATGTTTTCCCGTTTTCCAAGATTAGCAACTGACTGACGGAACCATTAAAGGCAAAACTTGTGATCACTGAACTTGGAGAACTTAAGTCATAACTCGCAAAGTAAGGTCCGAAACTCGTAAAATTTCCACCAAAATACAATTGGTGATTCCAAATTGCTTGCGTATTGACTGCGTTATCTGGTAGATTTGAATAAAACATTCCAGATGATTGTCCATCCGATGCCCTGATGCGATGGATGTTATTGGATGCCACTCCACCGATCGAAGCAAATCCACCACCTACATAAAGAAATCCATCTTTTTCCAAAATGGAACTTACCGATCCACTGGTAACCGTTGCACTCCAACTTAAATCAAGATCTCCTGTCGTTTTATCAAACGCTGCCATATTGTATCTTGCAACACCTTGTGCATTATCAAACGAACCACCTATAAAAACCTTGGATTCGCCAACGTACAAATCTTCAACATAAGGGTTCGTTGTGAGGTCAAATCGGTCACTCGTCAAACTCAAATCATTTTGGTTGAGAGAGACGACCCCTTGCGTTTTGGGTTCATCATTATACGAGCTAAACGATCCCACTATATATATCTTAGACCCAAAGGCTTTCATTTTCGAAACAGCCAAATCAACTTTCGGGTTCCAATCCGTCACCTTTCCCGTCAATCGACTAATTTCTGCTAACTTTTGTCGTTTTACCACATTGGCGGATGTAAAATAACCTGGTACAACCAAACGATTGTCAGTAGTCAAACAAACTTTGTTCGTATCAACACTCCCTTCGTGGCTAAAATTTGGATTAAAGTCTGTAAGAGTATATGAATTTAGATCAATTGCGGCTGCATAATTCCTTTCGAGACCAGAGACAGAAGTGAACTTTCCAAAAAAGATCAGTTGGTTATTGACGATGATGGATGAGTCAATTTCATTATTGGCATTTAGATTGGAAAACCCACTAATGATCGCACCATTGGTATTGTTTAAAACAGCAAGGTTTCCCGTGGTCACTCCGTTTACTTGCGTAAAACCTCCACCAATGATGATTTTATCTTGGTGGAATTTTACAGTATAAGCATTGCCTGGGGATAAGGTGACATTCCATCCAACGGGGACACCACCACCCGATTGTTCAAATGCATAGAGTTGCGGTGTTGATACATCTCCTACTGCCAAAACAACATCGGTTCCAGTTGTGAGCCTTCCAAATGCGAGGTCTCGGATGGCATCATTCACAACAGTGGAAGCTGACCATAAGTTGTCCAAGGCACCAGTACTTAAAGAAAATCTTGCAAGGGAATTTTTTGTAAATCCATTGATCGTCGTGTAACGGCCTCCCACATAAAGATGGTTTCCCGATTTACGTAAAACAAAAACCGATTGGCTGCCACCTGTGATACTTGGATTCCAATTGGAATCAAGAGTCCCAGATTGTGCATCCATGCGAGCGATCCCTGTCCTTGCCACACCATCCAAATTCGTAAAGTTACCACCGATATAGAGATAACCTCCATCCAACTCCATTGCTTCAATATAATGAGATACAACACTGGGTGACGGTGCATTAAAGTTGGGATCAAGTTTGCAATTGGGAAGGATGTGTGCGATTTTATTTTTGATTTCTCCTCGAATGCTTTCAAAGGAACCACCGATATAAAACCCTCCGGCACCATCGGAAATAGAAACATTTGCATTCCCAATCACTTCCAAATAAGGACAGGATGTTTTATCGTGTACGAGGCCCGTTTCCAATCCTAAGACCGCTACACTACCAACGTTTGGTCCGACATATTGAAAATCACCACCAAGTAAAACTCGATTTGCTTCCACTAATGCAGTATAAATGGTAAAACTTGGACCATGGACTCCCCAAAGGTCATTGTCTTTGGCAAACCCAGGCCAACAAGAAGGTGAATTGTCCTTTATGAGAAAACGAAATAAAACCGCACGAACATAAGACTCAGAACTTGGATCACAACTATTGGAGAGTTTGGTTGGTGCACAAAATGATAATAGGAATGCACAGATCAGCAATTGGAAAAAACGAAATTTGATTTTCATAGGAAGGATACAATCTGAGTTTGAGAAGAGAAAATCTTATGTAAATCAATATTTGTAACGAAAATGCAAGAGAATTTTGATTCTCAGGTGATTCGAATTTTTATACCATTTAGTAGATCCAAATGAGTTTGAAATTTATTGACATCCTCTTTCCGAAACGTCCAAAACGCCTCAAGTAAAAAAAGAACAACTAAAACAACTGGGCTTACTCAGTGTCGGTTCTTTTGTAGGGAGTAAAGAAGTAGGTCCGGAAGGGGTTGTCTTTACCTCTTCAGATGGTTTACTGAGAATTATGATTCCGACAGGAGCCATGGATGAGACCCGTGAATTCACCATCACAAAATACACACCTAGTTCGCAGGCGTTTCCTTCGGGTTACATTCCAACATCTCCTGTTTACGAAATCACACCTTCCTATCGTTTCAAAAAAGATGTATCTGTATCTATAGTTGTGAACACAAGCCAAATCCAATCGTTAAATTTAGTTCCAAATAAAACAGTTGGTTTCTCTGCAAGTACCACTTCACCTGATACTAGTAGCGGAAGGTTCCCTGACTGGAGTAGCCATGATTCTTCTATTGAAATTGATAGAATTAATTTTACAACCAGGACATTTTCTTTTTTTGGCGTGGGAACACCACCTAACGGAAATTTACCTCCTGACATTCGAGGAGCTTATTATTATTTCAAACCAAATTGTTCTTATTTACCATACCGAGTTCGGGCACAAATCATAGAACCAGATGGAGATACGATGAGTGTTCGTTTGGTTATCGGTAGAGTTGGAGGAGGTTTAAACTTTATCCCGATGGCAAGAGAAGGAAGTTCACCATGGTATGTAGCTGACATTCCTTATGAAGCAATGGGAACATCTGGAATCCAAATGCAAGTGAGTGCCACCGACCAATGGGGAGCAAATACGTCACGTCCAAGCACTTCCATCTTCCAATATCCTGTTGATTCACTCGATTCCACATTCATTACCCAATATGATACCGATCAAGATAACGATGGTTATAATGATGCCTGGGAAGTAGACAATGGTTTTAATCCAAGGAATGCATCAAATCCTACAGGACTTGCCGATTCCGACGGTGATGGGATTCCTAATTCTCACGATACAACACCTAACGGCGAATCAAATCCACCCATTGATGCAATCACAATTTTTCCTTCCACTGTAACGGCAGATGTTTCGGAAAGCATCGCATTTGGAGTTTCTGCTAGTTTCATGGGCCAACAACGATTTGTGAATGCAAGTTATGTGACCACTGGGAATGGTTTGAATGGACAACCAGTCGGAGCGGTCACCGGTGGAGTGTTTACTGCCAATCGTCCAGGAGTTGCAGGTGTGGTTGCTACTGTGGGGGCCATGAATGCAACCGCTTCTGTGACCGTAAGTGATTCAGTTGGACCAAATCAAATCACCGACTTATCTGCGTCACCACGGTCTCACACTCGAATTCGTTTGCAATGGACAAGTCCAGGAAACGACGGTAATTTTGGAAGGGCATCAACTTATGAAATCAAAAGGTCCACATCCGTTATCTCCAATGATGCGTCGTGTAATGCAGCAACACCTATTAGTCACAACTTAGTTCCAAAACCAGCCGGCCTTACCGAAGTATTTGAGTTAGATGGTCTATCACCATCAACACAATATTATTTTTGTATTAGGGCTTTTGATTTGGCCGGGAACAGAAACTCTTGGGTAGGGAATGCAAGTGCAATTACCTATTCAGTTCCTGATCTCATTCCTCCCGCTTCTGTTTCGAGTGCAACGGCAACAGCGATTGATGGAAGTACAATCCAATTAAACTGGACTTCTGTTGGTGGAGATGGAATGAGTGGTTCCGTATCATCATACGAAATACGTCGTTCTACTTCAACAATTGGATCTGATTTGGAATGTGATGGAGCGGTTTTAATACCCAATGCAATTGGGGTGACAGCATCTGGATCTCCATTAAGTTTTCAGGTTTCAAACTTAGCACCCAATACAGTTTATCATTTTTGTATCAGAGGTTATGACCCATCTGGCAACCGGGGAATCTGGTCAGGACTACTTTCTGCCACCACACCTTATGTCAATACGCCACCCATTGCCAATGCTGGTTATGATTTCCAATTGGAACCAGGAGATACTGCTTATTTAGATGGGAGTGCTTCTTCCAATCCAGATTCTATCCTTTGTGGAACCGGTCCAGGCAGTTACCAATACCAATGGACATTCCTGAGGAAGCCACCTACTTCGAACCTCACGAATTCTAGTCTCAACCAAAGAACAACACTTACCGCAAATTTTATTCCTGATGTCGCCGGAACCTACGAGGTTTCTTTGTCGTTTATTGATTCGCCAGGTTCCTGCGCAGGTATTGCCAGACAATCAACCGATTCTGTTGTGATCGAAGCAAGACACGCAGGATGGTTTGGATTCATTGGACCTATTGGAAATTCGTTAATCCCAAGAAGTAGTTTCGTATCTGCTGATGGTGGTTTCATTACGGTTTCCACAAGTTTTGCTGACATACCTACCTTTGGCGGTAAAACTCCAGTTGTGAGTTTTGGAAGTCATTCTAGGGCAGGCCTTGTGATGAAGTTTGATAAAAAAGGAAGAGTGGATTGGTATAGCTTTGTTCCAGGGGCAGACCCACAGAACATTGTAGTTCCTACATCAGATGGAAGTTTTATTCTTTCTTCGTCCTCCCAAACAAATGTCCCGTCCATTGGAAGTTTAAATCCAATTGCACCTTTTAATGGGAGTGAAGACACCATGGTTGTTCGCATGAATCCCAATGGAACCATTCGATGGTATACGTTTTTGGGTGGGAGTGGAAATGATAGTCCTGCTTATAGCCAGATCGCAGAAACCCAAGACTATGGTTTTCTGATTCCTATGTTTTCTCGAAGTACATCACAGATTTCTGGTGTAACTCCCATCATCTCCCATTCGGGTCAACCAGAACACAATGGCCTGATCACAAAACTTTCTTTAGATGGAAACATAGTTTGGACTACATTTGTTGGAAGTGGAAGTAATACGTTGAAAGTGTATCCAAAGTCAGATGGCTCTTTCTACTTTACCACTCATTCAGGAACAACGGGAGTAAGTCAGTTAGGAGGAGTGAGTCCAAGATTACCTTTCGCAGGGAATGTTGATACAGTCGTAGGTTCCATTTCAAACGATGGTAATTTACAATGGTGGAGCTATTATGGAGGCAGTGGTGCTGACTACTTAAATCTTTTCCCAATGGCAGATGGAAGTCTTGCTTTATATGGATATTCTCTTAGTAACATCACTTCGTTAGATGGCGTGTTACCTTGGATAGGTGCTAAGGGTGATTTTGATCCATTGGTCATAAAACTTAATTCGATCGGACAAATACAATGGTTTACGTTTTTAGGAACATCTGGAAGTGACAGAGGTTATGGGATTACTGAAACGTCAAACGGAGGGTTGATCTTAGTGGGGAATGTCCCCATGGCGATGTCCGGACTAGAGGGAAAAAATCCTTTGCGAGCTTATACTTCTGGAGAAGAAGGCTCAATTTGGAAATTGCGGCCTGATGGCCATATCGATTGGTATACCCATTTGGGTGGGAATGGATATGATTACTTAATGGATGTCAAAAGATTACCAAACGATCGTTATCTGATCACGGGAAGTTCACAAGTCAATATCCCTTCTATTGGAACTCTTTTCCCTGTTCATCCTTTCACTGGGCAATTCGATAGCACTTTCTTTATGATGACTGCTGCAGGAGAATTTTCTTGGTACACTCATTTGGGCCCTGGCGTTAGCGGTGGCCAATTTGCGACTACTCCTCCGAACTTACAAGAAAACACTGATGGAACACTATTTGGTTTGTTTTATGCAAGTCGCGGAAGGACCACTTTCATGAATCAAACTCCACTTTATATGTTCCCTGGTGGTAGTTATTCAGGAATGGTCCTTCGACTGAACCCAGATGGAAGGTTTTAGGATCATTTGGAACCAACAAAAATGTAAGAATTTCATTTCCTAACAGGCATTTGTTTCCAATCCGAAACGTTTTCTAAATTTTTCGATTGGTGTCCTCTACTAGGGTTTTAAAACCGTGGTAGAGGAAGAAAGGAGATTTCTCAATTGATGGATCTATCCATTTTCGATTTTAGCATTTTGGGTTTTGGAGGATTCTTTTGCCTTGTATGGGCAGTTGGTCTCTCCCTACTACTTCCAGGAAGTAGCAAGTTGATCGTCATTTATTTCATTGGAATGTCTGGCCTTCGTTTGGTTTGGGAAGCTTACACCCATTCAGGCCTTGTTACCCATTTCCCAAAACTTTACGCTTTTCCCGTTCCCTTTTTGTATGTAATAGGACCTTCGATTTTATTTTATTATGAAAAATTAAGCGGAAGAAATGGATTCAAAATGAATCCAGTCCATTTTATCCCAATCATCTTTGCTATGTTACCTCTCTGCTATTGGATTCCATTAGAAAGAGAAGATTCCGTTTTACTCATCCATTCAGTGACGAATGGTGATTGGAAATTTCCAAATGCAATTTTTATCTTATGGATCATTGGCCCCAAACTATCCATTTTATTTTATTCTCTATCCATTGCCATGAGGAAATCGGGGGAAGGAGTTTTGGCCCTTCAGTTATTACCGGAAAACATCAGACGTTTCTCTTTGGTCCTGCTTGTATACATTTTATCTATGATCTTTTTTGATATCATTGGGTATGTGTTTGGCATTCGAACTTTTTACCAATACAGTGCTTGGTCCCATTCTTTGGCGGCAATTTTAGTTTATCTGTATTCTCGGTACAATCCTTCTGTCATGTTAGAAATTTCGACAGCCATCCAATCGGCTCGCTACTCAAAATCAAAGTTAGTTGGCATCAATTCGAAAGAAGCGATTCAGAACCTACACCGGTTTATGACAAAAGAATCGTATTTTGCCGAAGAAGAATTACGTTTGCCAACAATGGCGCATGCCATGCAGATAAGCCCCCACCAACTCTCGGAACTCATCAATGTCCATTTTAAAATGAGTTTCAATCATTATATAAACCACCATCGCATTTTAATTGCCTGCGCCATGTTAGAAGAAAGTAAGAACAATATCCTTTCAATCAACTATTCGGTAGGTTTTAACTCAAAATCAGCTTTCAATCGCGTATTCAGAGAGTTAATCGGAACCTCTCCAAGAGAGTATCGAAAAAATCCGAAAACCTTTATCAAAGAAAAATCAAATCTCCTTCAAAAAATAGAACCCAAATTATAGATCAGGTCGATTCCTATTGGGTATCGTGTAAACTAGAATCGAAACCAAATTTCTATTTGTGGAGAAACATTATGAATGCGTTACAGCTATGTTATTTGTTTGCTGGTTCCTTTTTTACCGTTGGGTTATTGTGTGGGATTTGGAAATACTTTGGTATTCTCAACTCGAAAGATGCCGTGGCTCACGAATACATCAGTATCCTACACAGAGCATCCCTCTTGTATAGTTTTGCTTGTCTACTGCTTGCTAAATTTGTTGAACTTAGCACCTTACCAGAGAACATCAATTTTTATGCGGCATTTGTGAGTATGGGATTTTTTGCCTTTGCTCAAATCGTATATCTCATCCATGCCATCTTAAAAGATACAGACAACCAATTTGCAAAACCGTATCGCTTAGGAAATTGGTTGTATCCCTCATTTCTCATCCATGGTTCGATGGTCTTGCTAATTTTAGGCGAGTTAGGTGGTTTTCTAATTCTTTTTTGGGGATTTATCAGTTCACTTTAAAAGCAGAATGGTAGTTTTTTAAATCTCGAAACGATTCGCTCGCCCAACGGAAGATGAGTTGGACGAGTGGAATGTGCTAGACAGTAATTGCAATTTCTTTACGAAAGTCTTACTAGGTGAAAAAAGTAAGCTAACGATGGAATACAATTACTCATTGCCAAACATTGGTACAATCACAGACGCATGGACCTACTTTTGGTTGCAACTCCCCTATGGAATCCCTGGGATCATCTCACTTGTTGTTGGTTTTTTCCTCAGTGCATTTAGTTTTCGCCGGATTTTTCACACGAAGGGGGAAGAAAAAATCCTATCTTTCAATGTTGCCATCTCTTTTTTTGGATACGGTATCCTAGGACTCGTACTTTCACTTAGAGCTTGGATTTTTGACAGAGAACTTTTGTTATCACTCAATAATTGGTTGTATCTCTTTATCTTACTCATCTTACCATCCAACTTTTACATCTGTTACGCTCTTTCTCGAAAAAAGATTTTTTTGTATTATACATACCTTTGTTGGGCAAGCGTTGCCTTCGGTTATGTGGGACTCTTCCAAGGACTCGGATTTCATAATGATTGGTTTGACTACCAATTCGGCAAGTACCCAAAGGCAACGAACTTTATCAAACCATTTGGTATCATCCCCCTTGTTGGTTACTTTGCCCTCGTATTACCGTTTTTTACGTTTCAATGGAAAATTCTATTAAAGAGAATCCACAAATCCCTTTTCATTGGATACAATGTATTGTTTCTCATGACCATCTCCAATGCACCGGTTTTACTTGGATACAATGTTTACCCTGGTTCCTTTTTTATATTCATCCCTCTGATTTTAATTGCGTATGGGATTTTTCGATCTGATTTTCTGGATGTAAACGAACTGCTGTTTGATCGCAATGGATTGTTTTATATTTTGTTTGGTGTGGTATCTTTTTCCCTTATCGTCCTCAGTGGAACCGTTGCGTTGGGACTCAGCCATAATGCTTACCTCAATGACAATTGGTTCCCACATGCCCTTCCTCCCACGATTTCGTTTTTTGTGGCAATCTTTATGGCAATCATTGTGGCAGGCAGTAACCCACAAGCCAAGATCAACCAATTGTGTGCATTTTCACTGATCATCACTGCCTTTTACAATTTACAATCCATTCCTACAAAACTAGAACTCAATTATTTAATTTTACTCCGCATATCGCAAGTTAGTTTTCTAATCTTCTCTCTTGCACCAAGTATTTTATCTCGTTTTGTTTTAAAAGCCATTGGAAGCCAAAGGCCCAAGGCATTACTTGCAGTTGATTTACTTTCCATACTTTGTGCCTTTCTTTCTATCACACCTTACCTACACAATGGCTATTACAAATACGAGTTTGGCATCATTCATAAAAGTGATATGGTTCCATACCTACTAGGGATTGCTGGATTTTTTGCTTTTATCATTGTAGGTAGAGAAATCCGAAAACGTTGGAAGGATTTACCTAGAGAGTCAATTGTTGCATTAGGTTCTGTTTTGTTATCAGGTGTCTTTTTATTAACTGCATTTTTTCCTGCGCATGGTTTCCATTTCCCACCAATTTCCGATTACTTATTCATCCCAACCACCTTACTTGGGTTTGCTGTTTTGAAATTGGGTGCATTTTCATTACCAGGTAGGACCATTCGTTTCAGCCAAAAACTTGCGAATTTAGGTATCTTTTCGATCCTATTTGCAAGTTTATTACAAATGCCAAAATTTTTAGAAAATCTTGCTTTCGGAGAAAGTCTATTTCACATTACGCTTGTTACTCTACCTTTAGTGTTATTCAATTATCTTTTGGTGTATGTTTTTGCTCGCCCACTCGCTGAAGAGTTAGACAGAAGTTATATTTTATTAGAACAAGCAAAAAAAGAAGCAGAACTCGCTGGAGAAGAATCTGAAAAACTTTTGTTAAACATTTTACCAAAATCAGTCGCAGAAGAAATCAAATTCAACGGGTATTGTGAACCAAAATCCTTTGAAGAAGCAACGATCCTATTCACTGATTTTCGAGGGTTTACAGAAGTCGCAAAAAACATGGAATCGAGTGAACTCATCACTGAACTTGATGCTTGTTTCACACAGTTTGATGAAATCATTTCGAGAAACAAATTGGAAAAACTAAAAACAATTGGTGACTCCTATATGTGTGCAGGAGGACTTCCAGATCCAAATTTCACAAGTCCCATTGATGCCTGCCTTGCAGCCCTTGAAATCCGTTCCTTTATGGACCAAATGAAACACATCAAAACCGAATTGAACCTTCCCTATTGGGAACTGCGAATTGGAATTCACACTGGTTCTGTGATTGCAGGAGTCGTTGGTCGATTCAAATTCGCTTATGACATTTGGGGCAGTAGTGTGAACACGGCCTCTAGGATGGAAAGTTCTGGCATCGTAGGTGAAATCAATATCTCACAGGCAACCTATGACAAAGTTCGGTTTTTATTCCAATGCGAACACAGAGGGAAGATCATTGATAAAAATGGAGAGAGGCATGATATGTATCTTTTGAAACACATCAAAGCGAAGTATTCAAAAGATGGTCTTGTTCCAAATGAATCGTTTTGGTCCGTTTACAATAAAATCAAACAAGGTAGCAAAATTGTTTTAAAATCAAAAGTAGAAAGGGAAGGAATTTTTTAATTTAAGGATTCCGATACACAGCGAACAGATTCCACTGCCCCTTTGCCCTGAAATAAGGTGGTTCCTAAACAGAAATTAACGTAATACGCCAGAGAGTTGTCGCGACGTGACGCTGACCAATAAAAGAAACAATTTTGCTTAGCGCTTGGAAACAAATCCGCATTCTGGTGTTGAAATGCTGTGATTCCACACCCTGTTGCTCCATCCAAAGGAAGATTTGTTTGGTCATTGGTGCAAGCGATCAGTAACTTCAATTCGTTTTTGGTGGGAACCCGCCAATTGGTACGACCACCCACCTCGAGACCGTCACAATACGCATACGCTTGGCTATTGCCAGCACCATTGAGAACCAAGGTATCATTGCAAGAATCATCGTTCGCATTACAATAATTCAACTCACTCGGAATCTCTGGAGAACATGTATTACTTCCACTTTGCCAAGTTTGCCCAGAGGAACATTTCGCAAAGATTAGGGTCGTTGCCGGATACACTTCCCCACCAAAGCTGCCTGCATTCCCTACAAATGACACAGTTCCATCTCGGTTGTCGGTAAAGGTTCCCCAGGGGTAACTGACAGACTTTGGTAACAAAAGGTAAGTCAAAATCACTTGGCTACCCAAGGGCTTATTTTCGGAATTTGGCGGCTGGAATAAAAAATAGTATAAGGGTGAACAATTTGAAATGATGAATCCTATCAGGATAAAAGCTACAAATTTTACAAAGTTACCAATTCGACTAAAGATTGTCAGGTGCTTATCCTCAACCATTTCAATATCATAAGCTAAATACTGAACCTCTTATGGATTGCAAGATTTTTTTTAACCTAGCGGTGAATTGATGAAAATTTAACATTGCTAAGATTGAACCGAATTTTCTTTTTTTCTTTTCCAAATTTTAAATTTTTGTATTTTTAATCGAATTCCAACGTTAAGGAAAAATCCGATCGAGGTCCAATTGCTTTTACGCCTATTTATTTTTTCCGTATTCTATTTGTTATCAAGTTCGGCAGTTTTTTCGACCAATGTTCTACTCAAATCTGGTGGAGTGATCAAAGGAAGAGTGGTAAATCAATACGCCAATCAATTGATCATTATTGATGAAACAGGAATTAGCCGAACCATTCAAAAATCCAATGCATTCTTATGATTTTGATTTCATATTCTCTTTTCTTTTCAGTCGATAGTTTTGAGGTGAAGTTCCAAAATGAGTTTGGAAGAGTTTATGGAATGAAGATTTTGAATTAAAACCAGATGCATAAATGATCGCGATGATGGCCATATCAGGTCGCTCCAAAAGCAGTTTTTTAGCTTCTAACAACCGAAATTGATTGGTATAATTCCGAAAGGATGTACCTAACTTTGTGTTTAATATTTCAGAAAGTTGGTGGGATGTGATATCCAACCGTTTTGCCACAGAAACCAAAGTCAACCGGTCATCCAAATACATTCGATCGACCTGCATCAATCCATCCAATCGTTCCAAAACAGAAGGAACATCAATTCCCTTCACTCTACTTTCTTTGTAGCGAGCCTCTCGGAATTCCGTTTTAAAATTTGAAAGGAAGCCATTCCCATTCAATTTCAATACGATAATTGCAAATAATAAACTTGTTAATGCAAAACAGGCAGGAAAAAACAATTCCATATACGCCCATTGTGCCAAAACAAACAAAACCAAAACAAAAAGGGAATACAGGATTAAAAACACAAATGGCCGGAAGGAAGATTCGACACTGCCTTTCCCTTGCAATTTCCAACGTAATACTCTGAAGAAAATGGATAAGGTATAAAAAAAGATAGAAAGGACACCCATCCCGAGTAAGAGAAAGGTAAAATCATAAGAGCTGACTTCGTCATGCTTCATAAACATTTCCTTTGGATCCAATAATCCATTGGATTTCAAAAAGTATAAAAAAGGAATGCTCGATGCAAATGGCAAATAATGGAAGGCTCGCAATTGATTGAAATTTTTTCCGCTAAGCTCTTCAAAGAATCGATAACTGATGGGTCCAATTAAATAAAGGATTGGAATATGAGTTCCATAAAAACTTGGGACGGCATTCATTTCGTTCGAAATTTCTAAATAAATATGGAACTGCAAAAGGGTTAAACAAAGAAACAAAACAGATGGAGGAGAAAGTTTGATAGCAGATTGAGTGATCTTTTGGTCTTTTTTCGATTGGGTTTGAATCCTTTCAATCCAGTAAGAGATCGCTAAAATAAAAGAAATCACTGCTCCCATGATTGGAATCAAATTCATCCTCCAATGGGAAGGCGTAAAAGATTGGTTGTCCATTTTTTTTAGTTAAAAACTGTTTTTTTTGATTCCTTCTGTATCCAAACGGACGACAGGTAACAAAATTTCGATGATACTAGAAGGATGAACCGAACCTTACCTCACCAAAAGAAAAGTTTTCTCTCGAAAGGATCACTTAAGAATTCCCTTATCATCCTTTCCATCTTCCTCGTAATCAGTCGTCTCGTTTCGAAGCCAACACCTTCCCCATCTACTGTTTCAAACATTAAAAATTTAAATCGAATTCTCGTCAAAAAAAACCATAGATTGCCAGTCATAGCAGTCATTGGCGAAAACCAATACACCGAGCTCACTGATTTTGTAATCCCTTATGCAATCCTCAAACGATCGAATGTTGCGAAGGTTTTTGCATTAGCGCCTGTTACTGGAGAAATGAAACTGTTCCCCACTCTCTCCATTGGCATCCAAACCTCTCTTACTGATTTTGATCTCCTCCACCCAGAAGGGTCTGACATTGTCATTGTCCCAGCTCTCCATCACTCTGAAAATAAAACCATCATCCAATGGATCCAAAACCAATCCCAAAAGGGAGCAACCATCGTTGGAATTTGTGACGGCGTATGGACCTTAGGGTATGCGGGACTTTTAAAAGACCAAAGGGCAACAGGCCATTGGTATTCCTTGGATGGATTACAAAAAAACTTTCCCACTACCATTTGGCAAAAGAATAAAAGGTATGTCCAAAACCAAAACACCATCACAACAACAGGTGTGACCGCATCCATTCCGATATCGATTGCCTTAGTGGAAACACTTGCCGGTAGAAAAAAAGCAAACGAAGTAGCAATTGAAATTGGAATTTCTGACTGGGGCGCCCATCACCAAACCGATGTTTTTGGCTTTGATTGGAAACACTACCTCGTAGCGGCCAAAAATATGAGTTTCGTTTGGAACCATGAAACCGCTGGGATCAATTTGTATGAAGGGATCGACGAAATTTCTTTGGCCCTTGTTGCGGACTCGTTTTCAAGGACCTTCAAATCAAGGGCAAAAACCATCGGCAATAACAAGGTTCGGTCTAAAGCGGGGATCATTTTTCATCCAGAAATCGAGGATCCAAAACAAGTGAATTTCGAATTTGAAATTCCGAGTCACAAGAAACCTGTTTCTATTTTTTTGAATTCTCTTTTTGAAATGGAAACGCGGTATGGGAGGGATACATTCGAATTCGTCACCAATCAATTGGAATTTCCCATACAAACGTTTTGCCAAGAGAACGAGTGTGCCAAGTGAATCAATTCCCAAAGGTTGAGGTGTCCGTTCTTGGCAAAAATGCACTTACGGTCAAAATAACGATGCCACTTGTTCTGGCACAGCAACTGCTATCGATTGGAGTTCCGCAATCATTTATTGTAGTTCCCTCTCTTTAGGTTCGAAATCTTGGAGATTACCCAATCGAAATGAACTAATCAGTTTGTATGATTATACAAAATCAACTGGCCCAACCATTGACCAAACAAATTTCCCCAATACCATTGCCACAGTAGCAGGTTATTATTGGACATCGACAACGAATGCATCGGGTACATCGAGTGCATGGTATGTCAATTTTACAACTACCTTGAATAATATTTTTGATGTAAATGCAAAGACAAACTCACTCTTTGTTCGTTGTGTGGCCAACTAGTTTACCAAAGTTTGCGCGTTCCCAATTGGTTTGGATTCCAAACTGAATGCACCCACGGGGCCGGGCTCTCTCCGGGGTACGCTCACGCTTCCGTCCTTCGGACCAAGCCCTCCGGATCCCTAACGCAAATGAAAATCAAAATAAGAATTGATAAAAGAACCATTCCATTTCTCTAATGCAAGAGAGCGGATGATAATTTATTTCCAAACTCTAGTTCTCTTCTTTGTGTTCTGTTTGGTCTCATGTAAACCAGGAGAATTGTCCAATCCATGTGACCCAGATTCAAAATCCTACCTGACTGGCACCATACTTCGTTTTTTAGTCAAAGACAGTTCTCCTTCTTGTTTGCCAGGATTTCCCAAAGTCCCATTGGACCTTTGGGGGGTCCATGATGCAAACCCCAGTAACGTGGAAATATTAGGTCTTGCCGTTCACGATAACAAGGTTTACCTCGGTGGAACATTTTCCTATTTTGGACCAAACACCGGTGCTGCGGCAATTCTGAATACAACTAACGGACAGTTGGTGCCATATGAGTCCTGCCCTTATCTGGAAATCCTTTCCAGTGCAACCGTTGCCATACCTGATGGTGAAAATGGATTTTATATCGGTGGAATCTTCACCTATGCAAAGGGCCAAAACCGTCAAAGCCTAATTCATATCAAATCCGATTGCCAAATCGATACAAACTTTAATGTCGGAACCGGAAGTAACTCGGTTCTCATCAATGATTTAGCGTTAGTTGGCGAAAAACTTTATATCGCAGGTAATTTTACGGTTTGGAATGGAGTGGCAAAAAACTACTTGGCAGCTGTAAACCGGATCACAGGTGAATTGGATTTAAACTGGACAGCTTCCACAAATGGACCGGTTTATACGTTTGCAGAAGATACAGATGGACTTTTCCTTGCAGGTGCATTTTCCAATTTAAACGGTGGTGGATTCGGAAGATTGGCAAAGGTCACTTATGATACGGGCGCAACCATCACAAGTTTCAATGCAGGAATTACCGCAGGAGATGTGAGAGGGATATCTCTCGGAGTGAATGGCTTAGGGAATAAAGTAATCTTTGCTGGTGGAAACTTTACCATTGCTAGCAATTTCACTGCACGTGCCTTCGACATGAACGGGAATGTCACATCGTGGAACCCGAATCCCAATTCCACTGTTGAGATAGTCGTTTATTACCAAAATAAAGTGTATTTGGGAGGTTTTTTCACGACAATCGGTGGTTCTAGCAGAAATTATTTTGCCGTTGTCGACAATGCAAATGGAATTGTGAGTTCCGAAAACTTATCGTTAGATGCATCTTCAACGATTTCACATATGGCCATACAAGATGGCAAACTTTATGTTCTTGGAAGTTTTTCTACCATCTTCGGCCAAGAAAGAAGGAATGCATTTTCAATCGATCCACTAACAGGCGTTCTGACAGATTGGAACCCAAGGTTTATTTCTGTTTTCTCATTTCCATATGGAAGGATGGCTTTTTCGAATGATGGATCTAGGGTATTGGTGCCAGGTGATTTTACAAGTGTGAACGTCGTCAATCGGAATGGATTTGGCTCAATCGATTTAGTCACAGGGAAACCAACCGATTTCGTACCGAGTGTGAATGGTGGGATTGCCAGCTTTCACTTAGATGGAGATGTCCTCTATGTGGGTGGGAATTTTACCCAAGCTTTCGGAGAAAGTAGAGTCAGGTTTTTTGCCTACAATTTAAAAACCAATCGTTTAGAAGGTATGTCACCTAGTTTCGATGGTGTGGTGGAAACCATCAAAACCGATGGTAGTTTTGTTTATGCAGGGGGCCAATTCACTACTGCCAACGGGCAAATCCGTAACCGAATCGCCAGATACCCTAAGTTAGACGGAACACTCAACAGTTGGAACCCCAATGTAAGTGATCTCGTAAAAACCATTTTACCATTGGGAGATAAACTCATAATCGGTGGGTCTTTCAATGACATTGGTGGTTTTACTGCCCAAAGACTGGGTGCCGTGAGCATTGCCTCTGGTTCCAATCTCAATTATCCTTCTGCGACAATATTTCCGAATAGCGACGTAAACTCTTTAGGAGTGGTAAATAACCTACTATTCTTCGGTGGGACTTTTACAAATTATGGAGTCACTCCCAGTTCAAGGTTTGGTGCCATCGATATGAGTAATGGAACTTATCTCAGTCCGAATCTGAGTTTTGATAGCAATGTGAACGCTTTGGGGGTATGTGAAAATGGGAAAGGGGGAATTGGTGGCTCATTTACCAGTGTAAATGGTACAAACCAACAAGGATTTGTGTTATATGATTTCTCCAAACGAGAAATTTTATCATTTAATCCCTATTCAATGGGAACAATTTACACAATATTTCCCAACCAAAACAAATTATTTTTTGCAGGATCCCTTTCAGAATACCAGAGAAGGCCAAAAGGTGGGTATTCGTTCGTGGATTTAGAAAACATAAACTAATCTCATCATTCCAACTAGGTCCGGCGAAAAACTTCGCCGAACCCAAAGAAACGTAATTAAATTTATCGATTCCCTTCGTTCATGATCTCGCTATGATTTTTATTTAACCCAGCAGAAGTTAAGGACGGAGCTCTTACATGCCCTTCAAATTGTGTGTAAGTTGTTTGCCCACTCACAAAAGAGGATTGGCATTTGTCGAGGCCACCCGCGCGGTTGTACCCACAAGCAGAGTGGAACGCAACTGCGTAGTCATCTGCACCCGGTAAGATAAACGATGAACCAAATCGAGTTTTATATCCAGGAACATGATTCACAAGAACCGAAGCCGTCAAATTGTGATTATATGCCCCACGAGCAGTTGTCACAACCAGGGAACGATCCATCGCGTTTCCTGATCCACCAACTAAATTTGCTAGTTCAGAACCACCGGAAGCAGCAGCAAGAGCCGTTACTTTTGTGATATTGAATCCTTTTGCAGTTGTTGTATCACCCAAGTTCGCAAGCCAATATTCAATCGCATAACATCCTGCAGAGTGGCATACCACCTTACACGTATTTGATCCCTTACAATAATTTGTGAGACCAGTTGAAATATTGGTTTGGGCTCTCGCAGCTCCAAACGTTCTTGGATCCGTACTTCCGTCGTATCCAATAAATACCTTCGAACCCGAAACCACATTGGCGTTTGTCCCCCAATAGCTGTTTACATCGGTTGTTCCCACCCCGTTGTGGTTTTTACTGGATTTCCCGTGAATGAACACGGTGTAAGTTTCGGCGCTTATGCTTGTCGCAAACAGCATGGCCATCATTAGGTTAATTGTAATTTTCATCTGATACTCCCTTTCAATTTGATCCACCTTTACAAATTTGCCTTTTTTGTGTCAAATATTATTACAAATGCCATAATTATATCTGTTAGACAAATAAATGACATATAAAAATAGACATTTTCGTGCAAATCCTTATGCTTTGTCATGGAGATACGACAGAAATCAGGTAGAAGGATCAGTCTCTTTCGTAAGGGAATGATCCAAAAAAACTGTTCCAGAGCGGATCACCCGAAAGAGTCCTTTCCGTGCATTAGGCCTTGCAGGTCTTGCAAGTCTTACAAACGCAAAAATCCTTACCCTCATCCAAAATCCTCCGGCCAGGTTTTATGCATTGGATTGGGAAAAATAGATTCGCCATCAAAACACTTTATTTTGCATGATCGTCAAAGTGCGGCGATGGTTTCGACCCCAATTGAATTTTGGGAATTCAATCGCTTAACAACTGTTTTTACATATTTATGTGGTCAAAGCCAACTGCCCTATCGATCAAAGAAATCATTTCAGGTACTGATTTATTCCTGAACCTCTCAGCAGAAACGAAAGAACACTTAGCAAGGTCGTTCGTTAAAGTAAAAGTTCCAAAGAAAAAGATTGTGGTGAAGCAAGGGGAACATGGTGACGCTCTCTACCTTGTTGCGACTGGCAGTTTTAGTGTGTATGTAACATCTGCTGGAAAAAAAGAGAAAGTTGGTGAAATCAAACCTGGCAGTTGTTTTGGTGAAGGCGCTCTTGTGACGGATGAACCTCGCAATGCCACAGTCGTCTGCGACCAATCAGGTACTGTTTACCGCATTGGAAGAGAAGAGTTCAAAAAAGCCTTCAAAGATCGTGGAGAAGAACTGAATGCTTTTGTGAAGTTGATAAGCCGTAGGTCACGCGCTTTGCATCGCAGTGTTTTCCGTCCTGAACCAAGGCGCATCAAAGAACTCATATCATCTGTACCATTGTTTAGCGGAGTGGGTCCAAAACTCATCTCTGAACTAGAACCAGAGATGGAATGGATCTTCCTACCTGGTGGTGAAACGCTTATGCGCCAGGGCGACAAAGCGGATGGGATGTATGTTGTCGTGAATGGAAGTCTCGTGTATGAAGTGAGAAACCATGAGAACACCATTGTCTCTACTGGTCATTTTTCGAAAGGTGATCTCATTGGTGAAATTGCACTCCTAACAGGTGAACCGCGGACTGCTACCGTGGTTGCCACACTTTCTTGTGAGATTGTGAAAATCAGCACAAAAGCATTTGAAGCAGTTTTTTCTAAACACCCTCCTAGCATGTATGCAATCACCAAACTCATTGCAGAACGTTTTACAAACGACCGCATGGGCAAACGAATGCCGAAACAGCCTCGGAGCATCATCACACTTTTTCCTTTACAGAAGGATCTCTCAGTTCGTAGTTTTGCCCAAAACCTTTCACAAGCACTTAAAAAATTGGGAAGGACTGCAATCCTCGAAAGCCGTGATTTCAAAAAACGCATTGGCAATCGTGAATATGCAGTTGCCGATTTACTTGAATCACTGTATCAAATCCAGGATTCACATGAATTCCTAATCCTTTGTCCAGACTTTGAAGACAAACTTTGGACAGAAACAATTCTACATCATACCAATCGAATTTTGCTGTTAAGTGAAGCACATAGAACTGGCGGACTTACAGCAGAAGAGATCCGTTTCCTTGGTGATAGCGAAGAAAATTTTGGCCCAATACGAGAACTTGTTTTACTTTATTCCAATCCTAATGAAAGACCAACGAATACTGCAAACCTAACACGCATTAGAAAAATTAGTTCAGTAAGGCATATCCGCACTTACAGTAACCATGGATTCGAAAGCCTTACTCGCTTTCTCACGGGTCGCTCCGTAGGACTTGCATTAGGTGGTGGTGGAGCAAAAGGCCTTGCCCATATCGGACTTTTGAAAGCGATGCAAGAAGAAAACATACCCATCGACATGATTGGTGGCACAAGTGCCGGTGCTCTTATGGCAAGTATCTATGCGATGGGTTACGATGCAGAAGGTTTAGAACGTGTCGCGAAAGCCCTCATGAGCGACAAAAAAACACTGAATGATTATACGGTACCTGTTGTGTCACTCATTCGTGGTAAAAAATTTAATACCGTGATCAAAAACTTTGTTGGGAATCGGATGATTGAAGATCTGTGGTTACCTTATTTTGCCGTTGCAACAAGTCTGACCAAATCTCAGAAAGTGATCTTTGACCGTGGCCCTGTTTGGAAAGCATTACGTGCATCTGCATCGATTCCAGGCATCTTACCTCCGTTCTACGAAAAGAACGAACTCCTTGTTGATGGAGCCATGCTTGACAACATTCCAGGGGCTGTGATGCGAGAGAGGGGTGCTGATTTTGTGATTTCTGTGGCACTCTCTTCAGAAGGTGATGCCACTGCAGATGAAATCTTCAGTGCTATTTATGAAGAAAACAATTCTGGAGCGCTACCGTCAGCCCTACGAATGTTATTCAAACGAATCATTGGCAAAACACAAATACAAAAAGACGTCCCCAACCTTTTGAGTTTACTGATGCGTGCCACTTTCGTCGCTTCTGATGCTGCAAAAGCGAAAGCAAAAGCTGAGTCAGATATTTTTGCTGAGTTGCCTGTGGAACAATATGGGCTTTTCGATTGGAAGAAATTTTACGAACTAGTGGATATCGGATACAAATACGGCAAGGCTCATGCCAAGAGTTGGAAAAAACAACTTGGGATAAGGGGATAAGTGGGAGTTGGATTTGTGATTCAGGGAACAATTCCATTTGATTTGAAATATCACAAAAATGTGTAATCGATGGATTTCTCCGCATAGAAAGTATCACTACCTAAATCGTGACCCTTTTGCTTTCGGTGATTTTTTTGCACTCGGAGATGATTTTTTAGGCTCAGATCGATTGCCTAAATCACTTGGCTTTCTCTTTTCCGATTGCCCTTTATTTCGATGTGAGTTTTGTTTGGAGTTCTTTTGTGAATTCGCATTACGGCCAGAAGGATTCTCTCCCGATTGTGAGGAACGCCTTTGCCCTCGATTGCCACCTCCTCCTGATCCATGGATTTTGGGAGCCTTGCCTGTATGTGATTCTACTTGCGCTGCATGGTAAGGATGGTCCCGATCCACTGGGATCGAAATTCCAATTACTTTTTCAATGTCTTTGATCAGTGATCTTTCGTCTGCCTCTGCGATGGCAATGGCAATTCCATTTTTCCCTGCCCGTGCCGTACGACCAATTCGGTGTACATAGGTTTCAGGAACATACGGAATTTCATAATTAATGACATGGGTGATGTCATCGATGTCGATCCCTCGAGCGGCCAAATCGGTTGCAACAAGGGCTCTGTTTTTTCCCGAACGAAAATCTTCTAAGGCTCTTTGTCTAGCTGATTGGCTTTTATTGCCATGAATGACATCCGTTTTGATTCCATTTTTGTTTAAGAGTTCCGAAATTTTATTGGCACCATGTTTTGTTTTGGTAAAGATAATGGTTTTTTTAAAATTTTTATCTTTAAACAAATGAAGCAGAAGATTTTTTTTATCTGCAAGTTCCGTATACATCACAGATTGTGAAATGAGTTCTACTGTCGATGAAACAGGTGTTATATCGATACGAACGGGTTCTACCAAAATTGAGTTTGCCAATTTTTCTATTTCAGGAGGCATCGTTGCAGAAAAAAACAAATTCTGTCTGCGCTTCGGCAAGTACGAAATGATCTTACGAATGTCATGGATAAAACCCATATCCAACATCCGATCTGCTTCATCTAACACAAATATTTCGATATTTTTCAAAGATACCAAATTTTGGTTCATCAAATCAACAAGGCGACCAGGTGTGGCAATGAGCACATCCAATCCGTTAGCGATGGCCTTGGCTTGGGGATTTTGTCCCACTCCACCAAAAATGACAGCCGTTCGAATTTGGGTATATTTTCCATATAAAACAAAACTTTCATGGACCTGAATGGCAAGCTCACGAGTGGGAACTAACACAAGAGATCGTGGTTGTTTTGGATTTGGTTTTGCCCTCGTAGAAATTAAATGATGGATCATAGGCAAAGCAAAAGCAGCGGTTTTACCGGTTCCTGTTTGCGCACAACCTAACAGATCGTGATTGTCTAAAAGTAAAGGAATGGCTTGCGTTTGGATGGGTGTCGGTTTTGTATAACCAGTCTCAGCGACTGCTTTTTGGATGGATCGATCTAATTTCAGATCTGAAAACGTTTCAATTTGTTTTTGCAAAATAAACCTTCGTGTATATCCTCCTAAATTAAGAAAAGCGATCTATTTGGATAGGTCAAAAATTTCTCTTTTTGGTGTCACTCAACCTAATTTATATCGAACTTAGAACCAACTTCTAAATTTGTTTTAACTTCCGTAGTGCCCTCACATCTTCAATATCCTGGGCTCTGTTTGTTTTTGATTTCATTCGTATTAAATCTTCCAAACTAATTACTGGCAAAGATGCGAAATCGGTTTTCGCTTGTTCAATTTTACAATTGCGAATGTCTTCTGTAAGGATGATGTCTAAACTTTCTCTTTGTCTCTCTGGATTTACAAAATTCCAAGCAATCAGATTCTTTTCTCTTTGATACAATTCTAAATTTCTGAAAATTTCCGTCGCAGAAATTGGCAAGATAGATTTTAATCCAATGGATCCAAGGATCGATTCCATTTTTAGAAAATTTTCTTCACTAATTTCCGTTATCACATCCAAGTCAAAAGTTCCCCTAGCAACTCCATGGATTGCCACTGCATAACCACCAACAATAGCAAAAGGAATTCCTTCTTTTGAGAGTTTATCTTGGATTTTTTTTAAGAACATAAGGATTAAAATTATAGCTTTAATGAAACTTGGGTTACTTTAAGTTCCAGATATGGATTCCCAATCTTTCAAATATTGTTTCTGCTTTTCTAAAAAAACTGATTCGGGCAAAAGCAATCGGTATTCCTCTAAGAACTCTAGCCGATCGTTCAGAGTCAAAAGTTTGTTTTTCTCAATATACACATCTTCTAGCTTTTGAAATGCCATTCGAAAAAATACCTAACTGAGCTTACTACAGGCATTCGATGAAATCAAACTGATTTTGCGGTCCCGCAATCATAAAAAAAGCAGCAGAATGCTTTCCTGACTCCTGCCAGCTGAACATCCTGTTCAGACTGGCGAGCTCCGCAATCCTGCTCCGTCTCCGTCAGAAACGCATTCTGACTTGGGTGCCAGTTTGAATTTACAAATTGTTTTCCAGACATAAAAAAAGCCCCACATCTTTCGACATAAGGCTTCTCTCAATTTAAATCGGATTCAGAATTATACCTAAAAACAAAAAAAGCCCCAAACTTTCGTTCAGAGCTTCTCCCAACATTCGTATACGACAAAGGTTCTATCTCTTTCTTTCCTCCCTATACAATTGATTCTCATCAACCACCAAGAGGGAAAGCCTGCGGAGCACCAAGCGGCACTGCCGCTACTGCGAGCACCCGACTTGATGCGTGAGCTTCGAGCTCTAGCATCAAAGTCGTTCGGCGCTGACCGCAGGACAGAACAAAGCAAAACAAACAACGCTATAATCTATACATACACGTTAACACGTGTATATTGTAATATGGTCAAGCCGATCGAGCGA